>NZ_JBVIPU010000031.1:3812-5230 GCF_055577645.1 Streptomyces sp. NPDC033180 | reverse complement strand
AACACAGTGGACGCGAGCAACTGAGGACAAGCCCTCGGCCTATTAGTACCAGTCACCTCCACCCGTTACCGGGCTTCCAGATCTGGCCTATCAACCCAGTCGTCTACTGGGAGCCTTAACCCCTCAAAGGGGGTGGGAATACTCATCTCGAAGCAGGCTTCCCGCTTAGATGCTTTCAGCGGTTATCCTTTCCGAACGTAGCCAACCAGCCATGCCCTTGGCAGGACAACTGGCACACCAGAGGTTCGTCCGTCCCGGTCCTCTCGTACTAGGGACAGCCCTTCTCAATATTCCTACGCGCACAGCGGATAGGGACCGAACTGTCTCACGACGTTCTAAACCCAGCTCGCGTACCGCTTTAATGGGCGAACAGCCCAACCCTTGGGACCGACTCCAGCCCCAGGATGCGACGAGCCGACATCGAGGTGCCAAACCATCCCGTCGATATGGACTCTTGGGGAAGATCAGCCTGTTATCCCCGGGGTACCTTTTATCCGTTGAGCGACGGCGCTTCCACAAGCCACCGCCGGATCACTAGTCCCGACTTTCGTCCCTGCTCGACCCGTCGGTCTCACAGTCAAGCTCCCTTGTGCACTTACACTCAACACCTGATTACCAACCAGGCTGAGGGAACCTTTGGGCGCCTCCGTTACTCTTTGGGAGGCAACCGCCCCAGTTAAACTACCCATCAGACACTGTCCCTGATCCGGATCACGGACCCAGGTTAGACATCCAGCACGACCAGAGTGGTATTTCAACGTTGACTCCACGAACACTGGCGTGCCCGCTTCAAAGTCTCCCACCTATCCTACACAAGCCGAACCGAACACCAATATCAAACTGTAGTAAAGGTCCCGGGGTCTTTCCGTCCTGCTGCGCGAAACGAGCATCTTTACTCGTAGTGCAATTTCACCGGGCCTATGGTTGAGACAGTCGAGAAGTCGTTACGCCATTCGTGCAGGTCGGAACTTACCCGACAAGGAATTTCGCTACCTTAGGATGGTTATAGTTACCACCGCCGTTTACTGGCGCTTAAGTTCTCAGCTTCGCCACACCGAAATGTGACTAACCGGTCCCCTTAACGTTCCAGCACCGGGCAGGCGTCAGTCCGTATACATCGCCTTACGGCTTCGCACGGACCTGTGTTTTTAGTAAACAGTCGCTTCTCGCTGGTCTCTGCGGCCACCCCCAGCTCATGGAGTAAATCCAATCACCGGTGATGGCCCCCCTTCTCCCGAAGTTACGGGGGCATTTTGCCGAGTTCCTTAACCATAGTTCACCCGAACGCCTCGGTATTCTCTACCTGACCACCTGAGTCGGTTTAGGGTACGGGCCGCCATGAAACTCGCTAGAGGCTTTTCTCGACAGCATAGGATCATCCACTTCACCACAATCGGCTCGGCATCAGGTCTCAGCCT
>NZ_JBVIPU010000031.1:1966-3716 GCF_055577645.1 Streptomyces sp. NPDC033180 | reverse complement strand
CCCTACACCCTTACCCCGGGACAACCACCGCCCGGGCTGGACTACCTTCCTGCGTCACCCCATCACTCACCTACTACCACCTTGGGTCGGCGGCTCCACCACTTCCCTTTGCCCGAAGGCTCCAGGACGGCTTCACGGCCTTAGCATCAATGGGCTCGATGTTTGACGCTTCACAGCGGGTACCGGAATATCAACCGGTTATCCATCGACTACGCCTGTCGGCCTCGCCTTAGGTCCCGACTTACCCTGGGCAGATCAGCTTGACCCAGGAACCCTTAGTCAATCGGCGCACACGTTTCTCACGTATGTATCGCTACTCATGCCTGCATTCTCACTCGTGAACCGTCCACCACTAGCTTCCGCTGCAGCTTCACCCGGCACACGACGCTCCCCTACCCATCCCAGCAGGCGTTGGCCCTATATGCTGAAATGACACGACTTCGGCGGTACGCTTGAGCCCCGCTACATTGTCGGCGCGGAATCACTTGACCAGTGAGCTATTACGCACTCTTTCAAGGGTGGCTGCTTCTAAGCCAACCTCCTGGTTGTCTCTGCGACTCCACATCCTTTCCCACTTAGCGTACGCTTAGGGGCCTTAGTCGATGCTCTGGGCTGTTTCCCTCTCGACCATGGAGCTTATCCCCCACAGTCTCACTGCCGTGCTCTCACTTACCGGCATTCGGAGTTTGGCTAAGGTCAGTAACCCGGTAGGGCCCATCGCCTATCCAGTGCTCTACCTCCGGCAAGAAACACACGACGCTGCACCTAAATGCATTTCGGGGAGAACCAGCTATCACGGAGTTTGATTGGCCTTTCACCCCTAACCACAGGTCATCCCCCAGGTTTTCAACCCTGGTGGGTTCGGTCCTCCACGACCTCTTACAGCCGCTTCAACCTGCCCATGGCTAGATCACTCCGCTTCGGGTCTTGAGCGCGCTACTCTATCGCCCTATTCGGACTCGCTTTCGCTACGGCTTCCCCACACGGGTTAACCTCGCAACGCACCGCAAACTCGCAGGCTCATTCTTCAAAAGGCACGCAGTCACGACGCACCAAGTAAACTTGATGCGCGACGCTCCCACGGCTTGTAGGCACACGGTTTCAGGTACTATTTCACTCCGCTCCCGCGGTACTTTTCACCATTCCCTCACGGTACTATCCGCTATCGGTCACCAGGGAATATTTAGGCTTAACGGGTGGTCCCGCCAGATTCACACGGGATTTCTCGGGCCCCGTGCTACTTGGGTGTCTCTCAAACGAGCCGTTGATGTTTCGACTACGGGGGTCTTACCCTCTACGCCGGACCTTTCGCATGTCCTTCGCCTACATCAACGGTTTCTGACTCGCCTCACAGCCGGCAGACTGTGAAAGAGAGATCCCACAACCCCGCACACGCAACCCCTGCCGGGTCTCACACGTATACGGTTTGGCCTCATCCGGTTTCGCTCGCCACTACTCCCGGAATCACGGTTGTTTTCTCTTCCTGCGGGTACTGAGATGTTTCACTTCCCCGCGTTCCCTCCACACTGCCTATGTGTTCAGCAGCGGGTGACAGCCCATGACGACTGCCGGGTTTCCCCATTCGGAAACCCCCGGATCAAAGCCTGGTTGACGACTCCCCGGGGACTATCGTGGCCTCCCACGTCCTTCATCGGTTCCTGGTGCCAAGGCATCCACCGTGCGCCCTTAAAAACTTGGCCACAGATGCTCGCGTCCACTGTGCAGTTCTCAAACAACGACCAACCACCCC
>NZ_JBVIPU010000030.1:0-18183 GCF_055577645.1 Streptomyces sp. NPDC033180 | reverse complement strand
CTCGCTTACACCCCCCGGGGGCTGGGCCGCCGCTCCTCCGCAAAGCACATTGATGAGCGAGTGGGGCCAGCACCCCACCGACGTCCCTGCCACTACACCTGTACTGAGGCATGTACGCGTACCGGGTAGGGGGCCGCCCATTTTTTAGGTGAGAACTTCAGGGCGGTCAAAGGCCCCTTGGTTTCGACTAGTTGTGCCGCATGAAAAACCCACCTGCCAGCCGAGGGTACCCGTACCGGGTATTGCTTGGCTCTGGAGTGTCGGCCCTCGCGGGTACCGGGATAATGGATCGCGTTCAGGTGACTCTCTGCGGCCCTTGCGGGGAGATCGACAGCTCTCCCGTTCGTAGAGATTTCCTTCTCTGTCGGGCACCGGAGGTAATTCCATGAGCAGTCACGCACGTACTCGCTCCGCCGTCAGGACGACGGCCCTGGCTGCTATCGCGGGACTCGCGGCGCCGCTAGGCCTCTTCGTGGCCACCGCTCCCGCATCAGCCGCGCCGGCCGCCTGCCGTACGGACCAGCTTCAGGCGTCCTGGGACGATTCGGGCACAGCCCGGTCCAGCACGCCCACCGGCAAGCAGGAAACCGCAGTGGTGAAGCTTCGCAACTCCAGTGATGACTCCTGCACGCTCCAGGGGCACCCTGGCGTCTCCCTGACCCAGGGCAAGAGCAGTGAGACCCTGCGCGACACCAGCAAGCCCGAGCCGAAGTCAGTGTCCCTGGCCCCGGGCAAGAGCACGACGTTCACGCTCATCTTCCTCAGTGAGAAGAATGAGCCGAAGCAGGCCATCGCGCCGGAGGCTGCCGTCGTGACGCCGCCCGACAACAAAGCCTCCACCACCCTGCCGTGGAAATGGGGGCCGGTGACCAAGCAAGAAGGGGCTACCCACCCGGGTAACGCAGTGGGGCCCGTCGGAGCGACCGTCGAGGCGGATTCCGGCAGCTCTGCCAGCAAGAAGATCGACTGCGGCAGCGGATGGAACAATCTGTCCGTTCGCGCCGTCACCTCACACGGCAAGGAAGCGTGTCCTGTCGCACTGAAGGTCTCCACCGCCTACGGCAAAGCCGTAGAAGCCAAGAAGGCCGAGCCGATCACCCTCACCGTGAACGACACGAGCTGGAAGTGCCAGGAAAAGCAGGGCAAGCCCAACCCGTACACGGAATGCATCAACACGAAGGAGCCGGCCGAGAAGGTGCAGCTGCTCTCCTGAAGGAACCAGGGTGTGTTGCCGCCTGCAGGCGGCAACACACCCTGGTTGCCGTTGCCTTGCTGCTGGCTCGCTCTTGCAGGGAGAACGAGCAGAGGCTGCGCTCAGCCGAGTCTTTACGCGTATCTGCTGAGGAAGGCTGGCGTTGTCGCGCGGCGCTGACCGATTCCGCCTACGGGCTAGTGGGCCACCGTGACCAGGAGTGCGGCGCACAGAGCGCTAAAAGCGCACATGGACCCAGTTTCCGCCAACACGATCGCCTGTGCTTGCACGGCGATCTTGTCCTCGCCGTCGTACGGGGCGCGGCTCATGTCCCACACTGACTGGGTCTGCGGTGACCCACCGACCGCCAGGCCGATCAGGATGATGCCATCGAACATTCTGCTCTCTTTCTCCCTGCCCTTCCGCTCCCTGCCCTGGAAAAGCGGTGCCTCCCCACCACTCTGGAAATTGGCCCCATCGGCGCATGCTTGCTCTTCCCCAGGCTTACGGAGCCGCATCGGCGACAAGTAGGTGTCCCAGGCCCCGACGGCCAGGATGCACTGCGGCGAGCGGGCTGCTCGTCCGCTCCAGGTCAGAACTTGATCCGCGCTCTTCGTGAAAAGAAGTCCTGCCTGCGCCTGCTTCGGCGCTTTTCCGGTGGTCGCGGAGGCAATGGCTTGAGGGGTGGAGGGAGGGATAGTGCTTTTGGGTATCCTCTTATGGCCAAAGGACTGAGGCGCCGGGTGATGTGAATTGCGTAGCTTCGTAGATGTCGCCGCGACGAAGTGGCGCAACCTCACAGGAAAACCATCTGGAAAGGCCCTCATCATGCGTACTGCCCGTGCTCTGCGTACCACCGCCATTGCCGTTGTCGCCACTGCCGGTATCAGCCTGGGTGCCGCCTCCGGCGCCATGGCCGTCGGCACCGCCCCTCACGCCGCTCCCTCGTCGATCAGCGTCGAGTCCGTTGCGCAGTCGAAGGCCAAGAACGTCAAGACGGTCAAGCTGCGTGACGGTTCTACCGCGAAGGTCTACAAGCTCGGCAAGAACAAGGCCAAGGCCGTCACCTCAGGTTCCAAGGGCGGCACCCTGATCGCGAACGGCAAGAACGCCTACGCCAACCACAATGGCCTGCACATCAAGCTCACTCCGGGCGGCTCGCTCACCTCCTGGATGGACAAGGCCGCCCCCAAGCCCAAGCGCGTCCTGGTCGATACGCCCACCCTGGTAGACGGCACCACCGCAAAGGTCTACAAGCTGAGCACCAACCACTACCAGGCCGACATCTTCGGCTCCGGCGGCAAGGTCGGCTCGCTCGATGCCAACGGCCAGGCCGCCTACGGCAACCACAACGGGATGCGTGAGGTCCTGGAGTCCAGCGGTCAGCTCAAGACCTGGATGGACCAGGTCGAGGACAACGCGCCGGGTACACCGGATAACAACGATGACGTGAAGCCGGACCCGCAGCCCGCCCCGGACGACGAGACCAAGCCCGACCCGCAGCCCCAGCCGGATGACGTGAAGCCCAACCCGGACGAAGAGACCAAGAAGCCGGACGTGCAGGCACCGGACGCTGGCCAGGCCGCGCCTGACGGCGCCCACGCCCCGGCCGCGCAGCCGGCCAACTAGCCCCTCAGGGCGGACTTAAGGAAGAGATCATGCCCACCCGCGTGCGCCTACGGGCCATCGCGATCGTCCTCGCAGCGCTGGCCGCCGTCGCTATGCCGACGGCGGCTGCGTTCGCCGATACCACCCAAATACACCACTCCGCCGACGCCCCGCACACCACGCCGCGTGAAGAAATCCAGCCCGCCGCCCACATCGTCGGCGAGATCGCCCGCAAAGGTGCGGAGCGCTCAACAGGTCAGACCGTCGGCATACTGCCTCACCGGACGCGGGACCAGGGCTGCAACCTCACGCTCCTGGCCGGCAACGACTGAGCAGGCAGGGCACCAGCCCAGTCCAGGAACCTTCTTGGGCTGGCGCCGACCCACTCACTGATCGTTTCAGAATGAGGTTCGTAGGCGGCGGAGGCAGCTATGGCTGCCAGCTGTTTCGAGCGGGACCGTGGACGCCTGGGGCCTAACGCAGCGCGGCGGCGACCAGTCCTTCGAGGGCTTCGCGCGGTACTTCGCCGCCGTTCACCAGTCGGTCGAAGATCAGTCCGTCGATGCAGGTCAGTAGAGTGTGAGTGCGGTTCTCGACGTCGGTTACGCCGTGCTCGACGAGGAACAGCCGGACGGCCTCACGCCCGGCGTTCTCCCGGGGCACGAGGATCGCGCGCAGCTCTTTGTCGCGCACGCTTTCGACGGCGCAAGCGTGGCGGGCGAGCGAGCGCCGGCGGCCCTCGCCAGTGAGTCGCCGTCGGGTGAGCGTCACCATGCCGTCAACCAATTCCTCGACGGTACGCAGGGACGGAAGCTCGTCGGCCGTCGCGTGAAGTTCCGCCTGGTCGAGTTGGACCAGGTGGACGACGAGTCCGGTCAGCAGAGCGGCGCGGGTGCGGAAGTAGGCCGAGGTGGTGCCGGGCGGCATGGCTGCTCTGCGGTCGACCGCACGGTGGGTCAGGCCGCGCATCCCTTCCTCGGCGAGGACGTCGAGAGCTGCATCTGCAAGAAGGGTGCGCCGATCCGAAGCCATGACCCCTTTCTACACCCGTAGAGACTCGGGATAGGGTCGGCTTCTACAAATGTAGAAGAAGGAGGCTCCGCCATGGGCAACACGGCAGTGGTAGTCGGAGGGGGAATTGGCGGGCTGGCCGCAGCAATCGCCCTGAACCGCATTGGCTGGGACGTGACGGTCCTTGAGCGTTCGTCCCTGCTTGAGGACGCGGGGGCAGGTATTTCATTGGCTGCCAACGGCCTGCGGGCATTGGACGAACTCGGGGTCGGCGGGGCGGTTCGGGACGCGTCGCGAGGCCAGTACAGCGGCGGCACCCGGACGCCCCGGGGTGGCTGGCTGGCCCGGATGGACGGCTCGGCGCTGGAGAAGGCGGTGGGCACGCCGATCATGGGCATCCCTCGTTCCACGTTGCACCGGCTGCTACGCGGGGCATTGCCCGCCGGGGCACTGGCGATCGGCTCCGAGGCGGCAACGGTCGAGCAGGTCGGACCGGAGACGGTTCACGTCGGCTACAGCCCCCCGGCCCTGGAGGCCGATCTAGTAGTGGCAGCCGACGGTATCGGCAGCACAGTCCGCGGCCAACTCTTCCCGGAGCACCCCGGCCCGGTCCACAGCGGCTCGTCGGTGTTGCGGGCGATCACCGAGCACGCGGTTGATCTGCGTACCGACTTCGAGCTGACCTGGGGCCGGGGCGCGGAGTTCGGACACATCGCTCTCCTGGACGGGAGGGCCGAGTGGCATGCCGTCCTCAGCCTCCCCGCCGGTACGCGGTTCGCCGACCCGCTGAGCGAACTGCGCCGACGATTCCACACCTGGCACGCCCCGATCCCCGCGCTGCTCGACGGGACCCGGCCCGAGGCGGTGTTGCATCACGACGTGAACGAACTCCGCACGCCTCTTCCTTCGTACGTGGTCGGTCGGATCGCGCTGCTCGGCGACGCGGCCCATGCGATGACCCCCAACCTGGGACAGGGCGCCTGCCAGGCCCTGGAGGACGCGGTCACTCTGGGCGCCGCACTCGATGCCGAGTCCACCGTCGAGGCCGCGCTTGCCCGCTACGACGCCGAGCGCCGGCCGCGGAGCCAGTCCGTCGCAGTGGCCGCCCGGCAGGCCGGGAAAATGGGTCAGCAACTGTCCCACCCGCTGGCCGTCACCCTGCGGAACACGGCGATGCGACTGACACCGTCCCGGGTCGCCATACATATGATCCTGCGTCACCACGCCTGGGTCCCGCCGTCGCTGAACTGATCTGGCTCGCGTCCGCCACCCCGCAGGCACTTTCTGGGCCAAGTCAAGCTGCGAGTCTTGCCGTTGGCGGTCATGGTGGGCAAGGCGTCCGGGTGCGTACTGATCTTGTTCCGGACGATCTGTGGGAGCGCATGGCCCCGCTGCTGCCGCCCATTCCCGAACGACGACGTCGCCACCCCGGGCGCCAGCGCGTTCCTGATCGAGTGGCACTCGCCGGCGTGCTGTACGTGCTGCGAACCGGTGTTGCCTGGCGCGACGTTCCGACGGAATCCGTGGGCTGCTCCGGCGTGACGGCCTGGCGTCGGCTGCGGGACTGGACCGAGGCGGGTGTCTGGTCGCGCCTGCATGCCGCGCTGCTGACTGAGCTTCGACGCGGGGGTCTGCTGGAGCTGGACGACTGTTCCGTGGACGGATCGCACATCCGGGCCCTCAAGGGGGGATCTTGTTGGCCCCTCACCGGTCGACCGTGCCCGTTCTGGCTCCAAGCACCACCTGATCGTCGACCGCCGGGGAACCCCGCTCGCGGTTACGCTCACAGGTGGCAACCGACACGACGTCACCCAGCTCCTGCCGCTCTTGGATGCCATTCCAACGATTCGGGGGCTCCGCGGACGCCCCCGCCACAGGCCCCGACGGTTGTATGCCGACCCGGGCTATGACTTCGACAAGTACCGCCGCTTGCTGTGGAAGCGCGGCATCAAACCCATGATCGCCCGACACGGCGTCGCCCACGGTTCCGGTCTGGGCAAAGTGCGCTGGGTGGTCGAGCGCGCCTTCGCGTGGCTGCACCAGTTCAAACGACTACGCATCCGCTACGAACGACGCACCGACCTCCACCAGGGCCTGCTTGAACTGGCCTGCATCCTCATATGTGTCCGCCGCCTACGAACGTCATTCTGAAATGATCAGTCAGTCGGCGACATCCAGAGAGCTTCCGGGGCGGGGTCGGTGTGGGACAGCAGCACACGGCGGGCCCTCTGCCCCGAGGGGGCCTCGCCGCGCATCCACCTCCCGCACTGCCCCGCAGGCCTGTCATGCGCCGCATCGCCAGCATTCTCACTGTCTCTGCCGCACTGACCCTCATCACGGCCCCCATGGCATTCGCGGAAGAGGGTGTCACTGCTTCCGTCTCTCCTTCGACCGCAGCCCCTGGGGCGGGGGTGGAGGTCACGGTCTCCTGTCCCAAGAGCGACGAGGAGTCCATCACCGCCAACAGCCAGGCCTTCTCGAACGGCTCAGTGCAGCTGGTGGCTTTGTTCACGAGAACCGACAGCACCTGTGCACGAGTTTGGGCAGCACACGAAGCTCTGCAGAAATCGAACAGTTCATGACTTTCTGCAGCACGGGCCCCTGCTGAGAGTTCAGCAGGGGCCCACGACGGAGAGAGCTGCGGAGGGCCGGGCCCTGTCCTCGTTGAACGGCATACCGGCCGACACCAGCTACCGTCTGCTGCCGGTCTGACGGCCCGGTCTCACTTCAGATGTCGGGTGAAGAACTGGCCCGCGGCGTCCCCCGCGAACTGTGGGACGCCGGTGTGCCCGCCCATATTGGCGTGCAGGGTCTTCTCCTTGGAGCCGAATGCGTCGAACAGGTCCAGGCCCGCCTGCCGGTCGTTGCCTTCGTCGTCCCACTGCAGCAGGACGTGCAGAGGAATGGTGACCTGGCGGGCCTCCTCGAACATGGCGCGAGGAATGAAACTCCCGGCGAACAGAACGGCGGCCGCGATGCGCGGCTCGACCACCGCCAGCCGGACGCCGATGGAGATCACTCCCCCCGAGTACCCGACCGGGCCGCCGATCTCGGGCAGCGAAAGAAGGGCGTCCAGGGCGGCCTGCCATTCCGGGACAGCCTTTTCGACCAGCGGGAGGATGAGGGCGTCGACGATCTCGTCGCTCACCGGCTCGCCGGCCTCCATCACCCGGCGCAGGTCGGCGCGGGCCTGCTCGGCGGCGGGCCACCGGGGCCGGTCGCCGCTTCCGGGGAGCTCGATGGTGGCTGTGGCGAAGCCGTCCGCCGCACAGTGCCGGGCTCGGGCCACCAACCGGGGGTACATCTTGCGCAGCCCGAGGGGAGGGTGGCCGAGCAGGATCAGCGGCGCCGGTGCGGATGCGGAGGCCGATGCGGGTGTCCACAGGATGCCGGGGATCTCACCCAGGGTGAATTCGCGTTCGAGGACGCCGTCATCGAGGCGTTGCTCAGAAGTGAATCGCATGGTCGTGCCTTTCGGGAGTGCTCAGAGTGGCGCTCCCGGACGACCTATTGCCCGACCGTGACCCCGGAGGGGAGCACCCATGTCGATACTGCGTTCACGGGTACCACCTCCTCGATCTCTCGCACGGCCTCCGGGAGGCTAACAGTGGTCGGCCGTGGCTCGCCAACGAGTTTTCGCGGAGGCTCCGACCGGATGCCACGGAGACACGATGCACAGCTACTTGGGGTGACGTCGCGACTTCCCGAGTCGCGGCTCTGCGACGGCGGAGTGCACTGGCGCTGTCGTTCTCATGAACATCGAACACGACGTACCGCCGACGCCTCCCAAACTCGTGCACAGGTGCTGTCGGTTCTCGTGAACAAGCCACAGCTGGACATGTATGGAGGAGGAGGCGCCAACCTGTACGGCGACGACACCGTCTATCGCGGCTCTGCCGCTCTGGCCGCAGCGTCCGGGTTCAACGGAAACGGCCCCAACGCGGTGGGTAAAACCTCGGCGTGGGGCATCGACGGCTCCTGCCCCCGTGGGGAGCAGTGAGCCTCCGCCAACTTGAAGCCGCAGGTCAAAGGGCTGGTGTGAACGGTGCTCGGGGTGCTCACGCTGGTCGTGGGCGATTGTCTGAGGAGCAGATCGTCCGTCAGGGGGCGACTTGCCGGGTTCCTGCTTTCTCTGGCGGGGTGCCTTCTACGATCCGGTGTATGGATCCCGAACTGCTGGAACGGATCACCGCGCGGCGTGCGGAGCTGGACGAACTCGAAGAACGGCTGGCCAAGGAGTTGGCGGAGGTACGGGCTGAGCGGGACGAACTCGCTGTGGCCGAACGGGTCCTTGAACGGGTGAGTGAACAGCTCGCCGACGAACGTGCCTCGGCCGCGCCAGCGCCTGGGCAAGTGGGTGGTCGTGCGGTGATGCTGATTCCGCACCGCGCGCCGGATGTGGACGAGAAGGCGCTCCCGCCGGATTACCAGCGCATTCTCGCCGTCGTGCGGCAGGCTGCCGGGCCGGTCATGACCCGGCAGGTCGGCGAGACGCTGGGGGGTGGACGTCAGCGTGCGGTCCAAGCTGGAACCGCTGCGAGGGAAGCTGGTCAGGCTGACAGACCGCGGCGGGCTGCGGAAAATGCCCGACGGCCGGTTCACCACCCGCCTATAACCAGGCACGCCACTACTTGGCTGTGCGGTGCGGGCGTAACCGGGGTGCCTCCGGTGGCCGTTGGGGCTGTGTGACGAGAACTCATGAGCGCGCCGAGGACACCTGTCCGCTTGTCTACCAGTGCCGTCTACCGCTGTCCACGAGCACCGTCAACCACCTCGCTGATCTGCTGCGACGCCACTTGAAGGCGATACTGTCCAGGTGGCGGGCCCTGCCGCCCGGAAGGATCGCAGTGATCGTCCTGGCCGTACTGCCTCACGACCAGCGCCTGGCCGATCTGGCGGGCGGCAACAACGTGTCCGAGTCCACCGTCCGCCGCTGGCGCGACGAGCTGATCGGACTGCTCGCCACCCAGGCGCCGCGCCTGGACCGCGCCCTGAAGAAGATCGCCAAACGGGGCGGGGAGGTGGTCCTGATCGACGGCACCCTCATCCGCACCCGGCGCCGCACCGGGAGAGCCGACCGGCGGAACTACTCCGGCAAGCACCGCAGTCACGGCCTGCACTTCCTCGCTCTGACCGATGAGAGAGGCCGCCTGATCTGGATATCCGCCGCCCGGCCCGGCTCCACCCACGACAACACCGCGGCCCGCCACGACCACATCTTGGCCCACCTGCGCGCCGCCGGCCTCGGGGCGCTGGCCGACCTCGGTTCCCGCGGCCTGGACAACGACATTCGCGACCCCGTGATCTTCACCGGCTTCGCCGCCAGCCGCACCCACAAGCTCACCCCGGGCCACAAGGAAGCCAACCGTGTCCTCGCCGTCGGGCGTGCACCGGTCGAGCACGGCTTCGCCCACCTCAAGAACTGGCGGATCCTGACCAAGCTCCGTACCGATCCCGCCCGCGCCACCCACCTCCTGCGTGCACTATTCGTTCTGACGAACCTGGAAGTCGGCCGCTGAGACAACACCGCATGGAGTTCCCGGCGACATCACCTTCGGTAGCCGCCCTCTGGCCAAGAACCTCGAGCGCGGCTTTGACTTGCTCGAACACGGCAACGGCAGTGAAGGGACACGGACGTGCGCGCACGGGGCATCAACTACGACACAGGGTTCCTCCCAGGGGAAGAACTCTCCCGCAAGAGCTTCACCATTGAGACGGTCCGGCACGACATGGCGGTGATCTCCGGCGATCTTCACTGTGACGCCGTTCGGATCTCGGGACGAGAGCCTGAACGGTTGAGCATCGCTGCAAGACAAGCTGCAGACGTCGGCCTTGAGGTCTGGTTCGCCCCCTTTCCCGTGGACCTTCCCCGCGACCAGCTGCTCCCGTTCTTCGCCGACTGCGCTGCTCGGGCCGAAGCCGTACGGGAGGCTGGCGCCGATGTGGTGTTCGTCGCCGGCTGCGAGATCAGCGCGTTCTGCGGCGGTTTCCTCCCGGGCGACACCTACGGTGACCGTATGCGGGCCATGGCGGCCGCCGACATGGAGTGGTGGTCCTCCCTCGGACCGGTGCAAGAACGCCTCAACGACTTCCTCTCCCAGATCGCCGTGACCGTCCGTACGCACTTCGGCGGGCAGGTCACCTACGCCTCGGCTCCTTGGGAGTTCGTTGACTGGGGTGCGTTCGACCTCGTCGGCATCGATGCCTACCGGGCCGCCTACAACGCCGACAGCTTCCGTGACGAGTTGCGTGGGCACCTCGCCCGCGGCAAGCCCGTCGCGGTGACCGAGTACGGAACCTGTGCGTACCAGGGCGCGGGAGAACGTGGCGGCATGGCCTGGCAGGTGCCACGCGGCGCGGTCCCGGACGAAGACGAGCAGGCGCGCTACCTCACTGAATTGCTGGACGTCTTCGAGGACGAAGGCGTGGACACCGCGCTCTGGTTCACCTTCGCCGGCTACAGCAGGCCCGGGGAGCAAGACCTTGGCTCCTACGGCGTCGTCAGGATGCTCGACGAGAGGCGCTGGGAACCGAAGAAGGTGTTCCACACGATGGCAGCCAGATACCGACGCGGCTGATGTACCAAGACCTCCAGCCCTTGGCAGCACCCGCTCTACAGCCCCCGATCACCGTCACGCTGGGGTGCGGAGTGACGGATGATCTACTGCACAGACTGCCGCCTCCGACCAGCACGAGCACCCCGAACGACCGTCACATCAGCTCTTTGACCTGCGCCTTCTAGTTGGCGGAGGCTCAGTGGAAGACCAGCGTAACCGTCACCAACCGTGAGTGGCGCGGCACCGAAGCAGGGGCTGATGGCAGCGTCGACAGTGCCAGCGTGGGCCAGACTGCACTCGGCCTTGCCCTGGCCAGTGGCGCCGGCTACCTCCTGTGGCGCAGCACAAGGCCCCGAACTTGATCAAACCCCGGTACCCGGCAACCCCTCTCATGGCTTTCCGGGTGGCACATAGCCCGGAAAGCCGGGTACTGCCTGGCAAAGCGGCGGCGCTGGGCGTGGACCGTACCGGGCAGGTGGTGGTCGAGCACGTCGGACGCCGAAGCCATCTGGAATGACGCTGCGTGGACGTCAGTCGTTTGGACGAAAACCGCAGCGTCGCGTCGCTCCGGCAGACGGAGTTCTTGACCTGCTGAAACGCCTACCCGACTGCCCTGGCGGGTTTGAAGAAGGTCCATGGGACGCGCGAGTGGGGATGCAGGACGGCCCCCAGGAGGCTGTTCTCAATAAAGCACGAGTGCGGATCGCGTTGCCGGGCGGCGCACAGGCGCTGCGCCCCGTTCTACCGGGAGGACACTGCATCATGGGTTCCATATCCGTCGTCGTCACCGCTGCTGCCGCGGCTGTCCTCAGCAGCACCGCTCCGGCGGCGCAAGCCATCGACAGCTCCGCCTGCGGGCAGACCGAGTCCGCTGCTCAGCAGGCTCAGAGCGACTACCTGGCGGCGCTGAAGGCGTTCGAGGCGATCGTTGACGAGGGGGGACGCCCCGGCCAGACCCAGCGTGACAACGTGGACCGGCTCAAATCCGAGTCCGCGTCCCTTTCCGCTCAGGTGGCCCACTGCCCCGACACACGCCACATGCCCACAGTCACCACACATGCCGGGCTGGGCGGCCCGAACCAGGAGCGCTACGGCCCCGCTGTGATGGGTTCCGCACTCGTCGCTCTGGCGGGCGCCTACGGTCCGGCTATGGCCGGCTCCGCACTTGTCGCGGTGGCGGGGGGTCTGCTTCTGCTCGTGTGGCGGCGAGATCGCTCCTGACCAGCTGCTGAAGCCGCTGTAGCCCCCGGCCACCCGCTCATGGGCTGCCGGGCACCCGTCGGAAGTGGGAACGGATGCCGATCACAGTGGTCATCGCGGACGACCAGGAGATGGTCCGCAGAGGATTCCGGATGATCCTGGAGGCGACCCCCGGAATCGAAGTGCTCGCCGATGTCGCAGGCGGCCAAGAAGCGCTGGAGGCCGCACGCGCACTTGCGCCCGACATCATGCTTCTGGACATTCGCATGCCGGGAATGGACGGACTAGAAGTCAATCGACGCCTGCGCCAGGCGGATCCGAACAAGGGAAATGAGCGTCACCCGCCGAAGGTCGTCATCATCACCACGTTCAATGACGACGAATATGTGCGCACGGCGCTGCGCGACGGCGTCTCCGGTTTCCTCCTCAAAGACTCCAGTCCTGCCCTGCTCGTTGAAGCGGTCCACGCGGCGGCCGCGGGCGACTCCCTGATCTCACCAGCCATCACCGTGCGCCTGCTTGAGCAGATGACGCAGCAGCCCGGTGCGCTCAGGGCGTCTCAGCCTGCCGAACCACTTACACCGCGCGAGATGGAGGTCGTCCGTCGTTTGGCCCGTGGCCGCACCAACGCGGAGATAGCCCAGGACCTCTTCCTGTCCGTGTCCACCGTCAAAGCCCACCTCGCCCACATTCAGACCAAGCTCGACGTACGCAACCGCGTAGAAATCGCCATCTGGGCATGGGAGGCGGGCCTGTGCACCGATTGACACACCCGCCCGGCCCCACGCGCGATCCCGCATGTCCCGCCTTCACACGCCCCAACGCGCAGAACAGCCTGGCCTGGTGCAGCACATGACGCTGGTGGAACGCTTCTCACGCCTTCCGGCCCGCAACCCCAGGGTGATGATCGCCTCGGGGATCGTCTTGTTCGGCCTCATCACCATCGATGCGGTCTTCCTCGAGAGGCTGCCCTCGGCGGAACTCGTCATCGCCATCGCCTCATCGATCGTGTGCAGCCTGTGTGCCATCCCCGGCACCCCCGTCCCGCTCGCCGTGCGCGGCACGGTCGCCGCCGTCGTCTCGTGGGGCGTCACGTTGCACTTCCTCGCCGGGAGCGATGAGATCGGGGTGTGGGGGATCGGGGAAATCGCGGCTCTCCTGCTCCTGTTGTGCAGTGTCTGCTGGCGGGCCTCGGACCGCACCGCCACCTTCTTGGCGCCTGCCATAGCGCTCGCCTGCATGGCCGTGCCGACACGTGATGCCAATCCTCAGGAGTGGACCCTTGCCATCTCGCTCATCACCCTGATCGTCGCGACGTTCTCGGTCCTCCTGCGGGCACAGAGGCAACGGCGCGTCCGTGATCTCGCCGAAACACGCGCCGTCGAACGCAGGGCCCTCGCACGGGAGTTGCACGATGTGGTCGCTCATCACATCTCCGGCATCATCGTTCAGGCGAAAGCGATCCGCTTCGTAGGCCCACAGGGCCGAATACCGGATGACGCTCTGGAACGCATCGAGACGGAAGCCGCCGAAGCGCTGAATGCGATGAAGCGGCTTGTGGCCGTCATGCGCCGTGCCGGCGACCACGAACAGGCAGGTCCTCTCGCACCCACAGGACTCGGCGACCTACCCCAGATGGCACGGGATTTCGCCCGCACTGGGCCACCGGTGAAACTCGACATCGCCCCCGGTGTGGAGGCACGGCTTCCGGCTGACGTCCGCGCCGGGATCCACCGCATCGTCCGCGAGGCGCTGACCAACATCCGCAAACACGCGGTCGACGCCACCCTCGTGCGCATCTCACTGAGCGAGCTGCCCACCGGGATCGAACTGAAAGTGATCAACGATGGCCACCGCGCCGCCGGCCTTCCGCCTCGCGCCCGCGGCGGGGGATTCGGGCTGGAAGGCATGCGCGAGAGGGCTGCCGCCATGGCCGGCCGTCTGGACGCGGGCCCCACCGATGAAGGTGGCTGGCAGGTACGGGCCCTCCTTCCCCTGAGCCCTTCCGGCACCTGATCCCGGCTGGCTCGCGCACCATCATCGCTCTGGGAGCAGCCGTGGCTGTGGGCGTGTGGCTGTGGGCGTGCCCGCTACCGCGATCACCTGCTCCTCGGTATCGGAGCATGCACGGGTGACCGGCGTCTGCGATCACACCAGCTTGAGCCCACCGCACCGTTTGACCAGCCCTCGTGACGCGGTGGTCGCGACCTTCTCGGCTGTCGACGTCCAAGCGCGCCGGATAAGCGCGCGAGCGTTGAACGCCCCCATCCAATGAGAACGGGGCTCTACGCCAGGCAAGTCGACGAGCAGCAGGGCCCGGCATGGGCGGGGCCTGAGCTCAAGAGCGTCCATGGTTCTGGTCTTCTTTGGAGGCGCGTCGCCCTCGCGTGGCCGCCAGGATGCTACCGGCGATGCCGATCACGGCGATGGCCAGAGCGATGCTGACTCCGCCCTGGGTGTCCCAGTACACGTCTTCCAGGCTGATCAGCAGTGCTGCCTCGTCGACGATGAGGGCCAGGGCAACCCCGTAGGCCAGCCCCATCCAGGCGCGTGCCCGCGCCGAGCGATCAACCAGACCTGCGGCACCGACCGCCGCGAGCAAGACGATGCCCCACACGTAGTGGTGGATGTGCAGCCCGCCGGCCTCGACGTCGCCGATCCCGGCCACGTCGATGTGGATGAGCCAGGTGAGCAGACGCATCCCGCCGAAGGTGAGAGCAAACCCCCACCAGGCCAGTACGAAGCCGCGGCGTTTCGGGGAGATGCCGGGCAGCAGACGCAGCCAAGGGGACGGGTGTTTCGCGTGCTCGGGACGCGAGGGGGCGGGATCCCTTGATGACATCATCAGAGTTCTCCGTGCTCTCCGGCTGCCGTAAACCCTTGGATCAACGATGCCAGGGCATCCGGCGCGCTGTAGTGGGCCGCGTGGGCTGCGCCCGGGATCTCAGCCGCTCGTCCGTCAACCAGGTGTGCCACGCGCCTGCTCCAGGTCCTGGAGACGATGGTGTCGCTGGCTCCACGTACGACGAGTGTCGGCACGTGGACCTTGGACAGGTTTGCTTCGAAGGCCTCAGTCGAGTCCCGCAGGGCGTGACGGAAGGAAGCAGCACAGCGCAAGGGGCCGGTCACCAGGTAATCCAGCACAGCCAGTGAGAGCAGGCCAAGGGGCTCGTGGGGCGCGTCGGAGATGAGTCGGCCGCACTGGCGCCAGCCCGATGCGCCGGGATCGAGCGCTGGACCCACTATCACCATGCGGCTCACCAGGAGCGGGTGGCGGACGGTGAAGGCTGCGGCCACCTGACAGCCGACCGAGTTGGCCACCAGCAGACTTGGTCCCAGCGAGAGCCGCTGATGCCAGTGCGCCAGGGAACGTGCGAGCTGGCCGACGTCGGGTGCACGGGACACTGCGGCGCGCGACCGCGCGTTGCCGGGCATGTCCGGTACGAGGACGGTCGCCCCACTCGCGGCCAGCCGCTGCGCCAGCGGCACGAAGTAGCGTCCTGAGAGCCCCAGTCCGTGTACGAGTACGACGGCGGGGGCGCCTTTACGCGGTAGCGCCCCGAACCTGCGGGTGAAGAGCCCGGCTCCTGTCATCTGATCCACTGACCCACCATCACCGCTTTCACTGCCTCGGGCTTCGAACCCTCTGCGGGGCGTAGATCTACCACTCTTGAGACGCGGCAAATGGAGGGAAGCTTGAACTGACCTGCGGGCCATTCGGTGTACAGCACTTGGCAGTTGCCGCAGCCATCCGATTGCGCGCCAGGATCAGACTCCCCTTCGCTGCCCCGTTCTTATCGCTTCTGGAACTCACCAACGCCCTCGTGGGCAGACACATAGGGGAGCCCGGCCGTCCCCGGTACGTATGACTCGCGCCGTCTCCTGGGCTTCGGTCCTGCGCCCTGCTGAGGCCTCGGCATTTCCACGCTGTCAGTCGCCGCCAGACGAACAGGGCGGGCCGCGATATCGAGTTCTTCCGCCTCGGTAGCGAACTGCGGCCACTGCTCGGCCGGCAGGTGGCAAGGTCAGGGTTCTGAAGAAGCTTTAACGGGTCCTGGCGGCGCAGGCCGCCACCGAGCGTGACGGGTGGAGAACCGGATTTCCGCAGTACAGGGGGCATGAAGCGGCGCAGCAGCACCTTTGGAGGTTGAGCCCTTGCGAGGAGTACGAGCGGGCCAGCGAACTCCCCCGGCTATCCAGGGTTCAAGCGGTCCAGTGGGCGAAGAGATACCTCGACATCACCATTGCCCAGCCCAGTTCCAGATCAAGATCAAGAGATCAGACACCGACACCTCGCTTTGCTAAGCCGTAAAGCCGGAGCGGCAAGTGGAGCGGCGAACGCCAGGTTCTCGTCGAACAGCTTGTGCTCGCGGAGGCATGGAACAGCTGGCCGAGCATCCGTTGACGAGGTTGCGCGACGCAGCCGCGTGCCAGTCCCCGCGCTCGCGTCGTCACCGGTAGTGGGAGTTAGCCCCCGCGGCCGCTCGCAGCCGACGTCGACGAGGCGTTTGAGGGTGCAAGGGGGTGCGTCCACACACGCGTCGTCGCCACACCGTTGAACTCCCTCGACGCGCCCTCGGCCAGCCAGCGCCACACCGTGCGTTCCGAGATGTTGTTCCGAGATGTTGCGGCATTGTGCTGCGAGTTGGACAGGCCTGGTGGCGAGCTCGTGTCGGGAGCGAAGTTCCAGCAGGTTCCGTAGCGCCGGTCTCCTTGAGGCCCCCATCGATACATCGTCGAGGGCTGGCGCAGCAGGGGGTTGAGGTCGGTGTTTCGGGGGGAATTGCAATCGGAATACGGGATGCGACCCGAGAGCGTCGAGCCGTGGGGGCGCTGCACGGTCTGCCCGTGCGCATGCTGAGTTGGGTCCAGCACGACGCCGCTGACATCCCAGAGTCGGGAGGAACGCCGCTGTAGCGTCTCGTCAGCGATTTGGCGAACGTCGGGGCAAAGCGTTAAGGAAGCGAGATCGGGTGGTCTTTTACCGTTCGTTGCGCCAGCGCCCCTTCGGGGAGCGTCGACACAATGAATCAAGGAGACCTCCATGAACATCCGTAAGCGCCTCGCTATCGGCCTACCCGTCGCCGCCATGAGTCTCGTCGCCGCTGTGGGCACGGCCAGCGCGGCCCCTGGAAACGACGGTGACCACGGCAAGACCAATACCACACGCGCGCAGGTCGAGACGCGGGCCCCGGGCAATGATGCCAAGCCTGCCCAGTCGATCAATCAGGCGGCGAAGCTGACCGCCGCGGACAGCGCGCACGGCACGGTCGAGCTGACGGACGGAGGCAAGCACGCCGTGACCGTCGACCGCGGGCAGACCACGGACAGCAAGCCCGCCCGCAAGGTCGCGGACCGTGACAGTGGTGAATTGAGCGTCAAGCAGGGGTGAGTGCCGAAGTCAGCTGGGGAGCGGGTGCCCTTGCGGGGCGCGCTCCCCAGCGCCTGCCGAGGGCCATCTAGCAGCGGGCGACGTGGCCCTATATGCCGCTGCGCCGCAAGATGCACGCCACCATCACCGCCCCTTTGGGTCAGGCGTTCGACGTCGAGACCGAGGGCAGCGTCGTCACCGCCACGCCCACCGGCCGAGGCCTCCGGCTGGGCGCCGGGTCCGCCTGGCCGAACGCCACCAATCCCCGTGACCCGCTCTTATGGCCAGAGGGCTGAAGCGTCAGGGAGCCCCGTTTCCCAAATTGGCACATGTCGGTCGGCCCACAGGCTGGGGGCGGGTCGGCTGATGACCACGGCCAAAACGCATTCCTGCTTGGAAAGCGGACTACCGGCACCTTCTTCTTCGGCGTGAGCGCGGCACACACGCTGATGGCTTTCGCGGGCGATGAACCGGGCGAGGCCACGTACACCCGCCGGAAGGCTGGCGACGACTAGCCCGCCCCGGGCTGTGAACGGACGGGGCGGCAGAAGGGCCTCGTGCGGGCATCACGCCGTCACAGCGAACGCCGTGGAGGCTGCGGCGATGGCCAGCGCGGCGGACGCGATGAAAGTGCCAAACACGAGGCGTGCACCGGGGTCCCCGGGGCCGTGCGAGTGGTCGGCGCACGGCGAGACCCCCGCCGGGAGGAAGGGAGAAGAGGCGCCCGCCGCGCTACACCCATCCGACACCGCCTGCTTGCCGGACGCCCACCGGATGCCGCCGACCGGGTGTCGCGCGCACACTAAGAGCCCGCCCAGCGTATGCCGGCTGTCTCTTAGCCTCTCGCTCTATGGCGAGGCCCCAGGCCGCTCACCCCTGACGGTGGGAAAGGAGTTCGATCAGCTCGCGGTCTGTCTCCCGCGCAATCTTCTCTGGATCGCAGCGTCGTGGTCCTCTGGTGGCCTCCAACACCCATGGGGCCCTAGTCGTTGAAGCGGTCCAGGCAGCGGCCGCGGGCGACTCACTGATCTCACCTGCAACCACCGTGCGCCTGCTAAAACGGGTGACCCGGTGCCCCCACTCACGGATGTGGAGGCGCTTTTCAGGCGCTTTTCAGAACCACCGGGCCCGGGGTGGCCAGCGGCCGAGAGTGCTTTGTCTCCTAATAGAGGCTCTCGAGGGCGGACGCCCCGTCAGCGGGAGAAATGCCGGACCACGGCCGAAGACGGAGATGGGGCGCAAGC
>NZ_JBVIPU010000029.1:0-25057 GCF_055577645.1 Streptomyces sp. NPDC033180 | reverse complement strand
TTCCGTGACCTCGCGCCCCCTTACGGAGTCCGGCGTACGGAACGTCCCGCGAGGACGTCCGTGCGTCGGCCCTCCTCCATCACGAACCTGCCCTCGATCAGGACGTACGGGATACCCGTCGGCAAGGTGCGGGGCGCGTCGAAGGTGGAGCCCGCCGCGACCGTCTCCGGGTCGAAGAGGACCAGGTCGGCGCGGTAGCCCTCGCGGACGATGCCCCGGTCGGGGAGGCGGAGACGGGCCGCCGGGCGGCCGGTGAGGTGGGCGACGCACTCTTCGAGGGTGAGGACGCCGAGCTCGCGTACGTAGCGGCCGAGGTACTGCGGGAACGTGCCGTACGCGCGCGGGTGCGGCTTGAAGCCCTGGAGGATGCCGTCGCTGCCGCCCGTGTGCACGGGGTGGCGCATGATCGCCTGGACGTTCTCCTCGTGGCCGACGTGCTGGAGGATCGTCGAGCCCAGCTTGTCGTTGATGAGGAGCCGGCGGGCGGTGATCCAGGGCTCCTCGCCGCGCTGCTCGGCGGACTGGGCGACGGTCTTGCCCACGCAGGAGGCCAGACCGGGGTCGCTCACGCCCGAGATCTCGATCTTGTCCCACTCGATCGGTACCCCGTGACAGCCGTCGGCGCCGATGACCTCCATGTGGTGGCGGATCTTCTCGGCGGTCTCGTCGTCCTGGAGCCGGGCGAGGATCGAGTCGGGCCCGCCCTCGCTCGCCCAGCTCGGCAGCATGGCGACGAGCGTCGTGCAGCCGGGGGTGTAGGGGTACGTGTCGAGGGTGATGTCCGCGCCGTCGGCGAGCGCGGTGTCGAGGAGGGCGAGCAGGTCGGGTGCCTTGCCCTTGTTCACGCCGAAGTTCATCGTGGCGTGCGCGAGGTGGAGGGGGCAGTTCGCGATGCGCGTGAGGTTGACCATCTCCTCGTACGCCTGGAGGGCGCCGGCGCCGTAACTGCGGTGGTGGGGGCAGTAGTAGCCGTTGAACTGGGCCACCACCTTGCAGAGCTCGGTGAGTTCGGAGTCGTCGGCGTACATGCCGGGGGTGTAGGTGAGGCCCGAGGACATCCCCACGGCGCCCTGCTCCATTCCCTCCGTGACGAGCTGCTTCATCCGCTCGACCTCGGCGGGGGTCGCCGGACGGTCGTCCCAGCCGACCGTGTACATGCGGACGGTGCCCTGGGGGATGAGGTAGGCCGCGTTCACGGCGGTGCCTTGCCCGCCGTGGGAGCGGTCCAGGCGGTCCAGGTACTCGCCGACGGTGCGCCAGTCGAAGTCGATGTCGCTGCCGTCGCCGTTCCAGCCGGTGATGGCCTGGCGGACCTGGGCGAGGGTGCGGTCGTCGACGGGGGCGTAGCTCAGCCCGTCCTGGCCGATGACCTCCAGGGTGACGCCCTGGGCGGCCTTCGCGCTGTGGTCCGGGTCGCGGAGGAGGGCGAGGTCGCTGTGGGCGTGCATGTCGATGAAACCGGGCGCGAGGGCCAGGCCATGGGCCTCGACCGTGCGGGCCCCCGTGGGGCGGGGGCCCGCGTCCCCCTCCCTGCGGATCTCGGTGATCCTGCCCTCGTGTACGGCGACGTCGGCTCGGTACGAGGCACCTCCGGTGCCGTCGATGACGCGGGCGTCCCGGATGACCAGGTCCATGGCGGTGCCTCTCCTGCTTGTCGCTTTGCTGCGGGCTGTACGTGATGCACCCGGCCTCCGGCCGGGTTGTGCTCCCACCCGCACCACCCGCACCACCCGCGCGACTCTCGTCGCTGTCGGGCTGCGGGGCAATCGGGTGGGTGGGTGGGAGGCATCCGCCGCGGAGCGGCGGTTCAGGCTCTTCGTCCGCGGACCCGGCTGCGGGGCAATCGGGTGGGTGGGCGGGAGACACCCGCCGCGGAGCGGCGGTTCAGAGGATCCGCCCGAGACCCAGGGGTCAGAAATAGGTGCGGATGTAATCCGTGACCGTTCCGTCCGCCTCGACGAGGGGGATCAGCTGCCACTTGTCGAACGAAGTGCAGGGGTGGGAGAGACCCAGGCCCACCCAGTCGCCCACGGCGAGATCCGCCTCGGGGGTCGTGCGGACCCACCCGTGCTGATCAGAGAGGCCCGTCACCGCGACCCCCGTCGCGGGCCGGTCCACCCCGCCCCGGTGGACGACCTGCGCCTCGGGCAGGTCGATGTCGTACGCCGCGTCCCGCTTCCCCGCGTTGATGAACGCCTGCTCCGTCGTCGGCCGGGACACCACCTGCGTCCAGAGCCGGAACGCGGGGTGCAGCGCGCCCTCGTCCGGGATCCGGTTGAAGGGGGTCAGATGGCGGTAGTGGCCGTCGTCATGAGAGACGTACGCCCCGGAGCGCAGCAACTTCACTACCGGCACCGACAGTTCTGGAAGCTCAGCGAAGACGTCCGCCACCGCGTCGAACCACGCGCTGCCACCCGCGCTGACGACGATCTCGTCCAGGTCCGCGAACCGGTTCGCCTTGTCGAACTCGACCGCGAGCGCGGTGAGCCGGCGCAGCCAGGCGCGCACCCGCTCGGGGGTCGCGTCGGGCACCTCGCCCTCGTACCCGGCGACGCCCACCAGGCGCAGCGTGTCCGCCGCCGCGACCGCGTTGGCGATCTCGACGCACTCGTCCTCGGTCCGCACACCGGTGCGTGCCCCGTCGCCCGCGCCGAGCTCCACCACGACATCGACGGGACGCGTCGCGCCCGCCTCGCGCAGCGCGGCGTCCATCAGGGCGACGCCGGGTACGGAATCGACGTAGCAGATGAAGCGGAAGGAGGGGTCCGCTGCCAGCTCGCCCGCGATCCAGCGCAGCGCCGCCGCGTCCACCAGCTCATTGGCGAGGAAGATCCGCTCCACCCCGTAGGCCCGCGCCACCCGCACCTGGTGCGGCACGGCGAGGGTGATGCCCCAGGCGCCACGCTCCAGCTGACGCGCGAAGAGCTGCGGTGCCATGGACGTCTTGCCGTGCGGGGCGAAGGCGAGGCCGTGCCGCTCGGAGTACGTCTCCATCAGCGCGAGGTTGTGCTCGAGGCGCTCGGCGGAGAGGGCGAGGACGGGGGTGGTGAAGCCCCCCGTGAAGAGGTTCCTGCGCTGGGCCGCGAGCTCGCCGACCGTCAGTCCCTCCGCGTCCGGCGGGAGGCCCTTGAAGCGGTGGTCGACCCGCTCTTCTGTGAGCCGGTCGAGCTCCCGGGCAGAACGTCCGGCGGAGCGGTCGACTGCGTTGTCGGCGGCCATGGCGCCTCCTTGAAAAGGTGCGTTGCGTTGTGTGCAACGGTCATTGCGTATGTCGCTTACTGCTGTCTAACATCCGAGCCAACGCCGGGTCAACGGATCCGGACCATCGCTTGAGGGGCAGGAAGATCGTGACCGCAGAGGCCGCGCAGGCAGCAATGGACGCGCAGGCAGCAGTGGACGTCGTCGCGCTCGGCGAGTCCATGGTCACGTTCCTGCCCTCCCGCGCGGGCCGCCTCGCCGACGTCCCCTCCTTCGATCGCGGGATCGGCGGCGCCGAGTCGAACGTCGCCTGCGCGCTCGCCGCGGCCGGACACCGCACCCGCTGGGTCAGCCGCGTAGGAGCCGACGGCTTCGGCGACCACCTCGTCGAGGCGATCGCCCGCTACGGCGTGGACACCCGGTGCGTCGGCCGCGACCCGCACCGCCCCACCGGCATCTACTTCCGCACCGCCGACGACCGCGACACCGACGCCCACGAGGTCCTCTACTACCGGGCCGGCTCCGCCGCGTCCGCCATGGCGCCGCGCAGCGTGGACCGCGAGGCCCTGGACGCGGGCCGCATCCTCCACCTCTCCGGCATCACCGCGGCCCTCTCCGCTGACTGCCTCGCCCTCCTGCGCGAACTGACCGGACCCCGCCCCGGCCGCCCCCTGGTGTCGTTCGACGTCAACTACCGCCCCGGCCTGTGGAGCGGCGAGGCGGGCGAAGGCCCCCGCGTCCTGCTCGACCTGGCCCGCGGCGCCGACCTCGTCTTCGTCGGCGAGGACGAGGCCGCCGACGCCTGGGGCGTCACCGGTGGCCCCGACGCCATCCGCGCCGCGCTCCCGGAGCCCGCGACCCTCGTCGTCAAGCAGGGCAGCGGCGGCGCCACCGTGTACACCGAAGGTGAGCCCGCCGTCTTCCAGGCCGCGCTCAAGGTCGATGTCGTCGCCCCCGTGGGCGCCGGTGACGCCTTCGCCGCCGGTTTCCTCTCCGCGACCCTGCGCGGACTGACCGCCGAGCGGCGCCTGCGCCACGGACACCTCATGGCGGCCGCCGCCCTCACCGTCCCCGGTGACCTCGCCACACCTGCCGCCAGGGCGCACACCGATCGTCTTGCCGCACTGGACGCCGAGGCCTGGGGGACACTTCGTCTCGGCCCGGGCTGGACGGACGGCGTCCCCGTGAACACTGAGGCCAAGGAGGAGGCACGTACATGAGTCAGACCGTCGACCGCGCCCTGTCCATCCTGCCGCTGCTCGCCGAAGGCCCCGCCGACCTCGGCCAGGTCGCCGAGCGTCTCGAGGTGCACAAGTCCACCGCCCTGCGGCTGTTGCGCACGCTCCACGAACACGGCTTGGTCTACCGCCAGTCCGACCAGCGCTACCGCCTGGGCGCCCGCCTCTTCGCGCTCGCCCAGGAGGCCGTCGAGAACCTCGACGTACGCGAGATCGCGCACCCCCACCTCCTCGCGCTCAACGAGAAGTGCGGCCACACCGTGCACCTCGCGGTCTACGAGGAGCAGGAAGTCCTCTACATCGACAAGGTCGAGAGCCGCTATCCGGTGCGGATGTACTCGCGCATCGGGAAGCCGGTGGCGATCACGGTCGCCGCCGTCGCCAAGCTGCTGCTCTCCGACTTTCCCGAGGCCGAGCGCCGCGCCATCGCGGAGAAGCTCGACTACCCCACGTACACGTCCCGTTCGACGCCCAACGCCGCCGCGTTCCTCAAGGAGCTGGCGACGGTGCGCGAGCAGGGATGGGCCACCGATCTCGGTGGCCACGAGGAGTCCATCAACTGCATCGGGGCCCCCATCCGCGGTGCGGACGGCCGCGTCGTCGCCGCCATGTCGGTCTCCGCGCCGAACGTCGTCGTCACCGCCGACGAACTCCTCACGCTGCTCCCACTGGTGCGCCGTACCGCGGACGCCATCAGCCGGGAGTACTCCGGCAAGTCACCCCTCAAGGAAGTCTGAACGACCATGACCGAGAAGACCGCGCTCACCCCGGCCACCCACACCACTCCGCCCGCGAAGTTCTCCCACGGCGTCAAGAAGGGCAACATCCTTCAGGTCGCCGGTCAGGTCGGCTTCCTCCCCGCCGAGGAGGGCAAGGCCCCCACCCCCGCGGGCCCCACCCTGCGCGAGCAGACCCTGCAGACCTTCGCCAACGTCAAGGCGATCCTCGAAGAGGGCGGCGCGACCTGGGACGACGTGATGATGATGCGCGTCTACCTCACGGACGTGGACCACTTCGCCGAGATGAACGAGATCTACAACGCGTACTTCGAGGAGCAGGGCCTCAAGGCCCCCGCCTCGGCCCGCACCACGGTCTACGTGGGCCTGCCCAAGGGCCTGCTCATCGAGATCGACGCGCTCGCCGTCCTCGGCTGATCAGCTGACGCCGCGGCATCTGAACTGAACAGAACCCCGCAAGCCGTACGTCTTCACGGCGCGGTGCCAACTCCCCTGGTGGCGCCGCGCCGTGATCCCCCCTGCCCCGAAAGCCCCATGCACTTACGAGGTCAAAGATGTCCCCGTCCCCCTTCGCCGCGCTCGCGGCCGCCGCCCCCGCCGAGACACCACCCCACACCGGCGGCATCCTCACCCTGATCGACGGAACCGCCGGTCTGCTGACCGTGGCCGCGCTCGGCATCGTGCTGCTCCTCTTCCTGATCATCAAGATCAGGCTGCAGCCCTTCGTGGCGCTGCTCGCGGTCTCCATAGTCGTCGGCCTCTCGGCCGGCCTCTCCGTCACCGAACTCTTCGGCACGGTCCAGAAGTCCGACGTGGTCTCCGTGATCGAGTCCGGCATGGGCGGCATCCTCGGGCATGTGGCGATCATCATCGGCCTCGGCACGATGCTCGGCGCGATCCTCGAAGTCTCGGGTGGGGCAGAGGTCCTTGCCTCCCGCCTCCTCGGTCTCTTCGGCGAGAAGCGCGCCCCCCTCGCGATGGGCCTGACGGGCCTCATATTCGGTATCCCGGTCTTCTTCGACGTCGGCATCTTCGTCCTCGCGCCGATCGTGTACGCCGCCGCCAAGCGCAGCAGCAAGTCGATCCTGCTCTACTGCCTGCCCCTGCTCGCGGGTCTGTCGATGACCCACGCGTTCCTGCCCCCGCACCCCGGCCCGGTGGCCGCGGCCGGTCTGCTCAAGGTGGACCTCGGCTGGGTCATCCTGATGGGCGTCCTCTGCGGCATCCCCGCCGTCATCGCCGCCTGGGTCTACTCCGCCTGGATCGGCAAGCGCATCTTCGTGCCCGTCCCGCAGGACATGGTCGAGGCCGCCGAGGAAGCCAGGTCGGCGGTCGTCGCCGAGCAGCGCGCCGCGGGCGTGGAGCCGCGCGAGAAGCCGGTGCCGCTGGGCATCGTCTTCGCGATCATCGGAACGCCGCTGTTCCTGATCCTCCTCGCGACCTTCTCGTCGATCGCCTTCGACCCCTCGACCCTGCGCAGCGTCATCGAGTTCTTCGGCAGCCCCTTCGTCGCCCTGACGATCGCGCTGCTCATGGCGTACTACCTGCTCGGCATCCGACGCGGCTGGTCCCGCAAGTCCCTTGAGACGGTGTCGACTTCGTCGCTCAAGCCGGTCGGCAACATCCTCCTGGTGGTCGGCGCGGGCGGCATCTTCGGCGCGGTCCTCAAGGCGAGCGGCGTGGCCACGGCCCTCTCGGACACCTTCCAGGACGTGGGCCTGCCCATCATCGTCCTCGCCTACCTGCTCTCCCTGGTGCTCCGCGTCGCCCAGGGCTCGGCAACGGTGGCGATCGTGACGACGGCGGGCATCGTGGCCCCCCTCCTCGCCGAGGGCGACCACTCGCAGGCGTTCGTCGCCCTGGTCATCATGGCGATCTCGGCGGGCTCGATCTTCGCCTCGCACGTGAACGACGGCGGTTTCTGGATGGTGGCGAAGTACTTCGGCATCTCGGAGCGGGACACGCTGAAGACGTGGACGGTCCTGGAGTCGGTGCTGTCACTGGCGGGCTTCGCGGTGGCGGCCGTGGTGAGCCTGTTCGTCTAGCGGCACCACTCCTTCTCGCACCTCACTCCCGTACGTCACGTTCGCACCTCACTCCCGCACCTCACTCCCGCACCTCACTCCCGTACGTCACCTTCGTACATCTCTCTCGTACGTCACCGAGGGCGCCCCGGGCCGTCGCGGCCCCGGGCGCCTTCGTCACGTCGCGACCGGGTGCCCGCCCGCGGGCTCGAAGCCGGCCAGCATCTGCTCCAGAGCCGCCTGGTCGGGACCCACGAACGGTGAGGCCCCGGGAGCCGATCCCAGCGTGTCCATCATCGTCCCGGTGATGCCGGTGGCCGGCGGCAGATGCGTGCACAGGACGATCTCGGGCGCACCGTCCCGCAGCGGCTGGAAGCTGTCCAGGAACTTCCCCTGGTCCACCACCTGCACCCAGGGGCTGTCGACCGTCGCCCACAGCAGCTGCGCGGCCCGCAGATCCGCCACGGGCACGTCGCGGGCGTCGTCGGCCTGTGCAAGGTCGGCTGTGGGCATCGGCCCTCCGAAGCAGTCGGAGCTGAAGCAGGCCCCCGACTTGTCGTCGAAGAAGCCCACCGTGGCCGGGTTGTCGAAGAGGGGTGGCCTGAACCCCGTGAGGGTGCGGTCGCCGACGTCCAGGCTCTGCCCCGGGTTGAGCAGATGGACGCGGTCGAGCGGCAGCGGGCGCTCACAGGACATGATCCCCGCCCCCGCGAACGTGGTCACGACCCTCGCCTTGGGCGCCGCGACCAGCAGGTCGAAGATCCCGCCGGTGTGGTCCCGGTCCGGGTGGGTGAGCCAGATCCAGCGCACATCGGCGGGATCGATGACGGTGGCGAGGGACTCCAGGAAGTTGCGGTCGGGCAGCCCGAGGCCGGTGTCGACGACGACCGGCTGGGAGGCGTGCAGCACGAAGGCGTTGACCGGTATGTGCCCGATTCCCGGTACTTCCAGGCTGTCGCTCAGGGCGCTGATGTCGGGGCGTACCTTGTGGACGCGCATGACACATCTCCATTCCCCCTCAGGGATGGTGATCGTGTCGCGGCCCTTATGTGTCTATCTGAGTCCATCTGAGTCCATCGTCGTCCTCTTCCGCCGCTTTTGCACCTGGGTGACGGGGGACGGCCGGGACGGGCCGGGGCCCCCGCCGGGCGGCGAGGGCCCCGGGTCCGCTCATCCGGTGCAGTACTGCTGCTCCTTGCCGATGGACCGGTACATGCAGTCCGAGTTCTCCAGGAGCTGCAGGACCGCGTCCCTGTTGCGGTTCGTCTCCCTCTCGATCACCTCGTCGGGCGGGTAGAAGCCGCCGCCGCCCGCGGACGAGGGGTACATCTCGAAGGTGTAGCTGAAGATCTTCTGGTTGCCCCAGAGCCAGTCGTCGATCGTGCCGTCCGTGATGTAGAGGTCACTGGCCTGCTCGGGGGTGTAGCCGTTGCTCGCGGCCATCTTGGTGCCGACGGCCGCGTGCGCGTCGCGGTCGTCCTTGGTCAGGCCGGGGGCCGTATCGCTGTACGTGTAGCCGTAGGGCCACAGGACCAGTTCGCTGTAGGTGTGGAAGTCGATGGCGGCCCTGATCTGCTGCTTGCCTCCGACGACGCGGCTGCGGACGAAGTCCGCGACCACCTTCACCTCGGGGGCCGACTCGGCGCTGCGGCCGCGGTAGGTCTCGGACCCCGTGGAGCCCGAAGAGCCGCCGCAGCAGCCCCACTTGTAGTTCCAGTTGCGGTTCAGGTCGGTGCCGACGCTCGACGAACCGCTGTTGGGCTGGCGGTTCTTGCGCCAGCTTCGGTAGGAGCCGGTCGCGATGTCGTACTCGCCGCCGTCCGGGTTCATGTCCGGCACGATCCAGATCTCGCGCTCGTCGACCATCTTCTTGACGCGCGCGTCCGTGCCGTAGTCGTCGCCGAGCTCGCGCAGCAGGTACAGCGCCATCTCGACGGTCAGGTGCTCGCGGGCGTGCTGGTGGTGGGTGAAGAGGACCTCGGGCTCGGCCTCGTCCGTGGCGACGTTGTCGCTGATCTTGATGGCGACGATGTCCCGGCCCGAGTAGGACTTGCCGATGACCCTCTTGCTCATCAGGGTCGGATGGGCCGCGATGCGCTGGTTGATCTCCGCGTTCATCTCCGCGTAGTTGTGGTACCTCGCGTCGGCGGGCGGAAAGTCCTCGGCCTCCACCGGCCCGCCGTTCGTACGCTTCGGTGGTCCGGCCAGGGCCTTGAGCTCGTAGCCCGCGTCCCGGAGCCCGGCGGCCTCGCGGCCGTCGGCCGAGACGACCACCGCGCGGGCGTCGACCTCGTCGATGGCGACACCGGTGCGGGCGAGCGCGGTGCGTGCGGCGCGGTCGTCGCGAAGGGGGATCTCGTACTGGCGCGTTTCGTTGTGGTCGGCCTTGTCGTCGGCCGTGTCGTCCGCCGCCGCGCTCCGGGCGGTCCGGTCGGTGGAGTCCGGTGATGCGTTGGCGGTGAGGGGCGCCGCCACGGCGAGGGCCAGAAGAACCGCGAGGGAGGCGGATCTTCTGCCGCGTATGCGAAGTCGCATGAAGTCTCCTGAGGGGTGGGGGGTGGTTCAGTGCGACGCGTGCGGTTCGGGGGTGCTGTGCGGGTCGCGCGGGCCCATCGTCGAGGCGTGGCATGTTCCGGTCAACGCTGTCTTCGGCCAACCCCTTGTGCCGCGCGCCGCCATGCGGTTTCTTGATCGGCATGGCTGATACGACAGGCAGTGGCACTGCCACGGGAGATGCGGCTCCCCAGCCCCGCAAGTCCAGCTGGAAATACATCGGACCCGGCATCGTCGTCGCCGCGACCGGCGTCGGCGCGGGCGACCTCGTCGCCACGCTCATCGCGGGCAGCAACTTCGGCTACACCCTGCTCTGGGCCGCCGTCATCGGCTGCGTGGTGAAGATCTCGCTCGCCGAGGCCTGCGGACGCTGGCACCTGGCGACCGGGCGCACCCTCTTCGACGGCTGGGCAAGCCTGGGCCGCTGGACGTCGTGGTACTTCGGGATCTACGTCGTGATCTGGGGCTTCGTGTACGGGGCGGCGGCCATGTCGTCGTCCGGCCTGCCGCTTCAGGCCCTCTTCCCCGACGTCATGGAACTCAAGTGGTGGGCGATCCTGACCGGCCTCGTCGGCCTGGTCTTCGTCTGGTTCAACAAGTACGCCGTCTTCGAGAAGGTCATGACGGTGCTCGTCGGCATCATGTTCGTCGTCACCCTCTATCTCGCCATCCGCGTCACCCCGAACCTGGGCGACGCGTTCGCGGGCCTGCTGCCGGTGCTGCCCGACGAGAAGGACTCCATCCTCAACACGCTCGGCCTGATCGGCGGCGTCGGCGGCACCATCACCCTTGCCGCGTACGGCTACTGGGTCAACGCCAAGGGCTGGACGAACACGGGCTGGATGAAGGTGATGCGGCTCGACAACCGCGTCGCCTACATCACCACAGGCGTCTTCGTCGTCTCCATGCTCTTCGTCGGCGCCGAGCTGCTGCACTCCGCGAACGTGGCGATCGCCGGCGGCGACAAGGGCCTGGTGCAGCTCTCCGACATCCTGGAGAAGGAGTACGGAGGCGCGACCGCCAAGCTCTTCCTGATCGGCTTCCTCGCCACGTCCTTCACCTCGTTGATCGGCGTCTGGCACGGCGTGAGCCTGATGTTCGCGGACTTCGTCGAGCGCTACCGCAAGCTGCGGGCGGGCGCCGACGACAAGGCGCTCTCCGGTACCGAGGTGGCGTCCGGGGCCCGCGAGAAGTCGGTGCCGTTTCGCGCGTACCTGCTGTGGCTCACCTTCCCGCCGATGGTTCTCCTCTTCCAGGGCGAGCCCTTCCGCCTGATCATCATCTACGGCGTGCTAGGCGCGGCCTTCATGCCGTTCCTCGCCCTCACCCTGGTCTGGCTCCTCAACTCCTCGCGCACACCGGGCGAGTGGCGCAACGGCTGGCTCAGCAACGGCATGCTGACGGTCGCGGGCCTGCTGTTCCTGGTCCTGTGCGTCAAGCAGATCTACGACCAGGACTGGGGGAACTTCTTCTGACGGGCAGCGCATGCCGCAGCGCCGCCGGGGGAGCGGCGGCGCTGCAGGTGTGAGGGATCGACCGCCGGTTACGGCAGGCCGTGGACGTGCGGGCCCACCGCCTTGGACCAGGAACTGCCGTCCGCGGCGTCCCAGTTCGTCGACCAGGCCATCGCGCCCCGGATGTCGGGGTACGTCTTGGACGGCTTGAAGGAACCGCAGCTGGTGCCCTTCGCCAGGCAGTCAAGGGCCTGGTTCACCACGGACGGTGAGACGTAGCCGCCGCCGGCCGCCTTCGCCGACGCCGGGACGCCTATGCCGACCTGGGACGGGGCGAGGCCGCCCTCCAGCTGGATGCAGGCGAGCGCGGTGAGGAAGTCCACGCTGCCCTGGCTGTAGACCTTGCCGTCACAGCCCAGCATCGAACCGCTGTTGTAGTACTGCATGTTGACGACCGTGAGGATGTCCTTCACCGCGAGCGCCGTCTTGAAGTACTCGTTCGACGTCGACTGCATGTCGATCGTCTGCGGCGCCATGGTCAGCACGAACCCCGAACCGGCTTTGCCCGAAAGGGACTTCAGGGCCTGCGACATGTACGTGGAGTTGAGCCCGTTCTCCAGGTCGATGTCGACGCCGTCGAAGCCGTACTCCTGCATGAGCTTGTACGCCGAGTCGGCGAAGGCGGTCGCCGAAGCGCCGTCGTTGACGGACACCGCGCCCTTCTCGCCGCCGACCGACAGGATCACGGACTTCCCGGCCGCCTGCTTGGCCTTGATGTCGGCCTTGAACTGGTCGACGGTGTACCCGCCGAGCCCGGCAGAGTCGAGGTTGAAGGCCAGCTCGCCCGGCGTGCCGGTCGCATCCGCGAACGAGACCGCGATGATGTCGTACTCGTCCTGTACGTCGCTCAGCTTCTGGACCGTGGCGCCGTTGTTGAAGTTCTGCCAGTAGCCCGTCACCGCGTGCTTCGGTACGGCGCGGGTGTCGGCGTCGGCGTTGTCGGCGCCGCCGGTGAGCAGGCCGGTGAGCGCGAGGGCGAGTGCCGTTGTCAGACCGATGACGGACCCTGCCTTCCTGCGTGTCCTGCCGCGTGAGTGGTCCACTTCTGCCTCCGGTGGGGGGAGTTGGGGCTTTCGGAGCGTTCCTGTGGGGGGCGTTCTTGGTCGTACAAGCTGGTCCAGACCAATCGGGTTGTCAATACCTCTGACGACACCTCTGACGGCACCTCCGACATCGCCTCTCACGCCACCCGGGCCCCGCGAGTCCGGCCAACCTCTGCGTGAACAGTGGGAAGTTGGGTGTTGAGCCGGCGATGACCTGGATAAGGTGCTGGGGCAGAAGTGCACGAAGACCGGGGGGTGTGCGTATGCCGACCGCCATAGCCGTCACCGGCCCTGACCTGGTGCTGCCGTCGCCCGACCGGCACACCCCGTCCGCGGCCGTCCTGCAGAGCGCCGTCCAGTCACCGCGGACGTACTCCCTGGACCAGGCGCTCACCGAGATGCACACGCTCATCGAGCATCACGGCTATGTGATCGTCCTGTGCCCCGCGTCGGCGCCGCCCGCCCTCGTCCAGCGCATGCACGCGATCCGCTCCGTCCTGGAGAGCGACCGCATCGCCATCCTGCGCCCGGACCTGCCGCCGCTCGGCCTCGCGGTCCTCGCGCTCCAGCTCCGCCAGCTATCCGTCTGCGACTTCAGCCCAGGCGTCCTCGCCTCGGCGGCCCGCCTCCTCTCCCACTACATCTACGCGGGCGCGCTGCTCGGCTCGGTGGCGAAGCTGGACCGGGTCCCGGTCACGCTCCAGTCCCACGCCAAGTCATGGATGCCGGGCACCCAGTTCGCCGTCCTGGCGACTCCCCGGCCCGAGCTGATCAAGGTGACGGGGGACGTGATGCTCCCCGGCCCCGGATTCGGCACGAAACTGCTGTACGCCACCGGGCAACTGGGGTCCGACTGGGTCACCGAAACCCTCGCCCCTGCCTGGCGGACGCAGGGGGCGACTCAGGCACGCCTGCCGGGAGAGTCCGCGCGCTGGTGGGCGACGGGCAAGCTCGTCGAGTTCGCCGCCGCGATCCCCGACATCTCCGTGCTCTACCAACTGGTGGCGTCCGTCCGTCGTGACGACTGCCACTGGTGCGGTCTCGAACTCATCGGCGACCGCTGCGGCTTCTGCGCCGCGCCGTTGTTGCCGCCACCCGAGCGTGCGGCGCCTGCTTCCGCCGCCCCCGTCTCAGCCGTACGGGCGCTGCCGCGAGGAGCGACGTAGAACCAGGTCCCTCTCGTGGACTGCCCCGAACTGAACGCGCGCCACCCCGCTCACTGTCCGTAACCGCCCGCACTCGATCGAGGTAGACCGGTTCATGAACTCACGCCAGCGCCGCGGCGTCATCCTGCTGGTCCTTTCGGTCCTGGCCGCGTTCGGCGCGTTCGCGGGCGTCCTGTCGGTGATCCGGGACGTGAACTCGAAGGTGGGGCCGGAAGTGGCCGCGTACAAGCTCAAGGGGGATATCGCCCCCTACAAGGAGCTGAGCGCGGACCAGTTCGAGAAGGTCGAGATGCCGGAGCGGTGGCTCTCGGAGAACGCGGTCACCGACCTCCGCCAGGTCCGCGGCAAGATCGCGGTGACCGAGCTGCGCAAGGGCTCGCTGCTCCAGACGGACATGATCGTCAATCGTCCCGAACTCGATCCGGGGCAACAGGAGATCGCCATCATGATCGACGCGGCGACGGGCGTGGCGGGCAAGATCACGCCGGGGTCGACGGTCAACATCTACGCCACCTTCAAGGGCGAGACCGACAACGCCAAGGACCAGTCGAAGGTCATCGTCGAGTCCGCGAAGGTGATCGACGTCGGCAAGCTGACAGCACTCGACCCCGACCAGGACGACCGCAGCAGCCGTCGTACGGCGACGGAAGCGGTGCCGATCACGTTCGCCCTGGACACGGCGGACGCCCAGCGCGTGGCGTACGCGGAGTCGTTCGCCACGCACGTGCGGCTCGCCCTGGTGGGCCAGGGCGAGGAGAGCACGATCCCGCGGGGCGACCGGACGTACACACTCGACGAGGACAAGTAGGGGGCCCGCGGATGTGCTGCACGTCCGAACCACGGCGTACCGCTCCCGCGGGGGGTGGCCACTCAGGGCCGCCGCTGCGCGGCGAAGCTCTTGCTCCCGCCATGAGCAGCTGCCCTGTGCCGCGGCTTCGCGGTGGGGTTCTTGCTCCCGCCGTGGTCGGCTGCCCTGGGCCACCGCTTCGCGGTGGGGTTCTTGCTCCCGCTGTGAGTAGCTGCCTTGTGCCGCGGCTTCGCGGCGGGGTTCTTGCTCCCGCCGTGGTCGGCTGCCCTGGGCCACCGCTTCGCGGCGGATCTTTCCCGCCCACCCACCCGATTGCCCGGCGGCGTGTGATGGGTGGTGCTGGGTCGTTCGCTCAGTGGGTGCTGCGGGGCGATCGGGTGGGTGGGCGGGAGAGGCCTGTTCGCCGGCGCCCACTGCCGAGTGGCCCTGCTCGGGACGTGCACCCCGCCGCAGGCGGAAGGCGCCCACTGCCGAGTGGGAATGCTCGGGGCGGCGCCCAGTTCCCCCCGGGCGGGAAGGGCCCACAGCCGAGTGGGAATGCGAGGGACGTCCAGCCCGCCGCAGGGCGAACGCGCCCGCTGCCGAGGGGCGATGCCCAGAACGTCCAGCCCGCCGCAGGCGCCCCGCACCCCCTGCCGGGAGGCGAAACCGCATGACGACCAGGATCCTCCCCGCCGTCGGGGACATGGACGCGGCCCGCGCGCTCTCGACGCTGACCGGGCAGCTCCCGGACGCCGAACCCGCCCTCCCCGTCGCAGACTCCACCGCCCTGCTCGACCACCTGGCAAGGCTCGCCGCGGAGTCGATCGACGAGCTCCCCGAAGTCGTCCTCATCCACGAGCGCATCGGCCCCGTCCCCGCCCTCGACCTGATCCGCGACCTCGTCCTCCGCTTCCCCGCGGTAGGCGTCGTCCTCATCACCGCCGACACCAGCCCCGCCCTCCTCACCGCCGCGATGGACTCCGGCGCGCGCGGCATCGTCGGCTTCCCCCTCGCGTACGACGCACTCGCCGAGCGGGTGCACGCGGCGGCCGCCTGGTCCGCGGGGATGCGCAGGCACCTGGGCAGCGCGGGCATAGAGCTCTACGCCGGCCCGGGGGAGACCCCGGGCGGCGGTGGCCACGTCGTCGCGGTGAGCGGGGCCAAGGGCGGCGTGGGGACCACCCTCGCCACGGTCCAACTCGCCCTTGCCGCAAGGGCATCCGGCCGCAGCGTCGCCCTCCTCGATCTGGACCTGCAGGCCGGCGACGTCTCCTCGTACCTGGATGTCCAGTTCCGCCGCTCCATCGCCGACCTCGCGTCGATCACCGACATCACCCCCCGCGTACTCCAGGACGCCGTCTACACCCACGAGACCGGCATCGGCCTCCTCCTCGCCCCCGGCGAGGGCGAGCAGGGCGAGGAGATCACCGACCGGGTGGCCCGCCAGACGCTCAGCGCCCTGCGCAGCCGCTACGACGTCGTACTCGTCGACTGCGGTACGTACGTCACAGGGGCGAGCGCGGCCGCCATCGAACTCGCCGACCAGGCAGTCCTGTTGGTCACTCCGGACGTCGTCTCCGTACGGGCCGCCAAGCGCATGGTGCGCCTGTGGGACCGTCTCCAGATCCGCAAGGCCGAAGAGACGCTCACGGTCGTCAACCGCCATGGCAAGGGTGCGGAGATCCAGCCCTCCCTGGTGGAGCGGGTGACGGGGACACGCGTGGCCCGCACCACCGTCCCCGCGAACTTCAAGGAGCTGCAGGGCGCGGTCGACGCAGGACGCATGCAGGACCTGGACAGCAAGTCCTCGGTGAAGCAGGCGCTGTGGGCGCTGGCGGGTGAACTGGGCCTGGTGGACCCGGAGGCGGCATCCGGCGGGACCAAGCGGCTGACCCTGCGAAAGCGGGTCGGCGGCGACCGGGGCGCGGTCACCCTGGAGTTCGCCGGGATGTTCCCGCTGCTGCTCACCGTGATGGGCCTCCTGTGGCAGTGCGCGCTGTACGGCTACACGTTCTCCCTCGCGGGAAACGCGGCGGACGAGGCCGCGCGGGCGGCGACGGCGGCGTACGCGGTGGGGGAGGGCGGCGCCGCGGCGTGCGAGGCCGCGGCGAAGGAGCACCTGCCGTCCGCGTGGCAGGGCGCGGAGGTGGCCTGCACCGACGAGGGAGCGGTGTGGAAGGCCCACGTGGACGCGGACGTGCCGCTGTTCTTCCCCGGGATCGACGCGGGGTGGAGCGTCAGCGGGGAGGCAGGGGCGGCGAAGGAGGGCGAGGACGGATGATGCGGCTGGAGATCCAGCCCGTCCGGCGTTTGAGGACGAACTCTTTGAGGACGAACTCGGCGAAGCCGGTGACCGACGGCAAGCATCGGCTCCGGCACAGGAATCCCCGCTGGAACGACCGCGGCGTATCCATGCTCGAATTCGTCGGCTTCCTCCCCATCCTGCTCCTCATCGGCCTGGCCGCCATCCAACTGGGCCTCGTCGGTTACGCGGTGAACCAGGCAGGATCGGGCGCCCGCGCGGCAGCACGCGTCGCCTCCCAGGGCGAGGGCGGCGAGGCCGCGGGCCTGGCGGCGATGGACGGCAGCCTCGACGCCCAGGTCGCCATCAGCGGCGGCGGCGCCACGACGACAGCGGAAGTGACCGTCCAAGTCCCCACCCTGCTCCCCTTCGTGGACGCCGGCTGGTCCGTCACGAAGTCGGCCACCATGCCCAACGACGATGACGAAGACGGGAGCTGAGAGAGAACAGATGAGCCTCCGCGACCGCATAGCGGCCCCGAACGACCACGGCAAGGGGAACGACCCCAGCCGCGACGACAGCCTCGTGGCCGTCTACCGCTCCAAGCTCCTGGAAGAGATCGACCTCGCCGAGATGTCGTCCCTGACGACGGCGGACCGCCGCGTCCGCCTCGAACGCGTGATGGGCCACATCATCAGCCGAGAGGGCCCTGTCCTCTCGACCTCGGAACGCTCCCAGCTCATCCGCCGCGTCGTGGACGAGGCCCTGGGACTCGGCGTACTGGAACCGCTCCTCGCCGACGCCTCCATCACGGAAATCATGGTGAACGGCCCGGACTCGATCTTCGTGGAACGGGCGGGACGCGTCGAACAGCTCCCCCTCCGCTTCGCGTCGAACGACCAGCTCATGCAGACCATCGAGCGCATCGTCTCCACGGTCAACCGCCGCGTCGACGAGTCGAACCCGATGGTCGACGCGCGCCTGCCCACCGGCGAGCGAGTGAACGTGATCATCCCTCCGCTGGCCCTCACCGGCGCCACGCTCACCATCCGCCGCTTCCCCCGCGCGTACACGCTGCACGAGCTCATCGGCCTCGGCTCGCTCGACGAACACATGCTGCTCCTGCTCTCCGCCTTCGTACGGGCCCGTTTCAACATCATCGTCAGCGGCGGCACCGGCTCCGGAAAGACGACGCTCCTCAACGCCCTCTCCGGCCTCCTCCCCGCCCACGAACGCATCATCACCATCGAGGACTCGGCCGAACTGCAACTCCAGCAGGACCACGTCATCCGGCTGGAATCCCGCCCGCCGAACGTCGAGGGCAAGGGCCAGATCACCATCCGCGACCTGGTCCGCAACAGCCTCCGTATGCGCCCCGACCGCATCATCGTCGGCGAGGTCCGAGGCGGCGAAACCCTCGACATGCTGCAAGCCATGTCGACGGGCCACGACGGCTCCCTCGCCACGGTCCACGCGAACACGGCGGAGGACGCCCTCATGCGTCTGCAGACCCTCGGCTCGATGTCGGAGGTCCAGATCCCCTTCGAGGCCCTGAAGGACCAGATCAACTCGGCGGTGGACGTGGTCGTCCAGCTCGCCCGGCACGCGGACGGCTCCCGCAAGATCGCCGAGATCGTCCTACTCGTCTCGCACGGCCGCGAACAGTTCCGCATCGCCCCGGTGACCCGCTTCGTGCCACATCAGCCGGGAGGCGGCGGCCTGGACCGCCGGGTGCACGGCTACTTCGAGCACCTGCCCCTTCCGCGTTCCGTCGCCGAGCGGCTGTACGTGGCGGGAGAGCCGGTGCCGCCCGGATTCGGCGTGGCCCAGGCCATCGACGTACTGAACACGAGAGAGGCGATCGGATGAGCACGAGGTCGCGTACGGCCTCGCGTACGAGAGAGGCCACCGGCTGATGGAGAACCAATCCGCCCTCCTGGCCCTCGGCGCCACGATCCTGACGGGCACGCTCGCCGTCGCGGGAGTCCACTCGTACGCGTCGGGCCGTGCCCAGCGTCAGGCGCTGGTCGATCGCCTGGCGATCGGCCCCGGCACCGGAGAGCGGCCGGGCCGCGGCAGGCGCTTCGGCGCGGTCGACCGCCGCCTGCGCCGCACCCGCCTGGGCCGCTCCATCCACCTGCGCCTCTCGGCGACGGGCCTCGACCTCACGGCGGGCGAGTTCTTCATCTACGTCGTGGCGGTCGTCACGGCGCTGTGGCTGATGGCGGCGGCCACGCTGGCCCCCTTCTTCGGCCCGATCGCGGGCGTCATGGCGGTCTGGAGCGCGGTTGTCTTCCTCAACTGGCAACGCCAGAAGCGAATTGAGGCCTTCATCAACCAACTCCCGGACGTGGCACGCATCCTGGCCAACGCGACGGCCGCAGGCCTGGCGCTACGCACATCACTGGCGATGGCTGCCGAGGAACTGGAGGCACCAGCGGGCGAGGAACTGTCGATGGTGGCAGACCAGTTGACGCTGGGCCGCTCGGTCGACGACACACTGGGCGAACTGGCGGAACGCCTCCCATCCCGCGAACTGATAGTCCTCGTGACGACCCTGATCCTCTCCAACAAGGCGGGCGGCTCGGTGGTGAATTCCCTCCGAAACCTCACCCAGACCCTGGAGGACCGCAAGGAGACAAGACGCGAGGTCCGGACCATGCTCTCGGAGGTCCACGCGACGGCGTTCACGGTCCCGCTCCTGGGCCTCGGCTCCCTGCTCCTGATCAACTCGTCCAACGAGGGCGCGCTGGCGAGGGTGACAGGTTCCCCGATGGGCCAGATGCTGATCCTGATCGCGCTGGGCCTGTACGCGGTGGGCTTCTTCGTGATCAGGCGCCTCGGCAAGATCGAAGTGTAGGGAGCGTTCAACGTGTTCGGTCTGGCGATGGCGGCGGTGATGGGCCTCGCGGTGGCGGGAGTGTGCCAAGGCATCCGCATGTACCGAGCGGAGGCGAAACTCCCCTCGGACCTGGCGATCGCCCTGGAGGTAGGAGCCACCCGCGTCTCGACGGCAGGCTCGGCGGTGGACCGCCTGGGCATGCGCTTCGCGCCGCTGGTCCTGCGCCTGATGGGCCCGAAGAGGGTGGACGCCAAACGCCGCAGGATAGACATGGCGGGCAACCCTGGAGGCCTGACGATCGACCGCTACGCGGCGCGCAGAGCGGTGTACGGCCTCTTCGGCTCAGTCATGGGCCTCGTCTTCCTCACCAACGGCTCCGCACTCTTCGGCGTGCTCACCTTCGCCTTCGGAGTGACGGCGGCGGACGCGCTGATCTGGCAGGCGATACGGGAACGTCGCGAGGTCATCGACCGCACGCTGCCGGACTTCCTGGACGTCCTCGCGGTGGTGGTGTCGGCGGGCCTCGGCTTCCGCCAGGCGCTGGACCGCGTAGCGGAACGCTACGAGGGCCCCTGGGCGGACGAACTACGCATCACACTGCGCCAGATGGACATGGGAGTGAGCCGCCGCCAGGCCTTCGACGAACTGCGCCGCAGGAACGCCTCCGAACAGGTCTCCCAGTTCGTCTCGGCGCTCCAGCAGGGCGAGGAACTGGGCTCACCGATCGCGGACACACTGATCCAACTGGCAACGGACATGCGCCGCACGGACGCCCAGAACTCCCGCCGCAGGGCGGCGAAGACGATCCCCAAGGCAACGATGGTGACGCTGGTGTTCATGCTTCCGGCCACGATGATTCTGATCGCGGCGGGGATGTTCCTCGGTTCGGGGTCGGACTTCGGCTCGATCCTGGGAAAGTGAGGGTGCGATGACCGGTTCGGAGTGCTGCGGGACGGGCGCTGGTATCAAGCCACTGGACGAAACCTCTTCGCGCCTGCAACCAAATATGGGACAGTCGCCCGGAGGGTGGGATGGGTGCGGTAACCCCGGGGGCGGCCCCGATCGGGACCTCCTCCCCCAACCGACCTTTGCAAAAGGTGAGTTCACGGAATTCGCGGGAGGGGAAGTCGTGAAACGCATCACCCCGCCGACCAACCGGTCACGGACCTCCGCCGCATGCCCCCGGGGTGCGTGATGACCTCACCACCGGGGAAGGGAACCCGCCAACTTCCGCGTAACAGAAGGTATTGGTTGCGGAGAGTGGCTGTTGGGTCACAAGATCTCGCGTACGTTGCCTATGACGACAGCGACGTCGGAAGTGGTTGCGCCAGCAGTGCGGGTATCGGGTGGGAGAGAAGGGGCCGTCGTGCTGAAGGATCGCGTACTCAGAGTCTGGATCGACTGGACGGTGACCGTTGCTTCCCGGGTTCGGGGGAGGGGGCGGGATGCGGGGGCTGGGTTTGTGGAGTATGCGGGTCTCATGATTCTCATCGCGGGGATCTTTGTTCTCATCGACGGCTTGGGGCTCGACGGTCAGATCTCCGGAGCGATTCAGGACGCGGTGTCAGACGTGATCGGCGGCTGAGGCGGACACGCCACCTCAATGACACAGGGCAGACTCTCCCCATCTACATCTGGATGACGGGGATTCTGCTCTTTGTTGCGTTCGCGTTCTTCGCGTTCGCGCAAGCCGCGTCCGCGCGGAACGGCGCCCAGTCCGCAGCTGACGCTGCATCCTTGGCGGCCGCCCAGGAAGCCAGAGATGAACTTGTCGATGGGCTGGAGGCATCCCTCGGTGAAGGTGACGACTGGATCGACTGGCTGGGTGGCGACAAGGCCGTTGGTGAGGGGGCTGGCAGTGCGGCGGATGCGCTGGCTGCGGACAACGACTCGGCCGTGAGGGATTTCGGGGCGGCCGAAGTGAATGGCTACCCGGGCTTCTGGGTGAAGGTCGAGACCAACTACTCCGTTGGAGACTCGATCATTCCCGGCACGGAGAGTCGGCACGCCACGGCCGAGGCCACCGCCGTTATCAAGCCGCTCTGTGATGTTGCTCCTTCCGCAGAACCGGAGAAGTCCGTGGAATTCGACTGCGACGGCGGCGAAGCTTTCGAGATCGATCCGGATGACTTCGATCTCGACGATCTTCCGGACGCATCCGTGCTCTTCTCTGTCCACCTGGCTGATTGATGAGTGGCCGACGAAAGAAGGAAGCTGTACCGATGAATATTCGGCACACCACAAAGGCTCGTAGGGCAATGACCGCTGTGGCGATCACTACTGGGCTGGTCCTCGCGGTCGTCGGCTGCGGTGGTGGGGGAGATGACAGTGACGACAAGTCGGAGAAAGGCGCTTCGTCACCCGCGGCGACCAAGAGCGACGGTGGTGACGAGGACAAGAATGAGGAGACCAAAGGTCCCGCAACGGATCAGGTATTGGCAGAGGTGAAGGGCGAGGAGAACATCACACTGACAGTCTCGTCCGCCCTTCGAGATGAGGGCGGCTTCGTCACGGTATCGGGCAAGGTGACGAACAGCGGGGGCAAGTTCTGGGCTGCTGCCAACTGGCGGGGCGAGGAGCGCGAGCTGAACAAGAACGGTTCATCGGTGGCGGGCGCCAACCTGGTCGACAACTCGGGGAAGAAGAAGTACTTCGTCCTTCGTGACACCGAGGGGCGGTGCCTGTGCACCAAGTTCACCGGCGGTGTGAAGCCTGGTCAAACCGCCGATTGGTACGCCCAGTTCCCTGCCCCGCCGGAAGGCACGACCAAAGTCGAGTTCCAGGTAGGCGCCATGCCCCCCGCTGCCATCGAACTCTCCGAGGGCGAGTGACCCATGGCCCACCCACGATCACGCACCCTCACCACAGCCACCGCCACCCTCACGGCCCTGGTCCTCCTGACCGGCACCCCCGCCTCCGCAGATGACGCAGACCCCAGCGCGCCCCCGGGCAGCAGCACCACATCGCCACCCCCGGAGGTCGACTCCAACAGCCCCGGTCTGAAGCTCGCCGACGGCGCGACCCTCGCCCCGGCGAAGGTCCTGGACATCAAGTCCGTGGTCGAAGACCTCGGCGGCGAGGAGCGCCGCGAGGACACGAACACGGACGTGAAGTTCGCGCTGCAGGCGGAGGTCCTGTTCCCCAAGGACAGCAACAAGCTGAACCCGGAGGCGAACGCCCGTATCAAGGCGATCGCGGAAGAGGCCAAGGCCCAGAAGGCGACGAACGTCAGGGTGTTCGGCTTCACGGACAACCTCGGCTCGTACAGCCACGGCAAGACCCTGTCCCGCAAGCGCGCGGAAGCGGTGCACGACAAGCTGGCGAGCTACCTGGGCCCCGAGGTCACGTACTCCGTACGCGGCTACAGCGAGGACTATCCGATCGCGGACAACACCTCCGAACAGGGCCGCAAGAAGAACCGCCGGGTCGAGGTCACGTTCCCGCGGGGGACGGCAGGAGGCGGCGACACGGGTACGCAGAGCTAGGCGACGGCCTCAGAGCACCGGGCGTACCGTGCGGCCACGCCGAGCAGGCGGGTGACCCACATCGGCAAACTACTTGCCGCACTCGGCCAAGTAGCGATCGAAGGCATGGTGCCTGGCCTCCCCCGCGATGGCCTCCGTGTACGCGTCCGCGCGCAGGACCCCGGCCGCGAGGTGGGTGTCGTCCTCAAGGTTCTCCGTGTCCGCGCACGCCACGACCACGATCCAGTCGGCATGCGTCCCCGCGTCCTTCGCGGTGCCGTACGTCGCCTTGGCGCCGGTGACAGGCTTGGACAGGTCGTACGACACCATCGACGACGCCGACGGCAACCCCCCTTCCACCTGGGCGACGGTCTGACCGACGAACGAGGCGACCCGCGCACGGCCGGGCTCGTCCGCCTGATCGCCGCCGGCGCCGCACCCGCTGATCAGCATCAAGGCTCCCGCGATGACGATGGCCATGGCGGCGCTCCCGGCCGCCTTCGCCCGATCAGTCGTGACCGACAGGGCGGGTGCGGCTCCGGCGATACGAGGCGTAGAGCTCAGGCGCATGTGCGTTCCCCATTGTTGATCTTGGTCGCCAAAGATCGTACGCGACTGCTCACCCCATCTGACCTGCGCGTTGCCGAGACAGCTGCCCAGGCCTCTCATCCCGGACCACAAATGCCCCATGGCCAGAGACGACAGAGACGTCAGCGAGGCCAGCGAGATCAGCGAGAGCGAGTGGGAGCGAGTGGGAGAGAATCCGGGCCGGACTGCGCTTCGGGCAGGTCTTCACGGGGACGGTCGTCCGGGCCCCCAGGCCCGGCGCGCGATCGGGCTCTTCGTGGACATCGGGTTGCCGGTGGGCGGCTTCGTCGACGTCCTGCTCTTGCCGAGGGCAGCGGAGGCCTGGCCGGCAGAAGGCACGGTCACGCGCTTCGAGGTGTGGTGGGCGGCCCCGAAGCAGATGCAGATCCGCCTGAAGCCGGTCGAACCGGCCTATCTGAACGAGGACTTCGACGAGCTCGTGGCCAGCCGGCACCCCGGGTGGCCCTCCCGCGCAGGGCAGCCCATGGACTACATGGAGCGGATGATCGAGACCCTGGAGCGGGAGTTCCGTGCCGAGGAGGGAAGCTTCCTGCTCCGACTGCGATCCGACCTGACCTGGGACCGGGTCGCCTTCACCCGCCTGGAACGGGCCATGCGAGCCGTCTGCGCACACTTCCAGTCGGCATCCAAGCTCGACCGTTGGTTGGCCGAGGGCTTCTACGAGGTCGCGACGGCAGTGTCGGCGTGGACCGCACACCCCGACTTCCCGCGCCCGACTCCCGCCGCCTACTACGAGGACTGCCTGGAACGTATCGGTGACCTGGCCGACTGGTTCTTCAGGGGCGAGTCCTCGTACGGCGAAGGGCATGTTTGGGCCGACCTCTGAGAACGGCCCTCCGGCAGCCGGCCTCACACATAACCTGTCGCCATGGGGCGGATACGCACACTCGCGGTCTCGTGCGGCGTCAGCGCCATAACGCTGATCACCGCGTGCGGGAACGAAACCGCGGCCCCTTCCACCCCCGGCCCGCGCTCGGGGGACGGCGCGATGATGTGCTTCTGGGCAGGCACCACGAGGCCCCCGCCTCCGTCCGCCACGTCCACCGGCTGCCCGGAGGAGCCCTCGCCGGGCCCCTTGGCGGCAACGGTCACAGTGGTCATGACCCCGCACTGGAAGCGGACGTGGGGTTGGCGCAACCCCGTCTGCTCGCCGCGTCAGACAGCAGGGGTGACCCGCCATGGGACGGAGCTCCGGTGCGGCGAGGGTGGCGGAGGGTGGACGTGGCGTTGGCGCTTCCGGCCGCACGAGGAAATGCGCTGCGTGGACGAGGGTGAGTGGAGCATCCTGAGCTCCGGGTGGGGCCTCGCGTGCAGGAACGGCACCTGGCGCCGGGAGCTGCTCGACGACCCGCCTTCGCGCGCCCCGTCGCCGCGCGACTGGCCCAGGCAGGGCCCCGGCAAGATCCCGAACCCACGGGGTCTCACAGCCCACGCCGCGCCTGACTGACCGTGCAGCGCGAGTGGCGGGCCTGTCACCTACCGCCCCAACGCAGCCGACACGCGCCCCGCACCTTGCCGACGGGTTTCCCGCACGTGCTGATCGAGGGCAGGTTCGTGATGGAGGAGGGCCGACGCACGGACGTCCTGGCGGGACGTTCCGTACGCCGGACTCCGTAAGGGGGCGCGAGGTCACCGAG
>NZ_JBVIPU010000028.1:0-25661 GCF_055577645.1 Streptomyces sp. NPDC033180 | reverse complement strand
GGCGGAGGCCTTCACCCGCCCGGCCATGATGCGCACCCTGGCCGCCATCGGCTTCCAGCAGTCCTACACGTACTTCACCTGGCGCAACACCAAAGATGAACTCACCGACTATCTCAGCGAGTTGTCGGGCGAAAGCGCCCATTACCTCCGTCCGAACTTCTTCGTCAACACCCCCGACATCCTGCACGCCTACCTCCAGAACGGCGGACGCCCCGCCTTCGAGGCCCGCGCGGTGCTCGCCGCGACCCTCGCGCCGACGTGGGGCCTCTACAGCGGATACGAACTGTGCGAGAACGCCCCGGCACGGGCCGGCAGCGAGGAGTACCTGAACTCGGAGAAGTACCAACTGCGCCCGCGCGACTGGGAGTCGGCAGAGCGCGCCGGCTCCACCATCGCGCCCCTCATCACCACGCTGAACCGCGTGCGGCGCACCAACCCCGCCCTGCGGCAACTGCGTGACCTGCACTTCCACCCCACGGACCAGGAAGCGGTGATCGCGTACTCGAAGACGGCCCATGACAAGGACGGATCGAACACGGTTCTGGTGGTCGTGAACCTCGACGCCCACCACACCCAGGAGGCCACGGTCTCGTTGGACATGCCGAAACTCGGCCTCCACTGGCACGAGACCGTGCCGGTGCGCGACGAGCTCACCGGCGACACCTATCACTGGGGCAGGACCAACTATGTGCGCCTCGAGCCGGGCCGCGCGCCCGCGCACGTTCTTCGCGTCCTGCGACCGTCCTCACCGTTGATCGGAGGGTCACCCACACCATGATCATCAACGAGCCCGTCCAGGACACATTCGAGGACACGCCCGCCAAGGACCGCGACCCCGAGTGGTTCAAGCGCGCCGTCTTCTACGAGGTCCTGGTCCGTTCCTTCCAGGACAGCAACGGCGACGGCATCGGCGACCTCAAGGGCATCACCGCCAAGCTGGACTACCTGCAGTGGCTGGGTGTCGACTGCCTGTGGCTGCCGCCGTTCTTCAAGTCGCCTTTGCGGGACGGCGGTTACGACGTCTCGGACTACACCGCCGTCCTCCCGGAATTCGGTGATCTCGCCGACTTCGTGGAGTTCGTGGACTCCGCGCATCAGCGGGGCATGCGCGTGATCATCGACTTCGTGATGAACCACACCAGCGATCAGCACCCGTGGTTCCAGGAATCACGCAAAGATCCCGAAGGCCCCTACGGCGACTACTACGTCTGGGCCGACGACGACAAGCAGTACCAGGACGCACGCATCATCTTCGTCGACACCGAAGCCTCCAACTGGACCTTCGACCCGGTCCGCAAGCAGTACTTCTGGCACCGCTTCTTCTCCCACCAACCCGACCTCAACTACGAGAACCCGGCCGTCCAGGAAGAGATCATCTCCGCCCTGCGCTTCTGGCTCGACCTGGGCATCGACGGCTTCCGCCTGGACGCCGTACCCTACCTCTTCGCCGAAGAGGGCACCAACTGCGAAAACCTCCCCCGCTCCCACCACCTCCTCAAACGCGTCCGCGCCGAAATCGACGCCCACTACCCCGACACCGTCCTGCTCGCCGAAGCCAACCAATGGCCCGAAGACGTCGTCGACTACTTCGGCGACTTCAAAGACGGCGGCGACGAATGCCACATGGCCTTCCACTTCCCCGTCATGCCCCGCATCTTCATGGCCGTCCGCCGCGAATCCCGCTACCCCGTCTCCGAAATCCTCGCGAAAACCCCCGCCATCCCCTCCGGCTGCCAATGGGGCATCTTCCTGCGCAACCACGACGAGCTCACCCTCGAAATGGTCACCGACGAAGAACGCGACTACATGTACGCGGAATACGCCAAAGACCCCCGCATGCGCGCCAACATCGGCATCCGCCGCCGCCTGGCCACCCTCCTGGACAACGACCGCAACCAGATCGAACTCTTCACCGCGCTGCTCCTGTCCCTGCCCGGCTCACCGATCCTCTACTACGGCGACGAAATCGGCATGGGCGACAACATCTGGCTCGGCGACCGCGACGCCGTCCGCACCCCCATGCAGTGGACACCCGACCGCAACGCAGGCTTCTCCTCCTGCGACCCAGGACGCCTCTACCTCCCCACGATCATGGACCCGGTCTACGGCTACCAGGTCACCAACGTCGAAGCCTCCATGTCCTCCCCCTCCTCACTCCTGCACTGGACCCGCAGGATGATCGAGATCCGCAAACAGAACCCCGCCTTCGGCCTCGGCTCGTACACGGAACTCCCGTCGTCGAACCCGGCGGTGATCGCGTTCCTTCGCGAGTACAAGGACGACCTCGTGCTGTGCGTGCACAACTTCTCCCGCTTCGCGCAGCCCACGGAGTTGGATCTGCAGGCCTTCAACGGCCGGCACCCGGTGGAGCTGATCGGCGGGGTGCGCTTCCCGGCCATCGGCGAACTGCCCTACTTGCTGACTCTCGCCGGACATGGCTTCTACTGGTTCCGGCTGCGCAGGGACGCGGCGTAGGCTCCACCCCTGCTACTCCGGCGCGGGGCGGTTTCCACCGCCCCGCCCTGGGCACTCTCCCCGCACAACCGGCACTCCCGCACTCCTCCCTTGTCCGCACCGCGGAAAGGACGCGACGCCATGTCGGAAGCCGTCACCCGCCCGGGCATCACCGCGGACGCGCTGCTCGCCTCGCTCGATCCGCTGCTGCGCGCGTGGCTGCCACGACAGCGCTGGTTCGCGGGCAAAGGCCGCCCCATCACCGACTTCACGTTGGTCGCGGCAACTGAACTCCTGCCACCGACAGCCGAGTTGGGGCTACTGCATCTTCTCGTCCGGGTCCGGCAGCCCCAGGTGCCGGAGCAGACCGGCGGTGCGCCCGCGCTGCCCCCCGACTGCTACCAACTCCTCCTCGGCGTACGGCGCGAGCTGCCACCGCGGCTCGCGCCGACGCTGATCGGACATGTGACGCGGGGCCCGCTCGCCGGGTTCACGGTCTACGAGGCGATGCACGACCCCCGTATGTCCGGATTCCTCCTTGAGGCGCTGCGGACGCAGGCACGCGTCGGCAAGCTCCGCTTCGAGCGCGACCCGCGCAAGGACATAGGCGATGATCTCGCGCCGCGCGTCCTGGCCGCCGAGCAGTCCAACTCCTCGCTCGTGTACGGCGATACGTTCATTCTGAAGCTGTTCCGCCGCATCGTGCCGGGCGTCAATCCGGACCTGGAGCTGCCCCTGATGCTGGCCCGCGAGGGCTGCCCGCAGGTACCGGCTCCCGCCGCCTGGTTCCTGGCGGATGCCGGGGACTCCAAGGATTCGGTGAACGTCCTCGGTGTGCTCCAGCCCTACCTGAAGGGCACGGTGGACGGCTGGGAGCTGGCCCTGCGGGAGCTCGCCGCGGGACGGGACTTCAGCGGCGAGGCGCGGGCGCTCGGTCGGGCGACCGCCGAGGTGCATCTGTCCCTGGCCCGCGCGCTGCCCACCGTCACCCTGGGCCGCGCCCAGGTGGGGCTGATCGCCGAAGGCATGGCCGACCGACTGGACACGGCGGCGAACGCGGTGCCCGCCCTGCAGCCGTACGCCGCCGCCCTGCACACCACCTTCGAGGCGCTCGCCGACCTGGGGCGCGGCGAGGAGACCTGGACGGCCCAGCGCATCCACGGGGACCTGCACCTCGGGCAGTGTCTGCGCTCGCCCGCCGGGGAGTGGTCGCTCATCGACTTCGAGGGCGAGCCCTCACGCCCGCTCGCCGAGCGCAGGATGCCGCAACCGCCGGTGCGCGACGTGGCGGGCATGCTCCGGTCCTTCGACTACGCGGCGCGCTCCCACGAACCGTGGGCGCCCGAGTGGGCGGGCGACTGCCGGGCGGCGTACTGCACGGGCTACGCGGAGGTCACCGGCCGCGATCCGCGGATGGACCCGGTGCTGCTGCGGGCCTACGAAACGGACAAGGCAGTGTACGAGGTCCTCTACGAGGCCCGCCACCGCCCCGACTGGCTCCCCGTCCCCCTCACCGCGATCAAACGCCTCGCCACGAACGGCCCCGCCACCGATCCCCACTGACCAGCCATCGCCGAGGAGGCTCCCCCGTGACCCCCCGCCCGCAGCCGCGCAAACCGTCCGACGAGGCCAGCAAGAAGGGCAAGCGGAAACCGGAGCCCGCAGGCCGGGCGCCTCAGCCGCCCCGGCAGAAACAACCGAAGCAGCCGAAGCAGCCGAAGGACGGCCGTCCCGCGTCGCCCGTGTCCCAGGCCGACCGTGCCCGTCTCCTGGCCGGCACGCACCACGACCCGCACGGGGTGCTCGGCGCTCACATCGTGCGCGAGGGCGTCGCCTTCCGCACGCTGCGGCCGTACGCACGCTCCGTCGCCGTCGTCGCCAAGGATCTGCGGGCGGAGATGCGGGACGACGGGGACGGGTTCTTCTCCGGGGTGCTCCCGCTGCGCGAGATCCCCGACTACCGGCTCCACATCACGTACGAGGACACCGAGCTCGAGATCCACGACGCGTACCGCTTCCTGCCCGCGCTCGGTGAGTTCGATCTGCATCTGATCGGCGAGGGCCGGCACGAGCAGCTGTGGCACGCGCTCGGGTCGCGTCCGATGGTGCACGAGGGGGCGACCGGGACCCGCTTCACGGTGTGGGCACCCAACGCCCTGGGCGTGCGCGTGGTGGGGAGCTTCAACTTCTGGGACGGCGCCGGTTTCCCGATGCGCTCGCTCGGCGGCAGCGGCGTCTGGGAGCTGTTCGTGCCGTCCGTCGGCGAGGGCGAGCTGTACAAGTACGAGATCACCCGGCCCGACGGCACGAAGACGCTGCGCGCCGACCCGCTCGCCACCCGCACGGAGACCCCGCCGGCGAACTCCTCGGTCGTGCACGAGTCGCACCACGAGTGGCATGACCAGGAGTGGCTGGTGCGCCGGGCGGAGACGCCCGTCCACGCGTCACCGTTCTCCGTGTACGAGGTGCATCTTGCCTCCTGGCGACCGGGCCTGACGTATCGCCAACTGGCCGAGCAACTGCCCGCGTACGTGACTGACTTGGGTTTCACGCACGTGGAGCTGATGCCGGTCGCCGAGCATCCGTTCGGCGGCTCCTGGGGCTATCAGGTCACCGGCTTCTACGCGCCGACGGCCCGCCTCGGCACGCCCGACGACTTCAAGTACCTCGTCGACGCGCTGCACAGGGCGGGCATCGGCGTCCTGATGGACTGGGTGCCCGCGCACTTCCCGCGCGACGACTGGGCGCTCGCGGAGTTCGACGGCCGGACGCTGTACGAGCACGAGGACCCGGGCCGGGCCGCGCACCCCGACTGGGGCACCCTGGAGTTCGACTACGGCCGCAAGGAGGTCCGCAACTTCCTTGTGGCGAACGCCTCTTACTGGTGCGAGGAGTTCCACATCGACGGCCTGCGTGTCGACGCCGTGGCCTCCATGCTCTACCTCGACTACTCGCGCGAGGACGGCGAATGGTCCCCGAACATGCACGGGGGCCGCGAGAACCTCGACGCCGTCGCATTCCTCCAGGAGATGAACGCCACCGTCTACCGCCGCGCCCCCGGCGTCGTCACGATCGCCGAGGAGTCCACGGCCTGGGACGGCGTGACCCGCGAGACGCACCACCAGGGCCCCGGCGGATTCGGCGGGCTCGGCTTCGGCCTGAAGTGGAACATGGGGTGGATGCACGACTCGCTCGACTACGTGTCGAAGGAGCCCGTGCACCGCAGGTTCCACCACAACGAGATGACGTTCTCGATGGTGTACGCGTACAGCGAGAACTACGTCCTGCCGATCTCGCACGACGAAGTCGTGCACGGCAAGCGGTCCCTGGTGTCGAAGATGCCCGGCGACTGGTGGCAGCAGCGCGCCAACCACCGCGCCTACCTGGGCTTCATGTGGGCCCACCCCGGCAAGCAACTCCTCTTCATGGGCCAGGAGTTCGCCCAGGGAGCCGAGTGGGCCGAGGGACACGGCCCGGACTGGTGGCTGCTCGATCCCGCCTACGGGGCGGAGGCCGACCACAGGGGTGTACGCGACCTCGTGCGCGACCTCAACACCGTCTACCGCCGCGAACCGTCCCTGTGGCAGCGCGACACGGACCCCGGGGGCTTCGCCTGGGTCGAGGGCGACGCGGCCGAGGAGAACGTCTTCGCCTTCCTGCGGTACGCCGCCGAGGAGACGGACGAGGCGCCTCTCCTGGCCGTCTCGAACTTCTCGCCGGTGGTGCGGCACGAGTACCGCCTGGGCGTTCCCGGCGAGTTCACCGCCTGGCACGAGGTCCTGAACACGGACTCGGGACGCTACGGCGGCGGCGACGTCACCAACCCGGACCCGGTCAAGACCGAGCCGGTGGCGTCGCACGGCCGCCCCGCGTCCCTGCGCCTCACCCTGCCACCGCTGGCTACGGTGTGGCTGCGACCTGCTTGAGCGCCACCGGCAGTTCCTCGGCGTGCAGGATGCCGAGCCGCTGCGTGGCCCGGGTCAGGGCCACGTACAGGTCGCTCGTGCCGTAGCGGCCCGGCTCCACGACCAGGACCGTGTCGAACTCCAGGCCCTTCGCCTGACGCGGGTCGATCAGAACGACCGGCCGCGTCAGGTCCGGGGCCTCCCCGGCCGTCACCCCGGGGAGCTTTCCCGCGAGCTCCTCATGCAGCTCGCGCGGGGCGATCACCGCGAGGCGGCCCTCGTCCCGTGCCTCGGCCGCCAGCGCGTCGGCCACGGCCGCGGCGAGGTCGTCGGTGCGCCGCGCCCAGGGGAGCACGCCCGTGGAGCGCACCGAACTCGGCGGCCGGAAGCCGGGGTACTCGACGCGGGGCACCTCGGCGGCCACGTCCATGATCTCCACCGGGGTGCGGTAGTTGACGCCGAGCCGGGCGTACTCCCAGCGGTCCTCGACGTACGGGGACAGGATCGTCTCCCAGGAGCCGCAGCCCCCGGCCTCCGCCGTCTGCGCGGGGTCGCCGACCAGCGTCATCGAGCGGGTCGGGCAGCGCCGCATCAGCAACCGCCATGCCATCGCGGAGAGTTCCTGCGCCTCGTCCACGATGATGTGCCCGAAGGCCCACGTCCGGTCGGCCGCGGCCCGCTCGGCGGCGCTGCGGTGGTCGGCCTCCTCCTGGCGCTCGGCCATCCGCTCGGCGTCGATGATGTCGTGTGCGAGCAGGACCTCGGAGTCCTCGTCGTCCTTGTCCTCGAACTCGTAGGTGCGGGACGCGTACGAGACGTCGAGTACACCCTGGGCGTAGGCGATCTGCTTGGCCCGCTCGGCCTCCGCCATCGCCTTCGCCGCGCTGTCGTCACTGCCGAGCAGCTCGGCGGCCTCGTCGAGCAGCGGGACGTCGGCGGCGGTCCAGGCGGCACCGCGCTCGCGCCGGATGATGTGGGCTTCCTCGTCCGGGAGATGCGGCGTCGGCTCCTGAAGGAAGTCCGCGAGGAATCCCTCCGGGGTGAGCTGCGGCCACAACTCGTCGATGGCCGCGTGCACTTCGGGGCTCGCGGCGATCGCCTTGCCGAGCTGGGCGATGTCGTCGGGTCCGAGGAAGTTGGGGCCGCCGTACGGGTCGGCGCCGAGCCGCTCGGCGAGCTGCTCGGTGAGCATGTCGATGACGCGGAAGGCGAAGTGCGGCCGGCCGAGGTTGTGCGGGACGTCCGCCTCGCGGGCCGCCTCGCGCGCTTCCTGGGCGATCGTCCAGTCCAGGACGAGGTCGCCGTCGTCGTGGACGATGATCACCGGTGCGCCGGGCTCCGGGGTCCGCTGCCGGTCGCGCACGGCGGCGGCGAGCACGTCCGCCATCTCCGCGCGGCCCTTGACCTCGGTCGCCTCGGGGGTGTCGGTGCCGGTGGCGCTCACCCCGGGGAACAGCTCGCCGACCGTCGAGAGGAGGACACCCGTCTCGCCGAGCGCGGGCAGGACCTCGCTGATGTAGCCGAGGAAGGCGGGGTTCGGGCCGACGATCAGGACGGCGCGCTTGGCGAGGAGCCGGCGGTGGGCGTAGAGGAGGAACGCGGCACGGTGCAGCGCCACGACCGTCTTGCCGGTGCCGGGCCCGCCCTCGACGACGAGGACGCCGTGGTGCGGGGCCCGGATGATGCGGTCCTGCTCGGCCTGGATCGTCTGCACGATGTCGTGCATGCGCCCGGTGCGGGCCGAGTCGAGCGCGGCGAGCAGCACCTCGTCGGCGTCCGCGCCCTCGTGGCCGGTGCGGGTGTCGTCGCTGAGATCGAGAAGCTCGTCGTGCAGGGCCGTCACGTCGCGGCCCTCCGTGGTGATGTGCCTGCGCCTGCGCAGCCCCATCGGCGTATGACCGGTCGCGAGATAGAAGGGGCGTGCGACTTCCGCGCGCCAATCGATCACGAGCGGGGTGCGTTCGATGTCGGACGCGCGGATTCCGATGCGCCCGATGTGGTGATCACGGCCGTCGCGGAATTCGAGCCTCCCGAAGCAGAGGCCGTTCTCTCCCGCATCGAAGGCGGCCAGCAGCCCGGACCGCTCGGCCACCAGGACGTCCCGCTCAAGCCTGGCCTGCAGACCGTTGCCGACCTGCGTCAACGACGCCTGCACGGCGGCTTGCGCCTCCTCGCGCAGCGCGTCGAGGCGCGCGTACAGCCCGGAGACGAATTGCTGCTCTTCTCGCAATTCCTCGGTTGACAATTCAGCCCCTCGCCAGTTACAGTGCTCTTATACAGATTCTCGCGATTCCGGTGTGCCCGAATGGGCAAGGGGTCGCGAAAGAATCCAATATACGCCAGGAAAAGCCCCGGACGTCAATTCGTCCGGGGCTTTTCTCTTTCTGTTCCTGTGCCGCGTGGGTCAGAGCACCTCGGCTTCGGCCAGGTCGGCGAGCAGCCCCCGCTTGGGACGCGCGCCCACCATGGACCTCACCAGCTCGCCGCCCCGGAAGACCAGGAGGGAGGGCACGGAGAGAATCCCGTACGCGATCGCCGTCCGCGGATTGTGGTCCACGTCCAGCTGCACGATCTTCAGCCGGCCCTCCTCCTCGCGCGAGATCTCACTGAGCACCGGCGCGAGCTGCCGGCACGGTCCGCACCACTCGGCCCCGAACTCCACGAGCACCGGCAGTTCGGCCTTGAGCACCTCCCCCTCGAAGTCCGCGTCCGTCACCTCGGCCACACCGTCCGCCTTGACCATCCCCATGCCTATGTCCCCTCTCCCTCAGCCGGTCAGCTCGCACTGCGGGTCCGGGCCTCCCGGAACCGCCGCCTCGGCACGCACCAACTGCGCACCCACCTGTTCGCGCACCGCGATCAACTCATCGATCAGCGAGTCGAGTTCACCGATCTTGCGGCGGTACACGTCGAGGGAAGCGGGACAGGAGTCGCCCGCCGGATGCCCCGAACGCAGACACTCGACGAACGGCCGCGTCTCCTCCAGGTCGAACCCGAAGTCCTGCAGGGTCCTGATCTGCTCCAGAAGACGCACGTCGTCCTCGTCGTAGGTGCGGTAACCGTTGCCACTGCGACGGGCGGGCAGCAGCCCCCGTGACTCGTAGTACCGAAGCGTCCGCGTGGTGGTGCCGGCCCGCTCCGCAAGTTCGCCGATGCGCATGCGTACGACGGTAATCCTTGACGCAGGCGTCAAGGCCAGCGCTCAGGGAGCCTTGGGCGGCTGGTGCAGGCCGAACGTCGACCCCTGGTCGTCCTTGCACAGCCGGAACCGGCCGAACTCGGCGTCCGACTCCTCGCTCTCGCCGCCGATCGGCGCCTCGACCGTGCCGCCCAGCTTGATGACGCGGGCCAGCGCGGCCTCCATGTCGTCGACCTGGAAGAAGAGGTAGGGCGCGGCGCCCGCGTCACCGCCGTGCATGCCGCCCGGCACGCCCGGGGTCCCGATCACGTACCCGCGCCCGGACGGCCCCGGCTCGAAGGACCAGCCGAGCAGTTCCCCGTAGAAGGCCCGCCCCCGCTCCGGGTCCTCGACACCGATCTCGAAGAAGCTCGGTTCACCAGTCATCTCACGGCTCCCGCTCTGTGACGTCGGTCACTTTCACCGTACGCCGCGTACCGCTTCGATGGTGGACGTCCAGCCGTCGGCGCCGAGCCCCTTGGCGATGGCCCGGTCCAGGACGGCCCTGATGCCGCTCAGAGCCCCGACGTCGAGGCCCCGGTGCTCGGAGGCGTGGATGATGTGGTCGACGTTGACAGCTTCCGTGACCAGCGGGGCCTGCTCGCCCGGGTACTTGCCGGAGTCGACCTCGCCCCCCATCCCCTCGATGATCGGCGGGAGGATGGAGACCAGGGCGCCCATGTACGGGGCGAGCTCCACGCCCTTCACGCCGTCCGCCCCGGCCAGCGCGAACGCGTGCACGAGGCCGGACATGCTGGTCCAGAAGAAGTCGAGCAGGGCGTTGTCGTAGACGGCCGCGAGGCCGTGGTCCTCGCCGAGGTACACGGTGTTGCCGCCGAGCACCTCGAGCGTGCCCTCGTGCCGCTCGTACACGGACTTCGGACCGCTGTGGAAGAGCAGTGCGTCGGGGGTGCCGATCACCGTCACGGGCACCAGGATGGCGCCGTCCAGGTAGTCGATGCCGCGCTCCGCGGCCCAGGCGGCGGCCTCGCGCGAGCGCTCCGGAGTGTCCGAGGTGAGGTTCACCAGGACGCGTCCCGGCAGTTCGGCGGCGATCGGGCCGAGCACGGCCTGCGAGACGTCGTAGTCGTAGAGGCAGACGACCACGACGTCCGAGGCGCGGACCGCCTCGGCCGCGGTGGCGGTGCGCACGGCGCCCCCGGCCACCAGACCATCGCCCTTGCCGGGCGTGCGGTTCCACACGGTGGTGGGGTGGCCGGCCTCGAGGAAGGCGCCGGCGAGGGCCTGTCCCATGGCGCCGAGGCCGAGGACGGTTACGGGGGTCTTGGGCTGCTGGTTCGTCATGACGACCATGCTTGGCGGGCGCCCGCATCCCCACAAGTACCGACTAATTAGTCAGGTACTTACGAAGAGGTAAGCATGCGGGGGGACTTGGGCTCGGCGGGCGGGAGTCAGGGGTCAGCCGAAGTCGGGTTCGCCGTACGCCCGCTTCAGTTCGCAGAAGTCCCGGACTCCCGCCATCAGCACCACCCCGTCCCACAGCCGTTGCCCTGCTCGTGCGAGGCCCGCACGGCATCGTCGTACTCCTGCGTCCAGGCCACCGCCGCGAGCTCCGTGGGCAGTCCGGCGTCGGCGAGTGCGCGCTCGGCGCCGTCCCACTCGCCCCGCTCGTGCAGCCGGCGGCGCGGACCCGGCCCGGACCCCGCAGGTAGTCGCCCCACTGCCCGTCGGGGTCCTCGTACGCCTTCGAGAAGTTGACGTGACGGACCCATTGACGTCCGGCATGTCTGCAACTACAAAACCCGGAGAGCTCGGTGAGAGCGCTCTCACCAGTACGCACACTCCCCCCACGGAGGTGTTCCATGAGCACCACTCGCGCTACCCGCACCCCTCGCGCCGCCCGCATCGGTCGCATCGGTCGCATCGGTCGCTTCACACGATCCCCCCGCACCGGACCCGTCCTGGCCGCTCTGGCCGCCGTCGGCCTGCTCGGCGCCCTGATGACGCCCGGCACGGCACGCGGCGACGTCCCACCGGCGCCCGGCTGGTCGCTGGAGTGGAGCGACGACTTCAACGGAGCCGCGGGCTCCCGGCCCTCCGCCGACAACTGGCAGATCGACCTCGGGCACAACTACCCGGGCGGCCCGGCGAACTGGGGCACGGGGGAGATCCAGTCGTACACGGACTCCCCCGAGAACCTCGCTCTGGACGGAAACGGCAGCCTGCGGATCACCCCGCGCAGAGACGGCGCGGGGAACTGGACATCGGCCCGCATCGAGACGAAACGCAGCGACTTCAAGGCACCGGAGGGCGGCACGCTCGCCATCGAGGGCCGCATCCAGATGCCGGACATCACCGGGGAGAGCGCGCTCGGCTACTGGCCGGCCTTCTGGGCGCTCGGCGCCCCCTACCGCGGCAACTACCAGAACTGGCCGTCGATAGGCGAGTTCGACGTCATGGAGAACGTGAACGGCATCAACTCGGTGTGGGGCGTGCTGCACTGCGGCGTGAACCCGGGCGGCGACTGCAACGAAACGCAGGGCCTCGGCGCCAACCGGGCCTGTCCCGGGGCGACTTGCCAGTCGGCGTTCCACACGTACCGCTTCGAGTGGGACCGCTCGACCACCCCGAACCAGTTGCGCTGGTACGTGGACGGGGAGCAGTTCCACGCCCTCTCCCAGGACCGCTTCTCCGCCGCCACGTGGTCCAACATGACCGACCACGCGGGTTACTTCATCCTGCTGAACGTCGCGATGGGCGGCGCCTTCCCCGACGGCGTCGCGGGCAGGGCGACACCGGTCGCGCAGACGGAGCCGGGCAAGGCGATGGCGGTGGACTACGTGGCGGTGTGGACGAAGCGGCCGTAGCCGGCCGGCAGCCGGACAGCCGGAAGGCTCCGCACAGGCCCCGGGGCCCCGCCCATGCGGCGGGTCCCCGGGGTGGCCTCAGGACCGGACCGACTCCTTCTCGGTTTCCGTGGGCTCCGCGGTCTCCTCGCGAGGCCCGCCTTCCGCGTCAGCGGCCGCGCTCTTCCGGCGGCCCGGCAGCAGCACCGCCACGACCACGGTCCCCACCCCCAGAATCACCGCTCCGATGAGGCTGGTGTGGGCCACCGCGCCGGAGAACGCCGAGCCCACCGCGTCGGCCATCTGGTGCGCGCCCCCGGCGAGTTCCTGTGCCTGCGCCTTGAGCTGCGCCGCCTCCTGGGGCGAGGAAGCCCCCGCGGCCTTCTCGGAGAGGGCACGCGCCTGCTCGGCGATGCCCTGCGCCACGCCGTTGCCCGCGCCCACCGAGTCCTGCGCCGTGTCGAGCGCGGAGGCGGGTAGCTTGCTGCCCGCGGTCTCGTCGGCCAGCTTCGAACCGTACGAGCTCGCGAGGACCGATCCGAGTACCGCGATCCCGAGCGAACCGCCCAGCTCCAGCGAGGTGTCGTTCACCGCGCCGCCCACGCCGAGCTCCGACTCGGGGAACGCGCCCATGATGACGTCCGTGCACGGCGAGACCGCGAAGCCGAGGGAGAGGCCGAGGATGATCAGCGGCGCCACGAAGTCCCCGTACGTGGAGCCCGCCTCGATCTGCGTGAGCAGGGCGAGCGCCACCGTGCCGCCGACCATGCCCGCCACCACCATGATCTTGCCGCCGATGCGCGGCGCGAGGATCCCGGTGACCGCCGAGCCCACGAACACCGCTCCGGCGAGCGGCAGCATGCGGATGCCGGTCTCCAGCGGGTCGTAGGCGAGGACGAACTGGAGGTGCTGGGTCAGGTAGTAGAAGGCGCCGAACACCGCGAGGAAGAAGAGCGCCACGGCCAGGTTCGAGCCCGCGAAGCCCCGCTGCGTGAACTTGCGTACGTCCAGGACCGGGCGCGGGTGCTTCAGCTCCCAGACGACGAAGGCGATCAGGCCGAGACCGGCCACCACCGCCGCGGAGATGGCACGCACGCCCCAGCCGAAGTGCGGGCCGTCGATGATCATGAAGATCAGGGAGCCCACCCAGACGACCGAGAGCAGGCCGCCCACGTAGTCGATCCGGCCGTGCTGCGCCGCCTTGGAGGGCGGTACGAGGACGAACGCGCCGATGATCGCGAGCACCGCCACCGGGATGTTGATCAGGAACGTCGAGTGCCAGCCGTTGTCGCGAAGCAGCGCGCCCGCGATCAGCGGACCGGCGGCGATCGCGATGCCGGACGTGGCCGCCCAGATGGTGATCGCCTTGGCCCGTTCCGCGCGCGGGAAGGTCGCCGCGAGCAGCGAAAGCGTGGCGGGCATGATCAGCGCCGCGCCCACGCCCATCACCGCGCGGACCACGATGACCGCCGTCGAGCTGTCCACCATGGCGCCCGCCCCCGCGCCGGCGGACATGATCACCAGGCCGAGCACCAGCGCGCCCCGGCGGCTGTACTTGTCGCCGATCGCGCCGAGCAGCAGCATCAGCGCGGCGTACGGGACGGTGTAGGCGTCGATGACCCACTGCAGGTCGGAGCTGGACAGGCCGAGGTCCATGGTCATGTCGGGCGCGGCCACCGTGAGCGCGGTGTTCGCCATCACTGCGATCAGCAGGCTCAGACAGAGAACGCCCAGGGCCCACCAGCGGCGGGCGTACGGGCGGTCCATCCGTTCGACCGGTTCCTTGATCAGCAGAGGCATTTTGGATTCCACCCATCCCATCTTGCACAGGCATGTGCAAATACACACTCCTGTGCAAGGTACCCGATGTTGCACAGGTATGTGCAAGTCGAGTGGGCGGAGGCGTCGGCGAGTGGGCAGAATGAGGCCATGAACCCCCGCTCAGCGAGCAGCGTCAGAGCCGACGCCAACCGCCGCCGCATCCTTGACGTCGCCGTCGCGGAACTGCTGCGCGACCCCGACGCGTCCATGGACCAGATCGCGCGCGCCGCGGGCGTCGTGCGACGGACGGTGTACGGGCATTTCCCCAGCCGTGACGCGCTGGTCGAGGCGATCGTGGAGCGGGCCATCGCTGCCGTGGAGACCGCGCACGCCGCGGGCCGCGCGGGCGTCGACGATCCCGCGGAGGCGGTGGCGAGTTCGCTGCTCGCCGTGTGGGAAGTCGCCGACCGCTACCGCCTGCTGCTCTCCCTCGGCGAGCGGAGCGTGACGATGGGCGCCATCCGCGAACGGCTCGGCCGCGTTCACGAGGAGGGCCTGGAGACGTTCCAACGCGGCCTGGACGACGGCACGTTCGTGTCGCCGCTGCCGACACGGGCGCTCGGCTACGTGCTCGAAGGGATCCTGTTCGCCGTGATGGAGGCCGTCAACGACGGCGTCGTGCCGGCCGAAAAGGCGGGCAGGTCCACCGCGATCACGTTTCTGACCGCGGCGGGCCTGCCCGCCTCACAAGCCACCGAGCTGGTGACGAAGGTCGCCGACAGGAGAGCGGCGACCGCCAACGCCTAAGGCGTCAGGGACTTCTTCTCGATGCTGACCGGCTGCGTCGGGACGGCGTCCACCGTCTCCTGGTCCGCCGTCTCCTGGTCCTCCGTCCCGGGCTCGTGAGCGCTGTCGTCGAGCAGCGTCTTCTCGTCGAACGGCAGGCGCCCCGCGAGGACGTCGTCGACCCGCTGCCGGTCGACCTCCTTGGTCCACGTGCCGATCAGGAGCGTCGCCACCGCGTTGCCCGCGAAGTTGGTCAGGGCGCGGGCCTCGCTCATGAAGCGGTCGACGCCGATGATCAGGCCGACGCCGTCCACCAGGCCCGGCTTGTGGGACTGCAGGCCACTGGCGAGGACCGCGATGCCGGAACCCGACACACCCGCCGCGCCCTTGGACGCGATCATCATGAACAGCAGCAGGGAGATCTGCTCGCCGATGCCGAGCGGCTGGTCCATCGCCTCGGCGATGAAGAGCGACGACATGGTCAGGTAGATCATCGTGCCGTCGAGGTTGAAGGAGTAACCCGTCGGGACGGTGATGCCGACGACCGGGCGGCTGACGCCCAGGTGCTCCATCTTCGCGATGAGCCGCGGCAGCGCGGACTCGGACGAGGAGGTGGACAGGATGAGCAGGAACTCGCGGCCCAGGTATTTCAGGAGCTTGAAGAGGTTGACGCCGGTCACCAGGCGCAGCAGCGTGCCGAGCACGATCAGGATGAACAGCGCGCAGGTGACGTAGAAGCCGACCATGATCGTGGCGAGGGCCTTCAGGGCGTCCGTGCCGGTCTCGCCGACCACCGCGGCCATCGCGCCGAACGCGCCGACCGGAGCGGCCCACATGATCATGCCGAGCACGCGGAAGACCAGCCGCTGGATGTGCCCGATGCCGCGCAGGATCGGCTCCCCGGAGCGGCCCATCGCCTGTAGCGCGAAGCCCACGAGCAGCGCGACGAGCAGCGTCTGCAGCACCTCGCCCTCGGTGAAGGCGGAGACCAGCGTCTTCGGGATGATGCCGAGCGCGAAGTCGACGAGCCCCTTGTCCGCCTCTTCGGCGGCGTCGTGGCCCGCGCCCTTCTCGGAGTCGGTGATGTCCATGCCCGAGCCCGGGTGCAGGATGTTGCCGACGATCAGGCCGATGGCGAGCGCGACGACCGACATCGCGACGAAGTAGGCGAGCGCGAGGCCGCCGACCTTGCCGACCTTGGCGGCCTTACGGACGGAGCCGACGCCGAGGACGATCGTGCAGAAGATGATCGGCGAGATCATCATCTTGATCAGGTTCACGAAGCCGGTACCGACCGGCTTGAGCTCCTTGGCGAAGTCGGGCACGAGCAGGCCGACACCGATACCGAGGACCACGGCGATGATGACGGCGATGTACAGATAGTGGGTCCGGTCCCGCTTGGCAGCGGGTGCCGGTGTCACCTGGCTGTCGGTGGTGTCGGCCACGAGGGCCCTCCTTGAACGACTACGTCGGCGTTTTCGGCCAGTGCGTGCGGCTCACGTCCTGGATCGGCCCGTGCGTGCGGCTCACGTCCTGGGCAGGCGAATCCCGGTGACTATCTCTCGCCCTGTGAGGGCGGTCACCCTTACGTTCATTTAGTTCGCACTGACGCGGCGAGGCAGACTTGCACCATGTCCCTCGCCCGCCCGCCCCGGCCGCGCAGCCTCGCCGGGCAGCTCTTCGCGATGCAGATCGTGCTGGTCACCGTCGTGGTGGCCGGATGCGCTCTCTTCACGTTCCTGAGCGACCGGCAGCAGGCGGAGGAGGGTGCGCGCCGCCAGGCGACGGCCGCGGCACGGGCGGTCGCGGACTCCCCTTCGGTACGGGAGGCCGCGCGTGGCGAGAATCCGACGAAGACCCTCCAGCCGTACGCGAGTGACGTGCGCCGGCACACCGGAGTCGACTTCGTCACGATCATGGACCCGGACGGCATCCGCTGGACGCACCCCGACAAGGAGCAGATCGGCGAGCGCTTCCTCGGCCACCGGGCACAGGCGCTGCGGGGCACGACCTTCACGGAGACGTACACGGGGACGCTGGGCCCCTCGGTGCGCGTGGTCACACCGATCCGCGCCGACGACGGCACCGACCGCATCACCGGCCTGGTCAGCGCCGGCATCACCATCGAGGAGATCAGCCAGAAGGCGCGCGGCCAGCTGCTCGCCCTGCTCGGCGTCGCGGCGGGCGCGCTCGCGCTCGGCGGAATCGGTACGTACGTCATCAACGCCCGCCTGCGCCGCCACACCCACGGCATGAACGCCGCCGAGCTGAGCCGTATGCACGACTACCACGAGGCCGCGCTGCACGCGGTGCGTGAGGGGCTCCTGATGCTGGACGGGCAGCGGCGCATCGCCCTCATCAACGACGGAGGGCGCGAGCTGCTCGGCGTATCGGGCGACCTGGTCGGCCGGAACGTCGCCGAGCTCGGCCTGCCCGCGCCGCTGACGGGCGCGCTGCTCGCGGCCGAGCCGCGGGTGGACGAGCTGCACCTGACGGCGGACCGGGTGGTCGTGGTGAACACATCGCCCGTGTCGAGCGGCGAGCGACGGGGCACGGTGGTGACACTGCGCGACCACACCGAGCTCCAGGCCCTGACCGGCGAGCTGGACTCGGAGCGCGGCTTCACACAGGCCCTTCGCTCGCAGGCCCACGAGGCGGCGAACCGGCTCCACACGGTGGTCTCCCTCATCGAACTGGGCCGCGCGGACGAGGCCGTCGACTTCGCGACGTCCGAACTGGAGCTGGCGCAGACGCTGACGGACCAGGTGGTCGCGGCCGTGAGCGAGCCGGTCCTCGCGGCCCTGCTCCTGGGCAAGGCCGCCCAGGCGAACGAACACGGCGTGGAGCTCGTCGTCTCCCCCGACAGCAGCATCGACGACGGCATGCTGCCCGCGGACCTGCCCGCGCGCGACCTGGTGACGGTCCTCGGCAACCTGATCGACAACGCGGTGGACGCGGCCCAGGGGTCGCCCGCGGCCCGCGTCACGGTGACGGCACGCGCGGACGAGGCCGGACTGACGCTACGGGTGTCCGACACCGGTCCCGGCGTCGACCCGGCCCACACGGAGGCGGTCTTCCGGCGGGGCTGGTCGACGAAGGCCCCGGCTGGCCGCGGCCTCGGCCTCGCCCTGGTCCACCAGACGGTGACGAAGCACGAGGGGACGCTCACGGTGCGGGACGCGCCCGGGGGCGGGGCGGAGTTCGAGGTGCGCCTGCGGACGACGGCCTCGATGCCGGGCGCGGATGACGAGGCGTCCAGTTCACCGGCCGTGGCAGACGGAGGCACCAAGTGACCGAGCCCATCCGCGTCCTGGTCGTCGAGGACGACCCCGTGGCCGCCGACGCCCACGTCCTCTACGTGAACCGCATCCCCGGCTTCCACGCCGTGGGCAAGGCACACAGCGCGGCCGAGGCGAAACGCGCCCTGGACCGAACCGAGGTGGACCTCCTGCTCCTGGACCTGCATCTCCCCGACGGCCACGGACTCCAGCTGGCCCGCACCCTGCGCGCCGCGGGCCACCGCACGGACGTCATCGCCGTCACCTCGGCCCGCGATCTCGCCGTCGTACGCGAGGGCGTCTCCCTCGGCGTGGTCCAGTACGTACTGAAGCCCTTCACCTTCGCCACCCTCCGCGACCGCCTCACCCGCTACGCCGAGTTCCGCGCCGCCGCGGGCGAGGCCACCGGCCAGGACGAGGTGGACCGCGCCCTGGCCACCCTGCGCGCGCCCGGCCCCGCCGCCCTGCCGAAGGGGCTCAGCGGCCCCACCCTGGAGAGGGTGACCCGAGCGCTGCGCGACGCGCCCGCCGAGGGTGTCACCGCCGCGGCCGCCGCCGAGACCGTGGGCATCTCCCGCATCACCGCGCGCCGCTACCTGGAGCACCTGGTCACGACGGGCCGCGCGGCCCGCACCCCGCAGTACGGCCACGTCGGCCGCCCCGAGTACGCGTACCGCTGGCTGACCTCGAACACCTGACGCCCCAAGTACCCGTCCGTGTACGTCGGTTCACGCCTCCCCACATCCCCGTAAGGATCCGCGCACCGCCTCCAATAACAACGTTGTCACGTTGATGACAAGGGGCGACGCACGGGCATTGACCTTGCTCCGAAGCCGCCCTTACGTTCACCGGGCAGCCCCGCGTTGCGCCCTGCGTGGTAACCCGGCCGCGTCGGCCAGTAGGAGGTCGTGCCCGTGCGTCCCACCACCCCTCTGCTCCTCGCCACCGCCCTGGTCGCCGCCGGCACCCTCACCGCGTGCGGCGGGGGCTCCGGCGACGATCCGGACACCGTGAAGGTCTCCTTCAAACAGTCCACGGACAACCAGATCAAGGTCATGGACACCTTTCTGGCGGACATCAAGAAGCAGTTCGAGAAGGAGAACCCCGGCAAGAAGGTGAAGCTGGTGCCGATCAAGGCGCCGGACTCCGAGTACTACACCAAGCTGCAGCAGATGATGCGCTCCCCGAAGACCGCGCCCGACCTGGTCTACGAGGACACCTTCCTCATCAACTCGGACATCACCAGCGGGTACTTGAAGCCGCTCGATCCCTATCTGGACAAGTGGAAGGACTGGGACCAGTTCATCGACACGTCCAAGTCGGCGGCGAAGGCGGCGGACGGCAAGACGTACGGCGTACCGGACGGCACCGACACCCGCGGCCTGTGGTTCAGCAAGGCCGTCTTCAAGAAGGCCGGGCTGCCCGCCGACTGGCAGCCCAAGTCATGGGACGACGTCCTCGAAACGGCGCGGACCATCAAGAAGAAGGTCCCCGGCGTCACCCCGCTGAACGTCTACACGGGCAAGCCCGCGGGCGAGACAGCCACCATGCAGGGCATGGAGATGCTCCTGTACGGCACGGGCGAGAACCCGATGTACGACCCGGAGTCGAAGAAGTGGGTGACGGGAAGCCAGGGCTTCAAGGACTCCCTCGAATTCGTCGAGACGGTCTACAAGGAGAAGCTCGGCCCCGACGTCACCGACGCCCTCGACCCGAACTTCGCCACCCGGGTCCGCGGCGAACTGCTCCCCGAGGACAAGCTCGGTATCAACCTCGACGGCTCCTGGCTACCGCAGGACTGGGGCAAGGGCGCGGGCCACGAGTGGCCCGAGTGGTCGAAGAAGCTGGGCCTCGCCCAGATGCCGACCCAGAACGGCGAGGCGCCCGGCAAGGTGAGCATGTCCGGCGGCTGGACCTGGGCGATCCCGTCCAAGGCGGCCAACCCGGACCTGGCCTTCAAGTTCATCGAGCAGATGCAGACCAAGGCCAACGCCCAGAAGTGGTACGTGGCCAACTCGGGCATCGCGGTCCGCAAGGACGTCGCCGCCGACCCCGACTACCTCAAGGCGCAGCCAGGCCTGAAGTTCTTCACCGGCCTGGTGCCCTCGACGCACTACCGGCCCGCGTACCCGGCGTACCCGAAGGTCTCCACCGCGGTGCAGGAGGCCATGGAGAAGGTCACCACGGGCGACGCTTCCGTGGCCGAGGCGGCGAGCGGGTACGACGAAGAGGTCAAGGCGGCTACGGACGGCGAGGTCGTCGAGAAGTAGCCGAGGCTCCGCGATCCGGCAGGCGGGCAAGGTCCGCGGGCAAGCAAGGTCCGCGGGCAAGCAAGGTCCGCAGGCAAGCAACGTCGGCAGGCAAGCAAGGGAAGTGAGACCCCCGAGGTGACCACCGCACCCCCCGCCGGGCCCGGCGGCGTCGTCGTCAAGACTCCCGGGGCGGGGGCCCCACACCCCCCGTCCCGCCGCAAGCTGACAGGCAGGGCCCTGACCCGCGCACTGCCCGTCTCCCCCGCCGTGATCCTGCTGCTCCTCTTCCTGGCAGGACCCATCGGTTACTGCGCCTACATCGCCTTCACCGACCTCCAGCTCACCGGCCAGGCGGAGTCGAGCTTCGTCGGGTTCGACAACTTCCGTAAGGCCTTCGGCGACGAGGCGTTCCTCAACGCGGTGTGGCTGACGCTCGTCTTCACGGTCCTGTCGTCCCTGATCGGCCAGAACACCATCGGCCTGGCGCTCGCGTCCCTGATGCAGCGGGCGTCCAAGCCGGTCCGCACGGTCACCGGCGCGATCGTGATCACGGCGTGGGTGCTGCCGGAGGTGGTGGCGGCCTTCCTCCTGTACGCGTTCTTCCGCCGCGAGGGCACGCTGAACGCGGTCCTGGACTTCCTCAATCTCCCGTCCCAGAACTGGATGTACACGCTGCCGATCCTGGCGGTGTCGTTCGCCAACGTATGGCGCGGTACGGCGTTCTCGATGCTGGTCTACTCGGCGGCCCTGAACGAGATCCCCAAGGAGATCACCGAGGCGGCCGAGGTGGACGGCGCGGGCGGCTGGCGCCGCATGTGGCACATCACGCTCCCGATGATCCGCCGCTCCATCGGCACGAACCTGATGCTGAACACCCTGCAGACCCTCTCCGTCTTCGGTCTGATCTGGGTGATGACACGAGGCGGCCCGGGAAACCGCAGCCAGACCCTCCCCCTGTTCATGTACGAACAGGCCTTCCAGAAGAGCATGATCGGTTACGGCACGGCGGTGGCGCTTCTGCTCCTGGTCGTCGGCTCACTCTTCTCCCTCGTCTATATGCGCCTGCTCCGCACGGAGGTCTGAGTGTCGTCGTCCGCCACTACCGTCAAGTCGCCCGCCCGTAGCCTCAGTTCACGCCGGACCAGTCGCCGTCTCGCGGCGGACGCGGGGCTGCTCGTGGTCGCCGCCGCGTTCGTGCTGCCGCTGGCCTGGGTGATCCTGTCCTCGCTCGACACCGAGGCCGACCTCAAGGTGAAGGTCCCCGACGGCATCACCCTGGACAACTACGACGCGGTCCTGACCCCCGAGATCACCTTCACACCCCTGCTCAACAGCCTGCTGCTGTGCGGCGGCGGCACGCTCCTGACGGTGGTCTGCGCGGCGCTCGCCGCCTACCCGCTCTCCCGCTTCAGGTCCCGCCTGAACCGCCCGTTCATGCTGACGATCCTCTTCGCGACGAGCCTGCCGATCACGGCGATCATGGTCCCCGTGTACGCGCTGTTCGTCCAGGTCGACCTGATCGACACGATGCAGGGCACGATCTTCTTCTTCGCCGCTTCCCAACTCCCCTTCGCCATCTGGCTGATGAAGAACTTCATGGACGGCGTCCCCAAGGAGCTCGAGGAGGCGGCGTGGACGGACGGCGCGTCGCCGTTCCAGTCGCTGCTGCGGATCGTGCTCCCCCTGATGGGTCCGGGGGTGGCGGTGGTGACGGTCTTCTCCTTCGTGATGATGTGGGGCAATTTCTTCGTCCCGTTCATGCTCCTGCTCACGCCGGAACAGATGCCGGCGTCGGTGAGCATCAACGACTTCTTCGGCAACAAGGGAACGGTGGTCTATGGCCAGTTGGCCGCGTTCTCGATCATCTACTCGACACCCGTGATTCTGCTGTACGTCCTCATCTCGCGCCGCCTCGGCGGCGGCTTCGCGCTGGGAGGCGCGGTGAAGGGGTGACCGCGGTGACCGTCCCCGCTCCGGCCGCCCGGCCCTCTGACTAGGATCACCGGGTCTGAGGGAGGGCACATGCGGGGGCGTTTGCTGGACGGCCGGTACGAGCTCCTTGAGCGGCTCGGCGCGGGCGGCATGGGAGAGGTGTGGCGGGCGCGGGATCGGAGCCTGGGCCGCGAGGTGGCGGTCAAGCTCCTCGTGCCTCCGGGGCCGGGGGGTTTCGCGGGCTCGGCTGCGGGCTCGCGAGCGGATGGGGAGCCGGAGCAGCTTCTGGCCCGCTTCCGGCAGGAGGCGCGCGCCGCGGCCTCGCTGGACAGCCCGTACATCGTGGCCGTCCACGACCACGGCACGGACGACGGCTCCCAGCCCCCGGCCCCGTACCTCGTGATGGCCCTGGTGCAGGGGCGCTCGCTCGACCAGGTGCTGCGTGGATGCGACCGTCTACCGGTGGCGGACGCGCTGCGGTGGGCGGCGGACATCTGCCGCGGCCTGGATGCCGCGCACTCGGCGGGCGTCGTGCACCGCGACATCAAACCCGGCAACGTCATGATCGCGCGTGACGGCACCGCCAAGGTCGTCGACTTCGGCATCGCGACGTTCATGGAGCGCGCCGCGGGCGACTCCCGCCTCACGCGGACCGGGCAGCTGCCGTTCGGCAGCGTGCCGTACCTGGCACCGGAGCGGTTCCGCCAGGAGACGGGTGACGGCCGCACCGACCTGTACGCGCTCGGCTGCGTCCTCTACGAACTCCTGGTCGGCAGACCGCCGTTCACCGGATCGGCGGCCGGCGTCATGTACAACCACGTGAACGACGCACCGCTGCGGCCTTCACGGGCGCGGTCCGAGGTGACGGCACCGGTGGAGCGCCTCGTACTCGACCTCCTGGCCAAGGACCCGGCGGACCGTCCGGCGGACGCCGCGACCACACTGGAGCGGATTCTGGCGGCGGCGGGGTCGCTGGACGACGGGGCGGCACGGGACGAACGGGACCTACGAGACCTACGAGACCTACAGGACCTACGGGGCCTACGCGCTGCAGAGGACCCCGTACGGGAGGCCATCGCCGACGCCGTCCCCGTCGAGGACGCCCGCCCCCAGCCCTCGGCGGTCCGCAAGGAATCCATGGCCACGGCCCCGTCCGCGCCCACGCCCACGTCCGCGCCACGCCGCCGCTCGCGCGGACGGCGCCTGCTGCTCCCCGCCGCGCTCGCCCATGGCGGTCAGCATCCCGGCGGGCCTCGGCATACGGTCCCTCACCGCACCCGACACCGACTCCGCGTCCGCGTCCGGCGCCGGGGACGCCCAGGCCGTCTACGAGATCGGTGTCGCCCACAGCTACACCCACGTCGGCACGGAGGAATCCACCGACGCGTACGAGAAGTCGGAGTACAAGCAGTTCACGACGCAGCAGCTGCGCACAGTCACGTCCGCCTTCACCGAGACACTCGGCGCGAAGGGCGGCAGCCGCTTCCGCGTCGTTCCCGTGTCCGCCGACCCGGACACGACGTCCCGCGAAATGCTCGCGAGGCACCCCAGGATGCTCACCGTCATCGGTGACACAGTCGACTTCTCCTGGGTGCACGACACGGACGAGGCGTTCCTGCCGGAGATCAGCACGTGCCACGAAGTCGCCCACGCCGGGGGCGCGTTCGCGATCCCGGCCGACGAGGCGCGGCAGGGCGAGGCGATGGCTGAGTACCTCCTGACACGGACCGGGGCACGCCGGGTCCTGGTGGCGGAGGACAAGATCTGGACGGACCGCGAGGACGGCATCGGAACCGCGCTGCGCAGGGCCGGCGTGACGACGCGGGCGCTGGACACCAGTCGGGACAAGGTGAAGACGTCACAGATCCCGGAGTTGGTCGCAGGGGCGCGGGCGGACGCGGTCGTGGTGCCCACCGGCTCGGACGTCACTACATGGGCCGCCAAGCTCAGGACCGACGGCTTCAAGGGGCCCGTCCTCACCCAGAGCGCTCCCGAGGGTGTCTGCGAGGACTCGGAGGAGCGAGCGAGGGCAGAGGAGTCGGCCAAGTCCATCCCCGAAGGCGTGCTGCGCACCCGCAACTACTCGGGCGAGCCCGACGACAACCTCCCCGCACGCGGCAACCAGGAGCTGTACGACGGCGCCCTGGCCCTGGCCACCGCGCTCAAGAAGCTCCCTGCGTCCGGCTCGCCCACATCGCTCCGGCACACCCTGGACCGCGAGATCCAGAACGTCTCGGTCAACGGCGTCCTGGACCAGATCTCCTTCGAGAAACGCCGTTCCGCACAGGGGCGTCCCGTGTGGATCGACCGCCGAGGCAGCGGAGCCTGGTCCGAAACAGGCAAGGTGGACCGGGAGTTCGAACCGGCGAAGCAGTAGTTGCCGCTAGGGGCCGATGGCGTCCCGAAGTCGCGCAGAGATCCCGGCCATGTGATCCGGGGGTACATCCAGGACGCCGTTCTCCGTCATCAGCACATGGAACTGCTGCTCCTCGTAGGAGACGATCTTCCGCACGAAGGACATGATCCGCACGTACGCCGCCTCGTCGAGGTCGCGAACGACGTGCTCCACGTGGGCTTTCGGCGCGACGAGTACCTTTCCGGGAAGGGTGGGCCACCGGTCGAGAAACGCGACGTGATCGTCGTCCTCGTGAACGGTGTGATGCGCGAAGCCGGGATCCCCGGCAAGAAAGGCACAAACGAAACAGGGCCCGTTGCGCGCTCGCTCCATATACCCCTCAAGATCCATGGCTTCACGCCGCACACTCACAAGCGCACACTCCCGGATCGCTCTTCTGCCTCTGTCCCGCCATCAGCAGGGCCAACTCTTGCACTTCCGCCCACCCCGGATCCGTAATCACCGGGACCAAACCCTCACGCCCCATTGCTCAGCAGATATCTCTGGTGCCACCGATCAGCTCCCGCTAGCGTGCTCAGCTCGCGCTTGTAAGGGTGGAGCCATGGTGGTCTTTAAAATATGGCGCGTCGTCCACCTCGCCGATCTGCTGCTCCCCACCTCCCCGGCCGGCCCCGAGGCCCAAGCACTCTTCCGGGAGTACGCGCACGCGCTGGACACAGCTCTAGGTGCAGGACGCAGGAAAGGGCCCAGCTCCAGAACGCCCTTCACGTGACCACAACCCATCAGATAACTTCGCATGTGCGTACGGGTGCTGACGGTGCGGAAGCGGCGGGGGTTGCAGGATGGCGGGGAATCGTCCGGCGGATTGGCATGTCCTGGACCTGGACAAGGACCCAACCCCCGGAGATCCGGACCGGGTTCGGAACCTGGCCAAAAACCTGCATGACTTCGC
>NZ_JBVIPU010000027.1:0-43301 GCF_055577645.1 Streptomyces sp. NPDC033180 | reverse complement strand
CTATCAGACTCTTTCGTGTCCGATTTCCTCGGTGCCTTTCCGGTTCCCGCTCCGGCCTTTCGGCTTTCGCGTTTCCCTTTCCGGCGGTTCCGACTTTATCAGAGATTCTGAGTCGGAATTCCCCGCCCTCCTTTGGGTCGCTCCGAGCACGTGAGTGCCGGGTGCTTCCCGTTCAGGCGGAGACGTAAACGTACTGGAGCGGGGCGCCCCGATGCAAATCGAGGCGCCCCGCTCCCAGTTCACGCAGTGTCGGGGTCAGACCTCGACGACCACGGGAAGGATCATCGGGCGTCGGCGGTAGTTGTCCGAGACCCACTTGCCCAGCGTGCGGCGGATGAGTTGCTGCAGCTGGTGGGGCTCGACGACGCCGTCCTGGGCCGACTTCTCGAGGACCTCCTGGACCCTCGGCATGACGGCGGAGAAGGCCGAGTCATCGATGCCGGAGCCGCGGGCCTGGATGTGCGGGCCCCCGGTGATCTTGCCGGTGCTGGAGTCCACCACCACGAAGACCGAGATGATGCCCTCGTCCCCGAGGATCCTGCGGTCCTTCAGCGCGGGCTCGCCGACATCGCCCACGGAGAGGCCGTCGACGTAGACGTAACCCGCCTGGACCTTTCCCACGATCTTCGCCTTGCCCTCGACGAGGTCGACGACGACGCCGTCCTCGGCGATCACGATGCGGTCGTGCGGGACGCCGGTGAGGGCGCCCAGCTCGGCGTTGGCGCGCAGGTGGCGCCATTCCCCGTGCACCGGCATCAGGTTCTTGGGCTTGCAGATGTTGTAGAAGTACAGGAGCTCGCCGGCCGACGCGTGGCCGGAGACGTGCACCTTCGCGTTGCCCTTGTGGACGACGTTCGCTCCCCAGCGGGTCAGGCCGTTGATCACGCGGTAGACCGCGTTCTCGTTGCCGGGGATGAGCGACGACGCCAGGATCACCGTGTCGCCCTGGACGATGCGGATCTGGTGGTCGCGGTTGGCCATCCGGGAGAGGGCGGCCATCGGCTCGCCCTGCGAGCCCGTGCAGACGAGCACGACCTGGCTGTCGGGCAGATCGTCGAGCGTCTTGACGTCGACCACCAGGCCCGCGGGAACCTTCAGGTATCCCAGGTCCCTCGCGATGCCCATGTTGCGGACCATGGAACGGCCGACGAAGGCGACCCTGCGGCCGTACTCGTGGGCGGCGTCCAGGATCTGCTGGATGCGGTGGACGTGGCTGGCGAAGCTCGCGACGATGATCCGCTTCTGGGCGCCGGCGAAGACGCCCCGGATCACGTTCGAGATGTCGCGCTCCGGCGGGACGAAACCCGGGACCTCGGCGTTCGTCGAGTCGGAGAGAAGGAGGTCGATGCCCTCCTCGCTCAGCCGCGCGAACGCGTGCAGGTCGGTGAGGCGGCCGTCCATCGGCAGCTGGTCCATCTTGAAGTCGCCGGTGGCGACCACCATGCCCGCGGGGGTGCGGACGGCGACGGCCAGGGCGTCCGGGATGGAGTGGTTGACCGCGATGAACTCGCAGTCGAAGGGGCCGAGGCGCTCGCGCTCGCCTTCGGAGACCTCCAGCGTGTACGGACGGATGCGGTGCTCCTGGAGCTTCGCCTCGATGAGCGCGAGGGTCAGCTTGGAGCCGATCAGCGGGATGTCCGGCTTCTCGCGCAGGAGATACGGGACACCGCCGATGTGGTCCTCGTGGCCGTGCGTGAGCACGATGCCGTCGATGTCGTCGAGGCGGTCCCTGATGGACGTGAAGTCCGGCAGGATCAGGTCGATTCCGGGCTGCTCCTCCTCGGGGAAGAGCACTCCGCAGTCGACGATCAGCAGGCGACCGTTGTACTCGAAGACGGTCATGTTGCGGCCGATCTCACCGAGGCCGCCCAGCGGGGTGACCCGCAGGCCGCCCTTCGGGAGCTTCGGCGGGGCGCCGAGTTCGGGATGCGGATGACTCAAAAGACTCTCCTCACCACACGCGCCACGTACCTCCAGGGCACGTGGCGCGCATGACGTTCGTGCAGTAGCAGTTGTCTGGTGTGGGTGCAGGACCCTGTCCTGCGGTGTTTCGCGTATTCAGTTGTGAAGTCTGTGTTTAGAGCTGTACCCCGCCGGCGGCGAGATCGATCTTGAGCTGGGCCGTCTCGTCGGGCGAAAGATCGACCAGGGGCAGCCGCAGCGGTCCCGCGGGGCGGCCCTGCAGGGTGAGCGCCGCCTTGGTGGTGATCACACCCTGCGTACGGAACATGCCGGTGAAGACCGGGAGCAGCTTCTGGTGGATCTCCGTGGCCTTCTGTACGTCACCCGTGGTGTACGCGTCGATCATCGCGCGCAGTTCCGGGGTGACCACGTGGCTGACGACGGAGACGAAGCCGCAGGCGCCGACGGAGAGCAGCGGGAGGTTCAGCATGTCGTCGCCGGAGTACCAGGCGAGGCCGGAGCGGGCGATGGCCCAGCTGGCGCGGCCGAGGTCACCCTTGGCGTCCTTGTTGGCGACGATCCGCGGGTGCTCGGCGAGGCGGACGATCGTCTCGGTGTTGATCGGTACGCCACTGCGGCCGGGGATGTCGTAGAGCATGACCGGCAGCTCCGTGCTGTCGGCGATCGCCGTGAAGTGCCGGAGCAGACCCTCTTGCGGGGGCTTGTTGTAGTACGGCGTGACGGTCAGGAGGCCGTCGGCGCCGACCCGCTCGGCGTCGCGGGCGAGCTCGATGCTGTGGCGGGTGTCGTTCGTGCCGACGCCCGCGACCACGTGGGCGCGGTCTCCGACTGCTTCCACTACGGCTCGTACGAGCTCGGCTTTCTCCGCGTTGCTGGTGGTCGGGGACTCGCCCGTGGTGCCGTTGATGACGAGGCCGTCATTGCCTGCGTCCACCAGGTGGGCGGCGAGTCGCTGCGCACCGTCGATGTCGAGTGCGCCGTCCGCCGTAAAGGGCGTGACCATGGCGGTGAGGACCCTCCCGAAGGGGGTCTGCGGAGTGGAGGTCGGAGCCATGGGTAACACGCTACTCGCTGCTCAGCGCGTGGTCCCCCCTCGGGGGATGTGTGCGGACCTGACAAGTGAGGAGCCCGGCACTGCCTGCTCGGGGGTTCAAGCAGTGCCGGGTCCGTTTGATCAGGCTAGATGAACTTCTCGAAATGCCGCAATACGGACACCTCACTCAGCCCACCCGTACATCAGTGCCTTAGGGAGCCACACGTCCATTGGCGTTGAACGCGGCGTGCGTGAGGGGCATGAGCTTGGCCCACTGCTCCTCCATCTTCTCGCCGACCATCTCGATCTCCCGCTGCGGGAAGGACGGGACCTTGGCGAGCTCGTGCTGCGTACGCAAGCCGAGGAAGTGCATCAGCGAACGGGCGTTGCACGTCGCGTACATCGACGAGAAGAGGCCTACCGGCAGGACCGCGCGGGCGACTTCACGGGCGACGCCGGCGGCGAGCATCTCCTGATACGCCTCGTACGCCTGGCGGTAGGAGTCCTCCATCACGCGGCCCGTGAGCTCCTGCTGGGCCTGGGTGCCCTCCACGAAGACGTACTTCCCGGGGCGGCCTTCCTGGACCAGCTTGCGGGACTCGTCGGGGACGTAGAACGTCGGCTGGAGCTCCCTGTAGCGGCCCGATTCCTCGTTGTACGACCAGCCCACGCGGTGCCGCATGAACTCGCGGAAGACGAAGATCGGGGCGCTGACGAAGAACGTCATCGAGTTGTGCTCGAAGGGGCTGCCGTGGCGGTCCCGCATCAGATAGTTGATCAGGCCCTTGGAGCGCTCGGGGTCCTTCTGGAGCTCCTCCAGGGACTGCTCCCCGGCAGTGGAGACACGGGCGGCCCACAGGACGTCGGAGTCGCTCGCCGCGTGCTTCACCAACTCGACGGTGACCTCGCTGCGGAAGCTGGGCTTGAGGTCTTCGGTGGGGGTCTCGCTCACTGGCGGGGTCCTTCCATGTGCATCACTCGGGCGGCGCCCACTCTATGGCCCGGCACTGACAATCAGCCGTTCGGTGCCTCGCCACGACAATCTTCGGCGAATTTGGCGAAAGCGGGCACCATTTGGCCGTTTCGAGCGTCTGACTGGACAACAGAGTTACGTTCGAGTCGTGTGAGGAGAAACGCACCCCATGTTCCGTCGGCGCGAGCCCGTCCCGTTCGCCTTCATCGCCGAAGCCGACAAGTTCCGCAGCAATGTCACTCCCCCACCCCGAGAGCGCGCGTCGGCCTCTCAGGTCATGGGCCGAACCCTGGTCGGCCTGGTCGTGGTCGCCGGACTCGCGGGTTCCCTGCTGTTCGGCATGCCCGCCCTTTCGCCCGATCAGGCACCCGCACAGAATCAGCAGTCCGAGGCCTCGGACGGTCGCTGACGACCACCGCAGCCCCCTGACTCTCCCCCCACTGCCCTGAAAGCGTGGGAGGTACCCCCATGGCCCCCCAAGGGTGGTAGCCGGGGACAGGGCTCGGTAGCCTCACCGGGCACAGCCCGTGCGTGGATTGAGTGAGGATTCAGTCGTGCCCCTGCCCTTCCTGACGGCGGACCGCGCCTTTGACGAGCCGGCGGACGACGCCGCGCTGCCGTTCGACGACCGCGACCACTGGAGGCGGCCCTACCGGCCGGGCCCGTGGCGGGTGGGGGCGGCCGCGTTGCTTCTGCTGCTCGCCTCGTACGTCCTCGTCGCCGCCGTGGTCATCGCGTTCACGGACTCGCCGGCGGGTGCCTCGGTCTGCGCGGGGCTCGCCGTGGTCGTCATCGTCTGCGCGCTGCGGCTGCTGCGGATGGGCACCTGGGTGAGCGCGCACGGGCTGCGTCGTGTGGCCTTCCTGACGACGCAGACCGTGCCGTGGGCGCAGGTCATGACGGTGCGTACGACACAGCAGCCCGTGCGGTGGCTGGGGCTGCCCCGCACCGTGCAGGGGCAGGCGCTCATCCTCGTACGCCGGGATCAGGGGGGCGAGGGGCAGCAGCCGTTGTTCACCGACCGCAACGCCGACTTCCTGGCCCGGTACGAGGCATTCAACCGGGCGGCCGACTCCATCGAGGTGTGGGCCGACGAGTACCGGCGCACCGCCTGATCGCCGGCGTCAGGCGTTGACCGGCCTGCCCGCGTGCAGCGCGATGGCGCGCTGCATCGCCTGTCGCGCGCGCGGGGTGTCCCGGGCGTCGTGATAGGCGACGGCGAGGCGGAACCAGCAGCGCCAGTCGTCCGGTGAGTCCTCGGTCTCGGCCTTGCGCCGGGCGAAGACCTCGTCTGCCGAGTCACGGTCGATGCGGCCGCCGGGCGTGCGCTTCAACTCGTCGACGGGCAGGCCGCCTTCGGCTTCCAGCTGGGCAGCGAGGCGGTTGGCCCGTTGGACGAACTGGGTGTTCTTCCAGAGGAACCAGACGCCGATGAACGGCAGGATCAGCACCGCGACACCGAAGGTGACGGTGAGCGCGGTGCCGTGCTGTATCAGGAGCACGCCGCGGCTGCCGACCAGGACGAAGTAGACGACCAGGACGGCAGCCGTGACGGCGTAAGTGATCTTTGCTCGCATGAGGGTCAGTTCAGTTCGGTTCGGCCCGCGTCAGTTCAGGTCCAGGAAGTGTTCCAGGCCGAACGTCAGGCCCGGAGTGCTCACCACACGGCGTACGCCGAGGAGGATGCCCGGCATGAAGCTGCTGTGGTGCAGCGAGTCGTGCCGGACCGTCAGGGTCTCGCCCTCGCCGCCGAGCAGCACCTCCTGGTGAGCTAGGAGGCCGCGCAGCCGCACGGAGTGCACCGGAACGCCGTCGACGTCCGCGCCGCGTGCACCATCCAGCGCGGTCGTCGTGGCGTCGGGCTGCGGGGCGCTGCCCGCCTCCCTGCGTGCCTCGGCGATGAGCTGGGCGGTGCGCGTGGCGGTTCCGCTGGGGGCGTCGGCCTTGTTCGGGTGGTGCAGCTCGACGACCTCGACGGACTCGAAGTACGGCGCCGCGATCTGTGCGAACTTCATGGTGAGGACCGCGCCGATGGAGAAGTTCGGGGCGATCAGGACGCCCGTCTTCGGCGACGCGGCAAGGGAGGTCTCCAGCTGCGCGACGCGGTCGTCGGTCCAGCCCGTCGTACCGACCACGGCGTGGATGCCGTGCCGTACGCAGAAGTCGAGATTGCCCATCACCGAGTCGGGGTTGGTCAGTTCGACCGCGACCTGGGCGCCGGTCTCCACCAGCGTGTCCAGCGAGTCGCCCCGGCCGAGCGCGGCGACCAGTTCCAGGTCGTCGGCGGCTTCGACGGCTCGGACGGCCTCGGAGCCGATCCGGCCCTTGGCTCCGATGACCGCCACGCGCAGCTTGCTCATGTGCCTGATTCCTTAAGGGAGTTAGGAGACCGCTTCGTGCAGGCGGGCGGCCTGCTTGTCCTTGAGCGGACCGATGGCCGACAGCGAGGGACGGTGGCCGAGGACGTCACGGGCGACCTCTCGGACCTCGTCCGGGGTGACCGCCGCGATCTTGGCCAGCATGTCGTCGACCGACATCTGCTCGCCCCAGCACAGCTCGCTCTTTCCGATGCGGTTCATCAGCGCGCCGGTGTCCTCGAGACCGAGGACGGTGGAGCCCGCGAGCTGGCCGATCGCACGGCCGATCTCGTCGTCGCTCAGGCCGTTCTGCGCGACGTCGTCGAGTTCGTCGCGGCAGATCTTCAGTACGTCGTGCACCTGGCTCGGACGGCAACCCGCGTACACACCGAAGAGGCCGGTGTCGGCGAAGCCCGACGTGTACGAGTACACGCTGTAGGCCAGGCCGCGCTTCTCCCGGACCTCCTGGAAGAGGCGGGATGACATGCCGCCCCCGAGGGCGGTGTTCAGGACGCCCATGGCCCAGCGGCGCTCGTCCGTGCGGGCCAGGCCCGGCATGCCGAGGATGACGTGGGCCTGCTCGGTCTTGCGGTTGATGACCTCGACGCGGCCCGCCGTGCGCAGGGCGCGGGAGCCCTGGCGCGGGATGACCGGCGTCGCGTCGGTGCGGTGGAGGGCGCCGGCCTTCTCGAAGGCGGCGCGGACCTGGCGTACGACCTTGTTGTGGTCGACGTTGCCCGCGGCGGCGACCACCAGGTGGGTCGGGTCGTAGTGCTTCTTGTAGAAGCGGCGGATCCGCTCGGCGGTGAGCGCGTTGACCGTCTCCTCGGTGCCGAGGACGGGGCGGCCGAGAGGGGTGTCGCCGAGCATCGTGTGCGCGAACAGGTCGTGCACGCAGTCGCCCGGGTCGTCCTCGGTCATCGCGATCTCCTCGAGGATGACGCCGCGCTCGGCGTCGACGTCCTCCTGGAGGATCAGGGAGCCCGTCAGCATGTCGCAGACGACGTCGATGGCGAGCGGCAGGTCGGTGTCGAGCACGCGTGCGTAGTAGCACGTGTACTCCTTCGCCGTGAACGCGTTCATCTCGCCGCCGACCGCGTCGAGCGCGGCCGAGATGTCGAGGGCGCTGCGCTTCTTGGTGCCCTTGAAGAGCAGGTGTTCCAAGTAGTGCGTGGCGCCGTTCAGCGAAGGGGTCTCGTCGCGGGAGCCGACGTTCGCCCAGATCCCGAAGGTCGCCGAGCGTACGGAGGGCAGGGTCTCGGTGACGACACGGAGGCCGCCCGGCAGCGTCGTACGGCGGACCGTGCCGATGCCGTCCTTGCCCTTGAGGAGGGTTTGGGTACGGGCGACGGCCCGCCCCTCCGAAGAGGGGCGGGCCGTCGTCGTGGTGCTACGCGACGTCACTTGTCGGTGTCGTCCTTCGTGTCGTCGCCCTCTTCGCCCTCGATGACGGGGATGAGGGAGAGCTTGCCGCGGGAGTCGATCTCGGCGATCTCGACCTGGACCTTCTGGCCCACGCCGACAACGTCCTCGACGTTCTCCACGCGCTTGCCGCCGGCGAGCTTGCGGATCTGCGAGATGTGCAGCAGACCGTCCTTGCCCGGCATGAGCGAGACGAACGCACCGAAGGTCGTCGTCTTCACGACGGTGCCCAGGTAGCGCTCGCCGACCTCCGGCATGGTCGGGTTGGCGATGCCGTTGATCGTGGCGCGGGCGGCCTCGGCGGCCGGGCCGTCGGCGGCACCGATGTAGATGGTGCCGTCGTCCTCGATCGTGATGTCGGCGCCGGTGTCCTCCTGGATCTGGTTGATCATCTTGCCCTTCGGGCCGATGACCTCACCGATCTTGTCCACCGGGATCTTGACGGTGATGATGCGCGGCGCGTTCGGGGACATCTCGTCCGGAACGTCGATCGCCTCGTTCATCACGTCGAGGATGTGCAGACGCGCGTCACGGGCCTGCTTCAGCGCGGCGGCCAGGACCGAGGCGGGGATGCCGTCGAGCTTGGTGTCGAGCTGGAGCGCGGTCACGAACTGCTTCGTACCGGCGACCTTGAAGTCCATGTCACCGAACGCGTCCTCCGCACCGAGGATGTCGGTGAGGGCGACGTAGTGCGTGTCGCCGTCGATCTCCTCGGAGATCAGACCCATGGCGATACCGGCGACGGCGGCCTTCAGCGGCACACCGGCGTTCAGAAGCGACATCGTCGAGGCGCAGACCGAGCCCATGGACGTCGAGCCGTTCGAACCGAGGGCCTCGGAGACCTGACGGATCGCGTACGGGAAGTCCTCGCGCGAGGGGAGCACCGGCACGATCGCGCGCTCGGCGAGCGCGCCGTGGCCGATCTCGCGGCGCTTGGGCGAACCGACGCGGCCGGTCTCGCCGACCGAGTACGGCGGGAAGTTGTAGTTGTGCATGTAGCGCTTGCGCGTCACCGGGGAAAGGGTGTCGAGCTGCTGCTCCATGCGGAGCATGTTGAGGGTGGTGACGCCCAGGATCTGGGTCTCGCCACGCTCGAACAGCGCCGAGCCGTGCACGCGCGGGATGGCCTCGACCTCGGCCGCGAGCGTACGGATGTCCGTGAGGCCACGGCCGTCGATGCGGACCTTGTCCTTGATGACGCGCTCGCGGACCAGCTTCTTGGTCAGCGCGCGGTACGCACCGGAGATCTCCTTCTCACGACCCTCGAACTGCGGGAGCAGCTTCTCGGCGGCGATCTCCTTGATGCGGTCGAGCTCGCCCTCGCGCTCCTGCTTGCCGGCGATGGTCAGCGCCTGGGAGAGCTCCGACTTCACGGCGGCGGTCAGGGCCTCCAGGACGTCGTCCTGGTAGTCCAGGAAGACCGGGAACTCCCCGGTGGGCTTGGCAGCCTTGGCGGCGAGGTCCGACTGAGCCTTGCAGAGCGCCTTGATGAAGGGCTTCGCGGCCTCGAGACCGGCGGCGACGACCTCCTCCGTGGGGGCCTCCGCGCCGTCCTTGACGAGCTGGATGGTCTTCTCGGTGGCCTCGGCCTCGACCATCATGATCGCGACGTCGCCGTCCTCGAGGACACGACCGGCGACGACCATGTCGAAGACGGCGTCCTCGAGCTCGGTGTGCGTCGGAAAGGCGACCCACTGGCCCTTGATGAGCGCCACGCGCGTGCCGCCGATCGGGCCCGAGAAGGGCAGGCCGGCCAGCTGCGTGGAGCAGGAGGCGGCGTTGATCGCGACCACGTCGTACAGGTGGTCGGGGTTGAGCGCCATGATCGTCTCGACGATCTGGATCTCGTTGCGCAGGCCCTTCTTGAAAGAAGGACGCAGCGGGCGGTCGATCAGGCGGCAGGTCAGGATCGCGTCCTCGGAGGGACGGCCCTCGCGACGGAAGAACGAACCGGGGATCTTGCCGGCGGCGTACTGCCGCTCCTCGACGTCCACCGTGAGGGGGAAGAAGTCGAGCTGGTCCTTGGGCCGCTTGGAAGCGGAGGTGGCCGACAGCACCATGGTGTCGTCGTCCAGGTATGCGACGGCGGAGCCTGCGGCCTGCTTGGCCAGGCGGCCCGTCTCGAAGCGGATGGTGCGGGTGCCGAAAGTGCCGTTGTCGATAACAGCCTCGGCGTAGTGGGTCTCGTTCTCCACTAGCGTTTTCTCCGTTACTTGTCGTCTTTCGTCCCCACGGCCCGTGTGGCCCGGGGACGGTGGCGGAGAAGCGCTCCTACTGGTGCGGGCCGGTCTTCGATCGAAGCTCCCGGGTGGTACGCCATTGCTCGATGTCGAGCCATCGCTGTACCCCGGGGGCCACTACCGAGGACCGGCGGCGGCTTTCCTTGAGGTGCGCTTCTCCTCGTACTGTGTGACGTCGTCTCGTCGCCATGTGCGACGCCGTTACGTCTGCGAACCGTGCAGTCCGATTCTGCCCGGTCCGGAGTGAGTGTGCGTATGACGTTGTGTATGTCGTTGTGCGACCAGACTACAAAGCGCCGGTGACACTTCGCACGTACAGCGTGCGCACCTTCGCCTGCGGGACGCTCGCTCCCAGCGGTCCGTGCCGGCACGGATCGCGCATACAGCAAAGGGAGCGATCCCCTCTTGCGTGGGAACCGCCCCCTTCACGATGTCTTACTTGGCGCCCGCCGCACCGCGACGGATGCCCAGACGGTCCACCAGCGCACGGAAGCGCTTGATGTCCCTCTTGGCCAGGTACTGCAGCAGACGGCGACGCTGACCGACCAGGATCAGCAGACCACGACGGGAGTGGTGGTCGTGCTTGTGGGTCTTGAGGTGCTCGGTCAGGTCCGAGATGCGGCGCGAGAGCATGGCGACCTGGACCTCGGGGGAGCCGGTGTCGCCCTCCTTCTGGCCGAACTCGGTCATGATCTGCTTCTTCGTAGCGGCGTCGAGCGACACGCTTACTCCTCGTAGTCTTTTCGTGGCCACCGAGTGCCCCTGGTCTACATCGCAGGGGAGCTTCCATAACTCGGAAGGCGAGGTCCGCTGGGCGCTGCCTCCAGGTCTCGATCAGGTTCCTGATCGAGGGGGTCCTGGGGGCGCGTACACATACGGCCGTTACACAGGGTACCAGTCGGCTTGTGCGCTACTGACAGGGCTCCTGTCCAGCCCCTGCGGCAGTCGATGGCGCCCCGCTCCTGGACCCATCGCTTCCGGCCCTTTCACCTCAGGCTCCTTCGATCCCCAGGGCGCCGAAGGCCATCCATTCCCAGGGTCCACCGTTCTCCGCGGTCAGCTCCCTGGGGGCGAAGAAGATCCGGCCGTCCTCAAGGATGATCTCACTCTGCTCCGGATCCTCCATTTTGCCGCGATCCGGCATACCGAAGAGCAGAAACGGGGTCTCCTTGCCCGTACGCGGATCCAGGCTGAGCACCGCTGCCGGTGCGATGTCGTCGCTGCTCGGCCGGAAGGCGAGCAGCTTCCCGCCGCTCACCCGCAAGGGATGAATCGGGAGATCCGGTTTCGAGTCGAACTTCCTGACCGTCTTCCCCGTCCCGAGGTCGTACGAGACGATCCAGTTGTCCGCGAGCCGTCCTTCGTCGGTCGCGACGAACAACTGATCCTTACCGACCACGATCCCGTCACACGACTCCACGTTCCCGAAGAGCGACTTGTAGCAGTTGTCGAGGAAGCGGTCTTCCGGCATGTTGATCGTGGCTCGGTGATCACCCTGATCATCGAGAGTGATCAAGTTCGTCACGGCGATGTCCCCGGCCGAGACGGCGAGCACCGCCGGGTCGGACGACACCAAGTAGACGCGGCCCACCCCACGAGTCACCTTGTAGGTCCACTCCGCCTTACCTGTCCGGGGCCTCACCTTCTGGACCTTGAACTGCGGCTCCGAGGCGTCCCCGCACTGGGCCAGCGCGAGCAGGTCACGACCCCCCGCGAAGCCGAGGTCCCGGCACTCTCCCGAACCCTCGGTCGACCACAGCTCCCGTCCACGCTTCATGTCGTACGCGACGGAGCCGTAACCCCAGGCCACAGCGACCGTGCCACCAGTCATGGTGACGTTGGTGTTCGGTGCGTAGGCTCCCTTGGCGTCGGGCAGCTTCACCTGCCACAGCTTCTTGCCGGTGTTCAGGTCGAAGAAGGCGAGCTGGGTGCAGGAGTACTTTTCCGAGTCCTCGACCTCGGTGTCTTTTTCCTTCTTGCCCTTGCCCTTGTCGCCCTTGCCCTTGTCCTTGTCGTCCTTGGGCTTGTCGTCCTTGGCGCCCTTGCCCGCACGCTCTTGCAGAAGAACGGCCGTGCGTCCGTCGGCCGTCACATGCCGCGTGGTGTCGCAGATCGGGCCGCTCAGCTCGGTGGACCAGTCCTCCTCGAACGTGCCGAACTTGAAGCCCTTGAGCGTGCTGCCGACACCCCTGACGAAGTTCTTGTCCGTGGCCCACGCACCGGGTGCGTACACCGAATCCCTCTTGAACCTCTTCTTGAACTCGTCCTCGTTGTAGTCGACTGCAAGGTGCCCTTCAGGCGTGCGGGGGACCTTCTCGACGGTGTCCCGTATGTCGTCCGGTGCCTGCCGGGCGACCTTCGGGTTCTTGGCCTGCGGCTCGTCTCCGCCGGCCGCCCCCCAGATGATGCCGCCGCCCGCGCACAGGACGACTGCCAACAGCACGGCCAGCGCCCTCGTAAGACGCTTCCTCTTGTTCACCCTGTCCGCGGTCAGCGCGGATTGGGTGAAGGATGAATGGGGTGGGCCGTAGCTCATGCTGGAAAGCCTTTCTTGCACCGAAGAGGAGTCAGGAGCGCAGCGTCAACTGGCCCGTGAGCGAGCCCTATTGAACATGATCAGTACAAGGGGGCCGGCGGGCTCAGTGAGCGTGCGCCCGACCGGAACCCCTAGTGACCGAGGCATCGCGCTGCGTACGATCCGGCTTCCAAGTACGCTGAACCAACGGTTGGTTCACTCGTGGGGAAGGGGCCGTCGCACCATGGCCGAGGCACAGGACGAGGACGTCAAGGCTCGCAAGGAGCGCGAGAAGAACGAGCTCTACGCCCTCGATATCTCCGGGGTCGAATGGCACTGTGCCCCCGGCGCTGAGGAGGCCGAGGAGCGGGTCGAGATCGCATACCTGCCGCAGGGCGCAGTCGCGATGCGGTCGTCGCTCGACCCTGAGACCGTGCTCCGCTACACCGAGGCGGAGTGGACAGCCTTCGTACTGGGGGCACGGGACGGAGAGTTCGACCTGGAGCCGGCGTCTCGCAATGGCGGGGACCCTGCGGGTGCGGCGCATGAGGCCCCCGCCGCCGGGGCGACGGGATGAGCCAGGTGGCGTCACGTAGGTGATCTACGAGCGGTCGCTCTTGCAGCAGCCGTAGACACCGAGTGTCGTCGGACGCGGTGGCGTCGCGTCACGTCGAAGTGGTGGCCGGGAACCGTGAAGGGTTCCCCGCGTTCTTCAATTTGCCGCCCATTGTCGTTTGTTGTCATTTTTTGGGGTGGTTTGCCCGCTGTGTTTTGCGGGTGCGGGAAGCCTTCTGGGTGCGAAGTGACACACAGGACAGCATTCGTGGGGTGGGCTGCCCTGCCGTGCTTGTGGTTTTGGTGATTAGGCTGGGACTGGGCGCGACGCCAGAACCCGCGAGTGGGGGGTGCGCGTCCACAACGGGGAGAGCCATGGTGGATCGGACGACAGAATCGGTCGCCTTCTCACCACGGCACGAGGGTGCTCGACCACATCAGGAGGCATTGTGAACAGCGATCGGGACGAGATCCGCGGGGGCTGGGACTCACCCGTCGATGATCAGTCCGACGCGGAGTCCGCTGCCGAGACGACGGGCGAGTTCACCATCGACTACGCCCCTCCTGCCTGGTACACGCAGAATGCGTCCGGCAGTGCGGGGGAGACTCCCTCGGCGTCGCCCGCGCCGTCTTCGTCACCCTCCTCGCCTTCGACTCCGCCGGTTTCTTCGCCTTCGGCTTTTGCGGAGCCTGCCGCTCCGCCCGCCCCTCCCGTTGCTCCCGAGCCTCCGGCTCCGCCGGTCGGGCGGCCCACTGCTGTGCCGAAGCTTCCTGTGGGAAGCGGGTTCCAGCCGCAGGTGGACTGGGCCGCGCCGCCGGTCGCTCCCGCTCCGGTTGCTCCCGGTCCGGATTCCGCCCCGGCGCCTGCCCCCTCTCCGGCTTCGGCCGCTCCTGAAAGTGGTTCGCCTTCTGGAGATGCCGCTGACTGGAGTGGGGCCGTTGCCGGTGTCGCCTCCTCCGTGCATGTGACTGGTGTCGTTCCCAAGCCTGAGGTTCCGTCGGATGCCGAGCCGGAGTCGAAGTCGGAGCGCGAGGCTGAGCCCGAGCCCGAGCCTGCTTCCGCGTCTGCTGCTGTGGTCGAGCCCGTTGCTGAGCCTGTTGCCGAGAGCAGTGGCGATCTTGAGAGTGGCGCCACCATGCGGTTCTCCTCTGCCTCTCTGAAGCGGGAGATCGAGGAGCGGGCCGCCGCGGAGGCTCCTCGGGACGAGGTCGGGCCCCTTTCCCCCTCAGAGCCCCCTGAGTCCTCTGAGTCCTCTGAGCCTGAGGGATTCTTGGGGTCTTCGAAGTCCTCGGAGTCCTCCGGCACGGATGAGTCGGACGCGGCTGACGTTGACTTCGGTGATGAGCGGCCTGAGCCGTCTCTTCTGGCGGCAGCCGGCCTCTCCTCCGATGACAGCCACGATGACGACGCGCCGCCTTCCGGTGAGCCTGTTGGGCAGTCCGTGGACGCAGATGAGCCGGATGAGTCGGATGAGTCGGATGAGGGTGTTTCTGCCTCGGATGATTCGCTTGATGATGTCGAGGACTCCGGCGGTCCTGGTGATGTCGCTGACGAGATCCAGGACGCCGCTCCGCAGGATGCCGCTCCTCAGGACGCCGTGCCTGCCGCGCCTGTCGACGAAGTGCAGGACTCCGTGCCGCCGTCCTGGACTCCGCCGCCCTCGCCGCACGGTGGGCTTCCGCCGTTGCCCCCCGCCTTCCAGCCCGCCGCGCCTACCTCCGCGCCCCAGTGGCCCGTGCCCGGCCAGGCCTCGACGCCGCAGCCTCCCGCTGAGCCGACGCCAGCTGCCGAGCCCGTGCAGCCGCCCGCGCCGCAGCAGCCTGAGCCCACGCCCGCGCCCGTACAGCAGTCGGCTCCGCAGACCGCGCCGCCGGCTTGGCCCTCGCCCACCGGGCCCGTGGCTCCCTCACCCGTCGCGCCCGCGCAGCCGGTTGCCGATGCGACGGCTCCTCCCAGTGGGTACGGGTTCCCGCAGGCCGGTGCGCCTGCTCCAGCCCCGGCTCCGGCTCCGGCTCCCGTGGCGCCTGCTCCGACTCCCGTCCCCGAAGCGCCTGTTCCGCCCACCGGGTACGGATTCCCGCAGGCCGGCCCTCCGGCGCCTGCTCCTGCCAACCCTCACCAGCAGGGCAGTTACGGCTTCCCGCAGCAGGGTGGCGCTCCTGTCCCGCCGGGTGGCTACGGGTTCCCCCAGCAGGGCACTCCCGCTCCGGCCGACCCCACCCCTCCCGCGCCTCAGGGCAGTTACGGGTTCCCGCAGCCGCCGGCGCCCCAGGGCCAGCAGCCACTGCCGCCCGCTGCCCCGCAGCAGCAGCCGGTGCCGCAGGCGGTGCCGCAGCCGCCTGCTCCCGTACAGCCGCAGCAGCATCAGCCGCTTCCGGCCCAGCAGCAGCCCCCGGCTCAGCCTCAGCCGCAGGCCCAGCCCCCGGCCCAGCAGCAGCCTCAGGCTCAGCCGCCTGTCGATCCGCGCACCGGTGCCGCCTGGCCCCAGGCCGTGCAGCACGATCAGCGGGAGCGGACCAATCCCGGGGCGCCGCTCGGTTACACCGCTGCCGTCGAGTTGTCCTCCGACCGGCTGCTGCGCAACACCAAGCCCAAGGCCAAGAGCAGTCGGCCCGCTGCCGGTGGATCCCGGTTCAAGCTCGGCGGCAAGAAGGAAGAGGCCGAGCGGCAGCGGAAGTTGGAGCTGATCCGGACTCCGGTTCTCTCCTGCTATCGGATTGCTGTCATCAGCCTCAAGGGTGGTGTCGGGAAGACCACGACCACTACCGCGCTCGGCTCGACGCTCGCCACCGAGCGGCAGGACAAGATCCTTGCCATCGACGCCAACCCCGACGCCGGTACGCTCGGGCGCCGCGTGCGCCGCGAGACCGGGGCCACCATCCGTGACCTCGTGCAGGCGATTCCGTACCTCAACTCGTACATGGACATCCGGCGCTTCACCTCGCAGGCCGCGTCCGGGCTCGAGATCATCGCCAATGACGTCGATCCTGCGGTCTCGACGACCTTCAACGACGAGGACTATCGGCGGGCGATCGATGTGCTCGGGAAGCAGTATCCGATCATCCTGACCGACTCGGGTACGGGACTGCTCTACAGCGCCATGCGGGGGGTTCTCGACCTTGCCGACCAGTTGATCATTATTTCGACGCCGTCCGTGGATGGTGCCAGTAGTGCGTCGACGACCTTGGACTGGTTGTCGGCCCACGGGTACGCCGATCTTGTCTCGCGGTCGATCACCGTCATCTCCGGGGTGCGTGAGACCGGGAAGATGATCAAGGTTGACGACATCGTGTCGCACTTCGAGACGCGGTGCCGGGGCGTTGTCGTCATTCCCTTCGACGAGCATCTCGCCGCTGGCGCCGAGGTCGATCTCGACATGATGCGGCCGAAGGTACGGGAGGCGTACTTCAATCTCTCCGCGATGGTCGCGGAGGACTTCGTGCGGGCTCAGCAGCAGCAGGGGCTCTGGACTTCGGACGGCAATCCGCCGCCGGTCGTGGCTCCGCCCCTGCCTGGGCAGGGGGGGTATCCCGGGCAGCAGGGTGCTGGTGGTGCGTCTGTGCCTGTGCCTGGGCAGCAGCCGTACGGGGGGCAGGCTCCGCAGCCCGGGCAGGCTCCGTATCCGGGGCAGGCTCCGCAGCCTGGGCAGGGGCCTCAGCCCGGGCAGGCGCCTCAGCAGCCTTACGCTCCTCAGCAGCCGCAGCCGGGGCAGCCGCAGCCCGGTGGGCAGCCTTATCCGCAGCAGCCGGGGGCTCCGCAGGGGTGGCAGAACGCGGCGCCTCCGCAGTCGCCTGCGGGGCCGGGGCAGCCGTTCCAGGCGCCTGCGCCTCAGGGGCAGGCTCAGCCCCAAGGTGGGCAGGCGCCGCCGCCCGTTCAGCCTGGGCAGCCGTTCCAGCCCGGGGCTCCGTATCAGCCCCCGCAGCCTCCCGCGCCGGAGGCGCCGCAGCAGTAGCCTTCGCCTCCGCCGATCTCAACTGGGCCCGCACCAACTCCTGGTGCGGGCCCAGTGCGTTGCCACAGCGCCTGCAGCATCCGCCGACGAACAGACTTTCCCGCCCACCCACCCGATTACCCCGCAGCCCTGCCCAAGCACCGAAGGGACCAGGGCGGGGCGGGACAGACAACGGGGACAGCGCGGACAGAGGGGCGTGCGAGGGACCAGGCCGGTCGGGCGCCAGCGGAGGCAGCGCGGGCGCACAGCGGAGGCCGCGCCTGCGACGCGGCAGACGGAGGAGCGGGCCGACAGCGCGGGCGACGTGGCAGAGGGAGGGGCAGCGGGCGCACAACGGGAACAGCGCAGCCGACGCGCCAGAGGAAGGATCCCGGCCAGACAGCACGGGAGACGCGGCAAAGGGACAGGCGGCGGGCGCACAGCGGGGACAGCGCAGCCGACGCGCCAGAGGAAGGATCCCGGCCAGACAGCACGGGAGACGCGGCAATGGGACGGGCGGCGGGCGCACAGCGGAGGCAGCAGCGGCCGACGCGCCAGAGGAAGGGTCCCGGTCGGACAACGCGGGCGACCCGGCAAAGGGACGGGCGGCGGGCGCACAGCGGAGGCAGCAGCGGCCGACGCGCCGGGGGAAAGGATGCCGGTCGGACAGCGGAGACGACGCTCGGACCCACGTGGCAAAGAAAGGCGAAGGCAGCGGGGACGACGCTCGGACCCACGTGGCAAAGAAAGGCGAAGGCAGTGGGGACGGCGCGCGGACCCACGTAGCAGCGGGCGCGGTGAAGGTGGGCGTTGCGCGGCTGAGCAGTACCGGACGTGGTGGCTTTCCCACCTGCCTCTCCCCTCACCATCACCCCCCGACCAGCCACGCTTCACAGGTCTTGACCAATGCGGATGAAATACGGGTCAACTCGTTATTTCCGCAGGCCACATGGGGTTCACCTGCCGTTGACTGACGCAGACTGGCGCTGGTAGACACACACATCAACCAGCTGGCGTTCCTTGATCAACTAGCCATCTCTGCGCGAGCGATGACGCGAGGTCACCGACCCATGGATACACAAGATCAGCACGGCAGAACACGGACTCATCGGCCTCACCGCACCACCGAGGGCCCACCCAAGGCCCCACCCCGCCTCCGTCTCCTCCTGGCAGCCGCCACCGGCGCCCTCACCCTCACCGCAGGTCTCGCCACCCCCCTCAACCCGGCCCCGGACCAGGCCGAGGCCAAGGCGGACGGGAAGAAGACCCTCACCGTCGCGGTGGCCCAGAGCGTCGACTCGCTCAGCCCCTTCCTCGCCCAGCGGCTGCTCAGCACCAGCATCCACCGCCTGACGTACGAGTACCTGACGAACTACGACGCCAAGGACAACCACGCCGTCGATGGCTTCGCCACCGACTGGAAGCCGTCCGCCGACAAGCTGACCTGGACGTACACCATCCGGGACAACTCCAAGTGGTCGGACGGCAAGAAGGCGACCGCCGAGGACGCCGCCTGGACGTTCAACAAGCTGATGTCCGAGGAAGGCACCGCGAGCCCCAACTCCAGCTTCGTCGCCAACTTCAAGAAGGTGACCGCCCCCAGCCCCACCCAGCTGGTCATCGAGTTGAAGAAGCCGCAGGCCACCATGGCCGCCCTCGACGTGCCGATCGTCCCGAAGCACGTCTGGGAGAGGGTCGATGACATCTCCAAGTTCAACAACGACAAGTCCTTCCCCGTCGTCGGCAACGGCCCCTTCGTCCTCGAGGAGTACAAGACCGACCAGTACGTGAAGCTGAAGGCCAACAAGAACTTCTGGCGAGGAGCGCCCAAGTTCGACGAGGTGGTCTTCAGGACGTACAAGGATCAGGACGCGGCCGTCGCGGCGCTCAAGAAAGGCGAGGTGTCCTTCGTCGCCGGCCAGCCCGCGCTGACACCCGCTCAGGCCGCCGAGCTCAAGGGCACGGAGAACGTCAAGGTCAATGAAGGGCCCGGGCGGCGCTTCTTCGCGCTCGCGACCAACCCCGGCGCCCAGACCCGCGACCGCAAGAAGTTCGGTGACGGGCACAAGGCGCTCCTGGACAAGAAGGTGCGTCAGGCGCTCTTCCTCTCCGTCGACCGTGCGGCGCTGGTCGACAAGGTCTTCCAGGGTCAGGCCGTCGAGGGCGAGGGATACATCCCGCCCCGCTTCTCCGAGTACGCCTGGAAGCCCTCCGCCGACCAGAAGCTGTCGTACGACCCCAAGAAGGCCGCCCAACTCCTCGACGACGCGGGCTACAAGAAGAACGGCGACGGCAAGCGTGTCGGCAAGGACGGCAAGCCGCTCGACTTCCGCATCCTGTGTCACGCCACCGACCCGAACGACAAGGCCGTGGGGAAGTACTTGAAGGAGTGGTGGGGGGACCTTGGTATCGGGCTCAAGGTCAACTGTCTCGATGACGTGTCCGTGCCCTGGTACGCGGGTGAGTACGATCTCGCGTTCGACGGCTGGTCGGTCAACCCCGACCCGGACTTCGTGCTCGGCATCCACTCCTGCGCCGCACTTCCGGTGAAGGCCAAGGAGAGCGCCGCGACCGACAACTTCATCTGCGACAAGAAGTACGACGAGCTCTACAACAAGCAGCTGGCGGAGTACGACCCGGCCAAGCGCGCTCAGACCGTCAAGGAGATGCAGTCCTGGCTCTACGACTCCGGGTACATGAACATCCTGGCGTACCCGAACGCCGTCGAGGCCTACCGCACCGACCAGATCAAGTCCATCACCACCATGCCGACGGCCGCGGGCAACATCTACGGTCAGGACGGTTACTGGTCCTGGTGGTCGGCGGAGCCCGCGGATGGGAAGAGTTCCTCCAAGGATGGAAGCTCGACCGGTGTCATCATCGGTATCGCCGCCGCCGCGGTGGTGCTCGTCGGCGGCGGAGTCCTGTTCGCCCTGCGCCGCCGTTCGACCGCAGAGGACCGCGAGTAACGCATGACCGCTGACAGCAATCCCGCACTGCTCGACACCGAGGGCGCCGCGGCGACCGACGATCCGGCGTTCGCCGGACCGTCGGCCCGCGGCCCCCGGGCCCGCAACACCCGCGCCTACCTCCTGTACGTGGCGGGCAAGCTGGGCGGCGCCGCCGTCTCGCTGTTCGCCGTCCTCGTCACCAGCTTCTTCCTGTTCCGGCTCATCCCGGGCGACCCGGTGAAGCAGATGACGGGCGGAAAGCGCGTATCGGCCGAACAGCTGGACGCGATGCGCAAGGAGTTCGGCCTCGACCAGCCGGTCATGACGCAGTTCCTCGACTACTGCGGCAACGCGCTGACCGGCGACTTCGGCACCTCCTACCAGTTCCACACCCCGGTGATGGAGAAGATCACCGACGCGCTGCCCGCGACGCTCCTGCTCACCGGCACCGCGTTCGTGCTCTACACCCTCATCGGCATCTGGCTCGGCACCCGCACGGCGTGGCGCAACGGCGGACTCGGGGACCGCGTGCACACCGGCCTGGCGCTCACCCTCTACTCCGTGCCGTCCTTCTGGCTCGGGCTGCTTCTCATCATCACCTTCTCGGTGGGGGTCGGTCCGATTCCCGGGCTCTTCCCGACCGGTGGGCTCGAATCGGGGGGCGAGACGGGTATCGCGTACGTCATCGACGTCGCGCACCACATGGTGCTCCCCGTCATCACCCTGGTGGCGGTCGGATACGCGCAGACGCTCCTCGTGATGCGGTCGTCCCTGCTCGACGAGATGGGGAGCGACTATCTGACGACCGCGCGCGCCAAGGGGCTGCGGGACGATCTCGTACGCCGTCGTCATGCCGTCCCGAACGCGATGCTGCCCACCGTCACGCTGATGTTCGTGAACCTCGGCACGGTGGTGGCGGGCGCGATCCTCGTCGAGACCGTCTTCTCCTGGCCGGGGCTCGGCGGGCTCTTCTACGCCGCGCTCAGCGTGCCCGACCTGCCCCTCGTGCAGGGTCTGTTCTTCGTGTTCGCCGCCGCGGTGATCCTGATGAACACCCTGGCCGACGTGATCTATCCGCTGCTCGACCCGAGGGTGGGCCGATGACGACCGAAGCAACAGAGGCCGAGAAGACCGAGGTCCCGGTCGCCAAGAGCCCCCGAGCGCTCGCCTGGACCCGCAGGCGTCACTCGGCCGCCCGCTTCTGGCGCGAGTACCGCACGCACCGGGCCGGGCTCTTCGGTCTCGCCGCGCTCGTCGTCATCGCGCTCGTCGCCGTCTTCGCGCCGCTTCTCGTCGGCTCGGACGCGCAGAGCGTGACCGACGCGCCGGGCAAGCCGATGGAGTCGCCGAGCGGCGAATTCCCACTGGGCACGGACCAGTTCGGGCGGGATCTGCTCGGTCTACTCGTGTGGGGCGCGCGGATCTCGCTGACCATCGGGCTGCTCGCCGCCGTGCTGTCGGTGGCCATCGGCACGGTCGTGGGGGTCACCGCGGGGCACTTCAAGGGCTGGTACTCCACCGTGATCATGCGCATCACGGACTGGTTCCTGGTGATGCCGACGCTGGTGCTCGCCATCGCCCTCGCCACCGTGATGTCCGGAACGATCTGGACGATCATCCTGGCGATCGGCGTGACGACCTGGCCGACGACCGCGCGGCTCGTCCGCGCCCAGACCCTGGCCGTGGAGTCACGCCCGTACATCGAGCGGGCACAGGCGCTCGGCGGCGGGCACGGCCATGTCATGACCCGTCATGTGCTGCCCAACGTCATGCCGCTGGTGCTCGCGCAGACCACCCTGGTCATCTCCAGCGCCATCCTCACCGAGGCGACGCTCGCCTTCCTCGGCCTCGGCGACCCGACGGCCGTCTCCTGGGGCGGGCTGCTCCAGGACGCGCGCGAGGCGGGCGCGGTCAGCGCCGGCAACTGGTGGTATCTCGCTCCGCCCGGCATCGCCATCGCCGTGGTGGCCCTCGCGTTCACGTTGTGCGGGCGGGCCGTGGAGTCGGTGCTCAACCCCAGGCTGGGGGTCTCCCGTTGAGTGGTTCGGACAAGGCGACGGAGACCGACGTGGCAGGCACGAACGCGGCAGGAACCAAGGTGGCAGAGACCAAAGTGACGGAACAGCGCCTCCTCGACGTAAGAAATCTCGAAGTGACGTACGCGTCCGGGGCGGCCGCCGTGCGCGGCGTGAACCTCTCGGTCGACGCGGGCCAGAAGCTCGGGGTCGCTGGCGAGTCCGGCTGCGGCAAGTCCACACTGGCGCTCGCGCTGCTGCGGCTGCTGCCCGCGGGCACGAAGGTGACCGGTGAGGTGCTGCTCGACGGCGAGGACGTCCTCACCATGAAGTGGGGCCAGGTCCGCGCGGTCCGCTGGGCGGGCGCGTCGATCGTCTTCCAGGGGGCGATGCACTCGCTCAACGCCGTGCACCGTATCGGCGACCAGATCGCCGAGCCGATCCTGCTGCACAAGAAGGCGACGCAGGCGGGGGCGAAGAAGAAGGCCGGGGAGCTGCTCGAACAGGTGGGGCTCCCGGCCGCTCGCGCGGAGGCCTATCCGCACGAGCTGTCGGGCGGGCAGCGCCAGCGCGTGATGATCGCGATGGCTCTCGCCTGCGATCCGCGCCTGATCATCGCCGATGAGCCGACGACGGCCCTGGACGTGATGATCCAGGCTCAGATCCTGCGCCTGATCGAACAGTTGGTGTCCGAGCAGGACCTGGGCCTGATCATGATCAGCCATGACCTGGCGGTGCTCTCCGACACCTGCGACCGGCTCGCGGTGATGTACGCGGGCCGCGTCGTCGAGGAGGGCCCGGCCTCCGAGGTCTACGAGAACGCCCAGCACCCGTACGGGAAGGCCCTCTCCGCGGCCTTCCCGCGCATCGGCGACACAGCCTCCCGCTTCGCACCGCGCGGCCTGCCCGGCGACCCGCCGGACCCGTCCCTGCTCCCCACGGGCTGTACGTTCCACCCGCGCTGCCAGGTCGCCCTCGACACCTGCACCACGGAGGACCAGGCGCTGCGGGACGCGGGCCCCCGGCACCGCGCGGCGTGCGTGCACGCGGGCGCACAGCTTCCGGCGCAGCCGACATCCCCGCCGGCGACGGCGGAGCGGACGCCGTGAGCCCCGACAGACCACGCACCGAGGAGCAGCGACGCATGACCACCGACGCCCCCCTGCCTTCCGCTGATCCGCTGCTGTCGGCGGGCGACCTGCACATCACCTTCCCCGGCCGCCGCGGTGCGCCGCCCGCGCGGGCGGTGGACGGCGTCGACCTCGACATCAAGCCGGGCGAGATCGTGGCCCTGGTCGGCGAGTCGGGCTGCGGCAAGACGACCCTGGCCCGTTCCCTGCTCGGCCTGGTGGCGCCCACGTCCGGCAAGGTGACCTTCGGCGGCAAGCCCCTCGACTACTCGGGCCGCGCCCTGAAGGCGTACCGCAAGCGCGTCCAGCTCGTGCTCCAGGACCCGAGCGGGTCCCTGAACCCGCGTCACACGGTGTACGAGGCCGTGGCCGAGGGCCTGCGCATCCACGGTTACGGGGGCGACGAGCAGGCCACGGTCGCCGACGCCCTGTCACGGGCGGGGCTCCGGCCGCCCGAGCGGTTCTTCCTGCGCTATCCGCACGAGCTGTCGGGCGGCCAGCGCCAGCGTGTGGTCATCGCGGGCGCGCTGGTCCTCGAGCCCGAACTGATCGTCGCGGACGAGCCGGTGGCCTCGCTCGACGCCTCCGTACGCGGTGAGATCCTCGCGCTGCTGCTCAAGCTCCGTGACGAACTGGGCCTGTCGGCGCTGGTGGTGACGCACGACCTGGGCCTGGCGTGGAACATCGCCGACCGTGTCGCGGTGATGTACCTGGGCCGGATCGTCGAGACGGGGACGGTGGAGGAGGTCCTGACGTCACCTCAGCACCCCTACACCCAGGCGCTGCTGTCCGTGCTTCCGGAGGCCCCGGGTGACCCCGTGGTCCTCACCGGCGAGCCGCCGGACCCGTCGCGCATCCCGGGCGGCTGCCGCTTCCACGCGCGCTGTCAGGTGCTCGCCTCGGGCGAGGCGGAGCGGGCGGGGGTGGCCGACCGTTGCCGGACGGAGGATCTGCCGGTGCTGTCCGGTGGCGGCGAGACGCAGGTGGCGTGCCACTGGGCGGCGGTCAACGTCAGCGCGTCCGGGGTCTGATCGAGGCAGGATTCCCAGTGGAAAGCCATATCGGCGGGGGGGCACAGCCGCGCCCCGCGGCGGCGGAACGTTACCTCTTCCACGTACGGGTGATACGGGGCCTAGCAGGCGTGATCTCTGGGGAGTCACTGAGCGTTGCGATTCACCTACGGATCGTGACCAACTCAACTCCACCGAAGTGAAGGAGATTTCCATGCGCCGTTCCGCCGCCGTCATCCTCGGGGCCGTCGCACTCCTGGGGGCCCTCGCCGTGCCGGCGAGCGCCATCCCGGACCCCGTGGGAACGGTCGACTGCCTGGCACAGTCGGCCGGCGACGTCACCACGCTCGTCGATCCGGCGAGCCCCGGCGTCCCCTCCGAGGTACCGGGCACGGCGTGCCTCGCCCCGTGACGCGGTAGCCGGCACCCCGTGACCTGAACGCCCTGCGCCGTCACGTACTTGCGCGGCCACCCCGGGACCCGCGCAAGTACGGTACGTCCACGAGCGGTTCAGCGCGTCAGTCCCACCTGTACCCATCCCCGAAGTTGAGGGTGTGCTCGAGTACGTCCTCCAGCGGATCGTCGATCTGGCCGGTGCTGATCAGCGCGACGGTGGGCGCGTTGTGCGAGTTCTCGTGTGTCTCGTCCGCGTACGCCGTGCCGGCGGTCAAAACGGACGGCACCGTCGCCATCGTCGCGACCAGCACCCACCGGGACGTTGTCTGCACCCAACTGCGCTTCACTGCAGCCTCCTTGGACCATGCACGTGCGGGCCGCTGATCGCGGCCCGCTCGCCGTGCGTAACCCGGGAACGACCAAGAAGTCACTGACGATCATACGAAAGGGTCGTCGGACGCCCGAGTCCGTGCGTCGCCCGTGTGGGCTAACCCGGCCCCGTCGACCGGAAGAAAGCAGAGATCACATGCGTCATCGCCGTGTCCTGGACCTCGTCCTGCTCGCAGCCATCGCCCTGTCCGTCACCGCGATCGCCGCTCCGGCCCCGGCGGCCGAGCAGGAGGCGGCCACACCCCCGCCGCTGCCCCACATCGAGTCGCTGGTCACCGAAGGAGTCACCGTGGAGGGCCCGCTGGTCAACAACATCGGCCTTCCCACCCTCCGGTAGACACGGACGGTTCGGGGCCACCCTCCGGTAGACACGGACGGTTCGGGGCCACCCTCCGGCAGACACGGACGGTTCGGGGGCGCGGGCCTGCCGGGGGCAGCCCTACTGGGCAGCCTCGATGAGCTCCCGGGCCTTCTTCACGTCATCCGCGATGGCGACGAGCAGCGAGTCGATCGAGTCGAACTTCGCCTGCCCGCGCACGAAGGCCAAGAAGTCCACGGCCACGTGCAGCCCGTACAGATCCAGCCCGACGCGGTCGATCGCGTACGCCTCGACGGTCCGCTCCGTCCCGTCGAACTGCGGGTTCGTCCCGACGGAGATCGCCGCGGGCATGGCCTCGCCCTGGGCGTGCAGCCACCCGGCGTAGACGCCGTCGGCGGGGATGGCGGTGTGCGGCAGAGTCTCCACGTTGGCGGTGGGGAAGCCCAGTTCACGCCCGCGCTGCGCGCCGCGTACGACGACGCCCTCGACGCGGTGCGGGCGGCCGAGGATCTCCGCCGCGCCCTCCACATCACCCTCGGCGACCAGGCGCCGGGTGAGGGTGGAGGAGAAGGGCTCGCCGCCCCCGGCCGCACCGCTCACGAACAGGTCGATGACATCGACGTCGTAGTCGTACGTGGCGCCGAGCTCGGTCAGGAAGGCGACGTTGCCCGTGGCCTTGTGGCCGAAGCGGAAGTTGGGGCCCTCGACGACCAGACGGGCGTGCAGCTTGTCGACCAGGACCTTCACGACGAAGTCGGCGGGCGAGAGCTTCGAGAACTCCGTGGTGAACGGCAGGATGAGGAGCGCGTCCACGCCCAGTTCCGCCATCAGTTCGGCACGCCGGTGGTGCGGGGCGAGCAGCGGCGGGTGGCTGCCGGGGCGCACGACCTCGGAGGGGTGGGGGTCGAAGGTGACGACCACAGCGGGAACGCCGAGCTCACGGGCGCGTGCCACCGCGCGGCCGATGATCAGCTGGTGTCCGCGGTGCACGCCGTCGTAGGAACCGATGGTGACGACGCTGCGCCCCCAGTCCTGGGGGATGTCCTCCAAGCCACGCCAGCGCTGCACTGTCTTTGCTCCTCGCCGAACCTGTGTACGTGTGTGTACGTCCCATTGCCGATTGCGCAGGTCTAAGACTGCCATGCCCGCGCTGTCCGGATCGCATCGGAGGGGGTGGCGGGGGTCACGCCGGGATCACGCCGGGACGCTCACTCCGGCGAGGTTCTCGATCATGCGGCGGGAACTGGGACCGACCAGGGCGGACCAGTCCTGGGGGGCCGCGCAGATCCACCGGGCGACCCGCGTGGAGAAGCCCGGTACGGAGCGGGCCAGCTCGACCAGGCGCCGGTCGAAGCAGGTCGCGCCTTCCGGGGTGCGGACGAGCAGCGCGCCGATGCGGTGCACCAGTTCGCGGACCCGGGCCCCGTCGCCGCCCCCCGCCACCGCGCAGAGCACGGCGTCCAGGACTTCGGGCTCCCGCTCCCGGGTCAGCAGAACTTCCAGGAGCTCGGTACGCAGGGCACGCGAGACGTCGGTTCCGGGTCCGGCGACGGCCGTGGCGAGGGCCGCGCGTACCGGCGGCGGACGGTGCCGCAGTAGGCCCGTGACCAGCGGGAAGAGTACGGCGCGGACGCCGGGCCCCTGCTCGAACCGCAGGTCGAGGTAGGCGGCCACGTGCCCCGCGAGGTCGGGGCGCAGCTCCAGTACGTCGCGTACGAGGTCGGCCACCCGCCGGGCGAGCACGGGCGCGGTCACATCGGCCAGGGCGCGCAGGACGTCGCCCGGTGCGGGGCCGGGGCCGTACAGCCGGGTCCGGAAGGCGGCGAGTACCTGCTCCGGGTGGGTGTCCAAGGCGGCGGCGAGGGCGCTCGGGGGCAGTTGCGGGTCACCGGCGGTGAAGCGCTTGAGGGCGGGCGACAGGTGGCGTTCGCGGGTCTGCGGGTCACGTACGAGAAGAGCGAGGGCGGCGCCGTGCAGCGAGTCGTCGGCGCTGCGGGCGAGCAGGGCGAAGGCCGCGTACCGCAGGAGCCCGCGGTCGGCTTCCGTGGTGGCGTGCGGGGCGGCGCGCAGGCCGTAGGCGACGGCGGCGACCTGGCGTGCCGGGCGCGCGTCGTGAACCCAGCGGTCGACGGCTCGGCAGATGGCCGAAGGTTCGTCGTCCGCGAGCGCGGCGAGGAGTTCGTCGGCGCGGGGGTGGGCACAGTCGACCAGGATCTCGGTGAGGTCGTCGATGGCGCGGTGTCGGTGGGTGTGCAGGAGGGCTTGGGCGGCCGATGCGACGGTGGCGTGCGGGGTGGCCTCGAGGGGGCGTTCGTCGGTGAACCAGCGGGTCAGTTGCGGCTGCGTTTCTCCGGGGTCTTCCGCCAGCAGTTCGGCTACTGCGTCCAGGCAGCGGTGCCCCTGCGGGGGGCCGGGCGGGGGATCGCTGATCACTGCTTCCCGTAGGAGGTCGAAGCGGTCGTCGTCGCTGAGGGGCAGGCCGAGCCAGAACCCGGCGGGGTACGTGCCCTGCCGGGCGAGGTCCTTGAGGAGCGCGAGGTAGGGCTTCGCGTCGGCCACCCGGGAGAGGGTTTCCTCCAGGAGGCGACGGGCCCACCACAGTGCGTCCTCCTGGCCCCTGGCCTCGCCTTGTCCCCTGGCCTCCTGCGCGGCTTTGCTCCCTGGGGCCGGGGGGCTCTTCGCCGCTTCGCGGCGGGTCTCCCTCCCACCCGCCCGATTGCCCCGCGGCTCATCCCCGGGCGCAACAATCTTCGCCGCTTCACGGCCTGTCTGTGCCAACTCCCCCAACCGCGCCCCCAGTTCCCCCGCTCCCCGCTGCCGCCCCAGCAGCAGCAACGCCTGTACCACCGGGCCGATCCGGTGTCGTGGTACCGGCAATGACGGGGGCGTCGGCCCGTGGCGGAGGACCAGGGACCACAAGGCACCGTCCACATCCAGGTGCATCCCCTGGATCCAGTCCGCGAGCTCCTCGTGCGCGAACCGGTACCCGTCCCCGGCAGGGACGAGCAGCCCCTCCGTGAGGACCGCCGAGGCCCATCCCGTCCCCCACGGGAACACCTCCTCGAACGACGCCCGGTCCAACTCCCCCTGCCCCGGCCCCAGACACCGCCGCGCGGCCTCGTGCACCTGTCCGGACACCTTCGCCGCGAGGCGCCGTACGGCCGCGCCCCGCAGCCCGTTCGCCGCCGCGAGCCGCACCGCCACCCGCAGGCACAGCACGTCGAGATAGGCCTCGAAGATCTCCTCCCGGCCGGGGCTGCCCGGCGGCGGTTCCTCCGGCAGAGCCGCCCGCACCTCGGCGAGCAGCCGCAGGGCCAGAGGATGTCGCGCGTCGGCGGCGGCGAGCGCCCCGTCCGGGATGCCGTACCGCGCACGGGCGATCCGCGCCTGCCGCTCGGGCAGATCCCCCAGGGGTACGCACCCCGGCAGAAGCTCCGCGGGAAAGTGCGCCTCCGCCTGTTCCCAGTACTCCGCCCGGCAGGCCACGACGAGCCGCGCGCCCGTCTCCCGCAGCCACTCGGCGGTCCCCCCGCTCCACTGCGCGAGGCGGTGCGCGAGGACCGGCGGCATCTCCTCGGGGCCGTCGAGCAACAGCAGCAGCGCCCGCCCCTCGTCCCGCACGAGCCGCGCGACTCGCGCCGCGGAGATGTCCCCGAGCCCGTCGTCCGCCTCGGCGAGCGAGTCCTCCGATGCCTCCGAGGCCTCCAGGATCCGCCCGGCCCGCTCGAGCGCCCGCTCCACCGCGTCGCCCACGCCCGTGTCCGTGCCCTGGAGGTCGGCGCCGCGCAGCCACAGCGTGGGAGCCGGTTCGGCGCCTCGCGCGCGGCTTGCCGCGAGGGCGGCCAGTTCCGTCGTCCGGCCGGTGCCGGGGGCGCCGACCAGGCCGAGCACGTGCGCGGGACCGGACACGAACTGGGCCAACTCCCTTGTCGTATCCGGGCGTTCGACCGGTTCGAGGAGGGCGGGGCGCGGACCGTCGGAGCCCACCGAGGTCGCCGCCAGGTGCAGCGCGCCGGCCAGATTCAGATCGCGGCCGTACGCGGGAACGGTCGCCGCGTTGCGTGCGAGGAGCTCGGCGAGCGGCCCGCCCGGATCGGCGGCGGCCACATCCCGCAGCGGCACGGCGAACCCCGCGGCGCGGTGCTCGCTGTGCAACGCGGTACCGAGGACGGCGAGCACGGCTCCGGACGAGGCGTCCACGACCGGGCCGCCCGCCGCCCCGCCGCCGAGCCGCAGCGCGTCGGCACCGTCCGTGCCGATCGCCAGCTCCATCGCCGCGTCGACCAGATGGAAGCGGTCCGTCGCCGTGTACGTCACGGGGGCCGGACCCAGGACACGCGCCTCACGCCGGCCGCGCGCGACGATGCGTACATAGGAGCCCACGGGGACGGTCTCGCGGACCGTGACGGGCAAGGGCCGCAGTGCGAGACCCTCCGTACGGACGAGGGCCAGATCGGCCTCGGGGAGCGCCACCACGGCATCGGCACTCACCACGCAGACGCGCTCGCCCGCCGCGTGCAGCACGAGCCGCGCGAGGCCGTCGACGGCTTCATGGCTGGTGATGACCGTGCCGTGGTCGTCGGCGGCGAACCCCATCCCCCGTGGGCGCCCGGCCAGATCGCAGATCCGCACGAGGGCGCCGTCGAGCGCCGCCGGGTCGCCCTGTCCCGCCATGCCCGAACCTCCCGCGACGCCCCGTCCATTTGACGGTAGGTCGGCGGTGATCAGCTGGACAGAACGCGTCGCGAACGCGCCCCCTTACGCTCCCTCGGTTCACTCCGAGCGCCTGCCCGATGGGGTGAATCGGCAGGGCGCGGTGGATACATCTAGGGGTGGGGGGTTTCGTCGTGGAGCGGCGCACAGCTGTCCGCCGCTCCACGACGGAGATTCCGCGTACGGAAGGGGTGGCTCAGGCGAAGACGGCCAGGCTCTTGGCCTTGCCCTTCAGCTCCTCGGCCAGGACCAGGAACCGGCCCTCCGGATCGAAGACCGCGACGGCGCCGACTCCGGCGTACTCCCCCGGCATCTCGATCCGCACGCCGTTGAGCAGCAGCTTCGCCCGCTTCTCGTCCACATCCCAGCGCGGGAACGCGGCGGCGGCCGCGTCCGCCACCGGCATCACCGTCAGCTCCTCCTGGAGCTGGTCGATGGTCTTCGCCGCGTCCAGCTTGTACGGCCCGACGCGCGTGCGCCGCAGTGCCGTGAGATGGCCGCCGACCCCGAGGTCCGCTCCGAGGTCGCGGGCGAGGGCGCGGATGTACGTCCCCGAGGAGCAGACCACGGAGACGACCAGGTCGAGTACGGGGGTGCCGTCTGCCGCGACGGCGTCCCTGACGTCGTACACGGTGAAGGCGGAGATCTTCACCGGCCGGGCGGGGATCTCGAACTCCTCGCCCTCGCGCGCCCGCGTGTACGACCGCTTGCCGTCGATCTTGATGGCGCTGACCTTCGACGGCACCTGCATGATGTCGCCGGAGAGCTTGGCGATGCCCGCGTCGATGGCGTCGCGCTTGATCCCCGAGGCGTCGGCGGACGAGGTGAGCTCACCCTCGGCGTCGTCCGTGACCGTGTTCTGGCCGAGCCGGATCGTGCCGAGGTACTCCTTCTCCGTCAGCGCGAGATGGCCGAGGAGCTTGGTCGCCCGCTCGACCCCGAGGACGAGAACGCCCGTCGCCATGGGGTCCAGGGTTCCCGCGTGGCCGACGCGGCGGGTCCTGGCGATCCCGCGCATCTTGGCGACCACGTCATGCGAAGTGAAGCCGGACGGCTTGTCGACGATGACAAGTCCGTCCGGCGTCTTGTTGCCGGTGTTGCTCATGCGCGGGCGTCGCCGTCCGTTTCCTCGTCGGACTCGTCCTCTGGCTTGCGGTACGGGTCGGCCCCGCCGGCGAACTCGGCGCCCGCGGACACCTCGCGCACCTTCTCGTCCGACATCCGGGCCCGGTCGAGGAGGTCCTCGATGGCCTTGGCGTTGTCCGGCAGCGCATCCGCCACAAAGGTGAGGCTGGGGGTGAACTTCACGCCCGCGGCCGCGCCGACCGCCGAACGGAGGACGCCCTTGGCGCTCTCCAGACCGGCGGCGGCCGCCGCGCGGTCCTCGTCGTCCCCGTAGACCGTGTAGAAGACGGTCGCCTCCCGCAGGTCACCCGTGACCCGGGTGTCCGTGATGGTCACATGCGTACCGAGCCGCGGGTCCTTGATCCCGCGCTGCAGCTTCTGGGCAACCACCTCTCGGATGAGGTCCGCCAGCCTTTTCGCCCGCGCGTTGTCGGCCACTGCTCCGTCTCCTTCTTCGCCTTGCTGTGCAGTCAGTCTTCGTCGCCGTGGAGCCTGCGTCGAACGGAGAGCAGCTCCACCTCCGGACGGGCGGCGACCAGGCGCTCGCACCGGTCCAGTACGTCGGTGAGGTGCCCCGTCTCCCCGGAGACCAGCGCCAGGCCGATCTCGGCCCTGCGATGGAGGTCCTGGTTTCCGGTCTCCGCCGCGCTCACTCCGTGCTTACGGATGAGTTCGGCGACGATCGGGCGGACGACGGAGCGTTTCTCCTTCAGCGAGTGAACGTCGCCGAGGAGCAGATCGAAGGACAGTGTCCCCACATACATGTATGTCCGGATGTCCCGCCGGTTCGGGTTCGTGCCCCGCCAACCACTTGGCAGGGACACAAGAACCGTACACGGAACGGCCGGGGCCGATCGACGGGATTTACCTCCCCTCGACCGGCCCCGGTTCGAGCTGTCGTGATCAGCCTCGCGGCTTCTCGCGCATCTCGTACGTCGCGATGACGTCGTCGATCTTGATGTCGTTGAAGTTGCCGAGGTTGATACCGCCCTCGAACCCTTCGCGGATCTCGGTGACGTCGTCCTTGAAGCGGCGCAGACCGGAGATGTTGAGGCTCTCCGCGATGACCTTGCCGTCGCGGATGAGGCGTGCCTTGGTGTTGCGCTTGACCTCGCCGGAGCGGACAAGAACACCGGCGATGTTGCCCAGCTTGGACGAGCGGAAGATCTCGCGGATCTCCGCCGTGCCGAGCTCGACCTCTTCGTACTCCGGCTTGAGCATGCCCTTGAGGGCCGCTTCGATCTCTTCGATCGCCTGGTAGATGACCGAGTAGTACCGGACGTCCACGCCTTCGCGGTCGGCCATCTGCGCGGCACGACCGGCCGCACGGACGTTGAAGCCGATCACGATCGCGTCGGAGCCGGTCGCCAGGTCGATGTCCGACTCGGTGACCGCACCCACGCCGCGGTGCAGGACGCGGATGTCGACCTCTTCGCCGACGTCGAGCTGGAGCAGCGAGGACTCGAGAGCCTCCACCGAACCGGACGCGTCGCCCTTGATGATGAGGTTGAGTTCCTGCACCAGACCGGCCTTGAGGGCCTCGTCCAGGTTCTCCAGGGAGAACCGCACACCCTTGCGGGCGAAGCGGACGTTGCGCTCACGGGCGGCACGCTTCTCGGCGATCTGACGGGCCGTACGGTCCTCGTCGACGACCAGGAAGTTGTCGCCGGCACCCGGGACGTTGGTGAGACCGAGCACGAGGACCGGAGTCGAGGGACCCGCCTCGGTGACGTTCTCGCCCTTGTCGTCGAGCATCGCGCGGACTCGGCCGTACGCGTCGCCGACCACCATCGTGTCACCGACGCGGAGGGTACCGCGCTGGACCAGGACGGTCGCGACGGCGCCGCGGCCCTTGTCCAGGTGCGACTCGATCGCAATACCCTGCGCGTCCTGCTCAGGGTTGGCCCGCAGGTCGAGCGAGGCGTCCGCGGTCAGGACCACGGCCTCCAGGAGGGACTCGATGTTCTCGCCCTGCTTGGCGGAGATGTCGACGAACATCGTGTCGCCGCCGTACTCCTCGGCGACGAGACCGAACTCGGTGAGCTGACCGCGCACCTTGGTCGGGTCGGCACCCTCGACGTCGATCTTGTTGACCGCGACCACGATCGGCACCTCGGCCGCCTTGGCGTGGTTCAGCGCCTCGATCGTCTGCGGCATCACACCGTCGTTGGCCGCGACCACGAGGATCGCGATGTCGGTGGACTTCGCACCACGGGCACGCATGGCGGTGAACGCCTCGTGACCGGGGGTGTCGATGAAGGTGATCTTGCGGTCTTCGCCGTTGACCTCGGAAGAGACCTGGTACGCACCGATGTGCTGCGTGATGCCGCCGGCCTCGCCCGCAATGACGTTCGTCTTGCGGATCGCGTCCAGAAGGCGGGTCTTACCGTGGTCGACGTGACCCATGACGGTCACGACCGGCGGACGCGCGACGAGCATTTCCTCGTCGCCCTCGTCCTCGCCGAACTCGATGTCGAAGGACTCGAGCAGCTCGCGGTCCTCCTCCTCGGGGCTGACGATCTCGAGGACGAAGTTCATCTCGTCCGCGAGCAGCTTCAGCGTCTCGTCCGGCACGGACTGCGTGGCCGTGACCATCTCGCCGAGGTTCATCATCACGCCGACGAGCGACGCCGGGTTGGCGTTGATCTTCTCGGCGAAGTCGGTCAGCGAGGCACCACGGGACAGGCGGACCGCCTGGCCGTTGCCCCTCGGCAGCATGACGCCGCCGACCGACGGAGCCTGCATCGACTCGTACTCCTGGCGCCTCTGCCGCTTCGACTTGCGACCACGACGGGCGGGCCCGCCGGGACGGCCGAACGCACCCTGCGTGCCACCACGGGCACCGGGACCGCCGGGACGGCCACCGAAGCCGGGACGGCCACCGCCGCCACCGGGACGACCGGCGAAGCCGCCGCCACCGCCACCGGGACCACCGGGACGACCGGCGAAGCCACCGCCGCCACCGCCACCGGGACGACCTGCGAAGCCGCCGCCACCGGGACGACCGCCGCCGCCACCGGCACCGCCGGGACGACCGCCGCCACCGGGACCACGGCCACCGCCGGGGCCACCACCGGGACGCGGGCCCGCGGCGGGACGCTGCGGCATCATGCCCGGGTTCGGACGGTTACCGCCGCCGCCGGGAGCACCGCCGGGTCCACCGGGACCGGGACGCGCGCCACCCTGCGGGCGAGGCATGCCGCCGGGGCTGGGGCGAGCGCCGCCCTGACCCTGCGGACGAGGAGCACCCTGGCCGCCCTGGCCCTGCGGGCGCGGGGCGCCGCCGGGACCGCCGGGGCCACCCTGGCCGCCGGGACGCGGGGCGCCGCCCGGACGGGGCGCCTGCGGGCGTGCCATGCCGGTGGAGCCACCAGAGGTGAAGGGGTTGTTGCCGGGACGCGGTCCTGCCGGACGGCCACCGGGGCGCGGAGCGCCACCCTGGCCGCCGGGACGCGGAGCGCCGCCCTGACGGTCGCCGCGGTCACCACGACCGCCCTGACCCTGACCCTGACCACCCTGGCCGGGGGCCGGACGGCCCGCGGGCTTCGGGGCACCCGGGCGAGCGCCCGGACGGGGGCCTGCCGGCGCCGAGGAGGCGGCCGGAGCAGCCGGCGGAGCGGTGAACTCCGGGGCGGCCGGAGCCGGGGTGACCGGCGCGGCGGGCGCGGCCGGGGCAGCCGGAGCTGCCGGCGCCGGCTTGGGCGTCGGCGGCTTGGGGCCCGGGCGCGGACCGGGAGCGGCCGGGGAGGCCGCGGGCTTGTCGGCCGCGGCGGCGGGCTTGGCCGCCGGCGGCTTGGGCGCGGCCGGACCCGGACGGGCGGCCTGCACGGGAGAGGGAGCCGACGGCGTCGCCGGCTTGGGGGCGGCCTGCTTGCGCGGCGCCCCGGGCTTGGCGGCGGCGGGCTTGCCGTTGCCACCACCCTGGTTCAATGCGTCAGTCAATTTGCGTACTACGGGCGCCTCGATCGTCGAGGACGCCGAACGTACGAATTCACCGAGTTCTTGGAGCTTGGCCATGACGACCTTGCTCTCTACGCCGAACTCCTTGGCGAGCTCGTATACCCGGACCTTAGCCACTTCGCTCCTTTTAGGTCCGGGTTACGCCGGACCGTCGCTACTTCATGGGCGTACTCATCGCGTGCTCATCGAGTGCTCATCGCAATCTCGACCTACTTCCAACTCGCGGAATACCAGGGCCGCGCGGGGTTCCGCGCGACCTTCCTTACGGTGTTGCCTGCTGGGCAACTGTCTCGACGGCTCGGCGCAAGTCCGCCGTGTCGAGCGGGCCCGGGGCCCGGAAGGCCCTCGGGAACGCTCTGCGTCGGACCGCCAGGTCGAGACAGACCGGGACGGGGTGGATATACGCACCCCGGCCGGGCAGCGTACCGCTTGGATCGGGGGCACAGGCGCCCTCTTTCGCCACGATGCGCAGCAGATCGCTCTTGGCCGCTCGCTCCCGGCACCCCACACAGGTGCGTTCAGGGCATGCGCGGGCTTGCGTCCGGCCAGACACGATTAAGTCTACCTCCCCGTACCGACCTCACCCCTTTGGGGCAAAAATCGAACGGTTGTTGTCTTGATCAGGACCGGATCAGGACTGGATCTCAGCGCGCGATCCGGACCCGATCCGAACCCGATCCGCACCCGCTCAGGCCTCCTCGGAGTCCTGCGGCTGCTCGGTGTCCGGGCGGATGTCGATGCGCCAGCCCGTGAGCCGCGCGGCGAGGCGGGCGTTCTGGCCCTCCTTGCCGATCGCGAGGGACAGCTGGTAGTCGGGCACCGTCACCCGCGCGGAACGGGCCGAGAGGTCGACGATCTCCACCTTGCTGACCCGCGCCGGGGAGAGCGCGTGGGCGACCATCTCGCCCGGGTCGTCCGACCAGTCGACGATGTCGATCTTCTCGCCGTTGAGCTCGGCCATGACGTTGCGCACACGCTGGCCCATCGGGCCGATGCAGGCGCCCTTGGCGTTCAGGCCCGAGCGGGTCGAGCGCACCGCGATCTTGGTCCGGTGGCCGGCCTCACGGGCGATGGCCGAGATCTCGACCGAACCGTCGGCGATCTCCGGCACCTCGAGCGCGAAGAGCTTCTTCACGAGGTTCGGGTGCGTGCGGGACAGCGTGACCGAGGGGCCACGGACGCCCTTCGCCACCCGGACCACGTACGAACGAAGGCGCAGGCCGTGGGAGTACTCCTCGCCCGGCACCTGCTCCTGCACCGGCAGGATGGCCTCGAGCTTGCCGATGTCGACGAGCACGTTCTTCGGGTCGCGGCCCTGCTGGACGACGCCCGTGACGATGTCGCCCTCGCGGCCCGCGTACTCACCGAGGGTCGCGTCGTCCTCGGCGTCGCGCAGGCGCTGCAGGATGACCTGCTTGGCGGTCGTCGCGGCGATACGGCCGAAGTCGGAGGGGGTGTCGTCGAACTCCTTGGCCTCCTGGCCCTCTTCGAGGTCGGCCGGGTCCTCGGTCGCCCACACCGTCACATGGCCGCTGTCGCGGTCCAGCTTCACGCGTGCGCGACGGAAGCTGCCGTCGGTCCGGTGGTAGGCGATGAGGAGGGCCGACTCGATCGCCTCGACCAGCAGGTCGAAGGAGATCTCCTTCTCCCGGACCAGACCCCGCAGGGCACTCATGTCGATGTCCACGGCTACGCCTCCTCTTCCTTCTTGTCCTTGCGGTTGAACTCGACCTCGACGCGCGCCTTGGCGATCGCCTCGAAGGTGAGCCTGCGGGCGGTGGGCTTGCGCCCCTTCACGCCCGGTACTTCAAGATCCACGCCTTCGTCGTCCACCTCGAGGATGCGGGCGATCAGCTCGTCGCCGCCCTCCGTCAGCTGGAACTTCACCAGGCGGCCGACGGCGCGCAGATAGTGGCGGTGCTCCGTCAGCGGGCGCTCGGCGCCCGGGGAGCCGACTTCGAGGGTGTACTCCCCGTCGCCCATCGCGTCGCTCTCGTCGAGCTTCTCGGAGAGTTCGCGGCTGATCTCCGCGATCTGATCCAGGTCCACGCCGTCGTCCGAGTCGATGACGACTCGCAGCACCCGCTTGCGTCCGACCGAGGCCACTTCGATCTCTTCGAGATCCAGATCCTTCGAGCTGACGAGCGGTTCCAGCAGTTCTCGCAGCCTCTCGCTCTGGGTGGTGCTCATCCGGGTGACTCCTCGGCCGCGTGTGCTGTTGTGGGATCGTCGCGTGTCAGGTCAAAGGGTATCCGGTCCCGAGGGGTGTTGCCGCCCGCTGTCCGGCCCCTGTCCGCCCCTGGTGCGGCCGCAGGCAGCCCCGCATCGAGCCGCTCACGCGTACGAGGGCAGCCCGCAGGTACGGTGATCACCGGGCTCGCGCCCGGCTCGCCCACCTTCTGACTCGCTCGCCCACCTTCTGACTGCCTGCCTTTCTGGCCTTCCTGCCGAGGACGTCTGCTGTGCCGTCGTATCCCACCCCCTCGCACGCCCGCTCGGGGCCGCGCCGGAGGAGCCTGCTGACCGGGGCCGCAGGAGCGGCCGGGGCCGTGCTGCTCTCGGGCTGCTCGGACTCCGCATCCACGGACGCGGACGAGCGCCCCTCCGCCGTCGCGCGGCTGCGCGCGCGTGCCGCCTCGGACAGCGGTGAGCTGCTGGGGCGGTACGACGCCGTCCTCGCCGCGCATCCCTCGCTGGCCGGACGGCTCGGCCCGCTGCGGGCGGAGGTGAAGCGGCACAAGGCGGTCTTCGCCGAGGGGCCGGCCTCCCCCACTCCCCCGCCCCCTTCCGCGTCCGCGTCCGCGTCGCGCTCACCGAAGCCCACCGTCCCCGAGGACGAGAAGGACGCCGTGCGCGAGCTCGCCGAGGCCGAGCGGAAGCTGGCGAAGCGGCGCGGTCGCGACCTCCTTGATGCGCCTGCGGAGCTGGCCAGGCTGCTGGCGTCGGTGGCGGCCTCGGGCGCCGCGCACGCGTATCTGCTGACGGAGGGCGACAAGTGAGCGATTCCAAGGACGAGTTGGGGGCGGTGCAGGCCGCCCTGGGTGCCGAGCACGCCGCTGTGTACGGCTTCGGGGTCGTCGGCGGCCGGATCGGCGAGGACCGCAGGGACGAGGCGCGCACGGCGTACGACGCGCATCGCGCCCGGCGCGACGAGTTGCAGCGCGCCGTGCGCGACCTGGGCGGCGAGCCCGAGCCGTCGGCGGCCGCCTACGCGCTGCCGTTCGCGGTGCCGGACTCCGCGGCGGCCGTGCGGCTCGCGACGGAGCTGGAGGAGCGGGTCGCGGGGGTCTACTCGGATCTCGTACGGGCTTCCACCGGGGCCCGGCGCGGGAGCGCGGCCGAGGCGCTGCGGGAGGCGGCGGTCCGTGCGGCGCGGTGGCGCGGCGGGAGCGTAACCTTCCCTGGTCTCGCCGAGCGAACCGCCACTCCTGGCTCCTCGGCTCCCAAGGCCTAACCCGCTCAGGAAGGGAACACCTCGCGTATGGCTTTCGAACCGCCCCAGCGTCTCGTCACCGCCCTCGGTGAGACGGCGCAGGACGGCGACGACTGGCTGGAGAAGCTGCCCGGGGCAGCTGAAGCGGCCGTCGCTCTACGCGAGTTGACCGTCGAGCGGGTCCATGTGCCCGGCGGCCGCAGCAGCCTCGTCATCCTCGTGCGCCGCACCGACGGCACGCCCGCCGTCCTGAAGCTGGTACCGCCGAGGTCGCGGCCCGAGAGCGAGCGGGCCGCGCTGGCGCACTGGAACGGGCTCGGTGCCGTACGGCTGCTCGACCCCGCCGCCGCGGACGGAGCCCTCCTCATCGAGCGGCTGCACCGCGATGTGTCGGTCCGTTCCCTGCCCGAGGCCAAGGCCCTGCTCGAGGCGGCGGGCACGCTGCGGCGGCTGTGGGTGGAGCCGCCGACGGGCCACCGTTTCGAGACGGTGGCCGAGCGGACGGGGCGGCAGGCCGACGCGATGCGGGCGTCCGCCGACGGGGAGGTCGCGCCCTTGGTGGACGCGGCGCTCGCCGCGCGGAATGAGCTGCTCGCCGGGGAGGTGGAGGTGCGGCTGCTGCACGGCACGTTCCGGCAGAGCAAGGTTCTGCAGGGGGACAGGTTGCCGTGGCTGGCCGTGGGCCCCGACCCGGTGGTCGGGGAACCCGCCTTCGACCTGGCCCGGCTCGTGCGCGACCGCGTCGAGGACCTGATCGCCTCACCCTCGGGGTCCTCGATCACCCGCCGCCGGGTGAAGAAGCTGGCCGAGTCGCTGGATGTGGACCAGGAGCGGCTGCGGGGGTGGACCTTGTTCCGCGCCGTGGAGTCGGGGGTGCGGGCCCGCCGTGTCGGGCGGGAGCAGGATGCGGAGCTGTTGTTGGAGTTCGCGGGTTGGTTGTAGGGGGGGCGGGGCTCTGCGGGGCTTTTCCCCGACCCCGCCCCTTCCCGAAAACTCGCTGGCGCGAGGGCCTTGGCCTTGCGTGCCGTCATCACCGGCTTCGCCGAGTTCGTCCTCAAACGCCGGACAGGCTGGATATAGCCCGGCCCCATGGTTTCAGGAAGGGGCGGGATCGGGGAAAGCCCCGCAGGGACCGCCCGGACCCCAGCCCGACTCAGGCCGTCAGCCGCGCCACAGCCTCAGCGACCGTCAGCTCCTCGCGCTCCCCGGTCCGCCGGTCCTTCAGCTCCACGACGCCCTCGGCGGAGCGGCGGCCCGCGACCAGGATGGTCGGGACGCCGATCAGCTCCGCGTCCGTGAACTTCACGCCCGGGGAGACGCCCGCGCGGTCATCGACCAGGACCCGCACACCCGCCGCGTTCAGCTGCTCGGAGACATCCAGCGCGAGCTCCGTCTGGAGCGCCTTGCCCGCGGCCACCACGTGGACGTCGGCGGGGGCGATCTCCTTGGGCCAGCACAGACCCTTGTCGTCCGCCGTCTGCTCGGCGAGCGCCGCCACCGCGCGCGAGACGCCGATGCCGTACGAACCCATGGTCACGCGGACCGGCTTGCCCTGCTGGCCGAGGACGTCGAGCTGGAAGGCGTCGGCGAACTTGCGGCCCAGCTGGAAGATGTGGCCGATCTCGATGGCGCGGTCCAGCTTCAGGCCGGTGCCGCACTTGGGGCACGGGTCGCCCTCCTCGACGACCACGACGTCGAGGTAGTCGTCGACCTCGAAGTCACGGCCCGCGACGACGTTCTTCGCGTGCGTGTTGATCTTGTTGGCCCCGGTGATCCAGGCCGTACCTGCCGCCACCCGCGGGTCGGCGATGTAGCGGACCTTCTCCAGGCCCTGCGGGCCGACGTATCCGCGGACGAGATCGTCGCGACCCTCGAAGTCCTCGGCCGTCACCAGCTCCACGACGGCGGGCGACAGGTGCTCGCCGAGCTTGCCGAGGTCGACCTCGCGGTCGCCGGGGACACCCACAGCGACGATCTCGCCGTCGACCTTGACCAGGAGGTTCTTCAGGGTCGCGGACGCGGGCACACCGAGGTGGGCCGCGAGCGTCTCGATCGTCGGGGTGTCGGGGGTGTCCAGGTCCTCGACGGGGCCGTGCGCGGAACCGTCCACCTCGGTGGCCACGAAGGACACGGCCTCGGTGTTGGCCGCGTAGTCGCACGCGGGGCAGTCCACGAACGTGTCCTCGCCTGCCGGCGCGGGCGCCAGGAACTCCTCGGAGGCCGAGCCGCCCATCGCGCCGGAGACCGCGGAGACGATGCGGTGGTCGAGACCGAGTCGCTCGAAGATCTTGATGTACGCGGCGCGGTGCAGGGCGTACGACTCGACGAGGCCCTCGTCCGTCGTGTCGAAGGAGTACGAGTCCTTCATCTGGAACTCGCGGCCACGGAGCACACCGGCGCGGGGGCGGGCCTCGTCGCGGTACTTCGTCTGGATCTGGTAGAGGATCACCGGCAGGTCCTTGTAGGACGAGCACTGGTCCTTGACGATCTGGGTGAAGATCTCCTCGTGCGTGGGGCCGAGGAGGTAGTCGGCGCCCTTGCGGTCCTTGAGGCGGAAGAGCAGGTCGCCGTACTCGTCGTAGCGGCCCGTCGCGTCGTACGACTCCTTGGGCAGGAGCGCGGGCAGGAGGACTTCCTGGGCGCCGATGGCGTCCATCTCCTCGCGTACGACGTGGGTGATGTTCTCCAGGACCTTCTTGCCCAGCGGCAGCCAGGACCAGATGCCGGCGGCGGTGCGGCGGACGTATCCGGCCCGGACGAGCAGCTTGTGGTTGAGCGTCTCGGCGTCCGCCGGGTCGTCGCGCAGTGTCTTGATCATCAATCGGGACATGCGCTGGACCTGGGCCATGGTGAACTCCTGCGTGGAAAGAATGATGTGCAGGAGGTTAGCCGGGGCGCGGGGGCGTGCGGAAATCGGTTAGGTGCCGGGGCGCCGCAGCGGGAGCGGCGCCCCCATCACCGCGTACGGCTTCGGGGCGCTGGGGAACTGGACGTTGCGGGCCAGGTCCGCGTACCCGAGGGAGCGGTAGAGGCCGCGGGCGGGGCTCTCCGTGTCGATGGCGGAGAGGATCGAGCGGGGCTGGTCGACGGCGTCCGTGATGGTCGTGATGAGCGTGCGGCCGACTCCGCGGTTCTGATGGCCGGGCTGCACATGGAGCTCGGTGATCACGAAGGAGTCGTCGAGCCAGTCCTCGCTGCCGCCGACCCGCAGATACGGCTCGACGACCGTGGACCACCAGTGGCCGCGGTCGTTGGGCATCCCGTAGACGAAGCCGACGAGCCGTCCCTCGGGGGTGCTGGCGCCGAGCGCGCGGGCCCCGGGGTAGGTGATGTGCCGCAGCACGATCTGCCGCCGCACGGCCACCTCGTCGTCGCTGAGCCCGAAGGCGTGGGCCTGCACCCGCAGCGCCTCGTCCACGTGCGTGGCGAGGTCCAGCGGCCCGATCACGACGTCGTCAGTCATGCGCCGAACTTTAACTCGCGGACGGGCGTACGTGAGGAGTGCGGTCTGAGACGCGTAGGAGCTGAAGGAGGCTGGAACGCAGGGGCTCGAAGGGGGCTAGAACAGGATGCTCATGAACGCCCCGACCTCCTGGAACCCCACCCGCCGGTACGCGGCCCTGGCCGCGGTGTTGAAGTCGTTGACGTAGAGGCTGACGACCGGGGCGACGTCCGTGAGGGCGTAGCGCAGGACGGCCGCCATGCCCGGTGCCGCGTAGCCCTGCCCCCGGAACTCGGGGGCCACCCAGACACCCTGCACCTGGCAGGCATGTGCCGTGGCCGCGCCGATCTCGGCCTTGAAGATGACCTTGCCGTCACGGTCGATGCGGGCGAACGACCGCCCCGCGCCGACCAGTTCGGCGACCCGCGCCTGGTAGAGGAGGCCGCCGTCGCCCGCCATCGGCGAGATGCCGACCTCCTCGGTGAACATCGCCACGCACGCGGGCATGATCGTCTCCATCTCGTCCTTGCGGACACGACGGACGTACGGGTCGGGGGTGATGTCGTACGGGAGCCGGTCGGTGACCATCAGGGGCTGCTGGGCGCGGACTTCACGGGCGGGGCCCCAGGACGGTTCGAGCAGCCGCCACAGCTGGGCGGTGGATTCGGCCGGGCCGACGATGGAGGAGCAGCGGCGGCCCGCTCTGCGGGCGCGGTCCGCGAAGGCGCGGACCGCTCGCGGGGTCGCGCAGATCGGGACGAGGTTGGCGCCCGCGTAACAGAGGGACTCCAGCATTCCGTCCTGGTACCAGCCCCACATCTCGCCGCCGAGCCGCCACGGGTCGAGGCCCGCGACGCGGACCCGTGAGGTCACGAAGGCGTTGGCCACCGGCTCGCGGTCGAGCACAGCGAGCGCGGCGTCCAGGTCACTCGGTTCGAGGACCCTGGTGGTGGTCTGAGTCAACACGTGCGGGGGCCTCACCATACGGTCTGCTGATCTCCGCACTGTACCTGGCGGGGGCGCCTTGTGCCGTGGGGTGGCTTGGAGGGGGCTTTGTCTCCTCTCCCCTGCGGGCCGGGGGTGGCTGTTCTTCGCCGCGCCATGGAGTGGCTGGGACTGCTCTTCCCCTGCGGGCCGGTGGGGGGCTTGTCCGCCGCTCCGCGGCGAGGTCTCCCGCCGGCCCACCCGATTACCCCGGGGTGGTCGGGTGGGAAGCATCCGCCGCGGAGCGGCGGTTCAGGTTGGAGCCGGTCCGGTCACGCGCACGTGGGCCCCGCCACCAACCCGGGTGGCGGGGCCCACGCAGACGGCAATCAGCCGGCGACGGCCACCGTCGGCTCGCCGGAGGGGATTCCGTCCTTCTCCATCTGCTCGGCGATCTTCAGCGCCTCTTCGATGAGCGTCTCCACGATCTTCGACTCGGGGACGGTCTTGATGACCTCACCCTTGACGAAGATCTGCCCCTTG
>NZ_JBVIPU010000026.1:0-60044 GCF_055577645.1 Streptomyces sp. NPDC033180 | reverse complement strand
ACTGCAGGGGGGACCCTGTGGGAGAGTAGGACGCCGCCGAACTATTATTGACGGGAAACCCCCGCACCCTCTGGGTGCGGGGGTTTTCTGCGTTCCAGGGTCCTTCAAGGGCCCTTTCCTGCGTTTAGGGTCGAGTTATGCGATACGACTTGGTCATCTTCGACAATGACGGCGTTCTCGTGGACAGCGAGCCGCTCTCCAACACCATCCTTGCCGCCTATCTGACCGAGCTCGGCCATCCCACCACGTACGAGGACTCGCTGCGTGACTACATGGGGGCCGCCGTTCATCGCGTACACGATCTTGTTCTTGAGCGCAGTGGGCAGCGGCTGCCCGAGGAATTTGACGCGGCCTTTCACGCTCGGGTCTTTGCCGCCTTCGAGCGGGAGTTGCAGCCCGTGGAGGGGGCCGTCGGCGTACTGGAGAAGCTGGTGGCGGACGGAGTGCCGTACTGCCTTGCCTCGTCCGGGAGCCATGAGCGGATTCGGGTCGGGCATCGGCGTACCGGACTCGACCGGTGGTTCGGTGACGAGCGGATTTTCAGCTCCGAGGACGTGGGGCGGGGGAAGCCGGCTCCGGATCTCTTTCTGTATGCCGCCGAGCGCATGGGAGTGGCGCCCGAGAAGTGTGTGGTGATCGAGGACAGTCCGTTGGGGGTGAAGGCCGCTGTTGCGGCGGGGATGGATGTGTACGGGTTCACGGCCATGACGCCGGCCGAGCGGCTTTCGGGGGCCACTGAACTCTTCGGGGACATGGGGGAGTTGGCTGACCTGCTCGCATGACCCGGGTCGGGGGAGCGGCCTGACATTTGTCACTGCCAGGTCCGGACGATCGTTTCTGTCGGCCGATGTGCGGTCGCGGCGAAGCTGAGTACGTCGAGAACGAACGGGACGTACCCGGTGCCGGTGCCGGTGCCGGTGCCGGTGCCAGTGACAGTGCCGGTGCCAGTGACAGTGACGACGGAGGACCGATCCCCATGAGCCAGCTCGCCACCCCGGCCACAGACACAGCAGCGGGCGCTTCTGTGCGGCGGCCCCGCTGGGAGTCGCTGAAGCCGCTCGTCCTGGACGCGGCGGTGCCCACAGCCTCGTACTACCTGCTCAGCAAGGGCTTTGGGATGGGCACCATGGCGGCGCTCGCCTGGAGCAGTGTGGTGCCTGCCGGGCGGACGCTGTGGAGCGTGGTCCAGGAGAGGCGGGTCAATGGTCTCGCGGCGCTCATCCTGGCCGCCAACGTCGTCGGGTTGCTGCTCAGCCTGTTGGCCGGTGATCCGCGCCTGATGCTCGCCAAGGACAGTGGGATCACCGCGACGATCGGGCTCGCCGTGCTGGTGTCCGTGGCCGCCGGGCGGCCGTTGATGACCGTGGGGCTCAAGCCCTGGGTGACCAAGGGGAATCCGGTGCGGACCGCTGTGTGGGAGCGGTTGATCGCCGAGCGGGGGCGGTTCGCGCGGATGGAGCGGACGTTTTCGGTGATGTGGGGTGTGGCGCTGTTCGGTGAGGCGACGGTGCGGGTCGTGGGGGCCTACACCCTGCCGGTCGACACCATGGTGTGGCTCGGTGGGGCGATTGCCGCGGTCACTATTACGGCGACGGTTGTGGTGAGTGGTGCCCTGGTCGTCGACCCGATGGAGAAGAAGGTGACCGAGGAGGTCGCCGCGCTCGGGCGGTGAGGCCGTGATGTGGCGGAGTGCGGCCGGGAATTGGTTGAGTGATCTATCTACCCACTGGTAGCCAGGGGTCCTACGCTCAGCAGCCATGACAGATGAGCTGCGGCGCGGCAGGGCCTCTTTGGCGTTCAGCTTCCTGGTGCAGGGCGTCACCTTCGCGTTGCTGGTGACGCGGATCCCCGCCATTCAGGATCGGTACGGGATATCCGACGGCCTGCTGCCGGTGTTTCTGGCCGCTGTGCCGATCCTCGCGGGGGTCGGCAGCGTCGGCACGGAATGGCTGGTCAAGAGGGTGCCGCCCAGCCGAGTACTGCGGTGGTCGCAGCCCGTGGTGCTTCTGGCGCTGCTCGGGGTCGGCGCGGGCGACGCGCTGTGGCAAGTAGCCGTGGCCCTGGGGGCGTTCGGGCTCTCGGTAGGGGCGCTGGACGCGTCCATGAACATGCTCGGGGTGAGTCTGCAGCGGGCGTACGGGCGCAGCATCATGCTGGGGTTTCACGCGGCGTACAGCCTGGGCGGGATCGTGGGGGCGTCGATCGCTTGGGCGGGGGCGCACTGGGATCTTTCGCTCTTCGTGTCGTATCTGCCGGTGGTCGTGGTGCTGTTGCCGGGAGCGTTCGTGGGAAGCCGGTGGTACGCCGATGCCACTGCCACTGCCACTGCCACTGTCGATGCCGGCGCGGCTGCGGGTGGCGCCGGGGAGCGGAAGGGCGGGCCCGTCGTCTTCAAGCTGCTCCTGCCGCTCTGCCTGGTGATGACCTTCGCGTACATCGGTGATTCGACCGTTTCCAACTGGAGCGCGAAGTATCTGCAGGATGTCCTTGGGAGTTCGGAGGAGGTCTCGACCGTCCCCTACAACGTCTACATGGTCATGACCCTGCTCGGGCGGGGGCTTGGGGACCTGGGCGTGCGGCGGTTCGGTGCCGTGGCGGTGGTGCGGGTCGGGTCGGTGGTGGGCGCCATCGGTTTCGCCGTCGTGGCGGTGGCTCCCGGTGCGTGGACCGGGATTCTGGGCTTCACTGTGCTCGGGCTCGGGCTGTGTGTGATCGTTCCGCAGACCTTCGCCGCGGCGGGACGGTTGTTCCCCGGCGCTTCGGACGCCGCTGTCGCGCGGCTCAATGTCTTCAACTACGTGGGGTTCCTGATCGGTTCACCGCTGGTGGGCGCGCTCGGGGATGCCTGGAACTACCGCGGGGCGATGCTCGTTCCCATGGTGTTGGTGCTCGTGACCTTGTTGTACGCCCGTTCTTTCGCCCCCGGAGCGGACCGATACGGTGACGGGCATGAGCGGCCACGCACAGCTGATGTGGGACGAGGCAGTAACGGGCTATGACTTCGGTCCTGAGCACCCCATGGACCCGGTCCGGCTCGCGCTGACCAGAAGCCTGGTCGGTGCCTTCGGGCTCGACCGTGAGCTGGAAGTGGTCGCGGCCAAGCGTGCCGGCGACTCGACGTTGCGGCTCGTGCATCGCGGTGACTATGTGGAGGCGGTCAAGGCCGCGTCCGCCGATCCGGCATCGGCGGACGGCAGCTATGGCATCGGGACCCCGGATGATCCCGCCTTCGCGGGGATGCACGAGGCGTCGGCGCTGATCGCCGGGCAGTCGGTGGGTGCGGCCGAGGCGGTATGGCGCGGGGAAGCGCTGCACGCGGTGAACTTCGCGGGCGGGCTGCACCATGCGATGCCGGGGTCCGCTTCGGGGTTCTGTATCTACAACGACGCCTCGTTGGCCATCGCGCGGCTCCTCGAGCTGGGCGCCGAGCGGGTCGCGTACGTGGATGTGGATGTGCACCACGGGGACGGGGTGCAGGCGTCTTTCTGGGACGATCCGCGGGTTCTGACGATCTCGATGCATGAGCATCCGCGGACGCTGTTTCCGCAGACCGGGTGGCCCGAGGAGACGGGCGCGGCCTCCGTGGCGGAGGGGTCGGCCGTCAATGTCGCGCTGCCCGCGGGGACGGGGGACGCGGGGTGGTTGCGGGCATTTCATGCGGTGGTGCCTGAGCTTCTCGCCGACTTCCGGCCCCAGGTCCTTGTCACTCAGCATGGCGCTGACACACATTTCGAGGATCCCCTCGCGCATCTTGCCGTTTCGCTTGATGCGCAGCGGGCCGTGCAGGTCGCCTGCCATGAGTTGGCGCATTCGTACGCCGATGGGCGCTGGGTCGCTCTCGGTGGGGGCGGGTATGCCGTGGTGGACGTGGTGCCCCGGTCCTGGACGCATCTGACCGCCATCGCCGCGGGGCGGGAGGTTGCGCCTTCCGCGGAGATTCCTGAGGCCTGGCGGCAGGAAGTCTTCGCTCGGACGCGGCAGTTGGCGCCCGCGCGGATGACTGATGGGCGGTGGCCTGTCTCCTGGGCGGACTGGGAGGGTGGGTACGACCCTGCGGATCGGCTTGACCAGGCGGTGCTTGCTGCTCGCCGCTCGGCGTTTCCGCTGCGGGGGTTGTTGCCGTAAGGGGGGTGTGGGGCTGGGGCGGTCCCTGCGGGGCTTTCCCCAATCCCGCCCCTTCCCGAAACCATGGGGCTCCGCCCCCTGGACCCCCGAAAAGATGGCCTCAAGCGCCGGCCGGGTTGGGTGGGGTGGCCTCAAGCGCCGGCCGGGTTGGGTGGGGTGGCCTCAAGCGCCGGCCGGGCCTGATTGTGGCCCTGTTAGCCCAACGGTGGGGCATTTCCGGGGTTTTGGGGGCGCCGGAATGTTCACTGCGGGACGCTCACAGCGTGTTGAGCACCGGAGCGTTGCGTGCGCATCTGTTGGCTGCCCGGCTGGCCGGGCCCGTGGCCACCACGCGGGAAGAGAGCCTGCGGAGCTATCGGCTCTTCGCGGCCCGGGACCCGCGGATACTGCTCGGCCTGGATCCCGAGTGGAGCTGGGGGCCCGGTGACCTGCTGGGGCTCATGGCCGACAAGTGCGGGGTGTCCGCCGACCCCCGGCACACCTCGGGGGGCGATGTCATCGACCCGGAGCGGACGTTGGCCGCGCTCGACGCCTTCGCCGAAAGGCTCGCGGACGCGGCGCGAAGGCGGCTTCCCGTGCTCTTCGGGACCGGACATCCGCACCGGCTCCTCGGTTTCTACGCCGCCCTGGCGGACGCTTTGTCGGCGGCCGGGTGCACCGTTCTCACCCCAGCGGAGGGCAAGAGTGTCGACATAACGACCCGGTTCGGCCTACGCACGTACAACCTTGACTACGTACAAGGAGTCGCGCTGGTGCGGGAACCCGGCGCGCGTCCCACCGGGAGTGAGACCGGCGCACATACCCACTCTCCGCTCCCGGTTCGAGCCGCTCTCGCGGCTGCCGCGGAGGCTGAGGGACCGCTTCCCGAGCTTGTCATCGGGGACCACGGGTGGGTCTGCGGGGCAGGTCAGCTGGGGTTTGAGGCGATCGGTCTGGCGGATACGGACGATCCCGCGCTGTTCGTCGGAGAGGCGGAGGGGCAGGTGTCCGTCGTCGTTCCGCTTGATGACGCTGTGCGGTCGGATTACTACCGACCGCTTACTCGCTATGTACTCAATCGAGCGTGTCTGTCACAGTAGGCGGCCGATCGCTACTCCTCTTCCCCACTCGCATCATCCGCCCCTAGTCTGGGGAGTGAGCGCGCAGCGACGAAGCGTCACCGGAAGGGGAAGCCGGTGCCCGTCATGTGCGGAAGGTTCAGGTGGGGTGTCATGGCTGCAGACCAGAGGCCGCTGAACGAGGTTCAGTTCTTGACCGTGGCGGAAGTCGCCTCGGTGATGCGAGTGTCCAAGATGACCGTGTACCGCTTGGTGCACAGCGGTCATCTGCCCGCCATCCGGGTCGGAAGGTCCTTCCGGGTCCCGGAGCAGGCGGTTCACGAGTACCTCCGCGAATCCTATGTAGGAGTCGAGGCGGGCTGACCGGAGCCGGTCGATCCCCCTCGATTACGTCCCTCACCCGGGGGCGGGTAGGCTAGGGCCGACGTAGGTCGTGTGGGCCCAGTCAGCTGCCCCGCACCGAGTGAAGAGAAGTGAGCGAGGGTAGTCGTGGGCTCTGTTATCAAGAAGCGGCGTAAGCGGATGGCCAAGAAGAAGCACCGCAAGCTGCTGAAGCGCACCCGCGTTCAGCGTCGCAACAAGAAGTAAGCGACAGCTGTTCAGCGCGTACCGAAGCCCTCCCGTCATCCGACGGGAGGGCTTCGGCGTTTTCGGGGTACTCGCAGGGCGGCCCGGGGCGTCTTCCGGCCGCTTTTCGGGCTACGACGGACGGCCCAGGGGCTTGTTTGGACCGTGCGTCGTGGGCAGGATGTGCGTCCCGATCCGGCGTACGTCCTGGTCTGGGCGTAGGGCCTGGTCTGTGCGCTTGTATGTGGGTGTCGTCACTTCCTGCAGCAGGCGGTCATCACAGCGCAACATCGACCAGCTAGCGTGTGCCAGGAGAGAAATGACGGGGCGCGGCAGGACTTCGAGGGCTGGGGAAGGCAGGCGCTGATCTTGGGCAAGGTCGTGCTCGTGACCGGGGTGGCCCGACAACTGGGCGGACGGTTCGTCCGACGTGTCCTGCGGGACCCCGAGGTGGACCGGGTCGTCGCCGTGGACGCGGTACCTGCCGAGCACCATCTGGGCGGCGCCGACTTCGTGCAGACCGACATCCGGCAGCCCGGGATCGCCAAGGTGCTCGCCGAGTTCTCCGTCGACACGGTCGTCCACCTGGACGTCACCGGCACCGCGCTGGCCGGCGGGAACCGCGGTTCGCTCAAGGAAACCAACGTCATCGGCACCATGCAGCTGCTCGGCGCCTGCCAGAAGTCGCCGACGGTCAAGCGGCTCGTGGTGAAGTCGAGCACCAACGTGTACGGCTCCGCGCCGCGCGACCCGGCGGTCTTCACCGAGACGACACCGCCGAAGTCGCTGCCGAGCGGCGGCTTCGCCAAGGACACCGTCGAAGTCGAGGGTTACGTACGCGGCTTCGCGCGCCGCCGCCCGGACGTGGCGGTCTGCGTGCTGCGCTTCGCGAACATCCTGGGCCCTGCCGCGGACTCCCCGCTCGCCGAGTACTTCTCGCTGCCGGTCCTGCCGACCGTCTTCGGCTACGACCCGCGGCTGCAGTTCGTGCACGAGGACGACGCGATCGAGGTCCTGCGCATCGGGGCGCGCGATCCGGAGCGCGGGACGCTCAACAGCGGCACGTTCAACATCGCCGGTGACGGCCTGCTGCTGCTCTCGCAGTGCTCGCGGCGCCTGGGGCGTCCGACGCTGCCGGTGTTCATGCCCGCGGTCACCTGGGTCGGCCAGGCGCTGCGCACCCTGGGCGTGACGGACTTCTCGCCCGAGCAGATCAGGCTGCTCACCCACGGCCGGGTCGTGGCCACCCGGCAGATGCGCGAGACACTGGGCTTCAGCCCCAAGTACACGACCGCGGAGACCTTCGCGGATTTCGTACGCAGTCGGGGTCCCGGGCTCCTGCCGCCGCAGGCCGTCGCGGGGGCCATCGACCGGATCGCCACGCTGCCCTTCGCGGGCAACCAGAGCGCCAACTGAGGAGAGCGTCAACGATGGCGGACGCCAAGGTCATTCCGTTCGACGACGACCGGTCGCGCGCGGGTGCGCAGCGCCCGTCGCGGCGCAGGAGCGCGGCCCTGCGCAAGAACGATCCGGCAGCCGTGCGTGAGGTCACGGCCATGCCCGGCCAGCAGGACGGAGAGCCGCAGGTGGAGCGGGCCGAGCGGGAGCCTTCGCGTCAGGGGGCGCCCGCGTCGGCGGCCGCCGGCGGGGCCGAACCGGAGCCGCGGGGCGGTGGCGGTGGCCTGGAGCGGCGCATCGCGGGTGGCCTCGCGTTTCTGCGGCGGCGGCTCACGGGTGACTACGAGGTCGATGACTTCGGTTACGACGAGGAGCTCACCGACCAGGTCCTGATGTCCCTGTTGCGGCCGCTGTACGAGAAGTACTTCCGCGTCGAGGTGAAGGGCATCGAGAACATCCCGTCGGAGGGCGGGGCGCTGATCGTCGCCAACCACTCGGGGACGCTGCCGCTCGACGGCCTGATGATGCAGGTCGCCGTGCACGACAACCACCCTGAGGGGCGACATCTGCGGCTGCTCGCCGCGGACCTCGTCTTCATGCTGCCGGTGGTCAACGAACTGGCCCGCAAGGCGGGGCACACGCTGGCGTGCGCCGAGGATGCGGAGCGTCTCCTCGAGCGGGGTGAGCTGGTCGGGGTGATGCCGGAGGGGTTCAAGGGCATCGGAAAGCCGTTCAGTGAGCGCTACAAGTTGCAGCGGTTCGGGCGGGGCGGTTTCGTCTCCACCGCGCTGCGGGCCGGAACCCCGATCGTTCCCTGCTCGATCGTGGGGGCGGAGGAGATCTACCCGATGATCGGCAACGCGAAGACGTTGGCGCGGGTGCTCGGCTTCCCCTACTTCCCGATCACGCCTACGTTCCCTTGGCTCGGCCCGGTGGGCGCGGTGCCGTTGCCGACGAAGTGGACGATTCAGTTCGGGGAGCCGATTCCCACGGACGGGTATCCGCCGGAGGCGGCGGAGGATCCGATGCTGATGTTCAACCTGACCGATCAGGTCAGGGAGCAGATTCAGCACACGCTGTACAAGCTGCTGGTGCAGCGGCGTTCGGTCTTCTTCTGAGAGAGAGTCGGGACGGTCGGTCCTCTTCTGAAGAGTCGGGGCGGCCGGTCTTCTTCCGCGACATGATCTGACACAGGGAGGGGGCCAGATCCTTCAGGATCTGGCCCCCTCCCTGTGTGCCGCTCCTTCTACCTCGCGTCCTCTTCGTCGATTCCCAGGCCCGGCAGCAGGCCGGGCAGAATCGGCGGGACCGTGACGTCCGGCTTGGCCGACGGGGACTCCTTGGCGGACGATTTGCCGTCCGCCGGGCTGCTCGGAGTCGTGTCGGACTTCGGCGGGTCCAGGAGGCCGCCCGTGTTGCCGCCGAGGAGGCCGTCGTCCTTGCTGCCGCCGTCCGATGTGGACGGGTGGGGCCTGCTGTTGTCGGCGCTGGAGCCTTCCCGCGGGGACGAATCCGGTGCTGAGGGGCTGTCCGGGGCCGAGGAGCCGGACGAGTCGCCCTGGCTCGGCTGCCCGGGGGCGTCGCTCCTGTCCGGGGTGCGCGGGAGGAGCGAGCGGAGGGGCTCCACCTCCTGGTCCATCGCGTCGAAGACCGAACTCACCTGCTCGCCCACGTCGCCGAGCTGGACGGGCAGTCGGCTCTGCAGGTCGCTCCAGCTCCTGCGGTGCGACTCGGCGAACGCGGACAGGGTCTGGATGTGGCCGAGCGAGCCGTCCCTCTCGTACGCCTGGTGCAGAAGGCGGTGGCCTTCCGTGGCGTCGTGCCGCATGCCCGAGAGGGCTCGCCTGATCTCGCCCAGGGATTCGTGGTCGAGGTCGCCGACGCGACCCCGCTCCATCAGCCTGCGGGCTTCGTTCAGGCGCGTCGACGCGTGGTCGAGGTAGACCCCGCCCTTGTCGCTGTCGCCGTCGGCCATGCCCAGCTTGAGGTCCTCCATGCCGCGCTTCAGGCCGTACAGCGAATCGCCCGGCAGCGCGTCGGAGCTGGCCGCGGCCACCCCGCTGAACGCGCCGGCGGCCACGCCGACGGTGAGCCCGCCCGCGGCGATGCCTTGCGACAGCCGGGAGCGCGGCTTCAGTTTGCGCAGTCCCGTGGCCCGGTGGGCACCCTTGCGGGACCGCTGTTCGGGCACCGATGTGCCGATGGTCCCACCGCCCGCGGCCGTGCCCTCAAGGAGCATGGCCTCCATGGCAGCTACGAGCTGGGCCCGCTGGACCACTTTGACCTCGGGATCCAGCTCCGGCTTCGGCAGCTCGCCGAGGCCGGTCGCCAGGGTCAACATCCGGTCCGGGGCCGTCTGTTCGGACGGCACGGGATCGGGCGTGACGGAACCTTCGGACTGCTCGGCCGCCGGGCCCTGGTCGGATTGCTCCTCCAGGGCCTGGGCGAAGGCGTTCGCCCGCCGGTGTGCCGATACGTTCGCGATCACTGGCGGCACCTCCTCTCGTCATGACGGTCGACTCCCCAGGGGGTCCTGAGGGTTGCACGAACTGAGCATTTCCACACGATCGAGTGAGCGAGTGGGGTATCCACCGCTCATGAAGAGCTCGGGGAAAGTCAGGGAGCAACCACAGGGAGCCTGCATCCCGCACAACGAGCGTCGCGGCACTTGGGTTACGGACGGAGGATGATCGGACCGCCCAAATTCCGTGACGGCCATCTGGCCGCCACGGAAGGTGAGTTGGGCACTCCGGACGGCTACAGAGGGCGATCGGCGGCGCGCGGCGCTAGCGCACGTCGTCGGGCAGAAGCCGGGCCAGTGTGCGGACGGCGCGGTACTGGAGGGTCTTGATCGCACCCTCGTTCTTGCCCATCACACGAGCGGTCTCGGCGACCGAGAGGCCCTGCAGGAAGCGCAGGGTCACGCACTCCTGCTGCTGGGGGTTGAGGCGGCGCACGGCGTCGAGCAGTGCGGCGTTGGAGAGGGACTCCAGGACGGAGTCCTCGGGGCTGCGCTCGACCTCGTTGGCGTCGAGCATTTCGCCTGTGGTCACTTCGAGGCGGAATCGGCTCGATTTGAAGTGGTCGGCGACCAGGTTGCGAGCGATGGTGACGAGCCAGGCGCCGAAGTCGCGGCCCTGCCAGGTGAACGTGCTGATGCGGCGCAGGGCGCGCAGAAAGGTCTCGCTGGTGAGGTCCTCGGCGGTCGCCTTGCCGCCGACGCGGTAGTAGATGTAGCGGTAGACCGTGTCGCTGTACTGGTCGTAGAGACGGCCGAAGGCGTCGGACTCGCCCGCCTGGGCGCGTTCGACCAGGTCCATCATGCGGGCGCTGTCGCTGTCCGCGGCGGGACGGCGGGGGGTGGGGGTTGAGGTGGCGGCAGAGGCGGAACGAGCCCGTCTGCTGACCGCCGCGCCGCTGTCCGCCAGGGCATAGACGGGCCCGGCGGGTGTGGGGACGGCAAATGCGGGGACGGCGGGGCCGGCGTACGCGGTGGGGACGAAGCCGCGCAAGCGGTCGGCGACCGTTGCGCGCAGCGTAGCCAGGCCCGAGGCGTCAACCCCGACGTGTGGGTACACGGGACTCCCAGAGGCAGAGCTTCCATCACGTGCAGTGCGGAACCGTTCACCCGTCGTAGCGACGTGTGGGGTCCGTAATGCGTCTGAGGAGAATAACGCTTCGTACAGGCGGCACTACACCCAGTTGCTCAAATCACCGATTACGTCGCTTCTGTTACCGGTCTATGCCCGTTCAAGTAGCACAGAGTGAACGCTTGTTGATCGAAAAGGGTCACATTCCGTCTAAGCGCGGGGCGTGTTGTGGCCGAGTGCTACCAACGTGACTGGCGAGAGCCCGGGCGGGGTAGGACCGAGAGAATGTTCAGTGGCGGCGGCGGTGCAGGGCGATGGCCGCGGCCGTGCCGCCCGCGATGGCGCCGACGCCCGCTGCGGCGGGGATGCCGACCTTGGCGGCCTTGCGTCCGGTGCGGTAGTCCCGCAGCCGCCAGTCCCGCTCACGTGCGTGCTTGCGCAGCTTGGCGTCGGGATTGATCGCGTACGGATGCCCGACGAGCGAGAGCATCGGGATGTCGTTGTGCGAATCGCTGTACGCGGCGCAGCGGGCCAGGTCCAGGCCCTCCGCCGACGCGAGCGCGCGCACCGCCTCGGCCTTCGCCGGGCCGTGCAGGGGCTCACCGACGAGCTTTCCCGTATAGACGCCGTCCACGGACTCGGCGACCGTGCCGAGCGCGCCGGTCAGGCCGAGGCGGCGGGCGATGATCGTGGCCGTCTCCACCGGGGCGGCGGTGACCAGCCAGACCTTCTGGCCCGCGTCCAGGTGGGCCTGGGCCAGGGCGCGCGTGCCGGGCCAGATGCGCTCGGCCATGTACTCGTCGTAGATCTCCTCGCCGATGGACATCAGCTCGGCGACGCGATGGCCCTTGACGATGGACAGGGCGCTGTCGCGGGCGTCCTGCATGTGCTCGGGGTCCTCGACGCCCGCGAGCCTGAACCACGCCTGCTGCCAGGCGAATCGGGCCAGCTCCTGGCGCTCGAAGAACTTCCTCTTGTAGAGACCGCGGCCGAAGTGGAAGATCGCGGCGCCCTGCATCACGGTGTTGTCGAGATCGAAGAAGGCGGCGGCCTTGTCGTCGCCGAAGACCGGGAACTCCGGCCCCTCGGGCTCCTGGGGCGCTGCGTCGAGAACCGCGGCCTCGTCGAGGGCCTCCAGCTCCTGGGAGGTCTTGCGCGCTGCCTCAGCCGAGGCCTCGCCTGCCAACACGCTCCGCGCGGTGGCGGAGCGCCTACGGGGGGTGAGCCATCCGAGAGCGGCCATGTCGTGAGCATAGCTAGTTCGTTCGGTCGTTCTGGAGTCGGCAGGATTCGGCGCTGTGAACTCTTCGCGGCCGCACCGTTAAAACAGACGGGCAAAGAGACGGCCCACGCGGCGCGTCGGCGGGGCGAGAATGGTGTCATGAGCCCGATTTTTCGCCGTACGGAGAAGAAGAAGCCCCAGGACCGGACGGTCACCCTGATCGGTAAGCCCGGGTGTCATCTGTGCGATGAAGCACAGCTGGTGATCGAGAAGGTCTGCGGCGAGCTGGGAGTCGTATGGGAGAAGAAGGACATCACGCAGGACGAAGAGCTCAACCGGGCCTACTGGGAACAGATCCCGGTGGTTCTGGTCGATGGAGAACAGCACACCTTCTGGCGGGTGAACGAAGATCGACTGCGCCGCGAGCTCGCCCCGTAGTCCGAATCGTCACTGACCGACGAGTCCAAACGGCCCGAATGGTCCCTTAGGATCGTGGGCGGTTTTGGTCTCGGGGGCGATGATCGTGAGGAGAGTGTGCGGTTTTGCCCCCATCAATTGAGCGCCGCGGCCTCATGTGCGCCGGTTCCCGGTACGTGCGCCGGGGGCGCGTGACCCCGGTCACGTTGGCCGGGCAAATCGGACACCATCTTTGTGCACGCGTTCACAAAGACATAGCCTGCATTCGACGGGGCGGTCTGGGGACGTGTGACCGCCTGCAGCCCCGCTCTACCCGCAGGAGCACCGTGGCAACTGGCCGAACTCACCGACCGGCGACCCGCAGCCGAGGGATTCCCGAGGCCACCGTCGCCAGGCTTCCGCTGTACCTCCGAGCCCTCACCGCACTGTCGGAGCGCTCGGTGCCCACGGTCTCCTCCGAGGAGCTCGCGGCCGCCGCGGGGGTCAACTCCGCGAAGCTGCGCAAGGACTTCTCCTACCTCGGTTCCTACGGGACACGCGGTGTGGGCTACGACGTCGAGTACCTCGTCTACCAGATCTCACGCGAGCTCGGCCTGACCCAGGACTGGCCCGTCGTGATCGTCGGTATCGGTAACCTCGGTGCGGCCCTTGCCAATTACGGCGGGTTCGCCTCGCGCGGCTTCCGAGTCGCCGCGCTGATCGACGCCGACCCGGCCATGGCGGGCACGCCCGTCGCGGGCATGCCGGTGCAGCACACGGACGATCTCGAGAAGATCATCAGTGACAACGGCGTCTCCATCGGCGTCATCTCCACCCCGGCGGGCGCCGCCCAGCAGGTCTGCGAGCGGCTCGTCGCCGCCGGTGTGACCTCGATCCTGAACTTCGCGCCCACCGTTCTCTCCGTGCCCGAGGGCGTCGACGTACGCAAGGTGGACCTCTCCATCGAGCTGCAGATCCTCGCCTTCCACGAGCAGCGCAAGGCCGGCGAGGAAGCGGCGGCCGACGGCGCCGTGCCGCCCGCCGCCACCAAGCAGCAGCGGAAAGGGCCCGACGGGGATGTCCCCGCCGTGATGCCGGCATGAGTCTCCTCGTCGTCGGACTGAGCCACCGCAGCGCTCCCGTGAGCGTCCTGGAGCGGGCGGCGCTCAACGCGGACGCGCAGGCCAAGCTCCTGCAGGACACGCTCGCCGCCGAGCCCGCCGCCGAAGCGGCCGTGCTCGCCACCTGCAACCGCATCGAGCTCTACGCCGACGTGGACAAGTTCCACGCGGGCGTCGCCGAGCTGTCCACGCTGCTCGCCCAGCACAGCGGCGTGGGCCTCGAAGAGCTCACCCCCTATCTCTACGTCCACTACGAGGACCGAGCCGTCCACCACCTGTTCTCGGTGGCCTGCGGCCTGGACTCGATGGTCGTCGGCGAGGGGCAGATCCTCGGCCAGATCAAGGACGCCCTCGCGCGCTCCCAGGAGCTGCACACCGCGGGGCGCCTCCTCAACGACCTGTTCCAGCAGGCCCTTCGGGTCGGCAAGCGCGCGCACTCGGAGACCGGCATCGACCGGGCCGGACAGTCGCTCGTGACCTTCGGCCTCGAACAGCTCGCCGGGCGCGAGCCCGTGGACACCTGGGCCAAGGGCAAGCGCGCCCTGGTCATCGGCGCGGGCTCCATGTCCTCGCTGGCCGCGGCCACGCTCGCGCGGGCCGGGGTCCACGAGGTCGTCGTCGCCAACCGCACCCTGGACCGGGCGCACCGCCTGGCCGAGATCCTCTCGGAGGGCGGCACGGGCACCATCGCGCGCGCCGTGCCGATGGATCAGGTGGCGGCCGAACTGACACGTGCAGATGTCGCCGTCTCCTGCACCGGGGCGACCGGTCTGGTCCTGACGGCAGAGGCCGTCGCGGCGGGCGTGGCCGACCGTACGGGCGCACCCGTCGCAGTGGGTGCGCCGCGCGTGCCGGCAGCGGGACCCTCCTCCTCGCCCGCGCCGCACGGCGCGGACACCGACGAGGCATGCCCGCTCGGCCTCTCCGGCGACGGGGCGGCCGTGCCCCGCGGCGTCGGGTTCTCCGTCATGGGCGAGGAAGCCGTCGCCGGGATGGACGCCGCGACCCTGGAGCAGCACGCCGCCTGGGTGGACAACGCACCCGCCGAGCGTCGCGACGACCCGCAGCGCGAGGCCGACACCATCTCCGCGCTCGCCGCGGCCGTGACCGCCACCGGGCGCGTGCCCGAGCGCCGCCGCGGCCCCTCGATCGTCGAGACCGGCAACGTCCTGCTCGCCCTGCTCGACCTGGCCATGCCCCGCGACATCGACGGCGCCGTGCACCGCATCGACGGCGTACGCCTCGTCGACATCGAGTCGCTCGCCGAGGCATCCGCCGACGCCCCCATGGCCGAGGACGTGGAGCGCGTGCGCGCGATCGTCTCCGACGAGGTCGCCGCCTTCGGCGCCGCGCAGCGGGCCGCGCACATCACGCCGACCGTGGTCGCCCTGCGCACCATGGCCGCCGACGTCGTCGCGAACGAGATCGCGCGGCTCGACGGACGGCTCCCCGGACTTCCGGAGAAGGAGCGCGCGGAGATCACCCAGACCGTCCGCCGCGTCGTCGACAAGCTGCTCCACGCACCCACCGTGCGGGTCAAGCAGCTGGCCGGCGAGCCCGGCGGTGCCGGGTACGCCGACGCGCTGCGCACCCTCTTCGACCTCGACCCGCAGACGGTCGCCGCCGTCAGCAGGGCCGACAAGATCAATGAACCCACCGATCAGAACGCATCGCAAACAGATCCGAATCGAGGCCGGGCATGACCGAGAGGGCACTGAGGCTCGGGACACGGCGCAGCAAGCTGGCCATGGCCCAGTCCGGGCAAGTGGCCGAAACAGTGAGCCAGTTGACCGGCCGCCCCGTAGAGCTCGTGGAGATCACGACGTACGGCGATACGTCCCGTGAGCAGCTGGCACAGATCGGCGGCACCGGCGTCTTCGTGACCGCCCTGCGCGACGCGCTGCTCGCCGGCGAGGTCGACTTCGCCGTCCACTCGCTGAAGGACCTGCCGACCGCGCAGCCCGACGACCTGGCCCTGGCCGCGGTCCCGCTGCGCGAGGACCCCCGCGACGTACTCATCGCGCGCGACGGGATGACCTTCCCCGAGCTGCCCAGCGGCGCGCGCATCGGCACCGGTTCGCCCCGCCGCATGGCGCAGCTCAACGCCTACGCCCGCAACCACGGACTCGCCATAGAGACCGTGCCGATCCGCGGGAACATCGACACCCGCATCGGGTTCGTGCACAAGGGCGAGCTCGACGCCGTCGTGCTCGCCGCCGCCGGGCTCCACCGCGTCGGCAGGATCGACGAGGTGACCGACTTCCTGTCGGTCGACACAGTTCTGCCCGCCCCCGGCCAGGGGGCACTGGCGATCGAATGTGCCGCGTCCAACGCGTCACTGACCGCCGCGCTCGCCGAGCTCGACGACCCGTACACCCGGGCCGCCGTGACCGCCGAGCGATCCCTGCTCGCCGCCCTGGAAGCCGGTTGCAGCGCACCTGTGGGTGCGTTGGCCGACTTGCTGGCCGACGGGCAGATTGTCAAGGAAATGCGCCTGCGCGGCGTCGTCGGGGCAACCGACGGCTCGACGCTGGTGCAGCTGTCCACCACCGGTCCCGTGCCCGAGACGCATGACCAAGCCTTGGCGCTCGGCCGTGAACTCGCTGCCGAGATGCTTGCCAAGGGCGCGGCCGGTCTGATGGGGGAGCGAGCACTTTGAGCCCCACCTCGAACCTTCCCGGCCTTCCCGCACACGGGCACGTCACCTTCCTGGGTGCCGGACCCGGAGATCCGGGACTACTTACGCTGCGCGCCGTGGAGGCGCTGGCCCGAGCGGACGTACTGATCGCCGAGCCCGATGTGCTCGACGTCGTGCGCGCGCATGCCAGGGGAGGTGTGGACACACCTCAGCCAGGGACAGTTGACGACGCGTCAGCGATCGCCGAAGCATCGACTTTGCGAGCCGCCACCAATCTTGTCATGGAGGCGGCACGGGGCGGCAGGCGGGTCGTACGTGCCGTCAGCGGCGACGTCGGACTCGACACCTACGCGGCCGAGGAGATGCTCGCCTGCGCCGCCGAGGGCATCTCCTTCGAAGTCGTGCCCGGCATCGCGGCGGCGGTCGGTGTACCCGCCTACGCGGGTGTTCCGCTGCGCGACGCCCAGGGCACGGACGTGCGTTTCGTCGACGCGCGCACCGCCTCCGACCGCTGCTGGAGCGAGGTGGGGGCATCCGACGGGACCGTGGTCGTGTCGGCCTCCCTGGACTCCGTGGCCGCGGCCGCCGGTGAACTCGTCTCGTCCGGACGCAAGCCGGACACCCCGATGACGGTGACCGTCGCCGGTACGACGACGCGCCAGCGCACCTGGCAGGCGACCCTGGGCACCATCGCCCAGGTACTCAAGCAGGCGAAGGTGCTGCCGTCGCCCGACGGAGGCCAGCCCGTCATAGCCGTGGTCGGCGAGCGGTCGTCCGCCGCCCAGCGCGACCAGTTGTCGTGGTTCGAGTCGAAGCCGCTCTTCGGGTGGCGCGTGCTCGTCCCGCGCACGAAGGAGCAGGCGGCCTCGCTCTCCGACCAGCTGCGGTCCTACGGCGCGGTGCCGCACGAGGTGCCGACCATCGCCGTCGAGCCGCCGCGTACGCCCCAGCAGATGGAGCGCGCGGTCAAGGGCCTGGTCACGGGCCGCTACGAGTGGATCGCCTTCACCTCCGTCAACGCGGTCAAGGCGGTGCGCGAGAAGTTCGAGGAGTACGGGCTCGACGCCCGCGCCTTCGCCGGGATCAAGGTCGCGGCGGTGGGCGAGCAGACCGCAGCGGCGCTGATCGCCTTCGGCGTGAAGCCCGACCTGGTGCCCAGCGGTGAGCAGTCGGCCGCCGGCCTCCTGGAGGACTGGCCGCCGTACGACCCGGTCTTCGACCCGATCGACCGCGTCTTCCTGCCGCGGGCCGACATCGCCACGGAGACGCTGGTCGCCGGGCTCATCGATCTCGGGTGGGAGGTCGACGACGTCACCGCCTACCGGACCGTGCGTGCGTCGCCGCCCCCGGCGGACACGCGCGAGGCGATCAAGGGCGGCGGCTTCGACGCCGTGCTCTTCACCTCCTCGTCGACCGTGCGGAACCTCGTCGGCATCGCCGGCAAGCCGCACAACGTGACCGTCATCGCGTGTATCGGCCCCGCCACCGCCAAGACCGCGGAGGAGCACGGCCTCCGGGTGGACGTGATGGCCCCGGAGCCTTCCGTCCACAAGCTGGCCGAGGCGCTGGCCGAGTTCGGAACGCGGCGTCGAGCGGCCGCGCTTGACGCGGGGGACCCCGTCACCCGGCCCAGCGAGCGGCGGCCGGGGTCCCGTAGGCGGCGGGCGGCGCCCTGACGCTCAGGCGTACCGTAATCACCGGCTTCGCCGAGCTCGTCCTCAAGCGCCGGACGTTCGTCCTCAAGCGCCGGACGGGCTAGTTACTTCCCGGCCCCGGCTGAGTTCCTTCAGCCGGGGCCGGAATCTTTCGTGAGGTGAGAGAGACAGTGACCACCAAGTACGGATCCTTCCCCGGGGCCAGGCCCCGTCGCCTTCGGACGACTCCCGCCATGCGGCGCATGGTCGCCCAGACGCGGCTGCACCCGGCCGACCTGATCCTGCCCGCGTTCGTGCGCGAGGGGATCAGCGCCCCCGTGGAGATCGGCGCGATGCCCGGCGTCGTGCAGCACACCCGCGACAGCCTGAAGAAGGCCGCCGTCGAGGCCATGGAGGCCGGGGTCTCCGGGATCATGCTCTTCGGAGTGCCGGAGGAGGAGAAGAAGGACGCCGCCGGGACCGTCGGCACCGATCCGGACGGGATTCTCCAGGTCGCCCTGCGCGACGTACGCGCCGAGGTCGGCGACGACCTCATCGTCATGTCCGACCTGTGCCTCGACGAGTTCACCGACCACGGTCACTGCGGCGTCCTCGACTCCGAGGGGCGCGTCGACAACGACGCCACCCTTGAGCGGTACGCGGAGATGGCACAGGTCCAGGCCGACGCGGGAGCCCACGTCGTGGGTCCCAGCGGCATGATGGACGGTCAGGTCGGCGTCATCCGTGACGCGTTGGACCAGGTCGGGCACGAGGACGTCTCCATCCTCGCCTACACCGTCAAGTACTCGTCCGCCTTCTTCGGCCCCTTCCGCGAGGCCGTCGGCTCGTCCCTGAAGGGCGACCGCAAGACCTACCAGCAGGACCCGGCCAACGCCCGTGAGTCCCTGCGCGAGCTGGCGCTCGACCTCGAAGAGGGCGCCGACATGGTGATGGTGAAGCCCGCGGGCCCCTACCTGGACATCCTCTCCAAGGTCGCCGACGCGGTCGACGTGCCGGTGGCGGCGTACCAGATCAGTGGCGAGTACGCGATGATCGAGGCCGCCGCCGAGCGCGGCTGGATCGATCGGGACCAGGCGATCATGGAGTCGCTCACCGGCATCAAGCGCGCGGGCGCGAACATGATCCTCACGTACTGGGCGACTGAGGTGGCGCGGAAGCTCTGAGGGGCCGGCCGGGGGTGCGCGCTGGCCGGCCGGGGGTGCGGGCTATGCGGGCTTGGTGCGGGCTCGATGCGGGTTCGCTGCGGGCTTGACCTCAAGTTTGCTTGAGGTTGCAGGGTGGTGTGCATAGACGTTCCGCCGACGCCCTGTCGGTGTCGGTCGACGTTCTGAGGAGGACGTATGCGCGCCGTTGTGCTGCACGAGTTCGGGCCCGCCGAGAATCTGACGTACGAGACCTGGCCCGACCCCGTTGCGAGGCCGGGCCAGGTGCGGATTGCCGTACGGGCGGCGGGAGTTCACTTCGTCGAGACCGTCCTGCGGCGCGGTGACGCGGGCGACATGGCGCCGCCGGAGCCCGAGCTGCCCGCCGTCTTCGGCGGAGAGGTCGCCGGAATCGTCGACGCGGTGGGCCCCGGCGTGGACCCCGAGTGGCTGGGGCGGGCCGTCGTGACCCCACGCAGTGAACCCGGCGGATACGCCGAACTGACGGTGGCCGACCTGGCCCAGCTGCACGAGGTGCCGGACGGGCTCGGTTTCGAGTCCGCCGTGGCCATGGTGATGACCGGGGCGACGGCCATGGGGCTCCTGGATGTCGCTCAACTCACCTCCGACGACGTGGTGTTGGTGACTTCCGCCGCAGGCGGGGTCGGTCGGCTCGTGGTGCAGTACGCCCACGCGCTCGGGGCGGTCGTCATCGGGGCCGCCGGTGGGCCCGACAAGGTCGAGGCCGTCTGGGAGCTCGGCGCCGATCTCGCCGTCGACTACAACGAGCCCGGCTGGACGGACACCGTGCGCGAGCGCCTCGACGGACGCCAAGTGACGGCCGTACTCGACGGAGTGGGCGGCGAGAAGTCCGCCGCCGCGTTCGGACTCATCGGCGCGGGTGGGCGGTACGTGGTCATCGGCTGGTCCTCGCAGGAAGGATTCGAGCCGGACGCGGGGGTCGTGGAGGAGCGGGGCATCACCGTCACCAACGCGCTGATGCAGCTGATGGCCCGGCCCGAGGACGGCCCCGACCAGGAGCGGCGTGCCCTGGAGGCCGCGGCCAAGGGGGAGTTGGTGCCCTCGGTGCAGACGTTCCCGCTGTCGGATGCGGCGCTGGCCCATGCGGCGATGGAGCGGCGGGGGACCACGGGGAAGGTGGTGCTGGTGCCTTAGCCGTTCTTGAGCAGGGTCGCCAGGCGCGAGAGCCCGTCTGCCGCGTGGCCCTCGGCGATCGAGCGGTCCAACAGGCCCTGGAGAGGCCTGAACAGCTCGTCGCTGATTCCCCCCTGGGCGTATGCCGCAAGGAAGTTGGGGAGCGCGGCTTGGTTGATCTCCAGAGACGAGACGTCCGTGAGGTGCTGCCCGGAGTCCAGCGCCTCGGCCATGCGGGGCACCAGGCCGTCCGTCATGGCGTTGACCCACTCCCTGAGCAGCGGCGCGAACTCTCGGGCCGGTACGCCTCCGCTGCCGATCAGCGCGTACGCCTGGACCACGCCCATCACCATGCCGTACATCCCCGTGAGCAGGGACAGGTCGTACAGCGCCGCGCTGCCCGGGTCCTTGCCCACCCACTTGGTGGCGGCGAGCGCGGACAGGGTTTCGCGGTGCGCGGCGAAGACCGCCTCGTCGCTGCCGCTGTAGAGGACGTACGCGCCGGGCGTCGCGATCATCTGGGGTACGGCCATGATGCCGCCGTCGATGTACGCGATGCCGTGGACCGCCGCCCAGTCGGCCAACTCCCTTGCCTGGCCGGGCGTTCCGTTCGTGAGGTTCACGACCGTACGCCCGGCGAGGGTCTCCGCCTCCGGGGCGAGGAGGGCGCGGACGTCCGCGTTGGTGGTGAGGCAGACGATGGCCAGGGGACTCGCTGTGATGGCCTCCCTGACCGTGGCCGCGGGGCTCGCGCCCTGGGCGACCAGGGGCCCGGTCTTGGAGGCGGTGCGGTTCCAGACCGTGGTCGGGTGACCGGCTTTGACCAGGGCGGTGGCTAGGGCGGTGCCCATTAGGCCCAGGCCCAGGACGGTTGCGGGGTTGGGGGTGGGCATGGGGAGCTCCTTTGAGGGGGCGTTCCGGCCGGTCTTCCGGTGCGCCTTTGATCCTCGTGGGGCCCTGCGGAGGCGACAAGTACCGACTAATTAGTGCGGTACTTACCTGCTGGTGAGGGTGGGACGCTGATCAGTTGGTTCCTACGTTGGCTGCTTCGATGCCGGGGGTGTCACCACATCAGGGCCGCCGAAGCCGTTGTCTGCCAGTACGTGACATATGCCGAGCTGTCCACGTACACGCCGCCCTCCGGGAGCTTCGGTGTTGCCGGGTTGCCTACGCTGCCGTTCATCGCGCGGTTGGAGAAGTAGGCCTCCAGGTTCTGGGCCTGGGAGCCGTCCGAGCCCTCGGGGGATGACGTGCCGATGGCCGCGTATGCCGTCTGGCCCGGCTCCAGCGTGACGACCGCCTGGGGCCGGCTCGCCTCCACCCACGGCGTGGACGACTGGCCCTCGTCGAAGCGGAGGAACGGGGCGCCGTACGCGTAACACGTCTTCGTGCCCGTGTTCTTGGCCTTCACGAGCAGGTGGTTGAGGGGGCGGTCGACCTGGTCCACGGTGACCTTGGTGGTGGCGGCGGTGCAGGTGACCGGCGCCGACTTCGCGGCGGGCGTCGCGGCCGAGGCGGCGCTGCCGAGCGCGGTGAGCGAGAGGGCGGCGGTGAGGGCTGCGGCGGTGGCGGCGGCCTTGGTGGTGAGGCGCATGGCTGGTCTCTTTCGGTGTGACGGGAGTGACGTGAGCCGCGCCGAGGTGTCCCCGGATGCGGCGTGCTTGTATGGCCACAGCTTGTGCGGGGTTTTGTCCCAGGAGCCAGCGTGGGACGGCAGTTGGGGACGTTGGGACGCTCGTACGGCTGTGAACTGCGGAAACTCCGTTCCTTGGAACGGCTGGATGGGATGGAGAGAGCGTGGGGGCGGGCGATCTCGCGGAGTTGCTGCGGGAGTTGAAGGAGCGGTCGGGGCTCAGTTACGGGGCGCTGGCCAAGCGGTTGCATGTGTCGACGTCGACGCTGCACCGCTATGTGAACGGGTCCGCCGTGCCCACGGAGTTCGCTCCGCTGGAGCGGCTGGCCCGGGTGTGCGGGGCCTCGCGGGAGGAGATGGTCGAGGTCCATCGGCGGTGGATCCTGGCCGATGCCTCGCGAGGTGATCGTAAGGAGGAGGCATCCTCGTCCTCATCCCCTGCTGTTGCGGACCCCCCCGAGTCCGACGCCCTTGCCGTTGCCGGTGGGGGCGGTCGCGGGAGCGGGGAGGTGGGTGAGGATGGGGATGGGGATTCTGGTGGTGGTGCGCCCGGCATCGTGATTGGGCGGGCGCCCGTGCCGGTCGCTCGGCGTCTGCCCAGGGCGCGTGTTCTTGTTGCCGCCGGTGTCGTTCTCGCGCTCGGTGCCACCGCCTTCGCCGTACAGGCCGCTTCTGGTGGCGGTGACCGTGACCATGTGTCCACCGACTCCCCCAGCGCGGAGGGCGGGGAGGCGGACAAGAGCCCGGATGCCGCGTCCGCGTCGCCCTCCGCGAAGGAGCCGAGGAAGGGAAAGGGCGGCAAGGAGACGGCCGGTTCCGAGAAGCCCGCGAGCGGGGGCGAGCAGGGTGATGGCCAGGCCCGGGCGCCCAAAGGCGGCGGCAAGGGTAGTGGTGGTGCCGACGCCGGGCCGGCTCCGGTGACCGTTTCCACCCAGCCCCAGTACTGGGATGCCCCCTGCGGTCACCCCTATCTCGTCGACAAGGCCCCCGGCACCCTCTCCCCGCCGCCCAACGAACAGGACGCCGCCGGCTGGGTTTCCGCGAACGGCGCGGTCTCCGCCCGGGACCAGACCGTGAAGCTGACGGTCCAGGGCACGGGCAAGGACACCGTCGTCCTGGAGTCCCTGAACGTCCGCGTCGCCGGAACCAGCGCACCCCTCGCGTGGAACAACTACAAGATGGGATACCTCGGCGTCGGCTGCGGCGGCAGCGTGCCCCAGCACTCCTTCGACGTCAACCTGGACGCGTCGGTGCCACGCCCGGCCCCGCAGGCGGGGGAGAGCGGCTTCCCGTACAAGGTGAGCGCGAGTGATCCGGAGGCGTTCTACATCAACGCGACCGCCAACACCCGTTACGTACGGTGGTACTTGGAGCTGGAGTGGTCGAGCGGCACCCGGCACGGCACCGTCCGCATCGACGACACGGGCAAGCCGTTCGCCACGAGCGGCGACCAGAGCCGTCCCGTCTACGGGTACTCGCTCGACGGCAAGAAGTGGATGAAGACCAATCGTGACGACGACCAAGGGGTGGACACCGGCGAGTAGTTGCCGGAGGTGGGGCGGCAGCGGTCTGTACGGCGCGGTCCGCATTCCGGAATGGCGTGTGTAGGCGGCACTTACGTGCCTAGGGTGCGAATCGAGCCGTCCGTCCGTGCCGAAGGAGCCGTCGCCGTGACCGTCACCGAGCCCGCCCCCACCGCCGCACCCACCCCGCCGCTCGCCGCGCGTGCCGCGTCGGTCGGGGGCTCTCCGGTACGGGACATCCTGGCCGTGACCGCGCGGCCCGAGGTCATCAACTTCGCGGGCGGGCTCCCCGCCCCCGGCCTCTTCGACAAACACGGCATCGCGGCCGCCTTCCAGGCCGTGCTCACCGAGCAGCCCGAGCGCGCGCTGCAGTACGCCACCACCGAGGGCGAACCCGTCCTGCGTGCCGCCGTCGCCGAGCGGTTCTCCGTGCGCGGGCTCGCGACCTCGGCCGACGACCTCATCGTCACCACCGGGTCGCAGCAGGCGCTGTCCCTGCTCGCCACCGCCCTCATCGAGCCCGGCGAGACCATCCTCGTCGAGAGCCCCTGCTACCTCGCCGCTCTCCAGGCCTTCGGCTTCGCGGGCGCGCATGTCGTGCCCGTGCCGTGCGACGAGGCCGGGATCGACCCGGACGCCCTCGACGAACTCGTCGCCCTCCACCGGCCCAAGCTGCTCTACACCGTGCCCACTTTCCAGAACCCCACGGGACGCACCATGCCCGCCGGGCGCCGGGCCGCGATCGCCGACGTCGCCGCGCGGCGCGGTCTGTGGATCGTCGAGGACGACCCGTACGGGGAGCTGCGCTTCGAGGGGGAGCGCGTGCCGTGGATCGCCTCGTACCCCGGCGCCGAGGACCGCACCGTACTGCTCGGCAGCTTCTCCAAGGTCATGGCACCCGGCCTGCGCCTCGGCTGGCTGCGGGCGCCCGCGGTGCTGCTGCGGGCCTGTGCCGTCGCCAAGCAGGCCGCCGACCTGCACACCCCGACCGTCAACCAGCTGGCAGCGGCACGGTACTTGGCGGACAACGACCTGGACGCGCACGTCGCGCACGTCGCGGGGGAGTACCGGCTGCACCGGGACGCCATGCTCGCGGGACTCGGGGACGCGTTGCCCGAGGGGTCCACCTGGCTCCGGCCGGAGGGGGGCATGTTCGTCTGGGCCAGGCTGCCTGACGGCTACGACACCGCCGCCCTGCTGCCGGAAGTCGTCAGGCATGACGTGGCGTATGTGCCCGGGGCGCCGTTCTATGCCGGGGAGCCGGACGTTGCCACCCTGCGGATGTGCTTTGTCACGCAGGCCCCCGACGAGATCGCCGAGGGACTGCGGAGGCTCAGGGGCGCGTTGACGGTCCCGCGCCCCTGACGGGGGCTCAGAGGCGCTCAGGTGTCCTGATGCCGAGGAGCGCCATGCCCTGGTGCAGCGTCCGGGCCGTGATGTCGCAGAGGAACAGGCGGTTCTCGACCTGCGCCGGGGTGTCCGCCTTCAGGACCGGGCACTTGTCGTAGAACGTCGTGTACAGCGACGCCAGTTGGTAGAGGTACGCCGCCAGCTTGTGCGGCGCGTACTCCCCGGCGACCTCGGCGACCGTCTCCGCGAACTGGTCGACGTGCAGACCCAACGCCCGCTCCGCGGCGGCCAGTTCGAGCTCCGGGTGGGCCTTCGGCCGCACCTCGCCCGCCTTGCGCAGGATCGACTGGATACGGGCGTACGCGTACTGGAGGTACACCGACGTGTCGCCGTTCAGGGACACCATCTGGTCCAGGTCGAACTTGTAGTCGCGCACCGCCGACGTCGACAGGTCCGCGTACTTCACCGCGCCGATGCCCACCTGGGCGCCGCGCTCGGCGATCTCCTCCTCGGAGAGGTCCTGCGCCTTCTCGCGGACGATGGCCGACGCCCGCTCGATCGCCTCGTCGAGGAGGTCGATGAGGCGTACGGTCTCGCCCTCACGCGTCTTGAACGGCTTGCCGTCCTTGCCGAGGACCGTGCCGAAGCCGAGCTGCACCGCCTTGACGTCCTCCGTCAGCCAGCCCGCCCTGCGGGCCGTCTCGAAGACCATCTTGAAGTGCAGCGACTGGCGCGCGTCCACCACGTAGAGGAGCGTGTCCGCCTTGAGGTTGAAGACGCGGTCGCGGATCGCGGAGAGGTCGGTGGCCGCGTAACCGAAGCCGCCGTCGGACTTCTGGACGATCAACGGGGACGGGTTGCCGTCAGGGCCCTTCACGTCGTCGAAGAAGACGCACAGCGCGCCGTTCGACCGGACGGCGACGCCGGACTCCTCGAGCATGCGGCAGGTCTCGGCCAGCATGTCGTTGTAGCCGGATTCGCCGACGATGTCCGCGTCCTCGATCTCCACGTCCAGCTTGTTGAAGACCGAGTAGAAGTAGACCTTCGACTCGTCCACGAACCGCTGCCAGATCGCGAGGGTCTCGGGGTCGCCCGCCTGGAGGTCCACCACCCGGCGCCGGGCCCGCGTCTTGAACTCCTCGTCGGAGTCGAAGAGCACCTTCGACTCCTTGTAGACGCGGTTGAGGCCGGACATGGCCTCCTCGCCCGCCTGCTCGGTGCCGTCGGCGGCCTGGTGGCCGAGCGCGTCCGGGTGCTCGATCAGATACTGCACGAGCATGCCGAACTGGGTGCCCCAGTCGCCGATGTGGTGGCGGCTGACCACCTTCTCGCCGGTGAACTCCAGGATCCTGACGACGGAGTTGCCGATGACCGAGTTGCGCAGGTGCCCGACGTGCATCTCCTTGGCCACGTTCGGCTGCGCCCAGTCGACGACCGTCGTGCCCGCCTGCTCGGCGTACGGCACGCCGAGGCGGTCGCCGTCGGCGGCGCGCGCGGCGAGGTTCTCGGTGATCGCCTTGTCGGTGACCGTCACGTTCAGGAAGCCGGGGCCGGAGACCTCGACGTCCTTCAGCAGGTCAGGGGCGTCGATGGCGTCCACGACCTTCGTCGCGAGCTCGCGCGGGTTCGCCTTCGCCTTCTTGGCGAGGGCCAGGATCCCGTTGGCCTGGTAGTCGGCCCGGTCGCTTCGTCGCAGCAGCGGGTCGGCGGCGCCGGCCTCCGGCAGGGCAGCCGAGAGGGCGTCCGCGAGGCGCTGGTGGACGGAGGCGGTGAGGGACGTGACCGAGGCCATGGAGTGGATGCCGTTCTCCTCGAGGTGCAGATAGACCCGGCCAGTATCCCATGCAGGGAAAAGCGGTTTTCGCGGTTGCGGGTGGAGCTGGGAGAATGACTCCGACAAGCGGTACTCACGTAGAAGAAGAGTTGAAGCAGAAAGGCGTGCCGATCGTGGCTCAGAGCACCGATACCACCGACTGGGTCTCCCGCTACGCGGACGAGGTCATCGCCGAGTCGGAGCGTCGTGCCCCGGGCAAACCGGTCGTCGTCGCCTCCGGGCTCTCGCCCTCGGGCCCCATCCACCTGGGCAATCTCCGCGAGGTCATGACCCCGCACCTGGTCGCGGACGAGATCCGGCGGCGCGGGCACGAGGTCAGGCACCTGATCTCCTGGGACGACTACGACCGGTACCGCAAGGTCCCGGACGGTGTGCCCGGCACCGACAAGACCTGGGCCCAGCACATCGGCAAGCCGCTCACGTCCGTGCCCGCCCCGGCCGGGTCCGCGTACCCGAACTGGGCCGAGCACTTCAAGGCGGCCATGACCGAGGCCCTGGGCGAGCTGGGCGTGGAGTACGACGGGATCAGCCAGACCGAGCAGTACACCTCGGGCGTCTACCGCGAGCAGATCCTGCACGCGATGAAGCACCGCGGTGACATCGACGCGATCCTCGACCAGTACCGGACCAAGAAGGCCCCCGGGAAGTCGAAGCAGTCGCAGAAGCCCGTCGACGAGGCCGAGCTTGAGGCCGCCGAGGGCTCCGGCGCCGCGAGCGAGGACGACGGCAGCGGCGGCCAGAGCGGGTACTTCCCGTACAAGCCGTACTGCGGCGCGTGCGAGAAGGACCTCACGACGGTCACGTCGTACGACGACGAGAGCACCGAGCTCAGTTACGTGTGCGCGGACTGCGGGCACACCGAGACGGTCCTGCTCAGCGAGTTCAACCGCGGCAAGCTGGTCTGGAAGGTCGACTGGCCCATGCGCTGGGCGTACGAGGGCGTCATCTTCGAGCCGAGCGGCGTGGACCACTCGTCTCCCGGGTCGTCGTTCGTGGTCGGTGGGCAGATCGTGCGCGAGATCTTCGCGGGCGTGCAGCCGATCGGCCCGATGTACGCCTTCGTCGGCATCTCGGGCATGGCGAAGATGTCGTCGTCGAAGGGCGGAGTGCCGACTCCGGCCGACGCGCTGAAGATCATGGAGGCGCCGCTGCTGCGCTGGCTGTACGCGCGCCGCAGGCCGAACCAGTCCTTCAAGATCGCCTTCGACCAGGAGATCCAGCGGCTCTACGACGAGTGGGACAAGCTGGACGCGAAGGTCGCGGACGGCTCCGTGCTGCCCGCGGACGCCGCGGCGCACTCGCGTGCGGTGCGCACGGCCGCGGGTGAGCTGCCCCGGACCCCGCGCCCGCTGCCGTACCGCACGCTCGCGTCCGTCGCGGACGTCACGGCGGGCGCCGAGGACCAGACGCTGCGCATCCTGCGGGACCTGGACCCCTCGGACCCGATCTCGTCCCTCGACGAGGCGCGGCCTCGTCTGGACCGTGCCGAGAACTGGATCACCACCCAGGTCCCGGCCGACGCCCGCACCATCGTGCGCGCGGAGCCGGACGCGGTGCTGCTCTCCTCGTTGGACGACGAGGGGCGCGAGTCGCTGCGGCTGCTCCTGGAGGGTCTCGACTCGCACTGGTCCCTCGACGGGCTCACGCACCTGGTGTACGGCGTGCCGAAGGTGCAGGCCGGGTTCTCGGCGGACGCGACGGCGAAGGAACTCCCGCCGGAGATCAAGGTCGCGCAGCGGTCCTTCTTCGCCCTCCTGTACCGCCTCCTGGTAACCCGGGAGACGGGACCGCGACTGCCCACGCTGCTGCTCGCCGTGGGTGCGGAGCGGGTGCGGAAGCTGCTGGGCGCGTAACGCTGGCCGCTGTGGCTGTACGAAAACGGGGGCGCCGCCCAGCTTCGCCTGGGCGGCGCCCCCTTCGTGTGCCGGGAGCGGGGCTTTGGGGCTGTCGGGTTGGGTTGGGTGCTGCTCTGCTTCGCGTGCCGTGTGTCAGGCTTTGGGGCTGCCGGGCTGGGTTGGGTGCTGTCCTGCTTCGCGTGCCGTGGACTGGACCGCCGCTTCGCGGCGGAATTCTCCCACCCGCCCACCCGATCACCCTGCGGTGGAGTTCCCTCCCTCCGCAGGGCCCGCAATCCCGCGGCGGAGCTTTTCCCGCCCACCCACCCGATCACCCCGTGGCGGGGTTCTCCCGCCCCACGCGTTTTCTCGCCCACCCACCCGATCACCCCGTGGCGGGGTTCTCCCGCCCCACGCGTTTTCTCGCCCACCCACCCGATCACCCTGCGGTGGAGTTCTCCCGCCCACCCGTATCCCGCGGCGGAGCTTTTCCCGCCCGCCCACCCGATCACCCCGTGGTGGAGTTCCCTCCGCCCACCCGCCCGTTATCCCGCGGGGCAATCGGGTGGGTGGGAAGGCCTGTTCGGGGACGGGAGGCTTCGGGGTGATCGGGTGGGTGGGTGGGAGACATCCGCCGCGAAGCGGCGAGCTTGTGAGGGGGCGCACGGCGGAGAACTCGTAGCGCAGCGGCGGGCGTGACAGACGCAGGTGGAGTCTTCGCCGTGCAGCGCCGTGCAGCGCCGTGCAGCGCCGTGCAGCGGCGGGCGTGACGGGCGCAGGTGGAGTCCTCGCCGTGCAGCGCCGTGCAGCGGCGGGCGTGACCGGCGCAGGTGGAGTCCTCGCCGTGCAGCGCCGTGCTGGTCGGGGCGCCGGTGGATTCCTCGTCGCGCAGCGGGGGCCGACCGGCTGCATCGTTTGGACTACCCGGAGATCGATCCCCGGCAGGACGTGCGAGGCCCAGGGGCCAGCAATTGTGGGCGTATGAAGGAAATCATCGCCCTCGTCGGATGGGTCGCCGGAATTCAAGGGGCCCTCGGCGCAGCCGGGCGCATCTTCGGGGACAACCCCTGGGGGCTCCTGCAGAAGTGGTGGGACGTGCCCACCCCCGCCTACCTCGCCCTGTTCGCCGCCGGCGCCGCCCTCGCCATCTGGGGCGAGACCGGCAAGAAGCGCGCCCGCAGCAGGGCCTGAGGCCGAGCCGAAGCCCCGCTAAGCGCTGTACTCCGAGTCCAGCTCCTCCTGGTAGCGGCCCCGGAAGTCACGCAGGTACGGGCGCAGCGTGCTCTCCGCGGGAGGGCCGCCCGCCTGGCCCGTGACGCCGTACAGGTCCATCAAGTACAGGCCGAACTGGCGGGCGTTGGGGTAGTCCCCGAGCTCGCTCACGTACTTGCGGAACGCCGCGAAGTACGCGTCGTCGCGCGAGACGTCCTCCGGGAGGCCGGACGCGTCGGGCAGCGGCTCCAGCTCCTCCACGGCCTCCACCGCCTCCGCCGCCTCCGCCGTCCCCACGGACTCCTCGCGCGGGCCCGGAATCAGACGCTGACCGCCCAGCGGGCGCGTGCGGCCAGGCCCCGCGGGTACCGGGAACGCGGGCTCGGGAGCAACCCCGGCACCGCCCTGCTCGTCGAAGTACGCCTGCTGCTGCTCCAGGTACTCCTGCTGCTCGACGTAGGCCTGCTGTTCCGCGTACGCCTGCTGGTCCGCGTACCACTGGTCGTGCGGCTCTTCAGGCACGTACGACGGCTGCTGAGCGGCGAACCACGGGCTCACGTGCGCACCCTGGGCCTCCGGCTCCGACTCCGGCTCCTGCTGGTCCTGCTGGGGCTGAGGACGCGACTCGGGCTGAGGCCCGGGCTGGGGCTCGGCCGCCAGCTGCGGCGCGGCCGCCGACGGCTTGGTCAGCTCCGGGCGCTGCTGCACCTCCGGCGCCGGCGGAAGCAGCGCGGGCTCGATACCCGCCGCCGCCAGACCTGCGGGAGCCGTCTCCGCCAGCGGCACACCGAACCGCGCGAGCCGCAGCGGCATCAGCGACTCCACCGGCGCCTTGCGCCGCCAGGAGCGGCCGAAACGGGCCTGCAGACGGGCCTGGTAGATGAGCCGGTCCTGCTCCAGCTTGATGACCTGCTCGTACGAACGCAGCTCCCACAGCTTCATCCGCCGCCACAGCTTGAACGTCGGCACGGGCGACAGGAGCCAGCGCGTGAGACGTACGCCCTCCATGTGCTTGTCGGCCGTGATGTCCGCGATCCGGCCCACCGCGTGCCGCGCCGCTTCGACGGCGACCACGAACAGGATCGGGATGACGGCGTGCATGCCCACGCCCAGCGGGTCCGGCCAGGCCGCGGCGCCGTTGAAGGCGATCGTCGCCGCCGTCAGGAGCCACGCCGTCTGACGCAGCAGGGGAAACGGGATGCGGATCCACGTCAACAGAAGGTCCAACGCCAGCAGGACGCAGATGCCCGCGTCGATGCCGATCGGGAAGACCACCGAGAAGCTGCCGAAGCCCTTCTTCTCGGCCAGCTCGCGCACGGCCGCGTACGACCCCGCGAAACCGATGCCGGCGATGACGACCGCACCGGCGACGACCACGCCGATGAGTATTCGGTGCGTGCGTGTCAGCTGCATCGCGGCCACCCGCGAACCCCTCCCTGTTCGGTTTGTTGCGAGCGACAGCCTGGCACACGCATGCGGAAGACGGTGTGCCGGTACGGCAGGAGCCCGGCCGCCACCGGGCCGGGCTCCACAACTTCCGTGCAGTCGCCGCGAGTTGCGCGCGGAACGCGCACGCGGGCGCTACGCGCCCTGCGTCAGCTCTTGGGCTTGGAGCTGGACTTGGACTTCGACTTGGAATCGCCCTTGGGGCTGGAGGACTCCTTGGACTCCTTGGACTCCTTGGACTCCTTGGAGTCCTTCGAGCCGCCGTCCGTTGCGCCACCCGCCTTGTTCGCGGAGACAACCGCCTCCGCGGCCTCCTTCGCGGCCTTCTCGGCGTCCTTGGACAGATCCTTCGAGCTCGGCGCCTTGTCACCCGCAAGACCCGCGCCGTTGTAGTCGATCGTGACGACCGCGTTCTCCACACGCGTCACGACCGTCTGCTGCTTGAAGTTCTCCTTGTCCTTCTTCAGGTCGTAGTGCACGACCGTCGTCTGATCGCCGAGGCCCGGCACCGGCTCCGTCTTGACGCTCTTCGCGCCCTCCGTCGCCTGCGCGTCCGCGACCTGCTTCGCGAAGCTGCTCTGCGCGCGCTTGGCGCCACTGCCGAGCGACGCGTCCGAGTCGAAACGCATCAGCGACACGCGCAGCCAGCGGAACTGCGAGCCGTCGACGCCGTTGTTCTCCAGGCTGTCCCAGGAGCAGGTGCCACGCGCCGACGTGTCATCGGACGTGCCCGCCTTGCCCGACTTGTCCTTCGCCTTCGGGACGAGATCGCCGAGCGTCTTCTTCGACAGGACCTCGCAGGGCTCGGGCAGCTTGGCGAACGCCGCCTTCTCCACACTCGCGGCCTTGTCCTTGTCCTTGCCCGAAGCCGAGGCGGAAGCCTTCGAGCCCGAGTCCTTCTTCCCCTCGTCCGAACCCGAGCCGGAGTCGGAGGAGCAGCCGGAGGCAATGAGGATCACCGGTACGGCGGCTGCGCAGGTGAGTATGCGGGTGAGTCGCTGTGCTGGTCGGTGCATGGTTCCTTCACTCAAGTCACTCAAGACGGCTGTCGTCGGTTCGATGGGCCACGGTACGCCGTGCCCGACGCGAACGACTCCGCTTCCAGAGAGCCGGGCACCTGTCCGAACCGCCGCTACTCGTCGAACCTGTCGGCCAGCATTCCGGCCAGTTCCTGCGCCTTGTCCTGCATTTCCTTGCTGTCCGGGGTCTCCGTACGACGCCCCGGCTGCTCGTCGTACTCGACGGTCACGATGACATTCGACGTGCGGAACACCACAGTCACCGTGCGGTGCCGGGTCGCGGACGCGGCCGTCGTGAGCGCGTCGTCGAGGAAGGCCTCGTCACCCAGGTCGTCGAGGGTGCGAGGCTCCAGGCCGGGCGGCGTGACGGTCTCTTCCGGGTCGCCGCTGGAGGCACTGTCACTCGCGTCACCCCCACCTTCACCCCCACCTTCATCCTCACCGTCACCCTTGTCCTTGCCCTTGTCGGATTCGTCCCCACCCGACCCGGCACTGTCGGACGGCTCGGGGTCCGCCCCCTCCTCGTCCCCGCTCCCGCCATCGGCGGAGGACGGGGTGCCGGAGGGCTCGGGCAGATCCGCCTTCCGCACCTTCGACGAGTAGACCTCCGTGGCACGGGTGTCATCGCTCACGGCGCTGTCGTACGAGACGACGCGCTCGAAGTCGACGAGCAGGTGGTGGGTGGCCTCCGAGGACTCCACCTTCCAGCGGCAGCCCACACGCCGGTCGGTGTCATACGTGACCGTGGGCACACCCTCGTACGCCTTCTCCCGCTGCTCCCCGTCCGGGGTCTCCCTGATGCCGGGCAGCATCGAGTCGAGCGTGTCGGTGTCGACCTCGCCGCAGGGCTCGGGGAGCGTGCGGTACTTGCCGGGCTCGGCGGCCGCGGTCGTCCCGCCGGTGTCGCCGGGCTTCGAGTCGTCCGGCTCCCCGCCGAGCGAGCCTCCGCCCGTGCAGCCGGCGAGCAGCGCTGCGATGAGAGCTGCGACGCCTGGTACGTAGGCCTTCCGCTGCACCGTATGGGCTCCTTCTCGCCGGGGATATTGGGTTGCCGCTGGTGGGCGACCGGTGGACACAATGTGTATCGCACGCAATGCCGTGGACGCCGGTCCGTGATCCCTTTCGTTGACCTTGGCTCCGGTATTTGCGCTTCACGACTTTCAACACGTTGATGCAACTACGGGGGAATGAGGACGTTATGTCGTACGTGGAGGTTCCGGGGGCAAAGGTACCGATCCGGATGTGGACGGACCCGGCCTCGGTGGAGGACGTCGCACTCCAGCAGCTCCAGAACGTGGCGACGCTGCCCTGGATCAAGGGTCTGGCCGTCATGCCGGACGTGCACTACGGCAAGGGCGCGACGGTCGGCTCGGTGATCGCCATGCAGGGTGCGGTGTGCCCCGCGGCGGTGGGCGTCGACATCGGCTGCGGAATGTCCGCGGTCAAGACCTCTCTGACGGCCAATGACCTGCCGGGGGATCTGTCACGGCTGCGGTCGAAGATCGAGCAGGCGATTCCGGTGGGCCGTGGGATGCATGCGGAGGTGGTGGATCCGGGGAGGTTGCACGGGTTCGGCACGTCCGCGTGGGAGGGCTTCTGGACGCGCTTCGACGGAGTCGCCGATGCGGTCAAATTCCGTCAGGAGCGGGCGACTAAGCAGATGGGAACGCTCGGAAGCGGAAACCACTTCATCGAATTCTGTCTGGATGAGTCGGGTTCGGTCTGGTTGATGCTGCACTCCGGCTCCCGCAACATCGGCAAGGAGCTGGCCGACCATCACATCGGGGTAGCTCAGAAGCTGCCGCACAATCAGGGCTTGGTCGACCGCGACCTCGCGGTCTTCGTCTCGGAGACCCCGCAGATGGCCGCGTACCGGAACGACCTCTTCTGGGCGCAGGAGTACGCGAAGTACAACCGCTCGATCATGATGGGTCTCTTCCAGGACGTGGTCCGCAAGGAGTTCAAGAAGGCGAAGGTGACCTTCGAGCCGGTGATCTCCTGCCACCACAACTACGTCAGCGAAGAGCGGTACGAGGGGATGGACCTGCTGGTCACGCGGAAGGGCGCGATCCGTGCGGGCAGCGGCGACTTCGGGATCATCCCCGGTTCGATGGGCACCGGTTCGTACATCGTGAAGGGCCTTGGGAACGAGGCGTCCTTCAATTCGGCCTCGCACGGCGCGGGCCGGCGTATGAGCCGCAACGCGGCCAAGAAGCGCTTCTCGATGCAGGATCTGGAGGAACAGACGCGGGGCGTCGAGTGCCGCAAGGATTCGGGTGTCGTGGACGAGATCCCCGGCGCGTACAAGCCGATCGAGAAGGTCATGGAACAGCAGCGCGACCTGGTCCAGGTCGTGGCCAAGCTCAAGCAGGTCATCTGCGTGAAGGGCTGAACCGCTGCCTCTGCCCTACAGCTCCCGGTGGATCTTCGTGTTGGAGGCCTGGGCGCGGGGGCGGACCACCAACAGGTCGATGTTCACGTGGGGTGGGCGGGTTACCGCCCAGGTGATCGTGTCCGCTACGTCGTCGGCCGTGAGGGGGGCCGCCACCCCTGCGTAGACCTTCGCGGCCTTCTCCGTGTCGCCGCCGAAGCGGGTCGTGGCGAACTCCTCCGTCTTGACCATGCCGGGGGCGACCTCGATGACGCGGACCGGGGTGCCGACGATCTCCAGGCGGAGGGTCTCGGCGAGGACGTGCTCGGCGTGCTTCGCGGCCACGTAGCCGCCGCCGCCCTCGTACGTGCCGTGGCCGGCGGTGGAGGAGAGGACGACGATCGTGCCGTCGCCGCTCGCGGTGAGCGCGGGGAGCAGGGCCTGGGTGATGTTCAGGGTGCCGATGACGTTCGTCTCGTACATCTGGCGCCAGTCGGCGGGGTCACCAGTGGCGATGGTGTCGGCGCCGAGCGCGCCGCCGGCGTTGTTGACGAGGACCGCGACCTTGCGGAAGGCGGTGGCGAACTCGTCCACGGCGGTGCGGTCGGTGATGTCGAGTGCGTACGCCATCGCGTCGTGGCCCGCGGCCGTGATCTCGGCGGCGAGGGCTTCGATGCGGTCCTTGCGGCGGGCGGTGAGGACGACGCGGTAGCCGGCGGCCGCGAGTCCGCGCGCGGTGGCGGCGCCGATGCCGCTGCTCGCGCCGGTGACGATCGCGATGCGGGTGGCGGCGGGCGCTGCGGGCGCTGCGTTCGCGGCGGTCATGGCTGCTCCTTGGGCGTACGTACGTTCTGTCCTGTCCCTGGCCAAGGATAGGCGGGGACGTCGGCGCCCTCAGCGGCCTCGTGGTGCGTACATGATCACCGCCATGCCCGCGAGGCAGATCAGCGCCCCGGTCACATCCCAGCGGTCGGGCCGGTAGCCGTCGGCGACCATGCCCCAGGCGATGGATCCCGCGACGAAGACGCCGCCGTACGCGGCGAGGATGCGGCCGAACTCGGCGTCGGGCTGGAGCGTGGCGACGAAGCCGTAGACGCCGAGTGCGATGACGCCCGCGCCGATCCACGCCCACCCTTTGTGTTCGCGCACTCCTTGCCAGACGAGCCAGGCGCCGCCGATCTCGAAGAGTGCGGCGAGGGCGAAGAGGGCGGCGGAGCGGGCGATGAGCATGGGGAGATCGTGGCATGAGGGGTGCCCGGAGGCTTTGAGCGTGCTTCGCCGGAGCCTGTTGTCAGACCCTCCCCCTACCGTGGCCGGTATGGAGAGATCGCCGTTGTCAGAGCCGTGCTTGGTTCCCTGGTCCGAGGGTGACTTCGCGTTGTTGGTCGCCTGCAACTCCGCTGGGATGACCGCGCATTTGGGCGGCCCCGAGACGCGTGAGCAGTTGGTGTCCCGGCATCGGCGTTACCTCGCGCTGGAGCGGGGTCAGATGTTCCGGATCGCTCTCGATGGTGACGTAGTCGGTTCGATCGGGTACTGGGAGACGTCCTGGCAGGGGGAGTCCGCTTGGGAGACGGGGTGGAGCGTGTTGCCCGGGTTCCAGGGGCGGGGCATCGCCGCGACGGCCGCGAGGCTGGTCGTCGAGGAGGCGCGGGCCGCTGGCCGGCACCCACGGCTGCACGCGTTTCCCGCCGCGGACCATGCGGCTTCCAACGGGGTGTGCCGGAAGGCAGGGTTCACGATGCGGGGCGAGCACGACTTCGAGTACCCGAAGGGGCACTGGATGCGCTGCAACGACTGGAGCGTGGACCTGACCGGCTGCTGAGGCGGTGACGCGGTGGCGCGGTGCCCCGCTGCCGCGCCGGAGCGTCGTAGGCCGGACGCCCGAGCACCGCAACGCCGAAGGGCCGCAACGCCGAAGAGCCGGCCCGCCCGAGCACCGCAACGCCGAAGGGCCGCAACGCCGAAGAGCCGGCCCGCCCGAGCACCGCAACGCCGAAGGGCCGAAACGCCGAAGGGCCGCAACGCCGAAGGGTCGGAACGCCCGAGCACCGCAACGCCGAAGGGCCGGCCCGCCCGAGCACCGCAACGCCGAAGGGCCGCAACGCCGAAGGGTCGGAACGCCGAAGGGCCGAAACGCCGAAGGGTCGGAACGCCCGAGCACCGAAGCGACCGAGCGCCGAAAGGCTGAAACGCTGAATCACCGCGGCGGTGCGTATGCCGTCGGCGGTACGCCCACCGTCGCCGTGAAGTCCCTGATCAGGTGGGCCTGGTCGGCGTAGCCGAGTGTGGCGGCCATGTCCGCCCAGTCCACCTCCTCGTCCGTTTCCGCGTGCTCCAGCGCCTCATGGATCCGGTGGCGCAGAATCAGCCACTTCGGGCCGACCCCCACGTACGCCGAGAAGAGCCGCTGCAGCGCCCGCACGGACATGCCCTCCGCCCGTGCGAACGTGCTGACCCGGCGGATTCCGCGGTCCGCGCGGATGCGTTCGGCCAGGGCCATGGCGAGGTCCGCCTGCGGGTCGGGTGTGGGGCCGAGGCTCAGCAGGAAGGCGTCGAGGCTCGCCACGCGCGCCTGCTCGTCCTCCGGAGTCAGGACCGCGTCCAGCGCGCCATCGGGGACCTCCCCGAAGACCTCCTGCAGCGGCAGCAGCCGTCGCCCCGTCCACGCGGACACCGGCGCCGACGGTGCGAACGGCCGGAAGCCGCCGGGCCGGAACTTCACCCCGCACACCCGCCCCCGCCCCTCCAGCTTCTGCGTGAAGAGGTCGAGCCCGATGCCCGCGACCTCGGCGAAGGGCTCCTGGCCGGGGAGGCTTTGGAAGACGACGTTCACGGAAGGGTGCGGCACGATGTGCGAGGCGTACGGCTCGGCCAGGTCCCAGTCGATCAGCCAGTACTGCTCCACGTAGGAACGAAGTAGGGCCGAGCCCGCTGCGACGCGGCGGAAATGTACGCGGGCGAAGAGCCCGGCCGCATCGACGATGCCGCGTGTGTCGGTCCGCGGCCCCTGAAGCGGCCCTGGTGGTGGCCCCGGGGGTGGCCCGGAAGTGGAAGCGTCGGCCATGGCTGGATCGTATGCCGGGGCCTCGCGCCCGTGTCGCGTTTCTTCAAGCCACGGGTGTGGTCGCCGCCTTAGCGTCACGTCATGAGTGAGAACAGCATCGTGAGTGAGAACGGCATCGTGACCGGGAACGGCATTGCCGACCTCCTGAAGGCGGCCACCGCCCACGCCGTCCCCGTGGTCCGCGCGATCCCCGACGACCGCCTCGCCGACCCCACCCCCTGCGCCGAGTACGACGTAAAGGCCCTGGTCAACCACCTCCTCCAGGTGATCGTCCAGTTCCAGGCGCTGGCGGCTAAGCAGGACTCCGACTTCAGTGAGTCCCCGGACTACGTCACCGAGAGCCCCGACTGGCGCGAGCGCTTCGCCGACGAGGCGGGGAGGCTGGCCGCCGCCTGGGCCGCGCCCGGCGCCGACGAAGGCACCACGGGGGCCATGGACATGCCCGCGCAGACGGTCGGCCGCATGGCGTTGCTCGACCTGACGGTGCACGCCTGGGACCTGGCTCGCGCCACGGGGCAGGAGTACGAGCCCGCCCCGGAGAGCAGCGGCGTCGTCGCCGCGCTGCGGGAAACGGTGGCGGGGCTGGGCCCGACGGCCCGGAAGATGGGCGTCTTCGGGGAGCCGCTGCCGGTGCCGGAAGGAGCCTCCGAGCTGGAGCGGCTCCTGACCGAGACGGGCCGGGACCCCCGCTGGACTCCGTAGCCCTGAGGGCCGGCCCACGGATGGCTGTTGTGGCTTGGCGGCCGACCGTCGCCGACGGGTGGGCGGCGAGCTCGGCTCAGGGCCACACCAGGCAGTAAGCCTGATGCCCCGCGTCATGCAGCCGGTGGCTGAAGTCCTGCCATTCGTGCAGGAGTTGGTAGACGTTGAAGGCGTCGCGCGGGCCGCCGCGGTCGGGGACCGTGGACCAGATGAACGCCGCGGCGCCGACCGACTCCTCGCCGACGCCGCGCAGCGGGTCGACGACCGTCATGGGGAGCTTCACCACGGCGTAGTCGGGGTGCAGGACGACCAGTTCGAGCGGGGGCACCTTGTGCAGGGGTATGCCCTCGATGCCGGTCAGGACCATCGCGGCCACCGTCTCCGGCTTGATCTTCGTGAACATGCCGCCCATGCCGAGCTCGTCACCGCCGAGCTCTTCGGGGCGCATCGAGATGGGCACGCGGGCGGCGGTCGCGCCGTCCGGGGCTCCGAAGTACTTGTACGTCACCCCGCCCACCCGGCCACTCCTGCTTCCCGCCCGGTCCTGCTCCGTCTCGCCGTCCCGTGCCAGGGCCTTCGCCTCGGCCGCTTCCGCCTCGCGCCGGTGCTTGCCGATCCGCCGGGCACGCCGCGGACCCAGGTCGTCGGTCCCCTCGCCCAGTCCGCCACCGCGATGCATATCTCCACCCGACTGCTTTTCCAGGGCGCCCGCCCCTGCTTTTCTAGGCCTCACGGCCCCCGCCGCGCAACCCGATCATCGTGTCAGTGACCTCCCCCACGGTCACCGGCTAAAACGTGGAGTGAAACACCTGTCCGCAGGATGTCCGAAGCCTCTGACACCATGGTTCATGTGAGCTTCCCGTATAGCGCCCCAGTTTCGCAGACTCTTTTCGACCGTGCGGCGGCCGTGACGCCCGGCGGTGTGAACTCTCCCGTGCGCGCTTTCCGCGCTGTGGGCGGTACGCCCCGCTTCATGGTGTCCGGTACCGGTCCGTACCTGACGGACGCCGACGGCCGTGAGTACGTCGACCTCGTCTGCTCGTGGGGGCCGATGATCCTCGGCCACTCCCACCCCGATGTGATCGCCGCCGTCCAGGAGGCCGTCGCGCGCGGCACGTCCTTCGGTACGCCCGGCGAGGGCGAGGTCGCGCTCGCCGAGGAGATCGTCGCGCGTATCGCGCCCGTCGAGCAGGTGCGGCTCGTGTCCAGCGGCACCGAGGCGACGATGTCCGCGATCCGCCTCGCGCGCGGGTTCACCGGCCGCGCCAAGATCATCAAGTTCGCAGGGTGCTACCACGGCCACGTGGACGCGCTGCTCGCCGCGGCAGGATCCGGCCTGGCCACCTTCGGCCTCCCGGACACCCCGGGCGTCACCGGCGCCCAGGCGGGCGACACCATCGTCGTCCCCTACAACGACCTGGATGCCGTGCGTGCCGCGTTCGCCGCGAACGCCGGTGAGATCGCCTGCGTCATCACGGAGGCGTCGCCGGGCAACATGGGCGTCGTACCGCCGGGTGAGGGCTTCAACCAGGGTCTTGCCGACCTGTGCCGGGAGAACGGCGCGCTGTACATCTCGGACGAGGTGATGACCGGCTTCCGTACGTCGAAGGCGGGCTGGTTCGGCGTCGACGGGGTGCGTCCCGATCTGATGACCTTCGGCAAGGTCATGGGCGGCGGCTTCCCGGCCGCCGCTTTCGGTGGCCGGGCCGATGTCATGGAGCATCTCGCCCCGGTCGGTCCCGTCTACCAGGCGGGCACCCTGTCGGGGAACCCGATCGCTACGGCCGCGGGCCTCGCGCAGCTGCGGCTGCTCGACGATGTCGCGTACGACAAGGTCGATGTCGTCTCGGGACAGTTGCGCGGCCTCGTCACCGACGCGCTCTCCAAGGAGGGTGTCGCGCACCGGCTGCAGAACGCGTCGAACATGTTCTCCGTCTTCTTCACCGAGCGTGAGGTGCGGAACTACGACGACGCGAAGACCCAGGAGTCGTTCCGCTTCACCGCGTTCTTCCACTCGATGCTGTCGCAGGGCGTGTATCTCCCGCCGTCGGCCTTCGAGTCCTGGTTCGTTTCCACCGCCCATGACGAGCGGGCGATCGAGAAGATCGCCGCGGCCCTGCCTTCGGCGGCGCGCGCGGCTGCCGAAGCCACTGACCCCACCACGGAGGCCACCGCATGAACGCGGGCAGCGAGATCACTGTCGTCCACGTGATGCGCCACGGGGAGGTGGAGAACCCGGACGGGATCCTTTACGGGCGCCTGCCCGACTACCACCTCTCCGAGCTGGGGCGGCAGATGGCCGACCGGGTCGCCGAGCATCTCGCCCCGCGTGACATCACGCATGTCGTGGCCTCGCCGCTGGACCGTGCACAGGAGACGGCGACGCCGATCGCCAAGGCGCAGGGACTGGATCTGGCGACGGACGGGCGGCTCATCGAGGCGGGCAACGTCTTCGAGGGCAAGACGTTCGGTGTCGGCGACGGCGCGCTGAAGAACCCGGAGAACTGGAAGCATCTGGTCAACCCCTTCAAGCCGTCCTGGGGCGAGCCGTATGTGGAGCAGGTCGTGCGGATGATGGGCGCCCTGGACGCGGCGCGGGACGCCGCCCGCGGGCATGAAGCGGTGTGCGTCAGCCATCAGTTGCCGATCTGGATCGTGCGGAGCTTCGTGGAGAAGCGGCGCCTGTGGCACGACCCGCGCAAGCGGCAGTGCACGCTCGCCTCGCTGACGTCGTTCACGTACCGCGGCGACAAGATCGTCTCCGTGGGGTACTCGGAGCCCGCGCGGGATCTCGTTCCCGTACATCTCCTCGCGGGCGCCAAGCCGGTGAAGGGGAAGACGAAGGCGTTCGGCGCATAAGCGCTCCGCTGGTATTGCCGTCGATCGTCTGCGGCGTCGTCGTGGCTGGGCGCGCAGTTCCCCGCGCCCCTTCGGGGCGCCCACGCCAGGTAATCGACTCGCGACTGTATGTCCGTTCTCGGTAAAAGCCATTCAATATGTGCTTGTTGTCGGAACCCCATTGTTCGTCGCGCCCTCTAACGGGGCGTCCCTCACGCATGGATGCGTGCAGGGCTGCAGGGCGCGACGAATGGGGATGGAATGCGCGACATCAGTCGCAGGGGAATACTCGGCCTCGGAGTGGGGACCGCGGCCGCTTTGGGACTCGCCGGCTGCGGCACGGGCGGCGACAGTCATCCGGCCGGTTCCGCGGGGCGGGCGAAGGACGGCCAGGGCGGGGACAAGCACCCGGCGAAGCCGATCGGTGACGGCTCGACCTCGTACACGGGCAAGCAGCCGCACCAGCCGGGCAAGCCCGCCCCCCTGCAGCCGGGTGAGACGCCCCCGCAGTTCGTGATCTTCTCCTGGGACGGTGCGGGCGAGGTCGGCAACGGTCTCTTCCCGCGTTTCCTGAAGCTGGCCGAGGACCACGAAGCGCACATGACGTTCTTCCTCTCGGGGCTGTACCTCCTGCCCGAGTCGAAGAAGCGGCTCTACAAGCCGCCGAACAACGCGGTCGGCGCCTCCGATATCGGATATCTCACCGACGGTCACATCAAGGAGACGCTGAAGTACGTCCGGCAGGCCTGGCTCGAAGGCCATGAGATCGGCACGCACTTCAACGGGCACTTCTGCGCCGGCACCGGAAGCGTCGCCAACTGGACGCCCGCGCAATGGCAGAGCGAAATCGACCAGGCCACTTCCTTCGTCAAGGAATGGCGTACGAATACCGGCTGGAGCGACCTGCCGTCGCTGCCTTTCGACTACGACAAGGAACTCGTCGGCGGCCGTACGCCCTGCCTCCTCGGCCAGGAGAACCTGCTGCCGACGGCGAAGAAGCTCGGCTGGCGGTACGACGCCTCGTCGCCCGGTGGCCGTCAGCGCTGGCCCCAGAAGAAGAGGGGCGTCTGGGATCTGCCGCTGCAGGCGATGCCGTTCCCCGGGCACTCCTTCGAGGTCCTGTCCATGGACTACAACATCCTGGCCAACCAGTCGAACAACTCCACGAAGGCGCCGCCGGCCAACTACCCGGGCTGGCGCAAGCAGGCCACCGAGTCCTACATCGCCGGATTCAAGCGGGCCTACGAGACCAACCGCGCGCCGTTCTTCATCGGCAACCACTTCGAGGAGTGGAACGGCGGCATCTACATGGACGCCGTCGAGGAAGCCCTGAAGCACATCGCGGGGAAGAAGGACGTACGCCTGGTCTCCTTCCGGCAGTTCGTCGACTGGCTCGACGTCCAGGACCCGAAGGTGCTCGCGGAGCTGCAGGGCCTCGAGGTCGGCCAGGAACCCACCGGCGGCTGGAAGGGACTCGGAAAGGCCGTCTGAAATGGGACTTTCCGCAACCTCGGGGGGTGCGGAAGATCCCCGAAACAGACATGCGAAACTTTTCACATGAGTGCCGCCTGCCGCGCCCCCCACAGCACGAACCGCAGCCGTAGCCGCAGCCGCGCCGCCCTTCTGGGCGCTGGGGCCGCGGTCGCCGCGCTGACCCTGTCGGCGTGCGGCTCCGGCGGCGCGTCGGGCGGCTCGGGGAACACCAACTTCATCACCGGGACCGACGGCATCGCCACCGTCGACAAGGGCGACCGCAAGGACGGGCCCGACATCGACGGCAAGACCCTCGAAGGCAAGGACCTCAGCCTCGACGACTACAAGGGCAAGGTCGTCGTCCTCAACGTCTGGGGCTCCTGGTGCCCGCCCTGCCGGGCCGAGGCGCCGAACTTCGTGAAGGTGGCGAACGACACCAAGGGCAAGGGTGTGCAGTTCGTCGGGATCAACACCCGCGACACGGACAAGGGCCCGGCCCTGGCCTTCGAGAAGGACAAGAAGGTCCCCTACCCGAGCCTGCACGATCCGATGGGCAAGCTGATGCTGCGCTTCCCCAAGGGCACGCTGAACCCGAACTACATCCCGTCCACGATCGTCCTCGACCGGGACGGGAAGGTCGCGGCCCGCTCGCAGCAGCCACTGAACGAGACGAAGCTGCGCAAGATGATCGACCCGCTGATCGCGGAGAAGTGATTTCCCCGTGATGTCCACTCTCGCCGCCGTCGGCGAACCGAACCAGACCGTCATGAACGGGGCGCTTCTCATCGCGCTCCCCGTCGCCCTGCTCGGCGGACTCGTCTCCTTCTTCTCCCCGTGCGTGCTGCCGCTCGTGCCGGGCTATCTGTCGTACGTCACCGGGGTCGGCGGCACGGATCTCGCGGAGGCCAAGCGGGGGCGGATGGCCGCGGGGGCCGGGCTCTTCGTGCTCGGCTTCACCGCCGTCTTCGTCTCCACCGGCGCCCTCTTCGGCTACGCCGGGCAGAATCTGCAGGACTATCAGAGCGTCATCACCAGGGTGCTCGGCGCGCTGATGATCGTCCTCGGCATCTTCTTCATGGGGCTCATGCCCTGGCTGTCGCAGCGGGAGTTCCGCTTCCACAAGAAGCCGGCCGCCGGGCTCGCGGGCGCTCCCGTCCTTGGCGCGCTGTTCGCCGTCGGGTGGGCGCCCTGCGTCGGGCCGACGCTCACGTCCGTCAACACTCTGGCCCTGGACCAGGCGAGCGCGGGGCGCGGGGCCATACTGAGCGTCGCGTACTGCCTGGGGCTCGGTGTTCCGTTCATCCTCGCGGCGATCGCCTTCCGCAAGGCGCTCGGCGCGTTCAGCTGGGTCAAGAAGCATTACGTCTGGGTGATGCGCATCGGCGGCATCATGATGATCGCGACCGGACTGCTGCTTGTCACCGGCGTCTGGGACAGCATCGTGCAGCAGATGCAGGTCTGGTCCAACGGCTACACGGTGGGGATCTGATCCATGAGCAAGACCGAAGCCCCTGACACGAGCAGGACCGAAGCCTCCGACACGAGCAAGACCGAGGCCTTGGAAGACCAGAGCGACCTGGGCGCCGCGGGCTCCCAGCTCTCCACCGCGCCGGTCGACCGGGCGATGCCCGGCTCCTTCGGCGGCAAGCGCGCTCCGGGCGCCGTCGGGTGGCTCGTCTGGTCCGGCCGTGAGGTCACCGGCTGGGTCCGGTGGATGTGGCGTCAGCTGACCTCGATGCGGGTCGCGCTGCTCCTGCTGCTCCTGCTCTCGCTCGGCGCGATCCCCGGCTCGCTGATCCCGCAGACCAGCATCGACGAGCTGAAGGTCCAGGACTTCAAGAAGGCGCACACCACCCTCGGGCCGCTGTACGAGAAGTTCCAGCTGTTCGACGTCTACAGCTCCGTGTGGTTCTCGGCGATCTACATCCTTCTCTTCGTCTCCCTCATCGGCTGCATCGTGCCCCGCACCTGGCAGTTCGTCGGCCAGCTGCGCGGCCGGCCACCGGGCGCCCCCAAACGGCTCGACCGGCTGCCCGCGTACACCACCTGGCGCACCGAGGCCGAGCCCGAGCAGGTCCACGAGGCGGCGCTCGCGCTGCTGAAGGGGCGCCGCTTCCGCGCGGACCTCACGAGCCGTCAGGGCGGTGCGGGCGCGTCCGTCGCCGCGGAGAAGGGATACCTGCGTGAGGCGGGCAACCTCTTCTTCCACATCTCCCTGATCGTGCTTCTGGTGGCGTTCGCCGCCGGCGCCCTGTTCAAGTCCGAGGGCGGCAAGCTCGTCGTACAGGGCGACGGGTTCTCCAACACCCTGACTCAGTACGACAACTTCAAGTCCGGCAGTCTCTTCGACACCGCTGATCTGGCGCCGTTCAGCTTCAAGCTGGACAACTTCGAGTCCTCGTTCGAGCGGAAGGGGCCCGAGAAGGGGACCGCCCGCACCTACCGGGCGAACGTCTCCTACAGCGAGGGCACCGACGGCAAGGAGAAGAAGCAGGCGATCGAGGTCAACAAGCCGCTCGAGGTCGACGGCTCGAAGGTCTACCTCATCGGCCAGGGCTACGCGCCGACCGTCACCGTCCGCGACGGCAAGGGCAAGGTCGTCTACAAGGCGTCCGTGCCGCTGCTTCCGATCGACTCCAACGGCACGGCCACCGGCGCCATCAAGGTCCTCGACGGCTACCGCGACAAGAACGGCAAGCAGGAGCAGCTCGGCTTCAACGCCTTCTTCGTGCCGACGTTCGCGGGCGCGGGCCAGGGCCAGATGTTCTCCCAGTTCCCCGCACTGGACTACCCCGTGCTCGCGCTGTCCGCGTACCACGGAAGCCTCGGTGTGGACTCCGGTCTGCCGCAGAACGTCTATCAGCTGGACACCAGCAAGATGGACAAGTTCAAGGACTCCAAGGGCGAGCTCCTCAAGCAGCGGATGCGGCCCGGCGAGACGATGAAGCTGCCCGGCGGCGCCGGCTCGATCACCTTCGAGAAGGACATCAAGCGCTGGGCGACCTTCCAGATCTCCCAGCAGCCCGGCAGCATGTGGGCGCTCGTCGGGGCGATCTCCGCCATCGTCGGCCTCGCCGGGTCGCTGTTCATCCAGCGCCGCCGCGTGTGGGTGCGGGCGGTACGGGGCGCCGACGGCGTCACCGTCGTCGAGATGGCCGGGCTCGGCCGCAGCGAGTCCGCCAAGCTGCCCGAGGAGCTGGGCGACCTCGCCGCGCACCTGCACGAGAAGGCGCCGAGCGCGCCCGAAACAGACCATGCCGATCATGCCGATCATTCCGATGCCGAGCATGGTGACTCCACCCCCCAAGTTGTTCCTGCCGAAGGGGCTGAGAAGTGAATCTCGCCACCACCCTCGCCGCCGAACCGAACGAGAACCTCGCGAGCGTCAGCAATGTGCTGATCTACTCCGCGATGGCCGTCTATCTCCTTGCCTTCTTCGCGCACATGGCGGAGTGGATCCTCGGCAGCCGCAGCAAGGTCGGCCGCACGGCCGCCGCGCTGACCCCCCGGGCCGAGGCCGCCGCCAAGGCGCCCGGTGTCACCGTCAAGGCCAAGGGCGGCACCGCCGTCCTCGACCGGCCGAAGTCGGCTCCCAAGGTCGTCACCCGCTCCGTCACCGGAACCCGCGATGTGCCGGACGGCCCCGGTGCGGCGGCCGGTGACGAGAAGGGGGACCTCTACGGCCGTATCGCCGTGTCCCTCACCGTGCTCGCGTTCCTCGTCGAGTTCGGTGGTGTGCTCACCCGCGCGCTCTCGGTGCAGCGGGCGCCGTGGGGCAATATGTACGAGTTCAACATCACCTTCTCCACCATGGCCGTGGGTGTGTACCTCGTGCTTCTGGCGCTGAAGAAGAACGTCAGGTGGCTCGGCCTTCCGCTGATCACCACGGTCCTCCTCGATCTCGGTCTCGCCGTCACTGTCTTGTACACCGCCAGCGACCAGTTGGTTCCCGCCCTTCACTCGTACTGGTTGTGGATCCACGTCTCCACGGCGATCTTCTGCGGCGCGACCTTCTACCTGGCCGGCGTCGCGACGATCCTCTACCTCTTCCGCGACTCCTACGAGAACAAGCTGGCCGCGGGCGGGCAGCCGGGCCGCTTCGCGACCTCCGTCCTGGAGCGCCTTCCGGCCGCGTCCACGCTCGACAAGTTCTCGTACCGCGTGAACGCCGCGGTCTTCCCGCTGTGGACGTTCACGATCATCGCGGGCGCGATCTGGGCGGGCGACGCGTGGGGCCGCTACTGGGGCTGGGACCCCAAGGAGGTCTGGTCCTTCATCACCTGGGTCGCCTACGCCTGCTACCTTCACGCGCGCGCGACAGCGGGCTGGAAGGGCCGCAAGGCCGCCTACCTGGCCCTGATCGCCTTCGGCTGCTGGCTGTTCAACTACTACGGCGTGAACATCTTCGTCACCGGCAAGCACTCGTACGCCGGCGTCTGAACCCCCGTACCGCCGTTGCAGTGCCGGGGGTGCGGAGCGGCCCGTGCCGGGGCAGGCTTGGCCTGTGACCGCGACGATCGGGCAGGGCGAAAGCAGGACCGAGACCTCAAGCGGTGCCGGGGGGCCGGTCCAGCATCTCCACTACGAGCTCCACCTTCCCCACCCTGTGGAAAAGGTCTGGGCGGCGGTGGCCACCCCGGAGGGTCTTCCGGGGTGGCTGGCCGCCGCTGACGTGTTCGAGGCGCGGCTCGGTGGCGCGGTTTCGTTGCGCTGGCTCAACGGGGGAGAGGCGGCCACCCACTCCGGGCACGTCACCGCGTGGGATCCGGAGCGGGTCGCCGAGTACACGATCGACCTGCACGGACGGTGCCGTTTCCATCTGGAGGCGGCCGACGGGGGCACCGGTACGACCCTCCGCTTCACCAACGAGTTCGACGGAGACGACGAGCTGCGTCTCGACTGCCTCGCCGGCTGGCACAACCACTTCGAGTTCCTCGTCGAGGCGCTCGACGGGCGGCCGAAGGACTGGTCGACGTGGAGCCTGGAGCCGTGGCGAAAGCTGCGCGAGGCGTACCAGGAGGCGTGATCGCCCCACGGTGGGAGGCGTGATCGCCCCGCGGCGGGAGGCGTGATCGCACCGCCGTGGGTCAGTCCGCCACCCGCAGCAGCAGCTTCCCGGTGCTCGTGCGCGACCCCATCAGACGATGCGCGTCGGCCGCGTCCGCCAGGGGGAACTCCGCCGTGACCGGCAGCTCCACCGTCCCGTCGGCCACCTTCGCGAAGGCCCGTACGGCGACCTCGCGCAACGCCTCGGGCGCCGACTTGGCGAGGGAGAGGATCGAGAAGCCGAAGACGCCGAGCCCCGTCCCGTACAGCTCCGGCTGGCCCACCTGCCACGGCTCTGCCGAGCTCGCGTTGCCGAAGGAGACGAGCCGCCCGAAGACGGCGAGGGCGTCGAGGGCCCCCCGGAAGGCGTCGCCGCCCACCGGGTCGAGGGCGAGGTCCACCCCGCGCCCACCGGTGGCCGCACGCACCTCCACAGCGAAGCCACCCCCGGAGCCCCCGGAGCCCCCGGAGCCCCCGATGAACACCTCGTCGTACCCGTGCTTCAGCGCGTACTCCGCCTTGGCCTCGCTCGACACGACGCCGTACACCGCGCCCGCGCCGCCCGCCTTCGCCAACTGGCCCACCACCGTGCCGATTCCGCCGGCCGCTCCCTGGACGAGGACTGTCTCGCCCGCGCTCAGCCTGCCCACCTCGTGGACCAGCGCGTGCGCGGTGGGCAGGACCGTGGGCAGGGTGGCTGCCGTGCGCAGGTCCACGCCGTCCGGCAGCGCGAACACCGTCGCCGCGTCGGCGAGCGCGACCTGCGCGTACGCCCCGCCGTCGGTGAGCGCGGCGACCTCCTGGCCGACCGTGAACCCCTCGACGCCCGAGCCGATCTCCCGGATTCGACCGGAGACTTCGAGGCCCGGCACGTAGGGGAGCGCGGGCACGCGGTAGCCCTCGGCCCTGGCCTTCAGGTCGGCGAAGTTCACGCCGTTGTAGGCGACGTCGATGCTGATCTGACCGGCTGCGGGCGCGGGGACGTCGGCCTCCATCACCGTGAGGACCTCGGGGCCGCCGTACTCCTGGAGCTGGATCGCGCGCATGGTGGGCATGGGCTTGGGCATGGCTGGGCACCCCTTCGAGTGTTCAATGGAAAGCGAACACCGGGAGTGTATGGTTCTCATCGAACACTCGGCAAGGGGTCGAGGGTCGAGAGGCCGAGAAGCAGGAGGTCGGACGTGGCGAACACGCACCACCGCGCGGCGCCGGTGCACGTCCACCCGGACGAGGTCCCCGTACTGACCGCGCTCACCGCGCTGGCCGATCCCGTACGCATCGAACTGGTACGGGAGTTGGCGTCGTCCCCCGACTGGACCCGCGCCTGCGGCAGCTTCGACGTGCCCGTCGGCAAGGCGGCGCTGAGCCATCACTTCACGGTGCTGCGGGGGGCGGGCATCGTCGAGCAGCGGGACCAGGGGGCGCGACGGGTCAACCGTCTGCGCCGGGAGGAGTTCGACGCCCGCTTCCCCGGACTGCTCGCGCTGGTCCTGCGGGCCGGCTAGTCGACACCGAGATCGAGGCCGATGTCCTCGTGCCACAGCTCCGGCCGTGCCGCGATGAAGTCCCGCATCATCGTCGCGCACGCGGGATCGTCGAGGATGATGATCTCCACGCCGTGCTCCGCCAGCCAGTCGTGGCCGCCGTGGAACGTCCGCGCCTCACCGACGACCACCCGCGAGATCCCGAACTGCCGTACCAGGCCGCTGCAGTACCAGCAGGGGGAGAGGGTCGTGACCATCGTCGTCCCGCGGTACGTGCGCTGCCGTCCCGCGTCCCGGAACGCCGACGTCTCCGCGTGCAGGGACGGGTCGCCGTCCTGGACACGGCGATTGCGCCCGCGCCCCAGCCGGGCCCCGTCCGCGCCGTAGAGCGCGGCGCCGATCGGGATGCCACCCTCCGCCAGGCCCTGCCGGGCCTCATCGACGGCGGTCGCGAGCCATGCGCGGGCCTGTGCGTGATCCAAGTGATCCAGGCGATCCATGAGCGCACCTCTCGTCCGAAGCTCTGTCCGGTGCCATCGTCCCTGCCGATGACCCCATCGGCAGGACGCCCCACTGGCTCGTGGACCAGCGCATACGTCCGCTCGTAGCTTCATGGGCATGACCTCAGAGAACAAGGGCACGGCCCAGCTCACCGCCGCGATGGTGCTCTCCGGCACCCTCGGGATCTTCGTCGTCGAGTCGGGCGCGTCGGCCTTCAACGTCGTGTTCTTCCGCGTGCTCTTCGGCGCCATCGCCCTCGGGGCCTACGCGTTCGCCCGCGGCTACTTCCGCGGCCACGGCCTCACCCCGAAGAAGCTCGGACTCGCCGCACTCGGCGGCGCGTTCATCGTCTTCAACTGGGTGTTCCTCTTCAAGGCGTACGAGGCGACGTCCATCTCCCTGGCCACCGTCGTCTACCACACGCAGCCGTTCCTGCTCGTGCTGCTCAGCGCGGTCATCTTCCGTGAGCGACTGACCAGGACTCAACTCATGTGGTTGGCGACCGCGTTCGCCGGGCTCGTGCTCGTCTCCGGAGTGCGCCCCGGCGACCTCGGCTCGCTCACGGGCATCGGTTTCGCGCTCCTCGCCGCGCTGCTCTACGGCCTCTCCACCCTCGTCACCAAGCGCATCACCGGGGTGCGGCCGCACCTGATCGCCCTCGTCCAAGTCCTCGTCGGAATACCGCTGTTGCTGCCCTTCGCGAACTTCGGCGCGATGAGCGGAACGGGCGCGGGCTGGGGCTGGCTCGTCGGGCTCGGCGTCATCCACACCGGCCTGATGTACGTCCTGATGTACGCGGCGTACGCCAAGCTGCCCACCGCCAAGATCGCCGTACTCGCCTTCACCTACCCGGCGGTCGCGATGGTCGCCGACTGGGCCGTCTACGGGCACCACATCGGCCTCGTACAGGCGCTCGGTGTACCGCTGATCGTCCTCGCGAGCCTGAAGGTCAACCGAGCCAAGCCAGCGCAGGTGAAGCCTAGTTCGCGAACTCAGCTGCCTGCTCCCGCACCAGCCGTACCGACTGCTCGATGAACAGCCGCACATGCGCGGGAAGCCGCTTGCCCGAACGCCACGCCAGTTGCGTGTGCAGAACGAACGGCGGCTCCCACGGCAGCGCGACGAGCGCCCCCGAGGTCAGCTCGTCGCGCACCGCCATCCGCGGCAGCAGCGCCACCCCGAGGCCACCGGCGACCCCCCGCTTGGTGGCCTCGATCGTGCCGAACTCCATGAAGGGCGGCGGGGAGCCGTTCCGCACCCGCAGCTCGTCCTCGAACAGATCCCGGTAGGGGCAGCCGGGCTCCGTGCCCACCAGCTGCACCGCCGCCAGATCACCCGTGGCGAGCGACTCGCCCCCGTGCGCGGCCAGCGGATGCGTCGGCGCGCAGACCAGCACCAGCGGCTCCTCGGCGAGGACCTCGGTCTCCAGACCCGCGTGCTCGGTCTCCCGCTCCATCAGGAACCCGACGTCGTACGTCCCCTGCCGCAGCGCGTGGCGCGTCTCGTCGCCCAGCGTGGGGCGCAGGGAGAGCTGAACCTTCGGGTAGCGGTGGTGGAAGAGTTCGAGCAGCGGGGGCAGGCGGTAGGACGTCAGGGACTCCATCGTGCCGACCGCGATGGCGCCGCTCGGCTCCCCGGCGTCGACGACCGCGGACCGCGCCTCGTCCGCGAGCTCGATGATCTGCCGGGCGTAGGGGAGCAGGCGCTCGCCCGCCTCCGTCAGGCGGATGCGGCTGCCGAGCCGGTCGAAGAGCTCGGTGCCGAGCGAGGACTCCAGGGAGCGGATCTGGCTCGTGACGCTGGACTGTGCGTACTTCAGCTCGGCCGCGGCCTGCGTGAAGCTGAGTACGGAGGCGACCTTCTCGAAGGTGGCGAGCAGCCGCAGTTCCATCATCGGACTCCCGTTCGCCAGGCCCTAGCTCTCCGTGCCCCGGTCCCGCTTCTTGTCGTCCGGGTCCTCGTCCCTGAGGGACTTCAGGAACTCGGGGTTGTCGTCCGGCGCCACCCACTGTCCGCGCCCGCCGCGTCCGGCACGCGGGCCACCCCCGGCGGCAGGCGCCTTGCGCACCTTGCCGGTGACGAACCAGGCGATCGGGCCGAGGAGAACCTCGCCGAAGAGCAGCACGATGATGACCCAGACCACCTTCGGCAGATGTCTGATCTCCTTCTCCGGAGTGTTCAGGACATCGATGAAGGCATAGATCCACACGGCCAGGACGAGCAGGAACGGCAGATACCTGAGCATGGTTGCGCGATTCCCCAAGCGACGAAGGAGGGGCGGCGTGCGGGCCCCGCTGTCCGGGCCAGGGTAGCCGGTGACCGATACTGGAACGCATGGCTTATGACGATCTTCGCTCCCTGCTCCGTGCACTGGAGCGCGAGGGCGATCTCAAGCGCATCAAGGCCGAGGTCGATCCGTATCTGGAGGTCGGCGAGATCACCGACCGGGTGCAGAAGTCCGGCGGCCCCGCGCTCCTCTTCGAGAACGTCAAGGGCTCATCGATGCCCCTCGCGATGAACGTGTACGGGACGGACCGCCGCCTCCTGAAGGCGCTGGGCCTGAAGTCGTACAGCGAGATCAGCGACAAGATCGGCGGACTGCTCAAGCCGGAGCTGCCGCAGGGCTTCGTCGGCGTGCGCGAGGCGTTCGGGAAGCTCGGCGCGATGACGCACGTACCGCCGAAGAAGGTGAAGTCCGACAACGCGCCCGTGCAGGAGGTCGTCCTCACCGGCGACGACGTCGACCTGGAGAAGCTCCCCGCGCTCTTCACCTGGCCCGAGGACGGCGGTTCCTTCTTCAACCTGGGGCTGACCCACACCAAGGACCCCGACACCGGGGTGCGCAACCTCGGCCTGTACCGCCTCCAGCGCCACGACAAGCGCACCATCGGCATGCACTGGCAGATCCACAAGGACAGCCGCAACCACTACCAGGTGGCCGCCCGCAGGGGCGAGAAGCTGCCGGTCGCGATCGCCTTCGGCTGTCCGCCCGCCGTGACGTACGCGTCGACCGCGCCGCTGCCCGGCGACATGGACGAGTACATGCTGGCCGGGTTCATCCAGGGCAAGCGCGTGGAGATGGTCGACTGCAAGACCGTGCCGCTCCAGGTCCCCGCGCACGCCGAGGTCGTCATCGAGGGCTGGCTCGAACCGGGCGAGATGCTCCCCGAAGGTCCCTTCGGCGACCACACCGGCTTCTACACGCCGCAGGAGGACTTCCCCGCGCTGAAGATCGACTGCGTGACGATGCGGAAGCGTCCGCTGCTCCAGTCGATCGTCGTCGGCCGACCGCCGACGGAGGACGGCCCGCTGGGCCGTGCCACCGAGCGCTTCTTCCTGCCCCTCCTCAAGGTGATCGTCCCGGACATCGTGGACTACCACCTGCCGGAGTCCGGCGGCTTCCACAACTGCGCGATCGTCTCGATCGACAAGAAGTACCCGAAGCACGCGCAGAAGGTCATGCACGCCATCTGGGGCGCCCACATGATGTCGCTGACCAAACTGATCGTGGTCGTGGACAAGGATTGCGACGTCCATGACCTGCACGAAGTGTCCTGGCGCGCGCTCGGCAACACCGACTACGCCCGCGACCTGACGGTGGCCGAAGGTCCCGTAGACCACCTCGACCACGCCTCCTACCAGCAGTTCTGGGGCGGCAAGGCGGGCATCGACGCGACGAAGAAGCTGCCCGAGGAGGGCTACACCCGGGACGGGGGCTGGCCGAACATGGTCGAGTCCGACCCGGAGACGGCGTCGAAGGTCGACCGCCGCTGGAAGGAGTACGGGCTCTAAAGATGAGTGCTGATTCAGCGACTCCGGAACTCTTCGGGCCCGAGCCCGCACCGCCCGGCAAGGTCAAGGCGTTCCTGCGCCTCGTCATGATCGAGCACTCGGTCTTCGCCCTGCCCTTCGCCTACATCGCCGCGCTGACCGCGATGTTCCAGCTGGACGGGAACATCCACTGGGGCCGGCTGCTCCTCGTCACCATCTGCATGGTCGGCCTGCGGACGTTCGCCATGGCCGCGAACCGCATCATCGACCGGGAGATCGACGCCCGTAACCCGAGGACCGCCCACCGCGAGCTCGTCACGGGCGCCGTCTCGGTGAAGTCCGCCTGGACGGGCGCGCTGGTCGCGCTCGTGGTGTTCCTGGGCTCGGCCGCGCTGCTCAACCCGCTGTGCCTGGCGCTGGCGCCGGTCGCGGTGATCCCGATGGTGGTCTATCCCTACGGCAAGCGGTTCACGAACTTCCCGCAGGCGATCCTCGGCCTCGCCCAGGCCATCGGCCCGATCGGCGCCTGGCTCGCCGTCACCGGCGAGTGGTCCTGGCAGGCGGTCATCCTGGGCCTCGCGGTCGGGATCTGGATCGGCGGCTTCGACCTGATCTACGCCTGCCAGGACGTGGAGACGGACCGCGAGGTCGGCGTGAAGTCGGTGCCCGCCCGCTTCGGCATCCCGGGCGCCATCTGGGGCGCGCGCGGCTGCCACCTGGTCACCACGGCGCTGTTCGTCTGGTACGCGGCGGACACCGGCGCGGGTGTCTTCTTCTGGCTGGGGCTCGCCGTGGTCGCCGGGGCGTTCGTCTACGAGCACAGCATCGTCAAGCCGCACGACCTCTCGCGGCTCAACCGCGCCTTCTTCCAGGTCAACGGCTTCATCGGCATCGCGCTCTTCGTCTGCGCGCTGCTCGATCTGCTGGTGCGCGGGCTGACCGTCTAGGCTCGCAGCGTGAAGCAAGGAGATACGCAGCGTAAGCCTTGGATCGTGGGGGTGTCCGGTGCCTCGGGAACCCCGTACGCCGCCGCCGTGCTGCGGGCGCTGCTCGCGGCGGGGGAGAGCGTGGACCTGGTGGTCTCGCGAGCCTCGCGGCTGACGATCCTCGACGAGACGGGCATCGCCTTCCGGGACGCGCACTGGCAGGAGGACCTGCGGGAGTGGCTCGGCCGTGGTGCCGACGGGAAGCCGGGGACGTTCGACGTGCCGGTGGACGACGTGCGGTACTGGGCGGCGGGTGATCTGGCCGCCGGTCCCTCGTCGGGGTCGTACGCGACGAAGGGGATGCTGATCGTGCCCGCGTCGACGGCGTGCGTGGCCGGGGTGGCGCTGGGGCTCTCGAAGGATCTGCTGCAGCGGTCGGCGAGCGTGACGCTCAAGGAAGGCCGCCGGCTCGTGGTCTGCGTACGCGAGACGCCGCTGAACGGACAGACGCTGAAGCACTTGGTGACGCTGGACGAGGCGGGCGCGATCGTGCTGCCCGCCTCTCCGGCGTTCTACGCGGGGGCGACGCACATCCAGGATCTGGTGGACTTCGTCGCCGGGCGGACGCTCGACGCGGCAGGAGTGCCGCATCAGCTGTACCGCCGCTGGAAGGGAGAGCTCGGTGGAGGCTCTGCCCCTTCGGGGGGTTAGCGCTTCTTGGCGGCGCGCTTCGTGCTGCGCTCGGCCTTGGGCGCGGTGGGCTTGTGGGCACGCGAGCGGTTGGCCAGGTCCTGTAGCTCGCGCATCCGGGCGTAGGCCATCTCGATCGAGTACACGGTGTGACTCACTCCTGAAGGATCGTCGTTGAACGGCTGAAATTCCGAAAGATTCACAGGGCGTTGACCCTGTTGCACCTTAGATTCTACACATAGACTCGCGGTATCGCTGAATAATGAAAGGCATCGCACCTATGGACGCCGTGGACAGGCAGCTCATCCAGGCCCTGCGCGAGAACGGCAGGGCCTCGTACGCCGAACTCGGCCGGCTCGTCGGCCTCTCGGGACCGAGCGTCACGGATCGGATCAACCGCCTCGAGGCGGCGGGTGTCATCACCGGCTACCGCGCGACCGTGGACTCCGCGTCGCTCGGCCTCGGCGTCATCGCCCTCATCGGCATCTCCCTCTCGGACGCCGCCGACCACGAGGACGTCGCGCGGCGCCTGAAGGACCTGCACGAGATCGAGGACTGCTGGTTCATCGCGGGCGACGACTCGTACATGCTCAAGATCCGGGCCACGGACGTGGACGGCCTGGAGAAGACGATCCGCAGGCTGAGCGGCACGAAGGGCGTCTCCAGGACGCGTACGACGATCGTGCTCTCCACGAAGTGGGAGAACCGCGTCGGGGAGCTGCCCGAAGAGGAGTGAGGTCCGGGGCGTACCGTTGGCGGGAGTTTGTCGCAGGCCGTAGGCCGCAGGCCGCGGGTCGTCGGTCGTAGGTCGCTGGGAGAGGTAAGGGCGAGGGCATGGACGCAGGTCTCAAGCGCGAACTTGAGCAGAAGGTCCGGGACGGTGAGCGGCTGTCCCGCGAGGACGGCATCGCCCTCTACGAGTCGGACGATCTCGCCTGGCTCGGCGGTCTCGCCCACGAGGTGCGCACCCGCAAGAACGGCGACGTCGTGCACTTCAACGTCAACCGCCACCTCAACATGACGAACGTGTGCACCGCCTCGTGCGCGTACTGCTCGTTCCAGCGCAAGCCGGGCGAGAAGGACGCGTACACGATGCGCATCGAGGAGGCCGTCCGCCTCGCCAAGGCGATGGAGGGCGAGAACCTCACCGAGCTGCACATCGTCAACGGCCTGCACCCGAACCTGCCGTGGCGGTACTACCCGCGCTCGCTCAGCGAGCTCAAGAAGGCGCTCCCGGACGTCTCGCTGAAGGCGTTCACGGCCACGGAGATCCACCACTTCGAGACGATCTCGGGGATGTCGGCCTCCGACATCCTGGACGAGCTGATCGAGGCGGGCCTCGAATCGCTCACCGGCGGCGGCGCGGAGATCTTCGACTGGGAGGTCCGCCAGCACATCGTGGACCACCGCACCCACTGGGAGGACTGGTCGCGCATCCACCGCCTCGCGCACGAGAAGGGTCTCAAGACCCCGTGCACGATGCTGTACGGCCACATCGAGGAGCCCCGGCACCGGGTCGACCACGTACTGCGGCTGCGTGAACTCCAGGACGAGACCGGCGGGTTCCAGGTCTTCATCCCGCTGCGCTACCAGCACGACTTCGTCGACATGAAGGACGGCAAGGTCAGGAACCGCCTCCAGGCGCGCACGACCATGGCGTCGGGCGCCGAGGCCCTGAAGACCTTCGCGGTCTCGCGTCTCCTCTTCGACAACGTCCCGCACGTCAAGGTCTTCTGGGTCATGCACGGCCTGCAGACGACGCAGCTCGCCCTGCAGCACGGCGCGGACGACATGGACGGCTCGGTCGTCGAGTACAAGATCACGCATGACGCGGACAACTTCGGTACGCCGAACAAGCTGACGCGGGAGGACCTGCTCGACCTCATCCGCGAGGCGGGCTTCCGTCCCGTCGAGCGGAACACCCGCTACGAGTCGATCCGTGAGTACGAGGGTCCGGACCTGTCGCTCAGGGAGACGTCGCAGGCGATGCGGGTCTGAGCCGACTGAGCTGCCCGCTGTGCACCACGTGACGAGCCCCGGCCCTTTCGGCCGGGGCTCGTCGTGTTGCGGGCTGTCCGGCATGCGAAACATGCTTGAGGCTCGACATGTGTAATGGTTACTCTCGACCTATGACACTTACTTTCCGGTTGGACCCGGAGATCGATCCCGCCCTCCGTGACGGCGTCCTCGCCCTGTGGGCCGACGTGTCCAACGCCGGCGGGGCGGTCGGTTTCGTACCGCCCGTGACGGTCGACGACATCCGGCCCGAGTGGCTCAAGCGCCTGGCGCAGCTGAGCCAGGGAGAGACGCGGCTGCTCGTCGGGTACGACGAGGACGGCGCCGTCGCCGCGACCGCCTTCCTCGCCTACAACACGCACCGGCTGATGAAGCACTGGATCTGGCTGTACGTGGTGATGGTGCACCCCAAGCACCAGGGCAGGGGATACGGGCGCGACCTGATGGCCGCCGCGGCCGACGCGGCACGTGGCATTGACGGGATCGAGGCGATACGGCTGACCTGCCGGGGCGGCACGGGAGTCGACCGGTTCTACGAGTCCTGCGGATACAAGGAGGTCGGGCGCGTGCCCGGCGCGATCCGTGTCGCCCCCGGTGACGACCGCGACGACATCACCATGCTTCTCCCGCTCGGCTGACGGTTCGTACGAGTCGGCTGACGGTTCGTGCGAGGGCTCACCCCCTTGCTGGGGGCGACCCCTCCCGTGCTTCACTGGAGGGGCTCGTCCTACTCGGGCCTATTTCGGAACGGAAGAGTGGATTGACATGCTCCGCTACACGCTGATGCGCCTCGGGGTCTTCGTGGGCTGCTTTTTCGCGGTCTGGGGACTTGTCTACGTCGGGGCCCTGCCGAAGGGGCTCGGGGACTCCAACCTCCTCTGGGTCCTGCTGCTCGCCCTCGTCATCTCCGCACCCATCAGCTTCGTGGTGCTGCGCAAGGAGCGGGACCGGGCGTCGGTCCAGGTCGTCGAGCGCGTGGAGCGCACCAAGGCCAACCTGGAGGCGAACCGCACCCAGGAGGACCTCGCCGACGACGCGGCCCGTGCGAAGTCGTAAGCGGCTCAGGTGTCGCACGTGTCGTAAGTTTCGTCACAAAGCACTCAACCCCGGCAATGGAGCGAACGCTCCGGGCCGGGGTTTCTTGCGTCCCGGGGGTGACTCTGCCTCTGATTGGCCTCTTCTGACCCAAACAAGACCTTTGATGTTCTCAAAGTTCAAGTGTTAACGTGTTCGACATGAAGACAGCCGTCGCGCACCGCATCGCCATGAGCGTTCCGCTCGTGGCGCGGCTGCATGTCGATCTCTGCCGCTGCATGTCCGCGGCCTGTCGTTGCCGTCGTTGAACAGCGCGAGCGACAAGCACCAAGTGACATCTGCACTGCAGCGGCGCCGTTACGGCCGTTTCTTCTGACCTCTCGCGGTCGCCGCTCCCTCACGTCCCCCGCCATTACCCGGAGTGTGTCCGTGTCCGCGAACTCCCCCGTATCCCCGGCCGACAAGGCCGAGCAGTCGAAGTCCGGCTCCCGGATACCCAAGTTCCTCAAGCTGCCCTTCTGGGCCCAGATCCTCGGTGGTCTGGTCCTCGGTGTCCTGCTCGGCTGGCTGGCCCGCAGCCAGGACGTGTCCTGGCTCGTCACCACCCTGGACAAGGTCGGAAGCACCTTCATCGGGCTCCTGAAGCTGGCGGTCGCCCCGCTCGTCTTCTTCGCCATCCTGGTGTCGATCACCAACCTGCGTAAGGTCAACAACGCCGCGCGGCTCGCCTCGCAGACGCTGGTCTGGTTCATGATCACGTCGCTGATCGCGGTCGTCATCGGCCTCGCGATCGGGCTCATCACGAACCCGGGCGCCGGTACCGGCCTGACCCCGAAGGACGGCGCCAAGCCGGACGAGGCGGGCTCCTGGATCGACTTCCTCACCGGGATCATCCCGACGGACGTCATCACTCCGTTCACCGAGCTCAACGTCCTGCAGATCGTCTTCATGGCCGCCGTCGCCGGTGTCGCCGTACTGAAGATCGGTGACAAGGCGCAGCCGATCCTGGACCTGAGCGAGTCGGTTCTCGCCCTCCTCCAGAAGGCCCTGTGGTGGGTCATCAAGCTCTCGCCGATCGGCACCATCGGCCTCATCGGCTTCGCCATCGCCGACTACGGCTGGGACCTGATCAGCAAGTACGCGACGTTCACCGCCGACATCTACATCGGTTGCGCCCTGGTGATGTTCGGCGTCTACCCGCTGCTGCTCTCCACGGTCGCCAAGGTCAACCCGCTGCAGTTCTTCAAGGGCGCCTGGCCCGCGATCCAGCTGGCCTTCGTCTCGCGCTCCTCGGTCGGCACGATGCCGGTCACCCAGAAGGTCACCGAGCGGCTCGGCGTGCCGAAGGAGTACACGTCCTTCGCGGTGCCGTTCGGCGCCACCACGAAGATGGACGGCTGCGCCGCGATCTACCCGGCGATCGCCGCGATCTTCGTCGCGCAGATCTTCGACGTGCAGATGGGCATCAAGGAGTACCTGCTCATCGCCTTCGTCTCGGTCGTCGGCTCCGCCGCCACCGCCGGTCTGACGGGCGCCACGGTCATGCTGACGCTGACCCTGTCGACACTGGGCCTGCCGATGGAGGGCGTGGGCCTGCTGCTCGCCATCGACCCGGTCCTGGACATGATGCGCACGGCCACGAACGTGGCAGGACAGGCCGCCGTCCCGGTGATCGTCGCCGCCCGCGAGAAGATTCTCGACCGTGAGGCCTACGAGAACGCGTCGGCTTCGCCGCTCGACGAGTTCGACGGGTCTGTCGACGAGCCGCAGACGGTGCCTGCCGCCGCCTGACGTCCCCCGGCTCGTGCGACGTGCCCCCGTACCCAGGTTCTGGGTACGGGGGCACGTTCAGTTGGGGGCGAGGCGGGTGCTGCGGGTGTGGCGGGTGTTGCAAGGGCGCGTCGGCTACTTCGGGTCGCGGTTGAACTGTGCCATCGACCAGCGGTAGCCGAGCGCGATCAGGGCGACGCACCAGGCGAGGGCGAACCAGCCGTTGTTGCCGATCTCGGTGCCGAGGAGGAGGCCGCGGAGGGTTTCGATGGCGGGGGTGAACGGCTGGTACTCGGCGATGGGCTGGAACCAGCCGGGCATCGTGGCGGCCGGGATGAAAGCGCTGGAGATGAGGGGCAGGAGGATCAGCGGCTGGGCACTGTTGGCGGCTGCCTCGGCGTTCGGACTGGCGATGCCCATCCCCACCGCGATCCA
>NZ_JBVIPU010000025.1:0-60332 GCF_055577645.1 Streptomyces sp. NPDC033180 | reverse complement strand
TCCCGGTCAGGATCCGCGTAGACGGCTACGCTCGCGATCCCTGCATCCCGGCATGCCCGAGCAACGCGGACAGCGATTTCGCCACGGTTGGCGATGAGCACCTTGCGCACGATGGCTCCCTCCTTGAAACAAGCCGAGTTTAGGGACTGCCGACACGACCTTTCGACCCGTCCCCAATGGTGAGCTTGCCCACACGGAGCGTGATCCGGGGCCTGCCCGTCCGCGAAATCCCTTGTCGCACCACGGTACGCAGGGTCCCTTACCGGCAGACTAACGTCCCGGTGTGGCCAAGGTCTCTGTGAGAGCGTGCTGCGGCAGAGGGGCAATCTTTGTGGAGTCCCTACGAATGGCCCAATGATTCTTTGCCCTCGGCCAGGCCCTTGTCCCCCGGTTCACCCTCCCCCAAGCTCTTAACGAGCAGGGGGTGCCCCCATGTAGCGTTCGCGATGTCTGGCACGTACTGGCGGTAACAGGGGAAGTGGGTGGGCGCCGTGGCGCGTAGACCGGTGGCCTTGGTGGGCGCGATCGTGCTTCTGGTGGAGGCGGTCGGCATCGCGCTCCTCAACTGGTTCCTCGGGCTCGTGGTCAACAAGCAGGACATGTCGCTCGCCGGTCTCGACCCGCACGCGATGTCCGTGTCGACCTGGATCGCGGGCGCCGTCTTCGGCCTCTACCTCGCGCTGTGCGGCGTCATCATGCTGCGCTCGGCGATCCGCGACCGCGCACCGGGGCGCTTGGGCCGGCTGCTCCTGATCAGCGCCGCCGTGGTGCACGGGCTGCTCGGGGCGTTCTCGGTCGGCCTGGTGGGCTGGGCCGCCTTCGTCTTCATGATGGTCGTGCTCGGCCTGATCGTCCTGACGCTGGTCGCGTACGACAAGAAGCCCGACGAGGTCACCGACGAGCCGCGCGCGAGCAACGGGGCAGCGGGCGGCGGCACGCCGGAGAACGGCGCCCCACAGCCCGCCTGAGCCCTTCCGGGCCCCCTTCCTGGGCTGTCGCGCAGGCCTACGGCGCCCACAACTCCGTGATGCCGACGCCCAATTCGGCCAGGAGGCGGCGCAGCAGCGGCAGCGAGAGACCGATGACGTTGCCGTGATCGCCGTCGATCGAGTCGACGAAGGGGGCCGAGCGGCCGTCGAGCGTGAACGCGCCCGCCACGTGCAGCGGTTCACCGCTCGCCACGTACGCGGCGATCTCCTCGTCCGATGGCTCGCCGAAGCGGACGACGGTCGACGCGACCGCCGACACGTGGCGGCCCGCCACGGTGTCGTACACGCAGTGGCCGGTCTGCAGGACGCCCGCCCGCCCGCGCATCGACTTCCAGCGGGCCGTGGCCTCCTCGGCGTCGGCGGGCTTGCCGAGTGCCTGTCCGTCCAGTTCGAGGACCGAGTCGCAGCCGACCACCAGCGCGCCCTTCACATCCGGGCGCGCGGAGACGACCGACGCCTTGGCCTCGGCGAGAGCGAGGGCGAGCTCGGCGGGGGTGGGTGCGGAGATCGCGTCCTCGTCGACCCCGCTGACGATCACCTCGGGGGCGAGACCGGCCTGGCGCAGGAGGCCGAGCCGGGCGGGGGACTTGGAGGCGAGGACGAGACGGCGTGGCTGTCGGGGCTGATCACTCATGCGGTCAGGTTAGCGAGCCGCGGCGGCTGTCTCAGCAGCTGCCGCGGCAGCCGTCTCAGTGGATGCCGAGGACGAACATCGCGACGACCATCGCCAGGGCGAGGACGAGTCCCGCACGGCGCATCTTCGCCTGCATGTCCCTCATGTCCTTGGGCGGGTTGTTCTCCGGGTCCGACCACAGCATGAGACCGATACTGCGCGCGGTGGCGGCGGGGCGCCTGAGTACGCGTACTCAGGCGCCCCGGCCCGTCTCACTCATTCTCGGGCCGTACCGCCCGGCTCACCCGGGCCAGTAGGTGCGGCCCCACGACGTCGGGCCCGGCGCGGGCAGCCGGTGGCGGGCCACGCGCGCGGGGTCCGCCCAGGCGTCGAGCACGGCGGGCACGCCGGACGGCTCGTTCGCGACCGCCGCGGCGCGCGCTTGGACCACCGCGAGTGCGGCGGCCAGCTCCTCCGGGGTGGGGTTGCCCCGTACGACCTTGATCATGAACGGTCTCCTTACTGCGGCACGGCCTAGAGGGGGATGTTGCCGTGCTTCTTCGGGGGAAGCGATTCCCGCTTCGTGCGCAGCTGACGCAGGCCCCGCACGAGATGGGAGCGGGTCTCCGACGGCATGATCACGGCGTCGATGTAACCGCGCTCGGCGGCCGTGTACGGGTTGAGCAGCCGGTCCTCGTACTCCTGGATCAGGCGGGCGCGGGTCTCTTCCACGTCCCCGGACGCCTCGGCCGCGGCGATGGTCTTGCGGTGCAGGATGTTGACCGCGCCCTGCGCGCCCATCACCGCGATCTGCGCGGTCGGCCAGGCCAGGTTGAGGTCGGCGCCCAGGTGCTTGGAGCCCATGACGTCGTACGCGCCGCCGAACGCCTTGCGGGTGATGACGGTGATCAGCGGGACCGTCGCCTCCGCGTACGCGTAGATCAGCTTCGCGCCCCGGCGGATGATGCCCGTGTGCTCCTGCTCGACGCCCGGCAGGAAGCCCGGCACGTCGACGAAGGTGATGACCGGGACGTTGAACGCGTCGCAGGTGCGGACGAAGCGTGCGCCCTTCTCGGAGGCGTCGATGTTCAGGCAACCGGCGAACTGCGTCGGCTGGTTGGCGACGATGCCCACCGGGCGGCCCTCGATGCGGCCGAAGCCGGTGACGATGTTCGGCGCGAACAGCGGCTGCGTCTCGAAGAACTCGGCGTCGTCCAGGACGTGTTCGATCACGCCGTGCATGTCGTACGGCTGGTTCGCGCTGTCCGGGATGAGCGTGTCGAGCTCGCGGTCCTCGTCCGTGAGCTCGAGGTCCGCCTCCTCGGGGAAGGCGGGGGGCTCGCTGAGGTTGTTCGAAGGCAGGTAGGAGAGAAGGGACTTGACGTACTCGATCGCATCCTTCTCGTCGCCCGCCATGTGGTGCGCGACACCGGAGGTGCTGTTGTGGGTGCGGGCGCCGCCGAGCTCCTCGAAGCCGACGTCCTCGCCGGTGACCGTCTTGATGACGTCGGGTCCCGTGATGAACATGTGCGACGTCTGGTCGACCATGACGGTGAAGTCCGTGATGGCAGGGGAGTAGACGGCGCCGCCCGCACAGGGCCCGACGACGAGACTGATCTGGGGGATCACACCGGACGCGTGCGTGTTCCGGCGGAAGATCTCCCCGTACATCCCGAGGGCCATGACGCCCTCCTGGATGCGGGCGCCACCGGAGTCGTTGATGCCGACGACCGGACAGCCGGTCTTCAGGGCGAAGTCCATGACCTTGACGATCTTCTGGCCGAAGACCTCGCCGAGTGCGCCGCCGAAGACGGTGAAGTCCTGGGAGAAGACGGCCACGGGGCGGCCGTCGACTGTGCCGTAACCGGTCACGACGCCGTCGCCGTAGGGACGGTTGGCCTCCAGGCCGAAGTCGGTCGAGCGGTGCTGGGCGAACTCGTCGAACTCGACGAAGGAGCTCTCGTCCAGGAGCAGTTCGATGCGCTCGCGCGCCGTCAACTTGCCCTTGGCGTGCTGCTTCTCGACCGCACGAGCCGAACCGGCGTGCTTGGCCTCCTCGATGCGGCGCTGCAGATCAGCGAGTTTTCCCGCAGTCGTATGGATGTCGGTACTGGGCACGGGCACGTTGGGCTCTTCCGGCTCGGACATACGGATGCGGCTCCCTGCCTGCTCAAAGGGGCGACTGGCGGCTTGCGGCTGGGCTTGTAGCTGGGCTTGTGGCTGCGTGACTCGCTTGCTACTGACTCGTAGGGTATCGGCGCGCATACAGTTCGGCAGTGCGGCGTTTACCACACCTAAGGTGGCTTGCATGACGCCGCGAGATGCTTCAGACGACTCTTCCGACCTCCCTGAGGGCAACCGCTGGTCCGACCTGGAAAGGCCTCCCCTGAACGCCGCGTCGCTGCGGCGTGCGTTGGTGCGTGACGGAGGGCTCTGGACCTCTCTGGACGTGGTGCCCGTGACGGGGTCGACCAACACGGATCTGGCCGCCCGAGCGGACGAGCTGCCCGAGGGAGCCGTCCTCGTCGCCGAGGAGCAGAGCTCGGGGCGCGGCCGCCTCGACCGTCGCTGGTCGGCGCCGGCGCGCTCCGGTCTCTTCTTCTCCGTGCTGCTCAGGCCGGGGCCCGCGGTGCCGGTGGAGCGGTGGGGGTGGCTGCCGCTGCTGACCGGGGTCGCCGTCGCCACGGGCCTTTCAAGGGCGGCCGGGGTGGACACGGCGCTCAAGTGGCCGAACGACCTTCTGGTGACGGTGGAGGGAGAGGAGCGGAAGGCCGGGGGCATCCTCGCGGAGCGGGCGGGTTCCGGCGTGGTCGTCGGCATCGGCATCAACGTGACCCTGCGCGCGGACGAACTGCCGGTGCCGACCGCGGGGTCGCTCGCGCTGGCCGGGGCGGCCACGACGGACCGGGACACGGTGCTGCGGGCCGTGCTGCGTTCCCTGGAGCAGTGGTACGGGGACTGGCGCACCGCGGAGGGCGATGCGGTGACCTCCCGCCTCCAGGAGACGTACGCGGCAGGCTGCGCGACGCTGGGCCGCAAGGTCAGGGCCGAGCTGCCGGGTGATCGTTCGATCACGGGGGAGGCGGTGGCGGTGGACGGTGACGGGCGGCTTGTGCTTGCTACGGGGGACGGGGTGCAGGAGCCGGTGGGGGCGGGGGATGTCGTGCATTTGCGGGGGGTGTAGGGGGGTGCTGGCACGTCCCCTCGCGTGCGCTGCCGGCTGCGGGTGTGCAGGGGCTGGCCTGCGTACCCCTGTGGGCACCCCGGGGTAATCGGGTGGGTGGGAGAGTTTGTTCGTTCAGGTGAGGATGCGGGGCAAACGGGCGGGTGGGTGGGGAAGAGGTGTTCGGCGGGACGGCTGCGGGGGACCCAGTCCAAGGCGCCCCGCCAGAGAAAGGCGTGAGCTGCGGCACACCTGCCGTAAAGTTGGCGCCGGTCGATATCTGACCGCGGCAGATCGGAAGGGCAGCAGGCGTGACCGTCGACGACACGGGCTCCGGCACGGGTGCATCCCCCGGCCCCGACGGTGAGCCCGGGCGTACCGCAGGGGCCGCCCCGGACGCGTTCGACTCGATGGACTCCGGGGACGAGAAGCCGGGCGATCCGGAGAAGGACCCCCTCGCCCTGCGCCTCGAAGGGCTGATCCTCGGCGCTGACCGCCGCTACACCCCGTTCCAGGCGGCCCGCAGCGCGGGCGTGTCCATGGAGCTTGCCTCCCGCTTCTGGCGGGCCATGGGCTTTCCCGACATCGGCCAGGCCAAGGCCCTGACCGAGGCCGACGTGCTCGCGTTGCGCCGCCTCGCCGGTCTCGTCGAGGCGGGGCTGCTCAGCGAGGCGATGGCGGTGCAGGTGGCCCGGTCGACCGGGCAGACCACCGCACGCCTGGCCGAATGGCAGATCGACTCCTTCCTGGAGGGTCTGACGGAGCCGCCCGAGCCGGGCATGACGCGGACCGAAGTCACGTACCCGTTGATAGAGCTTCTGCTGCCCGAGCTCGAGGAGTTCCTCGTCTACGTGTGGCGACGGCAGCTCGCGGCCGCCACCGGGCGGGTCGTGCAGGCCGCGGACGACGAGGAGATGGTCGACCGGCGTCTCGCCGTCGGATTCGCCGACCTCGTCGGCTTCACGCGGCTCACCCGGCGTATGGAGGAAGAGGAACTCGGCGAGCTCGTCGAGGCCTTCGAGACCACTGCCGCCGACCTGGTGGCGGCACATGGCGGACGGCTCATCAAAACGCTGGGCGACGAAGTGCTCTACGCCGCCGACGACGCGGGCGTGGCCGCGGAGATCGCCCTGCGCCTGATCGAGACCATGGCCAACGACGAGACGATGCCCGAGCTGCGCGTCGGCATCGCCTTCGGCACGGTCACGACGCGGATGGGCGACGTGTTCGGTACGACGGTGAACCTCGCGAGCCGCCTGACGTCGATAGCGCCTCGGGACGCCGTCCTGGTGGACGGCGCGCTCGCCGAGGAGCTGACGCGGACGGGAGACGCGCCCGCCTCCGAGACCGAGGCGGCGGAGGCGGCCGAGCTGGCCGAGAAGGAGGGCTCCGAGCCGCCCTCCTACCGCTTTGCCCTGCAGCCGATGTGGCAGCGGCCCGTACGAGGCCTTGGTGTCGTCGAGCCCTGGCTGCTGGCCCGGCGGGGCTGAGCTCCCCCCTGTACCGCCGCTTCGCGGCGGAATTTTCCCGCCCGCCCACCGGGCACTCAATAGCGGTGACATGATCCTCGTACAAAGCGGTAACGATCGTTAACCGGACGTGGAGGAAAGCAATGAGCGCCGAGCAGCGGTTCGGGGAATTCGTCAGCGTCAGGCGGCACGCCTACGTCGCCGAGCTCGTCCTCGACCGGCCCAAGGCCATGAACGCCGTGTCCACGGACATGGCCCGCTCCATCGGCTCCGCCTGCGAGGCTCTCGCGCAGGACCGTGACGCCCGCGTCGTGGTCCTCACCTCCACCCATGAGCGGGCCTTCTGCGTCGGCGCCGACCTGAAGGAGCGCAATTCCTTCTCCGACGCCGAGTTGGTGCGGCAGCGGCCCACCGCACGGGCCGCCTACACCGGCGTACTCGAACTGCCCATGCCGACCGTGGCGGCCCTGCACGGCTTCGCGCTCGGCGGCGGGTTCGAGCTCGCGCTCGCCTGCGATCTCATCGTCGCCGACCCGACCGCCGTGGTCGGGCTCCCCGAGGTGTCGGTCGGCGTGATCCCGGGCGGCGGCGGTACGCAGCTGCTGCCGCGCCGGGTGGGCGCGGCGCGGGCCGCCGAGTTGATCTTCACCGCGCGGCGTCTGGAGGCGGGCGAGGCGCGGGAGTTGGGGCTCGTCGACCAGCTCGTGGGCGAGGGTGAGGATCGTACGGAAGCGCTCGCGCTCGCCGCACGGATCGCCGCGAACTCGCCCGTCGGGCTGCGCGCCGCCAAGCGCGCTCTGCGGCTCGGGCACGGGCTCGACCTGCGGGCCGGGCTCGAGGTCGAGGACGCCGCCTGGCGCTCGGTGGCCTTCTCCGGCGACCGGGCGGAGGGCGTGGCGGCGTTCAACGAGAAGCGGAAGCCGCAGTGGCCCGGGGAGTGAGCGGAGCCCCGGGGGTGAGGGGAGCGCGTGGCCCACACGCTGCGTAATGTTCCAAACGCCCAAATTGTCGTAAATCTCCTAGCCTAGGGAGATGGGAGAGGATGTCCGGCTGCGGGCCGTGGTCGTGCTGGCGCAGGGGATGGCCGCCGCGCACACTCCGCGTGAGTCCTGGCGTGCGGCTGCCCGCGGCGCGTGCCGCGCGCTGTCCGGGAGTTTCGCGGCCCTGTCCGTCTGGGAGCGTGACCTCGGACGGCTGAGGGTGCTCGTGAACGTGGGTGAACGGGCCGAGGGGGAGGAAGAGTTCCCGGAGCGCGAGGCGTATCCGGTGAACGAGTTTCCGGAGATCACCGAGTTCCTGCACGAGCGCTGGGCGGGTGGCGGTGAGCCGCACGCCTGGGTCGAGACGGCGCGAGGGCCCGCGGAGGCCACGGCCCCCGGCTACTGCCACCAGCGCGTCGCCGCCCTGCGCAGGCGTGGCCGCGGCTGCTGCGTGGTCGCGCCGATCGTGCTGCACGGGCGGGCCTGGGGTGAGCTCTATGTGGCGCGACCGGTGGGGGCGCTGCCCTTCGGCCGCGCGGACGCGGACTTCGCGACGGTGCTCGCCTCGGTCGTCGCGGCGGGCATCGCGCAGACCGAGCGCCTTGAGGAGGCCCGCCGCCTCGCCTTCACCGACGCGCTGACGGGCCTCGCCAACCGGCGAGCGGTCGATCTGCGGCTCGAGGAGGCGGTGGAGCGGCACCGTGCGGAGGGGGCGGTGGTGAGCCTGGTCGTGTGCGACGTGAACGGCCTCAAGTGGGTCAACGACACCCAGGGGCACGCGGTCGGCGACCGCCTCCTCGAACGCTTCGGTTCGGTGCTCTCGCTGTGCGGGGCGATGCTGCCGGGGACATTGGCCGCGCGGCTCGGCGGGGACGAGTTCTGCCTGCTCTCGGTGGGTCCTTCCGCCGATGAGGTGGTGCGGGTGGCGGACGAACTCTGCGTGCGGGCCGCCGAGTTGGAGCAGGGGGAGGGTGTCGCGTGCGGGGTCGCCTCCACGGAGGACCCGATCGGCGAGGTCCGCTCGGCCCGCCGCCTGTTCCGCCTCGCGGACGCGGCCCAGTACCGCGCGAAGGCTGCGCGCGCGGTGAAGCCGGTGGTTGCGGGGCGCGAGGGGGCGGACGACCCGGTGGTGCGGCTCGCGGACTCGGAGGGGGCGCGGGGGGTGGGGGAGAGGCGGCGGTTCCGTGGCCGCGGGGCTCCTGCGGAGGGCGGGGGTGGGGGGCGGGGGTGAGCTGGGGGGGGGTGTCCTTGTCGCGCCGTTCCTCGCGTCCCCTGATGGCTGGGCGGGGTGTTCCTCTGCGGGGTGGTGGGGGTTGGTCGCGCAGTTCCTCGCGCCCCTGGGTGGGCTGGGCGGGGTGTTCTTCTGCGGGGTGGTGGGGGTTGGTCGCGCAGTTCCTCGCGCCCCTGGGTGGGCTGGGCGTCGTTTTCCCCTGCGGGCGGGTGGGGGTTTGGCGCGCAGGTCCTCGCGCTCCTGATGGGGCTGAGCGTTGTCTTCCCCCGCAGGCTGGTGGGGGGGGGCGTGCCGTGGTCGGGCCCCGGTAGGGGCGCGGGGAACTGCGCGGGCGGCCCCCACCGGCCCGCAGGGGACGTGCACGCTCAGCCATCTCGCCGGCCCAGGCGGGGGCTTCGTGCAAGGGCCGGTAAGTGGCTCAGTCCCGCTTCGGTCGTGACACTTTGGGATTCAGTCCGTACGCTGCTGAATATGGATATGCACACCGTGGTCCTGGGGACGTCCGGGACAACCGCGGCGGACGTCATCGCCGTCGCGCGCGGCAACGCCCGCATCGATCTCTCGGCCGAAGCCGTGACCGCCCTCGCCGCCTCGCGCGAGATCGTCGACGCCCTCGCGGCCAAGCCCGATCCCGTCTACGGCGTATCGACCGGCTTCGGCGCCCTCGCCACCCGGCACATCGGCCCGGACCTCCGCGCCCAGCTGCAGCGCAACATCGTCCGCTCGCACGCGGCCGGAATGGGCCCGCGCGTCGAGCGCGAGGTGGTGCGCGCGCTGATGTTCCTGCGGCTGAAGACGGTCTGTTCGGGCCGCACCGGCGTACGCCCCGAGGTCGCGCAGACCATGGCCGACGTGCTCAACGCGGGGATCACCCCCGTCGTGCACGAGTACGGCTCGCTCGGCTGCTCCGGAGACCTCGCGCCGCTCAGCCACTGCGCGCTCACGCTCATGGGCGAGGGTGACGCGGAGGGCCCCGACGGCGAGCTGAAGCCCGCGGGCGAGCTGCTCGCCGCGCACGGCATCACCCCCGTAGAGCTGCGCGAGAAGGAGGGCCTCGCCCTCCTGAACGGCACCGACGGCATGCTCGGCATGCTGGTCATGGCCCTCGCCGACCTCGACGCCCTCTACAAGTCCGCCGACATCACCGCGGCCCTGACCCTGGAGGCGCTCCTCGGCACCGCCAAGGTCCTCGCCCCCGAGCTGCACGCCATCCGGCCGCACCCGGGCCAGGGGGCCTCCGCCGCCAACATGCTCGCCGTTCTCGAAGGGTCGGAGCTGACCGGCCACCACCAGGACGACGCGCCGCGCGTCCAGGACGCGTACTCGGTACGGTGCGCCCCGCAGGTGGCAGGCGCGGGGCGGGACACGATGACGCACGCGCGCCTCGTCGCCGAGCGCGAGCTCGCCGCCGCCGTCGACAACCCCGTCGTCCTGCCCGACGGCCGCGTCGAGTCGAACGGCAACTTCCACGGGGCGCCGGTCGCGTACGTCCTGGACTTCCTCGCGATCGCCGCCGCCGACCTCGGCTCGATCGCCGAGCGCCGCACCGACCGGCTGCTCGACAAGAACCGCTCGCACGGCCTGCCGCCGTTCCTCGCGGACGACGCGGGCGTCGACTCCGGCCTCATGATCGCCCAGTACACGCAGGCGGCGCTTGTCAGCGAGATGAAGCGGCTCGCCGTGCCGGCGTCCGCCGACTCCATCCCGTCCTCCGCGATGCAGGAGGACCACGTCTCGATGGGCTGGTCCGCCGCCCGCAAGCTGCGTACGGCCGTCGACAACCTGACCCGCATCGTCGCGATCGAGCTGTACGCGGCGACCCGCGCGGTCGAACTCCGAGCCGGTCTCACCCCGGCCCCCGCGACGCGGGCGGTCATCGAGGCGGTCCGCGAGGCGGGCGTCCAGGGCCCGGGTCCCGACCGCTTCCTCGCGCCGGACCTCGCGGCGGCCGACGCGTTCGTGCGCTCCGGCGCGCTGCTCGCCGCGGTCGAGCCGGTGACGGGCCCGCTGGCCTAGCGACAGCGACAGCAGTCCGTACGGAGGGTGCGTCTCGTACGCGGAAGGGGGCGCCGTCACCTTGTGACGGCGCCCCCTTCCGCGTGGTGACAGAGCGTCAGTCGCGGTCGACGTGCTCACGGGTGATGTTGCCCTTGACCGCGTCGATGTCGAAGTCGGTCTTGTTCCAGTCGTCGGTGACGACGTCGACGGACCAGATCAGCGCGTTGCTGTCGTTGTCGTCCAGGCCGATCGACGTGACCGTGCCCTTCTTCTTGTCCATCGCGGTCTTGGCCGCCTGCTCCGGCGTCTGCTTGGCGCGGGACAGCCAGTCGGCCGTCTGCTTCTTGTCGTCGGCGTCCTGGTCGTTGTCGGGGGCGGAGCTGATCACCTTGCCCGAGACCGCGTCGATGTGGACGTTGTGCACGGTGCCGTCCTTCTCGGCGACCTCGGCGACCCACTGCGGGGCGCCCGCGCTGCCGCTCGGGCTGGGGCTCGGGCTTGCGCTCGCGTCGTCATCGTCGCTGTCGTCGTCCACGCCCTTCAGGTCGAGGTCGGTCAGCTTGCCGCCCGAGACCTTCCCCACCGCCGTGGTGGCGGCCTTGTCATAGGTGACCTTGGTGGTGGCGAGCAGCGCCTTGCGCTCCTGCTGGTCCTGCGTGAGGGACGCGCTGCCCGTGGGGCTCTCCGTCGGCGCCTCCTTCGGAACGGACTTCGCCGCTTTCGAGGTCGCTTCGGCTGACGACTTGCCGCTCTCCTCACCACAGCCTGCCACCAGGGCCGCCGAGGCCGCGAGGGCGCACACGGCGCCGACGAGACGGAGGTGGCGGGCGCGGAGGGTTTCGGACGTGTTGTGCCGGGGCTCGAATCTCATACCCGCATGCCTAGCCCTCGCCCCGTATCAGGCCATGGTGCCGCGCGGCCAGGGTCACCCGATCGCCCGGCGCGCGAGCCCCTCCAGCAGCACATCCATGGCGAACTCGAAGAGGGCATCCGAGGATTCGGCCACCAGCTCCTCCCCCGCCCGGCGCAGGTGCGGCAGCTCGTCCCCGGATCCGGAGCGCAGCCATGGCGGCGGGAGCTGCTCCAGGTCGGCGCGGTCGAGCTCCGGGGGCGGCCGGTCGAACGCCCGGTCCTGCAGCTCCACGAACCCGACGACGAGGCGGATGGCCTCCATGCACGCGAGGTAGGCGTCGCGCAGCGGCAGACCGACCTCGGTGAAGAAGCCGATGAGCCCGTCGATGCTGCGCAGCATGGCCGGATGGCGGGCCGCGGTGATGTTCTCGCTCAGCGCGAGGGTGGTCATGCCCGGATGACGCCGGTAGTGGACCCGCAGATCTCGGAGGTAGGCCCGCAGGGAGTCGCGCCACCGGTCGGGGTCGAGCCCCGGCGGAGACCAGCGCGCCTCGAACACCTCTGCGGCGACGGTGATCAAGTCCCGCCGGTCCTCCACGTAGTTGTAGAGCGCCCGCGGTGAGACGCCGAGCTCGCCCGCGAGGGAGCGCATGGTCAGCTCGGCGGCCCCATGGCTGCCGAGGAACTCCAGCGCGGCCTGCCCCACGCCCTCGCGGGTGAGGGTGGCGCGGCCCTTGCGGTGGGTGGGCCGCCGCCGGGAACTGGTGGCCGCGGGTGCGGAATCGGGGTCCGGAGTCTCGGTGTCCATCGCCTTTGAAGGTACCGCCCTGCTTGAACTTCACACACGTTGACTTTAAAGGCGTGGCACGCCAGAGTGGACCGAAGTAAGGCTGCCCTAACTCCCCGTGCCGCCCCCTTGGAGTCGCTCGTGCCCCGCCTGTCCGGCCTCGCCATGGATCTCACGCCGCTGCGCGAGCACCGCGATTTCCGTCTTCTCTACGCCGGGTTCCTCGGCGCCCTGCTCGGCACTCTGATGACGAGCGTCGCCGTGGCCGTGCAGATCTACGACCTCACCGGATCGCCGTTACAGATCGGCCTGGTCAGCCTGGCCAGAGCGCTGCCGCTCGTCGTCGGCGTACTGATCGGCGGTGTCCTCGCGGACCGCAGGGACCGCCGCCTCCTGATGCTGGTGACCCGGCTCCCTCTGGCGCTCGTGGCCGCCGGGCTCATGGCCAACGCGCTCCTGCCGCACCCGCAGCTGTGGGTGATCTACGCGGCGACCGCTCTCACCGGGCTCCTCGCGGGACTCGGCGGCCCGGCGATGATGGCGGCGATCCCCGCCCTCGTCGGTACCGAACGGCTGGCGGCGGCAGGTGCGTTGACGGCCGCGTCCACGCAGCTCGCCGCGCTGCTCGGGCCCGCGCTCGGCGGCGCCCTCATCGCGGGGCCCGGGATCGCCGCCTGCTTCGCGGTCGACGCGGCGGGCTTCCTGGTCTTCGGCGTGGCCCTGTTCTTCGTGCGCCCGCTGCCGCCGGCGACGGCCGCGGGTGGCAAGGGGGCCCGGCAGGCCTTCGCCGCCGTGGCGGACGGCGTGCGCTTCGTGCGGGGGCACCGGCTCATCGTCGGGCTGCTGCTCGTCGACGCGGCGGCGATGGTCTTCACGATGCCGCAGGCGCTGTACCCGGTCCTCGCGGACGAGCAGTTCGGCGGCGGGCCGACGGTGGTCGGTCTGCTCTACGCCGCTCCCGCGCTCGGCGCCCTCGTCGGGGCGGCGACCAGTGGCTGGACGGCACGGGCCGGCGGGCACGCGCTGATCGGGGCGGTGCTCGTGTGGGGCCTGTCGCTGACGGGCTTCGGCCTGACGACATATCTGCCGCTGGCACTGGCCCTGCTCGCCCTGGCGGGCCTCGGTGACCTGATCTCGGAGACCCTGCGTTCGGCACTGCTCCAGCACGGCACCCCCGACGCGCTGCGCGGCAGGGTCAGCAGCCTCTGGATGGTGCAGGCGACGGTCTCCCCGGCTCTGGGCAACGCGGCGGTCGGATTCCTCGCCGAACTGAGCGGCGCCCGGGTCGCGGTGACCGCGGGCGGACTCGTGTGCGTGGTGGCGACGCTGCTGGTGGCAGCGGGCTGCCCCGCGCTGCGGGCGGCACGCCTGGGCGTACCGGCGGCACCGGCTCAGGCCGCGACCCCGGGGTGTCCCGAGAAGAGCGCCCCTCAGTGAAGCGCGCCCCTCAGTACGCCGGGCCCTGCCGCTCGCGACGTACCGAGAACGCGACGAACCCCGCGCCGAGGCTCAGGAAGGCCGTCCCGCCGATCAGGTACGGGGTCGTGTCGACTCCGGCGCCCGTGTCCGCGAGGCGGTCCTCCGTGGCGGCGGCGGTGTTCTCCGTGGGGGCGGTGGTGTTCTCCGAGGCGGAGGTGCTTTCCGAGTTCAGCGTCGCGCGACGCTGTTCGGTGTGGACGACCCTGGGGGCGTCAGGAGCCTCTGGGGATCGAGACGTTGCCGTCGCATTCGCGGAGGGAACGAACCACAGGGCGCCGAGGAGGGCACCTGCGGCAGTGGCGGTGAGCAACGATCGACGTGCGGACACGGAATCGGATCCCCCTTGTGGCGCTGGCGAATTGGCCGTGTGGGGCGATGGTAATGAAAGGCGCGGGTCGCGGGAAAGTCGCGGGGGTCATGGGTCGTACGCTCCGACTCATGAGCACACCTGAGACATCACGTTTTGTACACCTCCGCGTCGAATTGGTGGTGGAGGTCGACGACTCCGGCGAGCTGGCGTCGTCCGCCCTGCGCCGTATCGCGGAGGACGAGCACATGCCCGCCGAGGAGCGGCTGCACGCGGAGACGGCCGTCAAGGAGGACGACGCGGAGGCGCTCGCCTATCTGGTGGATCCGTTCGACCTGGTCAGCAAGGTGCCGGGGGTGGAGCTCTCGCAGGCGTCCTGGAGCAGCGAGCAGATCGACTACGACCCCGATTCGCCGGACTGGGACCCGGACGAGGATGATGACGACGACGAGGCCGACGAGGACGTGGCCCGGGACGGCGCTGGTGGCCGGGGGCTGTAGGCGGTAGACGAGAGGTCTTACGTCTACCGGACGGAAAAAACGGAACCCGTAGCCCCGGACGGCAACCGCCGCCCGGGGTTCCGTCGTCTCAGAGGTGCACGGCTGTCACCGGCGCACCGCATGACGTGGTGTTCCCCACATCTTCCGCGGAAGTGGAACGGGACGAACCGGGCAGGACGTTATGCGGGATTACGGGGACTCCCGGCGTTCGTGGCGTGTTGGGGATTTCGGCAACGATGGAGAAGCGTGTGATGACGGACAGTAGGCGGCGGCGCGGACGGCGCAAGGGTCTTGCGGCCGTGTCCGCTCTGGTCGGCGGCGTCCTTGTGCTCTCGGCCTGTAGCGGCGACGACGGCGACAAGAGCAGCGCCGGCGGCAAGGAGTCGCAGAACCAGGTCGACGAAGCCGCCGCCAAGAAGACCTCCGAGGCCGACATCAAGATCGCGCCCAAGGACGGCTCCGACAACGCGAGCATCAACAGTGCCGCCAAGGTCACGGTGAGCAAGGGTTCACTCACGGACGTCAAGATGACGACCGAGACCGGCACCGCGGTCGAGGGGCAGATAGCTGCGGACAAGAAGAGCTGGAAGCCCACCGGCCAGCTGGAGCGGGCGACCACGTACAAGATCTCCGCCACCGCCAAGGACTCCGGGGGCCGCAAGGCGCACGAGAACTCGAAGTTCACGACGGTCTCGCCGGACAACAGCTTCATCGGGAACTTCACGCCCGAGGACGGCTCCACGGTCGGCGTGGGCATGCCGGTGTCGATCAACTTCGACAAGGGGATCACGAACAAGAAGGACGTCCAGTCCCACATCAAGGTGTCGTCGAGCAGCGGCCAGGAAGTCGTCGGCCACTGGTTCGGCAACAACCGTCTGGACTTCCGGCCCGAGAAGTACTGGCAGGGCAACTCCACGGTCACCCTGAAGCTGGCCCTGGACGGCGTCGAGGGCGCGGACGGCGTCACCGGCGTCCAGGAGAAGACGGTCCAGTTCAAGATCGGCCGTAACCAGGTCTCCGTCGTCGACGCCAAGACGAAGCAGATGAAGGTCATGCGGGACGGCAAGGTCATCAAGACCATCCCGATCTCCGCGGGCTCCCCGGAGAACAAGACGTACCAAGGCCAGATGGTGGTCTCCGAGATGTTCAAGGAGACCCGCATGAACGGCGCGACCGTCGGCTTCACGGACGACGACGGCAAGGGCGAGTACGACATCAAGGACGTGCCGCACGCCATGCGCCTGTCGAACTCGGGCACGTTCATCCACGGCAACTACTGGGGCGCGAAGTCCATCTTCGGTGGCGCCAACACCAGCCACGGCTGTGTCGGTCTGGAGGACGCCAAGGGCGCGGGCGACAAGAGCACTCCGGGCGCCTGGTTCTACGACAACTCGATGGTCGGTGACGTCGTGGACGTCAGGAACACCGGCGACAAGACGGTCCAGCCCGACAACGGCTTCAACGGCTGGGTCATGGACTGGGCGCAGTGGAAGGCCGGTTCGGCCGTCTAGGACGCCGGCCACGCGACGAACGACAGCGGCCCGCACCCCTCAACGGGGGTGCGGGCCGCCGCCGTTCGGGCTTCTCATGCTCCTCTTATGCCGCACTTATTCCTTCATCACGGTGCGTGCCTAGCTTCACGCACATGTTCTTCACCTACCTGAGGCGCGAGCTGCGCCGCCGCCGAAGAGCGGCCCTCGTCGTGGCCTCCGGACTCGCGCTCGGGATCGCGCTGGCCATCGTCGTCAGCTCCGTGTCGTCCGGCGAGGGGCGTACGTTCACGGGGGCGGAGTCCGACGCCAAGGTGGCCGTCGCGGATGCCTCGTACGCCAAGGAGAAGAAGCTCTCCGTCGGCGACACCGTCACGATCGCCGGCACCAGGATCGAGGTCGTCGGCATCGCGACGCCCGACAGCGGGGACGCCGCGGCCAACCTCTACCTTCCGCTGAAGCGCGCGCAGACCCTCGCCGACTCGAAGAACAAGATCACGACGGTGTACGTCAAGGCCGCGGACTCGCAGCGGATCGACGCGGTCAAGAGCGCCATCCAGAAGAACGTCTCCGGGACGACCGTGACCACATCGGCCGACCTCGCCGACACCGTGTCGGGCTCGCTCTCCACCGCGTCCGACCTCGCCTCCAGCGTCGGCAAGTGGCTGTCCGTCGCCGTGCTCGTCGCGGCCTTCCTGGTCGCGGGACTGCTGACGTCATCCGCTGTCAGCCGTCGCGTACGGGAGTTCGGCACCCTGAAGGCGCTCGGCTGGAAGAGCGGCCGCGTCACCCGGCAGGTCATCGGCGAGGCGGTCGTCAACGGCCTCGTGGGCGGAGTGCTCGGCATCGCCGTCGGCCTCGGCGGCGCGTACGCGGTGACGGCGATCAGCCCCACCCTGACGGCGGAACTCGGCTCGGCGGGCGGGCAGTCGGGTGGCGGAATGACGGGCGGCGGCCCCGGTGGAGCCATGGGCGGCGGCCCCGGCGCCGCGCTGAGCGAGTCCGCGTCGAAGGCCCTGGACATCTCGCTGACCGCGCCGGTCGACGCCACCACCATCACGCTCGCCGTCGGCCTCGCCGTGGCCGGGGGACTCATCGCGGGCGCCTTCGGCGCCTTGCGCGCCTCGCGGCTGCGGCCCGCGGACGCCCTGCGCCGCGTCGAGTAGGCGGCCCGAGCGCCCCCCGTGCCGCCAACCCCCTTACGTATCGCAGGAGTCACAGCATGTATCAGCTCAAGGGCGTCACCAAGCAGTACCGCAGGGGCAAGGAGACCGTCGACGCGCTTGCCGGGGTCGACCTGGCCATCGGTGACGGCGACCGACTTGTCATCCAGGGTCCGACGGGCGGTGGCAAGTCCACGCTCCTGCAGATGCTCGGCGGGCTCGACCGGCCGACGTCCGGCAGTGTCGAGCTCGACGGCGTCGACCTGGCCGCGCTGCCCGAGGCGCGGCTGACCAAGGTGCGTGCCGAGTCCATCGGCTTCGTCTTCCAGTCCTTCAACCTGATCCCCACGCTCAGCGCCCAGGAGAACGTCGAGACGGCGCTCGTCCCGCTGGGCCCCGGCGCCGCGGACCGCCGTGAGCACGCGGCCGACGCACTGGCCTCCGTGGGCCTCGGTGAACGCCGCCACCATCTGCCCGCCGAGCTCTCCGGCGGCCAGCAGCAGCGCGTGGCCATCGCCCGCGCCCTGGTCAAGCGGCCGAAGGTGCTGCTCGCCGACGAACCGACCGGCAACCTCGACGAGTCCATGCGCGACGAGATCATGGAGCTGCTCGAAGGGCTCTGGAAGGAGCACGGCCTGACATTCGTGATGGTCACGCACGACAGCGCCATCGCACGCAAGGCACCGCGTCTCGCGACGATCCGGGGCGGGCAGATCAAGGTCACGGAGCGGGCCGCTCCATGACCAACTCACCCCTTGTGACGCACTATTGAACTTCTGACGCACTATTGAGCAGATGTTCGGCTCTGGGCAATACTTCCTCGTCCAGGGGCGAGAGCCCCTTTGACTCCAGGGGGAGACTTGCGCAGAAAAGCGAAGAGAGCCTATGGGGCCACGATCGCCACAGCGGCGGCCGTGGCCCTCGCCGCGGGCATGACCAGCCCGGCGTCGGCCGCGAAGCAGTCGCCCGACGCTCTCCCGGCAGCCGCACAGGCGGCGGGCCTCAAGAGCGCCGAACAGACCACGTACCGCATCACCCTCATCACCGGCGACCGCGTCACCGCCGACTCCAAGGGCCGCGTCACCGCCTTCGAGCGGGCGAAGGGACGCGAGCGGATACCCGTAATGACCAAGCGCGTCGGCGGTCACACGCTCGTGATCCCGGCCGACGCGCAGCGCCTGATAGCCACCGGCAAGCTCGACCAGCGGCTCTTCGACATCACCGAGCTGAGCAAGAAGGACAACCGCAGGGCCCAGAAGAAGGGCCTCAAGCTGATCGTCGGCTACCAGGGAGCGGCAGCCGGGGCCAGGGCCGATGTGCGCGCCGCGGGGGACACCACGGTCCGCAGGACCCTGAAGTCCCTGAACGCCGACGCGATCACGACCCCGAAGCAGGACGCCACCGACCTGTGGTCCGCGCTGGTCGCCGAGAAGGGCACCGCCACCGCGTCCGGCGTGAGCCGCGTCTGGCTGGACGGCGTCCGCAAGGCACGCCTCGACAAGAGCGTGCCGCAGATCGGCGCCGACAAGGCGTGGGCGGCCGGGTTCGACGGCAAGGGCGTCAAGGTCGCCGTCCTGGACACCGGCGTCGACGCCACGCACGCCGACCTGTCGGGCCAGGTCGTCGGCGAGAAGAACTTCACGCCGGCGGCGGACGCCAAGGACCGCTACGGCCACGGCACCCACGTCGCCTCCATCGCGGCCGGCACCGGCGCGAAGTCCGGCGGCAAGCTCAAGGGCGTGGCGCCCGGCGCCAAGCTCCTGAACGGCAAGGTCCTCGACGACAGCGGCTACGGCGACGACTCCGGGATCATCGCGGGCATGGACTGGGCGGCCGAGCAGGGCGCCGACATCGTGAACCTGAGCCTCGGCGGCGGCGACACCCCGGGTGTCGACCCGCTCGAAGCCCAGGTCGACAAGCTCTCCGCGGACAAGGGCATCCTCTTCGCGATCGCGTCGGGCAACGACGGCGAGCCCGGCTCCGTCGGCTCCCCGGGCAGCGCGGACGCGGCCCTCACGGTCGGCGCGGTCGACGACAACGACAAGCTCGCCGACTTCTCCAGCCAGGGCCCGCGCGTCGGCGACGGGGCCATCAAGCCCGACGTCACCGCCCCCGGCGTGGACATCACCGCGGCCGCGGCCCCCGGCAGCGTCATCGACCAGGAGGTCGGCCAGAAGCCCGAGGGCTATCTGACGATCTCCGGTACGTCGATGGCGACCCCGCACGTGGCGGGCGCCGCCGCGCTGCTCAAGCAGCAGCACCCGGACTGGAAGTACGCCGAGCTCAAGGCCGCGCTGACCGCGTCCACGAAGGACGGCGGGCACAAGTACACGCCGTTCCAGCAGGGTTCGGGCCGCATCGCCGTCGACAAGGCCGTCAAGCAGTCGGTCGTCGCCGAGCCGGTGTCCCTCTCCTTCGCACCGCAGCAGTGGCCGCACACCGACGACAAGCAGGCCACGAAGAAGGTGACGTACAAGAACCTCGGCAAGGAGGACGTCACCCTCGACCTGACGGTCACGGGCACGAACCCCAAGGGTGCCCCGGCCCCCGCGGGCTTCTTCAAGCTCGGCGCGAAGACGGTGAAGGTCCCCGCCGGCGGCACGGCCTCGGTCGACCTGACATCCGACACCAAGCTCGGCGGCACGGTCGACGGCGCGTACTCCGCGTACGTCGTGGCGAGTGGCGGCGGGCAGTCCGTGCGCACGGCGGCCGCGGTCGAGCGCGAGGTCGAGTCGTACGAGCTGACGCTGAAGCACATCGGACGCGACGGACAGGCACCGAAGTACTACGACAGCGACCTGGAGGGCGTCTCGGGGCTCGCCACCCGGAAGTCCTACAACCCGTTCGACGCGTCCGGCACGGTCAAGATCCGTGTCCCCAAGGGTGGTTACCTGCTGAACACCAGCATGTACGCGGACCCGGCCGACTTCACCAAGGGCGCCGACTGGATCGCCCAGCCGAAGCTGAGCGTCACCAAGGACACGACGGTGACGCTGGACGCCCGCAAGGGCAAGCCGGTCGACATCACCGTCCCGTCGGCGGACGCCAAGTCGTTCTTCGCGTCCCCCGACTACACGGTCGACACGCCGCACACCAGCTACTCCTTCGGCTGGTGGCTCGACTCGTACACCGACTTCCGGACCTCGCACCTGGGCCCGCAGGTCACCGACGGCTCGCTGCACCAGCAGTGGGACGGGCACTGGACCAAGGGTGACGACGCCGAGTACGACACCGTGCTCGGCGGCCAGGTCAAGCAGGTCGCGACCGGCTACACCAAGCACTTCAAGGCGTCCGAGCTGGCCACGGTGAAGGTGAACCTGGGCGCGTCGGCCAAGGGCAAGAAGGGCACGATCGGCGCTCTTGGCTACCTGCCGGGCAGCTCCGGCGGCTCCTCGATCAATGTTGCCCAGCCGCTGCCCGGCACCCGGACGCTGTACCTGTCCACGGCCGACGCCGTGAAGTGGGGCTTGACCTTCGAGCAGCAGGCCGGGGTCGACCCGGACGGCTGGCCGATCCTCGACGCGGGTTACTCGCTGGGCGCGGCGCAGACCTTCGCGGCGGGCAAGAACTACGAGAAGACGTTCAACACGGCCGTCTTCGGCCCGCGCATCGGCGGCGAGTACGGCGTCTCACGTCAGGGCAACGAGATCGGCGGGTCTCTGCCGCTGTTCGCCGACGGCAAGACGCACGTGGGCTCCTCGCTCTACTCCTCGGTCAGGACGACCCTCCACAAGGGCGACACCAAGATCGGCGAGAACGAGGACCCGCTGGCCGGCGGCACCACGTTCAAGGTCCCCGCGGCCGAGGCCGAGTACAAGCTCTCCACGTCCGTGAAGCGCAGCGTCAAGGTGGCGGCCGCCTCCACCCGCATCGACGCGAGCTGGACGTTCCGCTCCAAGAAGGCCGACAACGCGAAGCTGCCGGTCTCCACGGCGCGGTTCGCGGCGGCCGTCGACCTCAGCAGCAAGGCCAAGGCCGGCGAGACCCAGTCCGTGCCGGTGACAGTGCAGGGCGCGGCCGCGGGCTCGAACCTCAAGTCCCTTGCCGCGTACGTGTCGTACGACTACGGCCAGACCTGGAAGAAGGCCACCGTCAGCGGCGGCAAGATCAAGGTCAAGAACCCGGCCGCGGGCAAGGGGATCTCCTTCCACGCCAAGATCACGGACAGGAAGGGGAACAAGTCGACGCTGTCGATCTACAACGCCTACTACGGCAAGTAGACCGCGGGCAGGTCGTCGCGTGAGCTAGCCGCTCACGCCGGGCGCGGCGCCGAAAGGGCTGTCGATCACGTATCGCCAGTACCCGTCGGCGCCGCGCCTCGCCACGTCCGTGGCGGTGGACCGCACGACGCCCTCGATCTCCCAGTCGACGACGAGCAGCGCGATGTCGCCGGATACGTGCACACGGCGGGGGCGCACGGAGATGGGCAGACCGATCGCGAGGAACGGGCCGTTCTCCCTGGTGATCTCGGCGATCCCGTGTACCGGCTTCCCCGACTCCGGCACGAACGCGGCGCTCTCCTCGTACAGTTCGCGCACCGCCCCCGGATCGCCGCTGTTGAACCGCTCGGCGAAGGCCGCGGGGACATCGGCGGCGCGGGTGGGCAGAGGAATGTTCGACATGGGCAACCCTTCTGGGACAGCTCGACCACCGCACAGTAGGAGGCGCCCTCGTGACTCACCGAACGGTAAGCCAGGGCGCGGGCCAGGGGCTCCCTGACGACCCCAGGGCACGCGTCGGCGCACCCACGCCCGGCTGCCCCGTGGAGATCACCCTCGCCGCCCTGCGTGGGCGCTGGACCACCCTGATCGTCCGTGAACTGCTGCGGAACGGCTCCTACGCGTACAGCGAACTGGCCTCCACGCTGCCGGAGTTGTCGGACAAGGTACTGACGGAGCGGCTCGGCCGGCTGGTCGCCGCGGGTGTCGTCCTGCGTACCAGGACACCCGGCTGGCCCCCCACGGTCACCTACGAACTCACCCCCCACGGGAAAGAACTCGGCCCGGTCCTGCAGGCGTTGTGGGACTGGGGAGCGCGCGTGCCGGCACCACCCACCGCACAGGAAGCCGACGTCACATGACCGCCCACACCGTCGAGTACATCCGCTACCGCATACCCCCCGAGTGCTCCGCGGAGTTCCTCTCCGCGTACACCCGCGCCGCCGTCCCGCTCGCGGCGGCCCCCAGTTGCGTCGACTACGAACTCACCCGCTGCGAGGAGGACTTCGAGCACTTCATCCTCCGCATCACGTGGACGTCGACCAAGGACCACCTGGAGGGCTTCAGGCGCTCGGAGCTCTTCCGTGACTTCTTCGCGGAGATCCGCCCGTACGTCGAGAACATCGAGGAGATGCGCCACTACACCCCCACCGCCGTGCGCGGCACGGGCGCCTCCACACCGACCCTGTACGCGTGGGCGGGTGGCGAGGAGAACCTCGCGCGCCTGACGGAGGTCTTCTACGAGAAGGTCCTCAAGGACGACCTGCTCGCCCCGCTCTTCGCCGGCCTGCCCGCCGAGCACGCCCTGCACGTCGCCCAGTGGCTCGGCGAGGTCTTCGGCGGCCCGGCCACGTACTCGAGCGAACACGGCGGGCACGCCGAAATGGTCGGCAAGCACCTCGGCAAGGGCATCTCCGAGCCGCAGCGCCGCCGCTGGGTCAACCTCATGCAGGACGCGGCGGACGACGCGGGCCTGCCGACGGACGCCGAGTTCCGGTCCGCCTTCGTCGCCTACGTCGAGTGGGGCACCCGTCTCGCGGTCTATTTCTCGGGCCCCGACGTGAGCCGCCCCGCCGACCAGCCGGTGCCGCTGTGGAACTGGGGCGCGGCGCCCCCGTACCAGCCGTGAGGCCTGTGCGGCGGGCGGTGCGGAGAGCTAGTTCCCCGCGCCCGCCGCACCGGCGCGCGTCGCGTCCGCTCCCCAGCTGGCGAGCAGCCGCAGCGCGTCGGCCGACGCCGAGTCCGGCTCCGCGTGGTACGTGATCAGTGACTGGTCGTGGTCGTCGGGCAGCCGGAGCGTCTCGTACGACAGGGTCAGATCGCCCACCAGGGAGTGGTGCAGGCGCTTGACGCCGTGGCCCTTCTCCCGCACGTCATGCGTGGCCCACAGGCTCCGGAACTCCTCGCTCTTCACGGAGAGCTCGCCGACCAGGGCCGACAGGAGCGGATCGTTCGGATAGCAGCCCGCGTCCATCCGCAGGAAGCTCACGATGTCCGACGCCTTCTGGTCCCAGTCCAGGAACAGGACGCGTGACTCGGGCCGCAGAAAGCAGATGCGCGCCCAGTTCCGCTCCTCGGGCGCCAGCGCTCCCCAGTCGCCGAAGAGCGCGGCGGCCATGCGGTTCCAGCCGAGGATGTCCGTGCGGCGTCCTGCCACATACGCGGGGACGCCGTCCATCGTGTCGATGAGCTGGAGCAGCGCGGGCCGCACACGCTGCGGGCGGGCCGCGCGCTTCTTCTTGTGCTGCTTCGGCTTGGCCAGATGCGTCAGATGGGCGTGCTCGGCGTCCGTCAGGCGCAGGGCACGGGCGATCGCGTCGAGGACCTCGCCCGAGACATTGCGGCCGTTGCCCTGCTCAAGACGCGTGTAGTACGCCACGGACACCCCCGCGAGCTGCGCGAGCTCCTCGCGGCGCAGCCCCGGCACCCGCCGGTGGCGCCCGAAGTTCGGCAGGCCGACGTCCTCCGGCTGCAGCCGGGCCCTGCGGGTGCGCAGGAACTCGCTGAGCTCGGCACGGCCGTCGAGGGGCTCCGGCGGCTCGGGGGCGGGGGAGTGCGGGGGCTGCGCGGCGTCGGCGTCCATACATTCCAGTATCCGGGGTCCTACGCATCTGAGCCTGTCCCCACCAGTAGTAGGACCACTGGACGTACGCAAAGCCGTGACCTGGGTAGATGCCCGCGAGGCTGGCACGGTTGACGACATGACCGCACAGACCAGCACCACCACCGTCTCCGCTTACGCCGCGCCCTCCGCCAAGGCCCCCCTGGAGCGGACCACCGTCCCGCGCCGCCCGGTGGGCGAGTCCGACGTGCTGATCGACATCAAGTACGCCGGCATCTGCCACTCGGACATCCACCAGGCCCGGGACGGCTGGGGTGAGGGCATCTTCCCGATGGTCCCGGGCCACGAGATCGCCGGTGTCGTCACCGAGGTCGGCTCCGCCGTCACCAAGTTCGCGGTCGGCGACCGCGTCGGCGTCGGCTGCATGGTCGACTCCTGCCGCGAGTGCGACAACTGCAGGGCAGGCCTGGAGCAGTACTGCGCCAAGGGCAACATCCAGACGTACAACGCCCTCGACAAGAGCGGCGAGCCCACCTACGGCGGCTACTCCACGCACATCGTCGTCGACGAGGCCTTCACCCTGCGCATCCCCGACGGCCTCTCCCTGGACGTCGCCGCGCCGCTCCTGTGCGCCGGCATCACCACGTACTCCCCGCTCGCCCACTGGAACGCAGGCCCCGGCAAGAAGGTCGCGATCGTCGGTCTCGGCGGCCTCGGCCACATGGGCGTCAAGATCGCGCACGCGATGGGCGCCGAGGTCACCGTCCTCTCGCAGTCCCTGCGCAAGAAGGACGACGGCCTGAAGCTGGGCGCCGACCACTACTACGCGACCAGCGACGACGCGACCTTCGAGCAGCTCGCCGGCTCGTTCGACCTGATCGTCTCGACGGTCTCCGCGCCGCTCCCGCTGGACAAGTACCTGAGCCTGCTGCGGACGGACGGCGCCATGGTGAACGTCGGCGCTCCCGAGGAGCCCGTCTCGCTCAACCTCTTCTCCGTCATCGCGGGCCGCAAGACCCTCGCCGGCTCCGGCATCGGCGGCATCCAGGAGACCCAGGAAATGCTGGACTTCTGCGCCGAGCACGGCCTGGGCGCGGAGATCGAGCTGATCGACGCCGACCGGATCAACGAGGCGTACGAGCGTGTCCTGGCCAGTGACGTGCACTACCGCTTCGTGATCGACGCGGCCACGATCTGAGAATGCCCGCTCCTGCCCGGGGGCCGCGTGGCCGGAACTCGACTCGGCCCGCGGCCCTAGGCCGCATTGCGCACCAGGTGGGGGGTCGTGTGGCCGATGCCGGGGGCAGGCCGCGTGCCTAGGGTGGTGGACATCAGCACGGCACTTCAGACGAAGCAGGGAAGAGGTCGCACGATGTCCATCGAGCTCAACCACACCATCGTCACCGCGGAGGACAAGAAGGCGTCGGCTCAGTTCCTCGCCGACATCCTCGGCCTCGAAGTGAGCCCCCAGTACGGGCCGTTCATCCCCGTCGAGATCCCGAACGGCGTCACGCTGGACTACATGGACAGCGACGGCGGACCGATCACCCCCCAGCACTACGCCTTCCTGGTCTCCGAGGACGAGTTCGACGCCATTTTCGGCCGCATCGCGGACGCGGGACTCACCTACTGGGCCGACCCGCACCACACGGTCGTGGGCGAGATCAACACCAACGACGGCGGCCGTGGCGCGTACTGGGACGACCCGAACGGCCACAGCCTGGAGATCCTCACCAGGCCGTACGGCAGCGGAAGCTAGGGCCTGCCCTCCGCCAGGAAACCGAGCACGAGCGGCGTCGCGACCTCCGCGAACTCCTCGAAGTACGCGTGCCGCGCACCGGAGATGAGCCGCATCCGCGCCCCGGGAACGCGTTGTGCGAGCAGGGGCGCGTTGGCGGCCGGGTTGAACACGTCGTCGGTGCCGTGCACGACCAGGGTCGGCGCCGTGATCCGCGGCAGCGCGTCCCAGGAGTCGTGCCGGGCGCTGGCCCGCAGATGGCGCCGGCGGGCGTGCGGGAGCATGTCCGGATCGCCGAGGGTGTGGAACACCCGCCGTTCCCCTTGCCGGGCGAGCCAGCCGGGGGAGTACATCAGCTCCAGCAGGGCGCGGCGCGCTGCCGCCGCGTCGCCCTGACTGAGCGCGGCGCGCACCTCGGGTCCGCGTTCGACGCCGTGCGGCGCCCCCGGCGACGTACAGCCGAGGACGAGCCGGTCGACCCGCTCGGGATGATCGGCGGCGAGCCACTGGCCGACCCTGCCGCCCATCGACGTCCCGTACACATGGGCGCGGTCGATCCCCGCGTGGTCGAGCACGGCGACGACGTCGCGGGCGAAGCCGGGCGTGCTGTAGCTGTCGGCGTCGGGGCGGCCGCTCTCGCCGGTGCCGCGCCAGTCCAGTACGACGGTCGTGTACGCGGCGTCGAAGCCGCCCCGTACCGGGTCCCACCAGCGGCGGCTGTTGGACTGCCCGCTGAGCAGGACCAAGGGGCGGCCGGAGCCGTGGACCTCGTAGTGCAGGGCGGTGCCGTCGGCGGCTTCAGCGAAGGGCATGGGGTGAACCGTAGCCATCCGCCGTCCTCGCTAGGGTGCCGGGATGACCGGGACACCCATCGAGGTACCAGAGAGCTTCGCGCTGAGCACGGTCCAGCGGGAGGGCGAGCGGGGCAGGGCCTGGCTCGCGACGCTGCCGGAGCTGGCCGGTGACCTGCTCCGGCGCTGGAAGTGCGAGCCGGCGGCAGCGGTCACGCACGGGCAGGTCGGCATCGTCGTCCCCGTGAGACGGCGGCAGGGCGGGACGCCCGCCGTCCTGAAGATCTCCTTCCCGCACCCCGGCAACGTGCACGAGCCGGACGCCTTCGCGGCGTGGTCGGGCCGGGGCGCGGTCCGGCTGTACGAGCGGGACGACGCGCGGTTCGCGATGCTGCTCGAGCGGGCGGGAGCGGAGGCCGGAGAGGGCGGGGGTTCGCTGGCCGATGTCGAGGACACCGACGAGGCGGTGGCCGTCGCCGGGCGCCTGGCACGCCGCCTCGCCGTGCCCGCACCGCCGGGGCTGCCGCGAATGAGCTCGCTCGTGGCCGAGTGGGAGTGTGAACTGCGGGACGAGGACCGGGAGTTGGGGTCGCCGCTGCCGGCCCGCGTGGTGGCAGCCGCGATCGGGACCGTGCGGGAACTGGGCCAGGATCAGCCCGACACCCTCATCCACGGAGACCTGCACTTCACCAACGTTCTGAGGTCGGAGAGGTCGGAGAGGCCGGAGAGGTCGGAAGGTTCGGAACACGACCCCTGGCTCGCCATCGACCCCAAGGGCTATGTCGGCGACCCGGCGTACGACTCGATCACGCTGCTCCGCACCCGCTTCGAGCCCCTGCTCACCGCGTCCGATCCCCGCGCCGCGGCCCTGCGCCGACTCGCCGTGTTCGCCGACGCGGCCGAGGTCGACCGTGAACGGGCCAGGAGATGGGCGCAGGCGCGGGCGGTGACGGCGACGCACTGGGGGATGCGGCACGGTGACCCCGCGTGGGTGGTCAAGGCGACGGAGGCGCTCGCCCAGGCGCTGACGTGAGGCGTTCGCCGGGGGCAGAACGCTGATCGCTGACCGGCGGCCGGGGTGGCTTCTACTCTGAGAGGGTGAGCAGCCAAGAGCGGTACCACGAGCCGGAGCAGGGTCGGCAGACCGAGCGGCAGGCCCGCGTCATCCCGTTGCGCCCGCGCCCACGCTCGGAGCGGACCGCGTCGCCCCGCCCCGCCCCCGTGCGCGCAACTCCCGTGACAACTCCCGTGCCACCGGCGGCGAAAGAGCCCCTGTGGCGTGACGTGGTCGGTGACGTGCTGCGCCGCGAGCGCCTCGCTCAGGAACGTACGCTCAAGGACGTCGCCGAGGCGGCCCGCATCTCGATGCCGTACCTCTCCGAGCTGGAGCGCGGCCGCAAGGAGGCTTCCTCCGAAGTCCTCGCGGCCGGCGCCCGCGCGCTCGGCCTGAGCCTGGCGGACCTGCTCTCCCTGGCCCAGACCGAGCTGGTCCGGCACGCTCCCCCGCAGCCGACGCGCCCGCGCCAGGGAGACATCCGCCTGGCGGCCTGACGGGATCAGGCCGCGGCGAGCATCCGCCGGCTGAGGACCTCGTCGGCGAGTCCGTACGCCACCGCGTCCTCGGCGGTGAAGACCTTGTCGCGGTCCATGTCCGCGCGCAGCGTGGCGACATCGTGCCCCGAGTGCCGGGACAGGACGTCCTCCACCTGCGAGCGGATCCGCAGCATCTCCTTGGCCTGGAGGCTGAGGTCGGAGACGGTTCCCTGCTGCCCGCCGCTCGCGGGCTGCCCGAGCAGTACGCGCGAGTGTTCGAGGACGAACCGCCGCCCGGGGTCGCCTCCGGCGAGGAGGACGGCGGCGGTGGAGGCGGCCTGCCCGACGCAGAACGTCGAGATGGGTGCGCTGATGAAGCTCATGGTGTCGTAGATGGCCATGAGCGAAGTGAAGGAACCCCCGGGCGAGTTGATGTAGATGGCGACTTCACGCTCGGGGTTCGAGGACTCGAGATGCAGCAGCTGCGCGATGACGACGTTGGCCACCCCGTCGTCGATCTCGGTCCCGAGGAAGATGATCCGCTCCGAGAGGAGCCGGCTGTAGATGTCGTAGGCGCGCTCGCCCTGGGGAGTGCGCTCGACGACGGTGGGAATCGTGTACTGGCTCATGTCGCTCAGACCCCCAGTCCCATACGCGGCTTCGACGCGGCAGGCCGCACATCGGCCAGCGAGTCGAGCACCCGGTCGACCATCCCGTACTCCTTGGCCTGCTCGGCGGTGAACCACCGGTCGCGATCACCGTCACGCGAGATGGTCTCCTGCGACTGACCGGTGTGCTCGGCGGTGATCCGCTCGACGGACGTCTTCGTGAACTCCAGGTTCTCGGCCTGGATGGCGATGTCGGCGGTGGTGCCGCCGATGCCGGCGGACGGCTGGTGCATCATGATCCGCGCGTTGGGCAGGGCGTACCGCTTCCCCGCGGTGCCGACGGTCACCAGGAACTGCCCCATGCTGGCGGCGAACCCCATGGCGAGGGTCGACACGTCGTTCGGGATCAGTCGCATGGTGTCGTAGATGGCGAGTCCCGCGGTGACGGACCCGCCCGGGCTGTTGATGTACAGACTGATGTCGGTCCGCGGGTCCTCGGCGGAGAGCAGCAGCATCTGCGCGCACACGCGGTTCGCGGACACCTCGTCGACCTGGGTCCCGAGGAAGATGATCCGCTGGGTCAGCAGTTGCGCGGCCAGATGATCGTCGAACCGCGTCGAGGGCGTCTCGCCCTCGGAGGCTGCTCGCGGGGTACTGACGACGGTCGGCATCGTTGGTCCTCCTGACGGTGGGTGGGGCGGCTCACCTGCGGGCCGCGCTGTCCTGTCCCACCACCTTCGACCGACCGCGCCTGCCGCGTAAGGCATCTCGCCCTGCAGCAGATTCGCCGACGGCAGAGCGCCCGGCGGCGCCGGTCAGTCGAAGCGGATGTGCCTGGCCCCCGTCCGGGCGCGGCGCAGCCTGCCGGTCAGCGCGTTGTCCGTGTTCGGGGCGAGTGCCAGGCCCGACGCGGCGGCGACGTGGTCGGCGACCTGGGGAACGGTGAGGCGGTCGGTCCACAGATGCTCCGCGAACAGCGGCTCGCGCAGGCGGTCCAGGCACAGGTCGAGCTTCGACACGGCGAAACTCTCGCGCCGCAGCGGGGCGTCCTTCCCGCCCACCACGCGCAACGCGTGCCCGAAACCCCTCTCGCGCAGGCGCCGCAGGACCGTCCGGCGCTCGGCGAGCAGCGCGAAGTGCCGGACGTCATGGCCGCGTTCACGCAGCCGCCCGACGGTCTCCTCGAAGTACGCCGGCTCCACGACGGTCATCGGCACGATCACCGTGCCGTCGTGCTTCGCGAGGGCGAGGTCGAGCACTTCGTACACACCCTGCCGCCAGGCCGGAAGATCCTGGAAGTCCCCGCGCAGTGACGGCGGCATCATCCTGTGCAGCCCGAACCCGATGTGCTCCGGATCGCACACGACACTGCCCGAAAGCCGCCGCCGAAGCTCGTACGCGGTCTGCGTCTTGCCGCCGCCGAAGGGGCCGTTGATCCAGAGAAGCATGGGCGGAGCCTACGAGCTCACAGCCCGCCCGGCTGGGTGGAGAGCCATCCGGCATGGGCGAGACGAAGCCGGTCGCGCTCAGCGGACGCTGCGTCGACCCGCTGCTGCGTGCTGTCGCCGACGAGACACTCGGGAACACTCGGGGAGGTTTTCGTCACCGATACGGGACTTCGGCGTATCCACCACCCCAGGTGGGTGTCGGTGTGGAATTTCGGGGTCGGGATCGTCACGGTCCTGCCGGGTCCACCAGCGGATGCCGCCGGGGTGCAGAACCGCGCGCTCGGCCGGGATGCAGGGCCCGTCCGGCGCCGTTGCCCAGTCCATGGTCACCACGAACACGTCCGTCCCCGCGAAGAGTTCGTCGAGGACGGTGTTGTACCGGTCCAGCACCGTCGCGTATTCGCCCTCCGACTCCGGATAACGCTTCGAGCCGGGAGCGTACGCGCCCGAGGGGGCCGTGAAGCGCGTGCTATTCCGCCGTGGGGGCCGGGGTGATTCCCGTCGGGCAGGCCCGACCCCAGTTCGTCTCCGACGGGCTGTCCAGCTGGAGGCCTGTTCCGCCGATCCCGCAGTACCCGTCCGGGTTCTTGTCCAGGTACTGCTGGTGGTAGCCCTCGGCCGGCCAGAACGGGCGGGGGGCCGCCGGGAGGATCGTCGTGGTGATCTCGCCGTGGCCCGCGGACGTGAGGACCTGCTGGTACGCGTCGCGGGACGCCACCGCCCCCGCTTCCTGGTCGGCGGAGTGCGTGTAGATCGCCGAGCGGTACTGGGTGCCCACGTCGTTGCCCTGGCGGAAGCCCTGCGTGGGGTTGTGGGACTCCCAGAAGAGCTTCAGGAGCGCCGCGTACGAGACCTGGGTGGGGTCGAAGACCACGCGGACCACCTCCGCGTGGCCGGTCAGGCCCGAGCACACCTCCTCGTAGGAAGGGTTCTCGGTGGAGCCGCCCTGATACCCGACGTACGTCGTCCAGACGCCCTGCGTCTGCCAGAACTTGCGCTCCGCCCCCCAGAAGCAGCCGAGGCCGAAGTCCGCGATCTCCAGGCCGTCGGGGTAGGGACCCAGGAGCGGGTTGCCGAGGACCGTGTGGCGGGAGGGGACCTCGAATTCGGGGGTCGCACGGCCCTTGAGGGCCTGCTCGGGGGTGGGGAGCTCGGGCGTACGGCCGAAGAGCATGGGGGCTTTCCTCCTGGGGCGGGATGCAGCGTGGTCGCGCGGCTCTTACGTCAACGTGCTCTGAGGAAGCCGCATTCCTCGGCGGGGCTCAGTGCGACAGCGTCGCCGGGCTGCCGCCGTTCGCCTCGTATCCCGCGACCGCGAGTGCGCGGAACACGGCGTAGTCCGCGGCCGGGTCGTGGGCCTCCGTCCAGGGCAGGGCGCCGATGTGGCCGTCCACGTGGATCAGTTGGTTCATCGCCTCCGCCCAGCGCTCGCCGCGGACCAGGAAGTACAGCAGGAGGTGGCGCACGTGCGCCAGCATCGGGTCATCGGGGCGGGCCGAGTGCACCGCGTACAGCGCGCCCTCGACGGCCTTCGTCACGACCTCGCTCTCGTGGAAACCGCGGACGAGGTTCACCTCGGGCAGGTGCTCGTACACCGCGAAGAGCGGGAGTGCGGACAGGAGCGAGCCCTTGGGGGCGCGGGCCGCAGCGGCCTCCGTGAAGGTGGCGGCCAGCTCGCGCGAGCCGTGCCACTTCTCGCACCAGTAGTGCAGGGCCGCAAGATGCGCCCCCATGTGCGCGGGCGCGCGGTCCAGGATCTTCAGCCACAGCTGCTCGAACTCCTCGCGCGGGTACCCGAGGCCGCGCGCGATCGAGAGCTGGACGATGTACGGGACGGGGTCGCCGGGAGAGAGGAGCGCCGCCTGCGCGCAGGCCTCCCTCGCCTCCTCCAGGATGATCCGGAACTCGTCCGTCCCGACCGTCGAGGAGCGCCAGGCCTGCTGGACGAGGAACTCCGCGTGCACCGCCGCGCCGCCCGCGTCCTTCGGCGCCTCGGCCCGCCACACCCGCAGCCACTGCCCACCAGGCTGGTCGCCGACCCCGCCGGGCCGCTCCTGCAGCTCCAGGGACGCCGCGCCCGCGAACGCCTGCACGCGCTGCCAGCGCGCCTCGCCGTGCACCTCGGTGCCCGCGAGCAGCTGAGAGGCCGCCTTCCAGCTCTGCGACTGCTGGACCACGTCCAGGACGTCCAGGAGGTCGTGGTCCGGGCCCGGCATGCGGATGTCCAGCTCCTCCTGACGCGCGAAGCCGTAGTTCGCCGGGTCCGCGGCGTCCGGTGAACCGGGGGCGACCTGGCGGATTCCGCCGCGCCTGCGCAGCAGGAACGGTCCCAGAACCGCGGCGATCATGATCGCCGCCATCAGCACCCAGAGAATCTCCATGAGTACAAGCGAACCAGACTGGTCTGACACTTGGCGAACCAGTCTCGATCTCGTCTGCTCTCTCGCCGTCCCGGACTAGGCTCTGGCCACATGAGTGACACGTTCAGCAGCCAGAGTTTCGAGACCGTCGCGATCCACGCGGGGAATACCGCGGACCCGCTCACCGGCGCGGTCGTCCCGCCGATCTATCAGGTGTCGACGTACAAGCAGGACGGCGTCGGCGGGCTGCGCGGCGGCTACGAGTACAGCCGCAGCGCCAACCCCACCCGTACCGCCCTGGAGGAGAACCTGGCTGCCCTTGAGGGCGGCAGGCGCGGGCTCGCCTTCGCGTCCGGCCTGGCCGCCGAGGACTGCCTCCTGCGTACGCTGCTCGCTCCCGGTGACCACGTGGTCATCCCCAATGACGCGTACGGCGGCACGTTCCGGCTCTTCGCGAAGGTCGTCTCCCGGTGGGGCGTCGAGTGGTCGGTCGCCGACACCTCCGACCCGGCGGCGGTACGGGCCGCGGTGACCGACCGTACGAAGGCGATCTGGGTGGAGACCCCCTCCAACCCGCTGCTCGGCATCACGGACATCGCCGCCGTCGCACAGGTCGCCAAGGAGACGGGGGCCCGGCTCGTCGTCGACAACACCTTCGCGAGCCCCTACCTCCAGCAGCCGCTCGCGCTCGGCGCGGACATCGTCGTGCACTCCCTGACGAAGTACATGGGCGGGCACTCGGACGTCGTGGGCGGCGCGCTGGTCGTCAACGACGCCGAGCTCGGCGAGGAGTTGGCGTACCACCAGAACGCGATGGGCGCGGTGGCCGGTCCCTTCGACGCGTGGCTGGTCCTTCGCGGCATCAAGACGCTGGCCGTCCGGATGGACCGGCACAGCGAGAACGCGACGAAGATCGCCGAGATGCTGACGCGGCACGCGCGCGTGACGCGTGTTTTGTACCCCGGGCTTCCGGAGCACCCCGGTCACGAGACCGCGGCCAAGCAGATGAAGGCGTTCGGCGGGATGGTCTCCTTCCAGGTCGCCGGGGGCGAGGAGGCGGCGGTCGCCGTCTGCGACCGCGCGAAGCTGTTCACCCTGGGGGAGTCGCTTGGCGGTGTGGAGTCCCTGATCGAGCACCCGGGACGGATGACGCACGCCTCCGTGGTGGGCTCGGCCCTCGAGGTCCCCGCGGACCTGGTCCGCCTCTCGGTGGGCATCGAGTCCGCCGACGACCTGCTGGCCGACCTGCAGCAGGCGCTGGGCTAGGTCTCGCCCCGGCCCCCGGTCACCAGCGGGTGAGGGGTGGAGTCGTCTCCGAAGGCGGCTCCACCCATGGCTGCTCGACCGAAGCCCAGACCACGAAGGCGATCGCCGCCACGAGCAGCAGGAGCCACAGCAGCCGGCGCAGGGCCCTTCTGCGGCGCAGCATGCGGCTGCCGCGGCGGACCGCATCCTCGTAGAGCTCGGGTGGCGCGGAGGGGGGCGTGCCGCCGTCCAGGAGCCGGCGGCACGCGCCGGCCTTGCGGTCGTACTGGTTCATGACGGTGCCGCCTCTCCCAGGGGGAGCGTCGGCGCCGGGCCGCGCGGCGGGTGCAGGACCGTCTCCATCGCGCGGACGCAGATCGCCTCGACCCGGTCGGCGGGCAGGCCGAGCAGCGCCGCCGTCTGCTCCTCGGCGACGCCCTCGTAGAGCCGCAGCACGAGAATCAGCCGCTCCTGGGGCGTGAGCCGGGCCAGGACGCCGCCGTGGCCACGGCGGCGCCGCCAGGCCCCGCGGGCGAAGCGGATGGCCAGCTGCTGGCGCGTGCGGTCGTACGGGTCCTCGCCGCGCATCCGGTCCCAGGCCGCGTACGAATGCGCGAGAGACGCGGTCAGCAGGCCACGCGCGCGTGGGTTGGCGTCCGGCGGTTCGGCGGTGAGCAGCGTCGCGGCATGCAGCAGCCGCCCTGCCGCGCCCGCGACGAACGCCTCGAACTCCCGGGCCCGGCGGGCGTTCAGGAACGCCTGCCGTTCGCGCACCGCGCCTCCCGCCTGGAGGGCACCGGGCCCCCGGTCTCATATGAGGCCAGGCACACGGCCCGGGTCAAGAGGCGGGCGCCCCGGGGCTGTCGGTCTCAGGAAGCAGGCGCGTCCGGAGCCGCCTGCGAGGTCTGGCGGGCGGAGAGCGCGGAATTGAAGCGCGTGAGGAGCGTGCAGAAGCTTTCGCGCTCCTCCGGGGACCAGTCACCGGTCAGCTCTGCCATGAGGTCACGCCGCGATGACCGCACTTCGTTGAGGCGTGCCTCGCCGCGCGGCGACAGCTGGAGCACCACGGCGCGGCCGTCGTCGGGGTGCGAGGTGCGCTTGACGAGCCCCGTGTCGACCAGCGGGGCGACCTGCCGGGTGACCGTCGAGGAGTCGATGCCCATGCTCGCCGCGAGTGCTTTGACGCCCATCGGCCCCTCCTTGTCGAGGCGGTTGAGCAGCAGGTACGCGGCGCGGTCCATGGAGTTGCGGACCTGTCCTACGCCGCCGAGGCGCGTCTGCTCCGCACGGCGGGCGAACACGGCCACCTGGTGCTGCAGCGTGTCGAGGAGGCCGGGATCGCTGGCGGTCGTCATGTCCGGAGTTGTGGGCATGGCCGGGGGCTCACTTCATGCGAGGGCGATGGGTTGGGGGACAGGGTACGCGGCCGGGACGCGGGACGTACCGGCGCTGCGCAAACCAGTCTCGGCACGTGGTCACCGCAGGAGGACCCAGGTGTGAACTGGGAGACTTGCGGTCATGAGCTACCGCACGCCTCACTCCTCGCCGACGGTGACCCTCGACGACGTGCGCGGTGCCCAGAAGATGCTCTCGGGTGTGTCCAGGATGACGGCGATGGAAGGCAGCAGGCACCTGTCGCAGCTGGTGGGCGCCCCGGTGCACTTCAAGTGCGAGAACCTCCAGCGGACGGGCTCGTTCAAGCTGCGCGGGGCGTACGTACGGATCGCGGGCCTGCTCCCCGAGGAGCGCGCGGCCGGTGTGGTCGCCGCGAGCGCCGGAAACCACGCGCAGGGCGTGGCGCTCGCGTCCTCGCTGCTCGGTGTGCGGTCCACGGTCTTCATGCCGGTGGGCGCCCCGCTGCCCAAGGTCGCCGCGACCCGGGAGTACGGCGCGGAGGTCAGGCTGCACGGCCAGGTGGTCGACGAGACGCTGGCCGCCGCCCAGGAGTACGCCCACGAGACGGGCGCGGTCTTCATCCACCCCTTCGACCACCCCGACATCATCGCGGGGCAGGGCACGGTGGGCCTGGAGATCCTGGAGCAGTGCCCCGAGCTGCGCACCCTGGTCCTGGGCGTCGGCGGCGGCGGGCTGGCCGCCGGCATCGCGGTGGCGGTCAAGTCGCTGCGCCCGGACGTCAAGGTGATCGGTGTGCAGGCCGCGGGCTCCGCGGCATATCCGCCCTCGCTCGCGGCGGGCCATCCGGTGGCGATCGAGAACCCGGCGACGATGGCCGACGGCATCAAGGTCGGGCGCCCCGGCGACGTGCCGTTCCGGATCATCGACGAGCTGCTCGACGACATCTTCACCGTCTCCGAGGACGAGCTGTCCAGCGCGCTGCTGCTCTGCCTGGAGCGGGCCAAGATGGTCGTCGAGCCGGCGGGCGCGAGCCCCGTGGCGGCGCTTTTGAGCAGGCCGCGCGAGTTCGAGGGCCCGGTGGTCGCGCTCCTGTCGGGCGGCAACGTCGACCCGCTCCTGATGCAGCGGATCCTGCGTCACGGCATGGCCGCGGCGGGCCGCTACCTGTCGCTGCGCCTGCGCCTGACGGACCGGCCCGGAGCGCTTGCCACGCTCCTCGGGGTGTTGTCGGTGGTCGACGCCAACGTCCTCGACGTGGGCCACGTGCGGACGGATCCGCGCCTCGGACTCACGGAGGTGGAGGTGGAGCTGCACCTGGAGACCAAGGGGCCCGCGCACTGCACCGAGGTCGGCTCGGCACTGCGCGAGGCGGGTTACACCGTCATCGGCTGACGGCGGCGTGGGCACCCCCGAATTCCCCTGCGTCGGGCGCCGTTCCCCGCTATTTTGCGTTATCCACAGGCTTCGCCAATCCCGTTGAAGAGACGCGATGTATCGCGTTATGATGTGGCTCACGTCACTGGTCGCCGGGCACGTCATAACCGGCAAATCTAAGCTTTCCGTAGGAAGTCACCCAAACCACTGGGGGAACCCACATGCCAGGCGCCATCTACGCCGAAGGACTGGTGAAGACCTTCGGCGACGTAAGGGCTCTGGACGGCGTCGATCTGGATGTCCCGGAAGGCACCGTGCTCGGCCTCCTCGGGCCGAACGGCGCGGGCAAGACCACCGCGGTGCGCTGTCTGACGACGCTTCTGACGCCGGACAGCGGCCGTGCGGTCGTCGCGGGCATCGACGTACTGAAACATCCGAACGAAGTACGGCGCTCGATCGGCCTCTCGGGCCAGTTCGCCGCCGTCGACGAGTACTTGACCGGCCGCGAGAACCTCCAGATGGTCGGCCAGCTCTACCAGATGAAGGCGAAGGAGGCGAAGGTCAGGGCGGGCGAGCTGCTCGACCGGTTCAATCTCGCCGACGCCGCCGACCGCCCCTCCAAGACGTATTCGGGAGGCATGCGCCGCCGTCTCGACCTCGCGGCAGCGCTCGTGGTGTCACCCCCGGTGATGTTCATGGACGAGCCGACCACCGGCCTCGACCCGCGCAACCGGCAGCAGCTCTGGGAGGTCATCCAGGAGCTGGTGTCGGGCGGCACGACCCTGCTGCTCACCACCCAGTACCTCGAAGAGGCCGACCACCTCGCGCACGACATCTGCGTCATCGACCACGGCCGCGTCATCGCGCGCGGCACCTCCGACCACCTCAAGGCGCAGACGGGCGGCGAGCGCGTCGAGGTCGTGGTGCACGAGCGCGAGCACATCACCTCGGCCACGGAGGTCCTGCGCGGCCTCGGCAAGGGCGAGGTCGCCATCGAGAACCACACCCGCAAGCTCACGGTCCCGGTCGCAGGCGGCGCCAAGCTGCTCGCCGAGGTCATCCGCGAGCTGGACGCCCGCGGGGTCGAGATCGACGACATCGGGCTGCGCCGCCCGACCCTGGACGACGTGTTCATCTCGCTGACGGGCCATGTGGCCGAGGTCGACGCATCAGGTGGCGACGGGAACGGCGTCCAGGACGCGCAGCCCGAGCCCGAGAAGGAGGCCGACAAGTGAGCTCCGCGACCGGCATCGTGACCAAACCCGCGGCGGGCCCCAGGCCCGCGGGCGGCATCGGCCAGTCCGTCAGGGACTCCCTGGTCGTCGCCAAGCGCAACCTCATCCGGATGTCCCGGATCCCGGAGATGGTCATCTTCGGCCTGATCCAGCCGATCATGTTCGTGGTGCTGTTCAGCTACGTCTTCGGCGGATCCATGAAGATCGGCGCCAGCACCGACCCGTCCGTCTACCGCAACTTCCTGATGGCGGGCATCTTCGCGCAGACCGTCACCTTCGCCACCGCCGGCGCGGGAGCCGGGATCGCCGACGACATGCACAAGGGCCTCATCGACCGCTTCCGGTCGCTGCCCATGGCGCGCGGTGCCGTCCTCACCGGGCGCACCATCGCCGACCTCGTGCAGACCGCGCTGACCCTTCTGGTCCTCGCGATCGTGGCGCTCCTCGTCGGCTGGCGCATCCACGAGGGGATCGGAAAGGCTCTCGGCGCCTTCGGGCTTCTGCTCCTGCTCGGCTATGCGTTCACCTGGGTCGGCGCGCTCATCGGCCTCTCGGTACGCACGCCGGAGGCGGCGACCTCCGGCGGTCTGATCTGGCTCTTCCCGGTCACGTTCATCTCGAACGCCTTCGTGGACTCCAGCCAGATGACGCCCTGGCTGAGGCACGTCGCCGACTGGAACCCCTTCAGCGCGACGGTCCAGGCCTGCCGCGAGCTCTTCGGCAATCCCGGCGTCTCGGACTCATCGGCCTGGCCCATGCAGCACCCGGTCTGGGCCTCGGTGATCTACTCGGTCCTGATCGTCGTGCTCTTCCGGACGCTGGCGGTCCGCAAGTACCGCTCGGCCACGGCCTGACGCCTGCACCACTCCACGTACGCGAAAGGCCCCCGGCGCGCTCGGCGCCGGGGGCCTTTCGCAGCGGACGAAGAGGTCTCAGGCCTGGTACGGCTTGGCCTGGAGGATCTTCACCGAGGCGAGCTTGCCGTTCGGCAGTTCGTACTGCGCGTCCTCGCCGATCTTCTTGCCGTTCACGCCGCTGCCGAGCGGGGACTGCGGCGAGTACGTCTCGATATCGGCGCTCGCGTACTCGCGCGAGGCGAGCAGGAACGTCAGGGTGTCGTCCTCGTCACCGTCAAAGGCGATCGTCACGACCATGCCGGGCGCGACCACGCCGTCCGCGGCCGGCGCCTCGCCGACCTTCGCATGCTCCAGGAGCTGGGTCAGCTGGCGGACGCGGAGCTCCTGCTTGCCCTGCTCCTCCTTGGCCGCGTGGTACCCGCCGTTCTCGCGCAGGTCGCCCTCCTCACGTGCCGCCGCGATCTTCGTAGCGATCTCGGTGCGCGCGGGACCAGACAGGTACTCCAGCTCGGCCTTGAGCTGGTTGTACGCCTCCTGGGTCAGCCAGGTGACGTTCTCGCTGGTCTGGGTCACAGGTGCTCCTCGTAGGTACTGGGAATACAAAGCATCGCCCTACCCAGAAGGATGTTCCCTAACGGGTGGGCGAAACCACGAGCCTAACAATTCAGGCGCGTGAGGGGGAGGACATAAGCCGTCAGAAATACGTCGACGCAGGTGGGGGCCGGTACAGACGGGGCGTCGGACGGTCGGTGTGACGCGTGGGACCGGCCGAGGCGGGGCGACGTCAGTCGGAGTGGCAGCCGAGGAGCTCGGCGCTCGTCCCCTGCGCCTTGGTGCGCAGCGTGACGACCTTGTCGATCCGACCCTCGTTCTGGTCGAAGCGGAAGTCCGCGCGACCCACCTCTTCGCCGTCCTCGGCCTGGGAGCGCAGGGTGCAGTAGCCCTTGGCGTCCGCGTCCTTGCGCACCTCCAGGTGCACCTTGACCGCACTGTCCGAGACGACGTCGAACTTGATCACTTCACCGCTGACCTTCGTGCCGGACACGTAGTCGTATCCGAACCAGCCGATCATCACCAGGAAGAGCGCGCCGAGGACTCCGCCCAGGATCTTGAGCTTGCGGTCCGCGCGCTCGTCGGCCGAGCGTGAGTGGCCGTATCGGCCCTCCGCGGGCTTCTCGCTCACGGCCGTCATGATCGTCCTCCAGGAAAAGGGGATGCCGGAATTTTCCGCCCCCCGGTTCCGTCACTATAGAAGCCGCCCATCGCGCCGAATTGACCAGGGCGCCGGATCACTGAGGATCGAGTCTTGACTGAGCAGCTGCGACTGATGGCCGTCCACGCCCACCCCGACGACGAGTCGTCGAAGGGCGCGGCCACCATGGCCAAGTACGTGTCCGAGGGGGTGGACGTGCATGTCGTGACCTGCACGGGCGGGGAGCGCGGCGACATCCTCAACCCCAAACTCCAGGGTGACAAGTACATCCAGGAGAACATCCACGAGGTGCGCAGGAAGGAGATGGACGAGGCGCGCGAGATCCTCGGCGTCAAGCAGGACTGGCTCGGCTTCGTCGATTCGGGTCTGCCCGAGGGCGACCCGCTGCCGCCGCTGCCCGAGGGCTGCTTCGCCCTTGAGGACGTCGACAAGGCGGCCGGTGAGCTGGTCCGGCAGATCCGCTCCTTCCGTCCGCAGGTCATCACGACGTACGACGAGAACGGCGGCTATCCGCACCCCGACCACATCATGACCCACAAGATCACGATGGTGGCCTTCGACGGCGCGGCGGACGGTGAGAAGTACCCGGAGAGCGAGTTCGGCCCGGTCTTCCAGCCGCAGAAGCTCTACTACAACCAGGGCTTCAACCGCCCCCGCACCGAGGCGCTGCACCAGGCGATGCTCGACAAGGGCCTGGAGTCGCCCTACGGGGACTGGCTGAAGCGGTGGGACGAGTTCGAGCGGGTCGAGCGGACGCTGACCACGCACGTTCCCTGCGCCGACTTCTACGAGGTCCGCGACCGGGCGCTGATCGCGCACGCCACGCAGATCGACCCCGAGGGCGGTTGGTTCCGCGTGCCGATGGAGCTCCAGAAGGAGGTCTGGCCCACGGAGGAGTACGAGCTCGCGAAGTCGCTCGTCGATACATCCCTCCCCGAGGACGACCTCTTTGCGGGCATCCGCGACAATGCCTAGCGTGAACGCACATCTGGCAATGACGCATCTCGTCCCTCTCGCCAAAGAGGTCGACGATGACAAGGTGACCCCGGGTGTTCTCGGCTTCATCGTCTTCGCGGTGATGGCTCTCGCCGTCTGGGGTCTGATGAAGTCGATGAACAAGCACATGCGGAAGGTCGACTTCAAGGAGCCTGCGGAGTCCGCGGACGCGGCGAAGCCCGCGGAGTCCTCCGCCGGTGAGGGCAAGCCCGCCGAGGCCGAGGCCCGCAAGGGCTAGCCCGCTCTCGTCACCGTCACTCCCATCACCTCTCGGGAGTGGCGGTTCGGCACCATGCCCAGGCGCCAGGCCTGCCAGCCCGCCTCCAGCTCGGCGCCGCGCTCCAGGAGCAGGCCGAACGCCTCCATGTAGTCGGCGAGCTTGCCGTCGCGCGTCGGGTGACCGGCGCGGGCCAGCTGGCTGAGCTCCTCCTGGGCGACGGCGGTGCCGATCTCCCAGCCGCCGGGCGACCCGTAGGGCAACAGGGTGCAGCGCAGGAAGCGGGCCCAGTCCTCGCCCCGGCGGTCGCCGTACGACGCGAACAGCGCCGCCGCCTCGTCACACAGGGCGAGCGCCTGCTGGGCGCGCGTGTTCCCCGCGTCCACGACCGCGAGCTCCAGACACGTCCAGGCCTCGCCGTGCGCGACCCCGATGCGCTGGAAGTCGGCCCGGGCGTCCACCAGGAGCTGGCGGGCGAAGCCGGAGTTGCGCAGCGAGCCCGTCTGGGCGGCGCGCTGGTCCCGGGTCACCCGCGCCGAGTGGTGCCGCGCGCAGGCCAGGCCGTACACGTCCCGCATCCGCGAGAACATCGTCCGCGAGCGCTCGAGCTCGCGCACCGCCTGGTCAAGGCTGCCCGCCTCCTCAAGGGCCTGGCCCAGGTAGTAGGCGCTCCACGCCTCGCCGCGCGCGTCCTCGTTGTCGCGGTGCCGGGAGACCGCCTGCCGCAGTCCGTCGACCGCGGCCGAGGCGTCGCCGTCGACGAGACGGGCCCGCGCGAGCTGCGTCAGGGCCCACGCCTCGCCCCGGCCGTCACGCGTGCGCCCGTACAGGTCGAGGGCGCCCCGCAGCTGCTCCTCCGCGCGCGGTACGTCGCCCATGCGCAGGCAGAGCTGGCCCAGCTGGAAGTGCGCCCAGGCCTCGCCGTGCAGGGAGTCGTTCTCGCGGTGCAGGACGAGCGAGGCCTCCAGGAGCCGCAGCGCCTCCGTGAGGTTGGCGCGGTCGCGCTCCACCGCCGCGAGGGCGTGCATCGTCCAGGCGCGGTCACCGGCGAGCTCGTCGGGGGCCTGGAGATCGAGGGCCTCGCGCAGGCGAGCCGACGCCTCCGTCAGATTGCCCTGGTGGTGCAGGGTGATCCCCAGGGAGCACAAGGCGAGGGCGGCGCCCGCGTCCTGGTGGGCCTCCATGTACAGATCCACGACCGACGTCAGGGTCGTGCGCGCCTGGTCGAGCTCGCCGAGCTGACGGGACGCGATGCCGGTGCGCCACTGCACGCTCCGTGAGAGAAGCCCCTGCCCGACGGCTTGCGTGAGCTCGCTGATCTCGCCCAGGCGGTAGAGGTCACCGCGCAGCAGGCAGTAGTCGCACAGCGCGCCCAGGAGATGGAGCACCGCGTCCTGGTCGACGCCCTCCGCGTGCCGCAGCGCCGCCGTGATGAAGCTCGACTCGTCGTCGAGCCAGCGCAGGGCCGCGTCGAGCGAGGAGAAGCCGTGCCGGTCGAACTGGCCCGCCCGCGTCGACATCTTGCCGTCGACCAGGCGGATCACCGATCCTGCGAGCTCGCTGTAGCTGACGATCAGGCGTTCCTGCGCGGCCGTGCGCTCGCCGGGCTCCTCCTCGTCGATGAGGCGGGCGAGCGCGAAGGCACGTACGAGATCGTGCAGCCGGTAGCGGGTGCCGCGCACGTGGTCGACGAGGCCCGCGCGCGAGAGCGCGGTCAGCTGGCGGGCCGCCTCCTGCTCGTCGGCCCCCAGCAGGGCCGCGGCCGCGGCCGCCCCCAGGGACGCGCGCCCTGCGAGCGCGAGCCTGCGCAGGAGACGGCGCGCGGGCTCGCTCTGGTCGGTGTAGCGCAGCCACAGGACGCGCTCGACCGGTTCCACAGGGCCGTACGCGGCCAGATCGGCGGCCAGCTGCGTCGCCGTGCGCGAGCCGATCGATGACCCGGCGACGCGCAGGGCGAGCGGCAGACCGCCGCACAACTCCCGCACCGCGTCCGCGGATTCGGCGTCGTAGGGCCCGGACGCGTCCTGAGCCGCCTCCCTCAGGAGCTCCTCCGCGCCCGCCGCGTCCAGCGGAGCCACCGGCAGCTGGTGCACCCAGGCGGGAAGGTCGGCGGGGAGTTCCAGGGGCCTTTGGGCGGTGACGAGGACGAGGCTGTCGGAGCGCTCGGGCACCAGGGTGCGCACCTGCTCCGGGTCGCTCGCGTCGTCGAGCACGACGGTCACCGCGAGGCCCGTCAGATACTGGTGGTAGAGCTCGCTGAGCCGCTTGACCTGCTGTTCCTGCGAGGAACGCTCACGGAACAGCAGCTGCTCGCGCGGGGCGCCCAATCGATTCAGCAGATGCAGGAGCGCGTCCCGCGTGGACAGCGGCTGTGAGCTCTCGCCCCGCAGATCGACGACACAGGCGCCCCGGAACTGGTCCCGCAGATCGTGCGCGGCCCGCACGGCGAGCGAGGACCGCCCGGAGCCCGGCGCCCCGTGCAGCACGACGACGGTGGGCCGGGTCTCGGTGCTGGCCCGCGCGGCGTGCACCCACTGGGCGACACGGGCGAGTTCGGAACGTCGCCCGACGAACGGCCCTTCGGGCTCGGGCAGTTGGGTGAAGGACTGCTCCAGTACGGAACGCCTGCGTGCTGCCGCGCTCTTGTCCGTGCCGCGCAGCTGCGGCGAGGTCTTCTTCTTGCCCGAGGGTGACTGCAGCACCCGCTGCTGGTCGAAGAAGGGCCGGATGCCGCGCACTTCGAGGGCTGTCAGCCACTGCAGCCGCAGCTGTTCGGGCCCGCCCGGCTGGCTGACCGCACCGGCACGGCGGCTGGCATCGGGCACGTGGGACGCGGTGACCTTCAGCACGGTGGTGGCCGCGCCGACGACGGCGACAGCGGCGCCGGCGCCCAGGGCGGTCGAGGTCGCGGTCCCGAGTGCGAGGTCGGACAGACATGCCGCGACGGCCGCAACGACTGCCACGAGCAGGGGAGTTCCCGCCCCCTCCTTGGCGTAGCGCTGCCCGAAGGAGAGCTGCCCGGCCGCCGCCTCGTCGACGGCCTGCGTATAGGCGGCGTACTCCTCGGCGGCGGTCTGCCCCATGGAGTCCAGCGCGCCCCGGGCCCGCGAGAGCAGCACGCCCCCGTCGATGCGACCGCCGGAGCGCCGCACCTCTTCTTCCACCGCCCGCACCAACAGCCGCTCGGCTTCGGCCCGATGGCTGTCCCGCATATGGGTCCCCCTCCGAGAGCAACATCTGAGATCAGCTGTCAACTGCGGTCACAAGTGTCCTGCGTACGGGGCTCCGACGCGAGGGAGTCAGCGGATCACGTGGGTCATGATCGGGCCGTCCTGTGGAGACGTGACATCCTGACGGCTCTCCCTCTGTCACCTCACGGGACTGGGCCATCGATGCTGAACTATGACGTGAAGAAGGATCTGCGGAGCCTGTTCACCGCGACGAAGCGGTTCGAGGTCGTCGATGTGCCCGCCATGAAGTTCCTCATGGCCGACGGCGAGGGCAGCCCGAACACCTCGCAGGCATACCGGGAGATCGTGCAGGCGCTGTACGCGACCGCGTACGCCGTCCGCGCTCTCGCCATCGACGAACTCGGCAAGAAGCACACCGTCGGGCCACTTGAGGGGCTGTGGTGGGCGGACGACCTGAAGGCCTTCACGTCGGCACGCGACGAGAACGAGTGGCGGTGGCGGCTCATGATCGTTCAACCCGACTGGATCACCGGCGAGCTGTTTCGCGAAGGGCTGGAGCGAGCGATCGAGAAGAAGGACCTGACCGCCGGCGACCGCGTCCGCCTCGACGAGTTCCACGAGGGAAAGTCGGTCCAGGTTCTGCACGTCGGCCCCTACAACGAGGAGGGGCCCACGATCTCGAAGATGCACGACGAGTACATGCCGCGGCAGGGACTCGCGCCCCGCGGAAACCACCACGAGATCTACCTCTCCGACGCACGACGCGTCGATCCGTCGCGGCTGCGCACCATCTTGCGGCAGCCGGTTGAATCCACCGGCAGTTGACTCCTGACCCGGCCGTTCGTGCTGGGCCGCGCGGACCGGCTCGTGCGACGATGCCGGTATGAATCGGTTGGCCAACTCCCAGTCGCCCTACCTGCTCCAGCACGCGTCCAACCCGGTGGACTGGTGGCCCTGGGAGGAGGGGGCGTTCGAGGAGGCGAGGCGGCGCGGCGTACCGGTCCTCCTTTCGGTCGGCTACTCGGCGTGCCACTGGTGCCACGTCATGGCGCACGAGTCCTTCGAGGACGCCGACACCGCCGCCTTCCTGAACGCGCACTTCGTCAACGTCAAGGTCGACCGCGAGGAGCGGCCCGACATCGACGCCGTCTACATGGAGGCCGTGCAGGCCGCGACCGGCCAGGGCGGCTGGCCCATGACGGTCTTCCTGACGCCCGACGCCGAGCCCTTCTACTTCGGCACCTACTTCCCGCCCGAGCCCCGGCACGGCATGCCCTCCTTCCAGCAGGTGGCCGACGGCGTCCGGCGTGCCTGGGCGGACCGGCGCGACGAGGTCGACGAGGTCGCCGGGAAGATCGTCCGCGACCTCTCCGAACGTCAGCTGGCGTTCGGCGCAGACGAACTGCCCGGCGAGGACGAGCTCGCCCAGGCGCTGCTCGGCCTGACGCGCGACTACGACGCCTCGCGGGGCGGCTTCGGGGGTGCGCCCAAGTTCCCGCCGTCCATGGTCGTCGAGTTCCTGCTGCGCCACTACGCCCGCACCGGCTCGGAGGGCGCCCTGCAGATGGCGGCCGACACCTGCGAGCGGATGGCGCGCGGCGGGATCTACGACCAGCTGGGCGGCGGTTTCGCGCGGTACTCCGTGGACCGGGAGTGGGTCGTGCCCCACTTCGAGAAGATGCTGTACGACAACGCGCTGCTCTGCCGGGTGTACGCCCACCTGTGGCGGGCCACGGGCTCGGATCTCGCGCGGCGCGTCGCTCTGGAGACCGCCGACTTCATGGTGCGCGAACTCCACACGAACGAGGGCGGTTTCGCCTCGGCGCTCGACGCCGACAGCGAGGACGCCGTGAGCGGCAAGCACGTCGAGGGCGCGTACTACGTATGGACGCCGGAGCAGTTGCGCGAGGTGCTCGGCGACGCGGACGCCGAGCTGGCCGCCACGTACTTCGGGGTGACGGAGGAAGGGACCTTCGAGGAAGGCGCATCGGTACTGCAACTGCCCGAGGGGCGGGGCGTGGTGGCCGATGTCGCCCGGATCGCCTCGATCCGGGAGCGGCTGCTCGCGGCACGCTCGCAGCGGCCCGCGCCCGGCCGTGACGACAAGATCGTCGCCGCCTGGAACGGCCTCGCCATCGCCGCGCTCGCGGAGGCGGGGGCGTACTTCGACCGCCCGGATCTGGTGGCGGCGGCGGTGGGCGCCGGTGACCTGCTCGTGCGGCTGCACATGGACGACCGGGCGCGGCTCTCCCGTACGTCCAAGGACGGTCAGGTCGGCGCCAGTGCGGGTGTGCTCGAGGACTACGCCGATGTCGCCGAGGGGTTCCTCGCGCTGGCCTCCGTGACGGGGGAGGGGGTGTGGCTGGAGTTCGCCGGGTTCCTGCTCGATCACGTGCTCGGCCAGTTCACGGACGCGGAATCGGGGTCCTTGTACGACACGGCCGCGGACGCGGAGCAGTTGATCCGCAGGCCGCAGGATCCCACGGACAACGCGGTCCCGTCCGGGTGGACGGCGGCGGCGGGGGCGCTGCTGTCGTACGCGGCGCAGACCGGGGCCGAGCCGCATCGCCTCGCGGCGGAGCGGGCGTTGGGCGTGGTGAAGGGGCTCGCGCCCCGGGCGCCTCGGTTCATCGGGAATGGTCTCGCGGTGGCCGAGGCGGCGCTCGACGGGCCACGTGAGGTCGCGGTGATCGGTTCGGTGGGTGGGGAGCTGCACCGCACCGCGCTGCTGGGGACGGCGCCCGGGGCCGTGGTCTCGGTCGGTCCCGAGGGGAGCGACGAGCTTCCGCTGCTCGCGGGCAGGGGAATGGTGGGCGGTCTCCCGGCCGCGTACGTCTGCCGACGGTTTGTCTGCGACGCGCCGACGGTGGATGCGGGGGAGCTGGCGACGAAGCTGTCGGGCTGAGGCCGGGGTTCGGGGCGGCCCCCGCGGTGCTTCAGCCGGCGAAGCCGGCGATCAGCATGTCCATCGTGCGGTCCACCAGAGCGCCCAGGTCGTCCTGGTGGCCGTGTTCCGCCCAGTACGCCGTCGTCTCCGTGAGTGCGGCGATCAGGCTCATCGCGAACACCCGGACCTCCAGGTCCCCGGGGCCCCGGCCGCTGCGTTCCGCGATGACGCGGCACAGCATCTGGCTGGTGACCGCCATGCTCTCCAGAAGCCGGGAGCGCACGGCGGGAACCTCGATCATCAGGCGGGTACGGAGGCGCGAGATCTCCGGCTCCTCGGTGAAGCCGAGGCCCACCGCCCTGCGCAGCACGTGTCGCAGGGACTCCACGATCGGCTCGTCCGCCGGGCGTGCCCGCAGCTCGTCCTCGAGCAGCGGGTCGTACTCGTCGGTGAGGACGATGTCCTCCTTGGTCGGGAAGTATCTGAAGACGGTCGACGCCGACACCTCCGCGGCCTCGGCGATCTGCTCGACCGTCGTCGCGTCGTACCCCTGCTCCTCGATCAGCCGGTACGTGGCCTCACGGATCGCGATGCGGGTCTTGAGCTTCTTGCGTTCACGAAGCCCCGGCCGGGGGCCGTGCGGGGAAGCGGTGGTGCGTGCGGCCGTCATGGCGCTCATTGTCGGGCATCCTCCGCCTGCCGTGCCATGTCGGCGTCCGGCGGGGCAGTCCTCGGCAGCAGCGCCGCGACGAGCAACGCGGTGACCAGCGCCGCGATGCCACTCACCAGGAGGACCGTCACCATGCCGTCGATGTACGCCTCATTGGCGGAGTCGATGAGCCTTGGCACTGCGAGCCGTTCGCCGACGGTGTGGGCCGCCACCACCGATTCCCCCGCCGCGTCCGCAGCCGCGTCCGGAATCCCGCCGGTGTCGAGGTGGTCGACGTACACGCTGGAGAGCAGCGAGCCGAGCAGGGCGATACCGATGGCGCTGCCCACCTGCCGCACGGTCATCATGAGCCCGGCGCCCGACCCCGCCCGCTCCTCGGGGAGCGCGCCGAGGGCCGAGTCCATGGCCGGTACGACGGCGAAGCCGAAGCCGATCCCGGCGATGGTGAGCCACAGCGCGGTGAAGCCGTAGCCGGAATCGACCGTCGTACGGCTGCCGAGGATCGCCGCGAAGGCGAGGACGATGAGCCCGGCGCTGATCACCGCACGCGGGCCGAAGCGGCGTACGACGGGCTCGGCGCCCCGGGCGGCGACGAGGAGGCCGCCCATCATCGGCAGCATCCGCAGACCGGTGCCGAAGGCGTCGTGGCCGAGCACCGTCTGCAGATACTGCGGAAGGACGAACATCAGGCCCGACAGGACGAACATGACGAGTGTCGCCGCGATCGTGTTGAGCAGGAAGCCGCGGTTGCGCAGCAGCGCCATGTCGAGCATCGGGCGCCGCATGGTCCGTTCGCGCAGGACGAGCGCGGTGATCAAGGCGGCCGCACCGGCGAACATGCCGAGGACCAGCGGGTCGCCCCAGCCGCGTACGGGAGCCTCGATGATCGCGTAGATGAGCGCGCCGAGCCCGGCCGCGGTGAGCGCGGTGGAGGCGATGTCGACCTTGGGGGACGAGGGGTCGGTCGTCTCCGGCAGCAGGAAGACGCAGGCCGTGATCCCGATCGCGACCATCGGGACGTTGATCAGGAAGATCGAGCCCCACCAGAAGTGGTCGAGGAGCCAGCCGCCCACGATCGGCCCGAGCGGGGCGCCGAGCGCGGAGGCCGCGGAGACGATGCCGACCGCCTTGGTCCGCTCGCCGGGCGCGAAGAGCGCGGGCAGTACGGCCAGGGCGAGGGGCATGACGAGCGCACCGCCCATGCCCATGACCGCCCGCGCCACGACGACCAGCTCGACGGAGTCGACGAGGGTGCCGATCAAGGACCCCACCAGGAAGATCCCGAGGCCGGTGATCAGCATCCTGCGGCGCCCGAACCGGTCGCCGAGCAGGCCGGCCGGGAGCATCAGGGCCGCGAACACGACGACGTACGCGTCCGCCATCCACTGTTGCTCGCCCGTACTCGCGTCCAGCTGCCCGGCCATCGTCGGCAGGGCGACGTTGAGGATCGTCATGTCGAAACCGAGCACGAGCATGCTCGCGACCAGGGCGGCGAGCGCCCACCAGCGGCGCGGGTCCTGCCGGTGCACGGCAGACGAGCTTGTGACAGTAACCATGAAATGAGAGTAACTCTCAAAAGATGGTAGACGTCAATATGTGAGGCCGGTCGGCTGCCCGCGCACGCAGATGGCCGCGGCTCGAAAGCCGCGGCCATAAGAAGGAGGGGGAGGGGTGGTGGCGTCTATCCGTGCTGGTAGGCCACCAGCGAGATGCCCACGTAGTGCACCGCGAAGGCGGCCAGCGTCAGGGAGTGGAAGACCTCGTGGAAGCCGAAGAAGCGCGGGGAGGGGTTGGGGCGCTTGATGCCGTAGATCACGCCGCCCGCGCTGTAGAGCAGTCCGCCCACGATCACCAGGACCAGGACGGCGATGCCGCCGGCCCGCAGGAAGTCGGGCAGGAAGAAGACCGCGGCCCAGCCCATCGCGATGTAGCAGGGGGTGTAGAGCCAGCGGGGGGCGCCGACCCAGAACACCCGGAAGAGGATGCCGGCCACCGCCGCGCCCCAGACGCCCCAGAGCAGCCACTGCCCCTTGGAGTCGGGCAGGAGCAGCATCGTCAGCGGGGTGTACGTGCCCGCGATGATCAGGAAGATGTTGGCGTGGTCGAGTCTGCGCAGCACGCCGTCCGCGCGTGGACTCCAGGTGCCCCGGTGGTAGATCGCGCTCACTCCGAAGAGCAGGCATGCCGTCAGGACGTAGATCCCGCAGGCGATCCGCCCGCGGGTGGAGTCCGTGAGCGCCATCAGCACGATGCCCGAGATGAGCACTGCCGGGAACATGCCCGCGTGCAGCCAGCCGCGCATCAGCGGCTTCACTTCCGAGAGGTCTGGAAGCGGCAGGCCGGAGAGTGCGGAGGAGTCGGAGCTGGAGGCCGAGTCGTGGCCCGGGGCCTGGTCGTTCGTGATCGCGTCAGGGACGGGAGCGGTCATGAGAGGAATCGTACCTACGCAACCGTAAGTTAGGCATCAGTCATGGGGGAACCGTGGCGTACAAGTGGCGATGCTCACGGTGATACCCGAGCGTACAAGTGACGGATTCGCGTACGGGAGGCCGCCCGGGCGAGTGGCGATACTCACGCCGCTCACCTGTGAGGCCCTCTGGACATATGCGCGGAAGCGTCGGATGATCAAATGAGTGCGGTCGGCACCGGATGAGCGCCAGAGGGAACAACACGTGAAGCGTCCGGGTCGCAGCCCCCACGGGGCAACAAACCTATAAACCCCTCGTATAGGAGCAATCGTGGCGCGCGACATCGCGGCTCCCCTTCTCTCTGAGACTCTGGGCACCGTTCCCACCAACCACCAGGACCTCATCTCCTGGGTGAACGAGATCGTCGAACTGACGCAGCCGGACAGCGTGGTCTGGTGTGACGGATCCGAGGCCGAGTACGAGCGCCTGTGCGAGGAGCTCGTCGCCAAGGGCACCTTCAAGAAGCTCGACCCGATCAAGCGCCCGAACTCGTACTACGCGGCCTCCGACCCGACCGACGTCGCGCGCGTCGAGGACCGCACCTTCATCTGCTCCGAGAAGGAGCAGGACGCGGGCCCGACCAACCACTGGAAGGCCCCCGCCGAGATGCGGGAGATCTTCCAGGGCGAGAAGGGCGTCTTCCGCGGCTCGATGCGCGGCCGCACGATGTACGTCGTGCCCTTCTGCATGGGCCCGGTCGGCTCGCCGCTGTCCGCGATCGGCGTGGAGATCACCGACTCCGCGTACGTCGCCGTCTCCATGCGCACCATGACCCGCATGGGCCGGCAGGTCCTGGACGAGCTGGGCGAGGACGGCTTCTTCGTGAAGGCCGTCCACACGCTCGGCGCCCCGCTCGAAGCGGGCGAGGCCGACGTGCCGTGGCCCTGCAACTCCACCAAGTACATCTCGCACTTCCCCGAGGACCGCGAGATCTGGTCGTTCGGCTCGGGGTACGGCGGCAACGCCCTGCTCGGCAAGAAGTGCTACGCCCTGCGCATCGCCTCCGTCATGGCGCGCGACGAGGGCTGGCTGGCCGAGCACATGCTCATCCTCAAGCTCACTCCTCCGCAGGGCGAGAGCAAGTACGTCGCCGCCGCGTTCCCGAGCGCCTGCGGCAAGACCAACCTCGCCATGCTGGAGCCGACGATCTCCGGCTGGACGGTCGAGACCATCGGTGACGACATCGCCTGGATGCGGTTCGGCGAGGACGGCCGGCTCTACGCGATCAACCCCGAGGCCGGTTTCTTCGGCGTCGCGCCCGGCACCGGCGAGCACACCAACGCCAACGCCATGAAGACCCTGTGGGGCAACTCGGTCTTCACGAACGTCGCGCTCACCGACGACAACGACGTCTGGTGGGAGGGCATGACGGAGGAGACTCCCGCCCACCTCACGGACTGGAAGGGCAACGACTGGACCCCCGAGTCCGGCGTCCCCGCGGCCCACCCGAACGCCCGCTTCACCACGCCCGCCTCGCAGTGCCCGATCATCGCGCCCGAGTGGGAGGACCCCAAGGGTGTGCCGATCTCGGCGATCCTCTTCGGCGGCCGTCGCGCCAGCGCGGTGCCGCTGGTGACGGAGTCCTTCAACTGGCAGCACGGCGTCTTCCTCGGCGCGAACGTGGCGAGCGAGAAGACCGCCGCGGCCGAGGGCAAGGTCGGCGAGCTGCGCCGCGACCCCTTCGCGATGCTGCCGTTCTGCGGCTACAACATGGGCGACTACATGGCCCACTGGGTCAAGGTCGGCGCGGACAAGCCGGACCAGTCCAAGCTCCCGAAGATCTACTACGTGAACTGGTTCCGCAAGAACGCGGAGGGCAAGTTCGTGTGGCCGGGCTTCGGCGAGAACAGCCGCGTCCTGAAGTGGATCGTGGAGCGCCTCGACGGCAGGGCCGAGGGCGTCGAGACCCCCATCGGCATCCTGCCGACGGTCGACTCGCTGGACACCGATGGCCTCGACCTGGCCAAGGATGACCTGGAGTTCCTGCTCACGGTCGACAAGGAGGTCTGGCGGGACGAGGCCTCGCTGGTCCCCGAGCACCTGAACACCTTCGGCGACCACACGCCCAAGGAGCTGTGGGACGAGTACCGCGCCCTGGTGCAGCGGCTCGGCTGACCCCCAGCTGTCACCACCGTTGGTGGCACCCGGTCCGCGGCCTCCCCGGCCGCGGACCGGGGCCGTTCAGTGGGCGCCGACGAGGTGCGCGGCGCCTGCGTGCGCGTCCATGCGATGGGCGGCGAGGATCGCCGCCGCGGTGTCGGCGCGGGACGCGGCCACCACCAGGGCGCGGCCCGCGAGGGCGTGGGCGCGCTGGTGCAGGGCGGTGAGGTGCGGTTCGTGAATCGCGGTCACCACGGCCGAGCGCACGGGCGGCAGGCCTCCGCGCAGCCGGGCCACCTCCGACGACAGCCGCTCGGCGGCGTCGTCCAGATCGATGGCGGGCGCGAGGGCGCGCAGCTCGTCCGTGACGGCGAGGAGCGCCGCCAGATGCGCGGCGAGCTGGATGTCCAGCTCCTCCTCGCGGGAGCGGTGGGGGAAGTCGCCCGGATCGGCCATGGCATGGACCGACTTGGTGCGGATCGGCTCGTACATGGGATGGCCTCCTGGCGGGTAGCTTGAAAGCCATCCTACATTAGATTCTGTCTAAAGTTGAGTCGGGGTGCTTCCTGGCGCTACGGCTGGCTGTAGCCGTCCAGGAAGGTGCCGATACGCGTCACGGCCTCGGTCAGGTCCGTCGCCGTGGGCAGCGTGACGACTCGGAAGTGGTCCGGTTCGGGCCAGTTGAAGCCGGTGCCGTGCACGACCATGATCTTCTCGGCGCGGAGCAGGTCGAGCACCATCTGGCGGTCGTCCTTGATCTTGAAGACCTTCGGGTCGAGCCGCGGGAAGAGATAGAGCGACCCCTTGGGCTTCACGCAGCTCACGCCCGGGATCTGGGTGAGCAGGTCGTACGCCGTGTCGCGCTGCTCCACGAGCCGGCCGCCCGGCAGCACGAGGTCGTCGATGGTCTGCCGCCCGCTGAGCGCGGCGACCACGCCGTGCTGGCCCGGCATGTTCGCGCACAGGCGCATGTTCGCGAGGATCGTCAGGCCCTCGATGTACGAGGACGCGTGCGCCTTCGGCCCCGAGATGGCCACCCACCCGACGCGGTAGCCGGCCACCCGGTACGCCTTCGACATGCCGTTGAAGGTGAGGGTGAGCAGGTCGGGGGCGATGGCGGCGGTGGGGGTGTGGACCGCGCCGTCGTAGAGGATCTTGTCGTAGATCTCGTCCGAGCAGACCAGGAGATTGTGGCGGCGCGCGATGTCGGTCAGGCCGCGCAGCATGTCCTCGCTGTACACGGCGCCCGTCGGGTTGTTCGGGTTGATGATGACGAGCGCCTTGGTGCGGTCGGTCACCTTGCGCTCGATGTCGGCGAGGTCCGGCATCCAGTCCGCCTGCTCGTCGCAGCGGTAGTGCACGGCCGTGCCGCCGGACAGCGAGACCGCGGCCGTCCACAGCGGATAGTCCGGGGCCGGTACGAGGACCTCGTCGCCGTCGTCGAGCAGGCCCTGCATGGCCATGACGATGAGCTCGGAGACGCCGTTGCCGATGAAGACGTGCTCCACGTCGGTCTCGATACCCAGGGTCTGGTTGTGCATGACCACCGCACGGCGGGCGGCGAGCAGGCCCTTCGCGTCCCCGTAGCCGTGCGCGTCGCCGACGTTGCGGAGGATGTCCTCCAGGATCTCGGGCGGGCACTCGAATCCGAAGGCCGCGGGGTTGCCGGTGTTGAGCTTGAGGATGCGGTGGCCCGCCGCTTCCAGCCGCATCGCCTCCTCGAGTACCGGGCCCCGGATCTCGTAACAGACGTTGGCGAGCTTCGTCGACTGGATGACCTGCATGTCCGCGAGCTTACGGCCGCGTAAGGAGACCCGCCTCGTGTTTTGCGCCACGTAGCGCAGAGGGGGGTGTCCTGTCAGCGGTCAGTTCTGTCCGCATGCGGTCTTGTCCTCGCGGCCGAGTACCCCAACAATGCGCATGACAAAACCGAAGCAACTTCGGTCACACAGTCATCAGAGGGGACCCCCCACATGAACAAGCCTCTCGTCGGTGCGTGCTTCGCCGTGCTGCTCCTCGGAGCGACGGCGGCGCCCGCGGCGGCCGTCAGTGACGAACGGCCCGCCAAGGCCAAGGCGGTTGACTTCGCGGGGACGGTGGCGCTGAGCAACTGTTCCGGCTCCGTCGTCCGCGTGCCGGACTCGCAGCCCGGCGACCCCGCGCTCGTGATGTCCAACGGCCACTGCCTGGAGAGCGGCTTCCCGGCGCCCGGCGAGGTCATCGTCGACAAGCCGTCCTCGCGCAGCTTCACCCTCCTGGACTCCGGCGGCGGCGACGCCGGCACGGTCAAGGCGAGCAAGATCGCGTACGGGACGATGACCGACACCGACCTCTCGCTCTACGAACTCACCAGCACCTACAGCGAGATCGAGAGCCAGTTCGGCATCAAGGCACTCGAACTGAACGCGGCGCACCCGGAGCAGGGGAAGGCGATCACCGTCGTCTCCGGCTACTGGAAGAAGATGTACAAGTGCAGCATCGACGGCTTCGCGTACCGCCTCAAGGAGGGGAACTGGACCTGGAAGGACTCGGTCCGCTACACCCCCGACTGCCAGACGATCGGCGGCACTTCGGGCTCACCGGTGGTCGATGACGCGACGGGCAAGGTGGTCGCCGTCAACAACACCGGCAACGAGAGCGGCGAGGAGTGCACGGACAACAACCCGTGCGAGGTCGACGAGAACGGCAAGGTGACGGTCCGCGAGGGCATCAACTACGCCCAGCAGACGTACGGTGTCGTGCCGTGCGTGGCGCCCGGCAACAAGATCGACCTGAGCCGCGAGGGCTGCGAGCTTCCCAAGCCGTAGGGGTCCGGTCCACGGCGGGACCGGCCCTCCCCGGCCGGTCCCGCCGAATTGCAAGAGTTCTCACCCCTTGTCCCTTATCCGTGGACCCCCGAAGAATGCCCATGACAACCACACAGGGCACAGCTACACGCAGCTGCAAGGGGGGCTCCACACATGAAGAAAGCTCTCGCGGGCGGGTTACTCGCCCTCACCCTCGTAGGGTTCGGCTCCGCGCCTGCGATCGCGGCGCCGGACAGCGCACCGTCGAAGCAAGCGGCAGGGGAGGACGCGAAGAAGGGCGTCGACTTCGCGGGCACCGTCGCGCTCAGCAACTGTTCGGGCTCCGTCGTCCGCATGCCCCGGTCGAAGGCGGACGACCCCGCGCTCGTCCTCTCCAACGGCCACTGCCTGGAGAGCGGATTCCCGGCGGCGGGCGAAGTCATCGTCGACCAGCCGTCCACCCGCGCCTTCAAGCTCCTGGACGCGAAGGGCGCGGAGAAGGCGACCCTCACGGCGAGCAAGATCTCGTACGCGACGATGACCGACACCGACATCTCGCTGTACCAACTCACCACCAGCTACGCCGACATCAAGAAGAAGTACGGCATCAAGGCGCTGGAGATCGAGGACGACCACCCCGTCAAGAAGCGGGCCATCACCGTCGTCTCCGGGTACTGGAAAGAGACGTACACCTGCAGGATCGACGGGTTCGCGTACCGCCTCAAGGAGGGGGAGTGGACCTGGAAGGACTCGGTCCGCTACACCCCCGAGTGCCAGACCATCGGCGGCACGTCCGGCTCACCGGTGATCGACCACAAGACCGGCAAGGTCACCGCCGTCAACAACACGGGTAACGAGGACGGCGAGCGCTGCACCCTCAACAATCCGTGTGAGGTCGACCGGCACGGCAACGTGACGGTCCACCATGGCATCAACTACGCGCAGCAGACGTACGGGATCGTGCCGTGCGTCGGACACGACAGCAAGATCGACCTCGGCCGCAAGGGCTGCAAGCTGCCACGCCCGGCGGCGGCTCGGGGGTAGCGGCTTCGCGCCTTCCGTCGTACGCGGCCCCCGTCACCGTCGGGACGGGGGCCGTTCGCCGTCAATCCTGCATGGTCTCGCCGAAGCGTGAGCCGGTCGCGAGGCCGAATTCGGCCGAGCTGAGGGACTTGGAACCGGCACCGGTGAGGCCGGACGACGAGCCCGGCAGAGTCCACAGGCCACCGCTGCGGTTGTTCTCGAAGGAGGCTGTCACCGCCAGGTCGCCCTTGCCGTTCTTGTCGTAGTCGGCGATCCGGACCTGTGCGCCGAACAGGTCCCCGGCCTCGGCGGCGCCCGGAACTCCGGTGGTGTCCTGGGAGATGCGCACGACCCCGGACTGCGAGACACCGGAGGTGGAACCGCGGAACACGGTCACGTCGCCGGCGTTGTCCAGGTCGCCGAGCTTTTCGCCGTTGGCGCCGACCACCAGTTCGGCCTTGCCGTCGCCGGTGATGTCACCGATCGCCACCGAGGCTCCCCAGGTGTCGCCGTCCTCGTTGGCGCCGGGCACACCAGTGCTGTTCTGGTGCAGGGTCACCGGGTCGCCGAAGCCCGTCCGGCTGCCCAGGCGGACGGTGACATAACCGGAGCCGTTGCTGGGGTCGTCGACGGAGAAGAACTCGGGCCAGGTCAGAGAGGTGGCCATGTCGTCGAAGCCGTCGCCGTTGATGTCACCGAGAGCGATGGCGGTGTTCCCGTCATCCACGCGTTGTATCCGGTTCGGGCGGCCTTCCTGGCCCGTGAAGATGTCGGTGCCCGGACGCCCGGTGTCCGGGTCGCCGGTCACCGCCAGGTCGTCCCGGCCGTCCCCGTTGACATCGCCCACGGCGGCGTCCGAGTACCGGAGGCCCGCACCAGGGACCGACAGGGTGTACGCGGGGGCCGGCTTGCTCTCCCGGGCGAAGCCGCCCTTGTACACGACGACACCGCCCGGCTCGATCACCGCGAGGTCCGCGCCGCTGTCGCCCGTGAAGTCCCCCACCGCGACGTCGTAGCCGTGGGACTGCCACTGCTGCGGATTCTCCACGGTGGTCGTGGTGCTGCTGGTGAAGGGCTTGGTGCCGCCCCACAGGATGGTGACGCTGCCCTGGCCCTCAACGGTCTCCACGTCCTCGCCGTCGGCGCCCACCACGAGGTCCGCGTATCCGTCACCGTCGAGGTCGCCGCTGGCCATCGAGATCCCGAAATGGTCACTGTCCTCGGGCGTACCCGGCACTCCCGCGGAGCTCTGGGTGAGAGAGGCCTTGCCGGTGGTGGCCAGACCGTCGGCCGTCCCGAAGGCCACGACCACCTCACCCGCGGCCTCCGCCCCGCCGACGGTCTTGTACGGCGCTCCGACCGCGATGTCCCGGTGCCCGTCACCATTGAAGTCGTCGGCGAGCCTGGCAGGAGCGGCGGCCGTAGACGCCACGGGACCAACGACGACGAGCAGACCGCCGGTCAGCGCGGTGACGGCCGCGGTGGCAACAACGGTGCGGAAGGGCAGGGGCATGAAGGGTTCACTCCTTGGAGCTGTGCTGGACGGTGCCGTAGACACTCCAGGGAGTCGAAGAGTTGTACGAGACGGGCGGAAGGCTCGTACGGGTTCTGAGCGCCGCCACTCGACGGCGTACCTCGCGGGGCGGCAGCGTGGTGGCGGGGCCCTGCGCCGGCCCGGTACCGCCTCCTTGCTTTGCTCGCGGCAGCCCGGCAGCCCGGCAGCCCGGCAGCCCGGCAGCCTTTGCAGAGTCCGGGAAGGCCCGGTGGAAACTGCCCGGGCCAGAGACGCGTTTGACGCCTCGTTGGGCGATGACCGGGCGGATGCCGCGCTGACAGAGCAGGCGACGGTACTTGTCGTGGTCGCGGTGATCACGCAGGCCCGGATCTTCTGAGGGTCGGATCCCTGAGGACCTTCGGGGTCCGGGTCGGGGCTTGATCGGGGGGCTCCCCGATGTGCCGGGCGGGGCTCATCGCGAGGCTTGAAGCATGTCCTTACTCAAGCGCGTCCTCATCGTGTTCGGCTCGTTCGTCACCGTCGTGGCGCTGGCGGTCGGCGGCGGCGTTCTGTGGCTGTGGAACGACGCCGAGATCAGCACGGTCGGCGAGGAGCAGTTCGACAACGAGCTGTCGATACCTCCGCTCGCGAAGTCCCGCGTGGACAGGGACGGCACCCGCGTATTCGACCTGCGGATGCGGGCGGGTGAGAAGGAGTTCGAGGACGGCAGGAAGACATCCACTTGGGGTTTCAACGGCGACTACCTGGGGCCGACGCTGCGCGCGGAGCGCGGCGAGAAGGTCCGCGTGCGGATACGGAACGGACTGGATGAGGCCTCGACGGTGCACTGGCACGGCATGCACCTGCCCGCGAAGATGGACGGCGGCCCGCACCAGATGGTCAGGCCGGGCGGCAAGTGGAGTCCGCACTGGACCGTGGACCAGCCTGCATCGACGCTCTGGTACCACCCGCATCCGCACGGCGCGACGGAGAAGCACGTGCAGCGCGGCCTCGCGGGGATGTTCCTCGTCGACGACAAGCAGTCGGCGCGGCTCAAGCTGCCCAAGAAGTACGGGGTCGACGATCTGCCGGTGATCGTGCAGGACGTCAGGTTCGACGGCGCGAAGTTCGACCACGGTCACGACATGATGCGCCACGTCGGCTTCCTGGGCGACCGGACCATGGTCAACGGCACGCTCCGCCCGTACCAGAAGGTCGGCGACGAGCTCATCCGGCTGCGGCTGCTCAACGCATCGACGGCTCGTACGTACGACTTCGGCTTCCCGGACGACCGCGCCTTCTCCCTGGTGGGCACGGACGGCGGCCTTCTGGAGCAGCCGGCCCGCATGGAGCGGATACAGCTGTCGCCCGGTGAGCGGGCCGAGATCGTGGTGCGGATGAAGCCGGGCGAGAAGACAGTCCTGCGCAGCTTCCCGCAAAACAACTACGGGAGTTCGTGGAATCAGCGGTTCAGCGGGGGCGACGACTCCTTCGACGTCCTGGAGCTGCGGGCCGCGAAGCAGCTGCGCGCTTCTGGCGACATTCCGCGCCGGCTGGGTGAGCTGGAGGTGCCTGACGGCAAGAACCCGGCGCACGGGCGGTTCTTCGACCTGAAGGAGTCCGGGATCAATGGGCGCGCGATGAAGATGGACCGAATAGATGAGACCGTCACGCGGGGCACCACCGAGACGTGGACTGTCCGGAACAACAACGGCATGCCGCACAACTTCCACGTGCACGATGTCCAGTTCCGGGTGCTCGAGGTGAACGGCGAGGCGCCACCGCCCGAGCTGCGCGGGGCCAAGGACACGGTGTTCCTGCCGAACGGCACGACGATGAAGCTGGCGATGCGATTCGAGGGGCCGGCCGATCCGGATACCCCGTACATGTACCACTGCCATCTGCTGGCACACGAAGACGGCGGAATGATGGGGCAGTTCGTCGTCGTGGAGAAGGGGCAACGAGCAGGCACACCGTCCCGAGGACACGGCAACCACTAGCCGTGCGCGGGAGCCGGTAAGCCGCGAACGGCGCTCTTGCCGCAACCGGAGGGGACGCCGCCCGGTGACGCCCGGCCCCACCGGTGAGACGTTGCCCGCGGCACTCCCCGCCGGACGGACCGGCGGGTGCGAAGGGGGCACCATGACCAAGATGCTCGGTCACGTGGAGTACGCGAACGACGAGGCGGAAGCGACCGAACTGCTCACGGAGTACAGCGAGTCGATCGGCCTCCCCTGGGGCCTGATCCCGCAGCGCAAGCGCGAAGCCTCTGTCCGCGTCGCGACCTACGAGGACAAGAACAACGGCCTGGCCGCGGCCAAGAAGACCCTCGACGACGACGTGAGCGAACAACGGCGCGCGGAACGGGTGGCGGAGCGCAAGGCGGCCATCCAGAAGCAGGCCGACTCCCTGGTGAACGCGGTCGGAGTGAAGAGCAACGCCGGTCTGCTCCTCGACCTGTGCAGGCACCACTACGAGCAGGCCAACAACCCCAACTTCACCTTCGGATCGGGCATGACGGAGGCCGACTACGCCTCCTTCCAGGAGAAGTGGGAGGAGGCCGCAGAGTTGGCCGCGCAGCGCTACGGCCAGTTCACGAACCTCCACACGACCGAGATCCAGGACAAGGCGGCCCACGGCAAGGGGCAGGTCGGGGACACCCTGGCCACGCGCGGGCGGCAGGGCAACGTGTTCGTGACGATCGTGGGCGCGAAGTTCAACGCCCACATCGACATCAAGGGCAAGAAGAAGTAGTAACAGTCGGGGGGGCAGGGCACGGGCCAGGGCACGGGCACGGGCCAGGGCCAGGGCCAGGGCCTGGGCCACGGCCTGGGGCTTCGCCGGGCCGGTGGCGTTGCTGTGTGCCGGGGCCATCCGGTTGTCGCGAGGTTGGCGGTTGCGGGCCGGGAGTCAAGGGCGCTCCTGCGTCGCGTCGGCTGC
>NZ_JBVIPU010000024.1:0-67383 GCF_055577645.1 Streptomyces sp. NPDC033180 | reverse complement strand
CGAACTCAGCGAGGCGAAGCCAGCGGACGGCGCCGCACGGGTCAGCCCGTCCGGCGCTTGAGGACGAACTCGGCGAAGCCGGTGATGCCCGCCGCACGAAGGATTCCAGCCCATCCAGCACCTGACGACGAACTCGGCGAAACCGGTGACCCACGCCGCACGAAGCACTCCAACCCGTCCGTCGCTTGAGGACGAACTCAGCGAGGCGAAGCCAGCGGACGGCGCCGCACGGGTCAGCCCGTCCGGCGTTTGAGGACGAACTCGGCGAAGCCGGTGATGCCCGCCGCACAAAGCATTCCAGCCCGTCCGGCGTTTGAGGACGAACTCGGCGGAGCCGGTGATCCACGCCGGTCAAGGCCAGGCGGCCCGCCTACCTCGTTCCCGGCTCCCCGAAGAGTTCCACCGCTCCCCGGACCGCCGCGAGGCCCGAGGCCAGCGCGCTGACGGAGCCGATCGCCCCCGCGACGAGCAGCAGCGACCGTCGCAGCCTCGGCACCTCCGGGGCGCCGCTCAGTGCCATCGCGGCCAGCGCCGCCAGCTCGTCCTCGGCGATGCCCCGGTCGGGGAACTCGACCGGATGCGCGGCGAGCTCACGGCGCAGTCGCGACACAGCCGTGCCCAACTCCGCGACTCGCGGATCCTCATCGCTGCCGGTCACTTGTCTCTGCCCCACGCTCCGCAACACAGCTCTCCCCCTCGCACGACGTCGTGCGCATGTTCTCGTGCAGATCTTGCCGACCCCGCACGACGCTGGTCGGACGCCAGGGGGCCGCGGGCCAGTAAACGCCACGGGAAGCGGGACGCGCCACTTTCTGGCCGGAAGACACAGCCTCGATCGCGGAAGGCGTCGCGGCCCGGCGGACAGGGTGCGGTATGCAGGAGCCATGACGAATCCGATGATCGCCGGACTCCTCCTCGCCGCGGGCGGCGGGCGACGCCTCGGCGGCCGGCCGAAGGCGCTCCTCGACCACCGGGGGCGGCCCCTCGTGGAGCACGCGGTGCGCGTCCTGCGCGAGGCCGGCTGCACGCGCGTCCACGTGGTGCTCGGCGCGGACGCCGATGTCGTACGCGAGAAGGCCTCGCTCCCCGGCTGCGTACTGATCGACAATCCCGAGTGGGCCCAGGGGATGGGTTCGTCGCTGCGGGCCGGGATCGCCTCCCTCCGCGGCAGCGACGCCGCCACCGAAGCCGCACTCGTCTCGCTCGTCGATCAGCCGGGCATCGGCCCGGACGCGGTGGCCCGCGTGTACGCCGCCTACCGCTCGCCCGCCACCCTCGCGGCCGCCGCGTACGAGGGTGAGCGCGGCCACCCGGTGCTCTTCGGCGCGGACCACTGGGCGGGTATCGCGGCGAGCGCGGTCGGTGATCGCGGGGCGCGCGCCTATCTGAAGGAACACAAGGGAGAAATCACACTCGTCGAGTGCGGGGACGTGGCCGAGGCGTACGACATCGACACGCCCGCCGACCTGATCCACCTTGAGTGACCGGCATGGCACTCAGCGACACGTTCTGTCGATGAAGAGAATCTCGACGTCAACAGACGATTGAACTTCCACTATGAGGAAACTAGTATCCACTGTTCAGAAGCACCCGTTCCCTCAAGTGGGGCCCACAGCCGTATCTCGGCTCCTGTGGCACTGAGTGTCACTGCGAATGCCCGGCGGCCGCCGGAGCGCCACTTGTGAAGCTCGCTGAAGGAAGTGACAGCTCATGTCCGCACCAGCGCAGTCCCCGCTGGCCATCGTCGACGCGGAGCCTCTGCCGCGGCAGGAGGAGGTCCTCACCGACGCGGCCCTCGCCTTTGTGGCCGAGCTGCACCGGCTCTTCACGCCCCGCCGTGACGAGCTCCTCACCCGCCGCTCCGAGCGCCGCGCCGAGATCGCAAGCACCTCCACGCTCGACTTCCTTCCCGAGACCGCGGCGATCCGCGCGGACGACTCCTGGAAGGTGGCCCCGGCCCCGGCGGCCCTGAACGACCGCCGCGTGGAGATCACCGGTCCGACCGACCGCAAGATGACCATCAACGCCCTGAACTCGGGCGCCAAGGTCTGGCTCGCGGACTTCGAGGACGCCTCGGCGCCCACCTGGGAGAACGTGGTCCTCGGCCAGCTCAACCTCGCCGACGCCTACGAGCGCCGCATCGACTTCACTGACGACCGCAGCGGCAAGTCGTACTCCCTCAAGGACGCCGACGAGCTCGCCACCGTCGTCATGCGCCCCCGCGGCTGGCACCTGGACGAGCGCCACCTGCAGTTCGAGGGCCGCCCGGTGCCCGGCGCGCTCGTCGACTTCGGCCTGTACTTCTTCCACAACGCCAAGCGCCTCATCGAGCTCGGCAAGGGCCCGTACTTCTATCTCCCGAAGACGGAGTCGTACCTGGAGGCCCGCCTCTGGAACGACATCTTCGTCTTCGCGCAGGACTACGTCGGCGTCCCGCAGGGCACCGTCCGCGCCACGGTCCTCATCGAGACGATCACGGCCGCGTACGAGATGGAGGAGATCCTCTACGAGCTCCGCGACCACGCGTCCGGCCTGAACGCGGGCCGCTGGGACTACCTCTTCTCCATCGTCAAGAACTTCCGTGACGGCGGCTCGAAGTTCGTCCTGCCGGACCGCAACCTCGTGACGATGACGGCCCCCTTCATGCGGGCGTACACCGAACTCCTCGTCCGCACCTGCCACAAGCGCGGCGCGCACGCGATCGGCGGCATGGCCGCCTTCATCCCGTCCCGCAAGGACGCCGAGGTCAACAAGGTCGCGTTCGAGAAGGTCAAGAACGACAAGGACCGCGAAGCCGGCGACGGCTTCGACGGCTCCTGGGTCGCGCACCCGGACCTGGTCCCGATCGCGATGAAGTCGTTCGACGCGGTCCTCGGAGAGAAGCCCAACCAGAAGGACCGCCTGCGCGAGGACGTCCAGGTCGCTCCCGCGGACCTGATCGCTATCGACTCCCTCGACGCGAAGCCCACCTACGACGGCCTGGTCAACGCCGTCCAGGTCGGCATCCGTTACATCGAGGCCTGGCTGCGCGGCCTCGGTGCCGTCGCCATCTTCAACCTCATGGAGGACGCGGCCACCGCCGAGATCTCGCGCTCGCAGATCTGGCAGTGGATCAACGCGGGCGTCGTCTTCGAGAACGGCCGGACGGCGACCGCCGACCTGGCCCGTGAGGTCGCCGCCGCCGAACTGGACGCGATCCGCGCCGAGATCGGCGAGGAGGCGTTCGCCGCCGGCAAGTGGCAGCAGGCCCACGATCTCCTCCTCCAGGTCTCCCTGGACGCGGACTACGCGGACTTCCTCACGCTCCCGGCGTACGAGCAGCTGCGCTGATTTTCCCGCGGAGTTCACGACTTGGCCCCCGGCACCGCACAGCGCCGGGGGCCAAGTCGTGGCCCCGTAAGGGGCACGGGGAGCTGCGCGCTCAGCCACAAACTGTCCGCACCTAGCCGAGATGCGAGGACCAGTCCTGTTCCGCAGCAGGCTTCCCGTGCAGATCGGGAACCCGCTTGAGCCAGGCGGGGCGGCCCTTCTCGGTAGCGGCAGCGCGCCGGGCGTCGGCGGCGGCGAGCTCGCCCCGGCTGGGGAAGTCCCTGGGCAGCCAGGCCGTCGAGACACGCGCGCGGGCCAGCAGAAAGCCGACGTACGCCTCCCGCACCTCGGCGGGTGACGAGAAGCCCGGCTCATCCGCGAGCCACGCGTCAGGAACGAGCCCCACGATCTGGCGCAGCACGTCCTCCGTGACCAGAGGCACCAGCTCCGCAGCGGCGGCGGCCGTGTCAGGCCCGTACCCGCCCAGCGCGTGATGGCGGAAGTCGTAGACCTTGTCGGGTGCGGACGCGCCCCAGCGGTGGTGGAAGACCAGGGCCGCGCCGTGGTCGATGAGCCACAGGTGCGGCTCGTGAATCCCGAACGTGGGCCAGATCATCAGGTTCGAGCTGTGCACCGTGCGGTCGACGTTCGCGGTGAGGGCGTCGAGCCACACCACCTTGCCCGCCTCCAGCGGGTCCACGTCCAGGGCCTCGGGGGTGAAGTCCACAGCGCCCGGCAGGAGGTCCATGCCCAGGTTGAGTCCTGCGCTGGCGTCCAGCAGGTCCCGCACCTCCTGATGCGGCTCGTCGGCCGCCACCGCCGGGTCGAAGTGGACCAGGACGAGCTCGGGGAAGCGCAGGCCGAGGTGGCGGGCCAGCTCACCGACGATGATCTCGGCGACCAGCGCCTTGCGACCCTGCGCCGAACCGGTGAACTTCACGACGTACGTCCCGAGGTCGTCCGCCTCGACGACTCCCGGAACCGAGCCGCCGGAGTGCAGCGGTGCGACGTACCGAGTCGCGGCGACCTCTCTCAGCATCTTCCAAGCCCCCACAGGTCGTTCACCTGGCATTTCGACATCTGGGGAGTTTCGACCGGCGGCATGAAGCGAGCATAGTAGCCAGGCGTGACAGCCGGTGAAGCGGAGGCGCGGCCCTTCCTGTCCGGGGCCGTGCCGATCACCCTCCGGTCTCCCCCACGGGCAGGTCGGCCAGGGCTTCGCGCTCCTGGTCGGTGCGCGGGTCCGAGTGACCAGGCCGGCGCGGCTCGGGGCGCGCGCCACCCGCTGGGAGATGGCCCCCGTGGTCAGCAGAGGACTCGACAGGGGGAACCGCGGCCGGTGTGATGGCCGCCCGTCAAATGCCTCAACCCGTTCAATGTCCCAACCCGTCAACTGACCGCCTGGCAGGCTCGCGTGAGCCTGTTGGGCGGCGCGAGCGCCTGTTGGACTCAGGACGCGCGCAACGCCTTCGCGAGCACTCCCTCGCCCGTGAGGTCGACGCGGCCCGTCCGCACTCCCTCCCCCACCGTCAGGATGCCCCGGCTCACCGCCACGCACGTCTCGGCGTCCAGGACGAGTCGGGCGTCCGGTTCCGCGGGCGCCGGGCCGTCGCCGTACGACTCCGCCCCGTCCCCGAGAACGACGTGGAACTCCCCCTCGTCCAGGCGGACTTCCAAGACCCCCTCCTCCCGCAGCCCCGTAAGGGCCCGCAGCAGCGGCAGCGCGAACCAGTGGGCGCGGACCGCGTCCGTCGGCGCGCGCTCCTGGAGGGCGGGCGTGCCCCAGGTGGCCAGCGCCTGGAGGACCGGCAGCAACTCACGGCCCCTCTCGGTCAGTTCATAGACGTACGCGGCCGATGGCGGGGGCAGGCGGCGGCGCGTCGTCAGGGCCTCGCGCTCCATGTCCTTGAGCCGGGACGCCAGGACGTCCGTGCTCACGCCCGGCAGATCGGCGTGCAGATCGGTGTAGCGGCGCGGGCCGACCAGGAGCTCACGGACGATCAGCAGGGTCCAGCGGTCACCGACGGCGTCGAGGGCGCGGGCGGCGGCGCAGTACTGGTCATAGCTTCGGCGGGACCTGGCGGCGGGTGGCATGCGACTCAGTCTATGCAAGTTGTTGGACTTTCCAAGCTCCAGCTTGGTAAAACCAAGTAACTCACGTCACGGGAGGCACAGCGCATGGAGTTCCGGCAGTCCAGCAAGCTCAGCGAGGTCTGTTACGAGATCCGGGGCCCGGTCATCGAGCACGCCAACGCCCTGGAGGAGGCGGGCCACAGCGTCCTGCGCCTGAACACCGGCAACCCCGCGCTCTTCGGCTTCGAGGCGCCCGAGGAGATCGTCCAGGACATGATCCGGATGCTCCCCCAGGCGCACGGCTACACGGACTCGCGCGGCATTCTCTCGGCTCGCCGCGCCGTCGCCCAGCGCTACCAGGCCCTGGGGCTCGACGAGGTCTCCGTGGACGACGTCTTCCTCGGCAACGGCGTCTCCGAGCTGGTCACCATGGCCGTGCAGGCCCTCCTGGAGGACGGCGACGAAGTCCTCATCCCCGCCCCGGACTTCCCGCTGTGGACCGCGGTGACGACCCTCTCCGGGGGCAGGGCCGTCCACTACACGTGCGACGAGTCCGCGGACTGGTACCCCGACCTGGACGACATGGCGTCGAAGATCACCGACCGCACGAAGGCCGTCGTGATCATCAACCCGAACAACCCCACGGGCGCGGTGTACCCGAAGGAGATCCTGGAAGGCATCCTCGACCTCGCGCGCCGCCACGGCCTGATGGTCTTCGCCGACGAGATCTACGACCAGATCCTGTACGACGACGCCGTGCACCACAGCGTCGCCGCGCTCGCCCCGGACCTGGTGGTCCTGACCTTCTGCGGGCTCTCCAAGACCTACCGCGTGGCGGGCTTCCGTTCGGGCTGGCTGGTCGTCACCGGCCCGCAGCAGCACGCGAAGAGCTATCTGGAGGGGCTGACCATGCTCGCCTCCATGCGCCTGTGCCCGAACGCCCCCGCCCAGTACGCCATCCAGGCCGCCCTCGGCGGCCGCCAGTCCATCCGTGAACTCACCGTCCCCGGCGGGAGGCTGTACGAGCAGCGCGACATGGCGTGGCAGAAGCTGAACGAGATCCCCGGCGTCTCGTGCGTGAAGCCCAAGGGCGCCCTCTACGCCTTCGCGCGCCTCGACCCCAAGGTCCACCCCATCCACGACGACGAGAAGTTCGTCCTCGACCTGCTGCTCCAGGAGAAGATCCAGGTCGTGCAGGGCACGGGCTTCAACTGGCCGCGCCCCGACCACTTCCGCATCCTGACTCTCCCCTACGCTGACGACCTCGACGCGGCGATCAGCCGCATCGGCCGCTTCCTCAGCGGATACCGCCAGTGACGTGCCTGCGGATGACGCTCGGCCCGTCCGGGATCGACGCCCGGACGCGGACGGCGGGCATGGCACTTTCGGACTTCGAACCGTCCTTCGCGGGACGCGGAGTGTCTCTGCGCTGACAGAGGGTCATTCTTGCTGCCAGGATGGCGCGATGATGCGTGGAGGCAGGGTCGCCATCGTGGGTGGAAGCATCGCCGGATGCGCCGCCGCACTCGCCGCGTACCGCGGTGGCGCCGATGAGATCACGGTGTACGAGCGGGCCGCGGGCCATCTGGCGGACCGCGGCGTCGGGCTCGCGGTGCACAACTCCCGTTACGCGGAGCTGGATTCCGCCGGATATCTGGACGCGGACATGCCGTGGGTGCAGTTGGTGCGGCGCCGCTGGTATGTACGGGACGGATCGGCCGCGGGGCCGCTCGGGCACGAGATCGGGACGATGGCGTTCCCCTTCCGTACGTACAACTGGGGTCCTCTGTGGCGCGAGTTGCGCGGCCGCGTGCCCGATTCCGTGGGCTTTCGCTCGGGCGTGGCGGTGGACGAAGTGCGTCCGGGCGCGGCAGAGGATGCGGAGGACGCCGAGGTCATCACCGCCGACGGCACCGAACGCTTCGACCTGGTGGTCGGCGCCGACGGCTACCGCTCCGTGGTCCGTACGGCGGCATTCGGCGCCGTACGTCCCGCATACGCCGGTTACCTCGCCTGGCGCGGCGCCTTCCCGGTAGACAGGTTGCCGGACCCGGAGCTGTGGGCTCAGGAGGACTGCGCGTACGTCGTCTTCCCCGGCGGCCACGTGATCCTGTACCGCATTCCCGACCACGGAGTGGGCGGGCACCGCGTCAACTGGGTGCTGTACACGGCGCCGCCGCCCGACCTCGACCTGGGACTCGGCCTCGACCTGAAGCTGACCGCCCCCACTAGCCTGCCGCCCGGCGGGCTCACGGAGGACCTCTCCTCTCATCTCACCTATGTGTGCGACGAGTTGCTGCCTCCCTACTGGGGCGATCTCGTCCGCAGGACCGCTCCCGACGAGCTCTTCCTCCAGCCGATGTACGACTTCACGGCGCCTCGCTACACCGCGGGCCGTCTGCTCCTCGTGGGCGACGCCGCCACCGTCGCCCGGCCGCACACCGGGGCCGGCGCGGTCAAGGCGCTGCAGGACGCGACGGTCCTGGAGTCCGCCTTCGCCACGGCCACGACCTGGCCGGACGCGCTCGACACGTACGACACCGACCGCACGCTCTCCGGCGCCGCGATGGTCGATCTCGGGCGGCGCCTCGGCCGTGCGCTCGTCGAGGAGACGCCGCCGTGGCGGTCCATGGACCAGACGGCGCTCGAGACGTGGTGGAAGCAGGCCGACGGGGGCGGGGCGTTCGGGGGCCGCGAGCTGAGGCGGTAGATCGAGTCCCTGGGCCGAAAGGGCGAGGGCGAAGGGGTGAGAGGACGAAGGGTCCTACCCACCCGCCGGTTTGGGTATGCACGTCAAGATCAATAAGATCCGGCGATGATCACAAGACAACGGTCGGCGGCCGGGGCCTTCGCCCTGCTCGCCGCCTTGACCGCCGGGCTCGCCGCGGCGGGCCCCGCCGGCGCCGCATCCGCCGATGACGACCTACCGGCACAGCCCTCGCCCAAGGTCGAGCTGGTCCTCGACGTCAGCGGTTCGATGCGGGCCCGCGACATCGACGGCAAGTCCCGGATGTCGGCGGCGAAGCAGGCGTTCAACGAGGTTCTCGACGCCACACCGGACGAAGTCCAGCTCGGCATACGCACGTTGGGCGCCAACTACCGCGGCGACGACCGCAAGACGGGCTGCAAGGACACCGAGCTCCTCTACCCGGTCGCGGAGCTCGACCGCACGGGGCGCACCGACGCGAAGGCCGCGGTGGCCACGCTCGCGCCCACCGGCTGGACGCCGATCGGCCCCACGCTCCTGAAGGCCGCCGACGACCTCAAGGACGACAACACCGAGCGCAGCCGCCGGATCGTCCTCATCTCCGACGGCGAGGACACCTGCCAGCCGCTCGATCCGTGCGAGGTGGCCCGCAAGATCTCCGCCGAGGGCATCCACCTCACGGTCGACACGCTCGGCCTGGTTCCGGACGCCAGGACCCGCGACCAGCTGAGCTGCATCGCGGAAGCCACCGGCGGTACGTACACATCCGTGCGGCACACCGATGAACTCTCCGGCCGCGTCAAGCAGTTGGTGGACCGCGCGGCGGACCCCGTCGCCACCCCGGTCGCCACCGAGGGCGCCGCCCAGTGCACCGACGCCCCGCAGCTGAAGGCGGGCGTCTACACCGACCGCGAGAAGTTCGGCGAGCACCGCTGGTACCGCGTCGCCGTCGAGCCCGGCCAGGAGCTGCGCGCTTCCGTCAGTGTCGGCGCCGACCGCGCGGTGAACCAGGACTACGGCGTGCTGCTGCGGGCCTCGACCGTGCACGGTCGCGAGATCGTGCGGGGCTCCGAGGCGGGCGACGGGCGTACGGACGTGCTCTCGACCGGCCTGCGCTATCCCAGGCCGGAGGAGGACGGGGACGACGAGGGGACCGACGGAAAGAGCGGTCCCGCCGCCGAGACCGTGTGTCTCCAGGTCAGCAACTCCTTCTCGGCGCCCTCATCGGTCAAGACGACCCCGGGCCTGCCCGTCGAGCTCGCCGTCGATCTGGTGGACGCCCCCGACGAGGCGTCGGACGTGGCGTCCTTCGGCCTGGGCAACGGCTGGTGGCTGCTCGGCGTGCTGATCCTCACCGGCTTCCTGGCCGGTCTGGTCTGGGGCTGGGTCTCGCGCTGGCGCTTCGCGGTCTGGAGGACCAACTGATGCATGCGACACGTGTGGTGAGCAGGGCCGGCCTGTTGGCCGGTGCCGCGCTGCTCGCCCTGGCCGGGACGGCCGGAGCGGCGTTCGCCGAGGGAACCGACGACGGCGACGAGCCCACCGAGGCCGGCACGTCCTTCCGCACGGCGACGGCGATCCAGCTTGATCAGGAGGCGACGGCGGAGGCTTCCACCGGCGACTACCTGTACTGGTCGTTCCCCGCGGACATCGGGCAGCGCCCCACCGTGCACGCCACGGTGAAGCTGCCCGAGGCCGCCGCCAGGCACGGCGACTCCACCTGGCGGGTCGATGTGTACGACGGACTGCGGCGCCACCAGGCGTGCCGGTACGGCGCGCAGACCAGGACCGCGGCGCAGGACGCCGCCACGGTCGAGCTGTCCTGCACGCTGCGCACCGTGCGCGGCTGGTCCGAGCCGTGGGCCAACGACCCGCTGCCCGGCACGTACTACGCGCGCCTGACGGTCACCGGCCTCAAGGCCGACGACCTGGGCCTGCCGATGCGGGCCGCGACGAAGGTGACGTCGAGCGACGCGGGCGGTGCGCAGGCGGTGGACGGCGCGCTGGCGGAGCCGCTGGTGCCGGGGGCGGGCACGAGGATGGCGGCGGCCTCCAGTGAGCCGGAGGACGGCTGGGCCTCGGGGTGGTGGTCGTCCCGCTGGCTGTGGACCGCGGGCGGCGGCGTGCTCGGCGCGCTCGCGGGCATCGGGGGCTACCGCCTGACGCGCGGCTCGGGCCGCCCGGCGCGCGTACCTGCGGGGATCTAGTCTCGGTGGTGGTCGGACCGGGCCATTCGCCGGTCCGGTCCGGCCACCACCGACACAGCCGTCGACAGACGCTGCGGATCCATCGACAGACAGGAAGTTCCGCACCATGGGTGACCTGCTCCTCGTCCGGCACGGCGAGACCGAGTGGTCGATGAACGGCCGGCACACCAGTTGGACGGACATCCCGCTCACCGAGAACGGCAGGGAACAGGCGCGGGGGCTCGCGGGTCTGGTGGGACGGTTCCGGATCGGGGCGGCGTTCACGAGCCCCCGGCAGCGGGCCAGGGACACGGCGGAGTTGGCGGGGTTCCCGGACGCCCGGGTGGACCCCGACCTGAGCGAGTGGGACTACGGGGCGTACGAGGGGGTCACGACAGTGGAGATCCACCGCACGCGCCCCGACTGGTATCTGTTCACGGACGGCGTGGCCCCGGGCCCCGCGGAGCACCCCGGTGAGAGCCCGGAGGAGGTCGGCGAGCGGGCCGACCGGATGCTGGCCAGGGTCGATGCGGCGCTCGCCAACTACGAAAGCAGCGTGGTCCTCTTCGCGCACTCCCACTTCCTGCGGGTGCTGACGGCCCGGCGGCTCGGACTGCCGGTGTCGGGCGGGTCGTTGTTCCAGCTGGCGACGGGAACGGTCTGCCGCCTCAGCACGGAGCACGGCCGCCCGGTGGTGGCGAGCTGGAACATTCGTCCGTAAAACCAGGCACACTCTGTCCCATATAGCACTCTCACCACCAAGAAGGATCGCGAATGATCACGCTCAAGAAGGAAGACGGACCTGCGGATCTGGGCGGCGTGACCCGTCTGTCCATAGGGGTGTCCTGGGACCCCACGGTCGGCAGCAGCGGTGGCCTGATGGGCAAGCTCCGCCAGAAGGCCGGCACCGACCTCGACCTGATCGCCATCGCGATGGCCGGGGCGGACCCGGTGCGCCTCGCGGGCCTCGACTCGCTCGACCCGCTGGGCAACGGCTCGCTGGTGCACAGCGGCGACAACCAGACCGGCAAGGGCGACGGCGACGACGAGACGGTGACCGTCGAGTTCGACCGCGTGCCGGACAACATCACGTCCATCGTGTTCGTCGCCGCCGCGTACAAGAAGCGCAGCGCCTTCCAGAACGCGCGCAACATCAGCTTCAAGGTGTACGACGCCACGGGCGGCAGCACCCAGCAGGTCGCCGACATCTGGCCGAGCCTGCTCACGAACGACAACGGCTGCGCCGTGGCCAAGGCGATCCGGGAGGGCGGGAGCTGGAAGCTCCAGGTCATCAACGAGACCGGGAAGATCAAGCAGGGCGACGAGCAGGCCCTGATGCGCTTCGCGATGAGCAAGTAGCCGACGGAGGTCCGGGCCGGCCGGTCCCCGGCCGGCCCGGTTCGACACGCACCCCGAAGATCATCAAGACTTGCCGCCATGCGATACGGCGTGAACCTCCTCAACTTCGGCTCCGGCACCACCCCCGACTCCCTCGTCCGTCAGGCGACCGACGCCCGTGAACTCGGTTTCGGCTTCGCGATGATCTCCGACCACATAACGGTCACCCCCGACGTGCACGCGGTCTATCCGGCCCCGTTCTACGACCAGTTCGTGCTCGCCGCGCATCTCGCGGGCCGCGTCCCTGGGCTGCGGCTCGGCACGACGATCACCGTGATCCCCTACCGCCACCCCCTGCAGACCGCCCGCCTGGCCGCCAACATCGACCAGCTGAACGAAGCGGGCTTCATCCTCGGCGCGGGGGTCGGCTGGTCCCGCGCCGAGTACGAGGCGCTCGGCGTCCCCTTCGAGGAGCGCGGCGCCATCACGGACGAGTACCTCACCGCGATCCGTGCCGCGTGGAGCGAGGAGACAACCTCGTTCCGGGGCCGGTACGTCGCCTACGAGGACATCCGCAACGCCCCCGCCCCCGCGACCCACCTGCCCGTCTGGGTCGGCGGCAACTCCCCCGCGGCCCAGCGCCGCGCGGCCCGCCTCGGCGAGGGCTGGCACCCGTTCATGCCGACGCTCGAAGTGCTGCGGGCGGCGCTGCCCCGGATCGCGGCTCAGGCCGAGGCCGCCGGGCGCCCCGCGCCGGACCTGGTGCCCCGCCTCCAGCTCAAGCTCACCGCCCAGCCGGACACGGAGGACCGCCCCCTGGGGCACGGCGGCGTCGACCAGCTCCGCGCCGACCTGGAGGCCCTTGCCGAGCTCGGCGCCACGGACGTGCTGCTCGACACCTACCCCGGCACGCCCGGCGAGCGGGGCACCGCCGACGACGACCGGCGCACGCTCGAACTCGTCGCCGAGAAGGTGGTCGATCCCGCCACGGGAACGGTTCGCTGAGTCGGCGGACCGCGGAAAGCTGACGTCCCGCGGCCGTGGTCAGTGGCACAAGGCACTATCGGAACCAGGCAGCAGGACCTGGGGAAGACAGGACCTGGGGAAGAGGTGGGCCATGACGAAGCCTCCGACGGCCGCTCAGCGGCGGATCATCGAGGCCGCGGACCCGGCGACGGGCCGTCTTACCGGGAGCGAGGCACAGCTGGCGGGACTCGTGCGCCACCGCCTCGCCTTCCGGCACCCCCGCCCGCCGCACGCCTGTTTCCTGACGCCCGCGGGCCATCGCATACGGGAGGGCACGATCACCCCTCCCGCCGCCGAGGCCTCCGCCTCTCCCCCGGCCGCCCCCGCCGCCTCCGGCCTCTTCGCCGCGCGCACCGGCGCCGAGGCGGCGCCACCGCCGGGCGCGGAGAGACCAAAGGCGCGCGCACGCGACGTACGCAGCGCCTGGGAAGGCCTGCTTGAGATGCGTCGCATGACCAATCCGGACGGCGCGCGGGACCGGCCCTGCGCCTGGGAGCGGACACACCTGGTGCAGGCCGCCGCGCTGGCCCTGGAGGCGGCGGGCTGCCCGCCCGGGCCCGACGGCTATCGGGTGGGCGGGACTCCGCAGCCCGAGGCCGTCGCCGTGCGCGAGGCGGCAGCGGACGGGCTGCGGGCGTGCGCCACGGCGCTGGAGGCCGCGGGCTGGCAGGTCAGCGAGCACACCGAGCGGCCTCGTGGCGCGCGCTATCTCCTCGCCTCGCCCCGAAGAAGCCAGGCGATCGAAGTGACCGTGAAGAACCGAAGTGACCGTGAGAACCGTTGAAGGGAATGTCGTGGCGGAGCCGTTTTCCGTGAGCATCAGCGTCCGTGGGTACGAGACGGACTCGCAGGGCCACCTGAACCAAGCCGTCTATCTGCAGTACGCCGAGCACGCCCGCTGGTCGGTGCTGCGCGCGGCGGGCATCGAGCAGGCCGATCTGCTCGCCAAGGGTGTCGGCCCCGTCGCCCTGGAGAACACCATCCGCTACTTCAGCGAACTGCGCGCGGGTGACGAGGTGGAGGTGACCTGTGCGTTCCTCTGGGGCGAGCGCAAGACCTTCCGCATCGAGCAGTCGATCCGCAAGAAGGACGGCACCACGGCCGCCGAGCTGCACTCCATCGGCGGCCTCCTGGACCTGAACGAACGGCAGATGGTCGCGGACCCGCGCGAGTACTTCAGGGCGCTGGCCGACGACCCGACCGTGATCGGCCTCTGACCGCCTCGGCCGGCCCCGCGGGAACTGGATTGGCGCGTGATCGTTCCTTCAGGTACCAAGCAGGAGCACGCCCGCTCACCCCAGGAGGCCCCGTGTCGGACCGCGACCCCCAAGCCGAAGCCGCCGCGGACATACGCGCGCGCATCGACACCAGCACGCCGCACTCCGCGCGCTTTTGGAACTACTTCGTGGGCGGCAAGGACAACTACGAGAAGGACCGCGAACTCGGCGACCACATCAAGGAGATCCACCCCGGCCTGGTCGACGTGGCACGCCTGAGCCGGCACTTCCTCGGCCGCGCGGTCCGGTATCTGGCGACGGAGCAGGGCATCCGCCAGTTCCTCGACATCGGCACGGGCCTGCCGACCGCCGACAACACGCACGAGGTCGCCCAGCGCGCGGCCCCGGACTCCCGGATCGTGTACGTGGACAACGACCCGCTCGTCCTCGCCCACGCCCGCGCGCTGCTCACCAGCACACCCGAGGGCGAGACCGCGTACATCGACGCCGACCTCCACGCCCCCGAGGCCATCCTGGAGTCCGCGAGCGCGACCCTGGACCTCTCGCGGCCGGTCGCCCTGATGATCCTCAACACCCTTGGCCACGTGGCCGATTACGCGCAGGCACGCGAGCTGGTCTCCCGGCTGATGGCGGGCCTGCCGTCCGGCAGCTATCTGGTGATCAGCGACAGCACCGCCACCAGCGAGGGCATGATCGCGGCATCGGACGCGTACAACAAGAGCGGCGCGATCCCCTACCACGTACGCGGCGTCGAGGAGATCGGCGGCTTCTTCGACGGCTTGGAGCTGGTGGACCCCGGCGTCTCCCAGGTCACCCAGTGGCGCCCGGACTCCGGCTCCGGCTCCGGCTCCGGCTCCGGCTCCGGCTCCGGGGAGTCGACGTCGGTCGACGCGTACGGCGCGGTGGCTCGCAAGCCGTAGCCCGCCCACGCCTTCACCCACACTCGCACGGAGCGACGGGGGTTACGCGCCCACCAGCCCCCGCCGCTCGTCGTAGTCCGCACGCGACTGTGCGATCGTCACCCGGTGCCGCTCGGCCCACCCGGTCAGGCTGAGCAGCGTTTCATACAACTCCTGGGCAACCGCCGTCAGTTCGTACTCAACCTTCGGCGGTACCGTCGGATGCGCCATGCGTGTGAGCAGGCCGTCGCGCTCCAGATTCCGCAGGGTCAGGGTCAGCATGCGGCGGCTGATGCCGTCGATGCTGCGCTCCAACTCGGTGAAGCGGATGGGGCCGTGGGCCGCCGCGATCAGGATCGGGACGCTCCATTTCCCCACCACCCTGTCAAGAACTTCCCGGACGGGGCACGCCTGCGCGTTCACCACCTGGGAGGTAACACCGGTGTTCCTTTGGGACATCGAAGTGCCTCCTTCTGCCGACCTCCATGGTCACGCACGATAAGCCCCGTTACAAGTCGTGCACCTATGCAGTTCATGGAGGTTCTCATCATGTCCGAGGCCAGGGCTCAGGCCCCATCCACCTCACCACACTCCCGCTGGGCGTCGCTCGCCGTGCTGTCCTCCGGCCTCCTGATGACGATCATCGACGGCAACATCGTGACCGTCGCGATGCCAACCATCCAGAGTGATCTCGGCTTCTCGGCGCCGGGCCTCGCCTGGGTCGTGAACGCCTACCTCATCGCCTTCGGCGGTCTGCTCCTCCTCGCCGGACGGCTCGGCGATCTCATCGGCCGCAAGCGGATGTTCGTCTGGGGCCTCGCCGTGTTCACCGCGGCGTCGGTGCTGTGCGGAGTCGCCACCGACCAGGGACTGCTGATCGCGGCACGCGCCGTACAGGGGGTCGGCGGGGCGATGACATCGGCGGTCGTGCTCGGCATGCTGGTGGCGCTCTTCCCCGAGCCACGCGAACAGGCCAAGGCCATCGCGGTGTTCAGTTCGGTCGGTGCGGCGGGCGGTGCGCTCGGCACGTTCCTGGGCGGCGCGCTCACCGAGATCCTCAACTGGCACTGGATCTTCCTGATCAACCTGCCGATCGGGGCCGTCGCGCTCGTCGCCGCGGTACGCATTCTGGCGAACGACCGCGGCACGGGCCTTGCCGGGGGCGCGGACTACCCGGGCGCGGCGCTCATCACCGGCGCGCTGATGCTCACCGTCTACACGATCGTCGGCTCCGCCGAGCACGGGACACCCGCCACACTCGCGCTCGCCACCCTCTCCCTCGTCCTGTACACCGCGTTCGCCATGCGCCAGGCCCGTACGGCCCGCCCCCTGCTGCGCCTGCGCGTCTTCCGCTCGCGCATCCTGACCGGCGCCAACACCGTGCAGATCATGATGATCGCCGGCATGTTCGGCTTCCAGTACATCGGCGCGCTCTACTTCCAACGCGTGCTCGGTTACGGCGAGTTGAAAACCGGCTTCGCGTTCCTGCCCGCGCCCATCACCATCGGCGTCCTGATGGTGGGCCTGTCCGCCAGGGTGATCGGCCGCTTCGGCCCCTACCGTTCGCTGCTCGCGGGCCTGGTCCTCATCACCGCCGGTCTCGCCCTTCTCGGCCGCCTGCCCGCCGACGGTTCCTACGTCGTCGACGTGCTCCCCGCGATGCTGCTGCTCGGCGCCGGGTTCGCGGCGGCGATGCCTGCCGTGACAGGGCTCGCGATGTCCGGGGTGCGCGAGGAGGATGCCGGCCTGGCCTCCGGCCTCTTCAACACCACGCAGGTGGTGGGGGGTTCACTGGGCCTGGCCGTGCTGACCACGCTGGCGGCGAGCCGCACGGAGGGCTTGCTCGCGCAGGGCGCGCAGACCGTGGCGGCCACGGCCGACGGCTACCGTCTCGCCTTCTGGGTGGCCACGGGCATCGCGGCTGCGGGACTCGCCCTGGCGGCGACGCTGCTGCGCCCGGAGCGCGGGACGAGCGCCCCCGACGCCGACGCCACCGCCCCTGCCGAGCACCGCGAGCCCACGACGGCGTGATCCGGCTGTTAGACCGATCCGGGCACTCCCCTTGCCTCACGACAGGCCGGGCCACTACGGTCCGGCCAGCCGTGAATCTACGCGCGTCGCACATCGAACGAGAGGTCCCTGACCATGCGTAAGAGCGTTCTGACCGCAATGACCGCACTGGGTGCGGGAATTGCCATGGTGCTCAGCACCGGGCTGTCCGCGGCGCGGCCGGAGGCAGGCCGATGGCACCAGGTCGGGGACGACGTGAAGTCCGGGATCAGCGGGCTCACCGTCACCTCCCGTTCGGGTGACGATCTTCGCGCCCTCGTCGTACGCGACAACAAGCGGCCCGGCGAGAACCGTATCGCCGAGGTGACCCACCGCCCCGGCCGGCCGGCCGCCGTCGAAGCGATCACCTGGCAGGACAGCATCGAGCCCGTCGACCTGGAGGCGGTCGACGCGGTGCCGGGGACGCCCGACGAGTACGTGGCCGTGGCAAGCCGTGGGCTCGCCTACCACCTCAAGCTGACCGACGCCGGGGAGGCCGTGAAGGTCCTGGACATCGCGCCGCTGCCCTCGATCGGTACGGGCGACGACTTCGAGAGCTTCACGCTGACCTCGCGGAACGGCCGCACGGCGGCGGTCTGGGCGGACCGCGGCGCGGGCGCGGACCGTCCCGCGACGCTGTACGCCGCTCCGTTCTCGGTCGGTTCCCACGGGGAGTCTGAGTTCGGCGCTGTTCAGACGGCGACCCTTCGTGCGCCGTACCCGAACGGGAACGTGCGCCACGCGTCGGACATCGAGGTGACCAAGTCGGGCCGTATCCTCGTTAGTTCGGCCTCCGACCCCGGCGACGACGGACCGTTCGACTCCGCGGTGAGCGACGCGGGCAAGCTGACCGTCACCACCGCCGGAGAGGTGCGCCTTTCCGTCGCCAAGTCGCCGGAGATCCTCGAGAAGTTCGAGGGCTACAAGATCGAGGCGCTGCAGTGTGTCTCCGGCTCCGACCTCGCGGCCCTCGGTACGGACGACGAGAACGCGGGAGGCTCCCTCACCACGCGCCGCCTGTGCGACTGACCTCGGTGCCCTTCACACGCCGGTAGAGGCGGGCGACCGCCGCGCACTGCAGGGCCATGGACACCGCCATGGCCAGGCAGACGCCCGGCAGGCCGAGGTCCGACACGGCGTACGCGAGCGCCAGTTGTACGACTGCCTCGCACGCCGTGATGCGGGCGAGGGCCGGGCTGCCGCCGCTGCCCTCGAAGACTCCCCCCAGACTCCGCCCAGCGCGATGAAACAGGCGAGCCACCCCTGCCACGAGCGGCGCCTGGCGCCCGACGGCCCTCCGTTCGTCGCGTCCCGCGCCCAGGAAGTGGCTGACCGAGGCCATCGAAGCCCTGGAGGCCGGGCGCGGCTGAGGGATCAGGGCCGTTGCGCCGCCACCAGCTCCCGGGCCTCCTCGTCCGTGGCGACCGACGGCGGGGAACCCTCCAGGGGCTTGCGGGCCGTCTCCTGCATCGCGGCCACCGCGATGATGCCGACGAGGCCCGCGAGCATCGTGTAGAAGGCGGGCATCAAGTCGTTGCCGGTCGCGCCGATCAGAGCGGCGACCACCAGCGGGGTCGTACCACCGAAGAGCGAGACCGAGATGTTGAAGCCGATGGACAGCGAGCCGTAACGGACGTCCGTCGGGAACAGGGCCGGCAGCGATGAGGACATGACGCCCAGGTAGCAGACCAGGGCCAGGCCGAGGATGAGCAGGCCGGTGAAGACCGCCACCGTGCCGCCCTGCTTGATGAGGAGGAAGGCCGGGATGGCCAGGACGAAGAAGCCCACCGAGCCCGCCATCAGGACCGGCTTGCGGCCAATGCGGTCGGAGAGGCGGCCGACGGAGTTGATGAGCGCCATCAGGATCAGCATCACGATGACGATGGACATCAGGCCGCCGGTCTCGCCGAAGCCGAGCTGCGTCAGATACGTGGGCATGTACGACAGCAGCATGTAGTCGGTGACGTTGAACGCGGCGACCAGCGCGATGCAGAGCAGCATCGCGCGCCACTGGCCGAAGAAGGAGTCCTTGAGGGACTTCTTCTGGCGCTCGGCGGCCGGTCCGCTCTCCGCCTCCGCCATCTTCTGGAAGGCGGGCGACTCGTCCAGCTTCAGCCGCAGATAGAGACCGATGAGGCCGAGCGGCGCCGCCACCAGGAACGGGATGCGCCAGCCCCAGGACTGCATGGCACCGTCACCGAGTCCCATGGTCAGGGCGGTCACCAGGACCGCCGCGACCGTGTAGCCGATCAGGGTGCCGAACTCCAGGAAGGAGCCCCAGAACCCGCGGCGCTTGTCGGGCGCGTACTCGGCGATGAAGGTCGCGGCGCCGCCGTACTCGCCGCCCGTGGAGAAGCCCTGCACCATGCGGCACAGGACGAGGAGCACCGGGGCCCAGACGCCGATGGTGGCGTAACTGGGGATCAGACCGATCGCCAGGGTCGCCGTCGACATCATGATCATGGTCAGTGCGAGGATCTTCTTGCGGCCCACACGGTCGCCCAGCGGCCCGAAGAACATGCCGCCGATGGGGCGCACCAGGAAGGCGGCGGCGAAGGTGGCCAGGGAGGAGAGGGTCTGCGCGGTGTCGTTGCCGGAGGGGAAGAACTCCTTGCCGATGATCACCGCGAGATAGGCGTAGACGCCGAAGTCGTACCACTCCATGGCGTTGCCCAGGGCGGTGGCCTTGACCGCCCGCTTGACCTGCGCCTCTTCGGTGACGGTGATGTCCGACTGGCGCAGGCGCGGGTTCTTCCTGCGGTGCATCGCGCGGAAGAGCGCGCGGTGCCGGGCTATGGCCTCCGGAGCGGGTACCGGTGATTCAGGGGCTTCGGGCGCGCTCACGGGGCAGTCACTCTCTCGGTCGGCAATGGTCTGTCATCGACCGTCTGACCTGGGAAGTCAAAGATCGACGAACGGTCGTCTGCCCAGCCGGGCGTCGATCAACACTGTCAATTCCGAGGGCCGGAAGGTGCCCGCCATTGGTCCTCACGGCCCGGGCCCCAGGTCCTGACTTCCCAGGACCTGGGGCCCGGGCCCGGTTCGCTCAGCAGAGGAGCCGCGGACCGCTCAGCGCGCGTACAACTGTGCCGCGGGCACGATCTGCTGCTCCTGCCCGGGACTGGACCAGAGCAGCTTCAGGTGGGCCTCGCCGGTCTGCTCCGCGTACTCGACCTTGATCGAGTGGCGCTTCCCGGCGGTGAGGGCGATCCGCGCCTTGTCGATCTTCGGCTCGTGCGGTGTCCACGAGTCGATGACGAGCTTTCCGTCGACCCACACCCGCGCCATGTCGTCCGAGACGGTCGTCAGGGTGTACGTCTCCGAGCGGCGCGGCTGGAGCTTGCCCGTCCAGCGGACGCTGAACTTGTCGGAGGGGATGCTCGCCGCGGGTGAACCCTCGTACTTCCAGGCGTGGTTGAGGGTGGCGTCGGTGCGGGTGATCTTCGGGGTGCCGCTCAAGTCCGCGTTGTCGAAGATCTCCTGCTTCAGGCCCTTGCCCTTGCCGGGGCGGTCTGTCGGCCCCGCGTCCACCTTCAGCTCGATGACCGTGGCGGTGGCGTTGGTCGCGGCACCGGAGGGTTTCAGGTCGATGCCGTCGCCGGACCGGGTGACCGTCACCTTCTGATCGCTGCCGAGCACCCGCGCCGAGGTGACCTCGAAGTCCGTACGCGCCTTCAGATGCAGGGCGGCGCCGGACGCGGGCCACTGGGTGACCGCCGCGTACAGCTTGTCGCCCTTGCGACTGACCGAACCCCACGACGGCTCATCGACGAGTCCGCCGAAGCGGGCGCCGAACACCGCGTTGCCCTGGCCCGACGTACGCAGCCAGTCGCCCATCTGCCGCAGACGGTCGACGGAGGGCTGCGGGACGCGGCCGCGGGCGTCGGGGCCGACGTTCAGGAGGTAGTTGCCGCTGCGGGACGTCGTGGAGAGGAGGTTGCGCACCAGGGTGGCGGACGACTTCCAGTTGGTGTCGTAGCGGGCGAAGCCCCAGTGGCCGTTGAGGGTCATGCAGGACTCCCAGAGCTGGCCGTCGACCGGGGCGCCGGGGATCTCCTGCTCGGGGGTGCCGTAGTCGCCGTCGACGACGCGGCGCTTGCCGACGCGGTTGTTGATGATCAGGTCCGGGTCGAGGTCACGGAGGTAGGCCTCCAGCTTCTCGCCGTCCTTCGCCGTCCAGGGGTTGTTGGGCTTGTCCGTGTCCCACTCGCCGTCGAACCAGAGGAGTGCTGGGTCGTAGTTGTCGACCAGTTCCTTGAGCTGGGCGCGCATCCGCTTCTCGTACTTCGGGAAGGTGGCCGGGTCGGGGAAGTCCGGATCGTGCCAGTCCCAGATCGAGTAGTAGAAGCCGAGCTTGATGCCCGCGTCGTCGGAGGCCTTCTTCAGCTCGGCGAGGATGTCGCGGTTCTTGTCGAAGGACGAGTGGTCGCGCAGGTTGAAGTCGTTGACCTTCGTGGGCCACATCGCGTAACCCTCGTGGTGCTTCGAGGTGATGACGATGTAGCGCATTCCGGCGTCCTTGGCCGCCTTGACCACCGCCTTGGCGTCGAAGTCGGCGGGGTTGAACGTCGCGGCCTGCTTCTCGTACTCGGCCTTCGGGATGTCGCACTGGCGCTGGATCCACTCGGCGTCCCGGCAGAGGGAGCCGTCAGCCTTCTTGTACTCGCCCTCCAGGTTGGAGTACGCGCCGAAGTGGATGAACATGCCGAAGCGGTCCTGCCGGAACCAACTGGTGCGGTCCGCGGTGAAGGGGTCGTCGGTGGCGTGGTCGGTTCCGGGACCGGCGGCCGCGGGCCGCTCGGCGGCGGGGGACTTGGCGGCGGGGGGTTCCGTCGGGGCGGCGACCGCCGCGGGGACGGCGGTCGCGGCGAGGGCCGAGGCGAGGAGCAGGGCGATCCCGGCGACTCTTCGCCGGGTGCGGCTGAGCTGTGTGCGCATGGGGCGGCTCCCTGAGGTTGACGGGTCGCTCGGGAACGTAGGGTCGAATACATCGGATGTCAATGCGCTCAACTGATCCTGGCAGAACATGTGTTGGCGTAATTGCACGGCATCCATCCGATGACTGCTCCAGTTTTCCGTGGCCGGGCTATGCTCCGAGGAGCGCTTCGGAAACCGAAGCAGTCAGGAGAAGTGACACCGATGAGCCTCGACGTACGTGACGTACTGGCACCCGGCGCACCCGACCGGACCCGGCTCCTGCTCGCGCGGGACGTCGTCTTCCACAGCCCGGTCGCCGACTACAGCGGGCGGGACGATGTGGCGCACCTGTTCCCGAAGATCGGGCAGTGCCTGACGGCGGTGGAACCGCAGCGGGAGTTCACCACCCCCGAAACGGGCAAGGAGGAGGGGGAACAGCACAGCGTGACGACCTTCACCGCCAAGGTCGGCGAGGAGGACGCGTTCGGCGTCCTCGTCCGACAGATCGACGAAAACGGTCAGTTGACAGAAGCAACGCTGCTGATCCGACCCCTCGGCGCGCTGACGGCAGCCGTCTCCCGGATGCGCGACGCGCTCATCGCCGACCCTCTGCCGAGTCGGCGCTGACTTCCGTCGCCCAGCGCTCGGCCCACGCGTCCAAGGGGCGCAGGGCTTGGTGGGCCTCGCGGCCGAGCGCGGTCAGGGCGTAGGAGCTGTCGGGCAACTGCCGCACCAGACGGGCTTCGAGCAGCTCGGTCAGGCGCTGACGCAGCACACTGGACGACATCGCGTCACACCGCTCCTGCAACGCGCGAAACCCCAACGGCTCCGCCCGCAGCTCCCAGACGATCCGCAGACTCCAACGCCGCCCGAACAGATCAAGGGCGGCCATCAGGGGCCGCCCGGTGGTGGAGGCGCGGGTAGGCCTGCCGGGCAGAGGTACGGTCACCCACCGACGCTAACACCACCCCCGTCTTGACCATGTTTCGCCCGCGGTTCATCGTGGGGCGCCGTCACCGTCCTGCATTGTTCGGGTGTCCGCCCGAGCTTCGCCGAACCGGGAGGGTATCCCTACGTCATGCCCCTTGCCCGCCGCACCTTCCTCGCCACCCTCGCCGGGACGACCGGCGCCGCCGTCGCCTGTTCCGGCTCCTCCGCCGACGGCGTCCCGGCCTCCGAGACGCCCGCGGTCAAAGCCGCCCGGCGGCTGCTGCCCGGTCACTGGAAGCAGCTGACGTTCACGACCGCCGGGCCCGCCGACGCCTTCCGGGTATCCGGGCGGCGCGGGCAGATCGAGGTCGCCGGGCCGACACCCGGCGTGCAACTCACCGGCCTGCGTCACTACTTGAAGCACACCGCCCGGGCGAACATCACCTGGGCCGGCGACCAGCTTGACCTGCCCGACCGGCTCCCCGGGCTCGACAAGCCCTTGACCGGGAGCGCCAACGCCCCGCACCGCTTCGTCCTCAACGACACGAACGACGGCTACACGGGGGCGTATCACGACTGGTCGTACTGGGAGCGGGAGATCGACGTTCTCGCGCTGCACGGCTACAACGAGGTGCTCGTGTACGTCGGCGCCGACGCCCTCTATCACCGCGTGTTCCAGGAGTTCGGCTACTCCGACCAGGAGATGCGCGAGTGGATCCCCGCCCCGGCCCATCAGCCGTGGTGGCTGCTCCAGAACATGGCCGCCTTCCCGTATCCCGTGTCGCGCCAACTCCTCAACCAACGCGCCGCGTTGGGGCGCCGCATCACGGACCGGCTGCGCGAGCTCGGCATGACCCCCGTCCTGCCGGGCTACTTCGGCACCGTACCGCCCGGCTTCGCCGCGAAGAATCCCGGCGCCAAGACCGTGCCGCAGGGCGACTGGGTCGGCTTCAGGCGCCCCGACTGGCTCGATCCGCGCACCGAGCACTTCGGCCGGGTGGCCGCCGTCTTCTACCGCGCCCAGGACGAGCTGTTCGGCACGTCCACGATGTACAAGATGGACCTCCTCCACGAGGGCGGGAAGCCGGGCGACGTACCGGTCCCGGCCGCGGCGAAGGCCGTCGAAAAGGCCCTCCAGGCCGCGCACCCCGGCGCCACCTGGGTGATCCTCGGCTGGCAGAGCAACCCTCCCAAGGCCATCGTCGACGCCGTCGACAAGTCGAGGATGCTGGTGGTCGACGGCCTCTCCGACCGCTTCCCGAAGGTCACAGACCGCGAGTCCGACTGGAACTCGACCCCGTACACCTTCGGCTCGATCTGGAACTTCGGCGGACACACGACCCTCGGCGCCAACACCCCCGACTGGGCCGAGCTCTACGAGAAGTGGCGCACCAAGGAAGGCAGCAAGCAGCGCGGCATCTCCCTCATGCCAGAGGCGGCCGACAACAATCCCGCCGCCTTCGAGCTGTTCTCCGAACTTGCCTGGCGGACAGGCGACTTGGATCTCAAAGCCTGGTTCGCTGATTGGTCCGTCTCCCGCTACGGCGCCGCCGACCCGCACGCGTCCGCGGCCTGGGACATCCTGCGCCGCACCGCGTACGGCACGACCCGTGCCGACGAGTGGTCCGAGGGCGCGGACGGCCTCTTCGGCGCGCGCCCCGACCTGGCGGCGAAGTCGGCGGCAGCCTGGTCACCGAAGGCGATGCGGTACAAGCCCGCGGACTTCGAGCCCGCACTGTCCGAACTTCTCTCCGTACGCCGCCCGTTGAGACGCTCCTCCGCATACCACCGCGACCTCCTGGATGTGGCACGCCAGGCACTGTCCAACCGCAGCCGCATACTCCTCCCCCAGATCAAGCAGGCGTACGACGACCGGGACACCGCCCGCTTCGACCGGCTGACCCGGACCTGGCTCGGCCTCATGGAGCTGCTCGACCAACTGGTGGCCACCGACTCCCGCCATCTCCTGGGCCGTTGGGTCGCCGACGCACGCTCATGGGGCGCCGACGCGACGGAGCGCACACACCTCACATACGACCAACTGTCGCTGCTCACCGTGTGGGGCACCCGATCCGGAGCCGACGCGGGACTGCGGGACTACGCCAACCGGGAGTGGGCCGGCCTCGTCGGCGGTCTCTACCGGCTGCGCTGGGAAACGTACTTCAAGGAACTGCGGGCAGCACTCGAAGAAGGACGGGCGCCGAAGCCGATCGACTGGTTCACGATCGAGGACGGCTGGATTCGTGATCCGGGGCCGCTCGCGACCCGGCCGGCCGGCGACACCCACGAGATCGCCGGACAGGTGCACGCCCAACTGGCCGCCGCCCGGGCCTGATGCACTCGCAGACGGACCCAACGACCGTGCCCCCGAAGGGAGGACAGGGGGCACGGCCGAAACGGCTCAGGACTTCGGGCACTCCTTCCACGCCATGCGGTAGATCGTGCTGATGTCCCCGTCTGTCGAGTCCATCGTCATGAAGCTGGCCTTCGCGGGGTCCGATGTGCCCGCGTCGACGCGCAGTTCGGTGTTGATGTTGAAGTTCCGCTGCACGCCGCAGGGCGCCCAGACGAGCTGACCCCACTCCGTGGTGTCACTGGCCTGCCAGTTGTCGTTGTACGCGCCCTTGAACTCATGGCTGATCGAGGCCGTGTCCGGCGAGCCCTGGAAGTAGTACGACGCCTTCTCGGTGCCCTTGGCGCCCGCCTGTAGCGAGGCGTAGCCGCGGTAGTCGGCGCTGGCGATCGCGTACGTGAAGCCGTGCGGGACATGCACGACGAGGTTGAGCTGGCAGTTCTTGCGGAACGCGGTGGGGTCCGCGCCGCCGCCCGCCCGAGCGAGGTAGTCGCTGTAGGTGACCGTGAAGGCCGTGTTGTCCTCGGAAACGGCGACGGCCGCGGTGCCGAGGGGGCAGCCCGAGCCATTCACCGTGGCGACCTCGATCACGATCTTGTCCGGGGGCGGGTCCAGGATCCCGCTCGTGTCCTGTGCGGGGAGCGTCGAGCCGAGCAGCGCCGCGACGGCGCCGCTCAGCAGCAGTGCACCAGCCATGGTTCTCCATTCCATAACAGAGGAGGGGGGTCGGAGAAGTGCCTGTGGTGCGTGGAGCGGATTGCGTGAGCGAGGGGGATCGTACGAACCAACGAGGGCGGCGGCCAGATCGATGTCCGGCCATTCACGCCACCGCACCCCATCGAGCTTGACGGGTATACGTCACCCGCAATCTCTGGTAGGAAACCTTCCTAACAGTACGCGGAACAACGAACTCCCCCTGGATTCCCCCTCTGGAGGTCCTCGTGCAGTCCCCCCACACACGCCCGCGCTCACGCCCCCTCACCTCACGCCGCACCCTGCTCGCCTTCCTGGGCGCCTCGCTCGCAGCAGGCCCGGTCATCGCCTCCCAGGCGGCAGGCGCCGCCCCCGCCCCCGAGGCGGGCGGACTCGACGATCCGGCGAAGAAGGAGATCGCCATGAAGATCGTGTGCAGCGCCGAGAACTCCGACCTCAACTGGAAGGAGTACTACCGCTATTGCGAGGACATAGGCGACGGCCGCGGCTACACCGCCGGGATCATCGGCTTCTGCTCGGGCACGGGCGACATGCTCGACCTGGTAGAGCTCTACACCCGACGCAAGCCGGGCAACGTACTCGCCAAGTACCTCCCCGCACTGCGCGAGGTGGACGGCACCGACTCCCACGAGGGCCTCGACCCCCACTACAAGAGCGACTGGGAGAGGGCCGCCGAGGACCCCGAGTTCCAGAGGGCGCAGAACGACGAGCGTGACCGCGTCTACTTCAACCCGGCCGTCAGGCAAGGCAAGGCGGACGGCATCGGCGTCCTCGGGCAGTTCGCGTACTACGACGCGATCGTCATGCACGGCGACGGCGGCGACAACACCAGCTTCTCCAACATCCGCGAGCGCGCCCTGCGTTCGGCCGAGCCGCCGGCTCAGGGCGGCGACGAGGTGACGTACCTCCACGCCTTCCTGGACGCACGCGTCTGGGCGATGAAGCAGGAGGAGGCACACGAGGACACCAGCCGCGTCGACACGGCACAGCGGGTGTTCCTGAACAAGCGCAACCTGAACCTGGACCCGCCACTGGAGTGGAAGGTCTACGGCGACCCGTACCGCATCCGCTGAGCCGTCCGCATCGGCGCGGGGCTCGGCTTTCGCCACCGGCACCCCGCGCCGATGTAGCAGCGCTTACGTGTTGCGTGAAGCATTCTTCGCTGGTGCTGGACGGCACCGCCGTCCGATCCTTGCCGAATGATCGGAATGAACGCGGTCCTCGGTGTGGCAGTGGTCTCGCTCGGCATGGTGCTCACGCCCGGGCCCAACATGATGTACCTCGTCTCGCGGAGCATCACCCAGGGCAGGCGGGCCGGAGCGATCTCGCTGGCCGGGGTCGCCGTCGGCTTCATCGTCTATCTGACGGCCGCCAACCTGGGCCTGTCCCTCGTCTTCCTGGCGGTCCCCCAGCTGTACCTGGCCGTGAAGCTGGCGGGGGCCGCTTACTTGGCATGGCTGGCCTGGAAGGCGCTCAAGCCGGGCGGCGTCTCGGTCTTCGCCCACCAGGAGCTGAGCCCCGACTCCCCCCGGCGACTGTTCTCCATGGGAGTACTCACCAACCTCCTGAACCCGAAGGTCGCCATCATGTACGTCTCCCTCATCCCCCAGTTCATCGACCCGACGGCGGGCCACACCCTCCTCCAGGGCTTCGCGCTCGGCGGCATCCAGATCTCCATCAGCCTGGGGGTGAACCTCGCCATCGTCATGGCGGCGGGCACGATCGCGGTGTTCCTGGCCCGCCGCCCGACGTGGCTCCGGGCCCAGCGTTACGTCATGGGAACGGTGCTGGGCGCCCTGGCAGTAAAGCTCGCAACGGACAAGTCCCCCGCCACGGCAACGTGAGCGCGCCCCACCGCCCAGCCCCCTCCCCCACAGAACATTCCCACCGCGCCACCCACGACGACGTGAACAGCACGGACGCCGCCTCGGGCGCGTGCGGCTCAGTGCGTGATCGCAGGCCCCGGATCAGTCGAACTCGCCTTGCTGCCCAGGTGGTTGAAGACCAGGTTCAGCGTCACCGCCAGCAGGCACCCCGTGGAGATCCCCGATCCCAGGACGATCTGCGCCCACGCGGGGAACGCGTCGTAGAAGCCGTCCGAGAGTGCGGGGGCCAGGCCCGCGCCGAGGGTGACCACGACGATCAGGGCGTTGTCACCCCGGTGCAGGTCCGCCTGGAGCAGTGTCTGGATGCCGCTGACCGCGATGGAGCCGAAGAGGAAGAGGCTGACGGCGGCCAGGACCGGCATGGGGACGACCGAGATCAGCGCGGCAGCCGCCGGGCTCAGGCCGATCAGGACCAGGATGGCTCCGCTCAGCGCCACCACGAAGCGGCTGCGCACCTTGGAGATGACGACCAGGCCGATGTTCTGCGCGAACGCGCTCGCGTGGAAGGCGTTGAAGAGCGGACTGAGAGCCGAGCCGAGCGCGTCGGCGCGCAGGCCGCGGGCGATGGTCTTCTCGTCGACCTCCTTGTCGACGATCTTCCCCAGGGCGATCATGTCGGCCGTCGACTCCGTCAGGATCACCAGCATCACCACGCACATCGAGATGATGGCCGGGATGTTGAACTCCGGTGCCCCGAAGTGGAGTGGGGAGGGGATGCCGATCAGTGCGGCGTCGTCCAGCTTGGAGAAGTCGGCGAGGCCCATCGGGATCGCGAGCAGCGTTCCGAAGATCATCGCGAAGAGCATGCTGATCTGCTTGAGGAAGCCCCGCGTGAAGCGCTGGAGCAGCAGCATGACCAGGACCGTCGCGCCGGCGAGGCCGATGCTGCCCGGCTCCGGGGTGCCCGTCGACGAGTCGTCCACGATCCAGTCGTACGCGACCGGGATGAGCGAGACGCCGATCAAGGTGATGACCGATCCCGTCACCACCGGCGGGAAGAAGCGGACCAGGCGTGAGAAGTACGAACTCACCAGGAAGCCGAAAACACTCGACACGATGATCGCGCCGAAGACGACCGGCATCCCCGCCTCGACGCCGCCCTGGGTCGTGATGATCGTCAGCATCACGCCTACGCCCGCGAACGAGACGCCGTTGACGAAGGGCAGCCGGGAGCCGATGAAGTTGCCTATGCCGAGCGTCTGGAGCAGCGTCGCGATGCCCGCCATCAGGAGGCTGCCGCCCATCAGTACGGCCGTGTCCCCCGGCGACATCTTGGCGGCGACGGCCACCACCAGCGGGACCGAGACGGCGCCCGCGTACATGGAGGCGACGTGCTGGAGGCTTGCGACGAGCATCCGGCCCGGCGGCAGGATCTCGTCGACGGGGTGCACCCCGGGAGCCGGTGCGGCCTTGTCGGCAGGGGGAAGCTGAGAACTCATGGGTGGCGCTTCTTCCGTGTGCGTGACGCCGGAAGTCGGTCCCGTCCCACGGGAGTTCACGAGGCATGGGACAGGGCCGACTGCTATTCCGACTGGAAAGTAACTTCCGCGATGCGGGCGGCGTCACGCACGTTACGTCAGTGCGCCCCCGCCGGGGAAGACCCTTCGTGCACCCTCTGTTCAGCGATTTCTCCCCCGGGCTCCATCGGATTGGTCACGTCGTCATCGTCGCCCCGCTTGCCGATGTGGTTGAAGACCAGGTTCAAGAGCACCGCCGCGACACAGCCCGTGGAGATGCCCGAGTCGAGGATGATCTTCGCGGTCTCCGGGAACGCGTGGTAGAACTCCGGCGCCGCGATCGGGATGAGGCCGACGGCCAGCGAGACGGCCACGATCAGGACGTTGTTGTCACGCTCCAGGTTCGCCTTGACCAGCGTCTGGATGCCGCTCGCCGCGACCGAGCCGAAGAGGACGACACCCGCGCCGCCGAGCACCGGACGCGGTACGACGGCGATGAGCGAGGCGGCCATCGGGCACAGGCCCATCAGGACCAGGAAGCCGCCGCCCACGGCGACGACGTACCTGCTGCGGATCTTCGTCATCGCGACCAGGCCGATGTTCTGCGCGAACGCGCTGCACATGAAGCCGTTGAAGAGCGGGCTGACCGCCGAGCCGAGGCAGTCGGCGCGCAGACCGGCCGCGATGGTCTTCTCGTCGGCGGGACGGTCCACGATCTCGCCGAGTGCCAGCATGTCGGCCGTGGACTCGGTCATCGAGACGACCATGACCACACACAGGGAGACGATCGCCGCCGCCGCGAACTGCGGTGCGCCGAAGTGGAACGGCGTCGGGAAGCCGACGATGTCCGCGTCGCCGACGGGGCTGAAGTCCGTGACGCCGAACGGAATCGCGATGACGGTGCCGACAACGAGGCCCAGGAGCACGGCGATCTGCTTGACGAAGCCGGTGGTGAAGCGGCGAAGGAGAAGCACGATCACGAGGGTGATGCCCGCGAGGCCGAGGTTCTTCATGGAGCCGTAGTCATCGGCGCCCGGCACAGGCCCCTGCGCCCAGCCGAAGGCGACGGGCATGAGCGAGATGCCGATGAGCGTGATGACCGTGCCGGTCACCACCGGCGGGAAGAAGCGGACCAGCTTCGAGAAGAACGGCGCCGCGATGAAGCCGAGTACGCCCGCGACGATGACCGCTCCGAAGATGATCGGGAGCGCGTCGTCCTTGTTGTCGGTCGATTCGACGACCGCGATCATGGGGGCGACGCCCGCGAAGGTGACACCGTTGACGAAGGGCAGACGGGCGCCGATCTTCCAGATGCCGAGCGTCTGGAGGAAGGTGGCGAGGCCCGCGGTGAACAGACAGGCGCCGGTCAGGAAGGTGAGTTCCTTGGCCGAGAGGCCGATCGCCGCGCCCACGATGAGCGGAGGGGCGACGACGCCCGCGTACATGGCGGCCACGTGCTGGAGGCCGGTGGTCGCCATCTTGAGCGGCGGAAGCTTCTGGTCGACGGGGTGTATGGCGCCTTCGCCATCACCCTCGGATGGGTCTGGGGTGGTGCCTTGCTTGGTGAACCTGGGCTGAGTGGCCACTGTGGCTCCTCCGGTTGTTTTCCAGTACGGGCGGGCTCTCCGCCGGCACATCGCTTCTGGGAGGTGGTGCGTCGTGCAAGGACTTGCTCGGTATGAAGTTGTGGGGGTGCGCCCAGGTAGTCAGGTAGTGCTGACAGGTAGTACTGACCGCCCCGGGAACGTGAAGCTTTGGGCCACGTTCCGGGGCGGCACTTGAGCAGCCCGCTCGGCTGCTCAAGTCCGGTCAGGGGCCGTCCCCCCTGACCGGAGTTCTTGGATCAGGCCTCGGCGGCGATCCGCGCGAGGCGCTGCGCCTCCTCCCGCGTGGAGCGGGCGATGGCGTCCTCGTCGACGTGCAGCAGACGATCGTTCTCGACGATCGGGCGGCCGTTGACGAGGGAGAGCGTGACCGGGGCCGCCGCGCCGAAGACGATGGCGGTCACCGGGTCGGCGATCGAGGAGTGCCCGATGCCGTCGATCTTCCAGAGCACCAGGTCGGCGAGCTTGCCCGGCTCGAGCGACCCGATCTGCGTGGAGCGGCCGAGGACCTGGGCGCCGCCGAAGGTGCCGAGGCGCAGTGCCTGACGTGCGTTCAGGGCGGCTTCGCGGTGCGCGCCGAGGCGGTTGATGAGCAGCGCGTTGCGCAGCTCGGTGTGGAGTTCGCCGGACTCGTTGGACGCGGTGCCGTCGACACCGAGGCCGACCGGGACGCCCGCCTTGAGCATGTCGGGTACGCGGGCGATGCCCGCGGCCAGACGCGCGTTGGAGGACGGGCAGTGCGCGACGCCCGTGCCGGTACGGGCGAACGCGGCGATGTCGGAGTCGTTCATGTGGACGCAGTGCGCCATCCACACGTCGTCACCGAGCCAGCCCGTCGACTCGAAGTAGTCGGTCGGGCCCATGCCGAACAGCTCCTTGCAGAACTGCTCCTCCTCCACGGTCTCGCTGCCGTGGGTGTGCAGGCGTACGCCCTTGGCGCGCGCCAACTCCGCGCCCTGCTTCATGAGTTCGGTCGAGACCGAGAACGGGGAGCAGGGAGCGACGGCAACCTGGGTCATCGCGTCGAAGGAGGCGTCGTGGTGCTTGTCGACGGTCTCGGCGGTCGCGGCGAGCGCGCCTTCGAGCGTCTCGACGGCGAAGTCCGGCGGCAGGCCGCCGTCCTTCTCACTGCGGTCCATGGAGCCGCGGGCGAGGGTGAAGCGCACCCCCATGTCGCTCGCGGCACCGATGATGGCGCCGGAGAGGTCACCCGAGTTCTTCGGGAAGACGTAGTGGTGGTCCATCGCGGTGGTGACACCGCCGCGGGCCATCATGCCGAGCGAGCCCTGGGCCGCCGCCTTCACCATCTGCTCGTCGATGCGCGCCCACGTCGGGTAGAGCGCCGTCAGCCACTGGAACAGGTTGTGGTCGGTGGCAAGGCCGCGGGTGATCCACTGGTAGAAGTGGTGGTGGGTGTTGACCAGGCCGGGGGTCACCAGGTGACCGGTCCCGTCCACGCGGCGTACGACGTTCTGAAGGCCCTCGGGTGCCTTCCCCGCGCCGATGGACTCAATCTTGTTGCCCGCGACGACGACGTATCCCGATGCGTACTCGGTGTCGTTCGCGTCGACGGTCGCGATCGCGCAGTTCTCGATGACGATGCGCTGCAGGTCTGCCGGTGCTGCCATGGTGCTTCTTCCTTCTCTTACGTGTGGCGATGTGGGCACGGCATGACCCTAGGAAGATTTGAGTGCCGCGGCCGCGGGGCCACGGGTGCCGAGATGGTTGAAGAACAGGTTGAGCAGGACCGCGGTCAGCGCTCCCGCACTGATTCCGGAGCCGAGGACGGTCTGCGCCCAGGCCGGGAATTCGGCGTAGAAGGTGGGCGCGGCGAGCGGGATGATGCCTGCCCCGAGCGCTACCGCCACCAGGATGATGTTGGAGCTGTCGTCGAGGCCCGCCTCGGAGAGCGTACGGATGCCGCTCACCGCGATGGAGCCGAAGAGGACGATGCCCGCGCCGCCGAGGACCGGCATCGGTACGAGGCTGACGACCGCGCCGAGCATCGGGAAGGCGCCGAGGACGATGAGGGCGCCGCCCGCGACGGCCACGACATAGCGGCTGCGGACACGTGTCAGGGAGACGACGCCGACGTTCTGCGCGAAGGCCGAGGTCGGGAAGCCGCCGAAGACCGGGCCGACCAGGGTCGCGATGCCGTCGGTGCGCAGGCCGCGGGTGATCGTCTTTCCGTCGCTCTTGCGTTCGCAGATCTCGCCGAGGGCGAGCATGCCGGCCGACGACTCGGTCATCAGGACCAGCATCACGATGCAGAGCGAGAGGATCGCGGCGGGCTGGAACTCCGGGGCGCCGAAGGCGAAGGGTGTCGGGAGCGCAGCCACGGGCGCGGACTTGATGGCGCTGAAGTCGGCCATTCCGAACGGGATCGCGGCGAGCGTGCCGATGAACAGGCCCAGGAGCAGGGCGACTTGCTTGAGGAAGCCGCGTCCGAACCGCTGGAAGACGAGGATCACGGCGAGCGTGAAGGCGGCGAGCGCGAGGTACTTCATGGCGCCGAAGTCGGCGGCGGTCTTGTCGCCGCCCTGCGCCCAGGTGACGGGCACGGGCATCAGCGTCACGCCGATGAGGGTGATGACGACGCCGGTGACGAGCGGCGGGAAGAAGCGAAGGAGGCGCCCGAAGAACGGGCCGACCGCGAGGCAGAAGACGCCGGCGACCATCACCGCACCGTAGATAGCGGGGAGTTGATGCCCGGGGGCGCTGTTCTCGGCGATGGCGAGGATGGGTGCGATGCCCGCGGAGGACGCGGCGTTCACGAAGGGGAGCCGGTTGCCGACGAAGCCCTTGACGCCGAGCGTCTGGAGGATCGTGGCGAGTCCGGCGATCAGCAGGCTCGCGGCGATGAGGCGCGTCTGCGCGACCGTGTCCAGACCGACGGCCTGGCCGATGATCAGCGGCGGAGTGACGACGCCCGCGTACATGGCGGCGATGTGCTGGAGCGCGGCGGGGACCAGCCGCGAGGGGTGGAGCTTCTCATCCACCGGATGACAGGCGGGAGTTGACTCTCCGCCGGCTATCTCCGATGGGGTGGAACACGGGCCTTTCGCCGGCCCCGTTGCAGGCTGTGCCATTGCTGCTGTTCCCTCCGGTGTGGCACGCCCCCGTCCGCTGCGGACGGGCGGGGGCGCGCGTCCCGCGTCAGAGGTTGGTCATGTCGACCGGGATCTTCGGCTGGACCCCGTCCCTGAGAACCGTGGCCTCGATCAGGCCGTAGGGGCGGTCCGCCGCGAAGTAGACCTCGTTGTCGTTCTTCAGCCCGAAGGGCTCGAGGTCCACCAGGAAGTGGTGGTTGTTCGGCAGCGAGAAGCGGATCTCGTCGATCTCGCTCCGGCTGTTGATGACGCGCGAACCCATTTGGTAGAGGGTCTGCTGCAGCGAGAGGGAGTACGTCTCGGCGAAGGCCTGCAGGATGTGCTTCTTGGCCTGCTCGTACGACTTCTCCCAGTTGGGCATCCGGTCGGCGTCGCTGGTCCAGTTGTAACGCCAGGCGGCGGAGACGTCGGTGCACAGGATGCGGTCGTACGCCTCCTTCAGCGTCGTGTACTTGTCCTTGACGTAGCCCCAGAACTCCGAGTTGGTGGAGTTCATGACCGTGAGGTCCTTGAGCCCGGAGATGATCTCCCAGTTCTCACCGTCGAAGGTGATCTGGCTGGTGCGCAGCTCCTGGCCCTTGCGGGCGAAGGAGTGGTTGACCTCGTCCGAGCCGATGAACTTGGAGTTGTTGTCCGAGGTCGCGATGCGCTCCCAGGAGTACTCCTCGATCCGGATCCGAGCGCGGTGGATCGGCTCCTGCGACGTCACGAAGTGACGAGCGAGGTGGATGCCGAACTGCTCGGCGGACTCGATGCCGTGCTCCTTGGCGAACGCGAACACCGTGTTCTTGGTGGTGTCGGTCGGCAGGACGTTGGCGTTCGAGCCGGAGTAGTGGACGTCGTCCATGTCGCCGGAGAGGGCGACCGAGACGTTCAGGTCCTTGATGTGGTGGGTGTCGCCGTCCCGCGTGATCTTGACGACGCGGTTCTCTGCTTTGCCGTACTGGTTCTGGCCGAGAATCGTGGGCATGTCTGCTAGCTCCCTCGGTAAACGGAGTAGCCGAACGGGTTGAGCAGCAGCGGTACGTGGTAGTGCTCGCCCGGCGTGACGGCGAAAGTGATCGCCACCTCCGGGAAGAACGCACCGCTGTCCCTTACGCGGGGGGCGTCCTGCTGCGCCTCGGCTTGCTTCACTGTCTTGATCGAACGCGTGAAGTACGCCTCGACCTCGAAGTCGAGTCGTACGTGTGTGGTGCCCTCCGGCAGCGCCGGCAGGTCCTTGCAGCGCCCGTCCGCGTCGGTCGCGGAGCCACCGAGCGCCACCCACTCGGCGTCGCGGCCGCTGCGGGCCGTGAGCGAGATGGCGACGCCCTCTGCGGGGCGTCCGACGCTGGTGTCCAGGATGTGCGTGGACACCGAGGCGGTGGTGTCAGTGCTCATCAGTCCTTGTCCTCTTCTACGAGACGGGTCAGCCGGATTCGGTTGATCTTCCCGAGTTCGGTGCGCACGTTCTCGCGCTCCTGCTCGGCGGTGTTGCCGATCCGGGTCTTCACCGCATCGCGCATCTGCTCACCGGTCGCGCCGGTGGCGCAGATCAGAAAGACATGACCGAACTTCTCCTGGTAGGCCAGGTTCAGTTCGAGCATCTCGTCCTTGAGCTCCTCGGAGGCCCCCGCCATGCCGCGCTGTTCGCGGGACGACGTGGGGTCCCCGGGCTTCGGGCGGCCGATCGGCGGGTGCCCGGCCATCGCCTCGGCCAGATCCCCGGCGCTCAGCTCGGCCATGGCGGCGTCACTGGCGGCGAAGAGTGCTTCGACGGTGGGGAAAGGGCGCTGGGAGAGCAGTGTGCTTCCCCAGGCCGATGAGGCGCAGGCCTCGTGGAGAGCGGCGGTGGCCGCACTCTCCTGCAAGGCGTTGAACCGGGCAAGGCCCGGCGTCGAGCTCGAAGTCACGGGTGCCTCCGTGGCCTTACGGCCTTGTGCTGGACGGGCTGCGGATAGCTAACGCCAGCCGAAACACCACGTCAACACTTTGTTGAAAACTTCGAGAAACAAAGACCGCCGTCCGGTTAACGGACGGCGGCCTTCCGCAGCGCTCTGACCTGGGAGGTTCGGCAGGTCAGGTGGAACGGTTGAGGTAGTTGTAAACGGTGAAGCGCGATACGCCGAGCGCGCCGGCGACCGTCTCCACCCCGTGCCGCACGGCGAAGGCGCCTCGCGCCTCGAGTATCCGTACAACCTCCTGCTTGGCCTTGCGGTCGAGGTCCGACAGGGGCATCCCGCGCTTGCGCTCCAGGGCCAGCAGGATGTGGTCGAGGGAGTCCGCGAGCTGCGGAAGGCGTACGGCGACCACGTCCTCGCCCTGCCAGGCGAGGACGACGTCATCCGTGCCCGCCTCGTCGGGGGGCACGATTTCGCCGCCCATGGCGTCCACGAGCGGCTTGACGGCTGCCACGAAGGGGCCGTGGTCGTCTCTCACACCGGTCATTCGATGGCCTCCCCCGACTCTCCGAGCACGTTCACCTGGAGCGAGACGCGCGTCGCGCCCGCCTCCAGGGCCTTGCGCAGCAGCGCGTCGACGGCGGTCAGTACCTCGTCGGCGCCGCCTTCCGCGGTGTTGCCGAAGGGGCCGACGTCCACGGCGTCGAGCTCGGCCCCCTGGATGACGTCACGGGCCACCACCGCATGGGCGGGCGCCTCGTCCAGGTCGAAGGGTTCGGTCGTGAACTCCACTCTCAATCGCACGCGCACAACCTACTGCCGCGCGGTGATTTTCCGGCAGCCCCCTCTTGACAAGGGCGGATGCTCGACGGCAATCTTCCATCAGACAGAAATTAACTTCCGCAATACGGAAGGAGCGCGGAAGCCCCATGGGATACTCCGACCAGCGCTTCGTTGTGAACCTGTCGATCCTCTTCACGGAACTCCCGCTCCTGGAGCGCCCCGCGGCTGCCGCTGCGGCGGGCTTCAAGGCGGTCGAGCTGTGGTGGCCCTGGGTCGACGCCCCCACCCCCGAGCAGTCCGAGCTCGACGCCCTTCGGGCCGCGATCACGGACGCCGACGTACAGCTGGTGGGCCTGAACTTCTACGCCGGGCAGCTGCCGGGACCGGACCGCGGCGCCCTGTCGATTCCGGGCGAGGAGAGCGAGAAGTTCCGCGCGAACCTCTCGGTGGCCGCGGACTTCGCCGAATCCCTCGGCTGCAAGGCGCTCAACGCGCTGTACGGCAACCGGGTGGAGGGCGTGGACCCCGCGGTCCAGGACGAACTCGCCCTGGAGAACCTGGCGCTCGCGGCCCGCGAGGCCGACCGCGTGGGTGCGGTGCTGCTGATCGAGGCCCTGAACAAGCCGGAGTCGCCGCGCTGCCCGATCGTCAGTGCGGACGCGGCGATCGCCGTGGTGGACAAGGTGAACTCGGCCACCGGCCTCGGCAACGCCAAGTTCCTCATGGACCTGTACCACCTGTCCATGAACGGTGAGGACCTGCCGGCCGTCATCGATCGGTACGTCGCCCAGACCGCGCACGTGCAGATCGCCGACAATCCTGGCCGTGGGGCCCCGGGGACGGGGTCGCTTCCGCTGGAGGAGCTGCTGGATCAGCTCCGCAAGGCCGGATACGAGGGCTGGGTCGGCCTGGAGTACAAGCCGGGCGACCGGCCCAGCTCCGAGGCGTTCGGCTGGCTGCCCGGCTCGGACTAGGCGCCGCTTCGCGGCGGATCTTTCCGCCCACCCACCCGTTACTCCGCAGTCAGTTCAGAAAGGCTCTCACCATGAGCAACCTTCCCAAGATCGCGTGGATCGGACTCGGCATCATGGGGTCCCCCATGTCCGAGAACCTGATCAAGGCTGGTTACTCCGTCACCGGCTTCACCCTCGAGCAGGACAAGCTGGACCGCCTCGCGGCCGCCGGCGGCACCGTCGCCAAGTCCATCGCCGAGGCCGTCAAGGACGCCGATGTCGTGATCACGATGGTGCCCGCCTCCCCGCAGGTCGAGGCCATCGCGTACGGTGCGGACGGCATCCTGGAGAACGCGAAGTCCGGCGCGCTGATCGTCGACATGTCGTCGATCACCCCGCAGACCTCCGTGGACCTGGCCAAGGCCGCCAAGGACAAGGGCATCCGCGTCCTGGACGCCCCCGTCTCGGGTGGCGAAGCCGGTGCCATCGAGGCCGTGCTCTCCATCATGGTCGGCGGCGAGAAGGCCGACTTCGACGAGGCCAAGCCGATCCTGGACGCCCTCGGCAAGACCATCGTGCTGTGCGGTCCGCACGGCTCGGGTCAGACCGTGAAGGCCGCCAACCAGCTCATCGTCGCCGTGAACATCCAGGCGTGCGCCGAGGCCGTTGTCTTCCTGGAGAAGTCCGGGGTGGACCTGACCGCCGCCCTCGACGTCCTGAACGGGGGGCTTGCGGGCTCGACCGTCCTGACCCGCAAGAAGGACAACTTCCTCAAGCGCGACTTCAAGCCCGGTTTCCGGATCGACCTGCACCACAAGGACATGGGCATCGTCACCGACGCCGCCCGCAATGTCGGTGCCTCGCTTCCGGTCGGCGCCGTGGTCGCGCAGCTCGTCGCCTCGCTGCGCACGCAGGGTGACGGCGGCCTCGACCACTCCGCGCTGCTGCGCGGTGTGGAGCGCCTCTCGGGCGCCGAGCTCTAAGAAACCGGAAGGCTTCAAGAGCTCAACCGAACTTCCGGGCCGTGGCGGCGCTGACACCTGTCCTGTCGCGCCCAGGCGTCGCCGCGGCCCGGAACCCTAACCTCAACTTCAACAAACTGTTGACGTAGCTGTTCAAGCGTACTTACGCTCACGTCACTTCAGCAGTTTCAGCAGTCCGTACGGAAGGTCAATCCCGCCACCATGTCGAAGCGTGTGCTCACGACCGAGTCCGGCGCCCCCGTCGCCGACAATCAGAACTCAGCCACCGCCGGCGTCGGTGGCCCGCTTCTTCTCCAGGACCAGCACCTCCTCGAGAAGCTCGCCCGCTTCAACCGCGAGCGCATCCCGGAGCGTGTGGTCCACGCCCGCGGTTCCGGCGCGTACGGCTACTTCGAGGTGACCGACGACGTCACCGCGTACACCTCGGCCGACTTCCTGAACACCGTCGGCAAGCGCACCGAGACCTTCCTGCGCTTCTCCACGGTGGCCGACAGCCTCGGTGGCGCGGACGCGGTCCGTGACCCGCGCGGCTTCGCGCTGAAGTTCTACACCGAAGAGGGCAACTACGACCTCGTCGGCAACAACACCCCGGTGTTCTTCATCAAGGACCCGATCAAGTTCCCCGACTTCATCCACTCGCAGAAGCGCGACCCCTTCACGGGCAAGCAGGAGCCGGACAACGTCTGGGACTTCTGGGCGCACGCCCCCGAGGCGACGCACCAGGTGACGTGGCTGATGGGTGACCGCGGCATTCCCGCGTCGTACCGCCACATGAACGGCTACGGCTCGCACACCTACCAGTGGACGAACGAGGCGGGCGAGGCCTTCTTCGTGAAGTACCACTTCAAGACGAACCAGGGCGTACGCAGCCTTTCGTCGGACCAGGCCGCCGAGCTCGCGGGCAAGGACGCCAACTCGCACCAGACGGACCTGCTCCAGGCCATCGAGCGGGGCGTGAACCCGTCCTGGACGCTGCACGTGCAGATCATGCCGGCGGCGGACGCGGCCGACTACCGCTTCAACCCCTTCGACCTGACGAAGGTGTGGCCGCACAGCGACTACCCGCTGCAGCGCGTGGGCCGTCTGGTCCTGGACCGCAACCCCGACAACGTCTTCGCCGAGGTCGAGCAGGCCGCCTTCTCCCCGAACAACTTCGTTCCGGGCATCGGCCCTTCGCCCGACAAGATGCTCCAGGGCCGCCTGTTCGCCTACGCGGACGCGCACCGCTACCGCCTGGGCGTCAACCACACGCTGCTCGCGGTGAACGCGCCGAAGGCGACCACGGCCGACAACTACGGCCGTGACGGCCTGATGGCGTCCAACGCGTACGGCCGTGACCGCAAGAACTACGAGCCCAACTCGTACGAGGGCCCGGTCGAGACCGGCAAGCCGCTTGCCGCTCCGCTGGCCGTCAACGGCCACACGGGCACGCACGAGGCTCCCCTGCACACCAAGGACGACCACTTCTTCCAGGCGGGCGAGCTGTACCGCCTGATGTCGGCCGAGGAGCAGGCACGCCTGGTGGCGAACATCGCGGGAGGCCTCTCGCAGGTCACCCGTGACGACGTCATCGAGAAGAACCTGGCCCATTTCCACGCCGCCGACGCCGAGTACGGCAGGCGCGTGGAGGAGGCTGTCCGCGCCCTGCGCGAGGACTAGAACCCCCTGACTGCGCCGGGGAATTGACGGGAGGTCAGTTTTCCGGCGCTGCGCCCGCACCATCACGGACCCGGATGAGGGGTGGTCCCGTGGTGAACGGGCCGGACGAGGACCGCGGCGGCTCTGCGAGCCAGTGCGGTGGTTAAGGTCAGGCGGCTCTCCTCTCGACCTGAGGGAGGAGAACCCCGCCGGTCCATTCGCAGCCGCCGCGGTCCCAGCCGCTTTCGGGCCCCTGGGCCTTGAACCCATATGACTCCGTCCGGCAGCGCGTATGCATGTTCCGCCAGTCGCGCGCGGTCGGACGGCTACAACTTCACACGGCAGTACGGCAGTACGGCATTTCGAAGCCAGAGCGCCGAGTACGGACGGTCCCGTACTCGGCGCTCTTTCGCGTGCGCTTGGCTTGGGCGGGTCTCTTCTGGTCCGCCTGCTGCTGCGGGCGCCGGGGGGTTGGCCTGCTGCTGCGGGCGCGTGGGGGCTGGTCGCGCAGTTGCCCGCGCCCCTTACGGGGCGCCCTCCGCCAGTTGCGTAACCATCCGTTCGAGCCTGCCGCTGGGGCTCGTAGGCGGCCGCCTCCTTCGACCAGAGACCGTGGACGGGACCGCCCGAGGCTTCCTGGCGACCTTCAGCCACAGGCCCCGTGCCGCGCCGTGGTGCGCGGCCAGCCAGGCGTCCAGCTCCACGGCGTCCCCACCAGGTCATGACGTGCAGGCCCTCCAGACGCGCAGGCCCTCCAGCGATTCCATCCGCACACACCAAAGGGGCGGCCCACCCCCCACGGGTGGACCGCCCCTGTCAGTGTTCCCTGCCGCGTCAGACCTTCAGCGGCCGGATGGCCGTGGGCGCGTGGCCCGGCTCCGTGGCGAGCTCCTCGAACTCGCTCACGTCGCTGATGTCGGCGGTCTTACTCATCGCGATGTTCGTGATGCGCTCCAGGATCGCCTCGACGACGACCGGGACCTGGTGCTCCTGGGCCAGCTTCTTGGCCTGCTCGAAGGCCGCGCCCAACTCGTTCGGGTCCGTGACGCGGATGGCCTTGCAGCCCAGGCCCTCGGCGACCTTGACGTGGTCGACGCCGTAGACGCCGAGCTCGGGGCTGTTCTGGTTCTCGAACTCCAGGTTGACCTGGAAGTTGATGTCCAGGCCGATCTGGGCCTGGCGGATGAGGCCCAGGTAGGCGTTGTTGACCAGGACGTGGACGTACGGGATGCGGTGCTGCGCGCCGACCGCCAGCTCCTCGATCATGAACTGGAAGTCGTAGTCACCGGAGAGCGCGACGACCGGGGTGTCGCGGTCCGCGGTGGCGACACCCAGGGCGGCCGGGATCGTCCAGCCCAGGGGGCCCGCCTGGCCGCAGTTGATCCAGTGGCGCGGCTTGTAGACGTGCAGCATCTGGGCGCCCGCGATCTGCGAGAGACCGATCGTGGTGACGTAGCGCGTGTCCGGGCCGAAGGCCTTGTTCATCTCCTCGTAGACGCGCTGCGGCTTCATGGGGATGTTGTCGAAGTGCGTGCGGCGCTGGAGGGTCTCCTTGCGCTCCAGGTGGGAGGCGACCCACGCGGAACGGTCGGGGAGCTTGCCGGCGGCCTTGAGCTCCTTGGCGACCTCGACGAAGAGCTCCAAGGCGACCTTGGCGTCGGAGGCGATCCCGTAGTCCGGCGCGAAGATCTTGCCGATCTGGGTGGGCTCGATGTCGACGTGCACGAACTTGCGGCCCTCGGTGTACACGTCCAGCTTGTAGCCGGTGTGACGGTTGGCCCAGCGGTTGCCGATGCCGAGGACGAAGTCCGACTCCAGGAACGTGGCGTTGCCGTAGCGGTGGCCGGTCTGCTGGCCGACCATGCCCGCGTTCAGGTCGTGGTCGTCGGGGATCGTGCCCCAGCCCATCAGGGTCGGCACGACCGGCGTGTTGGTGATCTCGGCGAACTCGACCAGGAGGTCGGAGGCGTCGGCGTTGATGATGCCGCCGCCGGCCACGATCAGCGGACGCTCGGACTCGACCAGGTACGTGATCGCCTTCTCGATCTGGGCGCGGGTCGCGGTCGGCTTGTAGACCGGCAGCGGCTCGTACGTGTCGATGTCGAACTCGATCTCGGTCTGCTGGACATCGATCGGCAGGTCGATGAGGACCGGCCCCGGGCGGCCCGAGCGCATCAGGTGGAACGCCTGCTGGAAGATGCCGGGGACCTGGGCGGCCTCCAGGACCGTGACGGCCATCTTGGTGACCGGCTTGGCGATCGTCGCGATGTCGACGGCCTGGAAGTCCTCCTTGTGGAGCAGGTGCGTCGGCGCCTGGCCCGTGATGCACAGGATCGGGATCGAGTCACCCGTCGCGGAGTACAGACCGGTGATCATGTCGGTGCCCGCCGGGCCCGACGTACCGATGCAGACGCCGATGTTGCCGGGGTTGGCGCGGGTGTAGCCCTCGGCCATGTGCGAGGCACCCTCGACGTGCCGGGCGAGCGTGTGGTCGATGCCACCGCCCTCCTGGAGCGCCTTGTAGAACGGGTTGATCGCCGCGCCGGGCACACCGAACGCGTTGGTGACGCCCTCGCGCTTGAGGATCTCAACTGCCGCGCGGACAGCGGTCATACGGGCCATGGGGTTCTCCTGCTTCGACAACAGCTTCGACAGCTTGATCAGCTATTCGGCTGACGGATACGGCTGGCGGATCCGGCTCCCGTCGCGCCCCGCGGTGAGCTTCTGTTTCCGCATTGTGGAAATTATGTTCTGCTATATGGAAGCAATGTAGGGGGGCGCGATGGAGACCGTCAAGAGATGTCCGGGAAGCGGGCAACCCGAAGGTCGCGTCCCGGTGGGCGAATTCGGGCCACACCGTCGGGGGCGGGCGCGGCCGGTGCACCGGGACGCACCGTCCGCCCGACAGGGCCCGCCGAGCTGCGGCGGCGCGCTCCTCACCCCTGGCGGGCCCCCTGCTCTTGGCTCAACTGGCCCCCGTAGCCAGCCCACTTGGGGGACGATGGAGGCCACGAACCGTCGAGCGGTGACGGCGAGCAGTGACGGTGACGGGTGAGGTTGATGACGGAGAGCGACGTCCCGGTACGGTGCCCGGTCTGCCGGCGCGATCATGTGTACGCCCCGCCGTCCTACCCCTGCGCGTGCGGCGCCCCCGTGGTGCCGCCGGTGGCGCGCGGCGCGACGGTGACGCCGGTGACGGACCGGACGTGGGCGGACGAGTGGGTGACCGTGCGGTGCCGGACGTGCGGCCGCAGGGACCGGTGGCCCCAGCCCGAGCTGGGGTGCGCGTGCGGGGCGGTGCTGCGCATTCCGGTGCGGGCGGTACAGGCACCTTCGGGCGCTCCCCCCGCTCCCACCGCTCCCACCGCTCCGGCTCGCCCTCCCGTCCCCCCGGCGCACATCTCGCTCCCCCGGACGGCCCCGACGCCTCGGCCCGCCTTCAAGCCGGTGCCGGTGCGCACGGCGCGGGACGCGGTGACGGTGGCGGGGCTGTATCTGCGGTGGCTCGGGTACGGGGACATCCGGGGCGCGGTCAAGCGGGCGCCTTCCGGGGTGCGGGTGTCGGCGCGGGGCGTGCTCGCCCTGATCGAACCGTCCGTACAGCCGACGTCACTGCGTGACGTGGAGTGCGTCTGGCTCAGCGCGATGTCCGACGCCGTCAGCTGCGTCTGCTTCTCCCTGGCGGGCTACGAGGAACCGGCCCGCGCCCGGGCGGACGCCCTGTCCATCCCCTTGTTCGTCATCGACCTGACGGGGACCCCTCAGCCGGTGAACGGCGCGGCGGACGAGCTGGTGGCCGCGGGGTGATCGGTGGGTGGGCGGACGGCATACTCGACGGATGCTCATCCGCCCAGCCACGACAGCCGAGCTCCCCGCGCTCCAGGACATCGAGCGCGCCGGGGGCGAGCCCTTCCGGGCCCTCGGCATGGCGGCGATCGCCGACGACGAACCCCCCGGCATCGAGACCCTGGAACGCTTCCGCGCCGCGGGCCGGGCCTGGGTGGCCACCGAGGCGGACGGCACCGACCTCCCGCCACTGGCCTACCTCATCAGCGAGCCCGTGGACACAGCGGAGCACATCGAGCAGATCACCGTGCACCCCCGAGCGGCACGCCGCCGCATCGGCCAGGCCCTGATCGAGCACGCCGCCGACCGCGCCCGCGAAGAGGGCAGGGGAGCCCTCACCCTGACGACGTTCGCGGACGTCCCCTGGAACGCCCCGTACTACGCCCGCATCGGCTTCCGCGTGCTCGGTGAGGCCGAACTCACCCCGGGACTGCGGAAGATCCGCGCCCACGAGGCCGAGCTCGGCCTCGACCGCTGGCCGCGCGTGGCCATGCGCCGCGAGCTCACCCCGGGTGGGACTGCGCCCCGTACCGCTCCCTGAGTTCGATCTTCCGCACCTTCCCGGAGGCCGTCATGGGAAAGCTCTCCAGGATGCGCAGACCGGCCGGGACCTTGTAGTGCGCCAGCTGCCCTCCGCAGTAGGCCCGCAGCTCATCCAGGGTCAGCGGCACCTCCGGGTCCCGAAGGATCACGCAGGCCAGCGGCACCTCCCCGTAGCGCTCGTGGGGGACGCCCACCACCTGGACATCGGCGATCTTGGGATGGCCGTACAGAAACTCCTCGATCTCCCGCGGGGAGATGTTCTCGCCGCCTCGGATGATCATGTCCTTGGTGCGGCCGACGATCTGGACGTAGCCGTCCTCGCGCATGACCGCCAGGTCGCCAGCGTGCATCCAGCGCCCGGCGTCGATCACCTCCGTGGTCCGCGACGGCTCGTTCCAGTAGCAGAGCATCACGCTGTACCCCCGCGTGCACAGCTCGCCGGGTGAGCCCCGCGGCAGCGTCACGCCGCTGCCCGGGTCGACCACCTTCACCTCGATGTGCGGCAGCACGCGGCCCACCGTGCCGGTCCGCCGCTCCAGGTCGTCCGTGCGGCGCGTCTGCGTCGAGACCGGGGATGTCTCCGTCATGCCGTAACAGATGGAGACCTCCTCCATGTGCATCTCGGCGACCACTCGTTTCATCACCTCGACCGGACAGGGCGAGCCCGCCATGATGCCGGTGCGCAGCGAACTCAGGTCGTACGCGGCGAAGTCGGGGAGGTTCAGCTCGGCGATGAACATCGTCGGCACCCCGTACAGCGACGTACAGCGCTCGCGCTCCACCGCGTGCAGCGTGGCGACGGGGTCGAAGGACGGGGCGGGGATGACGATGCACGCACCATGCGACGTAGCACCCAGATGCCCCATCACCATGCCGAAGCAGTGGTAGAACGGCACAGGAAGGCACACCCGGTCCTGTTCCGTGTAGCCGACGGTCCGGCCCACCCAGTAGCCGTTGTTGAGGATGCGTCCCGCTCCGGCCAGGCCTCGACCGCCCGGTCGAGATTGCGCCCGATGGTGTCCCCGAGCAGTGGCGTCGCGCTGACACCGTGGGCATACGACAGTTCGCCCGGTTCAGTCAGCCCACTCAGCTCATTCAGTCCACTCACCGGCAGCCCTCCCTTGTGCACCACGGCGCCAAGTGTGGCCCGGGGGTCTGTACCGCGTCGGCCCTTCGCCTGATGCCGCCCCTGCGCAAGTCAACGGCGAGTTCCACGACAAGGCCGACAGCGGCAAGCGCCCCATGGTGGAAAGTCCAGCGGTGACTTTCCACCATGGAAGGAGACGGAGCGGCGCCGCTCAGTAGCCCACTCGCACCCGTCGGCCCCACCAACTCCCCGACCTCCCCTGGATGCCGCTGACTCAGCTCTTGCCGCGCTCCATCCACTCGTCCAGCGACCCCCGCGCCGTACGCTCCCGCAGATCGACCCGCCGGATCTTGCCGGAGATCGTCTTGGGCAGTTCCTCCGTGAACTCGATCCGCCTGAGGCGCTTGTAGGGCGCCAGCACCGACCGGGTGTACTCGAAGATCGCCTGCGCCGTCTCCTCGCTCGGCGACCAGCCCTTCGCCAGTACGACGTACGCCTTCGGGACGGCGAGCCGCAGCTCGTCCGGAGCGGGGACGACCGCGGCCTCGGCCACTGCCTCGTGCTCCAGCAGCGCGCTCTCCAGCTCGAACGGCGAAACCTTGTAGTCGGAAGACTTGAAGACGTCATCACTGCGGCCGACGTAGGTGAGGTAGCCGTCGGCGTCGAGCGAGCCGATGTCCCCTGTGCGGTAGTAGCCGTCCGCCATCGCCTCAGCGGTACGCTCCGAGTCCCCGTGGTAGCCGGTCATCAGGCCGACGGGCCTCGCCGACAGATCCAGGGAGATTTCGCCCTCCGCCGCTCCCGGTTCGCCGGTGACCGGGTCGAGGAGCGTGACGCGGTAGCCAGGGCTCGGGCGCCCCATGGAGCCGGGGATCAGGTGTTGGCCAGGGGAGTTGGACACCTGAACCGCGGTCTCCGTCTGGCCGAAGCCGTCCCGGATCGTCACGCCCCAGGCGCGGTTCACCGCCTCGATCACCTCGGGGTTCAGCGGCTCGCCGGCTGCCACGATCTCCCTTGGCGGCGCGTGTAGTTGGGACAGGTCGGCCTGGATCAGCATCCGCCACACCGTGGGAGGCGCGCAGAAGCTGGTGACGCCCACCCTGTCCATCTCCGCCATCAGGCTGCCCGCTTCGAAGCGCGTGTAGTTGTAGATGAAGACCGTCGCCTCGGCGTTCCACGGGGCGAAGAGGTTCGACCAGGCGTGCTTGGCCCAGCCCGGTGAGGAGATGTTGAGATGTACGTCGCCGGGCTTCAACCCGATCCAGTACATCGTCGCCAAGTGGCCTACGGGGTACGAGACATGGGTGTGCTCCACCAGCTTGGGCTGTGAGGTCGTGCCCGAGGTGAAGTAGAGCATCAGCGGGTCGTCGGCGCGGGTGACGCCGTCCGGCTCGAAGGTCTGCGGGGCCGATGCCGTATCCGCATAGGACAGCCAGCCTTCGCCCGCGCCCTCGCTCGGGGAGTGTCCGACCGCGATCCTCGTGTACGAGCCGGGTACCCCATCGAACTTGTCGACGTCCTGGCCACGGGTGATCACATGCCGCGCCCTCCCCCGCTCGATCCGGTCCCGCAGATCAACCGTCCCGAGCAGCGGGGTCGCCGGAATCATCACGGCGCGCAGCTTCATCGCGGCGAGCGCGGTCTCCCACAGCTCCACCTGGTTGCCGAGCATCACCAGGATCCGGTCGCCGGCCGCGACGCCCTGCTCCCGGAGCCAGTTGGCGACCTGGTTCGAGCGCGCCGACAACTCCGCGTAGCTGCAACGCTGTTCGCCCCCGCCCTCCTCGGAGATGTGGAGCGCCGTGCGGTCATTGCCATCGGCGATCGCGTCGAACCAGTCAAGCGCCCAGTTGAACCGCTCGAACCGGGGCCAGCTGAACCCTTCGTACGCGGCGTCGTAGTCCTCTCGGTGCCGCAGCAAGAAGTCTCTCGCGGCCCGGAACTCCTCCGTCACGCTCTTGTCCGCCATCTGTCACCGGCCGCCCTTCTCGCTTCTCCCGCGCCGGCCTCCCGACCGATGCGTCGCCCTGCCCTGCCCGAGCATGATCGCCCACAAGCGGCTCGCCCCTCACGCCACGAGCCAAATTGGAAACCGGATCGGCATGGATCGGCGGCTCACCCCTCTGAGGTACACATTGTGAGGATGGAACAATCTCGCACCCCCCAATCGGTCGACTCCCACCCTGATTCTCCCCATCAACGTTGACATGATCCCCGAGTAGGCAAGTAGCCGCTATGTATCATCCAAACAATCCGAGGAGGCTCGTGTGACCCGTTGTGGTCGTGTGCAGGTGACGGGTATCGGCGCGATGACCCCGCTGGGCGCCGATGCGCCGTCGTCGTGGTCGGGACTGCTGGACGGCAAGTCGGGGGTCCGCTTTCTGGAGGAGGAGTGGGCCGCGGATCTGCCCGTGCGCGTCGCGTCCGGACTTACGGTGGACCCCGCCTCCCTGCTCCCGAGGGCCGAGGCCAGGAAGCTGGACCGTGGTGAGCAGATGGCCCTTCTCAGCGCGCGTGAGGCCTGGCAGGACGCCGGCGCTCCCCAGGTCGAGCCGGAACGGTGCGCCGTCGTCATCGGTACCGGGACCGGTGGGGTTCTCACCACGCTGGGGCAGGACGACGCCTTCGAACGCGCGGGCATTCGCCGACTGTCGCCGTTCGCCGTCCCCATGCTGATGCCCAACGGGCCTGCTGCCTGGGTGAGCATGGACCTGGGCGCGAAGGGAGGCGCCAGGACGCCGGTGAGTGCTTGCGCATCGGGGGCGGAGGCTCTCGCCGTAGGGCAGGAGCTGATCCGTGGCGGACGGGTGGACGTGGTCGTCGCGGGTGGCGTGGAGGCATGCCTGCACCCGTTCACCATCGCGGCATTCGCCCAGATGAAGGCCCTGTCGACGCAGGCCGTGGCCCCAGAGACCGTGTCCCGCCCGTTCGACGTCAAGCGGTCCGGGTTCGTCATGGGCGAGGGCGCGGGGATGATGGTGCTGGAACGCACCGAGTTCGCCCGGGCCCGTGGAGCACGCACTTACGGCACGTTGGCAGGCAGCGCCGTGAGTTCCAGCGCGAACCACATCACGGCCTCCGACGCGGAAGGCCAGGCCTCCGCCATGCAACTGGCGTTGCGCGATGCCGACTTGACTCCGGCGGACATCGGGGTCGTACACGCCCACGCCACATCGACGGAGTCCGGTGACGTGGCCGAGGCCGAGGCGATCGGCCAAGTGATCGGCGGCCACGCCGCGGTGACGGCGACGAAGTCGATGACAGGCCACATGATCGGCGCGTCCGGAACAGTTGGCGCCATGGCCGCGCTGCTCGCGCTCAGGGACGGCACGGTGCCGGCCACGCGTAACCTCGACGAACTCGACCCTCGCGTGGAACTGGATGTGGTGCGCGGTGAGCGGCGTACCGGTCAGTGGTCCGCTGCGCTGGCCAACGCGTTCGGGTTCGGCGGACACAACGTCAGTCTCGTGCTCACCAGGTGACGACGAGACCGTGACCGTCGACGCCCACAGCCGGTCCGGCTGGTACTGACAGCACCAGCCGGACACATATGCAGCTACGCGGCCGCGCGCGACTCCTGCACCCGGCCCGCCAGTGACCGGATCGTCGGGGCGGAGAAGAGTGCTGAAACGGGCAGCGAGACGTCCAGTTCCTTCCTCACCTCTGCCATCAAACGTACTGCCCGCAGGGAGTCGCCGCCCAGTTCGAAGAAGTTGTCAAGGACGGAGAGCGAGGACGCTTGGAAGAATTCCTTCCACAGGGTGAGCAGGGCATGTTCCCCCTCCGTGGCAGGGCGAACGTCCTCAACCTCCGTATCCTGCCCCTTCTCGTGCCGGGCCAGTGTGGCGCGATCCACCTTTCCGTTCGCCGTCAGGGGCAGCGCGTCCCACACGGTCACCACGGCCGGAAGCATGTACGGCGGCAGGAACTCTTCTGCGGCCTTCCTGATTTCGGCGCCCGTTCGCAGGGCACCCACCTCCAGCACGACGTGCGCTACGAGTCGCCTCCGGCTCCGCTCGCCCGGGGCGGTGACGACAGCGCCCGCCACCTCTGGACATCGCAGCAGCGCGGCTTCCACGTCGCCCAGCTCGATCCGGTAGCCGCCGACCTTGACCTGCATGTCGTCGCGACCGAGGAACTCGATCTCACCGTTGGGCAGGAGACGTCCCCAGTCCCCTGTCCTGTAGACGCGTTCGCCGGTGAGCGGTGAGACCGTGAAGCTCTTCTCGGTCTTCTCCGTATCGCCGAGGTACCCACGGGCCAGACCGGCTCCGGCGATGCAGATTTCGCCAACGACCCAATTGGGGCGTGGCTGTAGGAGCGTGTTGGCAACAAAGACCTTTTGGTTCCGCATGGACGTGCCGTAGGGGATGGACGGCAATGCCGTGTCCTCGGGCACGATCTGATGCCAGATCGACCAGATCGACGCCTCGGTCGCTCCCCCGAGGCTCCACAGCGTCGCCTGAGGGAAGCAGCGCTGGATCTCGCCGGGCAAGGCCACGGGAATCCAGTCCCCGCTCATGAGGACGGCGCGGAGTGAGGACGGAGCGTCCGGGGACCGAAGAGCTGTGTCCTTTGCCGGCGTCAGATGCTCGCACATCATGGCCATCAAGGCGGGAACGCTGTTCCACACCGTGACATTCCACTCGGCCATCAGACAGTGCCAATTGGCGGGTTCCCGTGCATCTCCCGGGTCGGGCAGCACAACTGCGCCACCGGCGGAGAGAGGGCCGAAAATGTCGTAGACCGACAGGTCGAAGTTGAGAGCCGAGAGGCCGAGGACGCGGTCATCCGCCGTGAGCGACAGCTCGTCGTTGACGTCCAGGATCGTGTTGACCGCTGGTCCGTGCTCGATGACCACCCCCTTGGGGGAGCCCGTGGAGCCAGAGGTGTAGATCACGTATGCGACGTCACTAGGGGTCACCGAGACGTCCGGCGCCGTATGGACCGCGGTGCTCTCGAACGTGGCGGGCGCCTCAACATCCAGCACGGTGAGGCCATCGGGCCAGTTGACCGCGTTGCGGAGCGCGGGTTGGGTGAGGACCGTGTCCAGCCCCGCAGCAGCGATCACCGCGGCGAAGCGCTGGGCCGGCCAGTGCGGGTCGATGGGCACGTATGCACCTCCCGACCGCAACACGCCCATGCTGCCGACCACTTGCTCCCAGCCCTTGTCCATCACCACGCCGACCAGTGTTCCCGTCGTGGTGCCATGTTCTGCCAGGAGAGAGGCCACACGGGCCGATTCCGCGTCGACGTCGGCGTAGCTGAGCCGCCGGTCTCGGGTGATCACGGCGACAGCGTCGGGAGTGCGCGACGCTCGTTCGACGAAACGGAAATGGAGGGTGTGGTCCGAGGGGAACTTGAGCTCCGCGGCCCGCTGCGGGACGTCGGCGCCGGGCGCAAGCTCGGGAACGTTCGTCCAGGCGGGCGCGAGCCATGCGGAGTTAGCGACAGAGTTCACGAATCAGCCTTTCGTATGCCGTGAACATTGAGTCCACGACGCCCTCCGGGAACACTTCCTCGACCACGTCCCAGTTGAGGATCAGACCGCCGTTCTCCTCAAACGCTGTGTGGTCAAGGATGACTTGTGGTGTGCGGACCCCGCTCCATACCGGCGTGCCGCTCTCGCCCATGCGGCACAGCGAACCCACGGGCCCGGCCTCCTGCCCGTGGCCGGCGGCCCCACCGATAGTGCTGTTGAAGACAACCGGCATGCGCGCCCGCCCTGCGTTCGCGTCCATGCGCCCGAGATCCCTGAGTACATCGAGGCCGGAGTAGCCGGTGTGTTCCATGTCCTGCATCAGTTGCCGTTGGATGCGGCGGGCCGTGTCCCGGAAGGGCGCGGCCTGGTCGACCCGCACTTCGAGCAGACTTGTGGAGGAGAAGTTGCCGATGACGTTCGCGGTGTCCACACCTGCTATCGCGTCCCGTTGCGACACGAGGCATGTGATCGTGAAGTCCGGCGCTTTGGACCACGCGGCAAGCACATGGCAGTACGCGCCCAGCACGGCGCCTGACGCCGTCAGACCGGCTGCCGCGGCATTGCGCTTGAACTCCTCCCACTCCGGTGCGTCGACTCGCACGAAGCGGTTGGTGAACACGGGACGCCGCACCTCGGCAAGGCGGACTGCGAGCGGCAGTTGTGGAGCGGGGGGCAGGTCCTGGAGCCGACTGCTCCAGTACAACCTGCTCTCGTCGCTCGCTGCCGCCACGGCCTGCTCGCGCATCGTGAGCGTGAACTCATCGAACCCACACCGGAGCTCCGGAAGTTCCAGGTCCGGAGCGTTGTAGAGCTGCGCCCACTCCTTGAAGAGGACAGAGGTGCTGCCGCCGTCCGAGACGAGTACGTCGATGCCGAAGTGCAGCCGTGTCACGGTCGAGCTGACCGTGGCCCGAACCATGAACAACGGCCAACTCGTGACGTCGAACTCCTTTGCCTTCAGCTCCGCGTGTATCGCGACGAGTCGCTCGTCGCGCTCGTCCTCCCTGAGCCGGGTCAGGTTCTCCGTGGGGATCGATACGCGAGGCACGGTGCCCAGCACCCGCTGACTCCCGGTCTCCGGGTCGAAGACGGCCCGCAGCATCGGGTGACGCCGTACGAGCCGATCGAGCGCGTACTCGGCTGCCGCCACATCGAAGTCGATCAGGTCGACCTCCACGTACAAATACGTGGACACATTGCCCAGTTCGAAGTCGTCGGCGCGTCCCGCGAGATACGCCTCCTGCAGTTTGGTCAGGGGAAACGGGGCAGAGTCGGGCATGGAGGGCTCCCCTGTCCTCGGCTCGGCGATGTCCGCGCACTGTTGCGGCTGCTGCCTTGCGGGCGCGGCGATCGGGGCCGGAGCGGAGCTTGTCTCAGTGACCTGGCCTGGTCCGGGCTCCTCGGCCTCGTCTGACTCCTGCCCGTCACCGGGCTGGAACAGAGCCACGACGTGTGAGACGAGTGCCTCCGGAGTCGGGTGGTCGAAGACCACGGTGGCGCCCAGCCGCATGTCGATCTTGCGGCCGAGGCGAACGCGCAGCTCCATGGAGGTGAGGGAGTCGAAGCCCATCTCGTAGAAGGACTGCTGGGCGTCCACGCGCCGGGGCTCGGTGCCGAGCAGTTCGGCCACGCTTTCCTTGACCACCGTGAGCAGGCCGGCGATGCGTTGGTCGTGGGGCGCGTCCGTCGAGTTCAGGAGGTCGAGGACTGTGGCCGCCTCTTGCGGACGGGCGGGCAGGTCCGCCTCGACGCGTTGCTGAGCGGAAGCGACAGACGTCTCCCGCATCTCCCGTCGTGGAGCCGAGACGGGCGGGTCAGCGGCGACAGTGGGTGCAGATGTCCGCACTCCCTCGGCCCGGTCCACATGGCGCCCTGCGAGGCGGGAGAACAGGAACGGGCTGTCCGTCGTCGCGTCGGCGGTCTCATCGGACACCACGAGACGCGCCGCGATAACGGCAGTGGTGCCGCTGCTGAGTGCGGCGTCGAACAAGGCAAGTCCCTCCGGCACCGTGAAGGGCGCCACTCCGTTGCGCCGCAGTCGCAGCAGATCTGCCTCGTCGAGGTGCCCCGTCATGCCCGTCGCCTCGTCCCACAGGCCCCAGGCGACGGAGTTGGCCGGCCGGCCCCGTGCCCGACGCCATTGTGCGAAGTGGTCCAAGAAGGTGTTCGCCGCCGCGTAGTTGGCCTGCCCCGGGCCGCCGAGAACGCCGTACAGGGAGGAGAAGACGGTGAAGAAGCGCAGGTCGTCCTCGCGCGTCGCGGCGTCCAGATGGAGCGCCGAGTCGACCTTGCTCGCCAGGACGCGGTGCAGTTGCTCGGGCGTCATGTTCGGCACGATGGCGTCGTCAAGGAGGCCCGCGGCATGGACGACGCCGACCAGGGGATGTTCCGTGCGCAGTTGCGCCAGGGCCGTGCGAAGGCGTTCAGCGTCGGTGGCGTCGACCTCGAGCACGCGAACTGAGGCGCCCAGACGCTCCAGGTCGGAGGTAAGGGCCGTGATGCCGGGCGCCTTGCGACCACTGCGGCTGAGCAGCGCCACAGACCTCACGGACTTCTGGGTGACGAGGTGGCGGGCCAGGGCACGGCCGATTGTGCCAGTGCCGCCGGTGATCACGACTGTGCCGTCGCCGCAGTCCGGGAACGAGTCGTTGACAGCTGCGTGAGGCCACAGATGCGGGCGCAGCACACGGCCGGCACGCACGGCCAGCTGGGCCTCGGAGCGTCGCAACGCCGCCTTGACCAGGGCCGGTTCGGCGGCTGCTGCGTCGTCGATGTCGATGACGCGGATATGCCCGGGGTTCTCGGTCTGCGCGGTGCGCGCCATCCCCCACAACGCGCTCAAGGCCAAGTCGTGCGCGTCATCGCCGGGCACAGCCACAGCGTTCCGGGTGACGAACGTGAGCAGGGCGCGCTCGGAAAGGTCCTCGGCGAGCATCCACTGCTGGACGGCCTCCAGCGCCCACGCTGCCGTGTCATGGACGTGAGCGGCGGTCACGGTTCCGGGGCCGGTCGGCGGGGTTGAAAGGATGACCTGCCAGTCTCCGGGCAGAGCCCTGACGACCATGATGGCTTCGTCGAGCGTGGCCACGGTTATCCCGCCGTGCGCGGCGTCCCGCAGAGGCGAAGCGAGCGGACCGTCAGCGCCCACGACGCACAGGCGGCGTTCCACACCGAGTTCCTCCTCGGCCTCCGCCCAGTCGGTCGTGTAGAGCGTGGGCTCCTCGTGGGCCGGTTGCTGAGCGGTGCGCTCAAGGCCCCTGACCACCATGCGGTCGACGCTCAGCAACACGCGTCCGTCATCGTCGGCCAGGGTGAGAGCGATCGCGTCGGGAGCCACGCGGCGGGCAACGGCCCAGCACTGGCCGGCGTCATCGATGTCACCGACATGTACGCCGTTGAACACGAAGGGGACGGCGATGTCCCCTGCCGCCGACGTTTCGATCAGGCCACAGGCCACGGCGGCGTGCAGCGCCGCGTCGGACAACGCCGGGTGCAACGCGAAGCCGCTGTGGTTGACGCGAGCGCTGTCCGGCAGGACCACCCGGGAGCGGGCCCAGCCGTCGCCGTGCTCTCCACCGCGTACGCCTTGGAACGCGTCGCCGTAGCCGTACCCTCTCTCGCGCAGCCGCGAGTACAGCGTCTCGGCTTCCAGGCGTCCGGCAGCAGGCTCGGTCGTGAGACCGGCGCGAGCCGGTCGACCGGTCTCGGGGGACACCAGGCCCTCCGCGTGATGCCGCCACTCGGCGTCGGCGGCCGAGCGCGAGTACACCGCCACGGCCCGTTTCCCCTGCGCGTCGGCGCGTCGCGCGGTCACTTGTACATCGACCTGAGCCCCGTCCACCGGCAGGAGCAGTGGATCCCGGAGCACCATCTCGTCGAGGGCGGGACAGTCGAGTTCGCGCCCCGCAGACAGCAGCAGCTCCGCGAAGGCGGTGCCTGGCAGCAAAGGCGTGTCATCGACCCGGTGATCCAGCAGCCACGGATGGCTTCGGATGGACAGACGCCCGCTGTTCACCATGGTGCCGTCGACCGTCTCGACCATGGAAGTCAGGAACGGGTGGCCGCCGGCTGCGATCCGTGTCCTGTTCGCACTCGATCGCACGGCAGCGGTGGAGACGGCCGTGGTCTCCATCTGCGACGGAAGCCAGAACCTGCGTCCCTCGAAGGGGTAGGTGGGGAGTCCGACCGGAGCCGGCGTCCCGGACCACACACCGGTGTGCAGGGCAGCCCAGTCGACGTCATGTCCCTGTACGTGGGCCTCGGCGGCGGCTGTCAGGAACCGCTCGTAAGAACCTTGGTCCCGACGAAGCGTCGCGCATACCGGGGCGTCGCTGTCGACCTGCTCCAGAATCTGACGCAGCGAGCTGAGGAGCACCGGGTGCGGACTGATCTCGATGAAGGCGTCGTAACCGTGCGACACCATGGCCGTGACCGTCTCGGCGAACCGGACCTGCTCGCGCAGGTTCCGGTACCAGTACGCGGCGGTCAGATCCTGCCCCTGTACGCGGTCGCCTTCGACGGTGGAGAAGAAGGTCACGTCCTCCGCGGAAGCCTGGAGGCCGTCGAGATCTGTCAGGATGCGGCCTTCGAGTTCGGCCATGACGGGCGAGTGCGAGGCGCACTTGGCCGGGACCCGACGGGCGTACACGCCCCGCTCCTCGCACTGGTCCAGCAGACGCTGAATACCGGGTTCGTCGTCACCGGACAAGATGGTGAAAGCGGGGCCGTTGGTCGCCGCGACAGTGATATGTGCGCCCACTTCACCTGTGGCGGTCACCGCCTCCTCGACTCCCAGCGCCACGGCCACCATGCCGCCGCGTCCCTCGTCCTCCAGAAGTCGGCTGCGGCAGGCGACGACACGGGCCGCCTCATCGAGACTGAGGGCACCAGCGAGGCAGGCGGCGGCGACCTCGCCCTGAGAGTGTCCGATCACCGCGGCAGGGCGGACACCGGCCAGTCCCCACATCGATGCGAGGCCCAGCATCATGGTGAAGATGAGTGGCTGGACGACATCCGTACGCTCTCGGTCCGTCTCCTGGTCCTCGCCGGACAGCACCGCCAGCAAGTCGTAGTCGAGGTAGGGCTTGAAGGCTCCTGCGACCTCCTCGACCCTCAGCCGGAAGACGTCGGACTCCTTGAGGAGCCGCACGGCCATGGCATCCCACTGGGACCCCTGCCCGGGGAACACGAAGACCGGGCGCCGAATGCGCCGCGCCTCATCGTGCACGACTGCCGGGGAGTCGGCGTCGTTGGCGAACGCCTGGAGCGCAGCGGCCAGACGCTCTCGTCCTCCTTCTATGGCGACGGCACGGTGGGCGTAGTGCTCGCGCTGTGTTGCGAGCGCCTCAGCGGTTGCCGCCACGGATGTGGTACCGGAGGTGAGGTGTTCGGCGACTCTCGCGGCGTGAGAACGCAGAGCCGCCGGTGTCCTGGCAGACAGGGTGAGGCCATGCGTGGCGTCGTCGGAGGCGACCGCCGTGGACACGGAAAATTCTGGGCCCTCCTCCCAACTCTCAAGAATCACATGTGAGTTGGTGCCACTTACGCCGAACGAGGAGACAGCGCACCGGCGTACGCCGTCCGGTGCCGCAGGCCAGGGCCTGCTCTCTCGCAGGACGTTCACCGAGGAGGACCAGTCCACGTGGGAGTTGAGGCTCTCGACGTGCAGCGTCTTGGGCATGCTGCCGGCGCGCATCGCGCTCAGGCACTTGATGACACCACCGACTCCTGCAGCGGCCATGGAGTGGCCGATGTTCGACTTGAACGAACCGATCCACACGGGTTCGTTGTCGCGGTCCGCTCCGTAGGTGGCCTGAATGGCGTTGGCCTCGATGGGGTCGCCGAGCTTGGTGGCCGTGCCGTGCGCCTCGACGAGCTGCACCTTGCCGGGAGCGAGCCTGGCGTCGGCGAGCGCCTGTTGGATCACCTTGACCTGAGCCTTGCCGCTCGGTGCGGTGAGGCCGTTGCTCGCGCCGTCCTGATTGACGGCGGTTCCCTTGATGACACCGAGGATGCGGCGCCGGTTGCGCCGGGCCGCCGAGAGGCGTTCAAGGACGAGGACGCCCGCGCCTTCGGCCCAGACGGTTCCGTTGGCGGTGTCGGAGAAGGTACGACAGCGTCCGTCCGGCGAAAGGGCGCCCTTCTTCGCGTAGTCCACGAACATGCCGGGCCCCGTGAGCACGGTGCAACCGCCCGCGAGCGCCAGATCCGTCTCACCGCTGCGCAAGGACCGGACGGCAGTGTGAATCGATACGCCGGACGACGAACAAGCGGTGTCGATCGTCAGGGCAGGGCCTTCCAGGCCCAAGAGGTAGGCGATCCGCCCGGACGCCACGCTGGGCGAGGTGCCGGTGCCCATGAAACCGGCGGTCTCGTCCTGCCACTTCCACAGCGGCATCCCATACTCGTTCGGCATCAACCCGACGAATACGCCGGTCTGTGAACCCTTGAGGCTCGACGGGACGATGCCCGCCCGCTCGATCGCCTCCCAGGCGACCTGCAGGAGCACCCGCTGCTGCGGGTCCATGGAGATCGCCTCAGCGGGCCTGATCCCGAAGAAGTCGGCGTCGAAGAGGTCCGCGTCATGGAGGAAGCCGCCCTGCCGCACAAAGCTCGGGTCGTAGAGCTCCTCTGTGTGCCACTCGCGGTTGTCGGGAAAGTCGGTGATGGTGTCCCGGCCCTCGTCGACCATGGCCCATAGGCGCTCCGGAGTGTTCATACCGCCTGGGTAGCGGCAGGCCATACCTACGACGGCTATGTCTTCGGGCTCCGTTGTGTTCTCAGCCACGGAGTGCCTCCAGTTCGGTGTTCAGGTGTGCCGCGAGGTCGCTGATCGTCGGGTGGTCGAAGAGAGCGGAATCCGGGAGCTCCACGGTGGTAGCAGCCGTGAGACGGTCTTGCAGCTCGAGCAGGGACATGGAGTCGACGCCCAGGTCCTTGAAAGTGCTGTCGGGGTCCACACGAAGGCGCTCGTCGCCTGTTTCGCCCAGCACGTCGAGGAGTTCGCGCTCCAAGAACGACCCGATGAGCCAGAGCCGTTCCGACGGGCCGCCTGCCTGCTCCCAGCCGGACACCAGGGGGCTTGTGAGGGCTTCTTCCGGTACTGCGGGGGCCGGCTCGGGGGCGGGGGTATCGGCGCGGGGCGAGGTGGGTCCGTGGAAGGTGTCGCGTTCGAAGGGGTACGTGGGCAGTCCAGGCACCTTGCGCAGCCCTGTCCCCAACCGGTCTGCGACCGTGGCGATGCCTCCGTGGGCGGCATACGTACCGGCGGCGGTGACCCAAGCGACCCGCTCAGCTCCTCCGTTGTGCCCGTTGTGCAGCCAGTCCGCCGGTATGGCCAGGTCGTGGCCTGCCGCGATCTTCAGCAATCCGTCGCGCATCTGATCCCAGTGACCGCCGACCACTGCGACCCGGTGCTCGCCCTCGTCACGCTGGGCGAGGGACCACGCCACATCGCGCACGGTGTAGCAGTCCATGGGGAAGGAGTGTTCAACAAGAGCGCGGGCCAGCGAGCGGACCGCCTCGCGGGTCCGGCCGGAGAGACACCACACGGTGTCCGCAGTGGGTCGCTCGGACGGAGCCCGGGACACGAGTCGACCGGAGGGGCTCGTTGTGCGGGGTGAACTCGCCAGGACCACATGGACGTTGGTGCCGCCCATGCCGAACGAGCTGACGCCGACGAGCTCGTCGGTGTCCAGGCTCTCGTCCTGGCCCGCACCGACGACTCTGAGGTTGAGATCGGCCAACGGCAGTTCCTCGGGACTGCGTTGATGGTGCAGCGTCGGGGGCAGCTGCCCGTGATGCAGCACCAGGCACGCCTTGATGAACCCGGCGATGCCCGCCGCCGACTCCAAGTGCCCGATGTTCGACTTGACCGAGCCAACGAGCAGCGGCGTTTCCCGCGAGCGCCGCGTTCCGATGGCCTCGCCGAGGGCCTCGGCCTCGACCGGGTCACCCACGGGTGTGCCCGTGCCGTGCAATTCGACGTAGCCGACCGATGCACCCGTGACCCCCGCGGCGCGGTGGGCGGCTTCGATCACCTCGCGCTGGCCGTCCGGGCTGGGGACTCCGAGACCGGCTCTGCCCCCGTCGTTGTTGGTGGCGCTGCCGCGCACCACGCAGTAGACGTGATCGCCGTCGCGTACGGCAGCGTCGAGCGGTTTGACTACGACAACGCCGCCCCCTTCGGCTCGGACGTACCCATTGGCTTTCTCGTCGAAGGTGCGACAGCGCCCGTCGGGCGACAGGCCGCCCCACAGTTGCACCTGGTCGGTGACGTCCGGCAGGAGGTTGAGGTTGATGCCGGCGACGAGCGCCGCATCGCATTCGCCCAGCCGCAGGCTCGCGATCGCCCGGTGCAGTGCGCTCAGGGACGACGACTGACCGGTGTCGATGACTTCGCTGGGGCCGCGCAAACCGAGATGGTGGGAGATGCGCCCCGCCAGAAGCGAGCGACTTGAGCCCATGTGCCCGAACCTGTCGAGACGCCCGGAGGCGAAGTACTGCGTCTTGAAGTCGTCGGCGCATGCCCCCACGTAGACACCCCAGCGCGTCGCCCGCAGGCCGGGTGTGGGAACGGCAGCGTCCTCCAATGCCTGCCATGCGAGCTCGAGCAGGATCCGCTGCTGCGGATCCATGTGCTCGGCCTCGCGTCGGACGATGCCGAAGAATCTGGCGTCGAACTTGTCAATGCCCTGGATGAAGCCGCCGTGCCGTATGGGAGTCCGGGGTTCGGCGGACTCGGGCCCGGCACGCTCCTCCCAACGGCCGGACGGAACGCTGCCCACGCTGTCCGCCGCGGACATGAGGTTGCCCCAGAATTCTCCGGGATTGGATGAGCCGGGAAAGCGGCACGCCAAACCGATGACAGCCACGAGGGCTGTCCCTGGTTCCGCGGTCGTCCGGGTCGTTTGTGGCTGGTGTGTCCGTGCGGTCATCAGGCTGCTTCACCTGTTTCTGCCGTACCCGAGCGTGATTGTCGTGGCCCGGGGCCGACGATGAGATTCCTCAGTCCCCGGAAGGTGGGGCTGGCCTTCCACTCCATGTGCTGGGGCCTGGTGCGGACGGAGAGTTCTGGACAGCGTCGGACAAGCACATCGAACGCGACTTCCGCCTCCAGACGCGCGAGGTGCTTGCCGATGCAGTTGTGGATGCCGCCGCCGAAAGCCAGATGTTCACGGCGCGACTTATCGACCGTGAAGTGATCGGGATCCTCGAAACGCGCGTCGTCGCGGTTGGCCGCGGCAAAGGCCAGGAAGACGATGGATCCTGCCGGGATGGTCACCCCGCCCACGTCGACCGACTCGGTGGCGTACCGGTACAGAGACAGATTGAAGGGAGACTGATGGCGCAGCATCTCTTCTACGGCGGTCGGCACGAGCGACCGGTCGCTCCAAACGCGCGCCTTCTGATCCGGGTCCGACTCCAGCACCAGAAGCCCCGTGACGATCAGGTTCGCCGAGGTTTCGTACCCGGCGGCGAGCAACGCGTACGCCTGGGCGACCGCCTGTGACTCGCTGAGTGAGAGAGCGAGTTGCGTCAGAATATCGTCGCCGCCCGTCTCACGTCGCTGCGCGATGAGGCCGCGCAGATAGTCGACCATCCGCTGCGCATCGCGACGGAGCACCTCGGGTTCCGCGTCACTGGTGATCGTCTGTACCCATTGGTGGAACGTCTGGCGATCCTCGCGCGGAACGCCGAGTGTGTCGCAGATGACTCCGATCGAGTAGGGAAAAGCGAAGTCCTGGACGAGGTCGAACGACTCTTGCCCTACGACGGCGTCCAGGACCGATTCGGCCAGTTCCTGCATGGCCTGGCGCTTGGGAGCCACCGCCCGCGCGGTGAACGAGCTGTTGAGTGGTTTGCGTAGGGTGGTATGGATCGGCGGGTCGTTGTTCGCCATGTTGTCGTAGAGCAGCGAGCTTCGGTCCTGCTCTTCTCCGCTCTCTCGCGCATTGGCCGTGAACAACGGCATCGCCTTGTCTATGTCTTTTCGGAACCGGGAGTCCCGCAGCACGAACTCGACATCCTTGTAAGACGTCACCATCCAGGCACGCAAGTTCGGCGGCAGGTAGGCCATACCCGTTTCGAGTACAATTTCAGTGGGTTTGTTTCCGCGTTCTTTTAGCGCCCTGTAGACAGAATGGGGATCTCTGTAGAAATCCACGTCGAGATGGATCGGGCACCTGTTTTCACGTATCTCGGATGTCATGGACTTCTTTCAATGGAAGAGTTGAAGCAGTGCCGCTCCGCGTAAAGCCACGCTGTGATCGCAACCACCGTGCCAGATCTGGCAGTTGAGAGGTCCCGCAAAAGTCAGGCGTGGCCGAAGACGAGGGCGACGTTGTGCCCGCCAAAGCCGAAGGAATTGGCCAATGCGGCCCTGAACTGTCCCGTCCGTGGCTCGTCCGTCACCACATCCAGATCGATCCGCTCATCTACTTCTCGCAGATTGCGGGTCGCGGGCACGACGCCGTCTCGAAGCGCCAGGATCGCCGCGGCCGCACCCATGGCCCCGGACGCCCCCAGCATGTGGCCGGTCATGGATTTGGTCGCGGTGACCACGGCATGCGTACCGATGGTCTGGGAAATGGCATCGGATTCACACACGTCGCCTTGAGGCGTCGACGTCGCGTGGGCATGGACGTGCCCCACGTCCTTCCCTGTGATCCGCGCGTCGCGCAGCGACAGGGTCATGGCGCGCACCTGTCCCGCCACGTCCGAGGCCGTGATGTGAGCGGCACTCGAACCGATGCCCGCCCCCAGGGCCGTCGCGTAGACGCGAGCAGCACGCGCACGCGCGTGGTCTGCTCGCTCCAGGACGACGACCGCTCCCCCCTCGGCGAGGACGAACCCATTGCGCCGGGCGTCGAAGGGACGGCTGGCGTGCGCCGGATCATCGTTGGATGTGGACAGAGCCATCATCTGCGCGAAACCGGTGAGCGGCAGGGGCAACACACTCGCTTCCACCCCGCCGGCCACGACGACATCGGCCCGGCCTGCCCGGATGAGGTCCAAACCTAGCGCGATGGCCTCGGCCCCCGACGCACAAGCACTGACGGGAGCATGTGCACCGCCTTGTGCGCCCAGGTCCATGCTGACCCACGCAGCGGGGCCGTTGGCCATCAGCATCGGCACGGTGTGGGGCGAGACCCGCCGCGGCCCCTTGTCCTCAAGCGTGTTGCTCTGGGCCAGCAGGGACGTGATGCCACCGATACCGGTGCCCATGACCACCGCGAGGCGCTCAGGGTGGAGTTGCGGGGAGCCGGCGTCCAGCCAAGCCTCCCGGGACGCGACGAGGGCGATCTGCTCCGCACGGTCGAGCCGACGAGCTTCGGTCCGTGCCAGAAAGTCGGCGGGGTTCACCGCAAGGCGACCGGCGATCCGGACGGGCAGCCCTTGGGCCCATTCGTCCTCCAGATATCCAATTCCGTTGGCACCGCTCAGCATTGCGGCCCACGTACTCGGCATATCTCCACCGAGCGGCGTCATGGCACCCAGACCGGTAACCCATACGTCCACTGTTCCATCTTCCCTTCACTGCTGCCGGTCGGGCTCCAGGCCCACAAAGCCGGCGTAGGCCCTGGCATTTCTCACACAGTTCCCACCTGGGGAATGAAAAGAGCGGTTAAAGAAGCGTCGACGAGTAACGCGCATACCGCACTGCCAGGGAGAGGGGCTCCGTAAGGCTTCGCACGCTAGCCAATGCCCAGACGTGTCGCAAGAAGCCCTGACCGAAAGGGGTGTTGGCGATTAGGGGGGGTGCACCCCCCTAATTCTCTGCCCAATGAGTGCGACCGATCCGGCCGCAGTCCCACCGGGCGCAGCGGCGGGTGGTCACCCACAGCGCGAAGGTCACCGGGGTAGGGGGGGTGTCACCGGGCATGCTTTGATTGCGTGAGTAGTACACGCGGCGGCCGAAACCAGGCGCCCGGGAAGGAGCGATGTCCGTCATGGAGTTGGCAGAGCGATGCCGAGCGCAACAACTTCTTGACAGACTTTTTAAAGAGGCCCATGACGGTAGGGGGCAAGCTGCTCTGGTTCTCGGTCCCCCCGGGGCCGGTAAGACCGGAGTGGTCGACTATGTGAGAGGGCAAGCGGAGCGGGCAGGCGCGACCGTGCTCGGCGCCACGGCGTCGGCGGCGGAGCACTCGATCCCATGGGGCGTCGTCGCCCAACTCTTGTCCTGTCTGGGGTACTCCACGGACGAGATCGCGGCCGTGTGCGATGCGCCGGCCAAGGTCGCCGCCGCGATGTACGACGCCGTCTGTCTGGTCGCCGAGCGCACACCCCTGATCATCACGGTCGATGATGCCCACGACATCGACGGTGAGTCCCTGCGGTGCCTGCTCTACGTCATTCACCGCGTGGCCCCCATGCGCGTCCTCATCCTGCTCACGGGGAGTTCCGACCTCACCCAGCAGAGTCCGGTACTGACCGCTGAGTACATGCGCAATCCCAGTTGCTCGCTGCTGCGTCTTGCCTCGTTGTGCGCTGAGTGCGTCAGAGGAGTACTCGTCGAGCACCTGGGAAGCAACGTCTGCGACCGGACTGTGTCCCTGTGGCGGCGGGCGTCCGGGGGCAGCCTTCTCCTGCTGCACGCGCTGCTGAAGGACTGGTCAAGTTCCGGTGCACCACGTGAAGCGGGCCAGGGCACGGCCCCAACTCCCCTAGGTGGTGACGCGGTCCGGTTTGCCGTTCAGTACATCCACGGTCTGATGACCGAGGACGGCTTGCGGACCGCTCGGGCTCTCGCCGTCCTGGGAGAGTCGGCCACCGCGGAGCGGGTGGAGCGCCTGCTGCACCACCTGGGGATGTCCGCGGGTGAGGCCGCACGTTCGCGCAATGCCCTGGAGGCAGCCGGCCTGACCGACGGTCTCTGCTACCGCCTGGAGGCAGCCCGTGACGTGGTGCTGGACAGGACCCCGGGCGACGAACGGACACGGCTGCATCGAAACGCCGCGCTGGCTCTGCGCGAGGGCAACGCCGAACTGAGTGAAGTGGCAGGCCATTTGGTGCACGCGCGGCCCGCGCAGGAGCCTTGGGCGGTTATCGCCTTGCGGGAAGCGGCGGCGCAGGCACTGCATGAGCACGATGCCGAACAGGCCATCGTCTTCCTTCGAGCCGCGTACGACGCGTCCGCCGACAGCTCGACGCAAGCGCTGATCCGGGCCGAGCTGGCCCAGGCCGAGTGGGAGGTGGACCCGGGGGCAGTTCGCTGGCATCTGACCGAACTACTCGATGAGCATCGGGCCGGCCGACTGAGCCGGGAGCACAGCTTGCTGCTGGGCATGTATCTGTTGTGGTCGGGGCGAACCCAGGAGGTCAGCGCTCTCCTCACCTACCTCGATGCCATGCGGGAGGAGTTTTCCCAGGACGCACGGGCCCGCCTGGACGCATTGCGGATCTGGTTCGCGTACTTCTTTCCCACCTACGGCGCGCGATACCGAAACGGCCCTCTGGATTCCCCGCACGATCCGGGCCAGTGCATCGTTTCGGTCGATCCCCAGTGGGACGGAGCGCTGGTGCTCGCGTCGCTGCTGGCCGAGGGACCCACCGACGACGCGTGTGGAGCCGCCGAGCAGCTCCTGCAGGCGCAGGTGCCGCATCAACCGCTCCTGGCACCGACGATGGCCGCGTTGATCTCGCTGATTCGCGCCGCGCGCCTCGAACGAGCCGCGGACTGGTGCGACCGGTTGCTCGTGGGCTGCTCGGAGCGCACGACCACCTGTCAGGCGATCCTGCTGGCCGCCAGCGCAATCCTTGAGAGCTGGCTGGGCAATTTCACGACCGCGAGGAGTCGCGCGGAGCGGGCCCTGACGCTTCTGCCTCCATCGGCTTGGGGCGTGGCCGTCGGTCTGCCGCTCTCCGCCAAGGTTCTCGCCTGCGTCGGTCTCGGGGACCTCGAGGCGGCGGCCGAGTGCTTCCGTGCCCCAGTACCCCAGTTGATGTTCCAGTCCCTGCCCGGACTGCACTACTTGCAGGCGCGCGGCCGACTCCACCTGGCTGCGGGGCGTCACCAAGCAGCGCTCGGTGACTTCTACGCGTGTCGGGATCTGATGGCTGCATGGGAGCTCAAGGTGTCCGTCTTCACAGCCTGGCGAGTCCATGCCGCCGAAGCACTCGCCGAGCTTGGTGACCGGGATGAGGCTGCGCGCCTCCTGGAGGAGGAGCTGGCACAATCGGACCGGGGCAGCCCGTGGCTACGCAAGCAGGCACAGGTGCTGTACGACCGGTTGTGCAGCACCGGCGCCGGGGCGGGGCCCAACGCAAGGCCATCGGTGACGGAAGAGCCCCACGCTCTCAGCAGGGCCGAACACCGGGTGGCCCACCTCGCGAGAGAGAGTCTCACCAATCGGTCGATCGCCGAGCAGCTTGGTGTCACCCCCAGCACCGTCGAACAGCATCTGACGCGCATCTACCGAAAGCTGGGGGTGCGAGGCCGTGCAGAGCTCTCCGTGGTGCTGGACTCGGCCGACCTCCTCGTGGGGGATGGTTGAACGAGACTACACCCTGCGCAGTCCGCGGCCCGCCTTGCGTCCGAGATACCCCTCGCCCACCAACTCCCTGAGAATGCTCCGTGGTTCGCAGCCTGCCTCGGGAAACTCGGCGTGCAGCCGTTCCAGGATCGCCAGGGAGACGTCCAGGCCGATGGCGTCGAGCAAAGTGAACGGTCCCATCGGGTATCCGAATCCCCGTTCCACCGCAGTGTCGATCGCCCCGATGTCGAGAGCGGCGTCGTCCAACAACCGCACCGCGTCCGCGAGGTAGGGGAAGAGGAGGCGGTTGACGATGAAACCGGATCGGTCGGGGCAGGCTACGGAGACCTTGCCGAGGGCGGCACAGAAATCGTGGCCCAGATCCATCACGTGTTCGGCCGTGTCCGGTGTCCGCACCAACTCCACCAGCTTCATCGCAGGAGCGGGGTTGAAGAAGTGCAGGCCGATCGCCTCCCCGGGACGGCCGGCCGGAGCAGTACAGGCCGCGACGGACAGGCTGGAGGTAGTAGTGGCCAAGGTCGCACCGGGCCGGCAGACCTCCCCGAGTTGTGCGAAAACGCCGCGCTTGATCTGGAGATCCTCCGCGACAGCCTCGATGACCAGGTCGCAGCCGGAGAGCGCGGCGACTCCGTCGACGGCGTCGAGCGCCGCGACCGCCTGCTCCTTCCGTGCCGGGGTGATCCTGCCCCGACGTACCGACCTGACCAACGACGCTTCGATGGCTGTCGCGGCGCTCCGGGCCTTGTCCGTGCTACGAGCCACCAAGGTGACGCGGAGCCCGGACGCGGCGCATACCTCCGCGATACCGCGTGCCATCGTGCCGGAGCCGAACACCCCGACGTGGCGTATGGACTCTCCGGCCGGTAGGGAGTCCATACGGTCCCCCTCGTCGGAAGTCTTGGCGACCGGCAGATCCTGGCCGTCGTAGTGGTGGAAGCCCTGGCCGGTTTTCCTCCCCAGGGTGCCCCTTCGAAGCATCGAGGTCAGGAGCGGCACCGGGCGGAACGCTTCCTCACCGGTGTGATTCCAGTGAGACTCCAGGTAGCCGTGGACCTCGTCCACGCCCAGTTCGTCGATCAGTTCCAACGGACCGGACGGCAACCCGCAACCGAGTCGCATCGCGGCATCGACGTCACGGGCGGAAGCGAACTTCTCCGCGACCATGGCAGCAGCACGGTTGAGGTACGGGTAGACGAGCCGAGCGGCGGAAGCGCTCGCACGTTGCCCGAGAACGACGCATTCGACGCCGATGGCTGCCACGAGGCGTTCCGCCACATCAAACGCTTCGTCGGACGTGAGCGAAGTGCGTACGACTTCGGCGCGCTTGCCGATGGCCGGCGGGCGCAACAATCGCAGGCCGGCGATCCGGTCGGGGCATCCCGAGGCAGTGGCGAGAGGGAAGAGAGGCAGCGAGGAGGCCGTGGTGACGATCGCCGTCTCGGGTGGGCAGACCCGACGCAGCCGACGAAGCACGTCGCGCTTGGCGGCCAGATCCTCAGGCACCGCCTCCACCACGACACCGACATCGGCCAACGCGGTGATCTCGGTGGTCAGTGAGCAGGGGGCAGGCTCTCCGGTCTTGTCGGTGTCCTTGCGCTTGAGGCGTTGCTCGACCCTGGCGATGACATCGGGGTCATGGTCCACGCCAACCACCGCGCACCCAGCGGCGGCCATCAGGCTCAACAATGCTTCACCGACTGTCCCGAGTCCCACGATTCCGACGGCACGCCGGGGTCCCACTATGTCCTGCACGTCTGTTCCTCTGGTCTTCATCGGCTTCAGTCCCGGATGCTCAGGGCCGGAAGCGGTTGATCGCGTCGATGTGCCTGGCTCGCATCTGCGGGTCGCGCACGCCGAGGCCTTCTTGGGGTGCGAGGGCGAGGACGCCGACCTT
>NZ_JBVIPU010000023.1:0-75328 GCF_055577645.1 Streptomyces sp. NPDC033180 | reverse complement strand
CCTGCCCCTCCTTGTCCAGATGTGGCCGTCAGCTCTCGGGTTCGCCGATGTAGGTGTTCGGCATAATAATCTGTTCGATGCCAGGGGAGAGACGTGGTACTGGTACGGCCTGTGGAAATCACCTGTGCGCCGGTGGCTGCGGCGGCATCGGCAATGTCACGGAGAACTTCGTGAACGACGTCGCTTGCGATTCCCTGCTGAAAGGGGTTGTCGAGCATGAGGAGCCCCGGGTACGGGCAGTCGTCCCCGAGGTCTCTGGCCAGGAAAAGTAGGGCCCTGCTGTAGGCGAGGAAGAACAGCACTCGGGCCTCGGCTCCGAGAACTTGGTTCCAGGGGCGGGTCCCGACGTAGAAGGTCAGGTCGTCCGCGCTGATCGCTACATTCCCTGCCACTCCAGACATCATCGCGATGGCGGTTGAGGAATTCGTTCATTCGGTCAGCGAACAGGGCGCAGCGGTCGATGGGCGTTCTCCCCGTGGTGGGGGGTTCATCGAATTGCTGCTTCAGTCGGTTCAGTCTGTCTTGGGCCGCCTGGCTCGTCTGTGTGGCGACGGTCTTGCGGGTGAGCATCTGCTCGATGGCGGGCAGTGCCATGAGTTTTTGTTCCAGGACGGTGGTTTGGGTGGCCATCTCTTCGAGTCTGGCCATGAACGGTGCGAGGCGGGCGGCCCGGTCGACGTTCAGCTGCCTGGCGATGTCTTGATGGGCGCTCTGGGCGTGCCGGTGGTCGGCCTTTGCTTGGTCGAGGTCGCGGCTGGTTCGGGCGATGACTTCCTGGAGGTCATCGGCCTCTGCGGCCAGGGACCGCTTCTCGAGTTCTCCGCGTCGTCTGCGCTGGTCCTCTGTCTCGGGCTGGGTGCATACGTAGCAGGTACCTTCGGGGTGTTCGCGATGGATGTCGATCTTCTGCTCGCAGGCAGGACACAGGCGCACCGGCAGGCTGTCGAAGATATCGACGGAGGCTAGAAGGCGTTCCATGCGGGCGATCTCTGCCCGGACCGTGTTGTGTGACTGCATGTGGGCAGTCAGGACCTGCTCGAGGCCGGCAACGGTCTCAGCGGTGCTCGTGAGGTTCTGGGTCGCCTGTTCGTACTGCTGCTACAGGGTGGCGTCGTAGCCATGGCTCACTGCCCCGGCATCGCCTTCTTGGCGTTGTCCGGCAACAAGCTGCTCCACTTCGCTGGTCAGCTGGGAACGTTGCCTTACAACCACGTCGAGGTTGGCCCGCAAGTCGGTTCTGGTGGAGTTGACCTGCTGCTCGCTCCTAGGAGTCGGCAGATGCAGGTTCTCGCAGACGGCTGCGACGGTTCGGTCTGTGCTGTCATGAACCTCTCGTTCGGCCGCCTGCGCCTGAGCAAGTCGGCGTTGTGCTGCGGCAAGCTCGAAGTCGTGGTTGCTGTACCTGGCCGGGGCGAAACCCAAGAGGTAGCTGATGACGGCTCGCCTCAGGAACTCTTGTTCCTTGTCAGCGAACTGAGTCCACGAGTCCTCGTTGCGGTAGACGTGGCGCAGCACGCTGCGGAACGTCAGAGGTGTGAGCTCGGTGGCGGTGGTGGCCTGGGTGCCTTTGGGAATACTAAGGATCGGCCAGCCGAACTTGTGCAGGATGCGGTCGGAGAACTCACCGACAGAGAATTCGTCGCCTCCAGTACGACTTTGTTCTGGCGCCCGTACTGGAGGCTGCGCCGGATCTCCGTCGGAGTGCCGTCCAGGGTCAGTTCGATGCTGACCTCTACGTACTCGTCGGCGACGGCCGCCTTTCAAGGGCCTCACTCATCCTCCAGGCGGCGCAGCAGACCACTCAGCAACACGTTGAGCTCTGCCAGCTCTTCGGGAGACAGGGCCTCGGCGAACAGCCGCCGCTCCTGGGTGGTGCGTTCCTGGGTGGCCGAGCGCCAGCGGGCCTGCCCCTGCTCGGTCAGGCGCACCGGCTTGCTGCGTCCGTCGGCCGCCGCCACGGACTCGATCAGCCCGGCACGGGAGAGACGGTTGAGGCGCACGCTCATCGTGCCCGAGGTGATCCCGAGCTGCTGCGACAGCGGGGGGGGAGGCCTGGTGGGGAGCGCCGGAGCGCTGCAGGGCGGACAGGGCCGCCCAGTCCCCGGCCGTCAGCTCGGTGTCGGCCGGGGACCCGCGTCAGCAGGCGCTCGAAGAGGCGGGCCATGCGACCGATGCGCTGACGGGCCTCTTCGGTGTCCGGGTCCGATCAACTGACCCACCCACCAAGGAGACACGCTCTAGTTCGCGTGCATCACGAGCACTCCGCCTCGTCGAATTTGCGTCTTATCCAGCCAAAGAATTCATCAGCCAACATTGAGAGTTCGGGTTCTGGCAGCAACGTGAAACCACAACTCACCGTTCCCCATTCATTAAGAACAGGCCCATGCTCTGTTATCAACCAATCGATCATGATGTACTCGGCCGACAGGCCACTTGCGATCTTCTCACAGAAGGAGACGACTATCGGTTCGGGCTCTACAACTTCGAACGAAGCACCCTTGCTGACATTCGCTAGATATCCATCAGGGATGGGCCTGCGAACAAAGGAAGTAACAACACGTCCATCAACCAGCACTACTCGCATGTCTACACTGAACTGAAGGAACGGCTGCACAATGTACCCCGATCCGGATTGTGAAACGATATCAATCGCAGCTGCGAGCTGCTGGTCAAGTTCAACCTTAAGGACCCCCAAGGCCTCGCCGAGTTCCCTAGGCTTTACAATATATGGGCCTCCTCCGATACTTCTGGCCACTTCGGAAATCGCTCGGCGTGCATACTTTCCCGGTGGCACCGAAATAGTTGTCGGGACAGGAATATTGAGCCCCGCGGCATATTGCAATTGAGATAGCTTGTCGCGCTCCAGATAGTCGGGGCCTGTGAACGACGGGTTGAGCAGTACAGAATTGCTGGCCTGAATCGTCCGGTATATTGCAAAAAGATGCTGCAGACCCTGCGGGCCCATACTTTGGTCCTCGACGATATAGCACTGCCGCGTTTCAAGCAGATCCACCCCCCTGTACCAGAGGCCGGGTTTCCGATCGCACGTCGGCACCAATTCACCGGCCCGCATTACTCTGAATTCAAACCCAGCTTTTGCCGCAAGAGGCCGGTACCTTTCCGCGAGACTTTCCTCGAATCCAAGCGCCTTTTCAGGCTCCATGTCATCCGCGTGATATATCCAATTGATCACAGCATTCATAGAGCGCTCCACTAGATTTGACGTTTCCGAATCCACGGCGAATTCGGTGGGCACCAATTCGCGATTCCGCTTGAGAATTGCAATCTCCGCGCAATAGTAAAACCAACTCATCTTTTGCGTTCTGATTTTTGAACGGATAGATGCGGGTGCCAGGAGGTGATCGCCGCGAATCCTACGGCTACGACTGCTAGCAGAAGTCCAACACGGACAGTGAATACCACTGTAAACATCCCAGCAGTCATCGCTCCAAGAGGGACTCCCACTCCAGATGACAACATACGACGCGTCGTGTTGACCCGACCTTGTAGAGGCATAGGAGTGACCATCTGACTATAGGTAACTGTGTTCACGATAACCATGAGATACACAATGCCCCAAGCCGTGATGGCAGGTAAGGCAAGACGCCAGTCAGTCGTAAGGATGGTCAGCAATCCGAGCACCGCGCTGAACGGTAGCGCTACTCGCATTACCCAGATCGGATGAGCCTTACGGAGCAAACGTGGGAGCATTAGAGATCCCATAACTCCACCAACGCTCCATGCTGTAAACAAAAACCCCACCCGTGGGTCGGATTTATCGATTCCAAGTCCTCGATCGGCAAAGATCACGAGCTGCCCCAGAAACGCCCCTCCTGCAAATGACTGGAGGCATCCCGAGATAGTCATGATCTTCAACTCAGGTTGGCGCCAAAGAAAACGGAGTCCCTCTTTCACTGATTGTCTCAACCGGAACGGTCCTGTACCTCCCGTGGGTGCGCTCTTGGAATGAGTCAGGGAGCGTATAAGAAGTGCGGAGGCAAGGAAAGATATGGCATCCAATGCGATTACACTAGTTGGACGCACAGTTGCGATAAGTATGCCTGCCATAGCAGTTCCGGTAATCCGGACAGTTGTCTCAGCTCCCCAAAGCGCACTGTTCGCCTGTGGCAAACGCGATTTACCTACGATTGACGGAACTAAGCCGTATCCTGCTGCGTCAAAGAAGATGTAGAGACTCGACGAGGTGAATGCCGCGATCACGATATGAACAGGCGTCACGGTATGAACTGCGGCAGCGATCGGAATGCTTCCTAGACATAGGGCATTCAGTAGATCGGACGTCACCATCATGACCTTGCGGTTCACGTAGTCGGCAAGGGCGCCGGCCAGGAGACCGAAGAAGACGTACGGTACAGCCTCACTGGCAGCCACCAGAGAAACCAGCAGCGGGGACTTTGTCGCCTCATAGGTCAAAACGGGAAGTGCGACAAAAGTGACAGCCGAACCTAGTCCAGACAGTACCCGGGATAGCCAGAAGAGGCGGAAATCTCTCTCCCGATAGAGCGGTTGAGGCGTCCGCTCCGTTGGCTGGCTTTCGGTGCCCGGTGAGTTTGAGGTCATGACAGTTTCTAGGCATAACCTCTAGCGTCCTGTCAAGTGCTCCAGTACGCGTACTGGGCGGCTACGGATCTGCTCACCTGCGCCATATAGCAGGACGACTAGCAGTCATCTGGTGGTGCCGGTCCCGTAGCGTCGATGGGCGACTCTCAGCCACTCTGAACAACGGATGCTTGTCAGACGAGCACCCAGCTCATAACCGACGCAGGTGCCGATTTGGGATGGTATGCGGAGGTTTAACTGGTCGAGATCTTGGCGGAAAGATATCTTCCGAGGACCCCGGAAATCTTGGTCAGCTGCATATCCAGTCCATGGCCTTTGTCGGATGCATGGCATTAGAATCAATGTGAGAGTCGGGTGATTTAAGAACGCTCGCTTTTGGAATGCGGTGGCGTGTGAGCATCTCGTTCTGGCCCAAGTTGCCGGCTGGGGCAGCTCTCAAAGCGGCTCCTCTAAATATCTTCCTCGTCAATCTCCGCGGCAGCACACATGCGTTAAAGCGGCTGTTCAGCGAACTATAGGACCAGTTCATGAGTCGAGCTGCACTTAGCTGTACGGTGAATTCCCAGGGTCTTCCAACATATTGGCATCAACTTACTAGGCCGCATATCGCGCCAGATATGGCCACCGGAGCGACTTGGCAAATTGAAGCGATATCCAAACTGGGATTTCTGAGGTTCTCAACGTACGATCTGTTAAATGGAGTATAAGTAGATGAAACAACAGGAAAGCTCCAAAATAGAACAGGTTATTTCTACAGCCGAAAACCCAGTAGTTCGCGATTTTCTTCGCATGGGTGACGACAGCATAGTCGGAGTGCTTCCTTACGCCTTGTCTATTGCTGCACGACTGAGGATCGCTGACGAACTACTTCAAGCCGAGAAGAACGTAAAGGACCTCGCACGAGGACTCAATGTGTCCCCCTGGGCACTCGAACGACTATTGATACCACTAGCCGGTTGTGGCTTTTTCAGTGAGGATGAAAGTGGACGGTTTTCCCTCACGGAACTGGGTCAGCTCTTGCTTAGTGATTCACCTGTTTCCATGAGGGAAACCCTCTCCACCATCGAATCGTACCGCGCATGGCTCCGTGCCGTTGAAACGATTGCTACTGGGCAGCCAGCTTTCAATAGTGAGTTCGGCGAGACGTTCTTCGCGCATAAGGAAAGCAATAGCCAGGCTGGCGCAGCGTTTGATCGGCGGATGCAAGAGCGAGCGAGCCGTCTGTACAGCGACCTAGCCACCCTCCCATCATGGCAGAATACGTTTTCCGTACTCGACGTGGGCGGTGGGAGAGGTGCTGTCCTGGCCTCCATTCTTCGAGAAAACACCCATATGAATGGAATTCTCTTTGACCGAGCCGCCGTTATCGAGAGGTCTGGCGAGACTGGTGCGCTGAACCAGCTGATGGATCGTTGCAGGGTTGTAGCAGGGGATTTTTTCTCATCACTCCCGACTGGGGCGGACACACATTTGATGTGTAGTGTTCTTCACGATTGGGAGGACGAAGATGCTATCGAAATCTTGAGGAGCAGCCGTGAATCCCTCCCTGAGGGCGGCCGCATCGTTATCTGCGAGATGATCCTACCGGACTCCAACAAGATTCATCCTGCCTATTGGAGCGATTTGGCAATGATGGTTCTTGTCGGCGGCCGGGAACGAACCCTTACCCAGTTCCAGGCACTTCTCCAGCTGGCTGGCCTTCGTATTTCGAATGTCACGCCACTGGCAGGTTCGTTCGTCAGCGTGATTGAAGCTCATAAGACCTGAGGTTAGATAGCGAATCCCGAGTCACTGATTAGCAAGGATCAAAGTTTGTCCTTCCGGACAGGTTTTCCGGAACGCGAAGGAATGTCTCCGCCGGCGCGAGTCGGTCAATTGAACCATCGACTCCTTTGACATCAGCCTGGGTAGCAAATCGCTAATAACCTCGAATGTCGACGGACCGGAGCATCGCGAATGTGGGAGCTCTGAATGGGATGGGCATATGCAGTGACAATTTGTGGCCCTAGAAGGAGATCCGCAGAATGGTTGAGGTAGAGAATTCCATCGAACGCTACTACGCCTACATAAATCCGGCGCTCAAGGCGATAGCGGGTGGTCCGATTTCGGATTCCCGTGACTTCAATCCAGGGGTTCAGCTGCCCGCAATGACACCTGAGGTCCGGGAGTTCTTCTCAGTTTCCCGTCTCAGTTTCACCTCAGTGGGTGAATACGCGGGAAAGCAGCTCGCGCTGCTGAATCTGGCACAGAACCCGGGAACGCGCACGACGAAGACGCTTGCCTCGCTTATGATTGTGGCTCGAGCGGTCCGTTATATTCAGGAAACGGGCGAGCGCGTCATGATATTGACACCGTCCTCGGCCAATAAGGCCACAGCAATGCGTGACGCGGTACTGCGCGCGATCCGCCTGAAGTTGGTGACGCCCGACCAGTTGAGCGTGTCGGTCGTCGTCCCCGAGGGGGCTTCAGCGAAGCTGTGGGATTCCGACCTGCATCGTGACCATGAACTGAGGTCCCGCAACCCCGTGGCGGTGTACCCCGGAAGCGAGCCGGCCCACGTCAAGTCACTCGCCCGCCATGTGATCGACCAGCACGCGTCAGTCGTGCGGGAGGCCACGGGGGCTCATCTCTGGTACACCCTCGACCTAAACAATTACATGGCCGCGGATATCATCCGTGCCCTGGCCGAGGCCGACCTTTTCCCGCCCAGCGAGCCCCGGTTGCACGTCCACGCGGTATCCAGTGCGTATGGGCTGCTCGGCCACGCACAAGGCCGCGCACTACTCAGTCAGCACCTGCGTGACTCCATGCCACACCCGCACTACTTCCTGGTGCAGCACCTTGGTGCTCCGGACATGGTGCTGAGCCTCTACCACGACGACACCAGCGTCGATCACCTGCCCGACTACTGTTACAACGAACGGACAGGTCTGTTCGAGCAGCGAATGGATCCGCGATTCCCGTACCTGACGGCAGACCTGGGCGAAACACTCGACGCCACGTTCTACACCCGCAAGCCCCCGACGTCTCCCCGGATGAACGACCTCATCCGCACCCACGGCGGAGGCGGCATTGTTGTGTCTCTGCACGAGTGCATAACGCGGTACCCACAGATCAGAGCCTTGCTGCGGCCTGCCGGAGTGGAGCTGCCCGCCGACCCCCGCGCCCTGCGCGAGTGGTCTCTTGTGATGGCGATGACGGGACTCCTCAACGCCGTCGACCGCGGCCTCGTGCCGGAGAGGGACATCCTCATCCACGGATCGGGGTGCTACAGCGCGCCGGACTACACGCCGCTGTCCCGCTCGGCGCTGCACACCGTAGAGAACGGCGACATGCTCAAGGACGTCGTGTTCAAAGCCGCGGCAGCATGATGACAAAGCCCATGGCATGCGACCTCGAACTATAAGGCTCACCATGATTGCCTCTCGGTTTGCGGCGCGAGGCGGCCGCCACCCGCGGGAACTCGGGTCACCTGACAGCCGGGTGACGCTGCCTCACGTCGGGCACCACCTACCCGGGGTCCCCGTCGTCTCTGTTCCCCAGCACTGGGGCGGCGAACTCCAGCCCAGCCGACCTACCCGCTGCTGCCCCGGGTCACAATCGCCTTCGTCGTGCTTCAGCAGGAGTTCTGGAGCGTACCCGCCGGGGAACTGGCGGCACACCGAGAGCACGACGCCTTCCTAAAGTCGAGCGGGCGCGGGAGGAACAGGGCCTGGCCCGACACTTGCACGCCGAGGCCCGCAGCACGAAGAGACCCCGTCTACCGCGCCTTGCTAGTGCGCTTTTCGGGCGCCAGCTCACCCGTCTGAGTGGATCAGTCGAGCATCCCCGAACTCTCCGAGGAGCTAACTCGACAGCAAGGTCACTACACACCGCCGAGATACACGCCACCTCTAATCGCCTCTTCACCGATCCATGTCAAAGGTGACATCCTGTGCCTGCCCTTTCACCTTCTAGAGCACCCCTAAGTCGACGGCTGCGTATGCACGCTGGATACCGGTGGCGCAATAGCAGCCACCGGGTCGTGACACAGCTGCGGACCGTCCTAGACACTCGAGACACGGCGGTGTTCCCCGCTGTCACTTCGCGACTCGGGGGCATGTCCGTCGCGTACGCCGGCCTTGACGAGGGACTCGCCTACACCCTGGAGTTCACCGAGTTGCGCCGTGAGGACGACAGCGGAGGGCCCGCCGAGCGCGCCACGACGCAGATGACCGGCAAGGCGCTGCGCTCCCCTGCTCGGCTTCCCAACGCCGACATCATCATCGTCGGCACGAGCGTCGCGCGGGCCCGGCAGCTGCCCGGGCAGGCTTCCTTGATCGTTCCAATGCGCGTCCACTTCGTCATCGACACCGATGGGGGCCCCGACACCGTACGCAGGAAAATATCGAAGCGGGAACGCACACAGTTCAACCGCGATCTGCGGCACCACGACTGGGCCTGGGCGGTGGAGCGTGACCCCGCCTGGTTTGACGTCTTCTACGACCGCCATTACCGGCCGACGATGCGGGAGCGCCACGGCGCCCGGGAGCGGACGGAGACGAAGGACGTCTCCTACGAGTGTCTGTTCCGCACCGGATGCTTGTTCAGCCTGTCGCAGGACGGCGAGCGCATCGGCGGGGCCCTCTGCCACTGGGACGCCACGTCACGGGTCCTGACCCTGCGGCTGCTTGGTGTGGCGGACGGGCTCACCGAGCACTACAAGAGTGGCGCGTTCAAGGCCATCTACCACTTCCTGATCGGCTGGGCGGCTGAGAACGGCGTGCGATATCTCGACTTCCAAGGAACAGAACCCTTCCTCAGCAAGGGCACCTACCAGTGGAAGCGACGCTTCGGTACCCAAGTGGTCCTGCCGCCCAACCACTTCAGAAACAAGCGCCTGTGGCTGCACGTAACACACGACACCCCTGAGGTTCGGGACTTTCTAGTCGCCAATCCCGTCATTACGGAGACCTACGACGGTGCACTGGAGGCCGTGTTCTTCCACGACCCGGACCGTCCGGTCCGCGAGGACTACTCCGCGAAGTCCCCCGGCGTGGAGCGGGTCCGTCACCTCGACCTGGACACGTTCCTCGCCTCCGTTCCGGAGCCCAGGAAGGCGCTGTCATGAGAACACCTTGGTACGGATCGGGCTCTGCCTTGCCCCTCGACTCCCGGCTCCCCGTGCCCGCCCTCGTCGACGGCCTCCGCCAGGCGATGGACGACATCGCGTTCCCGATGTCCCCGGCATCGGTGCGCCCGGTCGTGCTGCCCCGGGAGTCCTACAGCGAGATGTTCGCGGCAGCCTCCGCGCTGCTCACGCTGCTCCGTAGAACACTCTTGGAGTGCGCGCCGACGGCGGCAGGCCGCATCGCGGCACTCGCCGCCGACGAGAGCGAATATCCACTGTTCATGGATGGCGCGGTCGAAGAAGACTTTGCGACCTGCATCGCCCGCCCGGACGTCATGGTCGACGTCACCGGACCCAAGTTCGTTGAGTTCAATATCGGGGCCGGCATCGGTGGTGTCGTCGATACCTCGCTGAATGCCGCAGCCTGGACTGCGATGTACGGGGGACTCGAGCAGGCACCGTTTGCCGGACCCGATCCGCTGGCCGTACGCGATGGGATATTCGTCCGCGCGGTACGGGAGCTGGACACCACGCCCGCTGTCGCCGTCGTCGGCAGCGCCCGCGACCTCAACGGCAGCCGTACCCTCCGCTACTACGACGTCCAGGTGGACTCGCTCAGGAAGCGAGGCCTTAAGGCGGAGTTCTTCGAACCTGAAGACCTGCTCGACGGGTTGGACCTTCTGGGCCGCCCGCGCTACGAGCTCGGTCTGCGGCACTTCACCATTCCCGAGTGGCGCGGACACGGCATCGACATCACTCCAGTCCGCACGGCACTTGACGCTGGCGTCACTCTCATCGCGACGCAGACCGCCTACCTCATCTCCAACAAGAAGGTCCTCGGCTGGGTCTCCGAAGGTCGCCCCTGGATGACCTCGCGCGACCGCGAGACCGTCGAACGGTACCTGCCCTGGACGCGTGTGGTAGGCGAGCGGCGCACCCGCTGGCGGGGCGTGGACCACTCACTGCCCGAACTGCTGCTCAGCCGCTCCGAGGAGTTCGTCCTCAAGCCTGCCATCGGGATGAAAGCGCAGGATGTCCTCGTCGGTCGGCACTGCGATTCGGAAGTGTGGAAGCGCGCCGTCACCCAAGCGGCGGGGGCCGAGGACCACATCGTCCAGGAGTACGTGGAACCAGCCCCGTACACCATGGAGTTCGCCGAGGGAGACGGCGCTGGCACTTATGAGGCGGACGTCTACCCCGTTTTCAGCCCGTACGTCTTTGACGGCCGGCCGGGCGGCTGCATGGTCCGCTATCTGCCTCCAGGTCGGAAGGGGGTCGTCAGTATCCATGGCCACGGCGCCCTCCCGACGGTGGCGCTGGCCCGCCGCTGACCTCAGTGCCCGTCCGGATCGCTGGGCCTCGGAGAGCCCCCTCGCCAGCGCAGCAGTCCCCGCACGTAAGGACCTCCTTGATGTACCGCGTCACCCTTACCCCGAACGAAGCAGCGGAGGCCCGCTCCCTGGTGGCGGAGTTGGCCCGGCGGCATTCCTCTGTCGAACTGCCCGCTCTCCTCGCTGACGCGGCCGTTTACGCACAGGAACTCCCCAGGAGCCTGCGTGCCGCGCTCAATGCGTTCCGGCTCAAGGAACCCTCAGCCGCCTGTGTCGTGCGCGGCTTCCCTATCGACGACGATGCCATTGGTGCCACACCCGAGCATTGGAAGAACCGGCCCGCTCAGTCGCCCGCGATCGAGGAGGAACTGTTCTTTTTGCTCTGCGGTCAGCTCCTGGGAGACCCCATCGCGTGGGCCACCCAGCAGGACGGACGTGTCATGCACGACGTGATGCCCATCAAGGGTCACGAGATAGGGCAGTTGGGGACAGGCAGCATCACGCCTTTGGAGTGGCACACCGAGGACGCGTTCCACCCCTACCGTGCGGACTACGTCGGCCTGATGTGCCTGCGCAACCCAGACTCCGCCGAGACCACCTACGTGGGGGTCGAGGACCTGGACCTGGACGCGCGCACCCGCGAGGTCCTGGCCGTGGCGCACTACCCGCTACTGCCCGACGACGCCCACCGACCCGAAAGCCGGGCCGCCCCTCGTCCGGACGACCCCGCTGCGGAGCTGCGGGAGCGCAGCTATGCCCGCATCTGCCGCATGCTCGACCACCCCGAGCCGGTGGCCGTCCTCTTCGGCGACACCGCCGACCCCTATCTGCGGGTGCACCCCCACTACATTGATCCGATCGAGGACGATGAGGCACGCCGGGCCTTGGCCACGTTCTCGAAGAGGGTTGAGGCGCACATGCGCGAAATCGTCCTTGTGCCGGGCGACATCCTCTTCATCGACAACTTCAAGGCCGTGCACGGGCGCCGTCCCTTCCAGGCTCGGTACGACGGCACGGACCGCTGGCTCAAGCGCATCAACGTCACCAGAGATCTGCGCAGATCGCGTGACGCGCGGCTCGCTGCGCACGAGCGCGTCATCTTCTGACTCGGTCGTTTCGCCCCGCCCGCAACCCTGGCGGCCCCGCTCTCGGCCGCCCTTTCCCTGGAGAACGGTATGACGCGCCACGAGCGACAGTACGAGTACGTGACATACGGCGAAAGCGACTCCCTCACGGTGTCATACAACCCAGACCTGGACGGAGGGGGCAACACCTTCGGTCGCGCCTACGCCCCCTTCGTCCGGCAGCACTTCGTAGGAGTGCGCACCGTCTTCGAGTGGTGCGCCGGTCCCGGGTTCATCGGCTTTTCGCTCCTGGCCGCTGGGCTGTGCGAGAGCCTCGACCTGGGCGACGTGAACCCTGCTGCACAGGGCGCAGTGGAGCGGACGGTCAAGGATAACGGCCTGGAGAGCCGGGTAAGGTTCCACCTTTCCGATTGCTTCACGCAGGTGCCCCCCGCACTTCGGTGGGATCTCATGGTCGGCAACCCTCCGCACGTCAACGCCTCTGCTCCGGCCTCCGAGTACCAGCACAGCCATTCACCGCTGATCTGGAAGGACACGGACTGGTCCATCCATCGCGACTTCTACGCAGCAGCCCCCGACTTCTTGAACCCCGGCGGTTCGGTCGTGATCCAGGAAAACTACCGATTCTCGCACCCTTCGGACTTCAGCAGCATGATCGATGAATCCGGGCTCGAGACCGTAGGCGTGTTCCCGTGCGGCCCGGGATACGAGGACTACTACTTCGTGTGGTCACGGCTGCCCGAGGAGACGATCAGGTGAGCGGGTCCGACGCACTGCTCGAACAGTATCTGCGGACCCACCGGTTCCAGCTCGGGTCCCCCACCGCGTTCACGGTCGCCCCGGATGGCGACAGAGTCGTATTCCTGCGCTCCCGCTCCGGCAGCGACCCCATCTCCTGCCTGTGGCAGCTGTCCATGGCCACGGGCGAGGAGACGCTGCTCGCCGACCCTGACCGCGCCGTCCCCCCGCCGCCCTCAGGGGCGGGGGTAGCCTCGTCGGCGGACGCCTGGATGCGCGAGCGCACGCGGGAACAATCGCGCGGCATCACGGCCTACGCCACCGATCAGGCAGTGACCCGCGCGGTGTTCTCCGCGCACGGCCGGATCGGCACTGCCAGGCTCGACACCGGACACACCAGCATCCTCGACGGCCTGCCGCCGGCGTTCGCCCCCTGGCCGTCCCCCGACGGCTCTCGGATCGCCTACACGCACGCCGGAGAGCTGCGCCTGGTCGGCGCCGACGGGGAGGGCGACCGGGTCCTCATAGGGCCAGAGGGTGAGCACGTCACCTATGGCCTGGCGGAGCACGTGGCCGCCGAGTCCATGGAACGCCTGCGGGGCTTCTGGTGGTCCCCGGACAGCCAGCGACTGCTCGTCGCTCGTGTTGACACCGCCCTGGTCGAGCGCTGGTACCTGGCCGACCCGGCCTGGCCCGCAAAGCATCCCCGGGAGCTGGCTTATCCCGCGGCCGGGACGCGGAACGCCGATGTCTCACTGTGGCTCGTCGCAGACGATGGACCACCGGTCGCCGTCGCGTGGGACAGGGCGGAGTTCGAGTACGTCGTGGACGTGCAATGGTCCAGGGAACGGCCCCTCGTGGTCGTTCAGAACCGCAGCCAGCGGCGGATGCGCGTTCTGTCCGTGGAACCGGTCACCGGCGCCACCCGGGTGGTGCACGAGGAGAGGGACTCCGCCTGGGTGTCCATCGTCCGTGGTGTCCCGGCGGTGACCGCATCCGATCGGCTGGTTTGGGTGGGCGACCGAGACGGCACACGACGACTGCTCATCGACGGGGAGGCGGTGACTCCATCCGGGCTCCAGGTGCGGGAGGTAGTGGCAACTGACGACGAGGCGGTGTACTTCCGCGCGTCGGACGAACCGACCCGGATCCATCTATGGATCTGGACCCTGAAGGAGGGAGCGTGCCAAGTGACGCGGGGGCCGGGGGTATGGAACGGCCGGGCCAGTGGCGGAACGGTTGTCACGTACGGCCGCCGTCTCGACCGCTCCGGCTGGACCGTGAGCGCGCATGACCGTCGCGGCCCAGTGAGGGCTGTCCGCAGTCTGGTTGAGGCCCCTACTGTCACACCTGATGTGCGGATCCTGACCGTGGGAGAGCGTGAGCTGCGCGTCGCGGTCGTGTTGCCCTCAGGCGCGGACGGGTCGCAGCCCCTCCCCGTCCTCATGGACCCGTACGCCGGGCCGTATCTTCAGCGCGTCACCGAAGAGCTGGACGGCTATCTCCTCCCGCAGTGGCTCGCCGAGCAAGGTTTCGCGGTCGTCATTGTGGACGGCCGCGGCACCCCTGGCCGCGGTCCTGCCTGGGAACGGACCATCCATGGTGACATTGCAACACCGGTCCTCCAAGACCAGGTCGACGGCCTGCACGGCGCCGCAGCCGCTCTGGGGTGCCTCGATCTGGACAAGGTGGCCATCCGGGGCTGGTCCTACGGAGGCTTCCTGGCGGCACTGGCAGTGCTGCGCAGGCCCGACGTGTTCCACGTGGCCGTCGCTGGCGCTCCCGTCACCGACCAGACTCTGTACGACACGCACTGGCGAGAGCGGCATCTCGGGCACCCAGCGGAGAACCCCGACAGCTACATCCGCTCGTCTCTGCTCGATGACGCCCACAAGCTGATCAGACCGTTGATGTTGATCCACGGAATGGCGGACGACAACGTAGTCAGCGCCCACACATTCCGGCTCTCAGAAGCGCTGTTGAGAGCCGGCCGCCTTCACACCGTTCTCCCGCTTCCAGGCACAGCTCACATGATGGCTGACCCGGACATACAGCGGAACGTGCTGAGACTGCAAGTTCAGTTCATCAACGATGCGCTGCGTGCTTCACGTTTTACAACCGACCTCACCCTCGGGCGAGTTCTGGCCCGACCTAACGGCTCCGACGGGGTGGATCAGGAGTAGGCAGTTGCCCCGCTCCGAAGAGGGCAGGGCTCGTCGGCGGGTAGGGCCAGAACTCGCCGGAGCCGCCCCCGTTGCCCCCTGTTCGTGCCTCCTCAACGGGGCTGGCCTACGGGTCCAACGTAGCTTCCCCTGTTGTTGATGGTCCGGGGGCGCCTCCGGCCCCGGAGGCATCGACGGACCGTGCACGGAACGGGGGATACCACCACCCCATGCCATCCGAAACGGCACCATGCACCGTCCCCTGCCAGTGACTTCTCCAGGCTCAACGCCAAACAGCGAAACACCCTGACCTGACATGCCGTCACTGACGTCAGCCACCGACACCCAGCCGGCACATCGCACCTGCGGGTCAGCGTCCGGCCAGGTCGGCTCAGCGAAGCCGCAGCCATCACGCAGGGTCCCTGAGAGGTGAAAGCCCCCGCGGGGGTAAGCACGGCGGCGTCGTGGTGAGCACGGCGGCGTCACCCTCCACAGGGCCGGAACCGGGGAACGAGGTCACAACCGGCTTTCGGCGAACGACACTTCCGCAACCGGATTTGATGACCGCGCCGTCGTACCACTGCTCGACCTGGCGCAGCTGACCCACGTCTCCCGGACAGCGGCTGGCCGATGGCGGCCAGTGCCGCCCTAAGGTCGAGCGCGGGCACGTCCGTGGTGTACGCCAGGGACATGCGGGGGTAGCGGCTCGTGCCGGAGTGAACTGCCCCGGAAACCAGCCCTCGGCCATCGTAGCGAGCGGGTCGAACGATCGCCGTGAACCGGCCTCCCCCCTAACGTTTTCGTAGTCCCGCAACGGGGCTACCGGCCTTCGGAGTTGGCATGACTACCTAATTCGTTGCTAACGGATCCAGCATCACCCGGGTGGTTCTGCTGGGTTTGTTCGAGTCCTGGGACCGTGACGTCTTCTGCCACTCCGGCCGATGAAGGCCTCCGGTTAGACAGGCGCATGGTCCTGGTGCTCATGATGGCGGACGTCAAGACCGCACCCACGCCCGCCAAAGCCGCACGGCTGACCCGCAGATGGGGTAGCGCCGAGGTAAGCCCAAAAGCCGCCAGTACTTGATCTTGGTGGGTGTGGTGCCCGGTCCGTTCAACGCAGGCTGACAACCGGGAGCGCGTTGACGCGTTTCTCGTACTCGCGGCGGGCTTTGCGCTGGGCCGGGATCGCCGTGGTGCCGTCGAGGAACTGGCAGCGGTCGAGGAGTTGGCGGTGGACCGCGGGCACGGCAGTGACGCGAAGGGTGTAGCCCTGGCCGCGCCGTTCGGTCACGTCCTGGTCGAGCGTGACGCGCTCCACGGGCTCCAGCTCGGCGGCGCGGAGGAAGTCGGCGACCTTGCCCGGCATATCGAGGACGACCGGCAGTTCCAGGGCCGGGGCACCCGGGTCGGCGGCCGTGTGCTCGGGCAGGAGGTCGGCGACGGCCGTGCGGATGGCGCCGCGGCTGACGTCGTACTCGCGGGCGAGGGCAGCGATGGACCGGCCCTTCAGGTATGCGGTGCGCACGGCATCGGTCCTCCCGGCCGGGACTGCCGGGCGGCGCCCGCCTTTGTTGCCCTTGGCCTCGGCGGCCCGCAGTCCGTCGTACGTCAGCTCCCGCTGGAGTTCGCCGGCGGCGGCGAGGGTCTGCACCATGAACTTCACCGTGGACTGCAACTCGCCGGTGCGCGGGTGGCGGGCGGTGAGGTCCATCGCGGAGAACGCTCCGTCGTGGATGCGCAGGGCGAGACGGTCGCGGTGCAGCACGTCGAGCACGTCGACGATGTGGCCAGTGCCGCGGACCAGGCGGAACATCTCGGAGATGTGCACGATGTCGCCCGGCCGCGCGTACGTGAGTAACTCGCCGAACTTCGGGCGCTCAAGCGGGTGGAGGCGGCTGGAGATGCCGGCCTCCTCCTCGAAGACGACCGGGTCCTCGATCCCGGCCTCGGCGAGGACGAGGTTCTGGCGGCCGGTCGACTGCTTGTCGGTTGACACGCGCTTGTAGACGAGATTGGCCACGCTGTTCCTCGCTTCTGCCGCCTCATCGGACCTCAGGTGTCATCTAACCCTGTCGTTAATCGTCATCGGATCTCATTGGATCTGGGCCGTCGTCAAGCCCCGGAAAGTCCGGGTTCATTGGACGTACGCGGCACCTGTCGTCATTCGTTCGTTTGCCGACACCTGAGCGGGCCCGCCGGACACGAGCCTCGCGCTGCGGAGGTCCCTTGCCGAATGATCGACGCAGAAGGCTATAGCGCTAGGCAACTAGGTAAATGGAGGAACGGGTGATTGAGTTCCACCTCAACGGCCGGTCCGGCCTGTCTCCCTATCAGCAGTTGGTCCAGCAGGTGCGCCATGCGCTGCGCCTGGGTTTGCTGAAGGAGGGGGACAAGCTGCCCACGGTCAAGGACGTGGCAAAGCAGATCGCGGTCAACCCGAACACGGTGCTCAAGGCGTACCGCGAGCTGGAGCACGAGGGGCTGGTCGGTGCTCGTCCGGGCGTCGGGACTTTCGTGACCCGCACGCTGGCCGACGGCACGCTCACCGCGCACGGCCCGCTGCTCAAGGACCTCCAGCGCTGGCTGACCAAGGCCCGCCTGGCTGGACTCGACGAGGAAAGCGTCGAGGCACTGTTCATGAACACCTTTCGTAACGCAGCCGGAGAGGACGTAGCGTGAGCGCCGTCTTACGAGCCCAGGCACTGGGCAAGAAGTACAAGCAGCGCTGGGCGCTGCAGCATTGCGATCTGGATGTTCCGGCCGGCCGGGTGGTGGGCCTGGTCGGCCCCAACGGGGCAGGCAAGTCCACCTTGCTGAACCTGGCCTCCGGCATGCTGACCCCGACCGCCGGCACCATCGAGGTGTGCGGAGGCCGTCCAGCCGAGGACGTTGAACAGCCGGCCAAGGTCGGCTTCGTTGCCCAGGACACCCCGACCTATGCGTCCTTGAGCGTCGCCGACCACCTCGACTTCGGTCAGCGGCTCAATCCGAACTGGGACGACGCCGTGGCGCGGGACCGGGTCCGTCGGCTCGGCCTGGACCCGAACACGGGCACCTCCTGGCCCCGCTGGACGCCACCTACCAGGGGCGCCAGGTGGGCATCTTTTTGAAGAACGCGCGGGCCGCCGCCCGCAAGGCCGCCGACAACGAGCAGCAGCGTGCGCAGGGGCTACCGGTGAAGTCGTCGGCCGGAGCCCTGTCGGAGGAGCGGCGCGAGCAGCTGGAGGACATCGACGCATCCTGGTGCCCGAACTGGCCCTTCACCTGGCAACGCTCCTTCCACCTCGTGCGGATACACCTGAACGCGGGCGAGGCACTGCCCACCGCAGCGGGCGAAGTCCTACGCCAAGGCGAAGACTTGGGGCGTTGGGTTCGTGCCCAGCAGTTCGGGTGGGAGAAGCTCACCGGCGTACAGCAGTGGATGTGTGAACACGTCCTCGGCATCACACCCGCGACCGAGGACGAGAAACCCAAACCGAGGACCAGCCAGGCCAGCAAATGGGCCATGCACTACAAGGCCGCCCACCACTACCACCAACGCGAAGGACACCTACAAGTCCCCCCGCAAACACACCGAAACCATCACCATCGGCGACGAGGCCGACAACCCCGAGAAACGGGAACTCAGAGAGCTGAAACTGGGCGCATGGACCGCAATCAGCGATCCAGAGCCACCACCCTCACACCGGAACGCATACAACAACTCTCCGCCATCGACATGCGATGGACATGACAGGCATCGTCACCACTGCCCGAGCCCGCGAGATCAAGAAGATCGCCACGTCCAAGTCCGCCGAATACGAGTTGCCGCTCCCCGGAGTCTGTCCGAGCCGGCGACCTCCTTGGTCGCTGAGGGGTGGTCGACCACATCAGTCACGAGAGCCTGCGCATCCCGCTCCGTGCCGAAGGGACCTTCTCTCAACGCCTGAAGACCTCAAGACCTCCCGCAACCCGAACTACGCCCCACAAGGGCCGGCCGAGAACATGTACACCATCACCGGCGGCGAGGTGATGAGCACTTCGGATCACCAGTCACGGGCGCAAGGTAGACGGAGCGCACGGCTCCGTGCCACCTGTTTGTTCGAGCTGCCTGACATCTCGCGCCCCTTACCCTCATAGAGATCGTTTTGTGGTTCCCGAAGCGAGGAGAGCCGGCGTGCCCGACAGATCGCGGCCGGAGGAAGCGCTCGACGTCGTGCGTGCCGAGCTGGCGGCTGAACGGTCGATGGCGAGCGAGTTGACCACGAAGGCTGCATGGCTGGCCTACATGCGATTCGGGCGGCAGCACTTTGACACGGCGGCAACACCCGATTCCGACGGCTTCCTCTTCCAATACGGCACGTACGCCTTCAGCGGCCGACCGATGTTTACGGTGGATCTCGCGCGACAGTTCGGCATCAGCGATGCCGCTGGTGAGCATGACCACTATGTACAGGTCCACTGCGAACTGCGCTACGAGTCCGAACCTGCCTTGGAGGCCCTGGGGCGCTTCGGCTCGTGGTTCCTTCTCAACACCGAGGCGGAGTTCGGTCAGTGGTTCGCCACCATGCAGGAGCATCTCGACATGCTGCTTGAACGCGTGCCCTCCGAGATGGACGTATATGAGGAGCCGGTGTAATCCCTGTCCGGCGTCGCGGTCTCGGCCGCAGGGGCTAGCTCGCGCCCAGCGGACCGAAGTAGAGCATGGTGCTGCAGACCATGGCCCCCGCTGCCGCACCGGCAACGACCTGGGTGGGTGTGTGGGCACGCAGGTGCAGGCGGGACCAGCCGATGGCTGCCACGAGGAGGTACAGCAGAGCCCAGGCCGGGCCTAGTTGCAGGGTCAAGAGGGTGACGCTGGCAGCTGCGGAGCTGGTGTGCAGGGAGATGTTGCCGGCGTAGGTGCAGGCGAAGAGCAATGTTGCCAGGAGTGGGGCCATGCATCCCATAGCCAGGAGCGCGGCTGGGGCGCCGAGGCTGTCGCAGACAAGCCAGACGGCCGCTGCGGTGATGACGCTGGCAGCCAGCAGCATGAGCCGGGGCCGACGCTCGGAGGGGTCGGGGGCCGGCCACCACCGCAGGCGTGTGCCGGAGAAGGCCACGGCCGCAGACAACAGCGCCCACGTGCCGCTGCCGCACAGTCCCCACCAAAGACCGTCGTAGTGGGGCCAGGTGACGCGCCAACTGACCGCAGCGCCGGCAAAGACCGGCATGCAGGGCGGAGCGAAGTACCGGCTCAGCTGCCGCGCAACTCTCGTTCTGCCGGTTCTGGCGATGATCAGCGTCACGACCGATGAACGAGGCCCTGCGTCCCAAGTGCACGCCCAACCTCCTGGGCCTCCCCCATTCAGACGGATGCAACCACGTTCGTCCTGCGTGTCCGTAGGCGCCTGGTTGCGTTGGCCTGGCGAAGATTGCTCGGGCGGTAGGCAGCGAAGGGCACAGTGAGATGGCATCAGACATGCGGCTGCAGATCAGGGCCGTGCACAAGGCGTACGGACGACGAGCAGTGCTGCGGGGCGCGGATTTCACGGTGTCGGCGGGAATGCTCGCGGGCGTGGTGGGCGAGAACGGCTCGGGCAAGAGCACGTTGTTGCGGATCGCAGTGGGCGAGCTCATGCCGGACGGAGGTAGCGTGCAGTGTTACGGCGCTCTGGGGTATTGCCCGCAGCAGGCAGTGGTCAATGACACGCTGACGGTTGCCCAGCATCTGCGGTTGTTCCAGGTCGCCTACCGGCTACCACGGCTCAACCCAGCGTGGGAACTGGTGGACCTGCTGGGTTTCGGTGCCGAACGGCGTACGCGGGCGGGAGAGCTGAGCGGCGGAACCCGGCAGAAACTGAATCTGACCTTGGCACTGATGCATGATCCGCCGCTTCTGATCCTCGATGAGCCTTATCAGGGCTTCGACTGGGATACGCATCAGCGTTTTTGGCAGTTGGCAGTCCGACTGCGTTCCCTGGGGCGTTCGGTGGTGGTGGTCTCACACCTGCTGCACGACCTGCAGCACTTTGACACCGTGCATCACCTGCGTGATGGCCGTCTGCACGAGGGGGCGAACCAGTGAGGCATCAGTGGACGGCGTTCACCGTGGCGCTCGGCTTCACCCTGACCGGCCACCTGCGCAACCGCCTGGCAATGGGCATGATCGCCTTCTTCATCCCCACCTGGATCTACGTGGTGCGGGCGACCGCGCTGGACAAGGACATCACGTTCACCAGCGTCCTGGGCATCGAGGTGACCGCGTCGATGAACCGCACCATCCAGATCTCCAGCGCTCTGCACGCCGTGACGGTGATCGCCGGGTTCATGATGTTCATGGCGACCTTCAACGCCCGGAGCATGGATCTGCGACTGGTCCTGGCGGGCTACCCTCGGCTGCAACTTCTGACAGCCAAGGTGCTTGCCCTGCTCATCATCACGGTGCTGCTCACCGGCTATACCACTGGTCTGCTGTGGATGTCCTGGCCGCTGGCCCAGCCGCATGCGGTCGCGGCAGCGGTGGCCGCGGCGATTCTTGCCTACGGCGGCCTGGGGATCATGAGCGGCTATCTGCTGCGCGGTGAACTCGAGGGGTTCTTCGTCGTGGTGATGGCAACGCTCGTCGACGTCGGCATGCAAAGCCCTGTCTCTAACCCTTCCGGAGACCAGGCGTTGCTGGGCGCCCTGCCGCTGTACGGGCCCGCCCAGGCCGCTCTGGCCGCTTCCTTCACTCATGCGCACACCCTCGCCTGCGCCGGCCGGGCGCTGCCTTGGTTCGCTGCCACCAGCCTCCTGGCGCTGGTCATCTTCCACCTGCGCACCCGTCACTACGGCCGGCCGACCCCCGCCCGCCCACAGCGCCCCAGCTCGCGAGCGCATCCTGATCCAGGCCCCGCGGAGCCGGAGTTGGGCTGAAGAGCGTGCCGCCCAGGAGCTGGGGCCGGGCAACGGCACGCTCTCGCCCGCCGGGGGGGGCGGCCGTTGCCTGCCCGGCCTACGTGTCGTTGCACCAAATGTCCATGACGACGAGGCGAGGGCACCGACGGTGAGTGAGGCAAGACATGCACACCTGACCGGTCCGTGGGGGCGTTGGCGTGCCGGGAACACCGGCTGGACTCCGGCGCAGGCGGGCGATCTTTCCGGACGTACGGCGGTGGTCACGGGTGCCTCTCGCGGAATCGGTGCCGCGCTGGTCGAGCACCTGGCCCGCCACGGAGCACATGTGATCATCCTGTGCCCCTCCGAGGCACACGGGCTGGCGGCAGCTGAAGCGGTGCGTCATCGCGTCGCAGCGGCCCAAGTGGACAGCGCCGTATGCGACTTGTCTCAACTCGGCCAGGTCCGCGAGGCCGCCGAGCGGGTCACGGGACTAGTGGAAGGGAGACTGGATCTTCTGATCAACAATGCTGGTGTAGCCGCGCTGCCGCAGACTCGCTCCGCGGCGGGCTGCGAGATGCACTTCGCCGTGAATCACCTCGGTCACTTCGCGCTGACCGGCCATCTGCTGCCCGCTCTGCTGAATACGCCGCAGCCGCGGGTGGTGAACGTCTCCTCCGTCCTGCACTGGCTGGGGCGGTGCCACCCCCACCGGCCGCACCGGCCACGCCTCTACCACCGCTGGATGGCCTACTTCGACTCCAAAGTCGCCAACCTGCTGTTCACACACGGGCTTTCCACGTGGGCTCACACCCGCAACCTGCCGCTGCGCGCAATCACCGCCCACCCCGGCCTGGTGAATACCTCCCTGGGCTCCAGCGCCCTGCACGCCGACGGCCTGCACCGCCAGGCGCGGGTGCTGGAATGGATGCAGGCGCGGTGGCACTCTCCCTGCCAGGCGGCCTGGCCGTTGCTCAGGGCCGCTATCGAGCCACATGTTGCGGGCAGTGAGTTCTTCGGGCCGGGCGGCCGCTGGGAATGGTCCGGCCCACCCGTGCCGGTGCGAGCCGCCCGACGTGCGTGCGAGACACGCGCTGCCGGGCAGTTGTGGCAGCTGTCCCAACAGCTGACCGCGTATCCATTCTCCTCTCTCCCAGCACGGCCGGGAGAGGAAGAGGAGCGCTCGTGACAACGCCGATCGCTCCTCCGAACCGGCCCCTGGGCGGCCGACAGCGCGTGCTTCGCGCGGTCGGCAACAGCTGGCTCCTGCGTCGCTGTGGGCCTCACCTGCTGCCCGGCCTGGACCGCCGCTTCCATCGCTGGACCCGGGGTCGTTGGATGCCCAGCCGGCTGCTGGTTCCGGTCTTGATCCTGCACACCACACGTCGCGACGGCACCGCCTGTCACACCCCCCTGCTGGCCAGTCAGAGCGACGCAGACACCTTCATCGTCATGGCCACCAACTTCGGTCGCCCCCAGCACCCCGCCTGGTCCTGGCACCTGCTGCGCGAACCGCACGCCACGGTCCATTGGCGCGGCCGTTCCTGGCCGGTCCGAGCACGCCTCCTTTCCCCCGAGGAGGAACAAGAAGCCCAGGACGAGATCCTGGCCGCAATGCCCTGCTTCGACGACTACGCCCGCCACAGCGGACGAAGTATTCGGGTCTTCCTCCTAACCCCCGCCCGCCCTGGGCTTATTCGTGCCTGGGGAGGCCGTCTGAACTGAGCCGCGGTGCGGCTCACCGAGCCGCTGGTCAAGTGACTGCGGCTCAGGGTTGGAGTACGTGGGGCCACATGGATTCCCCTGGGTCAAGCGGACGGGGACTGCGTCCAGCCCGTGGTACGCCCGCGAGGCCTCCGGCTACCGCGGCGACGGGGTCCGTGTCACCGCCGAGGTCGCGAAGTGTCGAGGGCAGCCTGATCGCGGGGCACCGATGGGTATTTGGCGAGCAGGGCTGGGGTGAACGCCGCCTCGGCCTCGTCGCCGGTAGCGGCCGCCTGGCTCTTCCGCTAGCCGGATGTCCTGGTGCCGCGCAGGCCGAAGGCGCAGAGCACCGCTCCCAGCAGCACCATGACCACCGGGGCTACGAGGGCGGCTCGGTAGGCGTCAAGCACCGCGTTCGGCGAGCCATCGGTGCCGGCAGCGGCGATCCCGTACACCGCGGTCACCGCGGAGATCCCAACCGCTGAGCCGAACTGGGTGAACGTGTACAGCAGACCGCCGGCCAGGCCCTGCTCCTGCTTGGCCACGCTGTCGGTCGCCGCGATGGTGAGCGGACCGTAGGCGAGGGCGAAGGCGGCGCCCGCGATCATCAGGCTCGAGGACATCGCCGCGTACGACCACTCCATCCCGGCCGGGAGAAAGTTCTTGCGGGCCGCGGCAGTGGTGGACGGGATGCGCTCTTCATCCGTTGCACCACTCAGCCACGTCTGGTGCATCTGCAATGGCCGGAGTCTGTCGTGCGAGCCTTTCAAGCCCATCTGAGTAACGCGTGCCCACCCGGCGAACCACCCGTTCCGGAGCCTACGCAGCCGCCATGGCCGCGCCCGTATCGAGCAACGTGCTGAGCGGCTGCGGCTCGTGGGGGCCGTGACCGCCCCGCCCAGTACGGAGGCGCTGGCGCGGTTCTGGCGGCGCTGGCTGCCGCCGAGCCTTCCGGGCCCGCTGGTGTCCTCGATCCTCGAACAGACGGTTCCACAGCCTCCTGAAGATCCGGACCTGGCTCAGGTGCTGGCCTTCGCCCGCCTGCACGCCTTCGTCTCCCGCCCCTGTGCCGGAAACGACCGAGCCCAGCCCGCGGCACACCGACCGGAGGTGGGCTACCGTCCCGAGGTGCTCTACGAAGGGCTCACGGAGGCCTACGCCCTGGCGAGCCCAGCCCTGCAAGCGCAGCGGCCGCCGGACGCGGGGGGACGCGCTCGACTGCTTCGTCGCCGCATACGCCCGCTCGCGCGGCGCGCGCGACACGCCCGCCTTCCGGCATCGACTCGCCGGCGTACTTGCGGCGGACCCCCGCATCGACCACTACTGGCAGCTCGTCGCCGAACTGACCGGCCCCGCGTACCCCACACCGGGCGCGGCTCACGACTGGCTGCTGGCCACGCTGAACGGCGACATCGCGGGCGCCGCCACCTGACGGGGCGGTTCATTCCCTGCCCGCCGCCACATTGTGCGCGGCGGGCATTCTGGCTGCCGTCGGCGGAGAGGCGGTAGGTGCGGTCGGGTGACCTGCGCCGACGGCATCACTTCGCGGCGTCCGGCCGCCTGGCAAGCGAGGTCCGTACCGTTGTCGGCGGCCGGGAGGGCCGAGCGTCAGGCATACGGGTCGAAGGGGATTCCGGCTGGACTCGTGGAGTCGAGAGCCCATTGAAAGTCACCGTCGTCGATCTTGAAGGTGGCCGAGCCGAAATCGGCGCCGCTGAGCTTGTCGCGGTAGCCGGCCGGGTAGCCATCCCAGCCGACGAGCCGCGGGTAGAACCAGTTGCCCGTGGCGTTCTCCGCCGGTTCGTCGGCGCTGTTGGCGAAGCGGAAGCAGTGACTCGAGATTCCGTCCTTGTGGTACACGATCTTCGGGTGGGTGCCGTCGAAGCGAATCTCCGACCGCGCGAGTGTCTGATAGGTGTTGTGCTGGGACACCGACACGTACTGGACCTCGTTGTTGTTGACCCACACGATGACGTGTTCCCAGTCGTGGGTGTGCCCGAGGGCCGCCGGGCCGAGCGTGATCTGGTCCTTCTCGAAGTAGCTGGCGTACATGACCGCGCACCACCCGTTGTTGCACTTCTCGCGAGAGTAGGTGTTGGCGTTGTTCAGCTGGGCGGGGTCGTGGCAATTGCCGTTGACGTCGCCGCCGAGTTTCAACCCGGGGTTGATGGTGCCGTCGGCGCCGATGGCGGCGGTGGCGTAGCAGCCGTCACTGTCGTAGTCGTAGGTAGGGGAGAAGGTCTGCTCCAAGCCGCCCGCGTTCGCCGGCAGTGGGGGCAGGACGTTCGCGTGGGCGGCCGCCGGGATGGCGACGACGAGTGTCATCGCGCCGACTGTGCCGAGAAGGACGTGGGTGAGGGATCGCAACTTGCGCATGGGGGCTCCCTGTTGAGCGGTCGGCATCAGCAGTACAGGTTGCTGTTCGGTGAGACGTCGAGGATCGAGGTGGAGCGGTTGTGGGTGTCGGTGCCGCTGGCACCGCAAGCGCCCGCGAGGTCGACGCACTTGTCGGCGAGCCCGGTCATCGAGCCGTCGGCGGCCTGGGTGGGCGTCACGGCGAACGAGGCGGTGAGGATGGCGGCGAGCGGAGCGCGACAAAGACCGCGGACCGGCCGAGGAAACGGGGTCCGTGCATGGTTGAGGACGCTCCTTGGGTGTGGGGGGGTGGAACGGCCGTCCCTCGAGCGCAGGGACGGCCGTCTGCGGAGCTGGCGTGCTAGGAACAGTCGTCTGCGGAGCTGGCGTGCTAGGGACAGTCGTCTGCGGAGCTGGCGTACTTAGGGGGAGCCGGCCAGATTGGCCATGCTGGTCGTGGAGTTGGACGGGCCGCCCGTACCGCCTGCGACATGCCGGATGGCGCCCACTCCCCCAAGAGGGACGGCCACCGTGCCGGTGAAGCACACACACGCGTTGTTCGGCGCCTCGACGGCCCGCTCGGCGGCCATGCTCGGGCTGACGTCGCAGCAGCTGCCGAGCCCGTAGTCCTGGTGGCTGGTGACGGCGTCGTCGACCTCGTCCAGGCACTTGCCGGTCCGTGGGCCGACGATGTCGCCGGCGGAGGAGACCGTCCATCTCTGGTTGGCGCCGCCGACGCAGTTCCGCAGCGGCACCGTGGCGACGTCGGCCCTCGAATTGCCCGTGCCGTCGAGGCACTTGCCAAAGGGGTGGCGGACGCCGCCGCAGTCGACCGTCCATCGCTGGGCGACGGTGTCGTTGCAGTCGTTGAGGTGGACGACCGTGCCGTCGGCGGAGTTCGCAACGGCGACGTCCGCACACTTTCCGGCGAGGCCGGTGATGTTGCCGGTGGCCGCCTGCGAGGGGGACGCGGTGAACAGGCCGGTGGCGGAGGATACAACTGTTGAAAGAGGTGTGGGCATGCGAGCAGGTGGCCCTTCGTGGGATGAGCAACCGAGGCAGCGTTCACCTCATGAACGCTGGATGCGCCACACGGTGCGATGCTGAGCCGTGAACCTAAAGGTCTGGACCGCTTTCGTCAAGTAGTGAAGTAAGCTGTGTAGAAAGCGAGTTGCAGCTTTCGACCAGGCTGCGTTCCCCCGCGGGGGACGCACGTCGGGCACGCGTCCCGCCTGGGGCTGCCGCGATCCAGCGCTCCCGCGTGCGCACCGAATAGCCTCCCGAGCCCTCCCGTCCCACAACCACGAGCGGCACTTCTTGCCTTCTTGGCCCGACTGCCGACCCCTGATCGTCAACAGCCGGTCGACCCGTGGCAAGTTCAGCCGCTGGTGGTGGCTGTTCCGGGGGCGTCGGTCGGGCCGAGCAGTCCTACGAACATGGTCTGGTGCAGGGTTTCCACGTGGTGCCGGGCGACTTCCCCAGCTGTGGCGGTGTCCTGGCGGTGCAGGGCGTCGAGCAGGTCGCGGTGCTCGCGGTTGGAAGCGCGCAGCGCGTCCATGGGGTAGGGCAGGTAGTAGCGGTAGAGCTCGCGCAGAACCGCGCCGTAGGGGGCGGTGATCGAGGAGCTGCCGGTTGCCTCGGCGAGCCGGAGGTGGAAGCGCTCGTCGCAGCTGTGGAACTCGGCCCAGCTGGGGGCGCGGTCCATCTCCTCGACGAGTTCCCGCAGCTCGAACAGGTCCTCGCCGGAGGCACGCACCGCCGCCAGGTGGGCGATACCGCATTCCAGGGCGAGCCGGTGGTCGATCAGCCGGCGCACGGCGTCGCCAGCCGTGCGGTAGGCGTCCGTGGTGAGGACGGCCCCGGGGGTGGGGTGCGCGGCGACCAGCGTGCCGCCGCCGCGTCCGCGCCGACGCTCCAGAACGCCGTCACTGCACAGGGATACCAGGGCCCGTCGGACTGTGATCTCGCTGACGTCGAGGGCCTGGGCGATCTGCGGGGTGCCGGGCAGGCGGTCGCCGGGGGTCAGCAGGCCCAGATCGACGGCGAGAGCGATCCGGGCCCGGACCGCTTCGAGGGCGGACAGCCTGCGTACGCCATTGAGTTCGGGCGCCGTGAGACCGGTGGTCGGGGCGTTGTCGCTGCCGGGCATGGCGTCACCCTAACCAGCCGCACCGATCATCGCTGAAGAATGCTCATCTTGAGCACTCTTGTTTAACTGATCATATTGAACTAGTTTCGCGTCCATGTCCCGTCCCCTGCCCCTGGCTCTCGCCCAGCTGCCGCCGCGGCTCGCGCATTCCCCGCTCGCAGATTTCGCGGCCGAGGCGGAGAGCATCCTGACCCGCTTCCCGCACACCCGGATGGCCGTCTTCCCCGAGCTGCACCTGTGCGGCGTCGACGCCCTCGGCGGCGAGGCGCACGCACAGCTGCGGGAGATCGCCGAGCCCTTGGACGGTCCTCGGGTCAAGGATCTCGCCGCGCTGGCCGGAGACCTGGGCATCTGGCTGCTGCCGGGCTCGGTGTGCGAGCGCGGCCCTGCCGGGGAGCTGTTCAACACCGCCCTGGCCTTCTCCCCGCAAGGGCGTCTGGCGGCCTGGTACCGCAAGGTATTCCCCTGGCGGCCGAGCGAGCCCTACGACCCCGGCGACCGGTTCGTGGTCTTCGACGTCCCGGAGGCGGGACGGATCGGCTTCGCGATCTGCTACGACGCCTGGTTCCCGGAGGTCGCCCGCCACCTGGCCTGGCAGGGCGCCGAGGTCATCGTCAACCCCGTGATGACGACGACCGCCGACCGCGCGCAGGAGATCGTCCTGGCCCGCGCCAACGCCATCGTCAACCAGGTGCACGTGGTCAGCGTGAACACCGCGGGCCCCATGGGCAGCGGCCACAGCCTGGTGGTCGACCCCGAGGGTCGGATCCGGGCCGAGGCGCCCGGCGACGGCAGCACCATCCTCACCGACGTGATCGACCTGGACGACGTGACCCGCGTCCGGAAGTACGGCACCGCAGGCGTGACCCGCATGTGGGACCAGTTCACGGATACCGACGCCCCCATCGAGCTGCCGCTGTACGGCGGCCGCATCGACCCGCTCACTTGGCGTCCGCGAGCCTGACACCTCGACTCTCACCCTCTTTTCGCCCCCACCCGTACGTCCCCGGAGCCCCCCCATGGCCAACGACGCCCATGGTGCGCCCGCACTCGCGCGCACCCTCACCCTCAGAGCCGTCGTCCTGTTCGGTCTCGCCTATATGACTCCTTTGATCGTGCTGGGCACCTTCGGCGTGGTCGCCGCCAGCACCGGCGGAGCGGTCCCGACGGCATACCTGCTCGCCCTCGTCGCGATGCTGTTCACGGCGCACAGCTACGGAAAGATGGCCGCCGCGCATCCCGTCGCCGGGTCCGCCTACACCTATGTCCGCAAGGCGATCGACGGGCGGCTCGGCTTCATCGTCGGCTGGGCGACCCTGCTCGACTACTTCTTCCTGCCGATGGTCATCTGGCTGATCGGCGGCGCCTACCTCCAGGCGCAGTTCCCCGGTGTGCCGCACTGGATCTGGATCATCGGCTTCGTCGCCGTCACCACCGCGCTGAACATCCGGGGCATCAAGACCGCCGAGCGCGTCAACGACCTGCTGATGGTTTTTCAGGTACTGGTCATCGGCATCTTCGTCGTCCTCTCGGTGCGCCACGTCTTCCACACCGGCGGCGCCGGTGCGCTGGTGAGCGCCACGCCCTTCGCCAACGGCGCAACCACCGCCGCCGGGATCTCGGCGGGCGCCGCCATCGCCGCGTACTCCTTCCTGGGCTTCGACGCGGTCACCACGCTGACGGAGGAGACGGTCGACCCGAAGCGCACCATGCCGCGCGCGATCCTGCTGACCGCGCTGATCGGCGGCGGCATCTTCGTCCTGGTCGCCTACACCGCCCAGCTCGCCCATCCGGGCAGCGCCTTCGACGACCCCAGCTCTGCCGCCTTCGAGATCGCGAAGACCATCGGCGGCGACCTGTTCTCCTCCGTGTTCCTGGCAGGGCTCGTGGTCGCGCAGTTCGCATCCGGCATCGCCGCGCAGGCGAGCACCTCCCGCCTGCTGTACGCGATGGGTCGCGACGGCGCCCTGCCACGCAGGGTCTTCGCCCGCCTCCACGAGCGCTACCGCACCCCAGCGCTCAACATCCTGCTGACCGGCGTGATCGGCCTGATCGCCCTGCGCCTGGACGTGGCAACCTCGACGTCCTTCATCAACTTCGGCGCGTTCACCGCTTTCACCTTCGTCAACGTCGCCGTACTGGCCACGTATGTGCGGCGCCGCCGCGTCGGTGAAAGCCCGAACCCGCTGTCGTACGTCGTCGCCCCCGCGATCGGCACGATCGTGGACCTCTACCTGCTCTTCCACCTTGACGGCAGGGCGCTCACCCTGGGCCTGATCTGGCTCGGCCTCGGCGTGGTGTACCTGGCTTGTCTGACTCGGATGTTCCGCGTTCCGCCACCAGAGATGGCGTTCACAGAGACTGCACCGCAAGACCTCCAAAGCGCCGCGCCTCTACAGAACACGAAGTGACCGGGGTTCGATCAGCAGCACAGGTTCGGTTCCCGGTCCCGCACGCCTGGGGGCCGCCCGTCACGGAATCCAGCCGGAGGCGGCAGGGCGACCACGAGAGGCTCAGCGGCGAACTCACTGCCGGTACTGAACGGCGGACGCCACCGCCGCGCTCTGCCGTCGGCACAGCGCCGCCCCCACCGTCGTCAGCGCCAGGAAGACGCCCATCACCAGCGCCATGGGGGTAGCGCTGCTGGTGCCGAACACCCCGATCAGCGGCGAAGCGACGGCGCCGAAGGCAAACTGGGACGCTCCCAGCAGCGCCGACATCGTCCCTGGCGCGTGGCGCCCCCGGCTCTGACCCACCGTGGTCAGGGCCGGGAAGAGGAACCCGAAGGACGACACCGACACCAGCAAGCACAGCCAGGTCTCCCACAGGCCCGCACCCACCGTCGTCGCCAGGCCCAGCAGCACCAGCTGCCCCGACAGTCCGGCCGCCGCGCCGAGCACCATCAAGGTTTCCGCCCGGTGCCGCCGGACCAGACGCCCGTACAGCAGGGAAGCCCCCAGGTTCCCGAGCGCGTTCACGCCGTAGACGACGCTGCTCATCGTGGGCGACAGATGCAGCAGATCCTGCAAGACAAAGGTGGCTCCCGCGACATAGGCGAAGACCGCCGCGCCCATGCAGCCCATGGTCAGCACCGGCACCAGCACACGAGGCTGCGCCACCAGGCTCCCCGTGGCCCGCATCGCCCCCGCGGCACCGCCACCTATGCGGCGCTGCGGAGGCAGAGACTCAGGCACGCCCCGCGCCAGACCCAGCACCAGGGCAGCACCGACGAGACCGAGCACCACGAACACGCCCTGCCACGGCACCATCGCCAACAGAGCCCCGCCGAGCACCGGGGCGAGCACCGGACCCAGCGCGCCGACCCCCGCCAACGTCGCATACACACGGGCGAGTTCCACGCCGTGGAAGAGGTCGGCAACCACGGCCCGCCCGATCACCAGACCCGCGGCCCCTGAGAAACCCTGCCCGAAGCGCAGCAGCGTCATCGCCTCGATCGTCGGCGCCAACGCGCACCCGAAGCCGAACAGAGCGAACGCCGACGTACCCAGCAGCAGCACCGGCCGCCGCCCCACCAGATCGCTCAGCGGCCCCAGGACCAGCTGCCCAGCGATGACGCCCAGCAGAAAGACGGTGAGCGTCACCTGCGTCCCTGCGCTGCTGGTGTCCAACGACCGCGCCATCTCTGGCAGTCCGGGGACGTACATGTCCGTCGCCAGTGGACTGGCGGCACCCAGTCCTGCCATCACCGCCAGAAACAACACCTGCGAACGCCCGCCGACACCGGTCGGCCTCCGCCCCACCCGAGCTTGACGGATCATCACCGCGGCCGGCCCTGCCCACCGCGGCCGGAGCCGCGGCCTCCGCTGTCTTCAGCCTCCGGCAGGTCAACCAGGGCCAGTTGCTGCATCAACCCGCCGGCCAGCCGCAACAGCCCCCGCTCAGCCGGCGACAGGCTGCGGGCCATTGCCGACGCCAACCACACATTGCCGTCACGGACATGTTCGTCCAGCGCGGCACGGCCCGCCTCGGTGATCACAATGTCCTGACGCCGCTTGTCGACGAGGCTCCGGCTCCGCTCGACCCGTCCCTGTCCCTCCAGCTCCTGCACCACGCGCGTCAGCGACTGCGCCTGCACCCCCTCGATCAGCGCCAGCTCACTGATCGCCAGCAGACCACGGTGCTTGAGATTGGCCAGAACCGAGGCCGACAGCCGAGTCAGTGGCTCGGAGCTTCCCACGTGTTCCGCACGCAGCCGCGACGCCAGGCGCGAGACACCCCAGCGCAGCTGCTCGGCGGTGTACAGATCCTCATCATCCACAGCCATACAATAAAGCTACGGCTTGCTACTGAGCGCCGTAAAGGCTGCTGCGCAATGCTACTTACAAAGCAATAGCTTCCTAGTTGGCCAAGGTTATAGAGATCATCAGGCTGAACCAGCCCCTCTCCTGCTCCGTGACCGGCTCGGCGGAGAACGAGCTGCCAGCTGTCTCATGAGACAGCACGAAGTCTGGTGAACGACGGTCATCGACTGGTCATGTAGCGGGCCGAGGAGACGACGCGCTGCCAACCCGATCAGGGCCCACGGTCACGAGCTCGTAGTTGGACCTCGCAGTGGTCGGCCAAACAGCGCTGCGCCCCGGGCCCGTGCTGGACGACGCTATGTGACCTGTGCGGGTGTCTCAGCCCCAAGGTGTCCCAGGCGGCGCACCTCCCATAGACGAGACGTGACGGCGCCGCGGCCACGTGCCGCAGCGGCCGCTCAGAGGTGGCCGTCCAGGAACTTCCGTACCTCGGCGACGGTCATAGGTCCCGTGCCGTGCGCCACCACCTCTCCCTCCTTCAGCAGGACGCAGGACGGGGCTCCGGTGATCCCGTATCGCTCGGTCGCGGCCGGACAACGCGTGATGTCGGCGCGGACGGCCGTCAGGCGGCCCGTGTAGTCGTCGGCGATGTCACCCACGACGAGGTCCATCACCCGGCAGGGCTCGATTGCCTTGGGCCATGTCCCGGTGAAGTATGCGAGGACCGGAACTCCGCTCATCTCGAGGATGAAATTGAACTCCGCGTCTTCCCGGGGGCGGTGGACCCGCTTCGCCATGCAAGCTCCTGACCTCACATTCCGTCATTCCACCCCCATCATCCCTTGCTCGGTGTGCCGGGCCCGCCCGGTCGATCGTCCAGTTGGCCTGTCGGCACGGAGGCACGGAGCCGTCGCAGCTTGCGCCAGGACAGTGCCCTCCACAGCTACATGAAGGCCGCTTTTAAGGACATAGCGGCCCAGATTGCCGACGAGATGCCCGATGAGCGGGCAGCCTGTGCGCACCGTCCACCGGCTCCGGTCGAGCCGTATCCGCCACCGCGCTTCTCAGAGACAGCCTCCCCGACGGGCTTCCCGATCCCTTGTCTGGTCTTCACCGCACCCCCGGTCTCAGCTGGCTGATAGCGCTCTTGTAATGGCCGCATGAGCCAGCTGATGGGACCGAGAACGAGGCACGGTTCCCTGGTCCGCTCACGGACGCGGTCGTGGACGGTCGAAGAACGCGTCAGCTGACCCGAAGGCCGACCGCCAGCGTCAGTTCAAGGACCCGGTGTGGCGAAGCGAGATCAGGAAACAGCTCCCGCAGCTGCGACAGCCGGTACCGGACCGTCTGGGGATGGACGAACAACGCCGCCGCCACCTCCTCGCGCCTGCCCTGGTGCAGCAGCCACTCCCGCAACGTCTCCTCCAGCCGCCGCGCTTTCGCGGCAGGCAGGGTCCGCAACGGTGCGAGGGCTCGGGCACGCAGGTCGGCGAGCGCGTCCACGTCGGCGCTCAGCACCAGCTCGGGCAGGTGGTCCTCGGTGTCGCGAATTTCAGGGGAGAGGGAGCGTGCGCGTACGGCCCGTGCGTACGAGGCGGACGCACGAGTCCATGGCCGGGCCGGGCCGACCACGGCGGTGCGGTCGGTCAGCTGCCGCAAAAGACGTGATCGGTCGGCATCGGGGACGAGCAGCAGACCGGTGGCGTCCGGAAGATCGTCGAGGACGAGGGTGCTCGGGTCGAGCGCGCGGTAGGCCGGCCGGGCCTGGGCCGCGGGCAGCAGGACCGCGGTCAGCGAAACCGGAGGCTGCCACCCGGCCCGTTGAACGGAGACCAGCAGCACGTCCGGGCTCGCGCCGCCGAGGAGGTCGCGGGCCAGGTGTTCCAGGTGGCGTTCCTGGTCCCTGCCCCGGGCGGCCAGTTCGTCGGCGTGGCCCGCGGCGCTCGCGGCGGAGAGCTCGTCGATGTAGGCGAAGGTCAGCTCGGCGAACTTGGCGACCTCGGCGGCGGGCAGGCCTGCGGGTACGGCACCCGCTGCCAGGCATCGCCAGGCCACGCGGGCGCCGACGCGGTAGGCGCCGAGCAGGGCGTCCATCGAACGGCCGTCGCGCACCTCGCCGCGGCCCAGCTCGTAGGCTGCGTCACCGGCGTCGCCGCCTGTGGCGTTCCCGCTCGCGAGGTCCAGGTAGTGCCCCAGGGCGGTGCGGACGGCTCGGCGGATGGTGGCGCCCATGCTGCCCGAAAGGGCGTTGGCGTAGGGAGGGACCTCGTCGATGATCGCCTGGACCACCTCGTCGGCGGTGGTCTTCAGCGCGGCCCGAAGTGCGGTGACCGTCGTCTCATCAAGGGCCAGTTCGCTGGCCCTCCGGATTGCATGGCTCACGTTTTTGTTCCTTGCGAACAATTCAGCCGACCAGATTTACGTTCTGCGGTTAGGACTTTACGCCGTGGGGCGCAGCAAGCTGAAGTCATGACGAGTACAGCCCTCCGCAGCAGGGCGCGGAAACTGCTGGAGATGGTCACGACGCCGCTTCTGCCGTCGGACTACCTCGACCTGGTCAGCCCGCTGCGTGCGGGCGCTGACCTGCGTGGGCGCATCGAGGCCGTGCACCCCGAGACCGGTGACGCCGCGACCATCGTGATCAGGCCGGGGCGGGGCTGGCGCGGCCACACGGCCGGTCAGTACGTGCGGATCGGGGTCGACGTCGACGGGGTGCGCCTGTGGCGTGCCTACTCCATCACCTCGCCGACGCACCGCCAGGACGGCCGCGTCACGATCACCGTGAAGGCGATCCCGGACGGCAAGGTCAGCAACCACCTGGTCCGCAGGGCGCAACCGGGCACGCTGATCCAGCTCGACCAGCCGACCGGTGACTTCGTGCTGCCAGAGGCCAAGCCCGCCAAGGTGCTCTACCTGACAGCCGGCAGCGGCATCACGCCCGTGATGGGCATGCTGCGCGACGCCGAGTTCAACGATGTCGCCATGATCCACTGCGCGCCACAGCCGCAAGACGTGATCTTCCGCAACGACCTGCACGGCCTGGTCGCGGACAAGAAGCTCCGGCTCACCGAGGTGCACACCGACACCGACGGCATCCTCGACATCGCCCGTCTCGACGAACTCGTGCCCGACTGGGCCGAGCGCGAGACCTGGGCTTGCGGGCCCGCGGGCCTGCTCGACGCCGCCGAAAAGCACTGGAGTGAGCACGGCGTCCCAGAACGCCTGCACACCGAACGCTTCCGCCCCAGCATCGTCGTCGCCGGCGACGGCGGCGAGGTCACGTTCAGCGCCACCGGCAAGACCGTCGACGCGGACGGCGCCACACCGTTGCTGGACATCGGCGAGGAGGCCGGCGTGCTCATGCCCTCCGGGTGCCGCATGGGCATCTGCTTCGGCTGCGTCACGCCGCTCAAGACAGGCGCTGTCCGCGACCTGCGCACCGGCGAAATCACCGAGGCCGATCCGGGCGTCCTCATCCAGACCTGCGTGTCCGCCGCGGCGGGCCCCTGCGACATCGAACGGTAGGAGCACCTTGACCGCCATCGACCCCACCGCCCACCTGAGCGCGGAGCAGATCGAGGAGCTCGGCCGCGAGCTGGACGCGATCCGCGACGAGGTGATCGCCGTACGCGGCGAGAAAGACGCCGCCTACATCCGTAAAGTCATCTCGGCGCAGCGCAAGCTCGAGCTGGCCAGCAGGGGCGTGTTGCTGTTCTCGATCTTCCCGCCCGCGTGGCTAATCGGCACCGCCGGTCTGTCCGTGGCGAAGATCATGGACAACATGGAGATCGGCCACAACATCCTGCACGGCCAGTGGGACTGGATGCGGGACCCGAAGATCCACTCCACCACCTGGGAGTGGGATCACGTCTCGCCGTCCGAGCAGTGGAAGCACTCGCACAACGAGCTGCACCACACGTACACCAACGTGATCGGCAAGGACAACGACCTCGGCTACGGCATCATGCGCGTCGACGAGGACCAGAAGTGGCACCCGCTCCACCTCGGCCAGCCGCTGTGGAACTTCATCAACGCCTGCTTCTTCGAGTACGGCATCGCAGCGTACGACCTGGAGCTCGGCAAGAACCTGCCCACGCACCGCCGCAAGACCCCGGAGTTCCGCGCGCGGGCCAAGGCCGTGGGCCGCAAGATTCGCAAGCAGGTGCTCAAGGACTACGTGATCCACCCGCTCCTTTCGGGCCCGTCGTTCCTCCCCACGCTCGCCGCCACCTTCACCGCGAACCTGGCCCGCAACCTCTGGACCCACTCGGTGATCATGTGCGGGCACTTCCCCGAGGGCGTGCAAGTCTTCGAGCGCCGGTCGATCAAGGGCGAGACGCGCGGCCAGTGGTACCTGCGCCAGATGATGGGCTCGGCGAACATCAGCGGCAGCAAGGCCATGCACTTCATGACCGGCAACCTGTCGCACCAGATCGAGCACCACCTGTTCCCGGACCTGCCGAGCAACCGGTACGCCGAGGTCGCGGTGAAGGTACGCGCGCTGTTCGAGAAGTACGAGCTGGAGTACGTCACCGGGCCGCTGCCCAAGCAGGTGTTCTCCGCGTGGCACAAGGTCTTCCGGCTCTCGCTGCCGAACAAGAAGGTCAAGGTCAAGACGCCGGACCGCGAGCGGGAGCTCGTCGCGGCCTGATTCGCGGTATTGGTTCAGCGCTTTCGGCCGTTCCGGCGGCAAGACATCCGCGAGGCGCAGAAACGCGCCTGGGCCAACGAAGTAGCCAAGGGATTCAACACCACAAACGTGCTCCTGGAGTTCGCTCTGCTCAACGCAGAAGTCGGCGAATCCTCCACCGCCTGGCGCAAGAACCTGCCCGATCTCGGCGAGGAACTCGCCGAGATCGTCCTCTACGTCGCTGCCGTAGCCGTAGCCGTAGCCGTAGCCGTAGCCGTAGCCGAGATGAACAACCTCGACCTCTCCGCCGAAATCGAGCAGAAGATCACGAAGAAGCATGGCCGCGTATACAAAACGCGATGTCAACGGCGTCCCGATCCGCGTGTCCACCGACTGACCCCGCCGGAGCCCTCGGGCCGACCCCCTCCCCTCACGTGAATTCGCGGCGTCGGGTCTCAGCCAGGCCAGCGTCGAACGAACCGCCCGCCACTCGCAGCAGCCACCGGAGGCGGTCGTGCGCAACCAAGCCCTGCGGTCGGCCAAATGCATCCGCAGCTACTGTGCCGCCGGATCACACCGGAGAATGCAGCACGGCTCTCGCCACCACGGCGCCCTCTGCGACCGTGGCAGCAGGGGCTGAACCCTACGAGGCCGGCCACGTCCGCGCTCAGAGGGCAGGGCACGATCGGCAGGCGCACCACCGCGTCAGGCATGGACTGGCGCACCTCAGGCTCGCTGCCGGTCCCGGCCTCCTGCGGGCACAGCACCGTCGTCGACCTCAGTCGTCTGTCGTCGGGTGCTTGGTCTGACGCGGGTTTGGGTAGCCGCCATTTGGGTCGTCGGGTGTGCTTGTCTCCCAGCGTGAGCCGCTCGGATGGCTTTTTTCACTTTCATCGACTCTGGTCCACTTTGCGGGCTCTGTCGCTGATTTGGGGGTGCTCCTGGCTTGCGGACGGATGGGCATCACCTGTGTGTGATGGGAGCGTCGCTGATGTATTTCTGCCGGGTATCGGGGTGAAGTTCGAGAAGGTGGTAGTCCTCGGGGAATCCGAGGTCCGGCTTGTCGTACGGTCTCCGGCGTGCTCAACGGCCAGCCCCGGGGTGTGGGCGGAGATCTTCACGGGTGCACTGCTGTTACCAGCGGTCCCCCGCTGCCGCATCTGACCGTCCGACGCGTCACCAACTGGATCATGCGACGGCCCGAGCAACTCACACGCCGAGCGCAAGTGTCTCGACGAGCTGTGTGAACGCAGCCCCGCTCCCGCCTGACCACCACTTGGCATCCGGGCACGGGCGGCCCCGTAGGTTTCTACCTCGGGCTCGGATTCCGTCTGATGGGTGAGACCAGCGGAGGCCAAACAGTCGGCGAGCTCAACTTGCGCTAGGACTCGACCTATCGGACAGGCCCTAGCACTCGGTCCCTCGCGCGAGCGACTTCGATCTCGCGCTTGATGGCGGAGACGGCGGGCGGCATCACCTTGTCGCAGACAAAGGGCACCCGCCAGAACGGTTCTCCGACCTGGCGGCTGCCCGATGCTGCCGACGGAACTACTCCCGAGGCTTGGGGTTGTCACCCGCGACCGCGGTGAACCGACGAGGCCCTCCCCCGGTCCGCCGCGCCAGCCCGAGCGCCACCAGCTTGTCCAGCGCGTTGCTGATGGCTCCCGGGGACGCCCGCCATCTATCGCTCTTCGCCACGGCGATCGAGGTTGGTACGGAGCTCGAAAGCTGACCCGCCAGCTGCGCGTGGAGACGGCGGGCACGGTCGGGGCCATCCTGCCCGGGTGCAGTTCCGCCAGGTGCGGTGTGCGGTGGGGCAGCCCCGCGGGGGCGGGGCTGCCCGGTGGTGGGATCAGTGATGGTGGCCGCGGCCCCAGGTTTCGCGGTCCAGGACGTGTCCGCGGGCGTTGCGGAGTGTGGCGGTGTCGTTGTTGTCCCAGACGTAGTTGCGGCGGTCCTGGTACACGTGGTGGCGCCTGTCGTGTCCGTGGCCCGTGTGGACCTTGACGCTGGAGTGGCCCTTGAGGCGCAGGCGGTCGAAGCGGTAGCGGTTGCCCTGCTTGTCGGTCAGCGTGAAGCCGCGCAGCTTCACCGAGTGGCGGGACTTGTTCTTCACTTCCACCCACTCGGCATTGAGGCTTCGGTTGGAGTGGTCGTCGCGGCCGGGGCTGTTGTACTGGACCTCGCCGATGACGACAGCAGAGCGGTGTCGTTCCCCGTGGCCGTCGGCAGCGGCCGGCAGAGCGCCGGCCCCCAGAACGACGCCGGAAGCCAGGATCGCAGCCGCGATACGGCGGATGTCACGTGCAGCGGACATGAGTGCCCCCTCAAGTACATGTCCCTCGCCCCGGTGTGCGCGACGCTGGACGATGCGGGTTCCCCGGCGTGCTGCCGGATGACCACAGCGTGGGACTGCTGCGGGCCCGCGCGGGGGCCAACTGGAGGGTGTTACCAGATCCGGATATTTCAGCAACACTCGTTTGTATCCGTCACCGACCATGATGAACCGTTTTTCCACGAGTTGCTGCATACGCCAACGACCCTTTGAATGCTGAACAACAAGCGGTTGCCCCCGTCCGGCCCACCTCTGCGCTCGCCCTTTCCAGCAGGTCAGTTTCCGGTAACAGGCACCCGCTCCGCCTACTCGCACGCAGGCGTCAAGGCTGTTCTGACATGCGATTTCCCTCCTCGGAGACAGCATGCTCGACGTCGCGCATCCAGCGGCCTTGGTACGGGAGGAAGGATGCCGGCGTGGGGAATCATTGAGACCCGGCACCGACTCCTACCAACTCGCCCACACCAAAGCCCAGGGCGCACAGGACAAGGACGGCTGAGCAGCTCCAAGCGCGACCACCCGCTTCCGATCCACCCGGGTCGCCCTCTACCCTCACTTCAGGTGAAGTTGGGCTTCGTCCCGCACCGCAGGCTCCCAGCCCCCGAGCCGTGACCACCGAGGCCGGCTGGAGCCGCATCGCCGACTACACGGCTCCAGCCTCCGCTCTCCACGCGTGACCGGCCGGCGGGGCAACTCCCGCAGCCTCGCCCCCACGCCAGGAGGGCACCTCGCGCGAGGACCAAGGGGGAGCCGCGGTCCCGCGCGGGTTCCGGTCGCCGCCACATCTACGGCGGCGACCGGGCATCTTCCAACTGCCCACCGCAGGAACGGGATGTTTGGCTCTGTTCACGAGAACGGGCTCTGGTCTACTTTGCGGGCTCTGTCGCTGATTTGGGGGTGCAACCGATCGCGGACGGGTGGGCATCACCTGTTGTGTGAAGGATGCAGTGAGCGTCGCTGACGTACTTCTGCCGGATGTGGGGTGGAGGTCGAGAGGGTGGTCCTCGGAGCATCAGAGGTCCGGATCGTCGTGCGGTCTCCGGCAGGCTCGGCCGCCTACCCGGGGTGTAGGCGGAGACCTTCACAGGTGCACTGCTACTACCAGCGGTCTCTCTCAGACCGCCCTGTCGGCGGCCGACGGGTGCTGCTCGATCTTCGGGCACGTCGTCTCGTGTGCAGCAACGACCGTTGCGCCCAAGGGCCGTTCGCCAAGCAGGTCCCGGCCCTGACCCGCCGGCACGTACGCACGTACGCACGCACGCACGCACGCACGCCGCACGAATGCCCTCACCGCCCACCTCACCGACATCGCCCTGTTCCTGGGCGGAGGTCCAGGAACACGTCCACCTCGCTGCCGTTCTCGTCACGCTCCGCATGCTCATCCGCCGAGCAACGATCCACTACCGCTGGGACGTTCGCCCCACTACCCGGTGCCTCAAATGATCCATTTGCCAGTCGGTCCAAGGCAAGGAAAACCCCAAGGAACATGCGCTAGTGGGCATCGGTTCCTCGTTCGCGGTATTAGCCCCCTTGGTCAGTTGGCGGGCGAGCGCCGTCTTGATGAACGCCGCCCCACTTGTCCACAGTCACCACCTGGCGCTGTTGGAGTGGTGCGGCAGGCGGCATGCTGAAGCCGCCGAGCGTGAATACCCGCAGGACGACTGTCATCGCGTGCAGCAGGCGGTTCGGGTGCCGTCCTCTCACCAGCACCGCACGCAGCGGAGTGCTGGTCTCCACGCGCCATCCCGCCTCGGTGAGCCCCCGTACCGCCTCACTGAGCGCGGCCGTCCGCTGACGCTCATCCAGCGCCACCGTCGCTCGCTATGGGTGGTTTCGGCGCCTGCTGATCCACCTGCTCATCTTGGACCGACCACACCTCAGTGGCCACCGGAGCACCCGCGACGGAATGAAGCCCGGCGTCAGCCTGCGGTCTGGATAGGCCACCTCTGGATAGGCCACCCGGCTGTGACGATTGCCGACCTGGCGTATCGGATGCGAGCCGGGAGGAGGTGAGAGAGGGGACACAGGTAATGTCATACGCCGCAGAAAGCCACTGGCATGCGCCCGCTCCGTTGGTGGCGTCTCTCGCGGGAGCCGGGCTGGGTGCCTGGGCCGGTTATGTCGACGCCGGCGACGGCACCTCGACCACCGAAGCCGTGATTTTCGGCGCCGTCATCTGCGCTGTCGTGATCGCGTTGGCGTACGTCGTGCTGCGGGTCTATCCCTTCCTGGGCACTGGCGGCCAGGCGGCCGTATGCGGGGCGGTGTTCGGCATCGCCGCCGGCTTCCTGGACAGCCTCTCCGGCTCCGCGCCCAGCCGGGCCGCTATCAAGGGCCTGGCCCTGGGCGCCCTCCTCGCATGCCTGACGTACGCCATGGGCAAGTGGCGGAATCGACGATGACTGTCCTGGTGAGATCAGGCGACGAGTGCCCGCCACCGGCGAAGGCCAGTATCGCCCCCCGCACCATGCACACGCCCAATGCTGCGGCTCGATGCAGCTCGCTGACTTCTTCGCTGCCGAAGAGGACACAGTGAGCGATAGGCGTCTGTTCTCTGTTCCGTCGGCACCCCCGCGATCCGACCGAGCGGGAGACCCCGTCATCGGCCAGTAAGCCCCCTCTCACGCTGGTGCGTGGTGAAGAACGAGGACGCCTTCACCAGGTCGTGATGCGGTTGGTGCTGCTGCGGAGCTTCTGCAGGAGCCGCCAGCCGTTGAGGGTGGCCATGGCCTGCTCGCCAAGGCAGCGGGGCTTGGCATGGCTGCTGTTGTGCCGACGCTGCCACCGCTTGAGCCTTACGGCCGCGGAAGGGCACCCGGGTGGAGCCGCCGGTGCACTGATAGGCCTTGTCGGCCCAGCACTTCACCGGCTTTTGACCGCGAGAGATACAAGCAGCGCAACACCGTCGAGAGGTGCATCAACCGCCTGAAGCAGTGGCGGGGCATCGCCACCCGCTACGAGAAGACCGCTGTTATCTCCTTGGCAGGGCTCCACATTGCTGGCATCTTCCTGTGGTCCGTTCGCTGATTCCGTGCGCTATGTGCCCTGCGGCTCAGGGTGGAGCTGCTCGATCCGGTCGCGCTTGGTGTACATGTCCCAGTACTGCTCGGCGAGGTCGTCGGGGTCGACAACCGGAAATCCCGAGGTAGTTCCGGCCCGAGTGATCAAGGCGCTCATCTCGCTGCGGGCGATCGTCGCGCCCACGGAGAGCGTTCCGGCGTAGATGCCTGCGTCGGCCAGTTCGCCATGGAGTGAGTAGAGGTAGTTGCGGGCGGCGGCACCGAGGGGAGCCAGGCCGCTGAGCCGAGGCATGGGGTGGACGGCCGTGACCCCGGTGGTCAGGAGGAAGGCACCGTCTCCCCGCTCGGTCCATTCCGGCAGGGCGGCGCGCACCACCTCCACCGGGGTCAGCAAGAACATCGGGAGTCCCTCTTCGAGGGCGGCGGCACCCATCTCGGCAGCCGGGATGAGGCTCTGCTCGGTGCTGAAGGGCCCGTACTCGATGACGTCGATGCGACCGAAGCGGTCGCGGATGGCCGCGATCAGCGCCGGAACTTCGGCGGGCCGCGACAGGTCAGCGGCGAAACCGGCTGCTTCGATGCCGTCTTCCGCCAGCTGCTCGGCAAGGGCGTCCAGTCGATGCTGGCGGCGTGCCACCAGGGCGACACGGAAACCCTCACGCCGAAGCGACGGGCGACAGAGGACCCAAGACCGGTGCCGGCGCCGAACACTGCGATCACTTTAGACATGTGGGCGCTCCTCGCTCCAGTAACTTGACCCCCTGGTCAACTTCCTCTTCGACGGTAACATGCAGATTGACCGGTGGGTCAAGATATGTGGGGCGGACAGGACGCGATGAGTGGTATCAGGCCGGAAGGAAGGACCCCGAATGCGGGCCGATGCACAGCGCAACGCGGACAAGCTGCGGGCAGCCGCCGCGGAGCTCTTCCAGGAGCGCGGCCTGCAGGTACCGCTCAAAGAGATCGCCCGGCGGGCAGGAGTGAGCCACGGCACCCTCTACAACCTCTTCGGCACACGCGAGACGCTCATCGACGAGGTGGTGACCGACCGCACGGCACGTCGCCTGAATGAGGTGGCCGAAGAGGCCCTGTCTCTCGAGGATGCCTGGGAGGGATTCACGCACTACGTCGAGAAGCTCTGCGAACTCCAGGCCACCGACCCCGCCGTCGCCGACGTAATCAGTGGCCGCTACCCGGGCGCCGAGCGCCTCATGACTGCCTGCCGCCGCACCATGGACGCTGCACAGCAAATCGTCGGGCGGGCCCACGAAGCCGGCGCTCTCCGCCCCGATTTCACCAACGCAGACCTGGTGTTCACCTTCGCCGCCAACGCACTGCTGGCACGAGCCACCGCCGAGGCGGCCCCGAACGGATGGCGCCGCCAAGCCGCCTTCCTCCTGGACGGCCTACGCGCCGCATCCGCCCGTCACCCCCTGACCGCAAGCCAGCCAACCCAACAAGAAGTCCACGACGCTCTGGAAAACCTCGCCGACAAGTCATAGCCCGGTCGAATGGCACGGCCAGGCCGGCGACGTGCAGGCCAACCACCCCAGACAGGACAGACTGATCTAAACGAAAACCGCCTAGGGCATCCAACACCTTGCCGCCCGCTGAGAGAGTGGCTGGGTATGAGGTCTTGGCTGGGGCCGGGAGCGCGGTGGGACATGTGATGGCCGATGTTCACGCAGACTCAGCCGTACGTTCGTATCGGCTGCTGTCGGCTGGCCGGGCGGTGCGGTGGGAGCGGGTCAGCGCCCGGCGGCCGAGGATCAGGGCGGTCAGCCCCAGCGGGACGGCCGCGATCGCTCCGACGAGCCCGTTGCCAGTGCCAGGACCACCACTGGAGGTGGCCAGGTGCAACACTGCAAGGAGGGTGCCGACCAGCCCCGCCCCCAAGGCCGACAGGGCACCGATGCGGCCGTTGCCGGTGTTGATGCGTCCCCCGACACGGGCCAGGGCCAACCACCCGAGGGCCACACCGATCAGCGCTGCCCCGAGGGCCAGATTGGCCCCGGTGCGCCCATCACCGATGATTCCGCCCTCGGCAGCCGCCAGGATCGTTTGTGATGCGCTCACTGTCCTTCTCCTCGTTCGTCGATAGCGGATTCCGCGTCTTGGACGTGGCTTGAGAATGCCTGCCGGCCAGGGCGCCGGTCGTCCCACAGGCGCAGGCACTTTGCAGTGCCGCCGTTGCCGTACCCGGATACTGCGGACGCGGCAGGCGCAGCGCAGGTACCACGGGTGCGGTAGCGAGCCGTTCGTCCTCATGCAGGACTCGCGCCGCCTTGGCGTCCAGCTAGGGTGCCGCGCATGGACAAACGGTTCGGCGTCCCGGCCGGGGCCGGGGACTGGGCGATCGCCCTCGGCGTTGCCGGCTTGCTGCTGGGCACCGGGGTGTCCGGGAAGCAGCCCGACGCCGATCACGACTTGCTCGGCTATGCGCTGTTGGCGGCCGGGGGCCTGGCGCTGGTGGCACGCCGTCGGGCTCCGCGCGCCGTGCTGGCCGTCACCGGGCTGTGCGCGGTGGGCTACCAGGTGGCCGGTTTCGAGATGCTCGCCGTGTCGTACCTGGTCGCGATCTACGGTGTGGTACGGGCCGGGCACCGCGCCCTGGCGGTGGCAACATCCGTGACCCTGCTGGTCGTTCTGCACCTGACGGCGCTGGTCTTTCGCGACGGGCCTACGAGCGAGGCGTTGGCGCAGGCGCGGCACGTGCTCGAGGTGGCCTGGTTGATCGCCGCGTTTGCCGCCGGTGAGGCGCTACGGCAGGCCGAGCGGCGGGCGGAGGAGGCCGAGCGCACGAAGGAGGAGACCGCACGGCGCAGGGCGGACGAGGAACGGCTGCGCATCGCACGGGAGTTGCACGATTCGCTCACCCACCAGATCTCGGTCATCAAGGTGCAGGCCGAAGTGGCTGTCCATGTGGCCCGCCGGCGTGGCGAGCAGGTACCGGAGGCCGTGCTGGCGATCCAGGAGGCCGGCCGGGAGGCGAGTCGAGAGCTGCGCGCGACCCTGGAGGCGCTGCGCGACGACGACACTGCTCCCCCGCCGGGTCTCGACGACATATCGGACTTGGTGAAACGGTTCCAGGCGACTGGCCTGGAGGCATCGTTGACCATCGAAGGCAGCCGCAATGATGTGCCGGCCGCGGTCAGCCGGACCGCGTACCGGATCGTGCAGGAATCGCTGACCAACATCGCCCGGCATGCCGCCGCCGGCACCGCGTCGGTCCGCATCGGCTACCGCTCCGACGCCCTCACCGTCCGCGTCGATGACGACGGCACTGCCACCCCGCCTGCCGCGCCGACGCCGGGCCTGGGGCTGCTCGGGATGCGTGAGCGCGTCACTGCCCTCGGCGGCCGGCTGCGCGCGGAACCGCACAGCGAAGGCGGCTTCACCGTGCAGGCCGAACTCCCCGTGGAGCAGACATCGTGATCCGTGTCCTGCTGGTCGATGACCAGCCCCTCATCCGCAGCGGATTCCGCGCCCTGCTCGACCTCGAGGACGACATCGACGTGGTGGCCGAGGCCGCCGACGGCCACGAAGGGCTCGCCTTGATCAAGGAGCACCTGCCCGATGTCGCGCTCATCGACATCCAGATGCCTCACATCGACGGCATCGAGGCTACCCGACGGATCGCGGCCGACCCGGCCCTGGCCAGCGTGCATGTCGTCATCCTGACCAACTACGGCATGGACGAATACGTCCTCGACGCGCTGCGCGCGGGCGCCGCGGGATTCCTCGTCAAGGACATCGTGCCGGACGACCTCCTGCACGCCGTACGCGTCGCCGCCCGCGGCGACGCACTGCTCGCACCGTCCATCACCCGCAAGCTGATCAACCGGTACGTCAGCCAACCGTCCCTCGGCTCCGCCGGCATCGGGCTCAAGGAGCTGACGAGCCGCGAACGCGAGGCAGTCACCCTGGTCGCCCACGGCCTATCCAACGACGAGATTGCCGACCACATGGTGATCAGCCCGCTGACTGCAAAGACCCACATCAACCGGGCCATGACCAAACTCCACGCCCGCGACCGCGCCCAACTGGTAGTCCTCGCCTACGAATCCGGCCTGGTCACCCCACGCAACCACTGACAGTGCCCTGCCGGAGAGCGCCCGGCGCTGAAGTCCTCCTGCACCTTCATGCCTTGATGGGCGACGGCGATCTCGACTCCAGCTGGTGATTCCAGGCCATCCGGGAACGCCATCGGCGTCCATCTATGTGCGGCACTGTTGTGCGCGTCGGGACCACGCCCCGAGCCGCCCACTTCTCGTTCGGGTGCGGTTCCTTTGAAGGGAAGCAGTCGGTAGGTCGGTGCTGATCGGGGTGTGTTCGGCTGAACCTCTCTCTACCGTGGGCGGTGGAGGAGGCGATCCTGATGGGCTCGTTGTTCGAGGAGTTGGAGGCCCGGGAGGAGATTGCCCGGGTGCGGGTGGACGAGCTTGGGGCGCAACTGGCTGAGGTGACCGGCCGGGTTGGAAGAGGCTTGGGAGAATCTGGACCGGTTGCGGATCGCTCGGGAGACGGTGTCCGAGGTGATGGCCGAGATGTCGGCGGATGCCTCTGCCGCGATGCCTGCGGAGCCGGAAGCCGTCGGGGGCGGACGAGGCCGAGGAGGCATCTGCGTACGCCGGAGCCGAGCGGCAGATGGTGGGGGTGCTGGCGGTGCCCCACTGGCGGCCGGGGATGGACACGAGTGCACTCCCGAAGATCTACCGGGACATCGTGGAGGTGGTTCGGGATGCGCCGGGGCCGGTGCGGGCCAAGCAGGTCGTGCCGAGGATCGGGCTGCCCGCCGAGGTGGGGAAGATCGAGGGGACGCGGGGGAAGTTGAAGCGGCTGGTCGCCAGGGGCCGGCTGACCGAGGGCGATCCGGGCTTGTTCGCTCCGGCCCACCACGAGGCGGAATTGGGGTCCAACTCCTCTTGAGAGAGGGGCTCTTCTCTCAAGAGTCGAAGGTGCCAACCAAATCGACGCAAGCCGAGAAGAGCCCCGGGATGGAACCGTATGACACAAGCGTGAGTGCTGACCTGTTTGCCAGCTCGGTCAGAGCCTTCGAATCGCTGTTACGCACTCTGCAAGGCAAGCCGGCCCAGTCGTGGACCCACGCTGAGCTGGAAGAACACCTGGATGAAGCCGGACGTCAACTGCTGCGGCAGCTACTGCAGGATCACCTGGATCTGCGGGCCCGCAGGGAAGAAAAGGCAGCCAGGCGGGAAGTGCAGCCACCGGTGATCGGCTCGGACGGGCGGCCGTGTCCGTGGCGGGAGACGGGCCATGCACGCTGGCTGGCCTGCATGTTCGGCCTGGTGCGTGTGGAACGCATGGCCTATCGAGGCCCTTTGATGGCCAATGTTCATCCGGCCGATGCGACGCTGTCGCTTCCTGCGGGGCGGCATTCGATGGGACTGCGGCGGCTCGCGGTGGCCGAGGCGGTGCGGGGCTCATTCGACCAAGCTCAGAGGACGATCGAGCGAGCTGCGGACGAGTGCTGGGCAAGCGCCGTCTTGAACAGCTCGTGGCCGCCGCCTCCGGTGACATCGACTCCTTCCACCAACAGCACATTCCCGTCCCCTGCAGCCGGGATGTCCTGCTGGTCATCGAGGTCGACGGCAGGGGCGTGGTCATGCGACCGGAGGCGTTGCGGCCCGCCACTCAGAAAGCCCGTCTCGCCGCCGAGGCCGGACATCGCAGCCGACTCACGCCGGGCGAGAAGCCCAACCGCAAGCGGATGGCCACCGTGGCCTGCGTTTTCGACGCCGTCCCGGCTCCGCGCCGCCCGCACGATGTGATCCATCCGCCCGGCGGCCGCAGCACCCGCCGACGGATCCGCCGCGGCCCGGCCGCGACACGGAAATGGTGCACTGCCTCCCTCCGCCATCCGCCCGAGAAGGTCATCGCCGACGTCTTCGCCCAGGCGGAGGCCCGCGATCCCGGCCATCATCGCTGCTGGGTTGCTCTGGTCGACGGCGCCCGCCATCAACTCGACCTGATCCAGCGCGAAGCCGCCCGCCGCGGCTGCACGATCAACGTGCTCTTGGATTTCGTGCATGTCACCGAGTACGTCTGGACGGCAGCCCACGCCTTCCACAAGGTCGGCACCGCAGAGGCCGACGCTTTGGTCGCCGGCCATCTGACGACGATCCTCGCGGGTCAAGCCGACCGTGCCGCCCGGGAGATGATCGCCCAAGCCGACGAGGCCGGCCTCCGTGCCAACCGAAGAGAAGCCGTCGATACCTGCCGTCGCTATCTGTCCGGCCACCTCGACCAGCTCCGCTACGGCATCGCCCTGGCCGCGAGCCGGCCCCATCGCCACCGGCGCGATCGAGGGCGCCTGCCGACACCTGATCGGCGACCGACTGGACATCACCGGAGCCCGCTGGGGCCTCGCCGGCGCCGAAGCCGTCCTCAGGCTCCGCACGTTGATCGACAACGGTGACTTCGATTCCTATTGGCGTCACCACACCACACATGAGCACCAGCGCCTCTATCCGGCACCCGACCAGCAGGAATTCGCCCTCACCGCTTGATCGCGGGGCTGCCTTGCGATCACACTGCACCGGTGAGCTCCGACCTTCCTGCCTTCCGCTATCACCCCGATCCGCTCGCCAGCGGGTCCATCCGCGCGGGCACCGAGACCTGCGAGTGCTGCAACCGCGCCACGGGGTGGATCTACACCGCGACCTTCTACACCGAACATGAGACCAGCGGACGCTTCTGCCCCTGGTGCATCGCCGACGGCAACGCGGCTGAACGATTCGCCGGCGAGTTCACGGACTCCTACGGACTCGACGGCGTCAGCGACGAGATCCTGCACAACGTCACCCGCCGCACGCCCGGCTTCCACGCCTGGCAGGATCCGCATTGGCTCGTCCACTGCCACGACGCGGCCGCCTTTATCGGCGAGGTCGGACACAGCGAACTGGCAGCCCACCCCGAAGCCCTCGACCAGCTCAGGCAGGACCTGCGCATGGACGGCTGGCACGACGCGGCCCACCTCGAGCAGTTCCTCACCCACCTCGGCCAGGACGCCACCGCGATGCTCTTCCGCTGCACCGTCTGCGGCACCCACCTCGCCTACGCCGACGCCTCATAACGGCTACTGAGCTCGGCAGCCCGCGAGATGGAACCCCGATGTTCGTGGGCTGTGATGTCGGTTCTCATGAGCTTGCAGCCACTCAGAAGTTCAAGTCGATGTCCCGGGTGTCTCCAAAGCGCTGCCCCTCTCAGTGCCCAGGCCCTGCGGGTCGGCACAGCGGGCCAGGTAGCGGTCGAGTTCCTGGGGCCACTGGACGGCGGCTACAGCGTCCATCGTCTCCAGACGGACAGAGAGCGGGGCGACCTGTGCTGGGTCGCAGACCTGGGCCACCGTGGCGTACAGGGCGCGCAGGCGCCGCTGGACCTGGATGGACGTGGCGCCGAAGTGCCGGATCTCGTCAGTGGCGATGCATACGTAATCCGGCCACGACCGGGTGCGGTAGGTGAGGTGTCCGCCGCCCGCCGCATGGCAGGTGCCCTGGAGGCGGGGCGCGAGCATGACGAGCAGGTCCTCGATGTGGTCGAGGGCCTGGACGGCGCGGCCGGGGTCGTTGATGGCGGGGGAAAGTGCTTTGAGCGCGATGTCGACCAGGGCGCGCAAGGCTCCGGCCGGGTCGGTGGCAGCGCTGTGCGTCTCGCCGAAGAGCAGGCAGTGCACGAGGACTTCATGGTCGGCGCGGGCGGTGTGGTCGGCGGGGCCATGGACGTGAAAGAGCGGCGCCTGATGCGCGATGAAGTCGCCGACGACCGGGATGAGTTCGAGTCTGACGCCCCACGCCTGGGCAAACGTCTCAAGGCGCCGCTCGTCGAAGGACAACAGCACCTGCCCGTTGCGGGGCGGGGCGCCCAGCCGCACTACTACAAGTTCCTCGTCCCGTATGGCTACGGGCGCCGTCGGCACAGAGCTGCCGGGGAGACGAGGATGGGTGCGCTGTACCGCCTGCCGCCCTTGGGCGGCCAGCGAGCGTAGCAAGTAGCCCGAGTTCAGGACGCCGGTCACGCGGGTGACGAGTGCGAGGAACAGCACCGCGCAGATCACCGAGAGGGCGATGGCGCAGAAGACGGACAGGATGGGGCGGTATTCCTCCTCATGCACCGCCAGGCGCACGGAGACCAGCAGGGTATAGACGAACGTAGCCAGGAAGACCCCGATGGACCAGCGCATGATCGGGTCTTGGCGCAGGATCGGCACCACGCGTACGGACAGCTGTGCCGCCCCGAACTGCATGGCGAGCGTGAGCGCGGTGAAGACCAGACCGGTCAGCGTGATCATGCCGCCGGCTACGGCGCTGAGCAGGTTGGACATGGCGCTGTCGTCCACCGTGGGGAAGAACTGACCGCCGTAGTCGCCCTCCCAACCGGCCAGGCTGCGGTCCACCAGCGGCAGCAGCCATGACAGGAACACCGCGACCGCCAGCATCGCCAGCGGCAGTCGCCACACCGGCAGTACTCGCAGACGACGGCGCGTGCGGTACCAGTGCCAGCCCGCCATGCCTAGCTCCTTCGGAAACATGACGCCCCACAGGAGGCCCTGACGTCGATGTTCGGTGCCTGAACGACCGTCCGCCGGTCGTATGCGGATGCGTATGCGGATACGGATACGGATGCGGATGCGGACGTGTTAGGGCGTGCTGGCCCATGGGAGAGGCCATGCCTTCTCCCAATCTGACCCTGTACAGCTCACACCTCGCACGACGGGTCGGCAACTCCACACCGTGCCGCGCCCGTCCGAACCCTGCGCGTTCCGAGGGGCGATGTCGGCGGGGTCTTCCTAGAGTCGGATCATGAGCACCAGGATGGCGGAAACCGCGCCTCCGACAGCCGGACGGCCGCCCCAGAGCGAGGGCAGGGGCCGCCCGTCTGCGAGCGGTTGGCCGGCCAAGGTTCCGGGGGCTTTTGCCGGAGGCCATGGAACTTGACGAGGACTTCCTCGACGCCCTGGAATACGCGATGCCACCCACCGGCGGGCTCGGCATCGCAGACGCGTCAGCTGGTGAGAGCCGGAGGAGCTGGGCCCATGCGGCCCCATGCGGCCCCTCCCCCACGCGTCTCAAACGCTCACCTTCTCGTTCTCGGTGCGGTCGAGGCACCGCCAGATGAATTCGATTGCTCCCGCAGAGAGGATCCCGATTCCGGCCGCCGCCCAGGGAATGGTGCTGCCTGCGAGGCGCAGCGCGAAGTAGTCCTGGAGCCAGGGCACGACGAGGACGAGCAGGAAGCCGGCGCCCATCGTGGCGATGAGGCAGATCCGCCACCAGTTGTAGGGGCGGGCGACAATCGCCAGGACCCACAGGGAGACGAGGAAGAGCGTCAGGGTCGCGGCGCTGGTCTCCGCCTTGCGCGCGTCCGCCCCGCTGTAATGACCGAGGGCGAGGACGTAGGTGAGAAACGTCGCTGCGCCCGCAACCGCACCGATCGGCAGGGCGTGCCGCATGACGCGGCGCACGAAGTGCGGCTTCGCGCGCTCCGTGTTGGGCGCCAAGGCGAGGAAGAAGGCAGGAACGCCGATCGTCAGCGTGGCGAGAAGGGTCAGGTGGCGGGGCAGGAAGGGGTAGCTGACCTGCCAGATGGAGGTGAGTACGGCCAGGAGGACGGAGTAGACGGTCTTGACGAGGAAGAGGGTGGCGACGCGGGTGATGTTGCCGATGACGCGGCGGCCCTCGGCGACCACCGAAGGCAGCGTGGCGAAACTGTTGTTGAGCAGCACGATCTGGGCGACTGCGCGCGTCGCCTCCGAGCCGGATCCCATGGAAACGCCGATGTCCGCGTCCTTCAGGGCGAGTACGTCGTTGACTCCGTCGCCGGTCATCGCGACGGTGTGGCCCTTGGACTGCAGGGCACTGACCATGTCGCGCTTCTGCTGCGGGGTGACGCGGCCGAACACTGCGTTGTCGTCAAGGACCTGGGCCAACGCTTCTTTGTCGGAGGGAAGTTCGCGTGCATCCACCGTCTGGTCCGCGCCGGGCAGGTCGAGTTTGCCGGCGACCGCGCCGACCGAGACGGCGTTGTCGCCGGAGATGACCTTGGCGGCGACGTTCTGGTCCCCGAAGTAGCGCAGCGTGTCAGCGGCGTCCGGGCGCAGCCGCTGCTCCAGGACGACGAGTGCGGTTGCCTGGGCGCCGTCTGCGACGTTTGTGTCGTCGAGTTCCTTCTTTGCTCGGGCGAGCAGCAGCACGCGTAGTCCCTGCTCGTTGAGGTGCTCGATCTCGGTGAGGGCGAGGTCGTCGCCCTGGAGCAATACATCAGGGGCGCCGAGCAGCCAGGTCGACTTCTCGCCGTTGCCCTCGCTGAAGCTTGCGCCGCTGTATTTGCGGGCCGAGGAGAAGGGCAACACCTCGGTACAACGCCATCCCTCGCCGTCCGGATAGGCGTCGATGATTGCCTGCAGGCTTGCGTTGGGGCGGGGATCCGACTCGCCGAGAGCGTTGAGGACCTTACGTACGTAGGCCTCGTCCGAGCCGTTCAGCAGGCGCAACTCCGTGACATCCATGCCGCCCTCGGTGAGGGTGCCCGTCTTGTCGAGACAGACCGTGTCCACACGCGCCAGGCCCTCGATGGCGGGAAGCTCCTGCACAAGGCACTGCTTGCGCCCCAACCGGATCACACCGACCGCGAAGGCTACGGAGGTCAGCAGCACCAGACCCTCGGGAATCATCGGCACGATCCCGGCAATGGCCCGGGAAATGGCTCTGCGCATCCCCTCGTTCTCTACTCGGAGTTGCGTGATGGCCAGGCCGATCGAGGCAGGGATCATCAGCCAGGTCACGTACTTGAGGATGACGGAGATGCCGGAGCGCAGCTCGGAGTGGACGAGTGTGAATCGACTGGCCTCCTCTGCGAGCTGCGCCGCGTAGGCCTCTCTGCCGACCTTCGTCGCGGTGAACGCGCCGCCGCCCGCGACCACGAAGCTGCCGGACATCGCCGGGTCGCCAGGCTTCTTCACCACCGGGTCGGCCTCGCCGGTCAGCAGCGACTCGTCGACCTCGAGGCCGTCCGTCTCCACGCATGTACCGTCCACCACGATCTTGTCCCCGGGCCCGATTTCGATCAGGTCGCCGAGCACGATCTCGGACGCGGACACCTCGGCCGACCTGCCGTCGCGGCGCACCGTCGGCTTGGCTTCGCCGATCACCGCGAGATTGTCCAGGGTCTTCTTCGCCCGCAGTTCCTGGAAGATGCCGATGCCGGTGTTGGCCAGGATCACGAGGCCGAAGAGTGTGTCCTGGAACGGAGCGATGCACAGCATGATCATCCACAGGACACCGATGATCAGGTTGAAGCGGGTAAAGACGTTGCCGCGGACGATGTCCGCAGTGGAACGGCTGCTGCGCACCGGGACGTCGTTGACCTCGCCGCGCGCGACCCGCTCGGCCACCTGCGTACTCGACAGCCCACGGGAGCTGACTCGGTACAGCGATTCATCCGGCAACGCCATGCTCCTGCCGCCCGTCATGTGGTCGGTGCCTACGATGCCGCCGGACCGAACGGCCCTGAGACGAGAGCGGTCACGGCACAGGTCACGTCAGGACCGCCCTAGGTGATCAGCACCGGAGTCCCTTTTCGGGACCGGAAAGCTCCCTCTCGATCATGGTGAGCCACACCCACGGAAACGCCCAGCCGAGGCCATCGCGGTACCGGCGGACGGGTGAAGACGGGGACGCGCGCAGGAAGAATCTCCAAGCCCGGCAGCCTTCCGGCGACGGAGAGTGGCCGAACAGGCGGCACCGCTCGAGGCCACCTATCGTGAGGCGAGGGGTAATCGCTGGAGGTAGCCATGCGAATACGCTGCGTGCTCGGCAATGCCGTGGCGCTCACCCTGGTGGGAGTGGGAGCGCCCGCTGCAGCCGCGGATGGCAACGACCCCGACCTGTCCCACATCTACGAGCAGAAGTTCACGTGGTCCAGCTGCAAGGCATTGGGGGACGTCCTCGAAGAGATCCCCAGGGACATGCAGTGCGGCAAGGTCACCGTTCCCCTGGACTATGCAGCGCCGGACAAGGGCACGATCGAGCTCTTCCTCAACAGGCTTCCAGCCTCCGGCAAGAAGCGCGGCTCCCTGCTCCTCAACTTCGGCGGTCCCGGCGCCGTAGGCGTCGCCCAGGTTGCGGGCCGGGCAAAGGCGTTCGGGGACCTCGCCAAGTCGTACGACGTAGTGGGCTTTGATCCGCGTGGTGTCGGCTTCAGCTCGCCCGCCACCTGCGGTGACGGCAGCGACCAGCCCTCGACCGCCTCGAACGGTGACGAGAACAGCGCGGCCTCCGCCATGGACATGTTCACCAAGGCGTACGAGGAGTGCAAGAAGCATTCCGGGCCAGTGCTGCAGCACATGGGGACCATCAACGTGTCACGCGACCTCGACGTGATGCGCCACATCCTCGGCGACAAGAAGCTCAACTTCCTCGGCTTCTCGTACGGGACGCGGCTCGGCGCCGTCTACACCGCCCAGTTCCCCAAGCACACAGGCCGGCTCGTGCTCGACGGAGTTGACACGCTCACCGAACCGCTGAGCGATTCATCGCTCGTGGGCGCCCAGGGCCAGCAGACCGCGCTGGACAACTTCGTGACCTGGTGCGCGCACAACGAGGGCTGCCCGCTCGGCGCGAACTCCCGAGACGCCAAGCAGAACATCGCCAAGTTGGTGACCACACTCAACGCGAAACCCGTGGCAGCCAGCAACGGGCAGGAGCTCACCGGCGACGACCTGGTCCAATCCCTGTCGAAAGCGCTCTACGGCAGGGGCAACTGGCCTTACCTGTCGCAGGCGCTCACCTCGCTGATCACCGACGACGACCCCAAATCGCTGCTTCGGATCAGCGGCTCCCTGCTGCCGCCCGATCCCGACCCCAACGGCTCCGGCGACGAGGGACCCGACGGCATCTCCAACGCACGCGTCCCTACGCGCACAGCGCAGAAAGAGGAGGCGGTCAAGCCACCGCCGGACGACAACTCCGGCATCGCGCTGAGGGCTGTCAACTGCGCGGACGACCCAGACCGCCTCACAGTCGCCGACTTTCAGAACACCGCCAAGTTCGAGCGGATGGCGCGCGACTACGCCAAGGCTTCGCCGATCTTCGGCCCCACCGCCCTGCTCCAGGTCCAGATGTGCGCGGGCTTCCCCGCAGGCACCGACTTCGTCCGCAGGATCAAGAACGTGCACACACCGAAGTTTCTGCTGGTGGGCACGCGAGGCGACCCTGCCACGCCCTACCGCTGGACGGTCGAGACCGCCAAGCGGCTCGGAGACTCGGCGGTCGTCCTCGACAACAAGGGCGACGGGCACGCCGCGTACTTCTCCTCGAAGTGCGTGAAGCAAAAGGTCGACGATTTCCTGCTGTACGGCACGCTGATCAAGAGCGGCTCATCCTGCAGCTCGGACAACTGATCCCCCGCGATGCCTCGTGAGACACGTCGATCGCCCTGTTCCGGAATGGCCTCCTAGGGGCAGGCCATTCCGGTCGGCTGTGGGACCCCAGCTAAAGGAGGAGGCAACTGGCAGGTTCCTCTCCAGGCCTAGGACGCTGGCCCAGGGTCTGGCCCGGGGGTGGATGGGACCCGCCGGCTACTTTCGGATGGCCACACCCAGCGTGCGCGTGTTGTCCTTCTTATCCGAGTCCAGGGGTGAGGACACGACGGTGGCGGTGGCGGTCACCTTGGCCGGGGCGTTCTTAGCCACCACCACCTTGATGACGACAGGTCTGAACTGGCCGGCTCCGGGGTGCATGTGACGCAGCGCGCACCGGACGGTGGAAGACTTGCCGGCCGTCCCGCGTGCCGACTTGCACGAGGCTCCCTTGGCCGAGACATAACGCTGTCCCGGCCCCAGCCGGACGTCACCGGGACGTCGGCATGGGCCAGGTACCCGGACATCTGCACCGGAATTCGATAACTCAGGACCCGTCCTCGGGCAGCAGACTTGGGAACTTTGAGCTCTTTCGCGGGCCCGATGGCCATGGCGTCGTACTGGCTCCTACGGGTGCCGTCCGGGTCGGCCCGGCGGAGCAACTTGCCGAAAGTCTCGTACGCCACGGCGCGCGTGTGCCCACACGGGGACTGACCGAGGCATGGGTCAAAGGGCCAATGAGAATGCCGGCCCCGGGCGACGTACAGCAAGAAGCTGATCACGCCGCCCGCCTGGCCCGGCTTGCGCAACTCTCGTCCGCGGACTCACACAGTGCTGGCCGACGTGCCGTATGCGATCAACTAGCAAACGACCAACGTGTGTTGGTCAATGTGAGGTCGAGGCAGTTCCACGGCCCCTCGTCGCCGTTGATCCCGCACGGCAGGGTGCCACCATCGGTGAGCTCGTGTGCGTGGTGGTTCAGCGTGTGCCCGCACATGCACCGGCGGTTGCCGTCGGCCTCTGCCGAGCGTCGGTAGCCCTCGGCGTGGGCTGCCGACAGATCGACTTCGCGCTCCGCCTCGGCCAGGTTGAGGTCAAGGCCGATCGGGTCGAGGCGGTGGGCGTCGAGCTGCTCAAGATCGAGGGCGGCGAGCGCCGTAGCGATCTCAGGATGGGCCTGTGCGGCTGCACGCAGGGTGTGCAGCGCGTCGGCGTGCGCGCGAGCCGCCTTGGCGCTCTGGGCCCACGCGTTCGCCCGGTGGTACACGTCCAACACGGTGCGGCTCCATTCCTCGTGGGTATCGGTCTGTCTGGTCAGGGTGCACGGCAGCACTGACAACGTCGATCAGCAGGCGGGGATCTCGGTGCTCTTCACGCACGGGTAGTACGTCATCCCGTTCTCCCGGCGCGCGAGCTGGTATCGGATGATCATGTTGTGGCCGCGGGCTGTCTCCCCGGCCATCTTCATCGCACGCTCCACGGTCGACGCGCTGCGGGTCTCGATCACCGACAGCCAGCGCGCGGCCGAGTTGGGGCGGGCGCCGAGCGTTGCCCCGTAACGGTTCACGACGAGCTCGAAGCGCGGGCGCAGGGCGTCGGCCACGTACGGGGAGGGGAACGGGGTGGTCATCGCGGGGGCCTTTCAGCTGCGGGGCGCGGTGGGGGCATGCACGGGTGGTGCGTTTTGTGCTTCGGCCAGACCCGCAGATCCGGGCACTCGGCATCCGCAGAGCGGGACAGCACGGCCGCCGCCCGGGCCCCGGGGCACCGGAAGCACCATCTCTCCCTCCAAGTACTGGCACTTCCAGCCCTTCTCCGCGACGAGATCGAGGACCGCCTGCCAGTTCTCCACCGAGGCATCCGGGACACGCATGTCCGGCAACGACCCCACCAAGTCCGGGGCGAAGAAGCACTTCACGTCATCCCACAGCAGGTCAGTCACCCCGCCATGTCGCCCGGCCCCGGGTACAACGCAGCCCTGTTTCCCTTGACCAAAGACATAGGGGCACCCCCCGCCTGACGGGCCAGGCCTGTGATGCACAGATCAGCGTGGCACGCCGAGCTCGGGTAGCTGACAGCCTGTGGCTGAAGAAGGACTGCAGGCGTCCCAGCGCGAGCACTACGCCGAGACCCAGCCGGGGGCCCCCGCCGTGCGTGTGACGTACGGGTAGGCTCTGATGGGTCTCATGCGTACCAGCAGATCCTTGGCCACCCTCGCTCTTGCCGTCGCCGCGGTTTTCGGCGCTACGGCCGTCGCTCACGCGGGCGGAGACGCCGAGGTATCGCCGCGCCGTATCGCCCCCGGCGGCACCGTCACCGTGTCGGTCTCCTGCCCGGCGACCGGCGGCACGCCCCCGCCGGCCATCGACGCCACTTCCCAGGCCTTCGAGCAGGGGACGGTCAAGCTCGCACACGTCCCCGGCAACGACGACACTGTCGCGGGCCCCGCCTACAGCGGCACCGCACGTGTCGCCCCCGCCGGCAACTTCAAGGGCGGCCCCAACCCCGTCGGCCCCTCCTCCGAATGGGGCGTCGACGGCAATTGCCCCGGCGACGGACAGTGGACGGCCTCCTTCACCGTGGCCCGTGGCACGCCCCCCAACCGTGGCGTCCACGCTGGCGAGGGCGGCACCTTCACCGATTCCCGCACGGCCTTGATCACCGGTGCCGTCCTCATCGCAGGCGTCCTTGGCTACACGACCCACGCTCTGCGCCGCAGGAGCACCACACTCGACGGCTGAACCGACATAGGGCATCCGTCGAGTTCTTCTTTGCACCGCAACCTGCCACGTCGCCTCGGTGCTGGACACGATTGAGGCCAGCACCCGCGCCCCGCCGGTATCTGCCACGCGCACGGATAGGGTGCCGAGCGCCTGAGCGTTGTCAAAGATCGTTTTCAGTGACGGGGGCGCAGGATGCGCTCGCGAGAGAAATGAGCGGTGGCCCCGGCCGTCTCCTCGATGGGCGAGTCCGGGTTGCGGCGAGGCAGGTGAAATAGGTAGGGGCGCCGTCGCGAGCGCTGCGATACCGCCGCCCGGACCAGCGGAACATGCCCACGCCTCCGAGTTTGTGTTAGAGCGCACTCCAACTCCTAGGTTCGGCGCATGCGATACGTCAAACTCGGAACGACCGGACTGGAAGTCTCCGCCATCACCCTCGGCTGCATGAGCTTCGGCGAGCCGGACCGGGGCGGCGAGCCCTGGTCGCTGGGCGCGGACGCCAGCCGGGACATCATCAAGCAGGCCCTCGATGGCGGCGTCAACTTCCTCGACACGGCCAATGGGTACAGCGCCGGAAGCAGCGAGGAGATCGTCGGCCAGGCGGTCAAGGACTTCACCCGGCGCGAGGAGGTCGTTCTCTCCACCAAGGTCTGGATGCGGATGCGCCCCGGCCCGAACGGCGCCGGGCTGTCCCGCAAGGCGATCTTCGCCGAGCTCGACGCCTCCCTGAAGCGGCTGGGGACCGACTACATCGACCTGTACCAGATCCACCGCTGGGACTACGACACCCCGATTGAGGAAACCCTCGAGGCGCTGCACGACGCGGTCAAGTCCGGGAAGGTCCGCTATATCGGAGCCTCTTCCATGTACGCCTGGCAGTTCGCCAAGGCCCTGTACCTGGCTGACCTGAACGGCTGGACCCGGTTCGTGTCGATGCAGGACCACTACAACCTCATCCACCGAGAAGCAGAGCGGGAGATGCTCCCGCTCTGCGCCGACCAGGGCATCGGCGTGATCCCGTGGAGCCCGCTGGCGCGGGGCAGGCTGACGCGGGTCCGGGACACCGCCACGGCGCGTGCCGAGACCGACGAGGGCGGCAAGATCCTCTACCGCGACGGGGATCAGGCAGTGGCCGAGCGCGTCCACGAGATCGCGGGCAAGCGAGGTCTGTCCCCGGCCCAGGTCGCCCTGGCCTGGGTCATGCGCAACCCGGCGGTGACCTCGCCCATCGTCGGGGTCACCAAGCCGGCCCAGCTGGCCGACGCACTCGCCGCGGTGGACGTCGCACTCGACGAAGACGAGGCCGCCTACTTGGAGGAGCCCTACCAGCCGCACGAGGTCGCCTACCTGGAGGAGTCCTTCTACAAGTCGCGCCCTGTGGCGGGCTCCCGGTAGTCCGGGCTACCGCCGGGCCTTCGACTAGGGCCTGTTCTGGGTTGAGATCACGGTGGGCGAGAGTGCCACTGACTGACACTGCTTGGAACCGGGCCTCTGCCTGACCAAGAACGACTGGCTTCCGTGTCACATTTCTCGGCCGCGATCCGTCAGGGCAGTGACATCAACACGAAGCCCGAAGGAGACGGCGATGGAAACACGTTCGATCACGGCAGAGGTCCCGATGGTTCCGCGGATGCCCGAGGACCCCGCTGAGCTCGTCCCCGAGCTGGCGGAGGTCTCGGCGGCGCTGTTCAAGGTCACCGGCAACGGTTCGGTACCGCGCTCCACGATCAGCCTGATCCAGCTGCGTGCAGGTCAGATCGTCGGCAGCACCTACCTGACCGTTCTGCACACGGGCTTCCTGCGCAAGGCCGGGGAGTCGGAGGAGCGGATCATGTCGGTGGCGTCCTGGCAGGACTCGCCGTACTTCACTGGTGCTGAGCGTGCCGCGCTGGCACTTGTGGACGCCGTGCTTCAGCCGTCCGCAGACGGCGAGAGGGTCTCCAACGAGCTGTATGCACAGGCAGCCGAGCACTATGAGGACAAGGCGCTGGCCACGCTGATGTTCGCGATCGGCCAGGTCAACTTCTTCATCGCCGTGGCGCTCATCGCCAAGCCGGTGCCCGGCCGGTCCTTCACCGACCCGTGGAAGTGAGGCCACCCGGGTAAGGCTCGATGCTCGGGTCCCGAGGCGGGATCCGAACAGGCCAACCCGCAGACGCGTCGAGCGCAACCAGGAGTTGAGATCACGGAGTGGCCGGGAGGCTGCGTATCCACAGCATGGCTCCGCAGAGGTGGAGTCCGGCGAGGTAGCTGCCCGGTGTCTTGTCGTAGCGGGTGGCCAGCCCCCGCCATTCCTTGATCTTGTTGACGCCGCGCTCGGCGGTGTTGCGGTCCTTGTAGAGCGTGGCGTCGTGGCTGACCGGGCGGCCGCCCAAGCGTCCCTTCTTCTTGCGGTTGGCGGCCTGGTCGGCCTTCTCCGGGATCACCGCTTTGATATTGCGTCTGCGCAGGTGGGCGCGGTTGGCGCGGGAGGAGTACGCCTTGTCGCCGGCCACTGCGTCCGGCCGGGTCCTGGGGCGGCCGACGGGACCACGCACTTTGATCTTCTTGAGGACCGGGATGAAGCGCGGGCTGTCCGCGGCCTGCCCGGGGGTGAGGATGATGGACAGCGGGCGGCAGCGCCGCTCGACGGCAAGGTGGACCTTGCTGGTGAGCCCGCCCCGGGAGCGGCCCAGTTCGGCGACCCGCAGTCGGACCCTGCAGCGTCGGCACACGGCGCGGCGCTGTTCCCGCTCGGGATCCTCCCTGTCCGCGGACCCCTCGCCTACGGGGTCGCCCTGAACCCCGGCACCGCCGTCGCGCTGCTCGCCTACGGGGTCGTTTTGCCCCTTTGCTGCAGCCCCTTTTCCTCCGCCGCGGCCTTCTCCAGATCCTCAAGGAGTTCGGGGTCGACGACCATGCCCGTCGCGTGGTGATGTGCGCGGGCAACGGTCGAGTCCACGCTGACCAGGCTGAGATCGACGTCGTCGCGGGCCGCCGCCTCGGCGATCATCGCTTCCATGAGGGTCTGGAAGACTTCGTCACGCGCCCACATCCGGAACCGGTCATAGATCGTCGACCAGGAGCCGTAGCTCTCCAGCACATCCCGCCAAGGGCTGCCGGTACGGAACCGCCACATCACCGCGTTGAAGTAGCTGCGCAGGTCAGGGATCGGTCCGAACGCCCCCCAGCGGCAGGTGCGGCTCGATCAACTCCCACTCGGCATCGGCCAGATCACCACGAGTCACGGGACCGGTCTACCGCAGCCAGCACCCTCCTGAAGCGGGAATGACCGATCCCGTGATCTCAACTCAGAACAGGCCCTAGTCCTTGGCCTCGTCCTTCACAGCCCTGTGGTGGGCCCGGCGGTGCTTGCGGGCGGTCGCGCGCACCCGCATGATCTGCGCTCTGCCCTCCAGCGCGGTGTGCGGGATGCCCGCCACCGCAGCCAGCAGCAGGGCCACGCACAGCGGAACGTGCCCGTGGGCACCGAAGCAGCTGACGTCCACCGACTGCTCCTGAGTTTGGTCAATTGGTAAGAGATCTCGCGGGTAGGGGCGTCAGGCTGATGTGACGCGGGCACCGGGATCCGTTTTGACGTGGGACTCCTACATCTCCACATCTGCCAACGGAGCACCGGTGCCCGCCGTCGAAGCATGGGCGATCGAGCCCTTGTGGGTCCAGTTCGAGGCCCTCCTGCCACCGCATCTCGAGACACATCCGTGGGGCTGTCACAACCCACGGATCCCGGACCGGATCGTGTTCGACAAGCTCGTCGCGAAACTCGTCTTCGGCGGCTCGTACGAGAAGCACGCCGATCAATCGTGCTCGGCAACCACGATGAGAGCCCGACGCAACGAGTGGATCGCGGCCGGTGTCTTCGCAGGGCTGGAGCAGATCGTGCTGGCGACCTACGACCTTGTCGTGGGCCTGGACCTGGCCGACATCACCGTCGACGGGCAGATCACCAAAGCGCCCTGCGGTGGCGAGGTCGCCGGGAAATCACCGATCGACCGAGGAAAACTCGGGATCAAGTGGTCGCGGATGACCGACGGAAGCGGGATCCCGCTGGGCTGTGTCGTGACCGGCGCGAACCGGCACGACTCCCCGTTGCTGCGCCCGACGCTGGATAAGCTCGGGCGTTTCGAGCTCGCGTTGCCTGAGCAGATCACGGTGCACCTTGACGCGGGCTACGACTCCACGGTCACCCGCAAACTGCTGACCGATCTCGGCTGCGAGTGGCGGATCCAGCCCAAGGGCGTCGTGATCCCGATCAACCACACTCGCCGCTGGGTCGTCGAGCGCACCAACTCCTGGTACAGCCGCGGCTTCAACTTCACCCTGTCCTGCACGGAACGTCGACCGGTCGTCATCAACGCGCTGCTCGCGTTGATGACCGCGATCATCGTGATCCGACGCCTCATCCGCGAAGCCTGGACCAGCCAACGCTGGGACACACGGCCAGCCCGCCGACCATGCCGCCTTGTCCTCTACCCGCGGAATCTCCAAGTCGATGAAGTCGACGGACGTCCAGCCGGGCGAGTGAGGCGTCGCAGGCTCTTCGGGCGCACTCCGGGGTGGATGGTGGCAATCGCAGCGGCTTCCTCGCTGCCGCCATGGAAGGCAGACACCGTGCAACCGAGGCCGAACGCGGAACCCTTCAGGGCGCGTCCGAGTGTGCGGATGTGCGTATGTGCCACTCCTTGATCCTTTGTGCTGGGATCGCCGGAGTGCTCGCGTCTCGGTCGCGGTGCTTCTCAGGCGTGCTGTCAATCGCGCTCGCTGCGGCCGGGCCACCAATAGCTGGGCGCCGGTTGGCAGGGCGAAGGTGAAGCCCCCACAGACCGCGTCGATATCGAAGGCGGCGGCCTAAACGACGCCCAGGCAGTCCTGGACGATGCAGGCGGTGTCCGGCTGTGGCTTACGGGGAACGAGATCGCGTCGATCGCCAGGTGACATCTCGGGCGGCGATGCCGGAGTACTCCTTCCCGGCACGCACGGCCTCGGTGGCGAGGTCGGGTATCGCCTCTGCGCCTGCGGCATTACCGCGCTCCTGAATGCCGGACTTACGGACGATCCATTTCTCGCTGACGCCCGCCCGTTCGGCCACGGGTGCGTTAGAGACCACTCGCTGAGGGAGGTGTGCGCCGGTGCTGGTGATACCTATGGCGGCCGTGGCCGCGAAAATACTGTCGTCGAAGCGACTCCTGATGCTTGGTCTGTGAGAGAAGGCCCCGTCGCACGGGATCGTCGCCAGCGGCCACGGGGCTAGCGACGCAGGCGAGCATCGGGCCCGATGGATGCCCCCGTAGGCGTTGCAGTCGGCCGGGTCGACATCCGGCCTGGACGCCAGGATCGCGTACGGCGTTCGCATTGGCCTTGCCGATCATCGGAGTTCACGGCGCCGGTGTAGCGACCGCCCAGCACGATCGGGCGGACGCACAGGAGGCAACCGGGCATCGACAGCCTGCGCCACCGGGGGCCAGACGGGCGAACGTGTGGCAACGCTCCGCCTCAAACGGAATGGGCAGACACCACGTTTCCCAGACAGAGTTCGGCGGCACTGCTTTGCAACAGGGTGTGCATGAAAAGCAGTTCGGCGCCGCCACGCGAGACCGCCACCACTCGGTGCGGCGTGCTGGAGTCGAAATGGGCCACATCGCCCTCGCCGAGCAGATGTACGCCGCCCCCGAGGGTCAGCTGCATCTGCCCCCGCTCGACGCGTAGCCACTCCTCCCCATGATGCATACGCACCTCTTGAACGCTCTGGGACGTCCCACGGCCCTTGGCGGGTCCGGGTAGTTCCAGGCGTAGGACCTGGAGTGCGCGACCGGGGCCACTGATCGTCCAGTAGGTCCAGCCGCCGACCGTGGCCTCCTGCGCCTGATCGGCACGGAGGATCTGGTGGCGCTCGGGGATGGTCTCGCCGAGCAGGTCGGACACCGTCGTGCCGTAAGTGCGCGCCAGAGCCAGCAGCACGGGCATGGGCGGCTGTCGCTTTCCGGTCTCGATCCTCGAGAGATACGCGGGCGACAGGCAGATGCGATGGGCCGCGGCCTCCAGCGTCAGTGAGCTCTGTCGGCGTAGTTCCCTCAGGCGCGGTCCCACGTGAAGCGGCTCGGGCGGTCCGGACAAGGCGGTCGATTCCGGGTTACGGGTCACAGGCGTCATGGCCGGCGTGGGCCCCTTCTGACGGAGGGCGAAGTTGGCTCTTTGCCTGAGCGGCAATGTGTTTGTCAGCGTACCTTTTGGCACCTGATGCTTGATTTATCGCAATCACGTGTTTTTGCGGAACTTCTCCGCTTTACATCTAGTTCATCGTCCTGACCTTCGGGAGCCTGCCTTGCCGACTTCTTTGATGCAGCCTGCTCTTGGGCCCCCTCTCGGCCTGGCCCAACTCCTGCTCAGGGCAAGGCATCTGAGCCCCCAAAGCACCCTCGTCCCTAACCCAATCACCCGCCCGGAGCGCACGCGTCTCCTCAGCCGGAGCGCGCTCTTCGCTTGGCCCGTGCTGCTCGTATACGCATTGCTCGCCAGCACCGGCAGCCTCACGGTCGAGTGGGCGCTGTGGCCCCTGTTGATCGGCATCCTGCTGCTGCCCGTCGTGTGCTTCATACGCATCAAGCGTGGTCGTGAGCTGACTGCGGCCGAGCAGCGCCGTATGTCGGGCTACCTATGGTTCTTCGCCGCCGCCACGATCTTCTTCACGATCTTCCAGCAGGCGGGCTCGCCACTCAGTGCGTTCGCGGAGCGCCACACGGACAAGCCCCTGTTCGGTCTGGATCTCCCCCCCTCCTGGTTCCAGTCCGTCAACCCGCTGTACATCGTCGTGCTCGCGCCGCTGTTCGCCGCGCTCCGGATGAAGCTCGGCAGCCGCAACCCGAGCACGACGTCGAAGTTCACGCTGGCGCCGTTCGGGATCGGCACGTCGTTCCTCGTCGTGGCGCTGGCGCAAGGGGCAGCGGCGGGCGAGGTCAAGGTCTCCCCGCTGTGGCTGATCATCGTCTTCCTGATCCAGACCGTGGCGGAGCTGTGCCTCTCCCCCGTCGGCCTCGCCGCCTCCACCCAGCTCCAACCGCAGAAGTACGCGAGTCAGATCGTGGGCCTGTGGTTCTTGGCCGTCGCGGCTGGATCGGCCGTCGTGGGCGTTATCGAACTCCTTGACGGCACACCCGTCGGCAGCGTGGGCCACTTCGCCCTGCACAAGGGATTCGCGATCGTCGCGGGCGCCGTTCTGCTCGCCTGCCGGCCGATGGTGAAGCGTCTGATGGGGGACGTGTCTTGAGCGAGATAACCGACCGCCGGGGTGCCGCAGCCGCACCCCCTGCTCGGGACCCAGCACCCTCTGCCCACAGATCTATTCCGCAACCGGCCCGGAGGCCACTGCTCGTCCGCAATCGTTCCTTCGCCCGTGTGTGGGGCGCCCAGCTGCTCAGCCAGAGCGCCACCCGCATGTACCAGATGGCCGCCGTGTGGTGGGTGCTCGGCCGGGTCGCCAGTGATGCGCGCGGCATCGCCTCCGGGTTGTTCCTGGCGTGTGCCGCGTTGCCGCCGGTGCTGTGCGCCCCACTGATCGCCCGTACCATCGCCCGGCACCGCAGTCGCCGTGTGCTGCGCTCTGCCGTGCTGGTCGGAGCCGCCCTGGCCGCAGCGATCGCCGCCTACACCGCCCTGTCCGACATCCCCACGGTCGCCGTCTATCCGGTGATGCTGGGACTGGCCGCCTGTCAGGCGCTGTTCGACCCCTGCCTGGCCAAGGCCGTGCCGGAGCTCGTCGACGACGCGGATATTGAGGACGCCACCGCCTTTGAGCAGTCGACGTTCTCTCTGGTCGGCATGGCGGGCGCCCTCCTTGGCGCGATGCTGGTCGAGCAGGTCGGCCTGGTCGGCGTGACAGCAGCCGGGGCGCTCGCCTACATCGGGGCCGCCACCCTCCTCGCCAGGGCCCGGTTCCGTCCGGTGGCCGCGGAGGGGGACGGCGACGTGCAAGGGGGGCTGACGCGTGCATGGCGCCTTTTGGCGGGTCTGCCGTTCATCCGGTTGGCCTTGGTCTGCTTCGCGGTGGCCAACTTCTTCATCACCGCGACCTTCCTGATCCTGCCGCTCTACACCAAGAACGTACTCGACCACCCGGCGCTCACCCTCGGGCTGCTTGAGGGTGCCCTGTGGCTGGGCATGCTGCTCGGCGTCTTCACCGGCAAGCGACTCCCGGGGCATCCGGGCCGCATCGGCGCCGGTTGCATGGCCCTGTTCGGGGCAGCGCTCGTGGTTCCCGGCATCGTCGCCGACCGGAACCTCTTCCTGGGGTGCCTCTTCGCCGCGGGATGGGCCGTCGGCGTGACGAACGTGGTGTTCGTCGCGCTGTTCCAGCGCAGTGTGCCACCGGCGGCGAAGCCGGTGTTCTTCGCCGCCATGCTCGCCCTCCTGGGCGTCAGTTTCCCTCTGGCGTCCCTGGCCTTCGGCCTGGTCGGCGACATCGTCTCGGCCCAGGTGCTGTGCCTGGTCCAGGCCGCAGGCCTGCTACCGGTCGCCGCTGTACTGCTGCTGCGCCACCGGTCGGCATCCGGTCCCACCACAAGCTGACTTCCCCCGTCCATGACTCAAGGCATTCACGAACGGAGCCCCATGACCGAGCTGTTGACCCGCCCCACAGGGCGAGACCGCGTACTCATCGACGCCGCGACGGTCCACGACACCAGCGCGCTGCGCCAGCTCTACCGCACCGTCTACGGAGGCGCCTATCCGCTGCCCTTGGGCACCGACCCCACAGTAATGCGCCAGGCCCTCAGCAGCCCGACCGTCCGCTGGAGGGTCGCCCGGGACGTGGCGACCGACGAGGTGGTGGGCTCGGCCGTACTGCGCGCAGATCCGGCTGCCCGAATCGGCAAGGTCGAGGGCGTCGCCGTGCACCCCGCCCACGCCGGCGCGGGTGTTGCCCACTCCCTGCTGTCCGCACTGTGCGAGGAGGCCCTCGGTCCGGACAGCGAGCTGGACTCGATGTACGCGACCGCGCGCTGTGTCTCCCCGGCGTCGCAACGCGCCCTGATCAGGAACGGGTTTCGCCCCTTCGGGCTGCTGCCCGGGGCGATCGAAGTGCAGGGGCGCGAGACGCTGGCACTGTTGATCCGGCATCGCCCGGGTATCCTGACCGAGCGCGCCCCGCTTGTGGAGGTCTCCGAGCGTATACAGCCGTTGCTGGACGCGGCCCGCGAGGCAGCTGCTATCGACTTCGACGGGCGGCCCGCCCGCCCAGTCACATCGCTGCACCACCAGGCCGCATCTCACACCTGTACCGAACCCGCACCAGCACCACTTGAAGTGGTTCAAGCGACCGAGTTCGTACGTCGGCGCTACGGCAAGCACACCTGCCACGACATGACTCTTCCGCTCAGCGCCCCGGACACCTTTTTCACACCGGACGACGGCCGGTTCGAGGCTTACGCCGCGATCGATCCGCAGACCGGGTGCGGTGTGTTGCTGGACGTCGTCCCGTCGGCCTACACGATGGGCAGCGCGCTGTGCAACGTCGTCCGCACCGCGACAGAGCGCGGTGTGGTCTACCTCGAAACGATGGTGCCGCTGGCCGACGTCGAGCAGGTGGACCGCTATCTCGCCCACGGCTTCGTACCCAGCGGGGTGTACCCGGCGATGCGCCACTTCGGCGCTGTCTGGCACGACTACGTGGTACTTACCCGCGCCTCAAGGCAGCCGGACCCGCACACCCTGTCCGTGGACCATGGCTTCACTCCATACCTCAAGCACTACCGCAGCACCTGTACCTCGACGCTCAACTCCCTTTCGGAGGACCTCAAGCGATGACGCTCATCCAAGCCGCGACGGGCGCCAGGTCCGCGCATCTGAAGTACTTTGCACCACTGACGGTGCCCGACCCCGCACGCCTGCCGCATCTGCAGCAGCTCGGCGACCTGCGCGCGCCCTACGCGACGGGCCGGGAGATCGACGAGCTGTTCACCCAGGCTCTGGCCGAGGTCGATGAATGGCACGCCACGGGCTCCGAGTTCTACCGCAGCCTGCGACAGGAGCACGGCAGAACAGCTCTGAAGACGGCGGACGACGCGGCTGCTCTGCCGCTGATACACGCCAACTTCTTCAAGACCCACGAGGTGAAGTCGATCGCACCCGAGCAGATCGCGGCGCACCTGACCTCCTCGGGCACCACCGGCCAGAAGTCGCAGATGTTCTTCGACGAGTGGTCAATCGGTTCGGTCATGCGGATGGCCGCCTTCGTCCTGGATCACTACGGGTTCGTCACCCCCGAGCAGCCCAACAACTACCTGCTCTACAGCTACGAGCCGACCGACGACCTCAAGCTCGGCACCGCCTTCACCGATGACTTTCTGTGCGACATGGCCCCGATCAACGACCGTGCCTACGCCCTGCGCGCGGTCAGCGACGAGCATGTCTTCGACCCCTTCGGCAGCGTCGCCGCCCTGCTGCGCTATGCGGAAGAGGACCTTCCCGTACGGATCCTGGGCTTCCCATCCTTCCTGTGGTTCACCCTGGAGCGGATGCGAGCCATGGGCATCCCGCCGCTGAAGCTACGCGCAGACTCCTTCATCTACCTCGGCGGCGGCTGGAAGGGCCACACTGGTCGCCAGATCAGCAAGACCGAGCTGTACGACCGCATCGAGGAGCAGCTGGGCATCCCGCACGAGCGCGTGCGGGACAGTTACGGCGCCGTCGAGCATGGCGTCACCTACGCGGAGTGCGCCCGTCACCACCTGCACGCACCAGTGTGGTCGCGCATCTTCGTCCGGGATGTGCAGACGCTGTCCCCGCTGCCGTACGGCGAACAGGGCAATCTGCACTGCGTATCGCCGTTCATGACCTCCGTTCCCGTGCACAGCGTGCTCATGGGCGATCTGGTCTCCGTGCGCCCCGGCTCCGACTGCGGCTGCGGCCTGGAGACCGACTGGTTCGAGATACACGGCCGGGCCGGCACCAGCACCAATCGCAGCTGTGCCATCGCCGCTGCCGAACTGATGAAGGGAGCGGCGTAATGCCCGCCCTCAACAACCACCTGTGGCAGGGACGTTGGATCGACGACGCGGAAGCGGAGAAGCTCCTGACTGAGCTGCCGGCCCTCAGCGGTGAGGTACTCGCCCGACCTCTGCCCGCCCGACAGGTCATCGCCGCGTGCGACAAGCTCTCCCGCGTCCTGACCGACGAAGCCAACCCGCTGCGCGCCGAACTCCGCGGTTACCTCGTCGCCTCCGGCATGGACGATGGGGCGGCCCGACAGAGCATTGAGGAGGTGGCCGACTTCCTGCGCCGCGACGGTCTGGAGCGCAAACTGACCGTCGAACTGGGCGGCACCGACCCGCACAGCCTTCACCGGGCCGACTTCCGCACGCCCGTCTTCGAGGCGTGGGCGCCGGTGGGCCTGCTGGCGCACATCACCGCCAGCAACGACCCCATCGTCGGCGTCTTCAGTGCGGTCGAGGGCCTGCTCAGCGGCAATCTCAACGTGATCAAGACCAGTGGCGGTGACTCGCTGTTCACCCATCTGATCCTGGACAAACTGGCCGCCCAGGACCCCGATGGCCGCATCGCCGAGCGCCTGATCGTGCTGCGCTTCTCCTCGGCGCGCGCCGACTGGCTGAAGCTGATGTGCGCGTCGGCCGACGCGGTCGCCGCCTGGGGCGGCGAGCAGGCCATCGCCGGTGTGGCGGAGCATGTCCCGGCGGGCTGCCGCCTCATCTCCTGGGGCCACCGCATCTCCTTCGCCTACCTCACGGCCGATGCCTGGGCCGACCCCGAGACCCTGAACGGTGTCGCGGACGGCGTCTGCCGCCTGGACCAGCAGGCATGCTCCAGCCCACAGGTGGTCTACCTGGACACCACTGACCGCACCGAGCTCGCCGACTTCGCCACGAAGTTGGGTGCAGCGCTCGACGAGCGCGGCGGTAACTTCTCCGCTGCCGCACCGAGCGTGCAGGAGCGTGCCGAGATCACCACCACAGTCCTGGTCGCCCAGGCCGAGGAACACCTCGGTCTCACCCAGGTCCACGAGAGCGCCGACGGGGCCTGGCGGATCCTGGTCGACCACCGCTCTGCGCTGCGGGCCTCGCCGCTGTACCGCACGGTTTGGGTCAAGCCTCTGCCGCGCGAGGCGATCGGCCCCGTCCTGCGGCCCATGCGCCGCTACCTGCAGACCGCGGGACTGGCCGCCGCCCGAACGGACGTGGCCGAGCTCACCGCCCGGCTGTTCACCGCGGGCGTGCTCCGCGTCACTCCCGTGGACTCGATGCTGGACAGCTACGCGGGCGAGCCGCACGACGGCCTGTATCCGCTGCAGCGCTACAGCCGCCGCCTCAGCGTTCGCCTGGATGAACGATTCATCCACGACGCCCGCCTGGACGACTTGAGTCCCCGCACCACGACCGAGATTCCGGCCTGGCAGTTGCCCGACACCGCTCAGCCGGTACTGACGAAGGCCGATGTACAGCAGCTCAATGAGCACATCGCACAGGACAAGGCGCAGTTGCACATCCACAGCGGTGGTAGCAGCGGCACCCCAGCGCTAGCTGTGTACACCTACGCGGACTGGCGGATACAAGAGCGGCACGCGGGCGAAGGACTCGTCGCCGCCGGACTCGACGTACGCACGGACCGTGTCGCCAACCTCTTCTACGCGGGCGGCATGTACGGCAGCTTCCTGTACGGCAACGGGATGCTGGCGGCGATCGGCGCCGCCCAGCTGCCGGTGGCTGCCGGTCTGGACTACGAGAAGATCGCCCGCACCCTCATCCAGCACGACGCAAACACCTTGCTGGCCATGCCCTCGTATATCTGGCAGCTGTTCCAGCACAGCGGGCACCAGCTGCGGGAATACGGAGGCATCAAGAAGATCTTCTACGGTGGTGAGCACTTCAGCCCGGAACAGCGCCGCCACCTGCGGGAACACTACGGCATCGACGTGATCCGCTCCTTCGTCTACGGCGGTAGTGACCTGGGCACCATGGCCCACCAGTGCAGTCATGCCGAAGGCAGCGTGCACCACCTGTTCAGCGACCTGTTCACCCTGGAGATCCTCAAGGTCGACGCCGACGAACCGGTGACCTCCGGCGAGACCGGCCGCCTGGTATTCACCCCGCATACCCGCAGCGCCCCCGCCATCAACCGATACGAACAAGGCGACGTGGGCCGCTGGTTGGAGGAGCCGTGCGATTGCGGACGCACCACCCCGCGCTTCGAACTACTTGGCCGCACAGGTGATGTAGTGCGCACCGGCACCTACTTCCTCAACTATCGCCGCTTCGTCCAAATCACCGCCGAGCAGCTGGGCTACTGCGGCGAGCTGCAACTGGTGATCGAACCAGGGCAGCAGCGCGAGCGTGTGACCGTACGGATGGAGCGCGACCACAGCCCCCAACCGCACGCAGTGAACGAGGCGTTGCTCGCCCACTACCCTGAACTGCGCGAAGGCGTCCTGGCTGAACGGCTGCTCGACCTGCAGGTCGAGGCGGTCGCCCCGACCGCGTTCGAGCGCGCCAACGGCAGTGGCAAGCTCCGCACGGTCCTCGACCGCCGCATCGGCTGACACACCCGCGCCGCGATGTAGGCCACAGGCGCACTGCAGGTGACCCTCGCTCACCTCCACCCGACGATCAGGCCGGCTCCGGCTTGTGCGGGGGATTGCTCGCTGCTGTGAAGTCGTTCAGGCGGTGGTATGTGTCACCGCCGGCAACTGAGCCCTTTCCAACCTGCCGGGGCAGGCCACAAGTTGGATGTTGCTGCGCAACGACGAAGCTCCTGGTGGACGGTGTCACGACCAAGATCCACCGCGCTGCCAGGAGCTTCGCGTGCTTGTCTACCCGTCCTCGATCGACCTGTCCAGCCGCACTCTGCGGTATCTGACGGGCCAACTCGCCCTCCGCGGACGGGTGATCGGTACCTGATGGCGGCGGCTGACGGCAGGCCGACAGGCTCTCCTCGCCCTGGCCCACCTGCGGTGCGGCGATACCTACGCTCAGCTCGCCGCTGGATTCGGCATCGGCGTCGCGACCGTCTACCGCTACATACAAGAGGCTGTGGAAGTAGGTGTCGCCGCGCTTGATGCGCTCGCTCTGGTCCGTGGAGCCGTATGGGCCGTCGTAGGTCTTGCCGCCGACGGTCAGCGAGGTCGGCTGGCTGTGATCCGACCGCTTCTCGCCGGATGAGGCCGAGCAGGTGATTCAGGGCGATTGTCTTGCGCGTCCCCGCGGTCAACACCATGAGCGTTCTAGGTTAGCGGGATCCAGCGAAGGTAAAGGAAAATGATCATGCCTGAACGCCTCCCTATTGAAACTGCTAACCCCGCCATGCCGGGGGCGGGTGCAACCAGGCGAGGCATCCTGGTCACCGGTGTTGGGATGACCGTGGGAGCTCTGGCGTCGGGTAGCGCCACTGCGCTGGCGGGCAAGAGCCCTGAATGGGTGGAAGCTCCCAACGCCCTGGCGCCTTCGCCTCGTTCAGCCAGGCCGTACGTCATGTACTGGTTCCCCAAGAGGCTCCCCAACGAGATCCGAGGGGAGGAGCACCGCAAGCCGGATCCCGGAGCTGTATGGCGTCGGCTTAGCGAGTGGACGCCCCGGTCTGACCCGGACCTGGCGTTCAACAGATCAGTCGTCCCGTTGGCCAAACGCTTCACACCCGTACCGGCCAACGCCTCGGCGCACACCGGTCAGGCACGTGTCGCAGCCCTCGCGTCCTTCGGATCGACTTCCAGACACCCGTCCCAGGGGGCGGCGACCGCCGACTACTACGCCTTCACCCACTGGTCTTGGATCGACCTACTCGTCTACTGGGCGGGCTCAGCAGGCGAGGGTGTGATTACCGCGCCGGCCGCGCCGATCGTGGATGCCGCGCACCGTAACGGTGTCCGTGTGCTGGGGAACGTCTTCCTGCCGCAGAGAGAGCACGGCGGGCTCCTGGACTGGACGCGTGACCTGCTCGAGTATGACGAGAAACGCAAACGCTTCCCGATCGCGGACAAACTGATCCAAGTGGCCCGCACCTACGGTTTCGACGGATGGTTCATCAATCCTGAGACGCAAACGGAGCGGGGTGGTGTGGACTTCCCTGACGCGCCCAAGATCGGCGCCAGCATGCTGGCGTTCCTCAAGTACCTTCGCAAGACCGCGCCGGATCTGCACATCCAGTGGTACGACTCGCTGCTGCCGAACGGCAAACTGGCCTGGCAGAACCAGCTCAACAGCCAGAACGAGCCGATGTTCGCCCAGGCCAACTCGATGTTCCTCAACTTCTGGTGGTCGAGCAGTCCCCTCGGCTTCCTCGAGAGGTCGACGGGCCACGCCAAGTCCATGGGACGTAGTCCTTACGACCTGTACGCCGGGATTACCACCGAGCCGGACCGGCAGCGCCGCGCCGGATACAACAAGGTGTACGACTGGGACAGAATCGTTCCCGCCGACAGCCCCCACAACCTGTCCGTCGGCTTTTTCGAGACCGACTGGACCCTCAAGGTGGGCAAGGGGACCGCCCAGCGCAGGCCGGTCGCCTTCCACGAGCGTGACGACCACTTCTGGACCGGTCGCGACCACGACCCCTCCGCGCCGCAGAGAGAGGCCTGGCGCCCTGCATCGGTCTACGAGGGCGACCGCAGCACGGTGACATCGCTGCCCTTCGGTACCACCTTCAACACCGGCCACGGTCTTCGCTGGTACCGCAACGGCAAGGTCGTCTCGCGCACACCGTGGAACCACCTCGGTCTGCAGGACCGGCTGCCCAGTCGGCGAGGAGTCACCTACACCAAGGGCCGAGAGCCTCGCGTCAGTTTTGACTTTGAAGCCGCCTGGCGCGGCGGCAGCAGTCTCCTGGTCTCGGGCTCACTCACCGATCCGGTCACCGTCGAACTGTATGCCACTCGCATCACCGCACCCGAGGCCACCGTTCAGCTGGTGCACCGCAGCGATCCTGGCAGCCCCGCCCTGCGTATCGACCTCGCGGTCGCCCTCGCCGAGCCTGACAGCCCAGGCGCCCCGACCCGTTTTCTGTTCGTGCCCGCCGGGTCGCTGCGTGCAGGCGGCAGCGGGTGGGCCACCGTGAACCTCCCACTGAGGCGCCTGCTCCCCGCCCTGCGCGGGAAGACGATCCACCGGCTCGCCGTGCGGCTCACCGCAGCCACCAGGAAGGAAACCAACTGGCGACTCGGGGCATTGACCGTCCGCAGCTCCCCCTCCCAGCCCGCGCCCCCGGCCAAACCAACCGCAGTCAGGATTGAAACGGTATCCATGACCAGCCAAGGATCTGCGTTGATCCGCCTGCGCTGGAACCGCTCGACCAGCAAGGTCCACCACTACGAAGTACACGAGGTTCTGCCGGACAAGAGCCTCCGATTCGTCGGCGGTACGAGCGAGCCCGCCTACTTCATGGAGATCCGGCGCAACGGCAAGACCAAGGCCTCGCGCTTCCAAGTCACCGCCATCAACGAGCTGTACGCGTCGTCCGCGCCGGTACCTCTCACCTACACGTGGCGAAACTGAGGCAGGCTCCGGCTCGGTGTGCCGCACAACCGCTCATCACACCCGCCTTGACGGTGTGCGCCAAACTCAAGCTGTATGGCGCGGTGTTGCCACCCGATCTCTTCAAAGAGGTTGGGGGCAGCGCCGCAGCTGTATGCGCAGGGCACGACGTCGCACCTGGGCCATCGACGCGGCCGGGCAGAGCAGCGCGGCCGCGTCCGGGGCCCAGCACGAAGTGGGCGGGCTGGACGTCGCCGTGTGCCCAGCCCTTCCCACGGAGTCAGTCGGAGTCCGCGCGGTGTCTGTGTGGACCTGCGGTGTGAATGGTGTCCGGGTGGGTGTTTGCGCTGTTCAGGGCACGTGGATGCCCGCACGTGGATGCCCGCACGTGTGTGCCCGCAGCGCTGTTGCGCTGCGGGCTTGGTCCGATCGGCTGGGCCCACTGGAGGGGTTCCGCTGCGGACG
>NZ_JBVIPU010000022.1:0-80389 GCF_055577645.1 Streptomyces sp. NPDC033180 | reverse complement strand
GTGGTCTTGCCCGCGCCGTTCGGCCCGAGCAGCGCGAAGACGGACCCTGCTGGGACGGTGAGATCGATGCTGTTGAGGACGGTCTTGTCGCCGTAGGACTTGCGCAGCCCGTTCGCCGCGATGGCCAGGTGGGTCATGGTGGGTGCTCCTCGGGGTCTGCGGGTCAGATGCTGCGGGCGGTGATGTCGCCGTAGGCGGTGGTCGCGTGGATGGTCAGGCCGGCGTCGGCGCCGTCGGCGTTCTGGAGCGTGTTGTGGATCCGGCCGTAGGAGGTGCCGGCGTCCAGGGAGGCGGAGACTCCGCGGGCGGCGCCGACCGAGATCTCGCCGGACTCGGTCCGCAGGGTGACGGTGCCGCGCACGGCCTCGGCGATGTGGAGGTCGCCCTTCTGCGTACGGATCTCCGCGGGGCCGCCCAGGCGGCCGACCGTGATGTCACCGGCCTGGAGGGCGAGGCGGGCGCTCGCGGTCTCGTCGATCTTGACTGCGCCCTGCGCGCCCTCGAAGACCACGTCGCCGAGCCGTCCGACCCCCCTGAGGTCCGCGGCCGCGGCCTTCACCTCGACGCGGGAGCCTGCGGGCAGCTGGACGGTCACCTCCACTGATCCGGAGCCGCTGCCGAGGATCCGGTTCTTCGCCGGGGCGGCCTCGATCCGCAGGACACCTTCGACGTACTCGACCGTGGTCTGCTCCGCCGCCGTCACGTCGCGGCCCTTCGAGGCGTCCAGGGGCCGGACCTCGACCGCGGTGTCGGCGCGGTCGGCGGCGATGAACCGGATATGCCCCGCGGGGATGTCGAGGACGGTGGAGATCGGGGTGGGGGTGTCGAAGTTCCGCATCGTGCTCTCCTTCAGGTCGTTGTTTCTGACATGGGAAAAGCTACGTTGCGTTCACCGCCCTGGCAACACACTCGTTGCATTCAGAATAGCTAACTGCAGGTCAGAGCTAACTATTCGTTGCAACACTTCTGAAAGTAACGCAACGGCGACCCTGCATTCGTTGCAATAGCTTGGGAGTGAACGCTATGGTGGGGGCATCCGAGGAGTTACGAAGGAGATCGCGATGCCGGGCGGCAGGCTCACTCAGCAGGAACGTCAGCAGATCGCGCTGGGGCTGGCCGACGGCCTTGCCTATGCGGAGATCGCCAGAAGCCTCGACCGTCCGACCTCGACGATCACGCGTGAGGTGATGCGGAACGGCGGCCCCACCGCCTACCGCGCCGACCTCGCCCACCGCGCCACCGAACGCCGCACCCACCGCCGCAGGCAGACCGCGCCCCGGGAGCCCGATGCGGCCCCGCAGGAACACGGACGCGACGCCGAGGCCGTGCGCGAGTACGAGGAGACGCTCACCACCGTCTTCATGCAGTCGGGAATGCCCAAGATGATGGCCCGGGTGCATGCCTGCCTCTGCACCACCGACTCGGGCAGCCTCACCGCGTCCGAACTCGTCCAGCGTCTCCAGGTCAGCCCGGCGTCCGTCTCCAAGGCGATCACGTACCTCGACGGCCAGGGCCTCATCCGCCGGGAACGCGACGCACGTCGCCGCGAGCGCTACGTCGTCGACGACGACGTCTGGTACCAGTCCATGATGGCCAGCGCCCGCTCCACCGCCCACGTCGTGGAGACCGCACGGCAGGGCGTCGGGGTACTCGGCCCCGGTACGCCGGCCGCCACCCGCCTGGAGAACATCGCCCGCTTCCTCGACTTCGTCAGCGAGAGCATCGCCCGCGCCGCGGACCAGGCCCGCGAGGTCCTCCACGCGAAGCCCGATACGGCTCCGGACGGCTCCGCGGAGTCAGGTTCGGATCGCGGCTAGGCAGCCCCGTCAGGACGTTTCCGCGTCGCGACTCACGGGCGTTTCACGGGCGTTGCCGCTGCGACCTCCACAGCAGGTAGAGCGCGGAGGCGACGGCCGCGCCGCGTACCACCCACGGCCAGGTCTCGGCCATCGCGTCGCTCATGTGGCCGTCGCGGACGGGGTCGCCCCAGCGGCCTTCGTTCCTGCCCCACAGCCAGGTGATCCCGGCGGCCACGGAGAGCCCCGGCAGGCCGAGGACGGCCCACTTCGCCTCGGCGCGGCTGAGCCTGCGCGAGGCGTAGGCGAGGAGCCAGCCGCCGCCCAGGGCAAGCCAGTTGCCGAGGATGGCGCCGACGGTGAGGAGGGCCGCGGCGAGCAGCAGGAGGGGGTTGGTGAAGCGGGGCGGGGCGGGGGCGAGGGCCGCGGTGGCGGGGCGGCGGAGACGGAGGCGGCGCCGCGGGGCGGGCTCGTCCTCTTCGACGTCTTCGCCCTCTTCGTCGAGATCCTCGTCCGCTTCCTCGTCCGCTTCCTCTTCGAGGCGCTTCTTCGGCGGGGGCTTGAGGATCTCCGGGATCTCCACGCCGCCGGTGAAGCCCGGCACGCTGTCGGCGAGGCCGAAGGGACTGCTGTCCACGCGCCACCAGTCGGGCTCGGAGCCGCTCGCGCCGAGCTCGTCCGTGCCCGCGAGGTGCGGCGGGGACGGCAGGTCCTCCCGGGGCGGCTCCGGTTCCTCCGCCGCGGGGCGGGGGCGGGGGACCACGCGGCGCAGACGCTTGGGCTTGGGGCGTTCCCCCGGTTCCGCTGTGCGCTGGGTGGGGACGGCGGGGCGGGGCTCGGCGCTCTTCGGTGCGTCACCGGAGCCCGCGGCTTCGACGAGCTCCTCGGGGGTGCCCAGGCGGTCCAGGATGCGGCGTATCGCGGCCGGGCTGTCGACCGCGGTCTTCGCCCGGGTCCGGTCGATCTGGTTCCGCAGGTCGGATACCAGGCGCATACGGGTGCCTGACGGCAGCTGGTGCTGCTGGGCCAGGTCGCCGACGCGGCTCAGATAGTCGTAGATGAGCTGGTCGCTCTCGATCCCCACGAAGTCCCCTCCGGGGCGGCTGCGTTGGCGGGCCGCCCGTTGTGCCCGGTGGTTTTCGACGGTACCGCTTTCTGGCGTGGGCGCCCTAGCTGTGGGCCCTGCATCCGTCCCTGTACGAACAGGCCTTCCCCACCCACCCGCCCGATTGCCCCGCAGCCTCCCCTGGACGAACGAGCCTTCCCACCCGCCCGCCCGATCACCCCGCATCCGATCCTGGACGAACAGACCTCCCCGCCCACCCGCCCGATTGCCCCGCAGCGACCAGTGAACAGCCGCAGTCGGCAGCGCTCGGGAGGGGACGTGCCGGTATGTCCGCCCGGAGCACGGCTCGCGGCACTCCGGAGCCGAAGCAACCCCGCGCCCACCGGACGATAGCGAGGACGGACATACCGGCGCGGCCCCGCACCCACACACGCACCAGCCCCGGCAGCAACCCACGACGCCCCGCAGCCGGCAGCGAACCGACTCCGGAGCCGCGGCAACCCCGCAGCCACCGGACGAAAGCGAGGACGGACATACCGGCGCGGCCCCGCAGCAACCCACGCGCCCCCGCGCCCTCAGACGGAGCGACACCGCAACCCGACCCGCTACCGTGAGCCCGATGAGCACCGACGAGCAGCCCCAGCGCCCAGCGGACAGCCCCCGGTCCCTCGCCGAGGCACTCCGCTCCCGTGACGACGCGTCCCTCGGCGCGCTGCTCCACGCCCGGCCCGATCTGCTCACGCCGGTCCCGAACGACCTCACCCAGCTCGCCACCCGCGCGGCCACCCGCGCCTCCGTGGTCCGCGCCCTGGAGCGGCTCGACCGGTTCGCCCAGCAGGTCGCCGAGGCACTCGCCGTGGCTCCCGAGCCCGCTGCGTACGAAGAACTGCACGCCCTGGTGGCCGGAGACGAGGGAAGCGGCGTCGCCGAAGCGGCGCTGGCCAGCGCCCTCGCCACCCTCCGCGAGCAGGCCCTCGTCTGGGGCTCCGACGACCGCCTCCGCCTGGTCCGCACCGCACGCGAACTCCTCGCCCCGGCCCCGCAGTACCCCTCCCCCACCGGCCTCGGCCCCACCGTCGCGGAGGCCACCGCGGGCATGTCGCCGAACCGTATGCAGGACATCGTGGCGGCGGCCGGGCTCCCCTCCACCCACGACGCGGTATCGGCGGTCAAGTCGCTCACCGAGCTCTTCGCGGACCGCACGCGCATGTCCGCGCTTCTCGACGAAGCCCCCGCCGAGTCGGTCGAAGTGCTCTCGCGGCTCGTCTGGGGCCCGCCGTACGGCCAGGTCACCGCCGATCCGGCCCGCCACCTGCGCTGGCTCCTCGACCGGGGGCTCCTGCTCCCGACCGCGCCGGGCACCGTCGTACTCCCCCGCGAGGCGGCCCTGCACCTGCGCGCCGGCCGCGCCCACCGGGTGCTCGAACCTGCGCCGCCCGCCGTCGAGCCGTTGCGCGAACACCGTCCACAGGCTGTGGACGCGGCGGCGGCGAGCCAGGCGTACATGGCACTCGACACGGTCGAGGAGCTCTTGAAGGACTGGGACGAGGGCGGCCCCACCGTGCTCCGCGCGGGCGGTCTCAGCGTGCGCGACCTGAAGCGGACGGCGGTGGCCCTCGACGTGCCGGAGCCGGTGGCGGCGTTCTGGGTCGAACTGGCCTACGCGGCGGGCCTCGTGGCGTCGGACGGCGACACGGACGAGCGGTACGCGGCGACGCCCGCGTACGACGACTGGCAGGAGCTGCCCGCCGCCGAGCGCTGGTCGCTCCTCGCCACGGCCTGGCTGACGGCGACGCGCACGGCGGGCCTGATCGGCGGCCGTGACGGCAAGGACCGCACGCTGTCGGCGCTCGGCCCGCATCTGGACCGCTCGTCGGCGCCGGAGATCCGCCGCCGGGTGCTCACGCTCCTCACCACCCTGCCGGACGGCGCAAGCCCGACGCCCGAGTCGATGCTGGCCCGCCTGCGCTGGGAGCGCCCGCCGCGCGGCAGCACATCGTCCGGCTCCTCCCCCCGCGGCGCCGCACCCCTGGAGCTGCGCGCCCGCATCGCCCAATGGACGCTGAACGAGGCGGAGTTGCTGGGCATCACGGGACGCGGGGCGCTGTCCGCGCACGGACGGGCGCTGCTCGGATCACAGAGCGACGAGGGTTCCGGGGGATCGGCGGCCCCCCACCCCTCCTCCGCCGAACTCGCCGCATCCGGCGCCCGAGCCGCCAGACTCATCGCCCCCCTGCTCCCCGAACCGCTCGACCACGTCCTGCTGCAGGCCGACCTCACGGCGGTGGCCCCCGGCCCGCTGGAGCGCCCCCTTGCCGAGACGCTCTCCGTGCTCGCCGACGTCGAGTCGAAGGGCGGGGCGACGGTGTACCGCTTCACGCCCGGCTCCGTGCGCCGCGCGCTCGACGCGGGCAAGGCCGCGTCCGACCTGCACGCCTTTCTGGCCGCGCACTCGCGCACCCCGGTGCCGCAGCCGCTCGCCTACCTCATCGACGACGTGGCCCGTAAACACGGCCACCTGCGCATCGGCGCCGCGTCCGCGTACGTGCGCTGCGACGACGAGGCGTTGCTGAACGAGATCCTCGCCGACAAGCGCTCCCAGGCCCTGCGCCTGCGCCGCCTCGCGCCCACCGTGCTCGCCGCGCAGGCCGATCCCGGATCGCTCCTCGAAGGCCTGCGGGGGATGGGCTTCGCGCCCGCCGCGGAGAGCGCCGAGGGCGACGTACTGATCACGCGGGCGCACGCCCACCGCTCGCCGCCCCGCACCGCGCCCGAGCCGGTCCACGACGGCCCGCCGCTGCCCGACAGCACCCTGATCGGCGCGGCCGTACGCGCCATCCGCGCCGGCGACCTGGCATCGACCGCGCCCCGCAAGGCGACCCCGGAGAAGGGCGACGCGCTGCCCCGCACCACGGCTGCGGAGACCCTCGCCACGATGCAGGCCGCGGTCCTGACCGGCGAGGCGGTATGGATCGGCTATGTCAACGCCGAGGGCTCCGCGAGCCAGCGCGTGATCGCCCCGATCCGGGTGGAGGGCGGCTTCGTCACGGCGTACGACCACACGGCGGACGAGGTGAAGACGTACCCCTTGCACCGGGTCACGGGGGTCGCGGAGCTGGCGGACGACTGAGGTGGCCGGACCGGACCTGCGACACCGGACCGGGCCTGTGACATAGGCGGGCTCGCGAGCCGGACCGTATGCGCGCGCCATGCGGCACACTGGACGTTTGGCTTACCGAAAGGGTGCGCGCGTGAATGGTCCCCTGATCGTCCAGTCGGACAAGACTCTCCTGCTCGAGGTCGACCACGAGCAGGCCGAGGCCTGCCGCCGTGTCATCGCGCCCTTCGCGGAGCTGGAGCGTGCTCCCGAGCACATCCACACCTACCGCGTGACGCCGCTCGGGCTGTGGAACGCCCGTGCCGCGGGGCACGACGCCGAGCAGGTCGTGGACGCGCTGGTGGAGTTCTCCCGCTATCCCGTGCCGCACGCGCTGCTCGTGGACATCGCCGAGACGATGGCGCGCTACGGCCGCCTCACCCTCTCCAAGCACCCCACGCACGGCCTGGTCCTGACCACCACCGACCGGCCGGTCCTGGAAGAGATCCTGCGCTCCAAGAAGGTGCAGCCGCTCGTCGGTGAGCGCCTCGACGCGGACACCGTCGCCGTGCATCAGTCCGAGCGCGGCCAGATCAAGCAGACCCTCCTGAAGCTGGGCTGGCCCGCCGAGGACCTCGCCGGGTACGTCGACGGCGAGGCGCACCGTATCGACCTCGCGGAGGACGGCTGGGCGCTGCGGCCGTATCAGAAGCAGGCCGTCGAGGGGTTCTGGCACGGCGGCAGTGGTGTGGTCGTACTGCCCTGTGGCGCGGGCAAGACGCTGGTCGGGGCCGGTGCCATGGCCGAGGCCAAGGCGACGACGCTGATCCTGGTGACCAACACGGTCTCCGCGCGGCAGTGGAAGCACGAGCTGATCAAGCGGACCTCGCTGACCGAGGAGGAGATCGGTGAGTACAGCGGGACCCGCAAGGAGATCCGCCCGGTCACCATCGCGACGTACCAGGTCCTGACGACGAAGCGTAAGGGCGTCTACCCGCACCTCGAACTCTTCGACTCCAGGGACTGGGGCCTGGTCATCTACGACGAGGTGCACCTGCTGCCCGCCCCCGTCTTCAAGTTCACCGCCGACCTCCAGGCCAGGCGGCGGCTCGGCCTGACGGCCACGCTGGTGCGGGAGGACGGGCGGGAGTCCGACGTCTTCTCCCTCATCGGCCCCAAGCGGTTCGACGCTCCGTGGAAGGAGATCGAGGCGCAGGGGTACATCGCGCCCGCGGACTGTGTCGAGGTGCGGGTCAATCTGACGGACTCGGAGCGCCTCGCGTACGCGACGGCCGAGGCCGAGGAGAAGTACCGCTTCTGCGCCACCACCGCCACGAAGCGGAAGGTGACGGAGGCGCTGGTGCGGAAGCACGCCGGGGAGCAGACCCTGGTCATCGGCCAGTACATCGACCAGCTGGATGAGCTGGGCGAGCACCTGGACGCGCCGGTCATCAAGGGCGAGACGACGAACACGCAGCGCGAGAAGCTGTTCGGCGCGTTCCGGGAGGGCGAGATCTCCGTCCTCGTCGTCTCGAAGGTCGCGAACTTCTCGATCGACCTGCCGGAGGCTACGGTCGCGATCCAGGTGTCGGGAACGTTCGGCTCCCGGCAGGAGGAGGCGCAGCGGCTCGGTCGTGTGCTGCGTCCGAAGGCCGACGGTCATGAGGCCCGCTTCTACTCCGTCGTGGCTCGGGACACCATCGACCAGGACTTCGCGGCGCATCGGCAGCGGTTCCTCGCGGAGCAGGGTTACGCGTACCGGATCGTGGACGCGGACGAGCTGCTGGCCGACAGCTGAGGAGCAGGGCCGCGGCCAGCAGGGGATAGGGCGACGCGAACGGCTGTTGCCAGTGCGGGAGTTGCAGGTCCAGGTCGCCCTGGTGCGGGACCAGCCACAGGGTGCGGGCCGTGAAGAGGGTCGCCACCGCCGCGGTCAGGCGGGGGCGGCCCTCCGCCATGAGCAGGACCAGGAGCGGTACGCACCAGATCCAGTGGTGGGACCAGCTGATGGGCGAGACGAGGAGCGCGGCGGTGGCGGTGAGGAGCACGCCGCGGGCTTCGCTGGGGGCGCGGGCGGCCAGCCACAGGCCGATGACGGCGATGAGGGCGGCGGGGACGGCCCACAGGAGGCCGGGGTGCGGGTCGTGCGTGGCTCTGGCGAGGAGGCCTTGCACCGACTGGTTGTCGACGATCCATGCCTTGCCGACGCGGCCGGTCTCGAAGATGCGATGGGTCCAGAAGTCGAGGCTGGCGGCGGGGAGGGTCGCCGCGCCGAGCACGACGGTGCCGATGAGGGCGCCGGTGGCGGTGAGCCCTTCGCGTACGCGCCCGCGTCCGCGGAGGAAGAGGTACGCGATGAAGATCGCCGGGGTGAGCTTGATCCCGGCGGCGATCCCGACCGCGAGGCCCTTGCCGGGTGCCCCGGGAGGGCGGGTGAGATCCCAGAGGATCAGACAGCCGAGGGCGAGATTGATCTGCCCGAAGACGATGGTCTGAAAGACGGGTTCGAGCCAGAGGGCGAGGGCGGTGCCTGCCAGGAGGGGGGCGATGCGGGTGGGGAGCTGGGCGAGCCGGCAGGAGAGATGGATGAGCAGGGCGAGGAGGACGACGTTCCCCGCGATGAAGGTGAGCTTGAGGGCGGGGAGGGGGAGCCAGGTGGTGGGTACGAAGAGGAGGGCGGCGAACGGCGGATAGGTGGCCGGAAGCTCCCACTCGGTGACGGTGAACGCGTAGAGATCGCTCCCACTGACGACAGCGGCGCCTTCCGCTCGGTAGACGAGGGTGTCGGCCATGGGGATGCGTTGGGCGAGGCAGAGAACGGCGAGGGCGAGGAGAGAACCACCGAGTAGGACGACTGCGGGGGCGGGCCCCTGGGCCTTTACGTACGGTGACTGGACTACGACAGAGGGTTCCTGCACGGCGCGACCCTAGTGGACGTCGGGGGCGGTCCGGGTGATGCCGTGCCTGCGGGGCAGGCGGGGTGGGCGGGAAAGGCCTGTTCGCCCAGGGTCGAATGCGGGGCAATCGGGCGGGTGGGCGGGAGAGGCCCGTTCGGCAACGCCCCCCGCCGGCGGGGAAAATGAGTGGCCGCGCCTCAGGGCGGGGCATAAGATGCCCGGTCTGCCCGCGTGCCTCGCGCCCGCCGCCGACCGGACGGCAACCGGCCGGCCCCAGACCCCGCACCCCCTGCCGGAGGCAACCGTGCACGCCCACCCCGACCCACTCTCCCGAGAGCGGAACCACCTCGCCGCGTCCCGCTCGGCCCTGAGAGCCATGCGCGAGGACGCCGAGGCGCTCGACATCCGCGACGTCACCGCGAACTGGGTCAACGCCGCCGTGCTGCAGAGCCAGATCGACGAGCGGATCAAGTCCCTCGCCGACCTTTCCCACACCCCCCTCTTCTTCGGGCGGCTCGACTACTTCCACGCGCCCGGCGCCGAGCAGGCGGAGGGCGCCGAGGGCGAGCAGTTCTACATCGGGCGGCGGCACGTCCACGACGCCGATGGCGACCCCATGGTCATCGACTGGCGTGCCCCCGTCTCGCAGCCCTTCTACCGCGCCTCCAAGAAGGCGCCGATGGACATCGCCCTGCGGCGGCGGTTCGGATACACCGGCGGCGACCTCACCGCGTACGAGGACGAGCACCTCAGTGACGCCGACGAGGCCGAGCAGACCAGCAAGCTGCTCCAGCAGGAGATCGAGCGGCCTCGCGTGGGTCCCATGCGCGACATCGTCGCCACCATCCAGCCGGAGCAGGACGAGATCGTGCGCAGTGATCTCGGCGGGTCCGTGTGCGTCCAGGGCGGACCCGGCACCGGGAAGACCGCTGTCGGGCTGCACCGCGTCGCCTACCTTCTCTACGCCCACCGCGACCGGCTCGCCAGGACCGGCACCCTGGTCATCGGACCCAACAAGTCCTTCCTGCATTACATCGAGCAAGTCCTGCCTGCTCTGGGCGAGTTGGAGGTCAAGCAGGCCACCGTCGATGATCTCGTCGCCCATGTGGAGGTGCGGGGGGCGGATGACGCCGCCGCTGCCGTCATCAAGGGCGATGCCCGCATGGCCGAGGTTCTGCGGAAGGCCCTGCGGTCGCATGTGAGCATGCCGGATGAGCCCGTCGTCGTGGTGCGCGGGTCCCGGCGCTGGCGCATCCCCGCCTATGAACTGGAAGAACTCGTCGGGGAGTTGCTCGCCCGCGACATTCGGTACGGGGCTGCCCGAGATGCCCTGCCCCAGCGCATCGCGCACTCCGTGCTGGTACGCATGGAGCAGTCCGGCGAAGCCCCCGATGACCGCGTGCAGGACGCCGTCGCCCGTAACCCCGCGGTGAAAGCAGCCGTCAAGGCCGTGTGGCCGCCCGTCGACCCCGCCAAGCTCGTCCTGAGGCTGCTCTCCGACGCCGAATTCCTTGCCGTACACGCCGAGGGGATTCTCGATCACGACGAGCAGAAGCTGATCCTCTGGGCGAAGCCCGCGCGGAGCCTCAAGGCAGCCAAGTGGTCTGCCGCCGATGCGGTGTTGATCGACGAGGCGAGCGATCTCGTCGCTCGGACCCACTCGCTCGGGCATGTGGTCCTCGATGAGGCGCAGGACCTGTCCCCCATGCAGTACCGCGCCGTCGGACGCCGTTGCACCACCGGTTCCGCCACCGTCCTCGGCGACCTCGCCCAGGGCACCACCCCCTGGGCCACCCGGAGTTGGGAGCAGGCCCTGGAGCATCTGGGGAAGGGGGATGCCGTGGTGGAGGAGCTCACCGCCGGGTTCCGCGTGCCCAGGGAGGTCATCGCGTACGCCTCCCGGCTGCTGCCCTCCATCGCGCCCGGCCTCGCCGAGGTGAAGTCGGTGCGTGAGTCGGCGGGTTCGCTCGTGGTGCGGCGCGTGGCGGATCTCGACGCCGCTTCCCTCGAAGCCTGCGTCGAGTCGCTGCGGCAGGAGGGTTCCATCGGGCTCATCGCCGCCGACGCCCGCGTCCCCGCGCTCGCCGAAGCACTCGGCGCCGCCGGGATGACGTACCTCTCGCCCGGCGAGGAGACCACCCCCGACACCCGGCTCACGCTCGTGCCCGCCTCGCTGGCCAAGGGGCTCGAGTACGACTACGTGGTCCTCGACGAGCCCGCCGCCGTCGTCGACGGCGAGCCCGACGAGCGGACCGGCCTGCGGCGGCTGTACGTCGCCCTGACCCGTGCTGTCTCGGGCCTCACCGTCGTGCACGCCGCCGGGCTGCCGGAGCAGCTCGCCGCCTAGGCGAGCCCCTTGCGGTCGCCTGGACCGTCCGCCGGGGCGCCGGTGGACGGCAGGTGCGCGACGACGAGCACGATGCCCGTGAGCGTCACGATCCGCGTGGCGGCGTCCAGGCCGTTCCAGTCCTCCGACTGCCACATGGCGAACCATTCGCCGCCGATCCCGATGAAGCCCGCCCCGAACAGCACGAGGATCATCAACAGGCCGATCGTGCCCGTCCGTCTGGCTCGGCGCAGTCCCTGGGGGCGGCGCAGGGCCCCGGCCCACAGGACCGTCGCCGTGAGCAGGATCAGCGCGGCGACGGACTCCCAGACGATGATCCCGATGTACGCGGCGTCCTGCAGCGCGGTGGAGCCCACCGCGCGCCACATCAGGTCGTCGTCCTTGAAGGTGGTGTCCATCGCCAGGACATGGCGTACGAACTGCTGGTTGGTGTCGAAGTCGGTGATGTTCCCGAACGCGACGAGTGTGATGTAGAGCGCCATGGTCCCGGTGAGCAGCGTCGCGGCGACGGGCAGCGCCCCGGCCGCGAGTATCCGCTCGGCGGGACGTGTCCGGTCCGCTGGACGTGTCTGATCTGCGGGACGCGTCTTGTCTACTGGTGTCGGCATGAAGTCCCCTCCTTGTCCGTCCAGTTGTATCGCGTCCCGCGCGGACAATGATCAGGCCTCCCGCGCGCGGAACGATCGGGCGTCCGGACCGGACAGTGATCAGGCGTCCACCGCTGCCCGCCACCGGGCGACGGCGGCGGCGGAGACCGGCGCCGACCACCCGTCGGGACGCGAGGCGCCGCCGATGTGGAACGCGTCGACGCCTGCCGCCCTGAGGCGCGGCAGGTGGTCGAGGCGGAGGCCGCCGCCCACCAGGATCTGCTGCTCGTAGCCCTGCTCACCGGACCGTGCCGCCTCGGCGAGCAGCGTGGGCAGGCCGTCGTCCACGCCGCTCGCCGCGCCCGCGGTGAGGTAGGTGTCGAGGCCGGGCAGGTCCGCGAGCTGCTTGCGCAGGGCGTCGCGGTCAAAGGTCCGGTCGATGGCCCGGTGGAAGGTCCAGCGGCAGCCGTCGAGCGCGCCCACCACGGTCTCCACCGCGGCCAGGTCGGGGCCGCCCGTCTCGTCGAGGAAGCCGAGGACGAACTCGTCGGCGCCCGCGCTCCTGAGCTCGCGCGCGCTGCGTACGAGAGTGTCGACGTCGCCCGCGGCGAATCCGTCCGCGAGGCGCAGCATCACGCGCAGGGAGATGTCCACGGCGGCGCGGATCTCGGCAAAGGTCTCGCGGGACGGCGTCAGGCCGTCCGCGGCCATGTCGGCGACCAGTTCGAGGCGGTCCGCGCCTCCGGCCTGGGCGGCGACGGCGTCCTCGGCGTCGAGGGCGATCACCTCCAGGACTGCACGCTTGCTCATGGATGTCTTCCTTCGGGTCCGGGGCACACAGGTCTAGTCCAATTACCCAGCCTACGCGCAGATCACCCCGGCGCGACCCATGCGTGCCGGGGTGATCGTAAAGACATGTACACGTCGATCTTGGCGGGGGTTCAGTTGCCCGCCATCAGTTACCTGCCCGCGTGAAGGTAGGCCGCCCACAGGGAGGGGGTCGCCGGGAACCGGTCGCGCAGCGCCCGGATGGTGTGGTGCAGGGCTGTGGCGGAGCGGTCGGGGTCGAGTGTTCCGGACGGGCCGGTGGCCAGGTGCGTGTAGAAGGCTTCGGCGACGTCCACGGCCAGGCGGTCGTTGATCGGCCAGAGGGTCCCGATCACGTGGGGGAATCCGGCGAGTTGGCAGGCGCTGGTGAGGTGGATGGACTCGTCGAGCAGGTCGGGACTGCCGAGGGCCGCGGTGTCGCAGGCGGAGAGGTAGGCCAGCCGCGCGCGGTCGAGGTCGACCTGGGCGAGCGCGGAGACGGTCAGCGGCGTCGTGGCGTGGTCGTGCAGGAGCAGTCGGCTCCGGGAGGGGTCGGCGGGATCCGTGAAGCCGTGGCAGGCGAAGTGGGCGATGGCGCACTCCGGGAGCCGGGCGAGTACGGCGGCCGCGGTCGGGGTGTCCACGCCCGGCGGGGCGGCGATGCCGTCGGGGGCGGGTCCTGGCGCCGTGAGCCGGACCGGGCGTGGAAGCAGGGCCCGGATCCGGCGGGCTTCTTCGGGTACGTGGTCCAGGGCGCCGAGGCCGGGTGTCGTCGGCATGGCGACGATCAGGGACGTGGAGTCCTCGGTGGGCCCGGCGTGGCGCCGGGGCCGACGGGCGTGGCGCAGGGCGCGGACGGTCGGGGTGTAGGAGGAGATCACCCGGTCCAGGACGGTGCGGCGGTGCGGGCCGGGCGCGGAGTCGGCGTGGAAGCCCGCCGCGTGCAGGGGCAGCATGCCGAGAAGGCCGCCGGGTGCCCACCACACCCGGGGCAGGGGCTGACCGTCCTCGGCCGAGGGGAGCGCCTCTCCCAGGGCCGCCAGGGCGGTGAGGGCCGGCTCGGCGGCGGCCTCCCAGAGCCACTCCAGGGTCCGGCGCATGGTCTGTTGGGCGGCGATACGGTCCCCCTCGGGTGCTGTCGCCTCCTCCAGCGCCTCGTGGAAGGTGCTGACCTGCTCGACGAGGGCTTCCTGGCCGAGCCGGGGCAGCGGGCAGGAGGTGACGCCGTGCCTGGTGAGGAGCAGCGCGTCACTGCGGTAGTGGCTGATGTTGAACGTCACCACGGGGCCGTGGGCCGCTTCGGCCAGGAGGTCTTCGGGGGCGGGCGGCAGGCCGAAGGAGGCGAACCCCTGGCAGGCCCGGATCCGGCCCAGCAACTCCTCCAACTCCTCGGCCAGGTGGTGGCGTTCGTGGTCGGCGCCGGCGGCCTGGCCGGTGGTGGCGCTGGTGACGGCGGCGTCCCGGTCCAGGAGTTCACGGAGCTCCGAGAGGCGCTCGGCGAGGTCAGGATGCCGGTGGCGCAGCTCGGTCAGATCGGTCCGCGTGGCCAGCGCCTGGGACAGAAGTACGGCGCGTCCGGCCTCGGCCAGGCGCAGCGCCCGCATGGCCCGTTCCGACGGGCTGCCGCTGGTGTCGGCCAGGGCGAGGGCGGTGGCGTCGGCGGCGAGATCGAAGGCATCGGCGCCAAGGGCGTGCTGCTGATCACTTCGCCGCAGCCGACGCGGTGCCGCCTTGGGCAGCAGCAGCACGGCCCGCTCCAGGAACTCGGCCGCCCGGCCGGGGTCCGAGGAGGCGGCCAGGCGGGCCGCCCCGCGCGCCGCACGCACCCGCAACCACGGCGGAGCGGCCTTGACCTCGGCCGCCCGCTCCCACGCGGACTGCTCTTCGATCAGGTCGTCCGGCACTCCGGTGCGCTCGAACCGCAGCCGCAGGACGCTCGCGAGGTTGATCAGGATGCCGGTGCGGTTGGGGTGGTCCTCGGGGATGGCGCGGGCGGCGGCGCGGCCCGCTTCCACGGCCTCGTCCGCGTCCTTGAGGTCGCCGGTGCGCTCGAACCGCATCCGTGAGGCGATGCAGAGGTTGATCAGAGGCATGGCCTGGGGGTGGTCGCCGGGGGTGATCCGGAGGGCGGCGCGGCCGGCCTCCACCGCCTCGTGCAGATCTCCGAGATCTCCTCCGTGCTCGAAGCGAAGCTGCAAGGCGGCGGCGAACTCGGCCAGGTAGGCCACACGTTGCGGGTGGTCGTCGGGGGTGACGCGGAGGGCGGCGCGGCCCGCCTCCACCGCCTCGTCCACGTCCCCCGGGCCCCTGCCGCGGTCGAAGCGCATCCGCAGGCAGGCACCGAGGTTCACCAGGCGTACGGCGCGTTCCCGGTGGCCGTCGGGGGTGGCCAGGGCGGCGGCGCGGCCGGCCTCGATCGCCTCGTCCACATCCGCCAGCATCCCGGTGCCCTGGAACCGGAACCGCAGGGCGGCGCTGAGGGCGGCCAGCCGCACGCCCCGGTCGGGGTGACCGTCGGGGGTGATCCGGAGGGCGGCGCGGCCGGCCTCCACCGCCTCGTCCACATCCTTCAGGTCACCGGTGCGCTTGAAGTGGTCCAGCAGGATGACGCAGAGGTTGGACAGGAAGCCTGCCTGCCTCGGTTCGGCCTGGACGGCGGCGCGATGCGCCGCCACCGCCTCGCCCAGGTCCCTGAGGTCCCCGGTGCGCTGCAACCGCGATTGCAGGGCGACGCCGAGATTGGTCAGGAACACGGCCTGGCGGGGATCGTCCTCGGGGGCGGCCTGGACTGCGGTGCGGCTCACCCCCACCGACTCATCCGCATCCCGCGGATCGCCGGTTCGCGTGAACCGCAACCGCAGGGCGGCGCCGAGATGGGTCAGATGCTCTGCCCGGCCGGCGTCGCCGTCGCGGGTGGCCCGGACGGAGGCGCGGCCCGCTTCCACCGCCTCGTCCGCGTCCCCGGATTCCCCGATGCGATGGAAGCGGTTCACCAGGGCGCCGCAGAGGTGGGACAGGGCGCCCGGACGCTGCGGGTGGCCGTCAGGCATGGCCCGGACGGCGATACGGCCCGCCTCCACCGCCCCGTCCGCGTCCTTGAGGTCTCCGCCGCGCTGGAAACGTATGTCCAGGATCCAGCAGAGGAGGGCATGCGAAGAGGCGTACTGCGGATGGTCGTCGGGCAGGTGGCGCGTGATCCGTGTCGCAAGGTTCACGGCGTGGGTCGGGAGTGCCGGATCATCCGTGCTGCTCACCATGCGCTTGAGCAGCTCCACCGCATCGGGGATCGCCCGCCTGGCAAGGGGTTCGAGCAGCGGCTCCGGGAAGGGCCCCACCCCCATGACGAAGGAACCCCGGAGGAAGTGGAGCGCGTCCTTCCATTCTTGTACCGCCTGCGCCTCGGTGACTCCCAGCGAGCGGAAGTGGTGCAGCCAGCCCAGGGCGTGCTCGGCCTCCAGGTCGCTCTCGCCACTGGCGATGTGCGCCGCCAGACCGCGCGCCTCGGCCAGCGCGGCAGGATCAAGGACCGGGGACGGGTCCTGCTGGGCGGCCACCCGGTCCAGTCGTCTCCTGACCGCTGCCAGCAGCTCACCACGCCTGTCCATTCACGCCCCCATGTGATTGACGGTTCGTCAGTCAGGCAGCGTAGGCCGCCGGTTGCCCGGATGAGCCGGCTTCGGACAGCATGGCCGAGTCAGTGCGAACGGGGGGTGCGGAGTGACCGAGCAGCGCGGCGGCATCGACGCGGTCGACACGAGGGTGCGTGAGGCGGTCGCCCATGTGTGCGGCCGACTGGAGCGGATCCGTACGAACCTGGAGGCATACGGAACCGAGGGTGCGGCACCGCTGGCCCGCCTGGTGGCGGCCCTGCGCGCCGGGGCCGATCCCACGGGGCCGCTGGACGCCCTCCACGAGGCCCTGCTCGCCGCGGGCGACGCCATGGGCGTGTACGGGAGCACGCGCGGCATGACCCCGCTCGGGGCCGACCCCGCGAGCCCCGACGAGTGGGTGCTGCTCTGCCCGACGCGCCAGTGCTCCCGGCACGCCTGGCCCGACGGCCCCGAGGCGCCCCGCTGCCGCGTCAGCGGCCAACCCCTGCGCGGGGAAAGGCTGTAGTGGTGGGCGGGTTCCTCGGCGCGCTGGGGCAGAAGCTCGCCGAGCGCTGGCTCGCGCTGCTGGTCCTGCCCGGTGCGCTCCTGCTGGCCACGGCCACCGCGGCCCGTGCCCTCGGCCAGGCCCACGCCCTGGACCATCAGCGCCTCGTCGACCGGATCGGCCAGTGGGCCCAGGCGCCCGTCGCTTCCAGCGTCGGCGGCCAGGTCGTGCTGCTCGGCGCGGTACTCGCCGCCGCCGCCACGGCCGGCCTTGCCGCCCAGGGTCTTGGGGCGGCGGTCCAGCGCGCGGTGCTGGCCGCCGACTGGCAGGCCTGGCCGCGTCCGCTTCGGCAGTGGGCGCATGCACGTGTCGTACGGCGCCGGGAGCGCTGGGCCGCCGCCGCGCAGCGTTACCGGCGGCAACTCGACGCCGACGCACACTCCTTGGCCCTCCTGGGGCAACGGGCCGATCCCGCGCCGCGTCGTGCCGCGCGGCACGCGCTGGGGCGCATCGGCGCCGAGGAACCGGACCGGCCCACCTGGAGCGGCGACCGCGTGCACGCCGTCTCCGTACGCCTGGAGCGTGACCACCACCTGGACCTGCCGGTCCTGTGGCCGCATCTGTGGCTCACGCTGCCCGAGCCCACCCGCGCGGAGATCAGCGCCGCCGAGCAGGCCCTCACCCGCGCCACGACGTTGGGCGGCTGGGCCCTGCTGTACGCCCCCCTGACCGTGTGGTGGTGGCCCGCCGCGCCGATCGCGGCCGCGATCGCCCTGACGGCAAGCTCCCGTATCCGCAGCAGCGTCGACGCCTACGCCCAACTCCTTGAAGCCGCCGCCCGCCTCCACGCCACCGACCTGGCCATACAACTCGGCATCGACCACACCGGCCCCGTGGACACCTCGCTGGGTGACGCCCTCAGCCGGCGGCTCCGCACGCGTGGCCCTCTCGGGGCGCAGGCCGAAGGGCCCCCGGGGCCATGAGGCTCCGGGGGCCAGAGGCGGCGGCGTACGACTACGCCGCCTTGAAACCGCGCAGCCGCAGCGAGTTGCCGACCACGAAGACCGAGGAGAACGCCATCGCGGCGCCCGCGATCATCGGGTTCAGGAGGCCGGCCGCCGCCAGCGGCAGCGCGCCCACGTTGTAGGCGAAGGCCCAGAACAGGTTCGACTTGATCGTGCCCAGCGTGCGTCGGGAGAGGCGGATGGCGTCCGCCGCCGCGCGCAGGTCTCCTCGTACGAGGGTGAGGTCGCCCGCCTCGATCGCGGCGTCCGTGCCCGTGCCCATCGCCAGGCCCAGGTCTGCCTGGGCGAGCGCCGCCGCGTCGTTCACACCGTCGCCGACCATCGCCACGCTCCGGCCCTCCGCCTGCAGGCGCTTGACCACGTCGACCTTGTCCTGCGGCATGACCTCGGCGATGACGTCACCGGGCGCGATGCCCACCTCGGCGGCCACCGAAGCCGCGACCGCCTTGTTGTCGCCGGTCAGGAGGATGGGAGTGAGGCCGAGGGCACGGAGGCGGCGGATCGCTTCCGGGCTCGTGTCCTTCACCGCGTCGGCCACCTCGAGGACCGCGCGCGCCTCGCCGTCCCAGGCGACCGCGATGGCCGTACGTCCCGCCGCCTCGGCCTCCCCCTTCGCCCGCTCAAGGTCCACGGGGAGTCCGATCGCCCACTCCTTGAGCAGCGCCTCGCGGCCGACCAGGACCGCACGGCCCTCGACGATGCCCTGGACGCCGAGACCCGCCACGTTCGCGAAGTCCTCGGGGGTGGGCAGCGCGCCCACCCGCTCGGCCGCTCCCGTGGCGACGGCCTGGGCGATGGGGTGCTCCGAGGAGTGCTCCAACGCCCCTGCCAGGCGCAGGACTTCGGCCTCGGTCGTGCCCTGCGCGACATGCGTGGCGAGCAGGGTCATCTTGCCGGTGGTGACGGTGCCGGTCTTGTCCAGGACGATCGTGTCGACCTTGCGGGTGCTCTCCAGGACCTCCGGGCCCTTGATCAGGATGCCGAGCTGGGCGCCGCGTCCGGTGCCGACCATGAGGGCGGTCGGCGTCGCGAGCCCCAGGGCGCAGGGGCAGGCGATGATCAGTACGGCGACCGCCGCGGTGAAGGCGGCCGTGAGCCCTGAGCCGTTGCCGAGCCAGAAGCCGAGGGTGGCGACGGCCAGGGCGATGACGACCGGCACGAAGACCGCCGAGATCCTGTCGGCGAGGCGCTGGGCCGCCGCCTTGCCGTTCTGCGCGTCCTCGACGAGCTTGGCCATGCGGGCGAGTTGGGTGTCGGCGCCGACACGGGTGGCCTCGACGACGAGCCGCCCGCCCACGTTCAGCGTGGCTCCGGTGACCGCGTCTCCTGTCGCCACCTCGACCGGCACGGACTCACCGGTGAGCATGGCGGCGTCGACGGCGGAGGCGCCCTCGACGACCTTGCCGTCGGTGGCGATCTTCTCGCCGGGACGAGCGAGGAAACGGTCGCCGACCCTCAAGTCGCTCACAGGGATGGTCTCTTCACCCCCGCCGTCCCGCAGGACCGTGACGTCCTTGGCCCCCAGTTGGAGCAGCGCTTTCAGGGCCGCCCCCGCCTTGCGCTTGGAGCGGGCCTCGAAGTACCGGCCGGCCAGGATGAAGGCGGTGACGCCCGCCGCGGCCTCCAGGTAGATGTTCCCGGCGCCGTCCGTGCGGGAGATGGTCAGCTCGAAGGGGTGCGTCATGCCCGGCGTACCGGCCGTCCCGAAGAACAGTGCCCACAGCGACCAGACGAACGCGACCGACGTGCCGACCGAGATCAGCGTGTCCATCGTCGCCGCACCGTGCCGCGCGTTCGTGTACGCGGCCTTGTGGAAGGGCCAGGCCGCGTACGTCACGACCGGCGCCGCCAGGGTCAGGGACAGCCACTGCCAGTACTCGAACTGCAGGGCAGGGACCATCGCCATGGCGACGACGGGCAGGGAGAGCAGGACGGCGGTGATCAACCGCTCGCGCAGGGGCCGCAGTTCTTCGTCCGCCGCTTCCCGCTCGTCGGCGGGGGCCGCCTCGGTGCGGGCCGGGGCGGGCTCCTTGGCGGTGTAGCCGGTGGCCTCGACGGTGGCAATCAGGTCCTGTACGGCGACGTCCTGGCCGCGGTAGCTGACCTTGGCCTTCTCGGTGGCGTAGTTGACGGTCGCCTCGACGCCGTCCATGCGGTTGAGCTTCTTCTCGATCCGGGCGGCGCACGAGGCGCAGGTCATGCCACCGATGGCGAGCTCTACTTCGGCGGTGGAGGCCACCTCGGGGGTGCCGGGTGTGGTGGACATGTCTGCGGGCTCCTTGTGGCGGGGCGGGCTTTGGGCGGCGAGGTACCCGGGGCGGGTACCTCCTGACGAGATCCATATATACCCCTGGGGGGTACTGAACGCAAGAGGCGGGCCCGGCTTGACTTAGTACCCCCAGGGGGTATCGTCGAATGCATGGGGAGCCGCCACCCGGGCTCGCTCCACCCGCTCCACCCGCTTCATCCGCCTCTCGGGAGCCGTCATGAACACCGGAATGAAGATCACCGCCTTTGCCGCCGCCGTGGCCGCGACCTTCGGCACCGCGTACGGCGTGGGCCAGGGCATCGACCCCGTGACCGCGGAGAAGAAGCCCGCGAGCGAGCACGGCGGGCACACGGGCGAGAAGGAGAAGCCAGGCGGCGGGGAAGCCGCCGCGGGGCCCGCGGAGACCGTCCCCGGCGGCCTGCGGATCTCCGAGCGCGGCTACACCCTCGACCTGCAGAGCTCCCGCATCGAGGCGGAGAAGCGCGAGGAGCTGCGGTTCACGGTGGTGAAGGAGGGCGCCGGCAAGGACGGCGCGGGCGGCTCCGGCAAGGACGGGCGGGGTGAGAACGTGACGGCGTACGAGAAGGAGCACGGCAAGGAGCTGCACCTCATCGTCGCCTCACACGACCTGACCACCTACCGCCACCTGCACCCGACCCGCGCGGCGGACGGCACGTGGTCGACGCCGGTCGAGCTTTCGGAGGCGGGCGGTTACCGCGTCTTCGCCGACTTCAAGCCCGTGGGTGCGAAGGAGGGGCTGACGCTGGGCGCGGACCTCGCGGTGGCGGGGGCGTACGCCCCGAAGGCGCTGCCCGAGCCCGACGCTCGGGCGTCGGTCGATGGCTACGAGGTCACTCTCCAGGGCGAGTTGAAGCCCGGGAAGGCGGCCGACGTGACCCTGAACGTGGAGAAGAACGGCAGGCCGGTCACCGACCTCCAGCCCTACCTCGGCTCGTACGGCCACCTGGTCGCCCTGCGCTCCGGCGACCTCGCGTACCTCCACGTGCACCCCACCGGCGAACCGGGCGACGGCAGGACGGAGCCGGGCCCCGGGGTCTCCTTCTCGGCGACGGCTCCCAGCGCGGGCGCTTATCGACTGTTCCTGGACTTCAAGCACGAGGGGAAGGTGCGGACGGCGGCGTTCACGGTAGGGGCCGGCTCCGCCGGTGGGGAGAGTGCCGAGTCGGAGGACTCGGGCCACACGCACTGAGCCCTGCGGGCTGCGGGCTGCGGGCTGCGGAGCTCTGTCGCCTGCGGGCCCGCCGTGGCTTGTCGCGCAGTTCCCCGCGCCCCTGCCGGGGCACCCCCGAAGGGGCGCGAGGAACTGCGCGAGCAACCACACCCCACCCGCAGGTGCACACGACCGGACCCACCCCCCAGGGGCGCGGGGAACTGCGCGACAAGCCACAACCCACCCGCAGGTGCACACGGCCGGGCCCACCCCGCCCCGCCCCGCCCCCGGGAGGGAATCCGCCGGCCGGCTCAGTCGAAGATCGGCAGCTCCGATTCCCTCGCGCCCGCCAACTCATACCGCGTCCCCGCAAGCGGACGGCCCGTATACAGGCGGATCAGCGTCGGCGCGTCACCGATGTAGCGGGCCGGCGGCCGCTTGCCGTCGGCCACTCCCAGGGAGAGCGGCTCGTCCAAGCCGTCGACATCCGCGTGCAGCGGCAACGCCGACGTCGTCCTGCTGTACTCCCCCAACACCGTCAGCGCATCGGGCAACCCCGCCCCGCCATACGCACCGGCCAGCCCCCACGCCTCACGCACGTCGCCCGCGTGCACCCACTCCCCCAGCGCGACACCGTCCAGCCGCCCCTTGAACTTGACCATGACCTCCCCCGCCTCCGTCATGCCCCGCTCCAACTCGTCCACAATGCGGGAGTTGGACCAGTCGGCCCGCTCGGCGATATCGCGCTCATTGCTCTCCGGGCTGTACACACCCTCCTCGAAACGGCTCTCGACGACGCGCGTCAGCGCCGCGCTGCAGTGCGCGAGAACGTGCCGCACCGTCCAGCCGGGACAACAGGTCCTGATCGCGTACGCGGAGTCGTCGGCGTTCCTCAACAGGGGGATCAGGACGTCGCGTTCGGAGCGCAGCAGCCGTCCGGGACGCTCGGGGTCGTACGCCTCGTCATGCGTGGTCGTAGTCATGGCGCAAGCCAACCGTCCGCCGCGGCGCATGGCAACGGGGAAGGGCGCCAAGGGGGCAGCCACGCACGTACGTGCTCGTACGCCCATGCACGCGGACGCACGTACGCGCACGCACGCCCAATACACCCCCCAGGGGTATGGTGCCGCGCAAGCGTTAGAGTCGCCCCATGCCCCACGACGACAAGGACCTCCGCGCCCGCTGGCACGCGACCCTGCTCCGCGCGAGCGAAGGAACCCCCGACCCCACGCCCTTCGCGGACAACCTGCTCGCACGCTGGGCCGAGCCGCAGCGGCGGTACCACACCACCGCCCACCTCACGGCGGTCCTCGACCACATCGACGTACTGGAGGAGCACGCCGACGAGCCCGATCTCGTGCGGCTCGCGGCGTGGTTCCACGACGCGGTCTACGCGCCGGACCGCTCCGAGAACGAGGAGCGCAGTGCCCGCCTGGCCGAACGCGCCCTCCAGGAAGGCGGGTTGACGCCCGCCGCGACGGCGGAGGTGGCCCGCCTCGTCCGCCTCACCGTCACCCACGACCCCGCCGACGGCGACCACAACGGCGAGGCGCTGTGCGACGCCGACCTGGCGATCCTGGCCGCCGCCCCGGACGCCTACGCCGCGTACGCCGCGGCCGTCCGCGAGGAGTACGCCTTCGTGCCGGACGAGGACTTCCGCGCGGGCCGGGCGGCGGTACTCCGCCAGCTCCTCGCCCTGCCGAGGCTGTTCCGCACGCCCTACGGCGCGGCCGAGTGGGAGGGCCCCGCGCGCGCGAACCTGGCGACCGAAATGGAGCTGCTCAGCGCCTGACGCTCCCGTACTCTCTGCCGCATGATTTCCATGGGCGGGGACCAGGTCGAGGAAGCCGTGGCGCACGCGGCGAAGGTGCTGCGCGCCGCGGTGGGGCTCGACTGGAGCGTCAAGGCGGGTGGCCTCGACTGGAGCTGCCTGGAGACGGCCGAGCACATCGCGTGCGATCTCGTCGCGTACGCGGGGCAGTTGACGGGCCGGGCGACCGACGGGTGGGTCCCCTTCGAGATCGCCTTCGACGAGGGTTCGGGCCCCGCGGACGCGATCCGCGTCCTCGAGTCGACCGGCGGTCTGCTCTCGGCGGTGGTGCGGACCACGCCGCCGGGGGTCCGGGGCTTCCACCCGTACCCGCACGGCAGCGCGGACGCGGTGGGCTTCGCGGCGATGGGCGTCGCGGAGGTCCTCCTCCACACGTACGACATCGCGCAGGCTCTCGGCGTGGACGCGGAGCCGCCGGCCGCGCTCTGCGAGGCGGTGCTCGCCTGGCTCTTCCCGCAGGTCCCGCCCGCGCGCACGCCCGACGACCACTGGGCGACGCTGCTCTGGGCCACGGGCCGCGGCTCCCTGGCGGGGCGCCCTCGCCGCGACAAGTGGCGCTGGCACAACGCCCTCTCGATCCCCGCGGGGCGCATCACGCTGCGGGAGGTCTCCCCCGCCGCTGCGGGGGATCTCGCCGCGGGCGGGACGGGGGGCCTGGCGTGGATCGAGGGCGGGCCCTTCGACGGGACGCGGCGGGCCGCGGAGATGGTGATGAAGGCGTACACGTCCGGGGTGCACCGGCCCGAGTGGGGCATGTTCGCCCTGGTGCGGGTGGAGGACGAGGTGGCTGTCGGCGGCATGGGGTTCCACGGGCCGCCGGACGAGGAGGGGGTCGCCGAGGTCGGCTATGACCTGGCGGTCGGCGCGCGGGGCCGAGGCTATGCCTCGGAGGCCCTGGACTCCCTCTCCACCTGGGCGCTGGCACGCCCGGAGCTCTCGGCGCTCCTGGCCCTGATCGAACCCGAGAACGAGGCCTCGCAGGCGGTGGTCCTCCGAGCCTCTTACACCCGGGCCTCGGACCGCGAGGACCTCCACGCGTACCTGCGGCGCGGGTAGCGGGTACCCTGCGGCGCGGGTAGCGGGTGCCCTGCGGCGCGGGTAGCGGGTAGCGGGTGCCCTGCGGCGCGGGTAGCGGGTAGCGGGTGCCCCGCAGCGCGGTATCGAGTGCCCCGCGGCGCAGGGAGGCGATTGCCCCGCCGCGCACGGGAGCCCTGAACAGCCGCCGCTTCGCGGCGATGTCTCCCTCCCACCCACCCATTACCCCGCATCCCCTGCACAACGGACCTCCCTCCGGCCCACCACCCCGCATCCCGACGCAGCGCAATCGGATGGGTGGGCGGGAAACATCCGCGCTCCCCCCGACCCACCACCCCACATCCCGACCCAGGGCAATCGGATGGGTGGGCGGGAAACATCCGCGCTCCCTCCGGCCCACCACCCCGCAACCCGACGCAAGGCAATCGGATGGGTGGGCGGGAAACATCCGCGCTCCCTCCGGCCCACCACCCCACATCCCGACCCAGGGCAATCGGATGGGTGGGCGGGAAACATCCGCGCTCCCTCCGGCCCGCCACCCCACATCCCGACCCAGGGCAATCGGGTGGGTGGGCGGGAAACATCCGCGCGAAGCGCGGGACAGACACCCCCCAGCCACGCGAGGACACAGACGACACAGACGACACAGACGACGCAGACGCCCCCCAGGCAAAGGCCACGCCACGGCACGAGCACCCCCGGCGGGACGCCAAAGCAGGGGCAGCGGCACCCCCACTGCCGCGAACCCCGCACCCGGCGCCCAGCGCCCAGCGCGCCCAGCGCCCCGCGCCCCGCGCCCAGCCCCCCGCCAGGGAATGTCACGCCCCCACCCCAGCGTTGATCCCTGTTATGCCGACCCCTGACCCAAAGCCCGCCGAGCCAGGCGCCGGCCGGAACCGCATGCCCGTCGCCGTGTACATCCTTGGCCTCGCCGTCTTCGCCCTCGGCACGAGCGAATTCATGCTCTCGGGGCTCCTGCCCCCCATCGCGGACGACATGGACGTCTCCATCCCCCGCGCGGGCCTCCTCATCTCCGCCTTCGCCATCGGGATGGTCATCGGCGCCCCCCTCCTGGCCGTGGCGACCCTCCGGCTCCCCCGCAGGACCACCCTCATCACCCTCATCACCGTCTTCGGACTCGGCCAGGTCGCCGGGGCGCTCGCGCCCTCGTACGAGATCCTCTTCGCGTCCCGCGTCGTCAGCGCCTTCGCCTGCGCGGGGTTCTGGGCGGTCGGCGCGGCCGTCGCCATCGCGATGGTGCCGGTCAACCAGCGCGCCCGCGCCATGGCCGTGATGATCGGCGGCCTCTCCATCGCGAACGTGCTCGGCGTGCCCGCCGGAGCCTTCCTCGGCGACAACTTCGGCTGGCGGTCCGCCTTCTGGGCGGTCGGTGCCGCCTCCGCGATCGCTCTCGTCGGCGTACTGACGCTCATCCCCCGCATCCCGCTCCCGGCCGAGAAACCGCGCCTGAAGCAGGAGCTGACCATCTACCGTGACCGGCAGGTCTGGCTCTCCATCGCCATCACCGCGCTCGCGGCGGGCGGCGTCTTCTGCGCGTTCTCGTACCTCTCCCCGCTCCTGACGGACGTCGCGGGCCTCGACGAGGGGTGGGTGCCGACCGTCCTCGGCCTCTTCGGGCTCGGCGCCCTGATCGGCACGGCGATCGGCGGCCGCGTCGCCGACGCGCATCTCTTCGGCGTCCTGCTCAGCGGCATCGCGGCATCGACGGTCTTCCTCGTCACGCTCGCGCTCTTCTCCGGCACGGCGGCCGTGGCGATCGCCCTCTCGTTCCTCCTCGGCGTCTCCGCCTTCTACACCGCCCCGGCCCTCAACGCCCGCATGTTCAACGTCGCGGGCGCCGCCCCCACCCTCGCGGGAGCGACCACGACGGCCGCGTTCAACCTGGGCAACACCGGCGGCCCCTGGCTCGGCGGCACGGTGATCGACCTCGACCTGGGCTACGCATCGACGGCGTGGGCGGGCGCGGCGATGACGGCCGTGGCGATCGTCGCCGTCACGGCGTCTCTGCGGCTGCACCGCAGGACACCGAGCCGCGTGGTCACGACCTCGGCGGACGACACGGGCGACACCGCACCGGCGGCCCCAGCGGACGCCACCGCCGACGCCAACCGCTGAGAGCCAACAACCGCCGAGAACCACAACCGCCGAGGGCCGCAAAAGGGGAACTGCTACGCGGGGCGCCCCTTCGGCCGCCGCAGCCCCGCCTCCGTAAGCCTGCGCACCAGTTCCTTGGAGCCGATCTCCACCGCGCCCGCGCGCACCGCGTCCTCGTAGCGGTGCGAGGGCAGGTCGTAGTGGTCGCGCTCGAAGGCGCGGGCGGGGGCGCCGATGCCCGCGGCGAACGCGTGCAGTTCCTCGTACGAGACGTCGCTGACCAGGTGGGACCACATGCGCCCGTGGCCCGGCCAGGTCGGCGGGTCGATGTAGACCGTCACGTCAGGCCGCCCACCGGGGCCACGACGACGCCCGCCTTGCCGCACACCCAGTGCGGGTCGGCTCCCAGTTCGGGCTCCACGTCCAGGGCGTGCGGGTCGCCCGAGCCGCAGACCGGGCAGAGCGGCCAGCGGCCGTACCGCTCCAGGAGCGCGTCCTGGACGTCCTGGGCGACCAGGCCCGCGACGAACTCCACGCCCTCGGGCCACTGCTCGACCCACCAGCGGCGGTGCGCCACCGACTCCTCGACCAGCGAGACGACCTCGGCCTGGGCGACCTCGCGCGCCACGAGATCGGCGAGGACAAGTGCACGAGCGGCATGCAGCGCCTGCTCCAGGGGGTCGATCGCGTCCATGCAGCCATTGTCCACCCCACGCGCAACCCGCCGAAGATCCACCCGGACCGCGAGGCACACGGTGCGGCGAGATCGGGACCAAAGGGGTCTTGACCCGTTCGGGGTCCGAAAATATCTTTCAAGCGTGACCAATGACGTGAAGGAAATTTTCGCGGGCACGGCGCCCCCCGCCCCGGCCGCCCTGGCGGCCAAGGTGCGGACCCTGGCGCCGTCCATGACCCGCTCCATGCAGCTCGTCGCCGAAGCCGTCGCCGGCGACCCCGCGGGCTGCGCGGCCCTCACGGTCACCGGCCTCGCCGAGCTCACCGGCACCAGCGAGGCCACGGTGGTCCGCACCGCCCGCCTCCTCGGCTACCCCGGCTACCGCGACCTGCGGCTCGCCCTCGCCGGACTCGCCGCCCAGCAGCAGTCGGGCCGCGCGCCCGCCGTCACCGCGGACATCGCCGTCGACGACCCGATCGCGGACGTCGTGGCGAAGCTGGCGTACGACGAGCAGCAGACCCTCGCCGACACCGCGGGCGGCCTGGACACCGTCCAGCTCGGTGCCGCCGTCGCCGCGCTCGCCGTCGCGCCCCGCACCGAGATCTACGGCGTCGCCGCGTCAGGCCTCGTCGCCCAGGACCTCGCGCAGAAGCTGCTGCGCATCGGCCACATCGCCCACGCGCACTCCGACCCGCACCTGGCGGTCACGAACGCCGTCACCCTGCGCTCCAAGGACGTGGCGATCGCGATCACGCACTCCGGATCGACCGGTGACGTCATCGAGCCGTTGCGGGTCGCCTTCGAGCGCGGGGCGACGACCATCGCGATCACCGGACGCCCCGGCAGCCCTGTCTCGCAGTACGCGGATCACATACTGACCACCTCCACCGCCCGCGAGAGCGAGCTCAGGCCCGCCGCGATGTCCTCCCGCACGAGCCAGCTGCTCGTCGTGGACTGCCTGTTCGTGGGCGTCGCCCAGCGGACGTACGAGACGGCGGCCCCCGCACTCGCCGCCTCCTATGAAGCTCTCGCGCACCGCCACAGTCCCCGCGGCGGCACCCGCTGACCTCCCGCCACTAGAACGCCCCCTCACCCCCCGCCGCACACGAAAGAGCCGCACCTCATGACCTCCACGACCGACGCCACGGACTCCCCCGCCCCCGGAAGCGGATCCGGGGACACGTACGGCGAACTCCGCGCCCAGCTGGACACGCTCACCACGGAGGCGTTCCGCCCCGAGCTCTCCGAGATCGACCGGCAGCCCACGCTGGAGATCGCGAAGATCATGAACGGCGAGGACGCCACCGTGTCCGCGGCCGTCGCCGAGCAGCTCCCGGCGATCGCCGCCGCCATCGACGGCACCGCCGAGCGCATGGCCCGCGGCGGACGGCTCATCTACGCGGGGGCCGGGACTGCAGGACGGCTCGGGGTTCTCGACGCCTCCGAGTGCCCGCCCACCTTCAACACCGACCCGGCCGAGGTCGTCGGCCTCATCGCGGGCGGCCCGAGCGCCATGGTCACGGCGGTCGAGGGCGCGGAGGACAGCAAGGAGTTCGCGGCCGAGGACCTGGACGGGCTGCGCCTCACCGCGGACGACGTGGTCGTCGGGATCTCCGCCTCCGGCCGGACGCCGTACGCGATCGGCGCGGTGGAGTACGCGCGCTCCCGCTACGGAGCCCTCACCATCGGCCTCTCCTGCAACGCGGACAGCGGTCTCGCGGCAGCCGCAGACCACGGCATCGAGGTCGTCGTCGGCCCCGAACTCCTCACCGGATCAACCCGCCTGAAAGCGGGCACGGCCCAGAAGCTCGTCCTCAACATGCTGTCGACGATCACGATGATCCGCCTCGGCAAGACCTACGGAAACCTGATGGTGGACGTGCGCGCGTCGAACGAGAAGCTGCGCGCCCGCTCGCGCCGGATCGTCTCCCTCGCCACCGGCGCATCCGACCAGGAGATCGAGGCAGCACTCGCCGCCACCGACGGGGAGGTGAAGAACGCCATCCTCACCATCCTCGGATCGGTCGACGGCCCCACGGCCGCCGATCTGCTCTCGTCGTCGGACGGCCACCTCAGGGCGGCCCTCGACGCCGCGCGCACGACCCGTACTGCCTGACCCCAGCACCGCTGGAAGAACAGCGCCACCGTCACCCCGCACGCACAGCAAGGCACCCCGCACATGGCAACTGACAAGAACCGCGCCACAGCCGCCGCGATCCTCCCCCTCGTCGGCGGTGCCCAGAACGTTACCTCCATCGCCCACTGCATGACGCGCCTGCGCCTGAGCCTCGCCGACCGCTCGCTGGTCGACGACGAGGCCCTGAAGGCGCTGCCCGCCGTGATGGGCGTGGTCGAGGACGACACGTACCAGATCGTGCTCGGTCCGGGCACAGTCGCCCGCGTCACGCCGGAGTTCGAGGCCCTGGTGACGGAGGGCCGCACCGATGCCCCCTCCGAACTCACCCTCACCGCAGAGGAGTTGGCGGCACAGGGCGCGGCGATCAAGCAAGCCAGGAAGGCGAAGAACGCAACTCCCTTCAAGCTCTTCCTGCGCCGCATCGCGAACATCTTCGTGCCCCTGATCCCGGCCCTCATCGGCTGCGGCATCATCGCGGGCATCAACGGCCTGTTGATCAACCTGGAGTGGCTGCCGGGCATCACTCCGGCGCTCGCCGCGATCGCCTCCGGCTTCATGGCGCTGATCGCGGTGTTCGTGGGCTTCAACACGGCGAAGGAGTTCGGCGGTACGCCGATCCTGGGCGGCGCGGTGGCGGCGATCATCGTCTACGCGGGTGTCGCGAACATCGAGGCGTTCGGCCAGAAGCTGTCGCCCGGGCAGGGCGGCGTCCTGGGCGCGCTCGGCGCGGCAGTCCTCGCCACGTACATCGAGAAGTGGTGCAGGCGCTGGGTCCCGGAGGCGCTCGACGTCCTCGTCACCCCCACCATCACGGTCCTGCTCTCCGGCCTGGTCACGATCTTCGGCCTGATGTTCCTGGCGGGCGAGGTCTCGACGGGCATCGGCACGGCGGCGAACTGGCTCCTGGACAACACGGGCGCGTTCGCGGGACTGGTCCTCGGCGGACTGTTCCTCCCCCTGGTGATGCTGGGCCTGCACCAGGCCCTGATCCCCATCCACACCACCCTGATCGAGCAGCAGGGCTTCACGGTCCTGCTGCCCATCCTGGCGATGGCGGGCGCGGGCCAGGTGGGCTGCGCGATCGCGGTCTACAAGCGCCTGCGCCACAACAAGTCGATCCGTACGACGATCAAGTCGGCGCTCCCCGCAGGCTTCCTGGGAGTCGGCGAACCCCTCATCTACGGCGTCTCGCTCCCCCTCGGCCGCCCCTTCGTCACGGCGTGTGTGGGCGGCGCGGCGGGCGGCGCGTTCATCGGCTTCTTCTCGATGATCGGCGAGAAGGTCGGCTCCACGGCGATCGGCCCGTCGGGCTGGGCGCTGTTCCCTCTCCTGGACGGCAACAAGGGCCTGGGCCTGACGATCGCGATCTACGGCGGCGGCCTCCTGGTCGGCTACGCGGTGGGCTTCTTCGCGACGTACTTCTTCGGCTTCAGCAAGCAGATGCTGGTGGAACTGAACGCGGATGTGGACGCGGGCGAGTCGGTGGCGGCCCGGAGCGAGGCCGCCCCCTCGGCACCGACGCCCGCCGAAGGCGACGGCAAGGACAGGCAGCCGGCAGCGGTCTGATCCTCCCGGGCCCCTGGGCCCTCAACGCCCGAGGGCGGCACCCCGCACGTGACGGGGGCCGCCCACGGCCGATCTCGGGATCACGCCGCGTGTATCCGTTGATGCGTACGCTCGCGTCATGAGCGAGTACGTCACCGTCCGTGAAGCCCGCGCCCATCTCGCCGAGGTCGTCGACAAGGCCGAGGCGGGCGAAGTGACCGTGCTGACCCGTAAGGGGAAGCGCGTAGCGGCCTTGGTCCCCATTGAGGTCCTGGACGCACTCGACGAGGCGAGCGACGAGCAGGCCGCGCGCGAGGCCGAGCAGCATCGCGACGACCCCACCGTCAGCATGATCGAGCTCCTCGTGGACCTTTTCGAAGCGGACGGCGGCAAGGGCGAGGGCGACGCCGCGTGAACACGCCTTCCGCTTCACCCGCATCCTGACGACCCTCACCGCACTCGGTGACGACCCGCGTCGCGAAGACGCGGACAGCAAGAAATTCCCAGGCCATGACGGCCTGTACCGACTGCGCGGCGGTAGCCGGCGTGACGTCTACCGCAACCTGTAGCGCGCCTACGTCCCTGCGCCCACCGGCCGCCGCAGCAAGTAAACCCCCGCGCTGGACACCAGGACCGCCATGCAGGCGATGAACACGAGCCCCGCGCCCTCCAGGCCCATCGGCCCCGTCAGCAGGCCCACCCCGATGACCGGCAGCGAGATGCCCGTGTACGCGACCACGAACAGGGTCGAGATAACCGCCGCGCGCCGGTCCGCGGGCGATGCCGCGGCCACCGCCGACAGCGCCCCGCGGAACGCCAGACCTTGCCCGCATCCGCCGACCACCGCGCTGAGCACCACCAGGGCCAGCAGATCCCAGTGCAGCGCACCCGCGAGCAGCGCGAGGCCGGCGAGGAGTGCGGCGCAACCCAGTGGCAGCGATCGCGCCACCCCCACCCGGCCGATCGCCAACTGCCCGGCGGTCGAGGCGAAGAAGGCAAGCGCGACGACCAGGCCGCTCACGGCGTGGTTCTCCACGTTCAGGGACTCCGCGAGGAACGCCGGACTGACCGAGGTGAACACCCCGAACAGCGCGAACCCCACGAACGACGCGATCCCCGCGGGCACGAACACCGCCCGCACCTGCGGCGGCACCCCGGGCCGCTGCGGCCGTACCGTGCTCAGCGGCCTCGGCTCCCGCACGGTCTCCGGCAACCGCAGCAGGACGACGGCCGAGACGGCGACCAGCGCCAGGTGCACGGCGAACGGCAGGTACAGCGGCCAGTCCGCGTACTGCGCGAGCACACCTGCGAGCAGCGGCCCGCAGCCGAGGCCGCCCATGTTGGCGGCCGTCGCCACGAACGTGGCCCGCGAGGCGCCGACGTGCGGTGCCGTGTCCATCACGTACGCCGTGGCCGCCCCCGTGAACAGCCCGGCGGACAGGCCCGAGAGCAGCCGCCCCGCGTACAGCCAGCCCATCCCGACGGCGCACAGGAAGCAGACAGCGCTGGCCGCCGCGCAGCCCAGGCCCCACAGCAGGACCGGGCGTCTGCCCACGGTGTCCGAGACGTTGCCCGCGAGCAGCAGCACGCCGATGACCGCGAAGGCGTACACCGCGTACACGACGGTGACCGTCAGCTCGGAGAACCCGAACTTCTCCTGGTAGAGGCTGTAGAGGGGAGTCGGCAGCGTGGTGCCCGCCATACAGACGGCGAACACCGCCCCGCTGAGGAGACACTGCCGCCAACGTCGTTGATCAACGTCCATGCCGCCGACGCTAACCCCACCGGCCACCCCGCCCACGCCGCCGCTCGGAGTTGTCCGCGAACTTCCCCGGAATTGTTCTTGATCGGTAACGGACCGGCCCCTGACGCATCCCCGCGCCCCCGTTCCTCGTCCTGCCGGGTGGCCGCGAGTGACCGGGACGCGGCGCGGGACGGTACGCAAAGGGGCGGGCTATGGCACGGCACAGCGGTGGGCGGGGCTGGTACGGCAAGGTCATCGGAGCCGCGCTCGGGGTGACGATGCTCGCCACCGGCGCGGGGGTGTGGAGCGCCCAGGCCGGCACCACGGAGAGTTCCTCACCCGCGGCGAAGAAGCCGAGCGCCGTCAAACCGGTCTCCGCGGCCATCGCGCACTCCTCGGAGGCCGGGAAGCGCGGCATCAACCTCACCATCGACGACGGCCCCGACCCCAAGTGGACACCCGAAGTCCTCGCCGTCCTGCGGGAGTACGACGTGAAGGCCACCTTCTGCATGGTGGGTACGCAGGCCGAGGCGCACCCGGACATGGTGAAGAAGGTCGTCGCCGCCGGGCACCGGCTGTGCGACCACTCGGTGTCGCACGACACCGGCATGGACAAGGACTCCAAGGCCTACCAGTCCCGGCAGATCCTCGACGCCGAACGCATGATCACCAAGGCGTCCGGCGGCGTACGGCCCCTGTACTACCGCGCGCCCGGCGGCGCCTTCACCCCCCACAGCCGCAAGCTCGCCGCCGAGCGCGGCATGCGCCCCCTGGGCTGGAACGTCGACACCAAGGACTTCGAGCGCCCCGGCACGGACGCGATCGTCGCCACGGTCCAGCGGGAGCTGCCGAACGGGCCCACGCTCCTGTTCCACGACGCGGGCGGCGACCGCACCCAGACGGTCGAGGCCCTGCGCACACTCATCCCCCAACTGAAGGAGCAGGGTTACGCTTTCGGCTTTCCGGTGCGCTGAGCCGGGCCGCCCGCCCCGGCCGGGTCAGACCGCCAGGGGGCCTTCGCGTACGTTGCGCTGACGCATTTCCGCAGCGAACCTCTCGGCCGTCACGAAGTCGTTGTCGTCGTGCACGACGACGAGACCGTGGTGAGCGGCAGTCGCACAGACCTGGAGGTCGACCGCCGACAGCGACTTGTGCGCGCCCTGCTCGGCGGCGCGCAGCTGCACGGCGCCGACCCACTTCGCCGCGCTCTTGGGGACGGAGACATCCTCGTAGATCTCCGCGAACATCGACCTGTAGGCCTCGTACTCCCCCAGGTCGCGGGCCGAGAGCATGAATTCCACGCGCTGCGGATAGCACGAGCGGACCGTGCCGTCCATGAGCTCGGAGTGCCACGCCTTGTACAGCTCCTTGTCGCGCAGCAGCCGCCACAGCGCCGAGGAGTCCAGCAGATAGCCGCCGCTCACTCGCGTCCTGCCTCCTTCGCGGCACGACGCGCCGCCTCCGCACCTTCAAGATCCCAGCCTTGCGCGAGCTCGAAGTACTTCTCGAGCGCGGCGGCCCGCTTGAGCCGCTTGTTGTACTCCTCCAGCGCATGCGCGACAGCCGCCGTCTTCGTCCGGTGGCCGCCGAGACGCTTGGCGGTCTCCAAGGCCTCGTCGTCGATTTCGATGTGTGTCAGCGACATCTCGATCTCCCGCCATGTACATAGAGGGCCCACTTGTACCCCTCTGAGTGTACATAGCAGGGCCCCACCCTGCCGGTGCGAGCCGCTCACGGCAGCCGCCTCTCCCGGTTCAGCCTGCGCACCCGCTCCCGCAGCACGTCCCCCGCCGGCGCCTCCCCGATCGACTCCGGCGGGCAGTCCCACTCCCGGCCGCCACCGAGCGGCCTCAGCTGTACGAGGCCGCCCTCGCAGCCCATGACCTGGCCGACGCTGCCGTCCCGGTAATCGACGGCGTACGTACCCGCCTCCGGAACCCCGGGGTCCTCCTCGTTCACCGGGAGCCCTCCACCACGGCGGCCAGGCGCAACGCCGTGTCGAGATTGCAGCGCCCCAACTCCACCAGCGGCAAGGCCCCTTCCGCCGCCGCCGTCAGCGGGTCCATCCGCAGGGACGGCAACGTGACCCCGGCCTCTTCGAGCCCCGCCCTCAACTGCCGCACGACCTCCTCCACCGCCCGCACCCGTTCCTCCGCCGTCAGCGCCATGACCTCTGCCTCTCACACTGGGTGTTGCCGTTTCCTCACTAAGCGTGTCCGGTCGTGCGTAGCCTGAGAAGCAACGGCGTCCCAACAAACCGGCTTGTTGGATGAGGAGTTGCACATGACCCGCCGCAAGGACCTGGACCCCTCATCGAACCCCCGCGCACTCCTCGGCTGCGAGTTGCGACACGCGCGTGAGCGGAAGGGGATCAGCCAGGAGGCGCTGGGTGCGCCCCTGTTCGTCAGCGGCTCGTTCATCGGGCAGCTGGAGGCGGGCACGCGTCGCATGCACCTGGAGTACGCCCACCACTTCGACGAGGTGCTGGATACGGGGGGCTTCTTCGCCCGCAACTGCCGGGCGGTCGCCAAGTCGAAGTACCCGGATCATTTTGCTGAGGCGGCGGAGGCGGAGGCGGTTGCGACCGCCATCAGGGAGTACGCGCCGCAGTTGATCCCGGGGCTGTTGCAGACTCCGGAGTACGCAAGGGCGGTGTTCCGCGCGTACCGGCCAACCGCGACAGAGGACGTGGTCGAGGAGTTGGTGGCCTCCAGGCTGGAGCGTGCACAGATCCTGCGGGATCCAACAACGCCCCTGTTGTGGTCGGTACTTGACGAGGCGGTGCTGCGCCGGAAGGTGGGCAGCGCTGCCATCATGGCGGAGGCTTTGCGGCACGTCGCTGACCTCGCACGCAGCCATCGACTCATCATGCAAGTGTTGCCGTTCACCGTCGGGGCTCACCCGTCGATGGGTGGCTCGGTGAAGCTCATGACTTTCGAAGACGCTCCTACGCTCGTGTACTTCGAGGGCCCTGGCACAGGACGACTGGAAGACGATCCGCCCACTGTTGCCCGCCACGAACTGGCTTACGATTTGGTTGGGGCCAACGCAGCGTCACCGGCAGAATCCCTGGCCTTGATCGAATCAGTGGCGGAGGATTACGCCCATGAGGACCAGCCCTGAGTACGACCTGAGCGCAGCTACTTGGCACAAGTCCACGTACAGCGGCCCTGACGGAGGCAACTGCCTGGAGATGGCCTGCTGGCGCAAATCCACCTACAGCGACGGCAGCGGCGGCAACTGCCTCGAAGTGGCCGACGGGCACCCGAACCTCGTCCCCGTCCGCGACTCCAAGAACCTCGCCGGCCCGAAGCTCGTGTTCCGGGCCACGGCCTGGTCCGCGTTCCTCGCGGACCTCAAGGACAACTGACCCCGAAGCTCAAGCGCCGAGCCCCGAGCCCTCTTTTCAAGGAACGGGAGGCGGGCCTCAACCCGCCTCAACCCGCCCTCCCTCCCTAGGAGTTGGCACAGTCGATCACTTTCGGGCTTCGACTTGCCACGCAACGTGACGACGCTCTAGCGTGCCCGAATAACGAACAACCCCCGCCAGGTGCTGCGAACACCTGCGGGGGTTTAACCATCACGATCGAGAAAGAGTCGATCCATGGCTGACGCCAAGCTTAGTACCGCCCTCCGCCCCGCGCACGCAGACCCGCACCCTGCGGCCAACCCGGGTTACGGAAAGCGTTCGGCACCCGAACAACTCCCCCGCACAAACAACGACTTCACCCACCTCCCACCCCGCGAAGCCGCCATCGCAGCCCGCATCGACCGGCTTCCCGACGGCGCGGACATCTCCGTAAAGACCCTGGCCAAGCACCTCCCATACGGCCAGTGCGCCCTCCGTACCGCCCTCAACAGGCTCCAGGCGGCAGGGCACTTGAGGCGGGGCAGGGAACACGTATACGGAAGCGGCAGTGCTCGCTGGATCACCCGAACGTGGTTCTCGCGGACGGCGCGGGACGACACTTGGTGGGCGGCATTCACGCGCGGCGACGTACCGGAACCGAACCCCGAGCCGGGGCGGGAGCCGGACAGACCCCAACGCCCCACCCGCAGCCGCGCGTTCATCCTCCTCGCGGCCCTCGGCCGGACGGCCCCCGCACTGTCCCTCTCGTACGCGGACTGCGTCGCCCTGGAACCCCAGCTCACGGAGTGGTTCACGCGCGGCGCCACGGAGCCGGACATCCTCCGCGCCCTCACGGCAGGACTCCCCACCCCGGTCCACAGCCCGGCGGCCCTCATCCGCAGCCGCCTCACGACCAAGCTCCCGCCCGCACCAGCCCCCCGCCCCGCGCTCCGCGTCCTGGAGTGCGGGAGTTGCGGAGCCCCCGGCCGCCCGGAGGCCCTGCCCGGCGGCACCTGCGGCCCGTGCCGGGGCGAGCCGGGCCCCGCGAGGCCCGACCGGCCGCTGACGGCCGCAGCGGTCCGCGCCCACGCGAAAGTTGCCCGCGCGGCGACCAGCCGTCCCCAGGAAAGGACACACGCATGACCGCTCCATCGATCAGACGGCACTCAGCAGGGGCACCATGAAGAGGAGGAGGCAACAACATGACCCCTGGCACCGCCGAACGCCCGCAGATGTCCGTCGAGGAGTTCGAAGAACTCGTCCGCCGCGCCCCGGAGACTGTTCGCAACAAGCTTGAGTTCTACGGCGGCAGGCTGCATGTCAAGCATGGCCCCATCGACGTCGAAGACTTTGAAGAGCTCGCCCGCGTGGCGCCCGAGACGGTCACCCTCGAACTCATCAACGGAAAGCTTGGGGTCAAGCCCGTGCCGGACCATCTCCACGGGGCCATCGTCATGTGGCTGCTGCGGCAGTGCATGCAGCAGCGGCCCGAATTGGCCCTGTACCCGGAGCAGGGGCTCAAGGTTCCGACGTATCGCAAAGGGCGAGCCAGGCCGGACGGCACCCTGGCGCCGCTGGACCACTTCATCGCCCAGGACGGCGAATGGGCCTCCCCCGAGGGCGTCCTCATGACCGTAGAGGTCACCTCGCACGACAGCGACACAGACCGACGCGACCGCCAGGAAAAGGGCCGCGCCTACAGCTACGTCGGCATTCCCGTGTTCCTCCTCATCGACCGGGACAACGACACCCTGGTCGTCCACAGCCTTCCGCAGGACGGCGTCTACCAGAAGCGTCGCTCCTACCACTACGGCGCCACCGTCCGCCTCCCTGCCCCAGTAGCCATCACCCTCGAAACCGAAAAGCTCAAGGACTACGCCAACTGATCCCACTCCCTGGCCCCGGCAGGCAGGTCCCCGCCGTCCACCGAGGGCCCAGGCCGCGTCTGAGGAGTACGCGAGCGGTGGCGGCATGCGGCACAGTCAAGGACCCCCGCGCGAACGCTGAACCGGCCCCCTCCCCGGTCGCCTTCGCGACATACTTCCCCGGCCCCGGCAGGCCCCCTCAGGCCCCGCTGACCGAGTTCCGCCGCTGATACGACCGACGCCCGGCCGTCGACCACGCGGCCCTGAAGACTTCCCGGCCCACGCAGTGCAAATGCCGCCATTTCCCTTCTGTCCGAAAGGACCCCGCCCCCCGCGTGGAAACCCCGGACCACCTTCCGGCACCTACATGACGTAACGAGGATGACACCGAACGTCATCGAAGCGGCACAACCGGAGGGGACCCTTCATGACCGAGCTCAACGAGCCCAACGACCCCAACGCGCCCACCGAAGAGCAGATCATCGAGGCCTGGCGGTCCGCCGCCCACATCACCCTGGCACCCGGCCCCCAGGAGGTGTCCGAGGCGGCCCCCACCCCGGACCAGGAGTGGACGCTGCCGGGTGGCAGGGCCTGGGTGTACCTCGCCGATCCCCAGCAGGGCCTGACCCGGCCGGTGATCCTCGCCGACGGCTTCAGCACGGGACCGAGTGACCTGGACTTCCTCTACGAGGGCCTGGACCGGGGCGAGTACGCGCTCATCAGCGAGCTGCGGACGCGCGGCAGGGACGTCGTCATCCTCGGCTTCGACGAGCGCAGCGCCTCCATCCTGGACAACGCCGTGGCCGCACGGTCGGCGATCCAGGAGGCGATCGCGCGGCGCACCGGCGACCACCCGCTGACGGTCGGCGGGTTCAGCATGGGCGGTCTGGTCACGCGGTACGCGCTCGCCAGGATGGAGCGCGACGGTGTCGACCACCAGACCGCGCTGTACGTCTCCTACGACAGCCCACACCGCGGGGCCTGGATCCCGATCGCGCTGCAGTCGTTCGCGCACTACATCCGGCGGCTCAACGCGGCCTTCTCGAACCAGATGAACAGCCCGGCCGCGCGCCAGTTGCTCTGGCAGCACATCTCCGAGTGGGACGACAGCCCCGAGACCGACAAGGAGCGCGTCGAGTTCCTCGCCGAGCTGGAGCGGGTCGGCGGCTGGCCGAGGCGCCCGAAGAAGATCGGCGTCGCCAACGGCGTACGCAGCGGCGTGGCCAACGGCATCACCCCCGGGCAGCGGGCGTTCCGCGGCAAGGGCCTTGCCATCACCGGCACCCACCTCTACACGCAGTCGGTGGGCGAGGACCAACTCGTCGCGCAGCTGCGGGTGGTGACCCTGCGCAAGCCGCAGATCCACACGTCCGGCATGCCCGAGATCGACGGCGCCCCCGGCGGCACCCTGGAGGGCTTCGGCATCCTCGCCGACGAGCTGAACAAGATCCCCGCCATCATCGGTCTCGGCTCCGAGGCCGAGATCCGCGAGCACTGCTTCGTACCCGCCGTGAGCGCGGTGGCCCTGCGCGACATCGACACCCACGAGAAGCTGCACGACCCGCTCCCGGAGCAGTCCGAGGACAGCGAGTTGGACGAGTACCTCTGCGCCACCCACAACGAGGCCCACACCCTGATCACGCAAGAACTCTGCACCTGGCTGCTCGACCGCCTGCCGTAGTCACGCACGGCTCCTGAAACGCCCGAGGGCGGCACCCCTTCGTGAGAAGGAGTGCCGCCCTCGGTTCGCGTGAAGCGATGAACCGCTGATCAACCAGAGGTCGATCAGAAGTCCATGTCACCGCCCGGCATGCCGCCGCCGGCCGGGGCAGCGCCCGCCTTCTCCGGCTTGTCGGCGATGACGGCCTCGGTGGTGAGGAACAGCGCGGCGATGGACGCGGCGTTCTGCAGGGCAGAGCGCGTGACCTTCGCCGGGTCGAGGATGCCCTCGGCGATCATGTCGACGTACTCACCGGTCGCGGCGTTCAGGCCGTGGCCGACGGTCAGGTTGCGCACCTTCTCGACGACGACACCACCCTCGAGGCCGGCGTTGACCGCGATCTGCTTCAGCGGGGCCTCAAGGGCCAGCTTCACAGCGGCGGCACCGGTGGCCTCGTCGCCCTCGAGCTCAAGCTTCTCGAAGACAGCGGCGGCCTGGATGAGGGCCACGCCACCACCGGCGACGATGCCCTCTTCGACGGCAGCCTTCGCGTTGCGAACGGCGTCCTCGATGCGGTGCTTGCGCTCCTTGAGCTCGACCTCGGTCGCGGCACCGGCCTTGATGACCGCAACACCGCCGGCGAGCTTCGCCAGGCGCTCCTGCAGCTTCTCGCGGTCGTAGTCGCTGTCCGAGTTCTCGATCTCGGCGCGGATCTGGTTGACGCGACCCTGGACCTGGTCGCTCTCACCGGAGCCGTCGACGATGGTCGTCTCGTCCTTGGTGATGACGACCTTGCGGGCGCGGCCGAGCAGGTCGAGACCGGCGTTCTCCAGCTTGAGGCCGACCTCCTCGGAGATGACGGTGCCACCGGTGAGGATGGCGATGTCGCCGAGCATGGCCTTGCGGCGGTCACCGAAGCCCGGGGCCTTGACGGCGACGGACTTGAACGTGCCACGGATCTTGTTGACGACCAGGGTCGACAGGGCCTCGCCCTCGACGTCCTCGGCGATGATCAGCAGCGGCTTGCCGGACTGCATGACCTTCTCGAGGAGCGGAAGGAGGTCCTTCACGTTCGAGATCTTCGAGTTCAGGATCAGGATGTACGGGTCGTCGAGCGACGACTCCATACGCTCCATGTCCGTGGCGAAGTACGCCGAGATGTAGCCCTTGTCGAAGCGCATGCCCTCGGTGAGCTCAAGCTCGAGCCCGAAGGTCTGCGACTCCTCGACCGTGATGACGCCTTCCTTGCCGACCTTGTCCATCGCCTCGGCGATGAGCTCGCCGATCTGGGTGTCGGCGGCGGAGATGGAGGCCGTCGAAGCGATCTGCTCCTTGGTCTCCACGTCCTTGGCCTGCTCGAGCAGGGCGCCCGAGACGGCCTCGACGGCCTTCTCGATGCCACGCTTGAGGGCCATCGGGTTGGCACCGGCGGCCACGTTGCGAAGGCCCTCGCGGACCAGCGCCTGCGCCAGGACGGTCGCGGTCGTCGTGCCGTCACCGGCGACGTCGTCCGTCTTCTTCGCGACCTCCTTGACCAGCTCGGCGCCGATCTTCTCGTACGGGTCCTCGAGCTCGATCTCCTTGGCGATGGAAACACCATCGTTGGTGATCGTGGGGGCGCCCCACTTCTTCTCGAGGACGACGTTGCGACCCTTGGGGCCCAGGGTCACCTTGACGGCGTCGGCGAGCTGGTTCATGCCGCGCTCGAGGCCGCGCCGTGCCTCCTCGTCGAACGCGATGATCTTGGCCATGTGAAGTGGTCCTCCCGGACAGGGGTGGCATGCTCCGGATCGCGCCAGTGCCCGCGACGGACGGCCTGCAAACCTTGTGGTTCCTTGCCCCACCCGGCCTGCGGGCCTCACCGACCCGATCCAAGTTCTGTCACTCTCACTCGGAGAGTGCTAAGCCCAATGATTAGCACTCGACCCCTACGAGTGCAAGCGCCTCTCACGGATCCCCGACGTACGAGGGGGCGCGCGCCCGGGGGTGTGCCACGGGACGCACGGGGGGCCCGCACCCCTGTCGGGATACGGGCCCCTCGTCGCTCTCTAAGTCGCTGGCCGATCGCGCCGAGATCAGACGGCGAGCTTGACCATGTCCGCCTGCGGACCCTTCTGGCCCTGCGAGATCTCGAACTCCACTCGCTGACCTTCTTCAAGGGTGCGGTAGCCGTCCATCTGAATCGCGCTGTAGTGGACGAAAACATCCGCACCACCGTCGACCGCGATGAAGCCGTACCCCTTCTCCGCGTTGAACCACTTGACGGTGCCCTGAGCCATGCCTAACTCCCCTATTACTGGCCCTTGCACGGGCCCGCACTTCGCGGACCCGGGTCAGACCTCACCCCCCCAATGGGTTGTGGAGGCGTGCGCCGGAACGCGTCGACCGCGGCTGAATGTATCTGTCCAACTGCCCTCTGCAACAGGTCAATCGGACGAGAATTCTGGGCACGCCTGATCGGTAATATGCGGAGAATTCGCCGGAGTTCAGGGCAAGTCGGGCCAGACAAATGCCACGGAGAGGGCAAATGGGCAGTGCACTTTGGCTACTTCTTGTCGCCCTCGGGGCGACTTCGTATATGCGCTCGGCACAAACAGGAAGCTCGCTTCCCAACTGTACCGCGCTCAATCACATGGAATTGCCCCCTCCACTTCTCTCGCGGAGGGGGCAATTCAGATTACGCAGGGTATTTCTTTAAAGAATCAACCACCCGCGACGGCGGGGATGATCGAGACCCCGGCACCGTCCGGCGTCGCGGTCTCAAGACCCTGCTCGAAGCGGACGTCGTCGTCGTTCACGTAGACGTTCACGAAGCGCCGCAGCTTGCCCTGGTCGTCCAGGACGCGCGCAGCGATACCGGTGTGGTTCTTCTCCAGGTCGGCGATGACCTCGGAGAGCGTCGCCCCCTCGGCGGCGACCTCGGACTGACCGCCGGTGTAGGTGCGAAGAATGGTGGGGATACGGACGTTGACGCTCATGGGATCACCTCGGTAGATCGAGAGGGCGCCCCATCAGGGGGCGCCCCGAAGGGGCGCGGGAACTGCGCGACCAGCCACGACGGTCCCGCAGACAACAGCGATGCCTACTTGGCAAGACCCGCGGAGCGGAACGCGTCAAGGCTGGGCTTGATCGTCGCGGTCGCCTGAGACCTCTCGGCAACGGCATCAAGCGTCTTGAGCCCATCGCCGGTGTTCAACACCACCGTGGTGAGGGAGGGATCAATGAGCCCCGCCTCGACCAGCTTCTTCGTGACGCCCACCGTCACACCCCCGGCGGTCTCCGCGAAGATCCCCTCGGTCCGAGCGAGCAGCTCGATCGCGTCCACGACCTGCTCGTCGTTCACGTCCTCGACGGCCCCGCCCGTGCGACGCGCGATGTCCAGGACGTACGGCCCGTCGGCGGGGTTGCCGATGGCGAGGGACTTGGCGATGGTGTCCGGCTTCTGCGGGCGCACGACGTCGTGGCCCGCCTTGAAGGCGGTCGACACCGGCGAGCAGCCCTCGGCCTGCGCACCGAAGATCTTGTAGGGCTTGTCCTCGACGAGCCCGAGCGCGATGAGCTCCTTCAGACCCTTGTCGATCTTCGTGAGCTGCGATCCGGAGGCGATCGGAATGACCAGCTGATCGGGTAGGACCCACCCCAGCTGCTCACAGATCTCGTACGCCAGGGTCTTGGAACCCTCGCCGTAGTACGGCCGCAGGTTCACGTTCACGAAGCCCCAGCCCTCGCCCAGCGGATCGCCGATGAGCTCGGAGCAGAAGCGGTTCACGTCGTCGTAGTTGCCCTCGATGCCGACGAGCTCGCCGCCGTACACCGCGGCCATGACGACCTTGCCCTGCTCCAGGTCGTGCGGGATGAACACGCAGGAGCGGAAGCCGGCGCGGGCAGCGGCGGCGCCCACGGCGCCGGCGAGGTTGCCGGTGGAGGAGCAGGAGAGGGTGGTGAAGCCGAAGGCGCGCGCGGCCTCGATGGCCTGCGCGACGACGCGGTCCTTGAAGGAGTGCGTGGGGTTGCCGGAGTCGTCCTTGACGAACAACTTGCCCTGCTCGACACCGAGTTCACGGGCGAGGTTGTCGGCCTTGACGAGCTTGGTCCAGCCGGGGTTGATGTTCGGCTTCTCGGCGACGTTCGCGGGGACGGGCAGCAGGGGCGCGTAGCGCCAGATGTTGTCGGGGCCGGACTCGATCTGCTTCCGGAGTGCCTCGGGGTCACCGGTCGGCAGGTCGTACGCCACTTCGAGCGGGCCGAAACAGGCCTGACAGGCGAAGATCGGGCCGAGGGCGTAGAGCTCGCCGCACTCGCGGCAGGAGAGGCCGGACGCGGGGCCGAGATCCACGGAACCCGTGGTCGAAGAGGTGTTTTCGTTCGTTGCGACAGTCTGCGCAGCCATGGAGGCGAGGCCCTTTCTCCTCATCTTCCTCGCGGCGCATCTCGCCACGAGACGGAATTGGCACCTTCCCCACCGAGACCTCGCGTGCGTGGTCGGCGGGATGGTTGCCGGGGCTTCAACGGGCCGTATCCCTCTGCCCCTCTGGATGAGCGGTATGGCGCCGGGGCTTCATGGGCCCAGGGCATTTGTTACGCGATGGCCCCCGACGTGCGATGGTCATCCGCGTTGTTCAAGACTGTAACCGACGGCCTGGACCCTTGAGATAGTCGTCCGAACCGCGAGATGGATCACATGTAGGCCACACACAGGAGGAGCCACCCGTGCTGGAAGAGGCCGAGCGCTGGCTGACCAGGCGTTCCTGGTCCGTCGCCGACCGTCCGCTCAGCGCACTCGTCGCCGCCAAACGGGCGTCGGGGGCCTCGGTGAGTGTCGTCCTGCCCGCGCTCGACGAGGAGGGGACGGTCGGCGGGATCGTCGCCGAGATCCGCCGCGAGCTGGTCGAGAGGCAAGCGCTCGTCGACGAGCTCGTGGTGATCGACTCCGGCTCCCGGGACCGTACGGCCGAGGTGGCGCGGGAGGCGGGGGCACGGGTCGTGCACCGGGACGAGATACTGCCGCGCGTCCCGGCCGTGCCCGGCAAGGGCGAGGTCATGTGGCGCTCGCTCCTGGTGACCGGCGGTGACATCGTCGCGTTCGTCGACGCGGACCTGAGGGAGTTCTCGGCGGACTTCGTCACCGGCATCGTGGGCCCGCTCCTGACCGAGCCCGACGTGGACTTCGTGAAGGCGATGTACGACCGCCCCCTGGCCGGAACCGCCGATCAGGGCGGCCGGGTCACCGAACTGATGGCACGCCCGCTGCTCAACATGCACTGGCCCCAACTGGCGGGTTTCGTCCAGCCGCTGGGCGGTGAGTACGCGGCGCGCAGATCCCTCCTGGAGCGGCTGCCGTTCCCCGTCGGTTACGGAGTGGAGCTGGGTCTGCTCGTCGACGCGCTGCACACGGTGGGCCTGGACGCGCTCGCGCAGGTCGATGTCGGCGTGCGCAAGCACCGGCATCAGGACGGGCAGGCGCTCGGCCGGATGGCGGCGGCGATCTACCGGACGGCACAGCTGCGGCTCGCGCGCGGCCATCTCGTACGGCCCGAGCTCACCCAGTTCGAACGGGGCGAGCAGGGGTTCGAGCCGCGGACCCATTCGGTGGACACGGAGGAGCGTCCGCCGATGTGCGGCATCGCGGAGTACGCGGCACGCCGCGTGGCGTAACCACCCAAGCCGGGCATTTTGTCTACATTCCCCACTTATGAGGGTCAGACAGGTGAGGGTCAGACAGGTAATGGGAAGCGCGCGACGCGTCGGTGGCATGGCCATGGCCACGGCCGTCCTCGCGACAGGAGCACTCGGCGCCGCGGCCGTACCCGCCGCGGGCATGGACACCGCATACGGATCGCGCACCGGCCAGGTCGCGATCCCCGCCGGTGAGCGGGCGGAGCAGAGCGGGCCCGCGAGGCCGGCGAGCGGTCCGGGTGAACTCGCCAAGAGCGGCAGCGACTCGGACACGATGCTGTACGCGGGCCTGGCGATCGCCCTGTGCACGCTGGGCGCACTGGCGGTGGCGGCGGCAAGGAGCAGACGCCACTGACAGTCGGCGACCGGTCGCCGGTCGCCGGTCGCCGAAGGTATACGGCCGGGCCCCCACCAGGGCCCGGCCGTACGTTTGAGTCCTCCCCCGAAGGGCTAGGTTTCGCCACATGGTCTCCGAGCACGCCGCCGCCCAGGTCCTCGTCGCGTCCAACCGCGGCCCCGTCACGTACACCCTGGAGGAGAACGGGGAACTGACGGCCAAGCGGGGCGGAGGCGGACTCGTCTCGGGTCTGAGCGCGATCGGCGACGACGCGGATGCCCTGTGGGTCTGCGCGGCGCTCGGCGACGGTGACCGGGAGGCCGTGCGGCGCGGGGTCGGCGAGCCCGGCGTGCGGATGCTCGACATCGACGCGGGGTCGCACGAGGGCGTGCACGCCGACGCGTACAACGGGATCGCGAACTCGGTGCTGTGGTTCGTCCACCACATGCTCTACCAGACCCCGCTCGAACCGGCCTTCGGACCGGAGTTCCGGGCGCAGTGGGCGTCGTACGAGACGTACAACCGCGCCTTCGCCGAGGCGCTGGCCGAGAGCGCCGGAGCGGGCGCGGCGGTCCTCGTCCAGGACTACCACCTGGCGCTGGTGCCGGGGATGCTGCGTGAGCTGCGCCCCGACCTGCGCATCGGCCACTTCTCGCACACGCCGTGGGCGCCGGTGGACTACTTCCGGATGCTGCCTGACGACGTCGCGGAGCAGCTGTTGCGCGGCATCCTCGGGGCCGACCGGGCGGCGTTCCTGACGGGCCGGTGGGCGGACGCGTTCACGGAGTGCTGTGTGGCCGTCCTCGGCGGTACGACCGGTACGCGGATCGGCGTGCACGGGCTCGGGGCGGACGCGGACTTCCTGCGTGAGCGGTCGCGGCGGGCGGACGTGGAGGAACGCCTTGTCGCGCTGCGGGAGCAGGTGGGTGCCGGGCGGAAGGTGATCGTCCGCGTCGACCGGACGGAACTGTCGAAGAACATCGTGCGGGGGCTCCTCGCGTACCGGGAGCTGCTGGCCTCGCGGCCCGAGTGGCGGGAGCGGGTGGTGCATGTCGCCTTCGCCTACCCGTCGAGGCAGGACCTCGCGGTGTACCGCGACTACACGGCGTCCGTGCAGACGCTGGCCGACGAGATCAACTCGGAGTACGGCGTGGAGGGTTGGACCCCGGTCGTCCTCCACGTGAAGGACGACTTCGCGCGCTCCCTGGCGGCGTACCGCCTGGCGGACGTGGCGCTGGTGAACCCCATCCGGGACGGCATGAACCTCGTGGCCAAGGAGGTTCCGGTCGTCTCCGACGACGGGTGCGTTCTTGTCCTGTCGCGGGAGGCGGGGGCGTACGAGGAGCTGGGCGAGGACGCGGTCGTCGTCAACCCGTACGACGTGACGGGCACGGCTGCCGCGTTGCACGCGGGGCTGACGATGCCGGTCGGCGAACGCGCCGAACGCACGAAACGCCTCGCTGCGGCGGCGACGGCATTGCCCCCGGCCCAGTGGTTCCTGGACCAGCTGCGGGCACTGGGGTCCTGACGGCTCCGCCCCAGACCCCGCTCCTCAAACGCCGGAGGGGCTGATTCTTCAGCCCGGCCCTCGCGCCGAGCGAGTCTTCGGGAAGGGGCGGGGTCGGGGAAAGATCACTGAGTAGGCGTCCAACCCGACCTCGGCGCCGATCAGCTCAGTTGAGCCGTGATGGCGGACAGCAGCTCCACCACGCCCTGGGGCCCGTCCACCACCAAGTCAGCCCGTTCCGCCAACTCCGCCACCTCCGCACTGCCACTGCACACCAGCAGCCCCCGCACCTGGTCCGAGCGGAGCTTCTCCACGGCCGCGAAAGCGGGCAGGTCGCCCAGGTCGTCGCCCGCGTACAACACACTCTCGGCGCCGACCTCCCGTACGTAGTCGGCAAGGGCCACGCCCTTGTCCATGCCCGGAGGGCGCAACTCCAGGACCATGCGGCCCGGTTCGACGATCAGGCCGTGGCGGGCGGCCAGCTCGCCCAAGGGCTCCCGAAGTGCTTCGAACGCGGCCTGCGGGTCGCGTGCGCGGCGGGTGTGGACGGCGACCGCGCGGCCCTTCTCCTCTATCCACGTGCCGCGCCAGGCGCCGATCGTGTCCAGGAAGCCGGGCAGTTCGGCGCGCACGGCGGCCACGCCGGGGTGCGGCTCGGCCGCGTGCACGGCGCAGGAGACGGCGTCCCAGCGCTCGGCTCCGTAGTGCCCGAGCACGACGAGGTGCTCAAGGCCCTGGACGCCCGCCAGGCCGCCGTAGCGCACCGCCACGCCCGCGGGGCGCCCGGTGACGACGGCGACGGACAGCACCTTCGGCGCGAGCGCGGCGAGGGCCGGGACGGCGTCGGGGTGGGCGCGGGCCTGCTCGGGGTCGGGCACGATCGGGGCGAGCGTGCCGTCGAAGTCGAGCGCGATCACGGCTTTCCCGGGCCGCGCGAGGAGCGCCGCGAGCCCCTCGCGCCCGGCGGCGGTCACGGGCTCGGGCAGCTCGGGAGAGTACGGCGAGTACACAGGGTCACCCATGGGCCCGACCCTACGCTCAACGCTCCTCGCGCCGGGACTCCCTGACCCGCCGAAGCCGGTTGACGGTGACCGGATCGTGCGCGAGGGCACGCGGATCGTCGAGCAGGGCGTTCAGGAGCTGGTAGTAGCGGACCGGCACCAGGCCCAGCCGCTCGCGCACGGCCCGCTCCTTGGCGCCGGGACCGGTCGCCCAGTCGCGGCGCTCAAGGGCGAGGATCGCGCGGTCCCGCTCGGAGAGGCCGGTGTCGGGGAACGCGTCGTCCCTCGCGTCGTCGTCCGTGGCGTCCGTCATGCCCGTCACGCTATTCCGAGTTCTCCTCGGTGGCCGCCTTGGCCTGGATCTGGCTGAGGATCGACGCCGGATCGCCGTTCGCGTCGACGGCCTTGCCGATGTACTTCTTGACCTCGACGGAGACCTGCGCCCAGGACGTCTTGCCCACGGGGTACAGCTGCGAGGTGGAGAGCTCGTCGAGGAACTCGGCGAGCGCCTTGTCGTTCTTGTTGCCCGTCATCTCCTCGGTGGCGGAGTTCGTGACGGGCAGCAGGTCGTACTCGCGCGAGAAGTCCAGGACGTTCTTGGTGCTGTAGGCGAAGTCGAGGAACTTGCCGATCTCCTCGCGGTGGCCCTTCTGCCTGAAAGCCATCATCCAGTCGGCGACACCCATCGTGGCCTGGGCCTTGCCGTTCACCCCGGGCATCGGCACCATGCCGTACTTCACGCCCTTCTTCGCGGCCATCTGCATCAGCGTGGGATGGCCGTTGAGCATGCCGACGTCGCCGCGCGTGAAGGCGGCGAAGGCCTCGGCGCGGTCGAGCTTGGCGGGGGGCGTGGGGCCCGTCAGGCCCTTGCCGACGAGCTCGTCCTTCAGCCAGCTGAAGGTCTTCACGTTCTGCGCGGAGTCGATGTCGTACGTGCCGACGTTGTCGGTGTAGCCGCCGCCACCGCTGAGCAGCCACTGCATGGTCTCGGCCTGCGCCTCTTCCTTGCCGAGCGGCAGGGCGTAGGGGATCTTCACGCCGCGCGCCTTGAGCGTCTTGGCGGCGGCCGCGAGCTCGCTCCAGCTCTGCGGCGGGGTGAGGCCGGCGTCCTTGAAGATCTTCTCGTTGTAGAAGAGCAGACGCGTGGAGGAGGCGAACGGCATGCCGTACTGCACGCGCTTGACCTCGCCCGCCTCGGAGAGGGGGGCCATGAAGTCGGCCTGGGTGGAGATGGAGACCAGGTCCTCGGTGCGGTACAGCTTGTCCTGCGCGGCGTAGTCGGCGTAGGCGCCGATCTGGGCCATGTCGGGGGCGTCGCCGGCCTTGACCATGTCCTTGACCTTGCGGTCCACGTCGGTCCAGGAGTAGACGTCGACGTCGACCTTGATGCCGGGGTTCTTGGCCTCGAACTGCCTGGCGATCTTGTCCCAGTACTTCTGGGAGCTGTTGGCCTTGGAGTCGCCGTAGTCGGCGGCCACCAGCTTGAGGGTGACGTCGCCGGAATCGCCCGGACCGCCGCAGCCGGCGAGTACCCCCGCCATGCCCAGTACGGCTATCGCCGCGGTCAGTCCTGTCGCGCGCCGCTGCACAGCTGTTCCCACCCTCGATGATCTACGTGAACTGCGATTTTCCCTCGCGTATGGACACGAGGTCTACACCACCTCAGTATCGCTTGTGCAACGGCGTACCAATGACGTCCCACCGGCAAGGAGCCTTGACGCATGTCGCGTACCGCAGCAGAGATAGCAACCCAGCCCGCCTGCTGGCACCGGGCGGCCGAGGCCGCTCTCACCTTCGACGGGCTGCCGCGGCCGGGCGAGCGGGTGGCTGTCACCGGGTGCGGGACGTCGTGGTTCATGGCCATCGCGTACGCGGCGCTGCGCGAGGCGGCCGGGCAGGGCGAGACGGACGCGTTCGCGTCCTCGGAGTTCCCCACGGGGCGCACGTACGACCGGGTGGTCGCCATCACCCGCTCCGGTACGACGACGGAGGTCCTTGAGCTCCTCGGCGAGCTGAAGGGCGTGGTCCCGACCACGGCGCTCACCGCCGATCCGAAGACGCCGATCATGGACGCGGCCGACTCGGTGGCGGTCCTGGACTGGGCGGACGAGGAGTCGGTCGTCCAGACCCGCTTCGCCACGACCGCGCTCGCCTTCCTGCGGGCCGGGCTCGGTGACGTCCCCGGCGTGAAGTCGGTCCCCGAAGCGGCGGTGGACGCGGAGCTCGCGGTGACGGAGCCGCTGCCCGCGTCGGTCGTGGCCGCCGAGCAGTGGACGTTCCTGGGGCGCGGCTGGACGTACGGGCTCGCCCTGGAGGCGGCGCTGAAGATGCGGGAGGCGGCGGGGGCGTGGACGGAGTCGTACCCCGCGATGGAGTACCGCCACGGGCCGATCTCCATCACCGGCCCCGGCCGCGTGGCGTGGATGTTCGGAACGCTCCCCGAGGGCCTCGCGGGGGACGTGGCCCGGGTGGGCGGGGAACTGGTCGCCCACCCGGACGCGGACCCTCTGGCGGACCTGATCCGCGCCCAACGGCTCGCGGTGGCCCTCGCGGAGACACGCGGCTACGACCCGGACCGCCCCCGCAACCTGACGCGGAGCGTCATCTTGGGCTAGTCCGGCACCGCGGGGTGATCGGGTGGGTGGGTGGGAGACATCCGCCGCGAAGCGGCGGTTTGGGTCACCCACCCCCCGGTGGAGCCCGGCGATTTACCCGAAGTGGACTAGACCTCTCGCGGCGTAGGCGCGACACTGTCCCCCGTGAGACATGTCATCGCCCTCGATGTGGGCGGCACCGGAATGAAGGCCGCCCTGGTCGGGGCGGACGGCGCGCTCCTGTACGAGGCGCGGCGGGCCACCGGCCGGGAGCGCGGGCCCGACGCCGTGGTCGAGTCCATCCTCGACTTCGCCGCCGACCTCCGCGCCCACGGGATCAGGGAGTTCGGTGAGCCCGCCGCCGCGGCCGGCGTCGCGGTCCCCGGGATCGTCGACACCGAGCGCGGCATCGCGGTCTACGCCTCGAACCTCGGCTGGCGCGACGTCCCGATGCGCGACCTCCTGAGCCGCAGGCTGGAAGGCGTGCCCGTGGCCCTCGGCCACGACGTCCGCACCGGCGGCCTCGCCGAGGGGCGGATCGGCGCGGGCAAGGGCGCCGACCGGTTCCTGTTCGTGCCGCTGGGCACCGGGATCGCCGGGGCCATCGGCATCGGCGGCGGCATCGAGCCCGGCGCCCACGGCTCCGCGGGCGAGATCGGGCACATCATCGTGCGCCCCGGCGGTCCGCCCTGCGGCTGCGGCCAGCGCGGCTGTCTGGAGCGGCTCGCCTCCGCGTCCGCGGTGAGCGAGGCCTGGGCGGCGGCGAGCGGCGACCCGGAGGCGGACGCCGCGGACTGCGCGAAGGCCGTGGAGTCGGGCGACCCGCGGGCCCTTGAGGTCTGGCAGAACGCCGTCGACGCGCTCGCCGACGGGCTCATCACCGCCCTCACCCTCCTGGACCCGCACACCCTGATCATCGGTGGCGGTCTCGCCGAGGCCGGGGAAACCTTGTTCACACCCCTGCGGGCGGCCATGACGGAACGGATCGTCCAGTTCCAGACCCAGCCCCTGGTCGTCCCCGCCGCCCTGGGGGACACCGCAGGGTGCCTGGGCGCGGGCCTGCTCGCCTGGGATCTGCTCAGCGAACCCGACCCCACCGACCCCACCGACCGCACCGACCCCCCGGAGGTAACCGCCTGATGGCCGCTAGCAAAGTTCTCGCCGGTGCTCAGGTGGTACTTCCCACCGGGACGCTCACCAACGGCCGTGTGATCGTCGACGGCACGCGCATCTCGGGGAGCGCCCCGGCGGATGCCGAGACCGTCGACCTCGCTCCCGGCCACTGGGTGGTCCCGGGCTTCGTCGACATCCACAACCACGGCGGCGGCGGTGCCTCCTTCACCTCCGGCACGGTCGAGGACGTGCTCGAGGGCGTCCACACGCACCGCCTGCACGGCACGACGACCGTCGTCGCCTCCACCGTCACCGGCGAGATGGACTTCCTCGCCCAGCGGGCAGGGGTGCTCTCCGAGCTGGCCGAGCAGGGCGACATCGCGGGCATCCACTTCGAGGGCCCCTTCATCTCGCCGTGCCGCAAGGGCGCGCACAGCGAGGCGCTCCTGCGCGACCCGGACCCCGCCGACGTCCGCAAGCTGATGGACGCGGCCCGCGGCCGGGCGAAGATGTTCACGCTCGCCACGGAGCTGCCGGGCGGCATCGACTCCGTACGCCTCCTCGCCGAGCACGGCGTGATCGCGGCCATCGGGCACACGGACGCGACGTACGAGCAGACGGTGGAGGCCATCGACGCGGGCGCCACCGTCGCGACGCACCTCTACAACGCGATGCCGGGCCTCGCGCACCGCGAGCCCGGCCCGATCGCCGCGCTCCTGGAGGACGAGCGGATCACGGTCGAGCTGATCAACGACGGGACGCATCTGCACCCCGCCTCGTTCGAGCTGGCCTTCCACCACGCGGGCGCCGCCCGCACCGCGCTCATCACGGACGCGATGGACGCGGCGGGCTTCGGCGACGGGCGGTACATGCTCGGCCCGCTGGAGGTCGAGGTGAAGGACAGCGTCGCGCGGCTCGTCGAGGGCGGTTCGATCGCGGGCTCCACGCTCACCCAGGACCGCGCGTTCAAGCGCTCGGTGAGCGTCGACGGTCTTCCGGTCGACGACGTCGTGCGGGCCATCTCCGCCAACCCGGCCAGGCTCCTCGGGATGTACGACAAGGTCGGCTCGCTTGAGCCCGGCAAGGACGCCGACCTGGTGGTCCTCGACGCGGCTTTCGACCTGGTGGCCGTCATGCGCAAGGGTGAATGGGTGGTAGCGCCCCATTAGGTGCAACTCGGGTGATTTCACCACCCGTTGCGGTCACGTTGAAGTGGCAACAAACAGAAGGCGGTTGGCCGTGACCCCTGGGCCAACCGCCTTCTGTTTGGCATGATCAGCCCCGGAAAGAGACCGTCGGCAAGCGCGTTCTCCAGCGACCTCGGGGGTGAGTGGCGAGTGATCCTCACAGTGACGCTGAACGCCGCCCTGGACATCACCTACCGGGTCCCCGCCCTCATCCCGCACGCCTCGCACCGCGTCACCGAGGTCGTCGAACGGCCCGGCGGCAAGGGCCTGAACGTCGCGCGCGTCCTCGCGGCCCTCGGCCACGACGTCACGGTGACCGGCTTCGCGGGCGGCGACACGGGCCGCGTCCTGCACGAGCGCCTCGCCCGCGAGCCCCGCGTCACGGACGCGCTCGTGCCCGTCGACGGCGCCACCCGCCGCACGCTCGCGATCGTCGACGCGGCGACCGGCGACACGACGCAGCTGAACGAGCCGGGCCCCGCGGTCGCGCCCGCCGAATGGGCCGCGTTCCAGGAGTCGTACGAGGACCTGCTGCGCCGGGGTGCCGCGGCGGTGGCGCTCTGCGGAAGCCTGCCGCCGGGGGTCCCGGTCGGCGCGTACGCGACGCTCGTACGCGCCGCACGCGCGGCCAAGGTGCCCGTGCTCCTGGACACCAGCGGGGAGGCGCTGCGCCGTGGCATCGCCGCCCGCCCCGACATCGTCAAGCCGAACGCCGACGAACTGGCCGAGCTGACCGGCTCCCACGAACCCGCCCAGGCGGCCCGTGACGCCCGCCGCAGGGGCGCGCACGCCGTGGTGGCGTCCCTGGGCCCGCAGGGCCTGCGCGCCGTCACGCCGGAGGGCACCTGGCAGGCGGCCCCGCCCACCCGCGTGCGCGGCAACCCGACCGGCGCCGGCGACTCCGCGGTGGCGGGCCTGCTCTCCGGCCTGGTGGAGGAACTCCCGTGGCCGCGGCGCCTCGCGCGGGCCGTGGCGCTCTCCGCGGCGACCGTGGCGGCCCCGGCGGCGGGCGAGTTCGAGCCCTCGACGTACGAAGACCTGCTCGCGCGGGTCGCGGTGGCCGGGGAGGCCACCGCGGCGTGAGACCACGCGTCACCGCGTGGGCGACGCGCGACGCGACGCACAACGGGCCGTGCCGGCCCAGGAATTGGGGACATTCATCGTGCCACTCGTATCCACCGGCGACCTGGTATCCGACGCGCGCGCGGCGGGACGCGGGGTCGCCGCGTTCAACGTGATCACGCTGGAGCACGCGGAGGCGATCGCCGCGGGCGCCGAGCGTGCGGGCTCCCCCGCGATCCTCCAGATCTCCGAGAACGCCGTGAAGTTCCACGGCGGCAGCCTGTCCGCGATCGCCGCGGCGACGGCGGCGGTGGCGAAGGCGTCGTCGGCCCCGCTCTCCCTGCATCTGGACCACGTCATGGACCCGGAGCTCCTGCGGGCCGCGCACCCCGAGGGCTTCAGCTCGGTGATGTTCGACGCGTCGAAGATGCCGTACGACGAGAACGTCAAGGCGACCGCGGAGGCCGTGCGTTGGGGCCACGAGCGGGGCATCTGGATCGAGGCCGAGCTGGGCAAGGTGGGCGGCAAGGAGGGCGAGGCCCCGCTGGACGCGCACGCCCCCGGGGTGCGGACGGACCCCGCGGAGGCGGCGGCGTACGTGGCGGACACCGGCGTCGACGCCCTGGCGGTGGCGGTCGGCTCCTCCCACGCGATGACATCCCGCACGGCGACCCTGGACCACGAGTTGATCGCCGCGCTCACGACGGCCGTCCCCGTGCCTCTCGTGCTGCACGGCTCAAGTGGCGTACCGGACGCGGAGATCCGGCAGGCCATCGCGTCGGGCATGGTGAAGATCAATGTCGGCACGGCCCTCAACACCGCGTTCACCGGTGAGGTGCGCGCGTACCTGACCGCTCACGAGAAGGGCGTGGACCCCCGGAAGTACCTCACCCCGGCTCGCGAGGCGATGGCCGGGACGGTGGCGGGGTTCCTGGGGCTCCTCGCATGAGGGCGTCGTAGCGACGTAACGTGATCAACGACACCGCTGCTCCAGCTCCAGCCCCTAGAGGGGGTGGGGTCGCGTCGCCTGGCCGAGGGCTTCGCCTCGGCGCCCGGCATCACACGGCAGGAGGCGTCGGGGGCACCGTCCGCGGACGGTGCCCCCGACGCCTGCGCGTCACTTCTTCAGCGTCAGCAGGTCGAGGTTGGCGTTGCACTGATTGCCCTCGGCGCACTCCAGCTGGATCACGTTGGTCCCCTTGGTGAGATCGACGGGGGCCCACGTCGTCTGCCAGCCCTTCTCCCAGTCCCCCTTGGGGGACGGGATGAAGTTCTTCATGCCGAGCGGCTGCGAGTTCGGCTTCCCGTTGACGTTGAGCGTCGCGTCGGCGTCCTCGCCGGGAATGCCGTACCGCACGTACAGCCGGTAGCTGCCCGCCTTCTTGATGCTGACGGTCCAGGAAACCTTGGCACCGACCTGGTTGAAGCCCGCGACGTAGTAGCCGCCCGAGGCCTTCGCGCCCTTGATGTCCGAGGACGTGGACGTCCCGCCCTCGAGCTTCAGCGCCTTGGCGTCCGTCTTCGGGAGGTCGGCCGGATCCGCCGGGCTGTTCGTCGGCTTGTCGGTGGGCTTCACCGTCTCGCCCTGCGTCGAGCCGCCACTCGCTTCGTCCTTGCCGCCCTCGTCGTCGCCGCCGAACATCATCGCGGCGCCGATCCCGACGGCGACGACCGCGACGACCGCGATGGCGGCGATCAGGAGGCCCTTCGTGTTGGGGCCGCCACCGCGACCGCCCGAGCCGCGGGACGCCGGGGTGTACTGCGGCGCGGGGGCCCCGCCGGGCTGCGTCTCCGGAGCGGCGTAGTGCGCGTTCGGCTGGCCGTAGGCCTGCTGCTGCGGCGGCACCTGCTGGCCGTACGCGGGCGCGGCCTGCGTGCCGTAGGCATTGGGACGGCGGTCGCCGACCGCACGCACCTGGTTGTACGAGGACCGGGAACCGGGGTACCCGTAGCCGCCCCCGCCGCTGGGCGGGGTGGCGCCGGCCGCCTGTCCGTCCTCGTACAGATAGCCGAACGGATCGTCGTCGCCCTCCGGCGGGTTCGGCGTGTGGTCGCCGTTATTGCCGGGCGTCATTCCCAGGTCACTCCCTCATATCGCTGACCGGGGGAGCCTACCCGCTCCGGGTGGGCCCAAGGGGTGGCGTAGACCTCATCCGGCCCGCCTGTGCTGCTTGGCACGTGACCGCTTCTCCACGTACATCCGCTGGTCAGCGGAGTGCAACACCTCGTCTGCCGACATCCCGCAGTGCGCCCAGCCGATGCCGAAACTGGCACCTACCCGAACCGCACGGCCGTCCACCCGGATCGGCGGGATGATCGCGTTCCGCAGCCGCACCGCGAGGTCCTGCGCGTCGGCGCGGCCGAGCCCGTCGGCGAGGACGACGAACTCGTCACCGCCGAGCCTGGCTACCGTGTCCCCGTCGCGAACGCCGCTGGTCAGCCGCCTGGCCACCTCGATGAGGACGGCGTCACCGGTGTGGTGCCCGAAGCGGTCGTTGATCGACTTGAAGCCGTCGAGGTCGCAGAAGAGCACCGCGAGGCCCTTGGTGCCGTCGTCCGTGTCCCCGTGCCCCTCGGGCGGCGCGACGGTGTGCACGTGGTGGTCGAAGCCGTCGGCGCCCTGCTGCAGGGCGTGCGCGTTGTTCGAGCCGTAGTCGAAGCTGTGCTGCCCGTCCGCGTCATAGACGCCGTCGTACGCCGCGTCCAGCGAGTCCACCGCACTGGGCTGACCCGCGTGCGGCCTGCGACAGAGACGGGCGCTGAGGCGCGAGCGCAGCTCGGCGGAGTTCGGCAGGCCGGTGAGGGAGTCGTGCGAGGCGCGGTGCGCGAGCTGGAGCTCTCGGCGCTTGCGCTCCTCTATGTCCTCGACGTGGGTGAGCAGGAAGCGCGGCCCGTCGGCGGCGTCCGCGACCACGCTGTTGCGCAGGGAGACCCAGACGTACGTCCCGTCGCGGCGCGCGAGGCGCAGCTCAGCCCTGCCGCCCTCGGCGGAGGTCCGCAGGAGCGTGCCGATGTCCTCGGGGTGGACCAGGTCGGAGAACGAATAGCGGCGCATCGCGGAGGCGGGACGGCCCAGGAGGCGGCACAGGGCGTCGTTCGTGCGCAGGATGCGGCCGTGCTGGTCGCCGCCCATCTCGGCGATGGCCATGCCGGAGGGCGCGTACTCGAAGGCCTGGCGGAAGGACTCCTCGCTGGCCCGCAGCGCCTGCTGCTCGCGCTCCAGGCGGACCAGGGCGCGCTGCATGTTGGCGCGAAGACGGGCGTTGCTGATCGCGATGGCGGCCTGGAAGGCGTACATCTGCAGGGCCTCGCGGCCCCAGGCGCCGGGCCTGCGGCCGTTGCGGGGGCGGTCCACGGAGATCACGCCGAGCAGCTCGCCGCCGGCGGCGCCCGTCGCGTACATCGGGGCGAAGAGGCGGTCCGCCGGGTGCCACTCGTCCTCGAAGCGGGGCTCGGGGCCGTCGGTGTACCACTGCGGGACGTCGTCCTCGTCCAGGACCCAGCCCTCGGTGTACGAGATGAAGCGCAGGGCGCCCCAGGCCTCGCCCATGGCGAGGCGCTTCTCCCAGGCCTCGCGGGAGCCGACGCGGCCGGTGATGAGGGCCTCGGCGGCGGTGTTGCCCGCGAAGGCGGCGACCACGAGGTCGCCGTCCGGGCGCACGAGATTGACGCACGCCAGCTCATAGCCAAGGCCGTTGACCACGCCGTCGGCGACCGTCTGCAGCGTGTCCGCCAGGCTCCGGGCCGTGTTGAGATCCGCCACCACCTGATGCAGCTGCCGCAGGGTCGCAAGACGGACGTACGGCTCCGACTCGGTCTCCATTGCTCGCTCTCCCCGAGACCTCGACAGCAACTCCAGGATTCGCAGCGCCCTTACTGTTCTCGTCGTACCTGAGTTCTCTCAGTGTCCGATTGCCACCGTCACTGAATCACAGCGAGCAGCTCACTCGGTACACAGGGTCAACAAAATATGGGTCCTGTGACTCAAGTCACAGATGGGAAGCCTTCGTTGGTCCAGTCCACTTCCCCGACGCACACCTTGCCAGGGCGCCGCGGGCCTCGGCCATCGGTCCTAGGCCCGGTCTCGGCCCTGGGCCCGATGTGGCGACAGAGGCGGCGGGCTAGCGTCACTCCCGTGGTTCCCGTACTGAAGACAACTCCCGAGAGCGCTTCCGCGACTCCCCCTGCCCCGCCCTCCCCCCGTGCCCCGTCTCCCGACGGGCATCCTGTGGGGGTGAGCAACGAAGAGTTCCGCGCCGCCATGTCCCGGCTCGCCGCGGGTGTGGTCCTGGTGACCGCCCGCGAGCCGTCCCTGGACGCGGACGACCCGCAGGCGCCGGTCGGCGAGGACGTCGGCATGACCGCGACGGCCTTCCTTTCCGTGTCCCTCGATCCGCCGCTTGTGCTGGTCAGCCTGCGTGAGGGCTCCCGGATGGACGATCTGCTCGCCGAGCAGCCGCTGTGGGGCGTCTCGGTGCTCTCCGAGAGCCAGCGCCACATCGCGGGCCGGTTCGCGATGAAGGGAAGGATCAGCGACCGGCTGCTCTTCGAGGACATTCCCTATGCCCGGGGGGAGACGTCAGGGGCGCCGTTGATCGGCGGCGCGCTCGCGACGCTGGAGTGCCGGACCGAACAGACAGTGACAGCGGGTGACCACACCCTCATCATCGGGCGAGTACTTTCGGCTGATCTGCCGAGCGCCGACGGTGGCCCGTTGACGTACTTCAAGGGGAAGTACCGACAGCTGGGCTGATGGTTTTCGCTTCAACCGACTTTGCTGGCGCACCTTTGCGCTCCGGGGCGCCGACCCGGCCGGGGCTCAGCCCCAGCCATCCCCCGAGCGGCCACGCTTGGTCTGGCTGCGCTGCTTCTTCTCGCGCAGCCGCCGTTCGTTGATCCCCCGGGGGATCTTCGTGGCACGGCGGGGCCGCGGCGGCGGAGCGGTGGCCTCCGCGAGCAGCGAGGCGAGGCGGGTGGCGGCCATCTCGCGGTTGCGCCACTGGGAACGGTGCTCGGAGGCCCGCACGCTGACGACGCCGCCGACGAGCCGTCCCGCGAGCCGCTCCAGGGCGCGCTCCTTCCACACCGGAGGCAGCGCTTGCGTGGTGGCCAGGTCGAATCTCAGCTCCACCTGTGAGTCGCTGGTGTTGACGTGCTGACCGCCCGGCCCCGAGGACCTGGAGAAGCGCCACATGAGCTCGGCCTCGGGCAGACAGACGGAGCCGCGGATGACATAGGGACCGGACATGGGTCCTATGGTCCCGCGTCTGTCCGGTCCACGTCACCCGCATTTACGGCGTGCCAGGCTTGCGTCGGGAGGGACTCGAGAGACGAGTAAAGAAAGTAAAAGGAGCTGGAACCTCTGGGACCCCGGTCGACGTTCATAGGGGTGACGGTAGCTTCGTCCCCAGTACGAAGCCCGTTCGTACGCAACGAGGGAAGGGACTCCCAACAATGGCAGTAAGCCTGTCCAAGGGTGGCAACGTCTCGCTCACCAAGGAGGCTCCGGGCCTGACCGCCGTCACCGTGGGCCTCGGCTGGGACGTCCGTACCACCACTGGCACCGACTTCGACCTGGACGCCTCGGCCATCGCGGTGAACCCGCAGGGCAAGGTCTTCTCGGACCAGCACTTCGTCTTCTTCAACAACAAGGTGACGCCGGACCAGACCATCGAGCACACCGGTGACAACGTCACGGGTGAGGGCGAGGGCGACGACGAGCAGATCAAGGTCAACCTGGCGGGCCTCCCGGCCGACATCGACAAGATCGTCTTCCCGGTCTCGATCTACGACGCCGAGAACCGCTCGCAGAACTTCGGCCAGGTGCGGAACGCCTTCATCCGCATCATCAACCAGGCCGGCGGCACGGAGATCGCCCGCTATGACCTGAGCGAGGACGCCGCCACCGAGACCGCCATGGTCTTCGGCGAGCTGTACCGCAGCGGCGCGGAGTGGAAGTTCCGCGCGGTCGGCCAGGGGTACGCCTCCGGCCTCGTCGGCATCGCGCAGGACTTCGGCGTCAACGTCTGAGGTTCGCAAGGCCAGTTCAGCTGAAGTTCACAGCCCAGTTCACGAGGGCCCCCGGCGGATTCTCGCCGGGGGCCCTCGTGGTTCGTCGCCGCCCGCCACGGACCGGCGGCTAACCTGCGCCGAATGATCCTCGAACCGCTCGCCCCCGCGGAGGACGGCGCGCTCCCCGGTGAGCTGCTCACCGAGCTCACCGCCCTGTACGCGTCGAACCGCGTCTTCCACGCCCTCTCCGGGGACTTCCCCGACCCCGACGACATCCGCCCCGAGCAGGTCGCCGCGGCGCTCGCGGACGAGCTGGCGGCGCCGGGGGCACAGGTGCTCGTCGCGCGGTCCGAGGGGCGGGTCGTCGGGATCGCCGTCACGCTGGAGCGCCATCCCGACCCCTCCGACCCCGATCCGTGGATCGGGCTGCTCATGGTGAATGCCGGGTGGCAACGCAAGGGGTACGGACGGGAGTTCGCCGGCAAGATCGAGGAGCGGTTCCGGGGGGACGGGCACGGCGGGGTGCGGATCGCCGTTCTGGAGGGAAACGAAGCGGGGCTCGCCTTCTGGAGCGCGCTCGGTTACGAGGTCATCGACCACCGCCGCGATCTTCAGGCGGGCCGCCCCTGCGCGGTACTCCGCAAGCCGCTCTCGTAGGTCTACGGGCGGGCCGGCTTCCCGTCCCCGTACAGCCACGGGCCCCAGATGGCGCGCACCTTCTTGCGCGCCGCCTCGCTGCCCGCGTGCTTCTCCACGTACCGCGTGAAGTCCGCGGTGTCCGCGTTGCCGTGGCGGTGAGTCCTCGTCCAGCCCTGCACGATGTCGTAGAAGGTGTCGTCGCCCACCGCCTGGCGGATCTTGTGGATGACCATGCCGCCCCGCTCGTACACCGGACTGTCCGAGATGTCCGCGGCGGACGGTGGCTTCGCGGGCGGGAAAGCCCAGATGGCGTCGTTGTCCTCCTTGGCCTCGTAGTAGTCGCCCGCGTAGATCTGGTCGAAGATCTCCTGCACGCTGTCGCCGTCGTTGTCCTCCTGCCAGAGCCACTCGGCGTACGTCGCGAAGCCCTCGTTCAGCCACATGTCCCGCCAGGACTTGGGCGTCACGGAGTTCCCGAACCACTGGTGGGCCAGCTCGTGCACGATGAGCTGGGGTTCGGGGGCGCCGGGGTAGGTGGGGCGGGTCTGGGTCTCCAGGGCGTACCCCGCCTCCCCCTCCCCGGCGACGATCGCGCCGGTCGACGAGAAGGGGTAGGGGCCGAAGTTGAGCTCCTGCCACTCCATGATCTCGGGGATGCGGGCGAGCGCCTTCGCACTGGCCTTGGCCTCGGAGGGTTCCACCGCCGTGAGCACCGGGATGCCGGACTTCGTCGTTGACTTCTTCACCTCGTACGGCCCGATCGCGACCGTCGCGAGATAGCTCGCCATCGGCTCCGCGCCGTGCCAGGCGAAGGTAGTGCGGCCGTTCTTGGTCGACTCGCGGGTCAACTCACCGTTGGAGATGGCCTTCAGGCCCTGGGGGACAGTGACGCGTATGTCGTACGAGGCCTTGTCCGACGGGTGGTTGTTGGCGGGGAACCACGCCATCGAGCCTGACGGCTCACCCAGCGCGATGGCGCCCTCCTCCGTGCGCAGCCACCCTTCCTCGGAGTCGTCCGGATCGGTGATGGTCTCCGGGTTGCCGGAGTAGCGGACGACCGTGCGGAACGTCTCGCCCTTGTCGAGGTCGTCCGCGGGCCGGATCGTCAGCTCCTGCCCGTCGCGGTGGAAGGAGGCGTCCTTGCCCTCGACGCTCACGCCCTTCACCTCCAGACCCTTGAGGTCGAGGTTGAAGGCGCTGAGGTCCTGGGTCGCGCGCGCGGTGACCTCGGCCGTGCCGGTGAGGTGACGCGCGTCGGGGTCGTACCCGATGGCCAGGTCGTAGTGCGCGACGTCGTAACCGCCGTTGCCCAGCTTGGGGAAGTACGGGTCACGTACGCCGTCGGCTCCGGGCGTGCCGTGCACTCCGGAGCCGCTGCAGGCGGTGAGGACGAGGGCGGTGAGGGCGGCGGCGGATGTGCCGCGGAGCGCCGTGGATCGTGGGTGCACGCCTGTGATCTTATGCGGCATATGTTCGGTGTGGCCCGGTGGGCTTCACCGAGAGCCGCTGCCGGGCAGCGCGGGCCAGTAGTGCTCGGTGAACAGCCGGGCGACCAGCTCGCCGCGGCTGGAGACGCGGGCCTTGGTGAAGACGGTCCTGAGGTGGTCGCGGACCGTGTGCGGGGAGGTGAAACCCCTGTCGCCGCCCAGGCCTCCCGCGCCGCCCAAGCCCTCTGTGCGGCCTGAGCCCTCTGTGCGGCCTGAGCACGGGCCCTACAGAACCGCGATGCCCAACGGGCGTTCCCCTGCCGGGAGTCGGTGGGTGTCGCCGCTCTCCAGGTCGATGACGGTGATCCCGTTCCAGAATCCGTCGCGGGTGATGCCGCCGGTGACGTAGGCGGTGCCGCCGATCCGGTGGCTTCGGCAGCGCGGCGGTGTCAGCGGCCCCAGAGCCTTATCGGCCGAGCGCCGCGACGCCCGCCTTCGCGAACTTCTCGTCCAGGTCGCCGCTCGGGGCGCCCGCGACACCGATGCCCGCGACGGGGGCGCCCTTGGCGGTCACCGGCGCACCGCCCCCGAGGAACAGCGTGCCGGGGATGTCCTTCAGGTTCGGGGTCTGCTCCAGACGCTTGGTCAGCTCGGAGGTGGGCGCGTTCCAGGAGACGGCGGTGTACGCCTTCTTCACGGCGGACTCGGGGGACTGCGGTCCCGCGCCGTCGCCGCGCAGCTCGACGATGGTGTTGCCGTTGCGGTCGACGACGGCGACGGAGACGCGCTGGTTCTCCTTCTTCGCGGCGTCGAGGGTGGCCTGAGCGGCCTTGGTCGCGGCCTCGACGTTCAGGTGCGTCGACTGCGTGAGGTTCTTGTTGCCCGCGTCGGCGGCGACGGCGGCCCTGGGAGCGGCGGCCGGGGCCTCGGCGCTGGCGGAGACGGCACCGAAGGTTCCGGCGCCGAGGACGGCGGCGGTGGCGGCGATGGTCAGGACGCGGGTGCGGCGGGAGATCTTCTTCATCGGGGGCTCCTCGGGGTGAAGGCGGGGATCGGGGGAGGTTGTTTCCTCTGCGATCAATCCTCCGGCCGCCACCGGCCCGACCCGGTCGACGTACCGGCTGCCACCTGCCCGCGGCTCGGTCGACACGAGGGTCAGCCGATCGGTTGACCCCCTGGTGATCCCGCCGGGTCACAATGAGGTTGTTTGCGCAGTTCAGCAGCGAGCCGGAAGGAGCGAAGCCGTGGAGCAGGCCGAAGGCGCCCCGCAAGAGGCCGCCTCACGAGACCCCGACTCACGCTGGCTCGCCGCCGTCATGCACACGGCGTTCTTTCTGCTCCTGGGCTCGTCGCTGACCCGCTTCCTGATGCGGCACCCCGGCGAACCGCGCACCCCGTGGATCATCGCGCTCTCGGTCTCCCTCGCGCTCCTCTACGTGCTCGGCCCCGCCATCGGCGCCCGCCCCACCGCGCCACGCCGCCTCAGCTGGCTGATCCTCGTCGTGGCCGTCTGGGTCGTGCTCGTCATACTCGCGCCGAGCTTCGCGTGGTGCGCGGTACCGCTCTTCTACACCGGCCTGCGTACGCTGCCGCTGCGCGCCGCCCTGTTCCTGGTGGCCGTCCTGACCGCCTTCGTGGTCGTCGCGCAGTTGCGGCTCGCGGGCGGCTTCGACCCGAACCTGCTGCTCGCGCCGCCCGCCTGGGCCGCGGTCGCGACCGCCGTCTTCCTGTACATGCAGCGCCAGGCGGCCCGTCAGCGCACGCTCATCGACGACCTCATCCGCACCCGCCGCGAACTGGCCGCCACCGAGCGGCGCGAGGGCACGCTCGCCGAGCGCCAGCGGATCTCCATGGAGATCCACGACACCCTCGCCCAGGGCCTGTCCAGCCAGCAGATGCTGCTCCAGGCCGCCGACCGCGTCTGGGACACGGACCCGGCCAAGGCCCGCACCCATGTCCGTACCGCCGAGTCGATCACCGAACGCGGCCTGGCCGAGGCCCGCCGCTTCGTGCACGACCTCGCGCCCGCCGACCTCGCCGACGGCGGGGGCCTGGACGAGGTGTTGCGGACGCTGGCCGCGCGCACCGCGCTGGACGCGGGCCTCACGGTCCGCTTCCACTGCGAGGGCGTGCCCGCACCGCTCCCCGACCGGACGCAGTCCGCGCTCCTGCGCATCGCGCAAGGCGCCCTCGCCAACGTGACGGAGCACGCCGCCGCGACGACGGCGGCGCTGACGCTCACGCATCTGGACGACCAGGTGGTGCTCGACGTCGCCGACGACGGCCGCGGCTTCACCCCCACCGCCTCGCCGCCCGCCCCCGACCGGCGGGGCCACGGGCTGCCCGCGATCCGCGCCCGCGCGGGGCAGCTCGGCGGGACACTGACGATCGAGTCGGCGCCGGGCGAGGGCACGGTGCTCTCGGTGGCGATCCCCCTCTCCCCCCAGGAGCCCGCATCCCCCCAGGAGTCCGCATCCCCCCAGGAGTCCGCATTTCCCCAGGAGTCCGGATTTCCCCAGGAGTCCGCATGACGACCCCCGCACCTCCGGTCCGCCTCCTGGTCTGCGACGACCACATCGTCGTACGGGCCGGACTGCTCGCCCTGCTGGGCAGCGCGCCGGACATCGAGGTGGTCGGTGAGGCGGGCACCGGCGAGGAGGCGATCGCGCTCGCCGCGAAGCTGGCGCCGGATGTGGTCCTGATGGACCTGCAGCTGGGGGAGGGAATGGACGGCGTGGAGGCGACGCGCACCATCACGTCTGCGTCTTCCTCCTCTGCTCCTTTCTCCTCCGCTCCTTCCTCCTCCGACTCCGATGCCCCCGCCCCACCACCCCACGTCCTGGTCCTGACGACGTACGACACGGACGCGGACATCACCCGCGCGATCGAGGCGGGGGCCACGGGCTACCTTCTGAAGGCCGAGCGCCCCGAGGAGCTCTTCGCCGCGATCCACGCCGCGGCGCAGGGCCGCACCACCCTCTCCCCGCCGGTCGCGTCCCGTGTGATGGCCCGCATGCGCAAGCCGCTGCCGACCCTCACCGACCGCGAGCTCGACATCCTCGCGCAGCTCTCCCAGGGCCTCGGCAACCGGGAGATCGCCCGGGCGCTGTTCATCAGCGAGGCCACGGTGAAGACGCACCTGGGCCGGATCTACGACAAGCTCGGGGTGGACACGAGGGCGGGCGCGGTGGCGGTGGCCAAGGAGCAGCGGCTGCTGCCTTGAGCGGTTGCTGCCTCGGGCGGTTGTTGTCTTGGGCGGCGGCGGCCGGCCCCTTCGGGGCCGTGACACCATCGACCACGTGCTCGACATCGGCTACGCCCTCTCCCACCGCTTTCCCGACCCCCCGCAGTTCGACTACCGCGGCGCGGATGTCCACGCGCTGCGGCACGACCTGTTCTGCGGGGACGTGTATCTCGCGGACACGAAGGCGGACCGGGAGCTGTCCACAGCCTGGGGATGGGTTCCCGTCCTGGACTTCGCGTGGGCGCTGTGCGACATCGTCGAGCAGGTGGACCAGGATCCGCGCGGCAGCCGGGCCTCCCGCCCCCAGTACGCGGAGCTCGACTTCACGGAGTCGTCGGACCGCATGCTGTTCACCCGGCGCTTCGGGTGGGTGGACATCGAGGCGGACTGGATGCGGGCGGAGGAGCCTCCGCTGACGTTCTCCCACTCCGAGCTGCGGCGCGAGGCGCGGGACTTTCTCCAGGACCTCCTGGCGGACCTCATCGACCTCCACGAGTCCCTGGGGGACAACCCGGCGATCTGGTCGCTCCAGTCCCGCTTTCCCCGGGCGTAGGCGCCCAGCGGAGCCCCCCGCATCCGCCCCTGCCCGAACAACCTCTCCCACCCACCCGCCCGATTACCCCGCAGCCTCCCCTGGACGAACAAGCCTTTCCACCCACCCGCCCGATTGCCCCGCGGGGAAGGGGGAGAAGGCGGGTGGGTGGGTCAGGGAGCAGCCCGGCAGGGAGGGGACCGACATAGCCGGAGGGTGGGGAGTGCCACGTGCCCGCAGTCGGCAGCGCTCGGGAGGGGACGTGCCGGTATGTCCGCCCGGAGCACGGCTCGCGGCGCTCCGGTGCCGAAGCAGCCCCGCGGCCACCGGACGATAGCGAGGACGGACATACCGGCGCGGCCCCGCACCCAACAGGCGGGCTATGCCGCCGTTCCGACGCGCCCGCAGTCGAAGCAGCCCCGCAGCCCGCACCGCCCCCCCCCACCGCCAAAGCCGGACGCTAGTCCACCCGTACGCCCGCCTGGGCGGCGAACGCCGGTGCCAAGTCCATCAGTTGCGCCGTACTGATCACCGCCCCCGCCAAGCAGTCGAGCCCCCGCAGAATGTCCACCTCGGCAGCCGACCGCAGGTCGACGTCCTTCATGCGGGCCCCGCTGAAATCCGCCCCCTTCAGCACGCAGCCCACGAACTCCACCCGCTCCAGCGCCGCCTGCCCGAAGTCCGGCTCCACCAGCACGCAGCCCTCGAAGACGACGTCCTTCAACCGCGCCTTCCGCAGGTTCAGATAGTCGATCTTCCCGCCCCGCACGACCACCCGCTCCAGCACACTCCCGTGCAGCTGGACACCGCCCAGCCGCGCGTCCACCACCTCCACGTCCCTCAGCGACGCCTCCGCCAGCTCGGTGCCGACCCCCCGCGGCTCCGTCAGCACGGAGTCCACGAAGCGTGCCCTGCTGAGCCGCGTCTCCGTCACCCCGCAGCCCGTCACCGCGCAGTCCAGGAACAGCGCTCCCCCGCCGTCCTGCCCCGCGAGATCGAGATCCCGGAACTCGACCCCGTCATAGTCCCCGTCGGGCTCCAGCCCGGGCCCCTCGAACCCCCGCAGCGCGGGCAACCGCACCTCCGGCCGCCGAGCCTTCTTCACCCCTGCCGCATCCCTCTGACCATTCCTCTGACCATCCCTCTGTCCCATACGCCCATCCTGCACCCGCCCACTGACAACGCCGCAGCCCGCCGATGTCACATCCCGGGCACCCCCATCCGTCGTACCGAGTAGACGCACGGACCACGACAGGAGCCCAGCCCATGCCCACCCACCGAAAGCCCCTCACCGTCATCGGCGGCGGCTTCGCCGGCCTCACCGCTGCCATCAGCGCCGCGGAATCCGGCGCCCGGGTCACCATCCACGAGGCCCACCACACCCTCGGCGGCCGGGCCCGCACCGCCGAAGGCGCGTACCGCACGAACGAAGGCCCGCACGCCCTCTACAACGGCGGTCCCCACTGGACCTGGCTCAAGCAGCGCGACCTCATCGGCCCCCTCTCCCCCCTTCCGCCCCTCGAAGGCACCCGGCTCCGCCTCCACCACCAGGGCAGGCTCCGCCGCACCCCACCCCTCGCGATGCTGAGGCTCCTGCGCCGCAAGCCCGAACAGGCTCCGGTGGACGTGGACTTCATGACCTGGGCCACCGGCGAGGTGGGCGAGGAAGGCGCGCGCGCCGCCGCGCACTACATCGCCGTGGCGACGTTCCACCACGACCCCGGCTCCCTCTCCGCCCGGTTCGTGCACGAGCGTCTGCGCCGCGCGACGAAGCTGCCCCCGGAGGCGCACTACCCGAGTGGCGGCTGGGGCTCGGTCATCGACCGCATGGCGACACTGGCCTGGAACCTGGGCGTACGCGTGGAGACCCTGTCCCGCGTCGACGCCCTCGCATCCCTCCCCGCCGCAGGCCCCGTCGTCGTCGCCACCTCCCTCCCCGCGGCCCGCCATCTCCTCAAGGACGACAGCCTCCACTGGGACAGCGCCCGCACCACCCTCGTCGACATGGCCCTGAACTCCCGCAAGGGTGACCCCTTCGCCATCTCCGATCTGGACAGCACCGGCTGGATCGAGCGGTTCACCACCCAGGACCGCAGCCTCGCCCCCGCGGGACAGGAGCTCATCCAGGGGCAGATCCCACTCTCCCCCGAAGAGTCCAAGGCGGACGGCGCGGCCCGCGCCGACCATCTGCTCGACCTCGGCTTCCCGGGCTGGCGCGACCGCCTGGTCTGGCGGCGCGACGCCGTGTCCAACGGCCGCACCGGGGCGGTGGACCTGCCGGGCACCACCTGGCGCGACCGCCCGGCCATCGATCGCGGCGACGGCGTCTACCTGGCCGGCGACCAGGTCGCCGCGCCCGGTCTGCTCTCCGAGGTCTCCTTCAACAGCGCCCTGGAGGCGGTGACGCTCGCACTGACCTCCACGAGGCTTGACCTCAAGTCCGCTTGAGGTACGAGGGTGGCGGCAACACCGGAAGAACGCCCCCAAAGCCCAAGGAGCGAACCCCATGCACGCCATCCGCCTGCACACCTTCGGCCCGGCCGAGCACCTGACGTACGAGGAGGCTCCGGACCCGGCACCTGCCCCAGGTCAGGTCCGCATCGCGGTGACCGCGGCGGGTGTGCACCTCCTGGACACCGCGATCCGCGAGGGGTTCAAGGGCCCGCTGCCCGAACTCCCCGAGCTGCCCACGATCCCGGGCCGCGAAGTGGCCGGCACGGTCGACGCCCTCGGCGAGGGAGTCGACGGCAGCTGGCTCGGCAAGCGCGTCGTCGCCCACATCGGCTTCGCCCCCGGGGGCTACGCCGAGCTCGTCGTCACGGAGGCCTCCCGCCTGCACGAGATCCCCGAAGTCCTGGACGACGCGGAGGCCGTTGCCCTGATCGGCACGGGGCGTACGACGATGGGAATCCTGCAGTTCGCCGAGCTGACCCCGGACTCCGTGGCCGTCATCCCCGCGGCGGCGGGCGGCATCGGCACACTCCTGGTCCAGTACGCCGAGCACATGGGCGCCACGGTGATCGGCCTGGCGGGCGGCCCGGAGAAGACGGCCGTGGTCGAGGCGAACGGCGCCGACCTGGCCGTCGACTACAGGAACCCGGACTGGCCGGACGAGGTCCGCGCGTACCTGGCGAAGCTCGGCGGCAGTGGCGTGCCGGGCGCGACCGTGGTGTTCGACGGAGTGGGCGGCGATGCGGGCATGGCCGCCGTGGACCTCCTCGCCCCCGGCGGCGCGCACGTCGTCTTCGGCTGGTCGGGCAAGGGCCTGCGCGACGGCGGGCCCCTCACGTTCACCGACGAGCAGCTCGCGGCCCGTGGAATCACCCAACTCAACGTCCTCGGCCCGGAGATGATGCGCAGGGCGGGCAGCGACAACCCGGTCCGCACCCTGGAGCGCGCGGCCCTCGCCGAAGCGGAGAAGGGCCACTTCACCCCGGCGGTGCAGCGCTACCCACTGGCGCAGGCGGCAGCCGCCCACGCCGACCTGGAGAACCGCCGCACCACGGGCAAGGTGGTACTGATCCCCTGAACCCTGAACAAGGGCCCCCTACGACGCGGCGGAAGCAGCCCCCGGAGCTCCCGGAGCTCCCAGCCCGGCCAACGCCCCATCGGTCAGCCGATACACGGTCCACTCGTCCTGCGGCAGCGCACCGAGCGACTTGTAGAAGTTGATCGACGGCTCGTTCCAGTCGAGCACGGACCACTCGAGGCGCTCATAACCCCGCTCCACGCAGATCCGCGCGAGCTCGCCGAGCAGTGCCCTGCCGTGCCCGCCGCCGCGCGCCTCGGGCCGTACGTACAGGTCCTCCAGGTAGATCCCGTGCACGCCGCGCCACGTGGAGAAGTTCAGGAACCACAGCGAGAACCCGACGATCTCCCCCGAAGCGTCGTCCTCGGCGATGTGCGCGAAGGCGGCGGGCCGCTCCCCGAAGAGCGCTTCACGCAGCTGCTCCTCGGTGGCTCTGGCCTCGTCGAGTGCCTTCTCGTACTCGGCGAGGTCGCGGACCATGGCGTGGATCACCGGGACATCGGCAGGGGTGGCGTGACGAATCATGGCCGCAGGCTAACCAGACCGCCTGCCGGGGCCAACCCGCGTCTCACGCCCCGAGCAGCCGCCGCGCAAGCTCCAGATCCTCCTCGTCCGGCTCCTCGCCGTCCTCGATCTCCCACAGCGTGTTCTGCAGTACCCGGGCCAAGGTCCAGGCGCGCGCCCGCTCCCTGTCCAACCCCAGCACCTCGCTCATCGCGTCGAACCGCCACAGCAGGTCCTGTGGGTCGAAGCGGTTGTTGAGCGCGGGCCAGAGGTCGAAGCCGGGGTCGCCGGCCAGCGGCTTCGGGTCGATGGCGAGCCACGGCTCGCGCTCGGCCGCGAGGACGTTCTCGAAGTGCAGGTCCCAGTGCAGCAGCCGGTCGCCGGGCTCCCCCATGACCTCGCGCATCGCGCCCCCGCACCGCTCCACGATCGCGCGCTGGGCCGGGTCGGGGATCGCCTTCAGGGCCCCGGGCAGGTCGTCGAGCATCTCCCCCGCGATGTCCGCGAGCCGCCGCATGCCCTCGGGCGCGGGCACCGAGGTGAGCCGGGCGAGCAGCTCGGCAATGACGAGCACGGCCTTGTGCGTGTCCTCCACCGTCGACAACATCCGCCCGGAGTCGAGGCGTTCGAGCAGCATCGTGCCGGTGCGGTCGTCGTGGTCCAGCAACCGCACCGCGCCGTCGCCGTCCCACACCCGCAGCCCGACCGGCTCCCCCTCGGTCTCCTCGTCGAGCACCTGGAACTTGACCGCGGCGGGGGTGCCGTCCCGACGCACCACGGGCAGCACGAGCGCGGCCATGCCGTGCATCGAGGGCCCGTCGACCCTCAGGTCCCAGCGCTCGACGAACTCCGCCACGCGCGCGGGCAGCGCCGCGATGAAGGCTCGGCCGGGTTCGCCCACGTACCGGTACTGCGACTCGATCAGCTCGTCCGGAATGCGAATGTCGATCACGCCGGCGACGCTACCGGCGTGGGTGAATCGCCGCATGGGGATTATTCCGGCCATGAGGGCTGCGGGGCTGGCCGTCCTGGCCTACATCCGCAGCGCTCCCGGGACGTACGTCTGGCTCGCGGTCCTGTTCGTCACCACGGTCGCGATGCACCACATGTCGCCGGAGTTCGAGAAGGAGTTCCTGCGGCAGCGCTCCACGAACATCCACGAGCTGTCGCACAACCCCGTGCGCGTCCTGGTCTCCAGCGTGCTCTGGATCGACGGCGGCACCTGGCTGTCGTACGCCGTGCTCTACACGGTCTTCCACGCCACCGCCGAGCGCCGGCTCGGCACCGCACGCTGGCTCGCGGTGGCCGCGGGCGCGCACGTCGTGGCCACGCTCATCAGCGAGGGGGTCCTCGCGCTCGCGATCCACCACGGCGCGGCCCCGACCGCCTCGGTCAACACCCTGGACGTGGGCGTGAGTTACGCGCTGGCGGGCGTGGTCGCGGTCCTCACCTACTGGGTGCCGAGCCCCTGGAGATACGCGTATCTCGGGATCGTCCTCGCCGTGTACGGCACTCCGCTGATCACCGGCAGGACCTTCACCGACCTGGGCCACTTCACATCGGTCCTGATCGGCCTGGCCTCCTATCCGCTGACCCGGAGTGCCGTACGCCCGGCACCGGGGAGCTGGAGCCTGCGAAGGATCAGGAAATCCCGGAGGCCTTGAGCTCCTTGGCGAACGTGTCCTGGTCGAACAGCGCGTTGCTGTCCGCCTTCTTGCCGTCGATGACGACGGTCGGCGTGCCCTGCATACCGTCGTCGCTGAAGGCCCGCATCGCCTCACCGACCCACTTCTTGTACGTCCCCTTCTGCACGGCCTTGTCGAACTCGGCGCCCCGCAGCCCGTCCACCCGGTCGGCGATCTTCAACAGGAAGGCGGGCGTGAAGGCGTCCTCGGTCTCGTGCTCGGGCTGGTTGGCGAAGACCGCGGCATGGAACTGCGGGAACTTCCCCGCATCCACCGAGGCCCGCAGCGCGTTCGCCGCGTTCACCGAGCCGCTGCCGCCGAGGTTCTTGTCGAGGAACGAGGCGAGCGTGTACTCGACCTTCACCTTGCCCGCGGCCACCGGCTCCACCAGGGCCTGCGCGCCCGTCTCCTCGAACTTCTTGCAGATCGGGCAGCGCGCGTCCTCGTACAGCTTGACCGTGTGCGCGGCCTTCGGGTCACCGACCGTGATCACGCCGCCCTTCACGGAGGCGGGCGCCTTCGCGAGCGCGTCGGTACCGGCCGGCGGCTCCTTCGCCTCGGGGCCCCCGGTGGCCCCGGACTCCGAAGCCGACCCCGACTGCTTGTTGTCGCCCCCGCCCGTGAGGTCGTCGGGCCCGCAGGCGGCTGCGCCCCCGGCGACGAGTGCGGTGGCGGCCACCGCGGCGACGATGCGCCCGGCCTTGCGTACGGCCATCTGAACAGTCCTCCAGGATCTCGGCACCTGACGCTTCGACATCGCCACGTGCCGGATCAACGTATCGGAACGCTCTCCTCCGAACCCCTCCCCAAAGTCCCCACCAGCGCAGTAACGTCCGGCTCATGAGCAGCACGATCAACGGCGGCATCTCGTTCTGGTACGCGGACAACGGCACCCCGGGCCCCCGTGAGCCCCTGCCGGGCGACGAGAGTGCCGACGTCTGCATAGTCGGCGGCGGCTACACGGGCCTGTGGACCGCGTACTACCTGAAGAAGGCCGCCCCCTTCCTCCGCATCACCGTCCTGGAGCAGAAGTTCTGCGGCTACGGGGCCTCCGGCCGCAACGGCGGGTGGCTCTACAACGGCATCGCGGGCCGCGACCGTTACGCCCGGCTGCACGGCAGGGAGGCGGCGGTCCGCCTCCAGGAGGCGATGAACGAAACGGTCGACGAGGTGATCCGCGCCGCTGCCGAAGAGCAGATCGACGCGGACATCCACCACGGCGGCGTACTCGAAGTGGCGTACACCCCCGCCCAGTTGGCCCGTCTGAAGGAGTTCCACGCCACGGAGCTGGCGTACGGCGAGAAGGACCGGACCCTGCACGGCGCACGGGAGACGGCCGACCGGGTGCGCGTGGCCGGCGCCGTCGGCTCCACCTGGACCCCGCACGGCGCACGCCTGCACCCGGTGAAGCTGGTGAAGGGCCTGGCGGCGGCGGTCGAGGCGCTCGGCGTCACGATCCACGAATCGACCCCGGTCACGGAGATCAGACCGAAGCACGCGATCACCCCGTACGGCACGGTCCGCGCGCCGTACATCCTGCGCTGCACGGAGGGCTTCACGGCCTCCCTGAAGGGCCAGCGCCGCACCTGGCTCCCGATGAACTCCTCAATGATCGCGACGGAACCACTCACCGACGCCCAGTGGGAGTCGGTCGGCTGGGAGGGCCGCGAGACGCTCGGCGACATGGCGCACGCCTACATGTACGCGCAGCGCACCGCCGACGGCCGCATCGCGCTCGGCGGTCGCGGAGTCCCCTACCGCTTCGGCTCGAAGACGGACAACGACGGCCGCACGCAGCCGGCCACGATCGAGGCCCTGCGCGAGATCCTCACCCGCTTCTTCCCGCAACTGGCCGGAGTGCGGGTGGCCCACGCCTGGTCCGGCGTACTGGGCGTCCCGCGCGACTGGTGCGCCACGGTCACCCTGGACCGCGCGACGGGCCTCGGCTGGGCGGGCGGCTACGTCGGCTCGGGCGTCGCCACCGCCAACCTCGCGGCCCGCACCCTGCGCGACCTGGTCCAGCAGGACTCGGGCCAGTCGGGCCCCTCGGATCTGACGTCCCTGCCCTGGGTCAACCACAAGGTCCGCAAGTGGGAGCCGGAGCCGCTGCGTTGGATCGGCGTCCAGGGCATGTACGCGACGTACCGCAGCGCCGACCGCCACGAACTGACCACTCCGACCGCCAGGGCCCCCCGCCTGGCCCGCATCGCGGACCGCCTGTCGGGGCGCCACTAGGAGAGCGGGGAGCCCCCGTCGCCGGGGGCCACGAGGGCACCCAGATGCCGGCGGAGGATCGCGCGCGCGGCGTCGGGCTCCAGCAGATCGGGGTGCAGCACCGCGCCGAGGGTCAGGCCGTCCAGGAGAGCGGCCAGCCGCTGGGTCTCCAGCTCGATGCCGAGGTCGCCGGGGATGCCTCCGGAGCGCTGGGCCTCCAGCAGCACCCGCCCGATCAGCTCGCGGGCCTCCTCGTGCATCCGGCGCGCGCAGGGCCGGAACTCCGGGCGGGTGCGCGCGGCGCTGATGAACGCCAGCCAGAGCACCGCCTCCTCGCGGCGGGTCTCGTCGAGGGGGAGGAACTCGGCGAACAGTTCCTCGGTACGGGTACGGCGGTCGATGCCCGTGTCCGGGCCGAGGAGCTGCTCGGCATGGCCCCGGATCCGGCCGTCGATGCGGCGCCGCAACTCTTCCATAGTGAAGATCATCAGCTCGGTCTGGCTGGCGAAGTAGTGCCGCACAGAACCGATGGCGAGCCCGGCCTCCTGGGCGACGTTCCGCAGTGAGGCGCTCTCGAGACCCTCGCTGCCCACGATGCGGAGAACAGCCCGGGCAACATCCTGGCGCCGGGTTTCGGCTACGACGACTCTTGGCATATTGCTGTTATAGCACGGGCGCGCTAAATTAACTCCGTGCCCTGCTGGGGCACGGACAGGGCTGGCAACAAAGGGGTGCAGTGGTGGACACGTGGATGCTGGTAACGATCATCGCCGTAGGTGCGGTCGCAGTGGTGATCAAGCGCCTGCTGGGCGAACCACTCAACGCCCGTGACCTGTTCGCGCCCCCGCTGGTCCTCACCGGCCTCGGGATCTGGGCACTGACCGAGGTGAAGGGCCTGACCGGCACGGACATCGGCTGGGTCATCGCCGGTTCGGTGCTCGGTGTCGGCCTCGGCGCGGTGCGTGGCGCCACCATCCAGGTCTATCCCAAGGAAGGGATCCTGTACCAGCGCTACACCGGCAAGACGTTCCTCGTCATCATCGGGTCCCTCGTGGTGATGGCCGCCTTCGGGTTCCTCGCGGTGCACATGGGCATGCAGTCGGAGGCCCGGCCCATCAACCTCTCCATCGGCGTCGGATTCCTGGGCGAGGCGCTGGTCGTCGGCGCCCGCGGGCTCTCCACGGGGGTTCCCTTCGCCCCCGAGAAGCCGCGCTTCGAGAGGCCCCGCATCTGACACCCGCCCGTCACGGCAGCGTGAAGAGGGCCCGGAGACAGTGACGGTCTCCGGGCCCTCTTCATGCCCGGGTGAGGCGGTCGGGACGACGGGTTACGGGTAGAGCTCCGGGCGCCGGTCGCGCAGATACGTCGTGGCGGCACGGGCGCGCTTGAGGACCAGCGGGTCGACGTCGACCACGAGCAGATCCTCGCGGTCCTCGGTGACGGCGTGCGTCGTGCCGTCCGGCGCCGCGACCGTGGTGTGGCCGCAGAAACTGAGGCCCCCGTGGTCGCCGGTCCAGTTCGCGTACGCGATGTAGAGCTGGCTCTCGAAGGCGCGGGCCGGCACCAGCGTGCGGGCCACGAACTCCCAGGGGCGCATCAGCCCGGTGGGCACGAGCAGCAGATCGGTACCGGCCAGCGCGTGCGCCCGCACGGCCTCCGGGAACTCCACGTCGTAACAGATCAGCATGCCCAGCGTCAGACCGCCGAAGGACGCCTGCACCACCCCTTGCGCCCCGGGTGTGAACCGGGCCCGCTCGGCACGCCCGTACAGGTGCGCCTTGCGGTAGACGGCGAGCGTCTCACCGCCGGGCGCGACGAGACGCGCGGAGTTGTACACGGCGGAGCCGTCCGTCTCCGGCCAGCCGTGGACGATGGCGATGCCGAACTCCCGGGCGATGGCCGAGACCTCCGCGCACCGCGCTCCGTCCACGGGACCCGCGGCCTGCGCGAGGTTGCCTGCCTGCAGGGGATAGCCACCGATCGAGATCTCGGGGGTGACGAGCAACTCGGCCCCCTCATCGGCAGCGCGGCGCGCTCCTGCCCGCAGCTTCTCCAGAAGCCGCGGCACATCGGTCGCGCCGCACGCCGCCTGCAGACAAGCGATCCTCACTGAGTGTTTCCTCCGGGGGAATCACCGGGCCCGCCGGCCTGCGGTTCCCGCGCGAGCCGCTCCAACTGCCGCTTGTCCGGCTTGCCGTTGCGGTTGAGCGGGAACCGGTCCAGGACGACGACCCGGTCGGGGTGCTCAAAGGTGGCAAGCATCCCACAGAGCCTGTCCCGCCAGTACGCGGCCGCCTGCCCCCGCTCGTCCTCGACGAAGAACACCAGCTGCGCCCCGCGCCGTTCGTCGGGCAGCGGCACGATCCGGGCCGAGCAGTCCAGGGCGGCCACCTTGCGTTCGATCAGCTCCGGATAGAGCGTGTAACCCATCCGGTGCACGGCGAACTTGCGGCCGAGCGGGAACACGTTGCCGTGCTCGTCCAGGTGACCGAGGTCGCCCGTGCGCTGCCAGCCGGCATCCGCGGGGAGCAGGATGCCGTCCTCGTCGAGATGGCCCTCCATGCCGTCCGGGGTGTCCACCTCGATCTCGCCCGCCACGCCCGGCGCCACCTCGAGGCCGTCCTCGTCGACCACGCGCAGCCGGATGCCCTCCATCGTCCGGCCGCAGGCGATCGGGTTCTCGATGGTGGCGAAGGCGATGTTGCCCAGTTCGGTACTGCCGTAGCTGTCCAGCAGCGGTCGCCCGAACTCCGCGACGTAGCGGTCGACGAGCGGCCCGTCCAGGGGCGCCGCGCCGACACAGAACATGCGCACCTGCTCGACGTCGGCGCGCAGCGCGGGCTTGCGGCCGATCAGGTTGAGCATGCTGCGGTAGCTGGAAGGCGTCGCGTCGATCACCGTGACCCCGGTCTCGCCCGCCATCCGCAGGGCCCGGTCCAGCCGCTTGTAAGGCGCGATCACCAGCGAGGACCCGGTGATCCAGGCGATGAGGACCATGGAGAGCCCGTACTGGTGGGAGAAGGGCAGCAGCGGCATGAGCACGTCGTCGGCGACATGTCCGACCTGATCGGCGTTGCGCCGCAGGTTCGTGAGGAACTTGGCGCCCGACTTGACGACTCCCTTGGGGGAACCGGTCGAGCCCGAGGTCCACATGATCAGGCCGTCGGGCCGCTCGCCCCACTCGTCGAACGACAGCCGCTGCTCGGCGACTTCGCGGCCCGCCGCGGCCACCAGGATCTCGTAGAGGTGGATGGCGTCCAGGTCGTCGTCGATCGGCGCGTCGTCGTCGACGAGGATGACTTTGGCGCCGGTGCGCCGGACGATGCGCCGGGTCTCCTCCGCGTGCTCCTGCTGGTCGACGAGCACGATGGAGGCGCCGAGGTGCATCAGCCCCAGCAGCGTCCCGACCCAGCCCGCCGAGTTGCCTGCCTTGAGCAGGACGCGCTGGCCCGGGCCGACGCCTCGATCGCGGAGCGCGTCGGCGATGCGCAGGGCTCCCTGCTCCGATGCGGAGAGGGTTTGAACCGAGTCGTGGGCGAAAATCTTCGAGGTCACTGTCGGGAGGTTCCTTCCTCGGGAGGGAACCGTGCCGCTACTGATGCGTAACACGGGCCCCACCAAGGAAGTTAGGCAGTATGCCCCCACCCGGGAACCCTTAACTTCCCCCTAGGCTCCCTTGTTCTCCGCGACGAGGAGCTGATCGTGGACGAGGTTGGCGACCTGCCGGCGGCTGACGTCGAGATAGCCCCGCGCACCCGGGAACACCTCCAGGTCGAAGGTTCCGCTGGTGCGGTGGCGCCAGTTCCGTACGGCTGACACCGGCGCCCTTCGGTCCGTCTCGCCGGTGAGCGCCACGATGGGGCAGCGCAACTCGGGCCCGTTGTCGCAGGCTTCGGTCCTCTCGGCGCCCGCGGCCCCCGAGACGAACAGGGTCGCGGGCACGGTCCCCGTCTCCCGCTCGAGCCTGTGTGCCACCCGGTACGCCAGGTCGGCGCCCCTGCCGTGCCCGAAGAGCGCCAGCGGCCGGTCCGTCCACTCCGCGAGGGTCTCGAAGGCGTCGTCGGCCAGGTCCGAGAGGTCTCCGATCCGCGGGGGCACGCTGCTGTCGAAGGCGTAGGAATGCTGGAACACCAGCACCTCGACGGTCGGCAGCAGGAGTTCCGCCAGGCAGAGGAACGAAGACGTCGATTCGACACTGTGCGGAAAGCCGGCCAGCCTGTATTTACTGGAGATCGAGGCGTGCCGGATGCTTATCAAATCGAGATCGGCACACACATTTGACACCAATGACCTTCCCCTTTCGAATCGATAAGTACATGTCGCATGCATCGAGTGGTGCGACATTACGGCGAGGCGAAACCGGCAACCTCGACCCCATGGTTGAGGTCCGGGTGGAGATACTGGCATCCTAGGGCTGATTTCGGCCACTGTTGGCGGACCAGGGCTCCGACCTGCCCTCCCCTGCCCCGCGCCCCCTCACCCCAGTTGTGGCCCGCAGGGGAGACTAGGGGTTGTCGACCGAATTCGTCGCGCAATACATTCTTCCTGCACGTACGCGAATCCGCGTGACACTGCATCTGCCACATCGCGCCGCTCTCGACATTCCCATCGATGGACACGGCGCACTTTTCCCTGCACTCAGCGCATCATGCGAGACCGGATGAGGAACCGCCGATGATCAAGGTACGAGACCTTGCTAAAACGTTCCGCAGCCGAAAAAACACCGTAGCGGCCGTCCGGGGCGTGGACATCGACGTCGCAGAAGGCGAACTGGTCGGATTCCTCGGCCCCAATGGCGCGGGAAAGTCCACCACTTTGCGGATGCTCTCCACGCTGCTGCGCCCCACATCTGGCGTGGCGATGGTCGCCGGCTGCGACCTGCTCGACGACCCCGCCGGAGTACGCCGCCGCATCGGCTACGTGGGGCAGGGCAACGGCGCCGGAGGCGACCAGCGCGTCGGCGACGAACTGATGACACAGGCCCAGCTCTACGGCATCTCCCGCGGCCGGGCCCGCGGGCGGGTCGAGGAGCTCCTCGCCCAGTACGACCTCACGGGCATGGAGACCCGGACCGTGTCCACCCTCTCCGGAGGCCAGCGGCGGCGTCTCGACATCGTGATGGGCGTGCTGCACCGGCCCCAACTGGTCTTCCTCGACGAGCCGTCCACCGCCCTCGACCCGCAGAGCCGCAGCAATCTGTGGGACCACATCAGGTCGCTGCGCGACCTGCACTCCACCACGGTCTTCCTCACCACGCACTACCTCGACGAGGTGGACGCCCTCTGCGAGCGCATCCTGGTGATCGACGGCGGGCAGATCATCACCGAGGGCACCCCCGACGGCCTCAAGAGCGAGGTCTCGGGCGACCTGCTCGTCCTGGAGACCTCGGACCCGTCGGGCACGGCCGCGATGGCGGCACGCTTCCCGGGCGCCCGCGAGATCACCGTCGACGGCTGGACCGTACGGTTCCGGGTGCCGCTCGGCGGTTCCGTCCTCCCCGTGCTCCTGCGGGAACTCGACCGGATCCAGATCCCCGTGACGTCCGTACAGACCCACCGCCCGACCCTGGACGACGTGTTCCTCACCCTGACGGGCCGCAGTCTGCGGGACACGGACACCAACCCCACCGACGATCAGGGAGAGTGACGGTGCACTACCTGAAGCAGACGCGCCTCATCTTCATCCGCTCCACCCGCCCGTGGGCACGCAGCCCGCTCCAGCTCATCGTCGGAATATCCGGCCCGCTGGTCTATCTCGTGCTCTTCGGCCCTCTCCTGAAGAACACGCTGCCCGGCGACGTGGACGCCTGGCAGTGGTTCGTGCCCGGCATGCTGATGCAGCTCACCCTGTTCGGTGCCGCCTACGCGGGCTTCTCGCTCACCCCCGAGCTGCGCTCCGGGGTCATGGAGCGGCTGCGCGTCGCCCCCGTCAGCCGCGCCGCGCTGCTCTCCGGCCGCGTCCTCAGCGACCTGGCCCAACTGGGCATCCAGGGCGTCATGCTGCTCGCCGCGGCCACGGCCTTCGGCTTCCGCGCCCCCCTGCCCGCGGTCCTGCTGCTGCTCGCGCTGTCCTCCGTGCTCGCCGCCGGGATCAGCTCGGCCTCGTACGCGCTGGCGCTCATCCTCAAACAGGAGAACCGGTTCGCCCCGCTGCTCAGCATGGTCCTTGTGCCGCTCATGCTGCTCTCCGGCGTGCTGCTCCCGATGAGTGCGGCGCCGGACTGGCTCTACGACCTGTCGCGGGCCAACCCGCTGTCCCACGTGGTCGACGCGCTGCGCGCGATCACCGCCGGGGAGTACGCCTCCTCCACCACGCTGACCGGCGCCCTGGCCGCCCTCTCCCTTGTGGTCATCTTCGGCGCCTGGGGCATGCGGACCATGAACCGCGAACAGGGCTGAGGCCCGCGCGGCGCCCGGCCTGGCGCCCGCCGCGGACACATGAGCCGGCCTCCCCACCCAGTCGGGCGGGGAGGCCGGCTCCGTCGTACGCGCCGCGGCAGCGGGTCAGTCCTTGATCTCACAGATGACCGCGCCCGCCGCGACCGTCGCGCCCACCTCGGCCGACAGGTCCTTGACGGTCCCGGCTCGGTGGGCGGTGAGCGGCTGTTCCATCTTCATGGCCTCCAGGACCACGACGAGGTCGCCCTCCTGAACCTGACTGCCGTCCGCGACGGCGAGCTTCACGATGGTTCCCTGCATCGGGGAGGTCAACGACTCTCCGGAGGCCGCCGCCGACGCCTTGGAGCCGCCCTTGCGCCGCGGGGCCTTCTTGCCGCCACCGGAGACGCCGCCGGCGACCGCGGCCCCCAGCGACTCGGGGAGCGAGACCTCCAGACGCTTGCCCGCGACCTCGACGACCACCGTCCTGCGGGCCGTGTCCACGGCGTCCGCGCCTGCTCCCGCGTCGGTGGGGACCGTGAACGCGGGGATGTTATTGGCGAACTCGGTTTCGATCCAGCGGGTGTGGGCCGTGAACGGGTCGGTGGAGCCGGTGAGTTCGGGGGCGAAGGCGG
>NZ_JBVIPU010000021.1:0-90985 GCF_055577645.1 Streptomyces sp. NPDC033180 | reverse complement strand
GATGTCCCTGAAGCGGATCATCGGCTCGCACTTCGCGAACTACCGCGAGGCCTGGGAGGCCAACCGCCTCATCGCCAAGGGCAAGATCCACCCCACCCTCTCCCGCGTCTACTCCCTGGAGGAGACCGGACAGGCCGCCTACGACGTGCACCGCAACCTCCACCAGGGCAAGGTCGGCGTCCTCGCCCTCGCACCCCAAGAAGGCCTCGGCGTGCGCGACCCGCAGATGCGAGCCAGGCACATCGACGCGATCAACCGCTTCCGTAACGTCTGAGGGCTGAGGGTTCGCACATGACAGAGCGTCAGAAGGACCGGCCGTGGCTCATGCGGACCTATGCCGGTCACTCCACGGCCGAGGCGTCCAACGAGCTGTACCGGCGCAACCTCGCCAAGGGTCAGACGGGCCTCTCGGTCGCGTTCGACCTTCCCACGCAGACCGGCTACGACCCGGACCACATCCTCGCCCGCGGTGAGGTCGGCCGGGTCGGTGTCCCCGTCTCGCACGTGGGCGACATGCGGCGGCTGTTCCAGGACATCCCCCTGGACCAGATGAACACCTCGATGACGATCAACGCCACGGCCATGTGGCTTCTGGCGCTCTATCAGGTGGTCGCGGAGGAGCAGGGCGTGGACATCACGCAGCTCCAGGGGACGACGCAGAACGACATCGTCAAGGAGTACCTCTCGCGCGGGACGCACGTCTTCCCGCCGGTGCCCTCCCTCCGCCTCACCACCGACATGATCACGTACACGGTGGCGCACATCCCCAAGTGGAACCCGATCAACATCTGCAGCTACCACCTGCAGGAGGCCGGGGCCACGCCGGTGCAGGAGATCGCCTACGCGATGTCCACGGCCGTCGCCGTCCTGGACGCCGTGCGCGACTCCGGGCAGGTGCCCCCGGAGAAGTTCGGTGACGTGGTCGCCCGTATCTCCTTCTTCGTGAACGCGGGCGTCCGCTTCGTCGAGGAGATGTGCAAGATGCGGGCGTTCGGCCGCATCTGGGACCGCGTCACGCGCGAGCGGTACGGCATCACCAACCCCAAGCAGCGCCGTTTCCGCTACGGCGTGCAGGTCAACTCCCTCGGCCTGACCGAGGCGCAACCCGAGAACAACGTCCAGCGCATCGTCCTGGAGATGCTGGCCGTCACGCTCTCCAAGGACGCACGCGCGCGTGCCGTGCAGCTTCCCGCCTGGAACGAGGCCCTGGGCCTGCCCAGGCCGTGGGACCAGCAGTGGTCGCTGCGCATCCAGCAGGTGCTCGCCCTGGAGAGCGATCTCCTGGAGTACGAGGACATCTTCGAGGGAAGCCACGTCATCGAGGCCAAGGTGGAGTCCCTCGTCGAGGAGTCGCTCGCCGAGATGGACCGCATCGAGCAGATGGGCGGCGCGATGGCCGCCGTCGAGTCCGGCTACCTGAAGTCGCAGCTGGTCTCCTCGCACGCCGAGCGCAGGGCGCGCATCGAGTCGGGCGAGGAGAAGATCGTCGGCGTCAACGCCTACGAGTCGACGGAGCCGAACCCGCTCACATCGGACCTGGACACCGCGATCATGACGGTCGACCCGGCCGTCGAGAACCGCGTCGTGAAGGCGCTGGGCACCTGGCGCGACACCCGCTACCAGCCGCCGTTCAACCACCCGCGCCCCTGCAAGGCCCTGGAGCGGCTCAAGGAGGTCGCGGCAGGGACGGGCAACCTCATGGAGGCCACCCTGGAGTGCGCACGCGCCGGTGTGACGACCGGCGAGTGGGCGGGGGCCCTGCGGGAGGTCTTCGGGGAGTTCCGGGCGCCCACGGGCGTCTCCAGCGCTCCGGTGGCCGTCACCGCGGAGGCGGGCACGCCGCTCGCCCTCGTGCGCGACAAGGTCGCAAGGACCGCCGCAGACCTCGGCACCGGAAAGCTCCGCTTCCTGGTCGGCAAGCCGGGCCTGGACGGGCACTCCAACGGGGCCGAGCAGATCGCGGTGCGCGCGCGTGACGCCGGCTTCGAGGTCGTCTACCAGGGCATCAGGCTCACGCCCGAGGAGATCGTCGCCGCCGCCCTCGCCGAGGACGTGCACGCCGTGGGCCTCTCGATCCTCTCCGGCTCGCACGCGCAGCTCGTGCCGGACGTGCTGGTGCGGCTGCGCGATGCGGGCGCACCCGACATCCCCGTCATCGCGGGCGGCATCATCCCCAACAGCGACGCCGAGGACCTGAAGGCGGCGGGTGTGGCCGCCGTCTTCACCCCCAAGGACTTCGGTATCACCGAGATCATCGGCCGTATCGTCGACGAGATCCGGAAAGCGAACAAGCTCGACCCTCTGGAGGTCCCCGCATGACCGCGCCCGCCCACCCGTCGCCCGCCACCACCCCTCCAACGAGCGGCTCCGCCGCGCACCTGCCTAATCGCCTGCGCCCCCGCCGTTCGTGTCTGGCGGTCCCGGGTTCGAACCCGCGCTTCCTGGAGAAGGCCCAGGGCCTCCCCGCCGACCAGGTCTTCCTCGACCTGGAGGACGCCTGCGCGCCGCTCGCGAAGCCGGAGGCCCGGCACACCATCGTGAAGTTCCTCAACGAGGGCGACTGGACGGGCAAGACGCGTGTGGTGCGCGTCAACGACTGGACGACCGAGTGGACGTACCGCGACGTCGTCACGGTCGTGGAGGGCGCGGGCCAGAACCTCGACTGCATCATGCTGCCGAAGGTGCAGACCGCCGACCAGGTCGTCGCGCTGGACTTCCTGCTCACGCAGATCGAGAAGACGATGGGCTTTGAAGTCGGGAAGATCGGCATCGAGGCGCAGATCGAGAACGCGCAGGGCCTCAACAACGTCAACGCGATCGCGCAGGCCTCGCCGCGCGTCGAGACGATCATCTTCGGCCCGGCCGACTTCATGGCGTCCATCAACATGAAGTCGCTGGTCGTCGGCGAGCAGCCGCCCGGCTACCCGGCGGACGCCTACCACTTCATCCTGATGAAGATCCTGATGGCCGCCCGCGCCAACAACCTCCAGGCGATCGACGGCCCTTACCTCCAGATCAAGAACGTCGACGGCTACCGCGAGGTCGCTAACCGCGCCGCCGCGCTCGGCTTCGACGGCAAGTGGGTCCTGCACCCCGGCCAGGTCGACGCCGCCAACGAGGTCTTCTCGCCCTCCCAGGAGGACTACGACCACGCCGAGCTGATCCTGGACGCCTACGACTACTGCACCTCCGAGGCGGGCGGCAAGAAGGGCTCGGCGATGCTCGGCGACGAGATGATCGACGAGGCGAGCCGCAAGATGGCGCTCGTCATCTCCGGCAAGGGGCGTGCCGCGGGCATGACCCGTACCTCCAAGTTCGAGATCCCGGGGGCCTGACATGCAGTTCGGCCGCACCTACGAAGAGTTCACCGTCGGGGATGTCTACAAGCACTGGCCCGGAAAGACGGTCACCGAGTACGACGACCACCTCTTCTGCCTCCTGACGATGAACCACCACCCCCTCCACATGGACAGCAACTACGCGGAGAAGACGACCGACTTCGGGAAGAACGTCGTCGTGGGCAACTACATCTACTCGCTGCTGCTGGGCATGTCCGTGCCGGACGTCTCGGGAAAGGCGATCGCCAACCTGGAGGTCGAGTCGCTCAAGCACGTGGCGCCGACCTTCCACGGCGACACGATCTACGGCGAGACCACGGTCCTGGACAAGACGCCGTCGAAGTCCAAGTCGGACCGCGGGATCGTCCACGTGGAGACCAAGGGCTACAAGCAGGACGGCACGCTGGTCTGCGTGTTCCGCCGCAAGGTGATGGTCCCCACCGAGACGTACATCAAGGAGCGCGGCGGCGAGCAGCCCGGCCGCCCGGAGCTCCTGGACACTTCCAAGAAGACGCAGGAGAAGTAGCCATGAGCCGACTCGCGCAGACCGCAGGTCTCACGGACATCCAGCAGGAGATCCTCTCCACCGTCCGGGACTTCGTCGACAAGGAGATCATTCCGGTCGCCACGGAGCTCGAGCACCGTGACGAGTACCCGCAGGCGATCGTCGACGGCCTCAAGGAGTTGGGCCTCTTCGGGCTCATGATCCCGGAGGAGTACGGCGGTCTGGGCGAGTCGCTGCTCACGTACGCGCTGTGTGTCGAGGAGATAGCGCGTGGCTGGATGTCGGTATCCGGCATCATCAACACCCACTTCATCGTCGCCTACATGCTCAAGCAGCACGGGACGCAGGAGCAGAAGGACACCTTCCTGCCGCGGATGGCGGCCGGCGAGGTGCGCGGCGCGTTCTCCATGTCGGAGCCCGCTCTCGGCTCCGACGTGTCCGCGATCACGTCCAAGGGCGTGAAGGACGGCGACGAGTACGTGCTGAACGGTCAGAAGATGTGGCTGACCAACGGCGGCACGTCGACTCTGGTCGCCGTTCTGTGCCGGAGTGACGAAGGACACCCGGAGGGCACAGCGCCCCACAAGTCGATGACGACCTTCCTCGTCGAGAAGGAGCCCGGCTTCGGAGAGGTCCGGCCCGGCCTCACCATCCCCGGCAAGATCGACAAGATGGGTTACAAGGGCGTCGACACGACCGAACTCATCATGGACGGGCTACGAATTCCGGCCAATCGCGTGCTCGGCGGGGCCACCGGCCGAGGGTTTTACCAAATGATGGACGGTGTCGAAGTCGGCCGCGTGAATGTCGCGGCGCGTGGCTGCGGAGTCGCTCAGCGTGCATTTGAGCTCGGTGTCTCATATGCCCAGCAGCGTCACACTTTCGGCAAGGCGATCGCTCAGCACCAGGCGATCCAGTTCAAGCTGGCCGAGATGGCTACCAAGGTCGAGGCCGCTCATGCGATGATGGTGAATGCAGCACGCAAAAAGGACTCTGGTGAACGAAACGACCTCGAAGCAGGGATGGCGAAGTACCTCGCATCCGAATACTGCAAAGAAGTCGTAGAGGACGCGTTCCGGATTCATGGCGGTTACGGCTTCTCGAAGGAGTACGAGATCGAGCGCCTGTACCGTGAGGCTCCCATGCTGCTGATCGGCGAAGGTACCGCCGAGATCCAGAAAATGATCATTGGGCGGCGACTGCTCGAAGAGTATCGATTCCAGGGCTAGATGCCCGATTTGGGGTGTTTTCATCGAGAAGAAGGTCACACCCTGTCAGCACTCTTCGGCCGTCGACTCCGCTTCCTGGCTTGCCCAGTTGTGGCCAGCAACCGATACCATCCGGAAAAAGCCGCCGTCCCCCGTTCATGCGCGGCATCATCCGCTACGAAGGTCATCCATGCCCCACAGCCAAACCTCTGCACCACGCGACAGCCTCGCTGGCGTACGCCTTGCGCGCGGAGCATCGCCGTGGCTCCTGCCGACTGTCGCCACCGCGGCACTCAGCCTCGTGCGTGCGCGTCGCTCCAAGGGCGCCGCGGCCATCGCCGTGCCTGCCACCGCTCTGGCGGCGGGCATGCTGTGGTTCTTCCGCGACCCCGAGCGCGACATCGCCCAGGGCCGGGTCATCTCCCCGGCCGACGGTGTGGTGCAGAGCATCATGCCGTGGAAGGACGGGCGCACCCGCGTCGCGATCTTCATGAGCCCGCTGAACGTCCACGTCAACCGCGCGCCCCTCGCGGGCACGGTGACCTCCGTGGAGCACATCCCCGGCGGGTTCGTCCCGGCGTTCAACAAGGAGAGCGAGAACAACGAGCGCGTTGTCTGGCACTTCGACACCGAGCTCGGCGACATCGAGATGATCCAGATCGCGGGCGCGGTCGCGCGGCGCATCGTTCCTTACGTGCCGCAGGGCACGAAGGTGGAGCAAGGTGAACGGATCGGCCTGATCCGCTTCGGCTCCCGTGTTGACATCTATCTCCCCGAGGGTGTCGACGTGGACGTCGAGGTCGGTCAGAAGACCGTGGCTGGGGTGACTCGCATTGACCGTGGTTGATCCTGAGACACAAGCGGGCTGGGTGCCCGAGGCGGCCGAGGACGAGGCCGATGAGGAGATGCCTCTCTCACTGCGCCTGTCGATAGCGGACACCCTCACGCTCGGTAACGCCACGTGCGGGTTCATGGCGGTGTACTTCACCACCACCGGCATCCTCATCCCGCACCTGCAGGGCAGCAACGAAAGCGGCATGGCGCGGCACTCCGCCGCGACCGCCGTGATCCTGATGCTCTGCGCGGCCGTGTTCGATCTCTTCGACGGCCTCGTGGCGCGCAAGCTGCGGTCCTCGCCGATGGGCGCCGAGCTCGACAACCTGTCGGACCTGATCAGCTTCGGTCTGGCCCCCGCGTACTTCGTGCTCGTCTACGGCATGGTCGCCGACGACGCGCACCAGAGAGTGGCCGCGGTCGGAGCGATCGTGGTGCTGTTGGCGGTGGTGCTGCGGCTTGCGCGGTTCAGTTGCGTGACCGTGAAGGACGGCACCTTCCAGGGCATGCCATCACCCTTCGGCGCGCTCACCGTCGTCTCGATCGTGCTCCTGGAGCTGCCCTTCTGGGCGACGCTCCTTGCGATCACCGGCACGGCCTGGCTCATGGTCAGCCGCGTCGAGTACCCCAAGCCGCGGGGCCCGCTCGCGGTGGCCATGCTCGCGTGGATCGTCGCGGCCATGGGGCTGCTCGCCGCCTGGGCGTTCGACGCCCCGGGCGGACTGCTGCTCCTGCAGACCGGCTGCGCGCTCCAGGTCGTTCTCGGCGCGGTCATCCCCCTCTTCGCCACGGCGCGACGGGTGAACAACTTCCGGGACAACCGGCGTGAGGCACGAGCCGCGCAGCTGCCGTAGCGGCGCTTGAACAGTCCGAAGGGGGCCTGAACCGAATGGTTCAGGCCCCCTTCGCGTGCCCTTTACCGCCCTTCGGGTTCGTCCTCAAACGCCGGACGGGCTGAAACCTCAGCCTCCGGCCGTGTAATTCTGTGCCGCCTCGGCCGCGCCCGGCTCCCTCGCGACCTTCATGCCGCCCGTCACGCTCTTGTCGGGGCGCAGGATCACGCTTTCCTTCGAGGAGGGCGCCTTGGGGTCGCTGAAGTCCTGGGTGACGCCGAAGCCGGTGTCGTAGTCGCTGATGGTGAGGAGCGCCTTGTCGACGCCTTCACGGGTGAGGTCCTTGCTCTCGCAGGCCTTCCTGAGGGCCTCGCCGAAGATCGACGCCGCGGTCCAGCCGGCCGTCACGCCGTTGTCCAGGGCGTCCTTCGGGTAGGCCTTCTTGTAGTCGCCGACCAGCTTCTTCGCCGCGGGGGTGTCCGCGCCGATCGGGAGTGTCGGTGAGGCCACGTAGTAGTTCTTCGCGAGGGCCGGGCCCGCCTGCGTGCCCAGGAGCTGGGGTGCGAACGCCGAGTTGTTGCCGATGATCGGCACGTCGAACTTGCCCGCCGCCGCGACACCCACCAGGGAGGCCGCCTGCCGCGGACCCGCGCTGATCACGACAGCCTTCACTCCGGCCTTCTTCAGGGCGGCGACCTGGGCCGTCATGTCGTTGTCCGTGGCCTTGATCTTCTGCTCCACGACAGTGAGGCCCGACTTCTTCGCCATGTACTGCGAGCCCTTCAGCGCGTTCTCGCCGTAGTCGCCCTCGAAGTAGACATGGCCGAGCTTGTCGCCCTTCTTCAGGCCCTTCTCCTTCATCAGGAAGTCGATCGCGTTGATCGTCTCCAGGTCGTACGTCGAGCCGACGACCCGGACGTACGGGCTGCCGAGCAGGTTCGCCGACCATGCCTGCGGCAGTACGAGGCTCTTGTCCCCGTCGATCCGCTGCTTGACCGCGGCGACGAAGGGCGAGCCGATGAACTGGGCGAAGCCGAGGACGTCAGGCTCCAGCTCCGTGTACGCGGCAACCGCCTTCTGGGGGTCGTAGCCGTGGTCGCGGACGGTCAGCTTCAGCTTGCGGCCGCAGATGCCGCCGTCGGCGTTGGCCTGCTTGACGTAGAGCTGCTGGGCCTGGGTGACGCTCTTGCCGAGGGTCGCGTAGACGCCGGTCATGTCGGTGAGCACACCGAGGTTGATCGTCTTGGCGGAGACGCCGACGCCGGCCTTGACCCCGCCCGCGTCCTCCTTGTCCCCCTCACTGTCCCCCGCCTTGGAGCTGCAACCCGCCACCGCGAGCAGCGCGGCGAGCGCCGTAGCCGTCGCGGTGGCCCTTTTCGCCCTTGTCGACCTGCGTGAACTCATCGTTCCTCCCCTGATTCCCCTGAAGTTGGGCCGGACGTCGGCCTGGAGCGCCGGGCGGCGATGCTGGCCAGGCCGCCGGGCAGGAACAGCACCACCGCCACGACGGCGGCGCCGTACAGATACCGGGACGCCTCACCCGGTGTGATCCCGCCACTGCCGGGGGCCGAGACCAGGGGCAGCGCGTCGCTGTACCGGGTCAGGAGCTGCGGCAGCAGGGACACCACGGCGGCGCCCGCCACCGCGCCCGCCACCGAGCCGAGGCCGCCGATGACGATCATGGCGAGGTATTCGAGGGACAGCGTCATGCCGAAGTAGTCCGGCACGGTGCGCTGGAAGACGAGGGCGAGCAGCACCCCGGCGAGGCCCGCGTACATCGACGACAGGACGAAGACGCCCGCGCGGTAGCGGGCGACGGGCACGCCGATGACACCTGCGGCGATGCGGTGGTCGCGGATGGCGTTCATGGCACGGCCGGGTCGCCCGCGCAGCACGCCGCGGGCGAAGAGTCCGCAGCCGAGGAGGAGGACGAGACCCGCGTACCAGAGCTTCTCCGACGCACCGAACGGCACGGCGGCGACGACGAGCTCGCTGTCGTCGAAGGTGATGCCGAAGACGCTCAGGGGCGGTACGTCGCGTCCGTTGGAGCCGCCCGTCAGGTCGTGGGCGTTGAAGAGCACGTGCTGCCCGATGAAGATGAGCGCGAGGGTGGCGATGCCGAGGTAGGCCCCGCGCAGGCGTCCCGCGATGGGGCTGAAGAGGCCGCCCGCGATCCCCGCGACGACGACGGCCAGGGCAGCGGCGATCCAGGTGGGGAGCCCGAGCCCGGTCAGACCGGTGTCGCCCCCCTCCCCCGCGAAGACGCAGTATCCGTACGCGCCGATCGCGAGGAAGAAGGCGTGGCCCATGGAGAGCTGGCCGGTCGCGCCGGTGAGGAGGTTGATGCCGATCGCGCCGATCGCGGCGGCCATGGCGAACAGGCCCGCCTGGAGCCAGAACCGGTCGAGATAGAAGGGCAGGGCGAGCAGGACGACGGCGCCCGCGATCCAGACGTACATCCGGGGGCGGGGCAGCCGCCCCCGGCCTCGGGAGCGCAACTCCCTCCCACGGGCCAGGACTTCAGACACGGGCGAGCTCCTTCGTCCCGAAGAGTCCGGCGGGCCGGATGAGGAGGATGACGGTCATCACGAGGTAGGGCGCCAGGTCGCCCAACCCCCTTCCCAGGAAGGTGAGTTCGCTCTGGTAGCCGGTGGCCAGGGATTCGGTGACCCCGACCACGATCCCGCCGACGAGCGCACCGGTGGTGGAGTCGAGGCCGCCGAGAATCGCGGCGGGGAACGCCTTCAGCGCGGCGAGCGAGGTGGCCCGTTCGAGCCCCGGGGTCGGGAAGACGGTGAGGAAGAGCGCCGCCACGGCGGCAAGGCCTCCGGCCACCGCCCAGGCGCCGAGCGAGACCCGGCCCAGGCGTACGCCCATCAGGGCGGCGGTCTCCGGGCTCTCCGCTGCGGCGCGCATGGCCACGCCCCAGGAGGTGTAGCGGAAGGCGAGCAGGAAGACCGTGATGAGGAGCGCGGCGGCGACGAACGCGGCGATCCGCGTGTGGGCGATGGAGACCGACCCGATGGTGAGCACCGAGTCGCCCCAGGGGTCGCCGAGGGCGAGCACGTCGGTGCCGAGGCGGCGGGTGAGCTCGGTGGTGAGCAGGATGTCGACGCCGATCGTGACGATGGCGAGGACGCTGTGGTCGGCGCCCCGGTAGCGGCGCATGACGAGGAACTCGATGGCGGCGCCGACGACGGCGGCGCCCGCGATGCCGACGAGCAGCGCCGACCAGAAGCCGATGTCGTCGTGGAGGGACGCGGTGACGTAGCCGCCGGCCAGGAGCAGGGAGGCGTGCGCGAAGTTCACGACCTCGGTGGCGCGGAAGATGACGACGAAGCCGAGGGCGATGAGGGCGTAGACGGACCCCATGGAGAGACCGTTGAGGAGCAGCTCGACGAAGGTGTTCACGAGGTCGGCCCCTCTCCCAGGTAGGCCCGTACGACCGCCGGGTCGTTCTGTACGTCGGCCGGGGCGCCGTCGGCTATCCGGCGCCCGAAGTCCAGTACGGTCACCGCGTCCGCGAGCCGCATCACCACCCCCATGTCGTGTTCCACCAGGACGATCGAGATCCCGAGGCTGTCGCGGACGCCCGCGATGACGGCGGCCGTGCGTTGCCGTTCGTCCGCGGTCATGCCGGCGACCGGCTCGTCGAGCAGGAGCAGCCGGGGCTCCATGCACAGGGCGCGGGCCAGCTCGGCGAGTTTCTGCTGTCCGTACGGCAAGGAGCCCGCTGGGGCGTGCAGTTGGTGCTCGATGCCGACGAACGCTGCTATCTCCCGCACCCGTTCGCGATGGCTGCGCTCCTCGCGCGCGGCCGACGGGAGGCGAAGTCCCGCCGCGAGGAATCCCGTGCGGGTGAGCCGGTGGCGGCCGAGCATCAGGCTGTCGGCGACCGTCGCGCGCGGCGGCAGGGCGAGGTTCTGGAAGATCCGTGCGACGCCCAGGTCGGCGATGCGGTGCGGAGGCATCGCCGTCAGCTCGTGCTCACCGAAGCGGACGCTGCCGCCGGTGGCGTGGTACACGCCGGACAGGACGTTGAAGCAGGTGGACTTCCCCGCGCCGTTGGGCCCGATGATGGCGTGCACGGTGCCGGGCCTGACGGTGAAACTGACGGCGTCGAGCGCGGTGAGGCCCGCGAAGCGCACGGTCAACTCACGCACGTCCAGGGCGGGTACGCCTGGCTCCGCTGGTGTGGCTGCGGCTTGCTCCGGCGGTGTCGACTCGGCCGCCGAGTGGTCGTCCGTCATCGTCGGCCCGCCCATCGCCGCAGCACCGGCAGCGCGCTGACGCCGCGCGAGGCATCGGCCGCGGCGGTCTCGTCGACCACGCCGAGGTAGCGGCGACGTACCTCGTCGGACGCGGACAGCTCGTCGGCCGGGCCCGCGAGTGCCACTTCGCCCACGTCCAGAACGTACGCACGCGAGGCGAGGCGCAGGGCGAGCGCGGCGTTCTGTTCGACGAGGAGGACCGCGGTGCCCTGGGTGTTGATCTCCTGGATGGTGTCGGCGATGCGTGCCGCCATCAACGGGGCGAGCCCCAGGGAGGGTTCGTCCAGGAGCAGCAGCCTCGGTGAGGCCATCAGCGCCCTGGCCACCGCGAGCATCTGCTGCTCGCCGCCGGAGAGGAGCCCGGCCCGCTGGCCCGCGCGCTCGGCGAGCACCGGGAAGAGTTCATGGACGCGCTCCAGGGCCCTGGCCTTCGCGGCCCGGCTGCCCGCGGAGCCGAGCGCGCCCGCCCGCAGGTTGTCGGCGACGGTCATGCGGGCGAACACCCTCCTCCCTTCCGGTACTTGGGAGACTCCGGCGGCAACCACCCGGTCCGCGTGCAGCGTGTCGATGCGCCGTCCGCCGAAGTGGATGGAGCCGGTGGTGAGCGCCCCGCGGTGAAAGGCGAGGGTGCGTGAAATGGCGCGCAGGAGCGTCGACTTGCCCGCGCCGTTGCCGCCGAGCACGGCGACGACGGCGCCGTCCGGTACTTCGAGCGACACCTGGCGCAGTGCGCGCACCGGCCCGTATCCGACTGACGCGTCCTGTACGACCAGCCCGGAACCACCCACCTGGGACCCCCCTGTCCTGTTGCCTGCCCAGCTGCCTGCTGCCTGCTGCCTGCTGCCTTGTCTGGCCTGCCCATGGCGCTCGGCCGCCCGTGCCCCACGGCCCTCCGCGTGGCGCTCAGCCCAGCACCGCGACGCCCGCCCGTCCACGGCCTGTGTTCGAATCGCTGCGGGTGACCAGCGGGACCGGCCGCCCGTTGTGCACGGGCACAACACCCCGTGTCAGGGGCCTGCCAGGGGTGGCCGGGCGGTGGCATCCTCCGCAGCACGGAGGCACGGCGGGCGGCGGCGATGGGGGCACCATGAGCGGACGCAGGCCACGGACGGGACACGACTGGAAGGTGCTCGAGGAGGCGTGCGCGGCGCTGAAGCCGCGCATCCCCGAGCTGGTGGACGAACATCTGCGGCAGCTCTTGGAGCACTCGCCGGTGTACGCGCGGGTGCTGCCGTACGACCAGCAGTGGCGGGAGGCGGAGGACGCGATGCGCATCGGCATCGAGACGATCTCGGCGCCGCGTGCCTCGCCGCGCCGGGATCTGGAGTACGCGGAGGAGGCCGGCAGGCGCCGGGCCCAGCAGGGCCTGCCGCTCGACCTGGTGGTGCACTCGTACCGCAACGCGGGCTATCTGGTCTGGGACTCGCTGCTCGAAGGCACCGTGGGGCAGGATCCGGAGAAGCTCGCGGTCCTGATGCGGTCGGCGACGATGGTGTGGTCGGCGGTCGACGCGCAGGCGGCGGCCGCGTCCGACGCGTACCGGGCGACGGAGATGGAGCTTCGGCGCCGCACCGACGAGCAGCTGCAGGCGCTGCTCGACGCGCTCCTGGAGGGCCAGTCCGTCCCCGGCCTCGCTTCGCAGGTGGCCGCGGGGCTCGATCTGCCGGAGCGCGGGCCGTACGCGGTGGTGGTCCTGCGCGCCGAGCGGCGGGACGGGCGGGCCGCGTTCCACCGGCAGATCCAGCGGGCCGGGTTCCGCTTCGTCTGGCGGATGCGGACGGACCGGGAGGTGGGGGTGGTGGCGCTCGGCGAGGAGGAGGGTCTGGACGAGCTTGCCGCCGCGCTGGACGGGCGGTGCCCCGGGCCCGGTGGCATCAGCCCCGTGGTGGCGGGGCTCTCCGAACTCGGCCACGCGCGGCGCCTCGCCGAGCTCGCCCTGCGTACGTGCGCGCCGGACGCGACCGGGATCGTACGGCTCGACCAGCGGATGCCGACGGCGTTGGTGGTGAGCCAGCCGGAGCTGGCGGGGCGCCTGGTGTCGGACGTCTTCGGAGAGCTGCTCGCGCTGGAACCGGCGGACCGGGCGGTACTCCTGGAAACGCTGGACGCGTGGCTGCTGTGCGAGGGGTCGGCGGGGCGGGCCGCGGGGCGGCTCTACTGCCACCGGAACACGGTGTTCAACCGCCTCCGGCGCCTGGAGCAACTGACGTCGAGGTCGCTGGCACGCCCACGGGACCTGATGGAGATGACCCTGGCCCTCGACGCGTATCGGCTGGCGCCGGGCTAGAGCGGGGGTTTCCTTTCCCCGCGGCCCGGGGGTCCCCGCGGCCCAGGGGTCCCCGCGGCCCGGGGGCGCCGCCATCACCGGCTACGCCGAGTTCGTCCTCAAACGCCGGACAGGCTGAAACCCCCCGCCCCCGCCAGAGGCACGGAACCCCCGCCGACCCGAGGGTGCACTCGGCCCCCGCAAGGGGCGCGAGGAACTGCGCGAGAAACCCCCACCGACCCCAGGCGTACCCAACCGACGCCCAGACCCCACAAGGGGCGCGGGGAACTGCGCGGGCAACCCCCACCGCCCGACACGCACCCAACTGACCCTCAGACCCCGCAAGGGGCGCGAGGAACTGCGCGAGAAACCCCCACCGGCCCGAGGGAGACCCGCGCCCCCAGCACCCCGCCTACCGCAGGAAATCGCGGGCGATCCCCTCCGCCACCGTTTCCAGGATCGGCCCCGCCTCGGCAATGCACCGGGCCACGTCCGGCTCCACGTCAGTGAGCGCGTACGCCCGCCGGATGCCCGCCTTGCCCAGGGCCTCGGCCGGCAGGGCCAGGCGACCGCAGACCGCCACGACCTCCACGCCCGCCTGGCGGGCCGCCGAAGCGACCCCCGCGGGAGCCTTGCCGTGGAGGGTCTGCTCGTCCAGCGAGCCCTCCCCGGTGATCACCAGCGACGCCCGCGCGAGGGCGGGCGCGAAGCCGAGGACGTCCAGCATGACCTCGATCCCGGGGCGGAAGCTCGCGCCGAGCCCGACGAGGGCTCCGTAGCCGATGCCGCCCGCGGCCCCGGCCCCAGGAGACTCGGCGTACTCCAAAGCGGCGGAGCCCACCGACTCGGAGAGCACCTGCGCGAAGCGCGCGAGCGCCGCGTCCAGCTCGGCGACGTCCTCCGGGGTCGCCCCCTTCTGCGGCCCGTACACCGCGGGGGCGCCCTTCGGTCCTGTCAGCGGGTTGTCCACGTCGCTGGCCAGGACCAGGTCGACCGAGGCGAACCGCTCGTCGAGCCCGGACAGGTCCGCCGTGGCCAGCGAGGCCAGCGGGCCGCCGCCCGGTGCCACCGGCACCCCGGCCGCGTCCAGGAAGACCGCGCCCAGCGCGGCCAGCATCCCGGCCCCGCCGTCCGTCGTCGCACTGCCTCCGACCCCGAAGACGATGGTCCGCGCGCCCGCGTCGAGCGCGGCGCGCAGCAGCTCCCCGGAGCCGTACGTCGTGGACGTGAGCGGCGCGAAGACACCCTCGGGCAGCAGCTGGAGGCCGGACGCCTCCGCCATCTCCACCACCGCGGTCCCGTCCCGCAGCGCGTACGCCGCGGTGACCTCGTCGCCGAGCGGCCCCGTCACCCGTACCTCGCGGCGCTCGAAACCGGCCGCGACCGCCGCGGCGACCGTGCCGTCGCCGCCGTCGGCCACCGGCAGGGCCTCCACCTCCACCTGCGGGGCGACACGGCGCAGCCCGGCCGTCACCCGCTCCGCGACCTGCACGGCCGTGAGTGAGCCCTTGAACTTGTCCGCGGCGATGAGCACATGCCCCGCCGTCCCAGCAGCGTCCGCCACCTTGCATCCCCTTGCTTTCCGGGCCTTGCTCGCGTCAAGGCAGTCGCGCCGCTGCGACCATAACCGCAGGAGGGGCCGCCTGCCCATGGCCGCCCGCATTTCGGAGGACTTCATTCCGCCCTCAAATCAGCGTAAGGCGACACAAAGCGGTACAGCGTGCTCGCAGAAATGATCGATCAACGACCTCAAGATCAGCCGCCCGGACGAGAACCAGACAAACGTCTCGCGCTCCGCGCCGAACCGGTCACGCAGACCGCGCACAACCGGCCCGGATTCGGTAGACCGGACGCATGACCCCAGCGCATACGGAACTCTCCGACCGTGCCCTCGCCGACCGCGTCCTCGGCGGCTGGATCGGGCGGATCGCGGGCAACATGCTCGGCAAACCCATTGAGCGGGGCGACTACTGGACGCGTGAGCGCATCGAGCGTTACCTGCGGCAGGCCGACGCGCTGCCGCTCACCGACTACCTGCCCGAACCCCCCTCCTGGGTCGAGGAGTTCCAGCTGCGGCCCGAGTGGCAGCAGTGTGTACGCGGCAAGGTGCACGGCAGCTGCCGTGACGACGACATCGACTACGCGATCCTCGGGCTGCACCTCCTGGAGACGCACGGGTTCACCTTCAGCACCGAACAGGTCGGCGAGCTGTGGCTGTTGCGCCTGCCCTATCTGCAGACGTTCACCGCGGAGCGCGCCGCGTACCGGAATCTCGCGAACGGACTCAAGCCGCCGCTCACCGCGACGTACGAGAACTCCTGCCAGGAGTGGATCGGCGCCCTCATCCGTGCCGACATCTTCGGCTGGACGAACCCCGGCGCACCGCGCCGGGCGGCCTCCCTCGCCCGCCGCGACGCCGTGCTCTCGCACACCGGCAACGGCGTCTACGGGGCGATGTGGGCGGCGGCGCTCGTCTCGGCGGCCTTCACGTCGGCGACACCGCGCGCCGCCCTCGACACGGCGTTCGGCGTGATCCCGTCCAGCTGCCGGCTCGCCCGTACGGTGCGCCGGGTCGTCACGCTCCACGAGGCCGGGCTCAGCTGGGAGGAGACACTGGCCACCACCGAGTCGGAGACCTCCGGGCTCGGCTGGATCCACGCGGTGCCGAACTCGGCCGTCCTGACCGCCGGACTCCTGTACGGCGACGGCGACTTCACCCGCACCATCGCCCTGACGGTGCGCGGCGGCCTCGACACCGACTCGAACGGCGCGACCGCCGGGTCCTTCGCGGGAGTGCTGTGCGGGGCCGAGGCGATCCCCGCGCAGTGGCGTGACCCGCTCGAAGACCGGGTGCGCAGTGCGGTGTTCGGCTTCGACGGGGCACGGATCAGCGAACTCGCGGCACGGACCGTGGAGCTGTCTACCCTTTCCACATGACCATCCAGGATTACGCCACGTACATCGCGGGCCTCCCCCGCGTCATCGCCGGGGCCGCCGCGCTCTTGCGGGACTCCGAGGGGCGGGTACTCCTCGTCGAGCCCAACTACCGCGACGGGTGGGCCCTGCCCGGCGGCACCATCGAGTCGGACGAGGGCGAGACACCGCGCCAGGGGGCACGCCGCGAGACCGCCGAGGAGATCGGCCTGGACGTAGAGCTGGGGGCGCTGCTCGCGGTGGACTGGGTGCGGGGCACGGCCCGGCCTCCGCTGGTCGCCTACCTCTACGACGGCGGGGTGCTCGGCGACGACCGGCTGAAGTCGATCAAACTCCAGGAGGAGGAGCTGATCTCCTGGCGTCTGGTGGCCCGCGAGGACCTTGCGGAGTTCCTGCCCCACGAGCTGGGGTTGCGGGTGCGGGCCGGGCTCGAGGCGCTCGACGCGGGGACGGGGCCGGTAGAGCTGGAGGACGGGCTGCGGTCCTGCTGACCGCCCGTCCCGTCAGCTCGCCTCGCGTTCAGAAGAGAGCGTCCTCGCTCCCCAGCGCCGCGCCCTCGAAGGCCAGCAGGCGCTGCTTGCGGTCGAGTCCGCCGCCGTAGCCGGTCAGGGAGCCACCCGCGCCGATCACCCGGTGGCAGGGGACGATGACCCCGATCGGATTCTTGCCGTTGGCCAGGCCGACCGCGCGTGAGGCGTTGGGCTTGCCGAGCATGGCCGCGAGCTCGCCGTACGTGCGCGTCTCGCCGTACGGGATCAGCTGCAGCTGCTGCCAGACGGTGCGCTGGAACGGCGTGCCGTCGAGGCGCATCGGCAGGTCGAACTCCGTCAACTCGCCCGCGAAGTACGCCTCCAGCTGGCTGATCGTCTCGCCGAACGGGCTCGCGTCGCGGTCGCCGAAGGTCTCTTCGGGTGGGCGGTGGCGCTGCTCTGTCATAAAGAGACCACTGAGGACACCATCGGTGGCGACGAGGGTCAGGGGGCCGTAGGGACTGTCGATGAGGGTGTGTCGGCGGTGGCGGTGGCGGTGCATGGAGCTTGTCCTCTCGGGCCGGCACTCAGGCCGGGATGGCGTTGATGGGGTGGGCGTCGGTGGCCCACAGGTACTGGACCGCGTACGCCCGCCAGGGGCGCCAGGCCGCGGCCCGGCCGGTGAGCGCCGCCGGGGTGTGCGGCAGGCCGAGCTCCTGTGCCGCCCTGCGGATCCCGAGGTCGGTGGGGAGGAAGGCGTCGGGGTCGCCGAGCGCCCGCATCGCGATGACCTCGACGGTCCAGGGGCCGAAGCCGGGCAGTTCGGTGAGCCGGGTGCGGGCCTCCTCCCAGTCGCTCTCCACGCCGAGCCGGAGTGATCCGTCGGCGAGATGGCGTACGAGCGTGGTCAGGGTGGACCGGCGGCTGCACGGCAGCGCGAGCGCCTCGGGGTCGAGCGCGGCCAGGGCTTCCGGCGCCGGGAAGAGGTGGGTGAGGCCGCCCTCGGGGTCGTCGAGCGGCTCACCGTGTGCGGTGACCAGACGAGCGGCGTGGGTACGGGCGGCGGCCGTGGAGACCTGCTGGCCGAGTACCGCGCGCACGGCGAACTCCGCCTCGTCGACCGTGCGCGGCACCCGGCGCCCCGGCGCCTTGGCCACGAGGGGTGCGAGCGACGGGTCGGCGCTCAGCCACTCGTCCACCGCGACGGGGTCCGCGTCCAGGTCGAGCATGCGGCGGCAGCGGCTGATGGCGATCGTGAGGTCGCGCATGTCGGTGAGGCTGAGGCGGCAGGCGATGTGGTCAGGGGTGGGGGTGAGAGCGACGACTCCGTGGCCGTAGGGGAGGCGGAGCGTGCGGCGGTACGCGCCGTCGCGCCACTCCTCGACACCGGGTACGGCGGTGGCGATGAGGTGGCCGAAGAGGTTGTCAGGGTTGAGCGGGGCGCGGAAAGGGAGGCGGAGCGAGAGCGCGCCTGATGCCGTCGTGGCGCCCTGAGGAGCACGGGCCCGCAGTTCGCCGGGGGCGAGGGCGAAGACTTCACGGACGGTCTCGTTGAAGGTGCGGATCGAGGAGAAACCCGCGGCGAAGGCGATGTCCGCCATGGGCAGGGGGGTCGTCTCGATGAGGAGACGGGCGGTCTGGGCGCGCTGGGCCCTGGCCAGGGCGAGGGGTCCCGCGCCGAGTTCCGCGAGGAGCTGCCGTTCCACCTGGCGGATGCTGTAGCCGAGGCGGGTGGCGAGGCCGGGAACGCCGTCACGGTCGACGACTCCGTCCGCGATGAGGCGCATCGCGCGTGCCACGAGGTCGGCGCGCTGATTCCACTCGGGGGAACCCGGGCTGCTGTCCGGCCGGCACCGCTTGCAGGCCCGGAACCCTTCCTGCTGGCAGGCTGCCGCGCTCGGGTAGAAGCTCATGTTCTCGGGCTTCGGAGGGACCACGGGGCAGCTGGGGCGGCAGTAGATACGGGTGGTGAGCACCGCGGTGTAGAACCATCCGTCGAACCGGGCGTCCTTCGACTGCACGGCACGCACGCAGCGCTCGGTGTCGGTGTGCATGGAGGGGGGTGGGGTGCTGGTCGCGGTGGTGGTGGTCGCGGTGGTGGTGGCCATGCCTCAAGGGTCGGGCATGGGGGGCGGGGCAGCTGGCGAGAATCCGACATGGACGTCCGACATAAGTGCCGGTCCGTCTGTGGGTGCGGGGCCGCGCCGGTATGTCCGTCCTCGCTAGCGTCCGGTGAGCGCCTTGGTGCTTCGGCGAGGGAGCGCCGCGAACCGTGCTCCGGGCAGACATACCGACACGTCCCCTCCCGCGCGCTGCCGACTGCGGGCAATCGGTGGCTGATCGCTGCGGGGCAGTCGGGTGGGGTGGGCGGGAAGGCTTGTTCGTTCGGGGTCGGATGCGGGGTGACGAGCGGGTGGGTGGGAGAGGCCCGTTCGGCCGGAGTCGGATGCAGGGGCCCCGGAAAACGACCCCCGCGGCCGCCCCAAGGCCCCTCACGTCACACGAAGCCTCCGCCACACCGCTTTCGCCGCGTTGTGCCCCGACATGCCGTGCACACCGGGCCCGGGCGGCGTCGCGGACGAGCAGATGAACACGGCCGGGTGCGCGGTGCCGTACGGGAAGAGGGAGAGCTTGGGGCGGAGCAGCAGCTGGAGGCCGCTCGCGGCGCCGCAGGCGATGTCACCGCCCACGTAGTTGGCGTTGCGGGCGGCCAACGCGGCCGGACCCGCGGTGGCGCGGGCGAGGACACGGTCGCGGAAGCCGGGGGCGAAGCGCTCGAGCTGGCGCTCGATCGCGTCGGTGAGATCGCCGTCCCAGCCGTTGGGCACATGGCCGTACGCCCAGAAGACCTGCTTGCCCGCGGGGGCACGAGAGGGGTCGACGAGGCTGGGCTGCACGGTGATCAGGAACGGCGATTCGGGTGCGCGGTTCTCGCGGGACGCGGCGTGCAGCGCGGCGCCGATCTCGGCGCTGCTGGCGCCGACCTGCACCGTGCCCGCCGCTCGCGCCTCTTTCGCCGTCCACGGGACGGGCCCGTCGAGGGCGTAGTCGACCTTGAAGACGCTCGCGCCGTAGCGATAGCGCTCATAGCTGCGCCCCAGGCCCGCGATCCGGGCGAGGGCGGTGGGCGAGGTGTCGAAGATGTACGCGCGCGCCGGCGGCAGGTCGTCGAGCCGCTTGACCTCGTAGTCCGTGTGGACCGCGCCGCCGAGGTCCTTCAGATACGCGGTGAGCGCGTCCGAGATCGACTGTGAGCCACCTCGGGCGACCGGCCAGCCGCGGGCGTGCGCGGCCAGCGCGAAGACCATGCCGACGGCGCCGGTGGCGATCCCGCCGAGCGGCGCGATGATGTGGGCGACGAGCCCGGAGAACAGGGCGCGGGCCCGGTCGTCGCGAAAGCGCCGCATCAGCCAGGTGGAAGGCGGAAGGCCGGCGAGGCCGAAGCGCGCGAGGGCCACGGGGTCGCGCGGCAGCGCGGTCGACGGCAGCGCCATGAAGTCCCGCAGGATGTCGTCCCACTTGCTGACGAAGGGGTCGACGAGTCGTCGGTACGCCCCCGCGTCGCGCGGCCCGAACGAGGCGGCGGTCTCGGCGACGGAGCGGGAAAGCACCGCGGCGCTGCCGTCCGTGAAGGGGTGCGCCATGGGCAGCTGCGGCTGGAGCCACTCGAGGCCGTACCGGTCGAGGGGCATGGTGCGGAACACGGGCGAGTTGATGCCCAGCGGGTGCGCGGCGGAACAGGGGTCGTGCCGGAACCCGGGAAGCGTCAGCTCCTCGGTCCTCGCCCCGCCGCCCACAGTGTCCTTGGCCTCGAACACGGCCACCGAGAATCCGCGGCGGGCCAGCTCGACGGCAGCGGTCAGACCGTTCGGTCCCGCCCCCACGATGACGGCATCAAGCATCGACGGCACCTTCGGACTCCTTTGTCAGCCGATGGCCTCTGCCGCCCAGGATAGGCCGGGCCACCGACAGCGCCGTGGGCGCGGGGGGCCTCTGACGGGTGACGTAGTGGTTCCGCCGTGCTGACGCGGGCTCCGCGGTGTGGTTCGAGGCGACAGACGGCGCGATCGTCCTGCGGCAGGCGCACTTCACCGACCCGCACCGGTCGGCTTCCGTGACGGCCTCGTGCGAAGAACTGGCCTGGTCCCACGGCGAGTTCGAGCCGCCGCGTGGTGCCTCGCCGATCAGACCGCGGCCGACAGCAACTCCACCACGCGGTCGACCGTGGCGGCGTCCCGGGCGGCCGTGAACGGCAGGGCGTTCCCGCCCTCGATCCGGAAGGGCTCACCGGCGACGGTCAGATCGGCGCCGCCGGCCTCGGCCACGAGCAGCAGCCCCGCCGCGTGGTCCCAGGCGAGCTCCCAGGAGAAGGCAACCGCGTCCAACTCCCCCCTGGCGATGGCCAGATACTCCAGCCCGGCCGAACCGCAGGGCCGCGGCACGACGCCCTCCACGCGCAGGCCGAGCAGCGCGCGCTTCTGCTCGGGCGTGGTGAAGTCCGGGTGCGAGGTCGCCACCTCGAGCACCTCCCCCGGTGAACCGGCCACCAGCCGCTCTCCGTCGAGCCAGGCGCCCTTGCCGCGCACGGCGACCGCCATCTCGTCGAGCGCCGGGGCGTACGTCCAGGAGGCGAGCACCTCACCGCGCCACGCCAGCGCGATCAGCATGCAGAATCCGGGGTCGCCGTGCACGAACTGGCGCGTGCCGTCGACCGGGTCGACGATCCACACCGCCGCGTCGGTGCGTATCGCCTCGTATATCGAGGGGTCCGCGTGCACCGCTTCTTCTCCTACGACCACGGAGCCCGGGAGCAGCGTGGTGAGTGCGGCGGTCAGCTGCTCCTCGGCGAGGCGGTCGGCCACCGTCACGAGGTCGTGCGGCCCGCTCTTCTGGACGACATCGTCCTCGGCGAGCTGCCGGAACCGGGGCATGACCTCGGCCGCGGCGGCCTTGCGGAGTGCTTCTTCGACGTCGGGGACGCCGCGTACGAGAAAGTCTTCGATCGCTTCGATCATGCATCCATGAGAGCACGCCGGACTGACAATCCGTACGGCCCAGCGGAACGGGTCATGGATTCGAGATGAATCCCACGTGACCTGCCCTCCGGGCCCGCCCCACCGGCCTCACCTGCACTAACAGCCCCTCGGGGAGGTGCCGCGCCCCCGCAACAGACTTATGGTTCATTCAATGGCGTAACACCTGAAGGTGTCGAAAGGGTCACTCCATGCATCCCTCCCTCAACCCGGCCGCACTGGCCGGGCTGCGTCGGCCGCGCCCCTACCCCGCTGTCACGGTCCTGCTGCCGACCCACCGCAGGGAGCCGGACAACGCCCAGGATCCCGTACGGCTGCGCAATCTCGTCGCGGAGGCCAAGGAGCACCTGCAGTCCGACCCCGCCGTGGCCAGGGAGCAGCGGATCGAGGTGGCCGCGCAGCTGGACCGGGCGGTGGCGGAGATCGACCTCGTGCACGCCGAGGAAGGGCTCGCCCTCTTCGCCGCCCCCGGGGAGCACCAGGTGTGGTCGCTGGCCAGGACGGTGCCCTCGCGCGTGGTGCTCTCGGACACCTTCCTGACCCGCAACGTCGTCGCGGCCCAGGCCGCCGAGCGTCCGTACTGGGTCCTCGCCGTCTCGGCCGACCGCGTCTCACTGTGGAGCGGCACCCCGGAGCGGGCCGTCGAGCACACGGCGGACGGGTTCCCGCTGACCCGGAGCCTCGACGACCCCGACGCGGAGCGCCAGGAGCGGATCGGCGACCTGCCGAGCACCTTCCGCGACGAGCACACCCGCAAGTTCCTGCGCGAGGCGGACCAGGCCGCGGCCCGCGTGCTCCACTCCCACCCGCGCCCCGTGTTCGTGGCCGGGGAAGCCGCGGCGCTCTCCCTCCTCGACGACGTCGGCACCGTCATCCACCAGGCCACACGGGTGCCGCACGGCGGTCTCTCGCATGGCCCGCGGGAGGCGGTGTGGCAGGCGGTGCGCCCCTTCCTCGCCGCCCGGGAGAAGGACGAACTCGACTCTGTGGTAAGTGAGTTGGACTCGGCGCAGGGGCGGCGTCATTATGCCGCCGGGCTCGACGAGGTCTGGCAGAACGTGACGACGGACCGGGTCCGCCTCCTGGCTGTGGAGGACACCTACCAGGCGACCGTACGCGAGGACGGCGGGCACCTCGTCCCGGCCGGCGGCGACGAACTCGACGCGGTGGACGACGTCGTCGACGACATCGTCGAGCGGGCTCTGGACACCGGCGCGCAGGTCCGCTTCGTACCCGAGGGCACACTCACCGGCCGGGGCCGGATCGCCTGCGCCCTGCGGTACTGACATCCCCGTACGCGCAGGCAACGAGCACCAGCAGCAGGGAAAGGACCGCACCGAATGAACTCCATGCCGCCCCGCGGGAAGCTGCGCCGCGGGCCCGCGGTGTCCGCCGCCCTCACGCTCGCCGCCACGGTGACGGCAGCCGCCGCCCTCGTCTCGTGCGGCTCCGACAGCGACACACCGTCGTCCGAGGGCAGCGGGACGGTCAGCGAACGGCCGACCGCCCCCGACTCGTCGTCCTTCTCGGAGAAGACCGCGTCGCCGCTGAAGTCACAGGCCTCCGAGGCAGCCGAGTCCGCGCGCGCGTCGGCCTCCGAGGCGGAGGCGTCCGCCTCGGAGCGCGCGGACGAGTTCGAGGCGTCCGTGTCCGCCGACACGGAACGGGCCAACCAAGCCGCCGAGGACGCCCTGAAGGACGTCGACGGGCGCGGCAACGCGATGTCCGATGTCTCCATGACGGGCAAGCCGCGCTCCGAGACCGGCGGTGTGCTCGCCTCCGTGGTCACTTTCACCAACAGGACCGACAAGACGGCGGACTTCGCCGTGCGGGTCGACTTCGTCGACTCTTCGGGCAAGGTCGTGGAGACCCGCTACGTCGGTACGCGGAACCTCGAACCCGGCAAGCGGTCCCAGCGCTACGCCATCAGCCACGAGCCCCCGGAGCCGAAGCTCTCCGCGAAGCTGGTCAAGGCCCAGCGGTACTGACCCCCCGTACCGGCGGGGCCGCTTCAGAAGTCCACCGCGTCGCGGATGAGCGGGCACGTCATGCAGTGCCCGCCGCCGCGACCGCGCCCGAGTTCGGCGCCGACGATGGTGATGACCTCGACCCCCGCCTTGCGCAGCAGCGTGTTGGTCTGGGTGTTGCGGTCATAGGTGAAGACCACGCCAGGCTCCAGGGCGACGGCGTTGTTGCCGCTGTCCCACTGCTGGCGCTCGGAGGCGTAGACGTCCCCGCCCGTCTCGATGACGCGCAGTTCGGGCAGCCCGAGCGACTTGGCGACCACGTCGACGAACGCACGTGAGCCCTCGTCCGTGATCTCCACGCCCGCCGCCTTGTCGCTGGGGCGCAGTGTGAAGGAGTGCACGTCGTCCATGATCTTCGGGTAGAGCGTGACGATGTCGCGGTCGGCGAAGGTGAAGACGGTGTCGAGGTGCATCGCGGAGCGCAGCTTGGGCATGCCGGCGACGACGACCTGTTCGGCCGAGCCGTTCTCGAACAGCGCGGCGGCGACCTGTGTGATGGCCTGCCGCGAGGTGCGCTCGCTCATGCCCATCAGGACGACGCCGTTGCCGACAGGCATGATGTCCCCACCCTCGAACGTCGCCTGCCCCCAGTCGAGTTCGGGGTCGCCCCACCACACCGTGGCGGGGATGAAGTCGGGGTGGAACCGGTAGATCGCCTTCATCAGGAGCGTCTCGTCGTGCCGGGCGGGCCAGTACAGCGGGTTGAGTGTGACGCCGCCGTACAGCCAGCACGTCGTGTCGCGGGTGTAGAGGGTGTTCGGCAGCGGCGGCATCAGATATTCGCTGACGCCGGTGGATTCGCGTACGAGCGCGAGGTACCCGGAGCGGAACTCCTCCGGCAGATCCGCGGTGGCCAGGCCCCCGATGAGGTACTCGGTGAGCTGCCGGGGCTCCAGCGTCTCCAGGAAGGCGCGGGTGCCTTCGATGAGTCCGGGGCCCACCTCGTTCGCGATGATCTTCCGGTCGAGGAGCCAGCTCCTCGCCTCGGGGAGCGCCATGGTCTGGGCGAGCAGGTCGTGCAGCTCGACGACCTCGACGCCGCGCTGCTGCAGCTTGATGACGAAGTCGGCATGGTCGCGCTGGGCGTTCTCCACCCACATGACGTCGTCGAAGAGCAGGTCGCCGGAGTTGGTGGGGGTCAGCCTGCGGTGCGCGAGCCCGGGCGCGCAGACCAGTACCTTGCGCAGCCTGCCGACCTCGGAGTGGACACCGAACGTCGGTGCGGCGGGGGTGTCATGGCGGGTCACGGTGCGCCTTTCGGTCAGTGGCAGCAATCAGTGGCAACAGGAGGTGCGCGCTCAGAGTTCGAGCCAGCCCACCGCGAGCGCGATCACGCCCACGACGGCGCCCGCGATGGAGACGGCGCAGATGACGGCCTCGCGAGGGGAGAACAGGCGCCGGTTCTGTTCCCGCCGCGCCGTGATGAAGAGGAGGGTCGCGGGGGCGTGGAGGATGAAGGAGACGAGGACGAACTCGAGCCCGGCGGCGAACAGCAGGAACGCGGTGTACAGCGTGGCGACCACCGCGATCACGAGTTCCCCGCGGGTACTGCGCCCGGCGACGCGCACCATCGAGCCGACGACCATCATCGTCAGCGTGGCGAGGGTCAGCTTGACGGCCGGTGATGTGCCCTCGGTGGCTCGGTCGCTCGCATCGGCGTGGCTCACGGATTCCTCGTCAGCTGCGGGAATCTATCCCTGGTGGGTCGAGTTGTCCTGTTATGAAATCGCAGGCTGACGGCATCCGCGATTCAGGAAGGCCCGGAGGAAGCACAGTGCACGGTGAGTACAAGGTCCCCGGCGGCAAGCTCGTCGTCGTGGACCTGGAGGTCGAGGACGGCGTGCTGCGGCACGTGCGGGTGGCGGGGGACTTCTTCCTGGAACCTGACGAGGCGTTCGACGCCTTGAGCCGGGCCGTGGAGGGCGCTCCTGCCGACACCGACGCGGCGGGGCTGGCTGCCCGCATCGACGCGGCGCTGCCCGAGGGCACGGTGATGTACGGGCTCGCCTCGGAAGGTGTGGGCGTCGCGGTGCGCCGCGCCCTCGCGCACGCCACCGACTGGACCGACTACGACTGGCAGCTGATCCACGAGGCCCCGCAGTCCCCCGCCCTGCTCATGGCCCTGGACGAGGTGCTCACCGAGGAGGTGGCCGCCGGGCGCCGCCCGCCGACGCTGCGGGTGTGGGAGTGGGAGTCCCCGGCCATCGTCATCGGCAGCTTCCAGTCGCTGCGCAACGAAGTGGACCCGGCGGGCACCGAGCGGCACGGCGTCGAGGTGGTGCGCCGGATCAGCGGCGGGGGCGCCATGTTCTGCGAGCCGGGCAACACCATCACGTACTCGCTCTCGGTTCCCGACTCGCTCGTGCAGGGCCTGTCCTTCGCCGACAGCTACGCCTATCTGGACGACTGGGTGCTCGAAGCCCTCGGCGACATGGGCATCAAGGCGTGGTACCAACCGCTCAACGACATCGCCACCGAGGCGGGGAAGGTCGCGGGCGCCGCGCAGAAGCGCCTCGCGGGCGGGGACGGCGCCGTGCTGCACCACGTGATGATGTCGTACGACATCGACGCGGAGAAGATGGTCGAGGTGCTCCGCATCGGCCGCGAGAAGCTCTCGGACAAGGGCACGAGGAGCGCGAAGAAGCGCGTGGACCCGCTGCGCCGCCAGACGGGGCTCCCGCGCGAGGCCGTGATCGAGCGGATGCTCGACTCGTTCCGCACGCGGTACGGCCTGACTCCGGGCAAGGCCACGGACGAGGAGATGGCCAGGGCGCGCGAGCTCGCCCGGACGAAGTTCAGCTCACCGGAGTGGACGGCGCGGGTGCCGTAGGCCTGGACGGGTTCGCCTCGTCCGCCGGACTCCGCTGCCAGGCGGTCGTGCCGATGCGGCCGGTGTTGCCGAGGTCGATCCGGCCCTCCGGGGTCACGGTCCCGGGGCGGGTGCCCGGGGCCGGGGTGACCTTCAGATAGGTGCCGCTGACGGCGTTCGTCGTCGTGTCGGTGACGGTGTTGCGCCAGACGAGCACGGTGTGGGCCGCCTCGCCCCGCTTGAGCGACAGGGGGCGCGGGCCGGGGTCGTCCATCGTGGTGACGGGCTCGGGCCCTTCGAGGATCTGTACGTCGAGGGGTTCGCGGTGCTCGTCGAGGACCCGCAGCTTCGGATAGCCGTTCAGGCGGTAGGTGTCCTTGCCGCAGTTGGTCACGGTCACCCTCATCGCGCGCAGACCCATGGCGGGTTCGACCATGCCCGCCTCGATGCGGACGCCGGACGCGGGACAGGAGGGCGATGGCACGTCGGGCACGTCGTCAGGCCCCGTCACGACGGGTGCCTCCGTCGGCGAGACAGGACCGGCCGATGCGGACGAGCCGTCCCCCTTGGCGGTGGACGAACCGCCACCCGCAGCGGCGCGGTCGCCCTCGGCAGGCGCCGTACGCCCAGGGTCCCGCTCCCGCTCCCACTCCTGCGAGAGCCCGCATCCGGAGGCGAGCAGGACCACGGCCGAGAGGACGGCGACGTACCTGATCGGTACGGCTCTGAACGGTATGACGGTCACGCGGAGATCATGCCATGCCCAGAGATTTCCCCTTTCGACCCACCGCCATCAGCCCCACGTAGACGACCAGCGCCGAACCGAGGCCGATCGCCCACCCGTAGTCCGCGAGCGGCTTCAGGGCGGGGATCAGCCCGTCATCGGGGAACGGCCCCTTCCCCGGCGCCGAATGCGAGCCGCCCACGGCGAGCACACCGCCGACCGCGAAGGCCGCGACGGCCCGCAGGTTCCACCCGCCCGTGTACCAGTAACGCCCTTCGGGGCGGTACAGATCGGCGAGGTCGAGGACGGTCCGGCGCACCACCCAGTAGTCGGCGATCAGGATTCCCGCGACCGTGCCGAGCAGCCCGCCCACGACACCGAGCCAGACGAAGATGTAGAGCTCAGGCGTCTCGATCAGCTTCCACGGGAAGATGACCACGCCCACGACGCCGGTGATCAGCGCGCCCGTACGGAAGTTGATGAACTTCGGGGCGAGGTTCGCGAGGTCGTACGCGGGTGAGACCACGTTGGCCGCGATGTTCACGGAGACGGTGGCGACCAGAACGGTCACCAGTGCGTAGAGGAGACCGAAGATGTTGTCGGCCCTGGCGGCCAGGTCGACGGGCTCCCAGATCGGCTCCCCGTACACCGCTTGTGAACCGGAGGTGACCAGGACGGACATGAGCGCGAACGCGGTCATGGTGGTCGGAAGCCCGAGCGTCTGTCCCCACACCTGCGCCCGCTGCCCCTTCCCGAACCGCGTGAAGTCGGGGATGTTCAGGGACAGCGTGGACCAGAAGCCGATCATGCCCATCAGCGCCGGGAAGAACACCGGCCAGAAGTCGCCGCCCCAGCCCAGCGTGGACGGCTGGTCGAGCAGCGGACCGAAGCCGCCCGCCTTGTCGGCGATCCATACGAGCAGCACCACGGCGCCGACGAGCACGAAGGGAGCCGCCCAGTTCTCGAAGCGCCGCAGGGCCTCCATCCCCCGGTGGATGATGGCCAGTTGGAGGGCCCAGAACAGCACGAAGCAGAGCCACAGCGGCCACGGGTAGCCGCCGATCCGGGACTCGTCGCTCCACGCCCCGTCAAAGACCTTGTTGAGCAGGACGTAGATTCCCTGGCCGCCGATCCAGGTCTGGATACCGAACCAGCCGCACGCCACCGCCGCCCTGATCAGTGCGGGCAGGTTCGCGCCGCGCAGGCCGAAGGAGGCGCGGGCCAGGACGGGGAACGGGATGCCGTACTTCGGTCCCGCGTGTCCCGTCAGAAGCATCGGCAGGAGCACGATCACATTGGCCGCCGCGATGGTGAAGACGGCCTGGCGCCAGTCCATGCCGAGCGCGACCAGGCCCGAAGCGAGCGTCCAGGAGGGGATGTTGTGGGCCATGCCGACCCACAGGGCGGCGAAGTTGTACGTGCTCCAGTGGCGTTCGGCCAGGGGAATGGGCTTGAGGTCGTCGTTGGCGAAGCGGCTGTGCTCCGGAAACGCGCCGGGGCGCAGTTCGACGCGGCCGTCGTCGGCGACGGTCTGGGATGTGGCGCCGGGTCCGGCGGCGGGCCCCGTGGGGACGGTGCCGGTCACGAGGCGGGCGGATCGGTCTGCGGCACACGTCCGAAATCCATGCCCAGGCTCCTTACTCGGATCAACGCGGGACAACGCGGGACAACACGGGAAACGCGGGTCAACTCAGCTCAGGTACTGGTGTTGATGCTGGTACCGGCAGGTGCTCGAGAGCCTTCAGATCCGGCTCAGTCGCCAGTTTCCCCAGCCGGCGGCGCCGACAATCCTGCTCCCGGTGGGGGCTCGGTCGAAACGTGGACCGGCATGAAAGACCCTCGATGACTGCCGGGTCCCGGCAATGTGCGAGCCCTCCCCCACATGCGACGATCCCCACCTCACCGAGACATCCGGCAAGTTGAGGAGGTGCTCGGGGTGAATGTCTTTCTGGGTCTCGGCATCGCGGGAATCGCGCTGCTGGTCCTGTCCCTCGTCTTCGACGGTGTCCTCGAGGGACTCTTCGACGGCGTCGGAGTCCTCGACGGGCTCTTCGACGGGCTGCTGTCACTTCCCGTCGTCGCCGGGTTCGTGTCCATGCTCGGCTTCGGCGGGGCGATCGTGCTCGGCACGACCGGGCTCGGTGCCGGCGGCGCCATCGCCGTCGGAGCGGCCGTCGGCGTGGGAGCGGGCTGGCTGACCTGGAAGTTCAGCCGCGCCCTGATGCGGGATCAGACCTCGGCCACTCCACGGGGCGACGACCTCGTGGGCACCGCGGGCGCCGTGGTCACCGCGATCCCGGTCGGCGGCTATGGCGAAGTGCTGGTCCAACTGGGCGGTCAGCCGGTGAAGTTCGCCGCCAGGAGCGGCGCGGCCGTCACCCGCGGCACCGAGATCTGGGTGGAGGCGGCCCTGTCGCCGACCTCGGTCGCGGTCCGCCCCGTACAGCGCTGACCACCGCGCCACCCGCACCCGCACCCGCACCCGCGTCGCGGCATACCTGTCCGCGTCCACGACCTGTACAACATCACCGATCTGCCGTCCCCTCGGGAGGCAGGGGGGAATTCACCATGAGTCCAGTCCTGACCGCCGTCATCGGAGTCGTCGTACTCCTAGTACTCCTCGCGCTCGTCGTCGTGACCCGCTACAAGGTCGCGGGACCCAGCGAGGCCTTCATCGTGACCGGGCGGCGCGGCAAGAAGTCCACCGACCCCGACACCGGCCGGATCTTCACCGACAACAGCGGCCAGAAGGTCGTGGTGGGCGGCGGCGTGTTCGTCGTGCCGTTCGTCCAGCAGAAGTTCACGCTCGACCTCTCCTCACGGCACATCCCGATCGCCGTGCGCGGTGCGGTCACGCTGCGCGGGGTGAAGGCCAACCTCGAGGGCGTCGCGATCGTGAAGGTCGGCGGCACCGAGGACTCCATACGCGCCGCGGCCCAGCGTTTCCTCGCCCAGCAGGGCGGCATCGTCGGCTTCACCCAGGAAGTGCTCTCCGGCGCGCTGCGCTCCATCGTGGGCCGGATGTCGGTGGAGGACATCATCCGCGACCGCGCCGCCTTCGCCGGGCAGGTCGCCGAGGAGGCCGAGGCGAGCCTGTCCGGGCAGGGCCTGGTGCTCGACGCCTTCCAGATCCAGGACATCACCACCGAGGGCTCCTACCTGGAGGACCTCGGCCGCCCCGAGGCCGCCCGCGCCAAGCAGGAGGCCGACATCGCCGAGGCCGTGGCACGCCGCGCCGCCGAGCAGGCGCGGCTGAAGGCCGAGGAGGAGATCGCGATCGCCCAGCGGACGTTCTCCCTCAAGCAGGCCGAGATCAAGGCGGAGACCGACGAGGCCGGCGCACGTGCCGGAGCCGCGGGACCGCTCGCCGAGGCCGCCCGCCGCCAGGAGGTCCTCGCCGAGCAGGAGAAGGTCGCCCAGCGCCAGGCTGCCCTGACCGACCGCGAGCTGGACACCAAGGTCCGCAAGCCCGCCGACGCGGCGCGCTACCAGGCCGAGCAGGAGGCAGAGGCCCGCCGTGTCTCCCTGGTCAAGCAGGCCGAGGCCGACGCGGACCGGGCTCGTCTCACCGGTGAGGGCGAGAAGGCCCAGCGGGCCGCGCTCGCCGACGCCGTACGCCTGGAAGGCGAGGCCGACGCCGCCGCGATCGGCGCCAAGGGTGCCGCCGAGGCGGAGGCGATGCGCAAGAAGGCCGACGCCTTCGCACAGTACGGCGACGCGGCGGTGCTGCAGATGCTCGTCGAGGTCCTGCCCAGTGTGGTGGCCAAGGCGGCGGAACCGCTCGGCGCGATCGACAAGATGACCGTGATCTCCACGGACGGCGCGAGCAGTCTCTCCCGCACGGTCGCCGACAACGTCGCCCAGGGCATGGAGCTCCTCAGCTCCACCACGGGAGTCGACGTGGCCGAACTCCTCAAGAGCATCACCGGAGGCAAGGCCCTTGTGGACGCCGCCCCCGCCAAGCTCGACGCCAAGCTCAACGGCAAGATCAACGTGACGGACTGACCTCGAACGGGCGCCCCCGGTATCGAAGTAGGCGAGCAGGGCGGCCACTCTGGGAGCGCGAGTACGGCCGCTCAACAGAGCACTTCGCCTCAGATCGTTAGTTTCCCGTACGACCCACCCAGGGCCGGAGCTTCTCGGGATTCCGTACGCCCCACAGGTGCGTGATCCGGTCGCCCGCGATACCGAAGGCGAGCACCCCCGTGGTGACGCCGTCGTGCTGCATCACCAGGCCGGGCTGGCCGTTGACCGTGCGCTCCAGGATCGTCTGGCCGGGCGCCCCGTCGGCGATGGCGGCCGAGACGGTGACCAGGTAGCGCGCGATCTCCTCGCTGCCCACGATGGGGTGGGGCGCCGCGTTCACCAGGCCGCCGCCGTCGGCGAGGGCCGTGGCGTCGGGGTCGAGGAGGCCGATGAGCGCGGCGATGTCCCCGGCCTCCCAGGCGTGCTTGAAGTCCCTGACAACGGCGGCACGCCGGGCCGCCGTCGTCGCCGTCGTAGCCGTGGTTGCCGTGGTCCCGGGAGCGTCCGAGGCCCGCATGCGGCGGCGTGCCGACGAAGCCAGCTGGCGGCATGCCGCCGGGCTCCGGCCGACGATCTCGGCCACTTCGGCGAAGGAGTAGCGGAAGACGTCGTGCAGGATGAACGCGACGCGCTCGGCCGGGGTCATCGATTCGAGCACGACGAGGAAGGCCATGTTGACCGACTCGTCGAGAGTGACCCGGTCGGCCGGGTCGGCACCCGCTCCGCCCGACCGCCCGTCGAGCCACTCCGTGCGATCGGGCAGCGGCTCCGGGATCCATTCACCCACGTAGCTCTCGCGCCGGGCCCGCGCCGAGCGCAGCTGGTCCAGGCAGATGCGCCCGGCCACCTTCGTCAGCCAGCCACCGGGGGATTCGATGGCCTGCTGCTGCTTCGGGGACATGGCGTACCAGCGGACGTAGGCCTCCTGCACGACGTCCTCGGCGTCGGCCAGGGAGCCGAGGAGCCGGTACGCGAGATTGATCAGCTGACGCCGCTCGCTCATGATCGCGCTCAGGCTCGCATCGAGCCGTCCGTCTCCGGGCTCGAACTGGGTCCTCATGGTGTCGCCGCTCCCTTTGCCGCCGGTGCCGTTCCCCCTACGACGAGACAGCCCCTCGGAATGTGACATCGGCGCCTCGCCTCACATTCCGAGGGGCTGTCTCGTCGGTGCTGCTGGGACGACACGATCCCGCGAACGGCCGGTTCATCCGGGGGGTGAACCGGCCCAACAGACAAGGGAGATCACCATGCAGACCCGTCTCGACTTCCTCACCAATCCGGTCTCGGCCCAGGCCGTCAAGCACATCGTCGCCGCGGGCAAGGCGCTCGCGGAGTCGACACTGCCGGCGGCGGCGCGTGAACTGGCCATGCTCCGTGCCAGTCAGATCAACGGCTGCGGTTTCTGTATCGACATCCACACCAAGGAGGCCCTGCACGCCGGGGAGACCATGGTGCGCCTGAGCCTGGTCGCGGCCTGGCGTGAGGCCACGGTGTTCACCGACGCCGAGCGCGCCGCCCTGGAGCTGGCGGAGCAGGGCACCCGCATCGCGGACGCGGCCGGCGGTGTCTGTGACGAGGCATGGGCGAACGCCGCCAAGTACTACGACGAGGACCAGCTCGCCGCCTTGGTGTCGGGCATCGCCATCATCAACGCCTTCAACCGTCTGAACGTCTTCACACAGCGGCCCGCGGGCGACTACGAGGTCGGCCAGCTCGGATAGCAGGCCCATTGCCGGGGCGGGCGACCGGCCGGTTCACGGGACCGGCCGGGTCGCCCCTCCAGCCCCTTCCCACCCCCGACAGGAGTGACCCTCATGCCCACCACCATCAGCCTCGGCGAGCTGACCGGCGCCTACGTCATCGACACCGCCCACACCCGGATCGGCTTCGTCGCCCGGCATGCCATGTCCACCAGGGTGCGCGGGGAGTTCGCACAGTACGAGGGCGGCGCGTACCTGTTCGGCGACCAGCCGTCGAAGTCCAGCGCACACCTCGCCATCCGGGCGGCGAGTCTCCAGACCCACCACCGGCAGCGCGACGACCAGTTGCGCGGCACCTTCCTGGACACGGACAACCATCCCACCATCACCTTCGAGTCGACCGAGGTGGAGCCGGTCGACAGGACCACGTACAAGGTCACCGGCCTCCTGACCATCCGGGGCGTGACCCAACCGGTGACGATGGACGCCGAGTTGACCGCCGCGGAGGAAGACTCGCAGGGCGACTTCCGAGTCGGATTCCTGGGCAGCGTCACGATCAACCGCAAGGACTGGGGCGTCAACTGGAACGCCGCGACCTCGGTTCTCGTGAGCCCGAAAGTAACGCTGGAGTTCGACGTCATCGCGGTCAGGCAGCCCTGAATGCGCGTCGTGACGTTGAACGTGTGGAACAGCCGCGGCGACGCCGTCGCACGGGCGACGCTGATCAACGCCGAGCTGCGGCGTCTCGCACCGGATCTCGTCGCCTTCCAGGAGGTCCTGCCGGACCAACTGCCCGGCCTGATCGAGGGCACAGGGCTGCACGGCACCCATCAGTCGCAGACCGCCGCCGCGGCTCCGCCCTACGCGGACCGGTACGGCGGCACGGCGATCGCGACGCGGTGGCCGCATCGCGTCGTCGAGGTCCTCGACCAGCGCGGAACGAACGCGCCCGACGTCCCGTGGCTCACGCTGGCCGCCCTCGTGCCGCTGCCCGGCCTCGACGACGTGCTGTTCATCGCGCCCACGATGTCGTTCCGGCTCGACGCGGAAGCGCAACGGGAGCGTCAGGCGCTGACGTTGAGCGATCTGGACGCCCGGCACCGCACGGCACTGCCCACGGTCATGGCCGGTGATTTCAACGCGGACCCCGACTCGGCCGGCATCCGCTATCTGACCGGCCGGCAGTCACTCTCGGGCCGCAGCACCCACTTCCACGACGCGTGGGAGGTCGCGGGTTCCGGCCCCGGGCACACCTGGACCGCCGACAACCCCCACGCGGCCGAGGACATCGAGCTCCTGGTACGCCAGCCCGGCCACCGCCGCAGGATCGACTACATCTTCGTCGGCTCCCCGCACGCGCACCCGCATGCCTTCGCCCGCGTGCGGAGTGCCCGCCTCGCCTTCGACGAGCCGACCGGCGGCGTATGGGCCGGCGATCATTACGGAGTTGTCGCCGACCTGGAAGTGGGGCTGCTCACGACAGAGCGGGGATGACCGTGTCGCCGTACCCGTCGATGACGCCCTCGCGGGCGTCGTGCATCGCGTACAGCGCGAACTGATCGACGCCCAGCCGCTTCAACTCCTCCAGTTTGGCGATGTGTTGACGCGCCGTACCGATGACGCAGAAGCGGTCGACGATGTCGTCGGGGACGAAGGCCGTGTCGGGGTTGTCGGCGCGGCCGTGGTGGGAGTAGTCGTAGCCCTCGCGGGCCTTGATGTACTCCGTGAGGGCCTCGGGGACCAGGCCCGAGTGTTCGCCGTACTTCGCGACCAGGTCGGCCACGTGGTTGCCGACCATCCCGCCGAACCAGCGGCACTGCTCACGGGCGTGGGCGAGCGCGGCGGGTGAGTCGTCCTCCGTGAGGTAGGCGGGGGCTGCGACGCAGATCGTGACCGCGGATGGGTCCCGGCCCGCGGCCGCGGCCGCGTCGCGGACCGCCTTCACCATGGTCTCCGTCAGATACGGGTCGGCGAGCTGGAGGATGAAACCGTCCGCCTCCTCGCCCGCCATCTTCAGCGCCTTGGGCCCGTACGCGGCCATCCACACCGGGAGTTGGGCGTCCGTCCCGATCCAGGGGAAGCGGATCGTGGTGCCGCCCAGGTCCGCCTCCTCCCCCGAGGCCAGCGCGCGGATGACCTTCATGGCCTCGCTGATCCGGGCGAGGGTGTTCGGGGTGCGGCCCGCCACCCGCATCGCGCTGTCGCCGCGCCCGATGCCGCACACGGTGCGGTTGCCGTACATGTCGTTGAGCGTGGCGAACGTGGAGGCCGTCACCTCCCAGGTGCGAGTGCCCGGGTTGGTGACCATCGGGCCGACGATCAGCCGCTGCGTGTTCGCCAGGATCTGGCTGTAGATGACGAAGGGCTCCTGCCACAGCACGGCCGAGTCGAAGGTCCAGCCGTAGCGGAAGCCGTTTCGCTCGGCGCGCTTCATGAGGCTGATCACCTGCGCGGCCGGCGGATCGGTCTGCAGGACGAGTCCGAAGTCCATGGTGCGTCGCCTCTCCTAGCCGAGGTACTGGGTGGTGCCGCGCGGGACGTACGCGCCGTGCCCTGCGTGGCCGGTGAACTTCCGCTGGTCGATGACCACTTCACCGCGGGAGAGGACCGTCTCCACCTGGCCCATGACGTGCTTGCCCTCGTACGCGGAGTAGTCCACGTTCATGTGGTGCGTGTCCGCCGACATGATCTGCTCGGCGGCCGGGTCGTAGATGACGACGTCCGCGTCCGCGCCCGGCGCGATCGTGCCCTTCTTGCCGTACAGGCCGAACATCCGGGCCGGGCTCGCGCAGGCGATCTCGATCCAGCGGCGGCGGCTGATGTGCCCGTCGACGACGGCCTGGTGGAGGAGGTCCATGCGGTTCTCGACGCCCGGAAGGCCGTTCGGGATCTTGGAGAAGTCCCCGCGGCCCAGCTCCTTCTGCCCCACGAAGCAGAACGGGCAGTGGTCCGTGGAGACCACCTGGAGGTCGTTCGTGCGCAGACCCCGCCAGAGGGCCGCCTGGTGCTCGCGTGGCCGCAGCGGGGTCGAGCAGACGTACTTGGAGCCCTCGAAGTCGGGCTCCGCGAGGTTGTCCGTGGAGAGGAACAGATACTGCGGGCAGGTCTCGCCGAACACCGGCAGGCCCTCGTCGCGCGCCCTGGCCAGCTCGGCCACCGCCTCCTGCGCCGACACGTGCACCACGTACACCGGAGCGCCCGCCACCTGGGCGAGCTTGATCACCCGGTGGGTCGCCTCCGCCTCCAGGAGCGACTTGCGCACCTCGCCGTGATAGCGCGGATCGGTCTCGCCGCGCGCGAGGGCCTGCTCCACCAGGACATCGATGGCGAGGCCGTTCTCCGCGTGCGTCATGATCAGCCCGCCGTTGGCGGCGGCCCGCTGCATCGCCCGCAGGATCTGCCCGTCGTCGCTGAAGAAGACGCCGGGGTACGCCGTGAAGAGCTTGAAGGAGCTGACCCCTTCCTCGATGAGGTGGTCCATCTCCTTCAGGGTGCGTTCGTTGACGTCCGAGAGGATCATGTGGAAGCCGTAGTCGATCGCGCACTTGCCGTCCGCCTTCGCGTACCAGGCGTCGAGGCCCGCGCGCAGCGCCTGCCCCTTCGTCTGCACGGCGAAGTCCACGATGGTCGTGGTACCGCCCCAGGCCGCGGCCCGGGTGCCCGTCTCGAAGTCGTCCGACGAGAACGTGCCGCCGAAGGGGAAGTCCATGTGCGTGTGCGCGTCGACTCCGCCCGGGATCACGTACTTGTGGGTGGCGTCGATGACGCGGTCCGCGGTCCAGGCCTCGGCGGCGCCCGAGCCGTGTGCGGCGAGCGCTGCGATCCTGCCGTCCTCTATCAGCACGTCGGCGTGGGCCTCTTCGGCGGCGGTGATGACGAGTCCGCCGCGGATCAGGGTGCGGGTACTCATGATGGGGCGCTCCCTTTCATGCTCGTACGTTCGTGGGCGCAGGCAGGTGGACAAGCAGGCACATGAGCGGGTTCATGGTCCGGTGCGTGAACTAGACGCTCCGCAGAGCCTGTTCGAGGATCGCCGCCCCTTCTTCCGCCTCCGCCACGGTCAACGAGAGTGGCGGGGCGACACGCAGGACGCTGGTGTCGTGGCCGCCGCCCTTGCCGATGAGAAGGCCGCCTTCGCGTGCGGCTTCGAGCACCGCGCCGGCCGCCTGCGGATCGGCCTCGCCCGTGACGGGGTTGACCAGCTCGATGCCGATCATCAGGCCCCGGCCGCGCACTTCGCGTACGACGGGCAGCTGGGCGCAGATGGCGCGCACCCGCTCGATGAGCAGACCGCCGACGCGTCGCGCGTTGCCCTGGAGGTCGTGTTCCAGGAGGTACGTGAGGTTGGCGAGGCCTGCCGCCATGGTGACCGGTGAGCCGCCGAAGGTCGAGATGGAGTTGGAGTCGAGGGAGTTCATGACCTCGGCGCTCGCGACGACACCGCCGATGGACATGCCGTTGCCGATGCCCTTGGCGAAGGTGAGGATGTCCGGCGGGCCGCTCGCGGCGTGCGCCTGCCAGCCCCAGAAGTGGTCGCCGGTGCGGCCCCAGCCGGTCTGCACCTCGTCCGAGATCCACAGGATGCCGTGCTCCCACAGGACTTCGCGGAAGGCGGCGTAGAGCCCGTCCGGTGGAGAGGTGAAGCCGCCGACCCCCTGGATGGGCTCCGCGATCAGCGCGGCCACTCCCCCGCGCGCCTGCCCGAGCATGTCCTTCAGGTCGGCGACGCAGGCCTCGATGAACTCGGCGTCGCTCAGCGCGGCGTACGGCCCGCGGCTGCGGACGCCGCCGTGCACGTACAGCGTCTGGAGCGGCGAGAGGCTGGTCGGCGACCAGGAGTTGTTGCCGGTGATGCCGACGGCCGTGAAGGAGCGGCCGTGGTAGCTGTTGCGCATGGCCAGGATCTGGTTCGAGCGGCGGTGCGCGGTGGCCAGGAGCAGCGCCGTGTCGTTGGCCTCGGTGCCCGACGTGGTGAAGAAGACCCGGGCGTCCGGGATGCCGGAGAGGCCGGCGACCCGCTCGGCGAGGTCGATCATCGGCCGGTTGAGGTAGAGCGTGGACGAGTGGATGATCCGCCCGGCCTGTTCGCTGACCGCCTTGGTGACCTCGGGCAGCGCGTGGGCGGTCATGGTGGTGAGGATGCCGCCGAAGAAGTCGAGGTACTGCCTGCCGTCCGCGTCCCAGACGTGGCGGCCCTCGCCGTGGGTGATCTCCAGCGGGTCGGAGTAGTAGAGGGCGAGCCACTCGGGCAGGACGGCCTTGTGGCGGGTGTGGAGGTCACTCACGGCTGTACCAGTCCTTCGTACGCGTCGGGGCGGCGGTCCCGGTAGAACGCCCACTGCTGGCGTACTTCCTCGATGAGCCCCAAGTCCAGGTCCCTGACGACGAGTTCCTCGGCCTTGTCGCTCGCCCTCTCGCCGACGAACTGTCCGCGCGGGTCGACGAAGTACGACGTCCCGTAGAAGTCGTTGTCGCCGTACTCCTCGACGCCCACGCGGTTGATCGCGGCGATGAAGTACTCGTTGGCGACGGCCGCGGCGGGCTGTTCCAGCTGCCAGAGGTAGGCGGACAGGCCGCGGGACGTGGCGGAGGGGTTGTAGACGATCTGGGCGCCGTTCAGGCCGAGCTGGCGCCAGCCCTCGGGGAAGTGGCGGTCATAGCAGATGTAGACGCCGACCTTGCCGACCGAGGTGTCGAAGACGGGCCAGCCCGCGTTCCCCGGCTTGAAGTAGTACTTCTCCCAGAAGCCCTTGACCTGGGGGATGTGGTGCTTGCGGTACTTCCCCAGATACGAGCCGTCCGAGTCGATCACGGCGGCGGTGTTGAAGTAGAACCCGGACTGCTCGACCTCGAAGACCGGGACGACGACGACCATGCCGGTCTCGCGGGCGAGTTCCTTCATCCGCGTGACCGTGGGACCGTCCGGCACGGGTTCGGCCCACCTGTAGTGCTCGGGGTCCTGGACCTGGCAGAAGTAGGGGGCGTTGAACACCTCCTGGAATCCGATGATCTTCGCACCCTGGCGGGCCGCCTCGCGGGCGTGCTCCTCGTGCTTGGCGATCATGGATTCGGTGTCGCCTGTCCAGGTTGCCTGGACCAGTGCGGCGCGTACGACGTTGGCCATGAGCTGCTCCTTCGACGGGACGTCAGAGAGCCTCTACGCCCGTAGACTTGGTGCGTAGACAGGAAAACGTAAGCCTCCCCGACGGGCTGGGCAAGACCATCGCCGTTAACCGGCGGAGTCGATCATGTTTCGCACCCAAGCGGGCGAGAAGCGGGCGAGAACGCGCCAAGGAAGCGGGGGCGTCAGGTGCTGAATCCGGCAACGCGCAGCGCGTGCACGAGATCCCAGTGGCGCTCGTCCGACACCCCCTGGGCCGCCCGGAGAAGCATCGGGATGAGGCGGTACGGATCGGTGTGCGCGCAGCCGGCCGTGTCCTCGGGGGTACGGACGCGGATGTAGGCGTCGAGCAGGGCGCGGGCCTCGCGCTCGCGGCCGGCGTCGACCAGCGCGAGCACGGCCTCGGCGATCTCCTGGGCGGGCCGGGACACGCCCTGCCGCAGCAGCTTGCGGCAGTCCTCGGCGCGGCCTGCCCCTGCGAGGGCGTCGGCGAGCGCGACCAGCCGGTCGGGCGGCAGCGACGCGGCCTCCCAGAGCAGCGTCGACCAGTCGGCGCCGAGGCCCGCGCGGTGCAGCTCACCGGCGAACTCGGGCAGGCGCGGCGCGGGCCAGCCCGCGGCCTCGACAAGCACGCCGTGCGCCTCGCCGCTGCGGCCCTCGCCACGGAGCTTGATGAGCGCGGCGACAGCTTCGGCGGTGGCACGCCCGGCATCGCGGTCAGGCGGCGTCACGTCGTCACGCCGTCCACCGCCATCGGCGGCGTGCGCGAACCGCGCGCCGCGCGGGCCGGCCGCGGCAGGCGATGGCGCGGCCGTCTCCGGTACGGCGATGGCACCGGCCGCTGCCGCCTCGGCACCCCCGTCGTCGTCCGCCCCCGCGAACCCCGCGAAACGGGCGCCGCGGGGGCGGCGCGTGCGGCGGGACGTGTCGCGCGACTTGCGGCTCTGCTTGGGCACACGGGGTGCGTCTGCGCCCGGGTCCGGCTGTGATTCCGGGTCGGCCGACAGGGTGCGGGCGCCGGGAGCCGGGGCGCTCCGTTCGGCGGGGGCCGGCCCGAAGCCGTCCGCGGCCTGAGCCCCGAAGGCGTTCTGCGACTGCTCCCCGAAGTCGTCGGAGCCGTAGTCGTACTTGGACTCGCTGTCGTAGTCGGGCTCGACGTCGTAGCTGGACTCGCTGTCGTAGCCGGGCTCGACGTCGTAGCTGGAGTCCAGGTCCTCGAAGTCATCCGCCTCCACAGCCGCGAAGTCGTCCGCCACCGGAGTCCCGAAGTCGACCCACTGCGGGCGGTCCGCGCGGTCCAACCGCTCGATGCGCTCCCGGAGTTCCGCGCACCGTGCGGTCGCCCGGTCGTGGTCGTCGCCGACCCAGGCCAGATCGCGGTTGAGCCGCTCCACCTCGTCCGGCGTGGCCGCGAGCGCGAGCGAGCGGCCCAGCTCCGCCTGTCGTTCCACGGCGAACCGCTGCTCGGTGAGCATCATGTCGAGGCGCTCGCCGAGCAGCACCCGCCCTCCGGACCGCGCGTCGTACGCGGCCAGGGAGGCCGCGTGCAGCGCCCGCGCCCGCTCCGTCTCGCGCTCGGCGGCCTGCGTCCCGTGCCCCGCGGCCAGATCGTGCAGCAGCGCCTCCATCACATCCCAGGGGGGCACTTCCGAGCCATCCAGACAGGCCCGCATCCCCTCGGGGTCACGGGACCAGAACACGCCGCACCACCCGGCGCCCGGATCGAGCCGCGCCAGGAGGTCTCTCAGGTACCTCGCGAACTCCCGTACCTGATCAGGGAGTTGTCCCACTGCCATCCGAGCCAGCACCGCCCCATGGAGCCTGGAGTCTTCCGGACCGGAAGATAACACCAGACGTGTTACGGGACGACTACACGCAGTTTTCCGGCCGCTCCCCAGCCCCTCGCACGCCACCCGTCCGCACCAGACGTGCCGTGCCCATGGGTTCCGCCAGAGCCGGCTAAACCGGCACCATCACGCACGCCTGCGCCACCTCGTCCAGCGAGAGGCCGAGCGTCACCGCCAGCGCCGACACGGTGAAGAAGGCGGGCGTCGGGGCCCGCCCCGTCTCGATCTTGCGGAGCGTCTCGGCGGAGAGACCGGCGCTCGCGGCCACCTCCACCATGCTCCGCTCACCACGCGCCGAGCGCAGGAGCCGGCCGAGCCGCTCGCCGCGTTCGTGCTCTTCTGGGGTCAGGGGGGTCCGCACCATGCGGTCAGTCTAGTCCCGACCGTGCACAGAAACCCATTCTCATACCGGTATAGTAATTGGCATGGTGGAACTCAAGACAGACACATCTATCGACGCGATGCGCGAAGCGGGCCGGATCGTCGCTCAGGCCCTCACTGCCGTACGGGAGGCCGCGGACGTCGGCGTATCCCTGCTCGAGCTGGACGAGGTGGCACACGACGTGCTGCGAAAAGCGGGTGCGACGTCGCCCTTCCTCGGCTACCGCCCCTCGTTCGCCCCCACGCCGTTCCCCGCGGTCCTCTGCGCGTCCGTGAACGACGCGATCGTGCACGGCATCCCCACCGGCTATCGCCTGCGGGACGGAGACCTGCTCTCCGCGGACTTCGGCGCCGAGCTCGGCGGCTGGGTGGGCGACTCGGCGATCAGCTTCACCGTCGGAAAGGCCCGCCCCGAGGACGTACGCCTCATCGAGACCGCCGAGCGTGCCCTGGAAGCGGGCATCGCGGCGGCCGTGGTGGGAAATCGCATCGGCGACATCGCGCACGCGATCGGCGTGGTGTGCAGGGACGCGGGCTACGGCATTCCGGAAGACTTCGGCGGCCACGGCATCGGCCGCCGCATGCACGAGGACCCTGGCGTGCCGAACGAAGGCCGCGCGGGCCGAGGCATGCCCCTGAAGCACGGCATGGCCCTGGCCATCGAGCCCATGGTGATCAGCGGCGGCATCGACCACTACCACCCGGCCCCGGACGGCTGGACGCTGCGCACGAACGACGGCAGCCGCGCGGCCCACGCGGAACACACAGTGGCGATCACTAACGACGGCCCGCGCATCCTCACCGCACTGTGACGCCGCGAAGACATCTGTCACGTAGATCATCCGTACGATGCATCGGTGACACACGAGATCATTGATTACGGACAGTTCGCGGACCGGCTTGGGCGCCAACAGGGGCGCCCCCGCTGGTCGTTGCTGGAAGAAGTGCAGCGCGAGTGGGGTTACGAGGATCCGGGCGGGGAGCCCGGGCACTCCCGCTGGGGTGGCGAGAACAAGGAGCACGGCATCGACTGGGGCCTGCCGGTCCCCCAGGCGCTCAACGAATGGTGGGACTCCCCGCTCAACTCCTTCGCCTTCAACCCGCGCCTGTACTGGGTCCACACACAGTGGCCACCCAGGATCTCCGAGCTCGACGCGGACACCCGCTCGGCGGACACCCGCGTCTGCGTGTTCATGTCCGAGTACCACTACGCCCACGAATGGGGCTATCTCGCCGCCGAGGCCGAACTCCCCGACCCCCGGGTCTTCGTGAGCATCGGCGGCGAGTGGGTGGTGCAGAGCCGCTCGCTCTCCGAGTTCCTGATGCAGCTGGCCTTCGAGCGGATGCCCGCGCACTACGGCTGGACGCTGCGCTTCGGCCGGGACACCGTGGACGCCGACCCCGAGGTCATACGCCGTCTGGAGGGCTCGTACCGCGAACTGGGCCTGCTGCCCTGGCAGGAGATGGGCACCGACGCGCTCTCCTACGGCGCTCCGGACGCGGTCATACGTCACGGGCGGGGCCCCAGCGCCGACTTCAGGATAGTGATCAACGGCCGCACCCGCGCGGCGCTGCTCGACGTCGCCCGCACGCTGGGCCTTGAGTGGACGGACAAGGACATCCGACCGCCTGCCGAAGTGCCCGTGCCGCTTGAGGACTTGGGCCCGGTCTCACTCTCCGCGGGTGACGCCGACCCGCGCGGCAGGTTCACGGTCCTGACCCGTGAGTACCCGCAGCCGCCCGTCGTCGCCGGAGCGGCAGCCGCGCTCGTCGAGGCCCCGGGCACGCTCAGGGCAGTGGCCTCGCTCCAGGGTCCGACGCTGCTCGTCGCGGGCGACAGCGAAGGCTGCGTGCACGTCCGCGAGACGGACGACGAGGATCCGGAGACCATCACCCTCGGCCTGCACCGCGCCCCGGTGACCTCGGTGACCTGCCTGGAGCTCGCGACCGGCACCCGCCTGGTCCTGAGCGGCGACGCGCACGGCGTGATCCGCTACTGGTCGACCCGCCGCAAGCCACTGCGCGCGCCGTTCGCCCGCAGGAGCACTCCGGTCAGCTCACTCGCCGCCGCGGTCCTGCCCACCGGGCCCGCGCTCGCCGCGGCCTGGGCGGACGGCCTGGTGCGCGTCTGGGACCTGGCCTCCGACGCGGTGGCCAACCTCCGCCTCGGCACCGGCATCAAGTACCTGGGCCTGGACACGGCCGGCACACTGCGTGTCACCGACGCGGAGTCCACAGCCGCCCTCCGCCTCGACCTGGCCGAGCTGTGGCCGCACCGGGACCTCCAACTGCGCCTGGAGAGCGTCGACTGGGGCTCGCTGTGGACCGCGCGGGGCCCCGGCCACATGATCCCCGAGCTGATCGGCAAGGTGACGTCGGACGACAAGAAGACGGCCATGGACGCGGTCCACGACCTCTACCGCCTCCTCGTCTCCAAGGAGGCGGCATCGACAGCCGCCGTCCCGGCGATCCCGTTCCTGGTCGAGATCATGACGGACCCGGACAACCGTGCCCGCAGCACGCTGCTCCTCCTGATCGCGGACCTCGCGGACGTCCACCAGGCACGCGGCGGCCGAGGTGACGCTCAACTCACGGCGGTACGCGACGCGTTGCCCGTGCTGCGCTACCTGCACGACGACCCGGAGGGGCCGATCCGCTGGGCGGCCAACGAGCTGGAGCAGAACTGCGCGGCCCGCTGAACCACCGGGCGGGCCCGCCAGGGCCCGCCCGTCCCGCCTCACTCCGGCCGCACCACCATCGCCGACCCGCCACCACGCCGCACCTTCTCCGCGGCGGCGAGCCACTTGCCGCCCGGCAGCCGCTGCACCCCGGTGGCCGCGCCGATCTCCGGGTTCTGCTTGAAGGAGTGGCCGATGGCCTCCAAGTCGGCCCGCACCGAGCTCTCCCAGAGCCCCGGCTCCAACTCGGTCTGTGCGGCGTTGCGTTGACTTGCGCGCGGCGCCGCGATCGCGTCGACGAGCGGAAGGCCACGGTCGACGAATCCCGTGAGGGTCTGCAGGACGGTCGTAATGATCGTCGCTCCGCCCGGCGATCCAAGGGCGACCACCGGCTGCCCCTTCTCGAGCACGATCGTCGGCGCGATCGAGGACCGGGGCCGCTTGCCGGGACCCGGCAGGTTCGGGTCGTGCACGGCCGGGTCGGCCGGCGCGAAGGAGAAGTCGGTGAGTTCGTTGTTGAGCAGGAACCCGCGCCCCGGCACGGTGATCCCGCTGCCGCCCGTCGACTCGATGGTCAGGGTGTAGGCGACGACGTTGCCCCACTTGTCGGCGGCCGTGAGGTGTGTCGTGTTCTCCCCTTCGTACGTGGTCGGCGCCGCCTTGTCACCGGACCCGCAGGCGGCCGGGTCCCGCGGGTCGCCCGGCGCGAGCGGGCTCTTCAGGGCCGCGTCGTCGCGGATCAGGCACTCCCGCGAGTCGGCGAACTTCTGCGAGAGCAGCTCTTTCGTCGGCACGTCCTCGAAGACGGGGTCGCCCACCCATCGCCCGCGGTCGGCGAACGCGACGCGGCTCGCCTCGATGAACCGATGGAGGTACTTCTTCTTCGAGGCCTTCGAGAGGTCGGTCCGCTCAAGGATGTTGAGCGCCTCACCGACGGTCGTGCCACCGGAGGACGAGGGAGCCATCGAGTAGACGTCGAGGCCCCGGTAGGAGGTCTTCGTCGGCGCCTGCCGCTTCGCCGCGTAGGCCTTCAGGTCCTTCGTCGACAGGTCGCCGGGCCGGGCCACGCGCCCGGACGCCGGGTCCACGGGCGGCTTGTTCACGGTCCGTACGACATCCTTGCCGATGCCGCCGCGGTACATCGCCCCGACGCCCTTGCGGCCCAGCTCCTCGTACGTCCGCGCGAGATCGGGGTTCTTGAACGTGGAGCCGACCACGGGCAGCGCACCGCCGGGCAGGAACAGCTTCGCCGAGGCCGGGAAGTCGGCGAACCGCTGCTGGTTCGACTCGGTCTGCGAGCGGAAGGTCCCGTCCACGGTGAATCCGTCGCGCGCGAGCCGTTCGGCGGGTTTCAGGAGCGTGCCGAGCCGCTTGCTGCCCCACTTGTCGAGTGCGGACTGCCAGGTCGCGGGGGTGCCGGGGGTGCCCACACCCAGGCCGCTGGTGACGGCGTCCGCGAAGGGGATCGGTTTGCCGTCCTCCAGGAAGAGGCCGGAGTCGGCGGTCAGCGGGGCCGTCTCACGCCCGTCGATCGTGCTGACCTTGCGGCTCTTGGCGTCGTAGTGGACGAAGTAGCCGCCGCCTCCGACGCCCGCGGAGTAGGGCTCGGTCACGCCGAGGGCCGCCGCCGTGGCGACTGCCGCGTCCACCGCGTTGCCGCCCTTCTTCAGGACCTCGATCCCGGCGGCCGACGCGTCAGGGTCGACGCTGGAGACGGCACCGCCATGACCGACGGCGAGTGGTGTCTTCCCCGGGGACGTCGAGGCCGGTTCAGCCGAGCGCGGAGACGAAGGGGGCACGGCCGCTCCGACCGACACCAACACCCCTCCGACCGCCAATAGCGTCAGATTCCGTACGACAGCACGACGCATTCGTACCTCCAGTCAACAACCGTCCGCGCAGCGTAACTTCGCTCCCCCCACGGCGTCAGGACCCCCTCGAACACGGGTCCTAGCGCCCGCTAGCATGCGCCCCCATGACTGAAGACGTGCGCAACATCGTCCTCGGCCTGATCGCGGCCGGCCTGGGTGCCGTGCTGGGCTGGCTCGCCCGTACCTACCTCTGGCGGCGCAAGCTCCGCCGCAAGCAGGCCTTCTTCGGGCTGCCCGAGAACGCCGAGTCGCTGCTCGTGGTGAACCGCGAGGCGGGCGGCCCCGAGCTCACCGTCGTACGCCACGACGTGTTCGCGCTGCTCGAACTGGCCGCGCTGATCAAGGACTGCGGGGCGCACGCCCAGCTCGTCGCGCACGACGCCGCCCAGCAGAGCTTCGGCGAGCGCACGGAGTTCTGCGTCGGCTCCCCGGCCGTCAACCGCCGCATGGCCGCGCACATGCACTCCCTGCTGCCCGGCGTCCGCATCAACACCGACCCGGAGCCGGGACCTGACCGCGGGGCCTTCCAGGTCGGCAACGAGCGGTACCGCATGGAGGGCGGCATCACGGAGTACGTGATCCTCGCGCGGCTCACCGCGGGGCAGGACCAGGAGGCGAGACCCGTCTTCGTCTTCTGCGGCCAGCGCGCGATCACCAACCAGGCGGCGACCCGCTATCTCGCCCGGCACCACGAGCGCCTCGCCCGCAAGCACGGCGCCAACACCTTCGTCCTGCTCCTGAAGGTCGTCAACTCCCAGGCGTACGGTCCCGATGTCGTCGAGCTCGTCGGGGACGTCACCCGCGCCGCCCAGGCCCCGGCCCCCGCGATCACGCCGCCGCGCAGTTCCCATCGCGCCAAGTAGGTACGCGATCACCGAGCGCCGACGGTCACGCCCGGCTCATACGCCGCCCATGTGACCTAGTCGGGAAATTCGGGGCAAGAGGCAACCCACCGGGACCTTTGTCCCTCTCACCGTGCAGTTCCACATTCGCACGGAGGTACGTTCCCTTGAGGCCCCTGAGCTCGCCGAGTCGCCGACGCCCCCTACGCCCCCGCCACACCGGGGCCGCGGTCACGGCCGCGGGCCTCGCGGCACTGGCCGCCGCCCTGACCGCCTGTTCGGGCAGCACCCCCGCGTCCGCCGACACGGCCGCGAACAAGCCGGACATATCCGTCAACCTGCAGGGCAAGCAGGCCAAGGCCGGCTCCCCGGTCAAGGTGACGCTGGCCGACGGCAAGCTGAAGCAGGTCAAGGTCACCGACTCGAAGGGCGCGAAGCTCACCGGCAAGGTCGCCTCGAACGGCACCACCTGGACCTCGGACCGCAAGGCGGTGCCCGGCACCTCGTACAAGGTCGAGGCGACGACGGACGAGGGCGGCAGCGCACGGGCCTCCTTCAAGACGGCCGCACCGGAGCAGGTGAACAAGCTCTCCCTGACGCCCGGCAAGGACTCCACGGTCGGCGTCGCACAGCCCCTGTCGGTCGTCTTCGACCACCCGGTGAAGAACAAGGCCGAGGTCGAGAGGCACCTGAAGGTGAAGACCTCGAACAACACCACCGGATCCTGGGGCTGGATCAAGAACTACGACGGCAAGGACCGCGTCGACTGGCGCCCCAAGGACTACTGGGAGTCCGGCACCAAGGTGAAGCTCGACGCCCGTCTCGGCGGGATCGACTCGGGCACCGACGGCGGCTGGTTCGTCCGTGACTACGCGACCGGGTTCACCGTCGGCAGGAGCCAGAAGGTCAAGGTCGACCTCGACAGCAAGCAGGCGACGCTCGTACGGGACGGAAAGAGCGTCAGGACCGTCCCGATGTCGGCGGGCACCCCCGGCGGCGACAAGGCGTCCTGGGGCGGCACGTCCGTCCTGATGGCCAAGGAGGGCACGATCAACATGCGCTCCGAGACGGTCGGCCTCGGCGACGCCTACGACAAGATGGTCGACAACTCGATGCGTCTGACCTGGTCGGGCATGTACGCGCACGCCGCCCCCTGGAACGCCTCGTACTTCGGCAACACCAACCACAGCTCGGGCTGCATCGGCATGAGCGACGGCGACGCCTCCTGGCTCTACGGCCAGGTCCGGGTCGGCGACCCCTTCGAGGTCTCCGGCAGCGGCTCGAAGGGCGTGCCCGACCCGGGCAACGGCTACGGCGAGTGGAACATCTCCTGGGCCGACTGGCAGACGAAGAGCGCGCTGGGCTGAAGGCCGAACTGGAAGTAGACAGCTCAACAATCGTTACCGGGGCGTAACTTACCGACGGGTTACCCCCGGTAAAGCCTCGAGGTTACCGTCGGGTCACTTTGCTTGCACGAGTAAGGAGTGACCCGTGGGACAACCGCGCAAGGCTCTGCGTACGACCACCGTGGGCGCCGTGTCGGCGACTCTCGTCGCCGGCGCCGCCTTCGGCCTCGCCCCGGCCGCCCAAGCGGCGCCGGCGGCCGCTCCACAGGCGGCGAGCTCCGCGGACGTGCGTTTCGTCGACATCCCCGGCGACGGCGGCACGATCCTCAAGGCCAACGTCTTCACCCCCAAGGGCGCGAAGGCCGGCGCTGACGGCACGAAGTACCCCGCCATCGTGCTGCCCACCAGCTGGGCCGTGCCGCAGATCGAGTACGTCGCACAGGCCCAGCAGCTCGCCGACTCCGGCTACGTCGTGGTCAGTTACAACTCGCGCGGCTTCTGGCAGTCCGGCGGCGAGATCGAGACCGGCGGCCCCGAGGACATCGCCGACGCCTCGAAGGTCATCGACTGGACCCTGGAGAACACCCCGGCCGACCCCGAGAAGGTGGGCATGGGCGGCGTCTCGTACGGCGCGGGCATCAGCCTGCTCGCCGCCGGGCACGACAAGCGGATCAAGGCCGTGGCCGCTCTCAGCGGCTGGGGCAACCTCATCGACTCGATCTACAGCGGCCGCACCCAGCACCGCCAGGCCGCCGGGCTGCTCGGCGGCGCCGGTGTCCTCACGGGTCGTCCGAGCCCCGAACTCCAGCAGACCCTCAAGGACTTCCTCGCGTCCAATCTGGACAAGGAGGACGAGATGATCGCGTGGGGCAAGAAGCGCTCCCCCGCTACCTACATCGATCAGATCAACAAGAACGGCGCGGCCGTCATGCTGGGCAACGCCTGGGGCGACACGATCTTCCCGCCCAATCAATACGCCGCGTTCTACGAGCAGTTGACCGGGCCCAAGCGCCTCGAATTCCGTCCGGGCGACCACGCGACCGCCGAGCTGACCGGCCTGTTCGGACTGCCCAACGACACCTGGGCCTCGACCCGGCGCTGGTTCGACCACCACCTCAAGGGCGAGAAGAACGGCGTCGACGGCGAGCAGCCCGTCCAGCTCAAGTCGCGCTCGACCGGCGGCTACGAGGGCTACCCCGACTGGAAGTCGGTCGGCGCGACGAAGAAGAAGATCGACCTCGCGGGCTCCACCACGCTGCGCACGAACGTCGACTCGGGCGCCAACGGCGGCACCGTGCTGCTCTCGAACACCCTCGACCAGTTCCTCAAGATCCCGCCGATGGCCTCGCTCCCGCTGCTTCCGCGGCGCTACGCGGGCGTCTGGCAGTCGCAGAAGTACGACGCGGCCCAGCGGGTGCGCGGAACGGCGAAGCTGCACACCACGCTCACCAGCACCAAGGAGAGCGGCACCCTCGTCGCGTACCTCTACGACGTGGGCCCGCTCGGCCTCGGCAAGCTGGTCAGCAACGCGCCGTACACCTTCCACGGCAAGACCCCCGGCCAACCGTTCGGCGTGGACCTGGAGTTGTTCTCCACGGCCTACGACGTTCCGGCAGGACACAAGCTCGCCCTGGTGGTCGACACGGTCGACCCGCTCTACATCGAGCACAACCCGTCCGGCGCGCAGCTGACCTTCTCCTCGCCCGCGTCCGACCCGTCGTACGTGTCGGTCCCGCTGCGCGAACAGTGATCACCGGCTGCTGCCGGGTGGGCCCTGGCCCCTTTAGCTACTGCGGACCCGGCAGCAGCGTCCCTGGTTCGGCCGGGGCCACTTCCGCGGCCTCGGTCTTGGGATTGCGCCGCTGTCGTTTGGACACCCACTGGGCGAACCACGAGAGCAGCATGCACATCCCGATGTAGATCGGCGAGATCACCAGAACCACGGGGATGAAAGGTAGATCGTAGTCGAGGTTCGACGCGATCAGCTTCCCGGCGTGGAGGAACTCCTCATAGGTGATCAAGAAGCCGAGCGAGGTGTCCTTCAGGGCCACCACCAACTGGCTGATGATGGCGGGCAGCATGGCGCGCAGGGCCTGTGGCACCAGGACGTAGCTCATGACCTGTGTCTTGCGCATGCCGAGCGCGTACGCCGACTCCCGCTGCCCGCGCTCCACGGAGTTCACGCCCGATCGGAAGACCTCGGCGAGTACCGAGCCGTTGTAGAGCGTGAGCCCGGTGACAAGCGCCGGCAGCGGCTGGACCTTCAGCGCCACGAAGACGAAGAAGATCATCACCAGGACCGGCATCGCGCGGAAGAACTCCACGAGGAGCGTGGCCAGCCAGCGCACCGGCCGGTGCTCGGAGAGCCGCCCCACGGCGAGCAGACCGCCGAGCGCGAGCGCGAGCACCGCGGAGATGGCGAAGGCCTTGAGCGTGTTCCCCAGGCCCCTGAGCAGGAGTTCCTGGATCCCCTTGTACTCGAAGGGCATCCACTTCGTCTCGGTGAACTGGTCGGTGTCGAAGAGCAGGTAGAGGACCCAGCCGAACAGGGCGAGCAGCACCACGGTGGAGAGCAGCCCGTAGAGCTTGTGCCGGCGCTCGGTCTTGGGGCCCGGTACGTCGTAGAGGGCGGTGGAATCGTGGGAGAGGGCTTTCATCGGGCGACTCCCCAGCGCTTTTCGAGGACGTTGAAGATGGCGCTGATGGCGAGGGTGATGATCAGGTAGCCGACGGCGATCCAGACGAACGTCCAGACGATGTTGTAGCCGAGCTCGTTGAGCGTCTTGTACGTGCCGAGCAGCTCGGTGACGCTGAACGCGCCCGCGATCGCCGAGTTCTTGGCCAGTGCGATGAGGTTGGAGCCGACCGGCGAGATGACGGACCGGAAGGCCTGCGGGAGCACCACCATGGACAGTGTCTGTCCGAAGGTCATCCCCAGGCTGCGGGCCGCCTCGCCCTGGCCCTTGGGGACGGTGTTGATGCCCGAACGCAGTGCCTCACAGATGAAGGCGGAGGTGTAGCAGCCGAGCGCGAGCACGGCGAACACCTTGAAGGGCAGGACGAGTCCGAAGCGCGGGAGCCCGAGCAGCACCGCGAAGAAGAGCAGGGTGAGCGGGGTGTTGCGCAGGACCGTCACCCAGGCGGTGCCGAACACCCGGAAGGAGCCGACCGGCGCCACCCGGAACGACGCCATGAGGAAGCCGAGCACGAGGGCCAGGACGGAGGCGTAGACGGTGAGTTCGACGGTGCCGACGAACCCCTCGCCGAAGGTGGAGAAGTTGTCTGTCAGTACGTCCACGACGCCTCCTCAGCTCGCCGGGTAGCGGTCGATGGCGGGCGGCTTGGGCGCCGGGACCCCGGAGAGGCCGAGGGTGGCGTCGTAGGCCTTCTTCCAGTCGCTGTTCTTCTCCCGGGCGGCGAGGGCGTCGTCGACGGCGAACCGCAGGGCGTTGTCGCCCTTGGGGACGCCGATGCCGTAGGGCTCCTTCGAGAACGGCTTGCCGACCACTTTGAGCTCGTCGGGCACCTTGGCCGCGTACCCGATCAGGATGGCGTCGTCGGTGGTGACGGCGTCGACCTGATAGGTCAGCAGGTTGTCGACGCAGACCGAGTAGGTGTCGTACGCGACGAGCGTCGCCTTCGGGTAGTCCTTCTGGATGCGCTGGTAGGGGGTCGAGCCGGCAGCGGAGCAGACCCGTTTGCCGTCCAGGTCCTGCGGCCCCTTGATGTCGTTCTCGTCGGTGCGCACGAGCAGGCCCTGTCCTGCCATGTAGTAGGGGCCGGCGAAGCCGACGAGCTTCTTCCGGAGGTCGTTGATGGTGTAGGTGCCGACGTAGTAGTCGATCTGCCCGTTCTGCAGGGCGGTCTCGCGGTTCGCCGACGCGATCGTCCTGAACCGGATCGACTTCGGGTCGAAGCCGAGCGAGGCCGAGATCATCTTGGCGATCTCGATGTCGAAGCCGGTGTACTGCCCGGTGGCGGGGTTCTTCTCGCCGAGGAACGGCTGGTCCTCCTTGGCCCCGACGACGAGGTGACCGCGCCTCTTGGCCTTCTTCCAGGTACTGGACTGCGGCAGTGTGAAGCCCGTCGCCACCTGGTACTTGGGCAGTTCGTCGGGCTGCGGCCCCTTCACCGGGGGGCTGCCCTCCTTGCCGCAGGCGGTCGCGGCGCAGGCGGCGAGGACGAGCGCCGCGAGCAGACGTGTCGTACGCATCATGCCTGTCCCCCCGTCAGTGCTTGAGGATCTTGGAGAGGAAGTCCTTGGCGCGGTCGCTCTCCGGGTTGCTGAAGAAGTCCTCGGGGGCCCGGTCCTCGACGATGCGTCCGGCGTCCATGAAGACGACACGGTTGGCGGCCGAACGGGCGAAGCCCATCTCGTGGGTGACGACGACCATGGTCATGCCGTCGCGGGCGAGACCCTGCATGACCTCGAGCACTTCGTTGATCATCTCGGGGTCGAGGGCCGATGTCGGCTCGTCGAAGAGCATCACCTTGGGCTCCATGGCGAGCGCGCGTGCGATGGCCACGCGCTGCTGCTGGCCGCCCGAGAGCTGTGCCGGGTACTTGTCGGCCTGTGTCGCGAGGCCCACCCGTTCCAGGAGCTCGCGGGAGCGCCGCGTGGCGTCGTCCTTCTTCCTGCCCCGCACCTTGACCGGCGCGAGGGAGACGTTCTGCAGCACTGTCTTGTGTGCGAAGAGGTTGAAGGACTGGAAGACCATGCCTACGTCGGCGCGGAGCGAGGCCAGGGCCTTGCCCTCTTCCGGAAGCGGCTGCCCGTCCAGTGCGATGGCTCCCGACTGGATCGTCTCCAGCCGGTTGATCGTCCTGCAGAGCGTTGATTTCCCCGACCCTGACGGGCCGATGACCACGACCACCTCCCCCTTGCCGACGGTGAGGTTGATGTCCTGGAGGACATGCAGCTCCCCGTAGTACTTGTTCACATCACGCAGCTCGATCAGCGGATCGACGGCCATGCCCTGCCCTGCCCACTCTCAGCGGTGTCGGTCCGCGCAAACTATCCACGTGAAAACGGGACTTACTGGACGACACGCACTTATGGGCATTAACCGTATTTGCACTTACGTCATCCCGCGGCTACGTCTCCGACGCCTCCGCGTAGACCTGGGACAGCTCAGGAGCACCCTGCACCGCCCAGTCGAGCCCTGCCTCCACCACCTGGATCTCCCGCCCCGAGGGGAGCCACACGACAGGGCTGCCGCCGGGCCAGACGTGCCAGGTGGCGCCGGGCACCCTGCGGACGATGACCGAACCGAGGTACAGACCCGCGTCGTTGCCGAGCCACGGCAGCAGTTCGGGGTCGTCGCGCCAGCGCGGCAGGAGCTGGTCGAGCGCGGTCAACGAGGCCGGGGAGTCGTCGAGTTCGAGCCCGGCGGTAGCTGCCTGGGAACGCAGCAGCTCGCATTCGGAAAGGAGTTCGGCCACACCGGCCGGATCCTCGTCGAACACCGAGGCGAGTCCTGGCCTCCGGTCGGCGGACTGCCTGCGCCACCTGTCGAAGAAGGAGATGTTCATGATCGGCCTCTCCGTGAGGGTGCCTCTGCTCCCCGGTCCAACGAATGTAACTTGCGTCAGTTGATCACGGAATCATGCGAGTGCCCCCGACGCGTCGGCGAACTGCCGGTGCGAGCCGCCCAGCCGCACCCGACACCGGCATCGCGGTGAGTTCGGGTCATGTTCACGCGCACCTCATTGACGCTTCTCCCCGGCCTCCTTAGCTTCATGGCGCACCTGTCGTCACGTCAGCTACAGCCCTGGGGGGTCTACATGCTCCAACGTCCAGGCCGACGTTCATGGGGAGCGGCAGCCGTACTGGCGGTACTCGCCAGTGCCGTCCCAGTGGCAACGGCGCAGGCCGCCCCGCACAGACCCGGGCCGCTCCCCCTGGAGCGGCTCTTCGACAACAGGGCGGTCAGTGACGACGCGCGACCCGCAGACGCGGACTTCGACGGCTCGGGCAGCTCGCTCTCGGCGCGGGACCTCGATGCGGCGGGCTGGACACCGGGCCGTTCGCTCGCCGTGGACGGAGCGCGGCTCGCCCTGCCCCGCACGGGCCCGGGCGATGCGGACAACGTCCGCGCCGACGGGCAGTCCGTGCGGGTGCGCGGGCGCGGGGACGCCCTGGCCTTCCTGGTCGCGGGCACCGGCGGCGAGGCGAGCGGCACGGGGACGGTGCGCTACCGGGACGGTTCGAAGGGGACGTACCTTCTGACGGCGCCGGACTGGCGCGCGGGCCCGCTCGCCACGAAGGCGGTCGCGCTGCCGCATGTGAACACCCCGGGCGGCCAACTCGCCGAGAAGGCACGGCTGTACGTCGTGACCGTACCGGTGGCGCGCGGGCGCGAGGTCGCGTCGGTGACCCTGCCGAAGGACTCCGGCACCCCGGATCTGCACGTCTTCTCGCTCTCCGTGCGGCAGCCGGCCAAGGGGTGGACCGGCAGCTGGTCGGCGTCGCCGGCCGGGTACACCGCGGTGGGCCCGTGGGCCGACCGGACCGTGCGGCTCGTCGTCCACACCAGCACGGGCGGGCCGCGGGTACGCATCCGGCTCGACAACACGTTCGCGTCAGCCCCGGTGCGGATCGGGAGCGCGACGGTGGCCGTGCAGGAGGCCGGGGCGGGGGCGAGGGGCGAGCCGCAGCCGCTGTCGTTCCGCGGCGAGGAGGGCACCGAAGTACCCGCGGGCGCACAGGCGTTCAGCGACCCGCTCGACTTCGACGTGCCCGAGGACACGAATCTCCTGGTGAGCTTCCACCTCCCGGAGACGGTGACGACCGCGCCCGTCCACAGCCAGGCCATTCAGCGCTCGTACGTGAGCGGACCCGGCGATCACTCGTCGGACGGCTCCCCGGCGGCGTACACGTCGACGATCTCGACATGGCCGCTGCTCACGGGCGTCGACGTGTCGGGCGGACCCGGCTCCGTCGTACTGCTCGGCGACTCCATCACGGATGGCGTGAAGTCGACGCAGGACGCCAACCACCGCTGGCCCAACGTCCTTGCGACGCGGTTGCTGCGGCAGGACGAGGTGCCGCGCTTCGGAGTCCTGAACCAGGGGATCTCGGCGAACCGCGTGGTCACGGACCGCTACCCCGGGGACGGTGTCTCGACGGACACGGGTGGCGTGAGCGCGCTGCACCGCCTGGACCGTGACGTGTTCGCCCAGACGTCGGCCCGTACGGTCGTCGTCTTCGAAGGTGTCAACGATGTGCGGTGGGGTGCCTCGGCCGAGCAGGTCATCGAGGGGATGCGGGAGATCGCCGGGCGGTCCCAGGAACGGGGCCTGCGGGTGGTGGCGGCGACGATCGCGCCCTGCCAGGGCGAGTCACTGTGCACGGCGGCGGCGGATGCCGAGCGGGTGAAGGTCAACGCCTATCTGCGCGGCGGCGACGACTTCGACGCCGTCCTGGACTTCGACGCGGTGCTGCGGGATCCGGCGAATCCGGCACGGATGCGGGCGGAGTACGACAGCGGGGACCATCTCCATCCCGGGGACGCGGGGCTCTCGGCGCTCGCGGAATCGGTGGATCTGCGGTTGCTCGAGCCGTAGGGAGCGGACGCCCCGGGCAGCGGACAGCGGGTGCCGGACGGAGGGATTTCCCCGGACGGCACCCCTCACCGCTGTGTCACACGTCGAGGTCCACCACGACCGGCGCGTGGTCGGACGCGCCCTTGCCCTTGCGCTCCTCGCGGTCCACGTACGAGTCCGTCACGGCCTTGGTGAACGCCTCGTTCCCGTACACCAGGTCGATGCGCATTCCCCTGTTCTTGGGGAAACCGAGCTGGCGGTAGTCCCAGTACGTGAACGGGTGGTCGTACTTCAGGGGCCTCGGCACGACGTCCGAGAGGCCCGCGTCGCGCAGCGCCGCGAGCGCCGCGCGCTCGGCGGGGGTCACGTGCGTGGCGCCCTCGAACAGGGCGGGGTCCCACACGTCCGCGTCGGTCGGCGCCACATTGAAGTCACCGAGGACCGCGAACGGCCGGTCGGCCGCCGAGTCGGCGGCCACCGCGGTCTTCAGGGCCTCGAACCACTGGAGCTTGTACGCGAAGTGCGCGTGGTCGATCTCGCGGCCGTTCGGCACGTACACCGACCAGACGCGGGCCGGACCGCACGTGGCGGAGATCGCGCGCGGCTCCTGGATCCCGTCGTAGTCGGGGCCGCCGGGCAGTCCGGTCGTCACGTCGTCGAGGCCCACGCGGGAGACCAGCGCGACGCCGTTCCACCGCCCCGTGGCGTTCACCACCGACTCATAGCCGAGCTCGCGCAGCTCGGCGGCGGGGAACTGCTCCGCGGTGGTCTTGGTCTCCTGGATGCACAGCACATCCGTACCGCTGCTCTCCAGCCAGGCGAGGAGCCTGGGCAGCCGAGCGGTGATCGAGTTCACGTTCCAGGTGGCAATGCGCATGCTTCCCAACCTACCGGGCGCCACTGACAGCCCCGGGGCCGCCGGTCACAGCTCGGCGGACTCCCCCGGCGTGAGCCGCAGGTGCTCGGCGCCGCCGAGGGACCCGATCTGCGAGTCGTAGATCGGCCGGGCCAGGTCGGTGAGCAGCGCGTCGTGGATGTCGTAGGCGCGCTGCGGCTTGATCTCGCGCACGTAGTCGATGACCTCGGAGATCTTGTTCCAGGGCGCCATCACCGGCAGCATCAGGGTGTCCACCGGCTGCTCCGGGACGGTCAGCGCGTCGCCCGGGTGGAAGACCGAACCGTCCACCAGATAGCCGACGTTCGTGATCCGCGGGATGTCCGGGTGGATCACGGCGTGCAGCTCGCCGTGCACCTGCACACCGAACCCGGCGGCCTCGAAGGTGTCGCCGTGCCCGACGGTGTGCACCCGCCCCGGGAAGGCGGCCGAGATCTTCTCCGCGACGGAGCGCAGGGTCCAGATCTCGGCGGCGGGGTCGGCCTCCATGCCGGCGCGCAGCCGGTCCTCGCTGAAGTGGTCGGGGTGCTCATGCGTGACGAGGATCGCGTCGGCGCCGAGCGCCGCGTCATCCTCGCTGAAGCCGCCCGGATCGATGACGAGACTCCGGCCGTCCCGCTCCAGGCGGACACAGGCGTGCGTCTTCTTCGTGAGCTTGATGCTCTTCGCAGCAGTCGTCATGCCCCCATCCTGCTACGCGTCACTCCTGGGGCGTGGTTTCCTCGCGGATCACGGCCTGGGCGACCTTGAAGGCGGAGTTCGCCGCGGGTACGCCGCAGTAGACGGCCGCCTGGAGCAGGACTTCCTTGATCTCCTGCGGGGTGAGGCCGTTGCGCAGGGCGGCGCGGGTGTGGAAGGCCAACTCGTCCAGGTGGCCGCCCGCGACGAGCGCGGTGAGGGTGACGCAGCTGCGGGAGCGCCGGTCCAGGCCGGGCCGGTTCCAGACCTCGCCCCACGCGTAGCGCGTGATGAGCTCCTGGAAGTCCGTGGAGAAGTCATCGGCGGCAGCGAGCGCGCGGTCCACGTGCGCGTCGCCGAGCACCTCGCGGCGGACCTTGATCCCCGCTTCGTACGGGTCCGCGCGCCCGCCGGCCACGGCCTCCGGCTGCTCCATGGGCCCGATCTCGGCGACCGGGAAGACGGGCGGCGGCGGGGCGAGCACCGGCTTGAGGGGCGTGGCGCTGATCGCCGCGTGCGTCCCGGTGGCGTCGGGCGCGAGCTGCCAGGCGGTGGAGAAGTGACGTACGAGAAGGTCGGTGACGGCGGCGGGCTGCTCGACGGGGGCGAGGTGGGAGGCCCCCGGCACCACGGCGAGGCGGGCGTCCGGGATGCCCGCGACCAGGGTGCGGGCCTCGCCCTGCCCGGTGACCTGGTCCTCCGACCCGACAAGGACGAGCGTGGGCACCCCTGTCCGGCCCAGCTCGGCGCGCACGTCGAAGGCGGCGAGGGCCTCGCAGGCGGCGATGTAGCAGCCCGGGTCGGTCGTCCGCACCATCTGTACGGCCCAGTCGGTGATCGCGGGCTGCGCGGCGGCGAAGCCGGGCGTGAACCAGCGCTCGGGGGAGGTACGCGCGATGGGGTCGAGGCCGTTGCTGCGCACTATCACCCCGCGCTGGCGGAACTCGTCGGCGCTGCCGAAGCGCGGCGAGGCCGAGATCAGCGCGAGCGACGCGACGCGCTGCGGGTGCCGCAGGGCGAGCTCGGCCCCTATCGCGCCGCCGAACGCGCAGCCCGCGTAGCCGAAGCGCTGCACACCGACCTCGTCGAGCGTGGCGAGGAGCCGCTGGGCGAGCTCGCCGACAGAGCCGCAGGGGTGGGCGGGGGCGCCCCCGTGTCCGGGCATGTCGAAACGGAACACACGCCACTGCTTGACCAGCTCGGGCACCTGCCGGTCCCACATGTGCCAGGTGGTACCCAGCGAGGGACCCAGGATCAGGACAGGAGCGTCTTCCGGCCCGTCAAAGCGGTATTGCAGGGTGTTCATCGGTGTCTCGCTCACTCGCCCGACCCTCTCATCTGTCACGACAGCCCCCATGAGCGGGGTCCTGGCTGTGGCTGTTCGACCAGGTGGAAGACCTCCCGGGCAGCGTAGCGTTCGCGGCGACGGACGACTCCCAGCCGCGGGTGCTCGGCCGAGAGCTGGGCGGGAGCGGCCGCGCCCCGTACGGCAGCAGGGCCCGGACCGCGCGTCACGGTCCGGGCCCTGCTGCGTGCGGTGCCGCCCCGCGGCGGCGGTGCGTCAGCTCTGTGCGGTGTCGTCGCTCGTCTGCCCGGCGCTCTCGGCCGAGCCGACCTTCTCGCGCATCTTGCGCACCAGCTCCGCCTTCTGGTCGGCGGCGCCCTGGCGGTCGAGGTTGCGGTGCGGGCCGTTGTTCTGCCGTTCGGCGCGGGACAGCTTCTTGCGCTTGCCGCCGCCCATGCCCACGGGGTTGTTGATGTTCTTGCTCACGGGTTCTCCCGGAATGGTGTGAAGTGATCTACGGACTCATCGGTGGGGGACGGGCGCGGCGGCGTCGAAGGACGTCAGCAGGGGCCCATCACGCTCTCACTCGTAAATCAGCGTCTGGAAGAACATGACCACGACGTTACCCGGTTCCGTCGGCCCCGCACACCAGGTTTTTCGCCGTCCCGGCGCCGGGACGGCCTGCTATGGCGAGGGCCTCGCCGACGCGAGCCGCAGACCGTCGAGCAGGGGTACGGGGTCGACCCCCGAGCGCCACCGCACGCAGTACACCCAGCGCCGCAACACACGTCCGCGTAGCTCCACCGACACGACCGTGCCGATGTTCCCCGGTTCGCGGGGGTGACAGACGCGGTCGTTCACCGCGAAAGCGGGCGGGCGCACGGTCAACCCCTCCTGGCCGGGAGTTCGGCCGCCGTGCAGGTGGCCCGCCCGTAGGAGCCGGTCGCGGTGGCGCGTTGCACGTGTTCGCCGCGGACGGCCAGAGTGCAGCTCGCCTCTCCGCCCCGCTCGTCGAGCTGGACCCGGACGGTCGGCTCCTGGCCGAGGGGCACCCGGACGGTCTTCTTCCACGGGAGTGCGACGGCCTTCTCCTGCTTGGCGGTGCCCCGCACGTCGCGGGCGAGATACGACACGTCGGCCTTGCCCGCGCCGGTGATCTCGTAGGTGACGGATGCCGTGGGAACCGGGCGTGCCCCCGGTTCGTCGTCCCCGGCCACGCCGTAGGCCGCGAAGGCGCCGCAGCCGAGGATCAGCACACCGGCCGCGGTGAACACCCGGCGACGGGAGCGCGCGGATTCCGGCGCCGAATCGGCGTCGGTGGATTCGGCGATCACGGGGTCGGACGAGTCCGATTCCCTGTCGCCGTGAATCGTCGAATCGTCATTCATGCCAGCCCTTTCGATAAACAAAGCCCTGCCGAATCCGGCTGGTTATACCCGACCGTGGCCGCGAAGCGCCACGCCCGGAAGAAACCGGACTATTCGTCCGCCACGCCTGGGCGGATTACCCAGATGAACTGGGAACACGAGAAATGTCCAGAACCTGAACGACGTTGACAGGCGACCTCCCGGCGCCTAAATAATCCGCCGCGTCGATTATCCGTTCGCTGTTCCTGAATTCCGGGAGCAGTGCTCAGTGCTGCCCGTTCAAGGTCCCGCACGCACTGCTGCAAGGCCTTGGAACAAGGGCGGGGAGGTAGTTGTCACCGTGAGAATTGGCCATCGCCGGCTGCTCGTCGGCGTGATCGTCTCGGGGGTCCTGGGCACCGCGCTGCCCCAGGTCGCTTTCGCGGCCCCCGACGCGTTACCGCAGCAGCCGACCGAGCAGGGGCAGACCGCCCGGAGTGACCCGCCGCCGGACCCGCCCAAGCGGCGCTACCCGCAGAACTCCCCTCACCTGAAAGTCGCTTACGGAGCCGGCGGCACCACGCTCGACGTCCCCGCGGTCGTACACGGAACCGGCCCGGAGCTCTCCTGGCCCAAGGCGACCGTCGGCGGCGCGAAGGACCGCATCGTCGGGTACCAGGTGCACCGCTCCCCGCGGCGCGACTTCGCGCCGACGACCTCGACCCTCGTGTCCACGCTGGGCAAGGGGGCCCAGCGGTTCAGGGACACCACCACCGAACCGACACCGGCGTCACATGCCACGGAGATCAGCCGCCACTACTCGTACCGGATCCTGGCGCAGACGAAGGACGGCAGGCTGCTCGGCTCTCCCGTGCTGCGGGTCGGCGTGCCCAAGCCGGGACACACCGTGCGGGTGATCGAGGCGGACCACGCGGATGCTGTCCGGATCTCGGGGAAGGCAGGCACCCTTCTGGAGTTCCCGACCTCCGAGATCTCCAAGAAGGCTCAGATCCTGGAGGCGCGACTGAGCCTCGAACTGCCGGACAAGCACGCATCGGGCACCGGCGGCAAGGGCGCGCTGTATGAACTGCGCCCCCTGAAAAAGGAGTTCACCAAGACGGCGTCCGGTGAGCTCGGGCCGGTCTTCGCCGACGGCAGGCCCGACGGGGCGACCATGTCCCTGGACGCGACCTCGCTGGCGCACCAGTGGGTGAAGCATCCGAAGGCCAACAAGGGTGTCCTGGCCGGGCCGGCGAAGCACACCAAGGGCCGACCGGGCGTCGCTGACGCCGCCGAGTTGCGGGTCGTCGCTGCCGAGCCCACGCCGTGGGACACGTACTACGCGCCCGGCACTCCGACCCGTATGAGCGCGGACAACACCTACCCGGTGGATGTCACGGTCACCAACACGACCACCACGGAGTGGCCCGCCGGTGAGCGTGAGTTGAGCTACCGGTGGTCGCACCCGGACGGTTCGGACGCCACGACGGCCGCGAATCAACTGAAGGCGGACGTTCCGGCCCTCGCGCCCGGCGCTTCCACGACCGTGACGGCCACGGTCAAGTCGCCGGTGGTCGACGGCAACCGGCGTGCGGGCTACACGCTGACCTGGGACCTGCGCAACAAGACGGACGGCTCCTGGCTCTCCGAGAAGCCGGGTATCGGCGGCCTGACGCAGCAGACGGCCGTCGAGGACCCGACGGCGGACCGGCTCGGCCTGGAGAAGTACCACGCGTACACGGGCAAGGACACCGGCGCCGGCTCGTCCCTGTCATCCAACCTGGGTTCGGGCAACGCCTCTTGGTCGTACAACGCGTTCTCCAACCCCGGCCGCGGCATCAACACGTTCGCGCGCGTCACCTACAACGCGCAGGACACCTCGGACAGCCTGCTGGGCCACGGCTGGTCGGCGCAGATGTCCGGCCCGTTCCGGTTGGGCGGTGTCCTGGACGTGCACCCCGACACCAACCCGTCCGAGGCGTATGTCGTGGACGGCGACGGCACCCAGCAGATCTTCCGCAAACAGGACGACGGCAGCTGGAAGCCCGCGCCCGGCTACCACTACCGCCTCTCGGCGAAGGCAGGAGCCGCCGCGTCGTGCGCGGTGGGCGCCGGCCCCGAGGTGCCGGACGCCTGGACGATGACCCGTCCGGACGGCACCCGTTTCGTGATCGGCTGTGACGGCTATCTGACGTCGGTCGTCGACAAGAACGGCAATACGCAGACGTACGAGTACGAGCTGCGGGACACGGGGAACCGCGACGTCAAGTTCCTCACGCGGATAAAGGACCCGTCCGGTCGGGTCACCATGCAGCTCGACTACTACCGGGAGGGCGATGCGACGTACGACTACCTCAACGCCCAGGGCGAGAAGGTCTCGGGAACCGATCTGTGGAACCCGTCGATCTACGGCCATCTCAAGTCGGTCACGGACGTCTCCGGCCGCAAGGTCTCCTTCCTCTACACGGAGAAGGGCCATCTGGGCCGTATCACTGACGGTGACGGTTCGTCGCAGCCGAAGGTCTTCTCCTTCGCGTACGACAAGGATCAGGGCAGCAGGAACACCAAGCTGACCAAGGTCACCGACCCACGCGGCAACTCCACCGGCCTCGGCTACTCGGTCACCGCCGAGACGGACTACCGCTGGTCCACCAAGGACATCACCGACCGCCTCGACGGCCGGGCGGACTTCGCGTACAAGAAGCTGCCGGAGGGCCGCGACGAGACGACGGTCACCGACGCCGAGAAGCACGCCTCCACGTACGAGACGGACTCCGGCGACCGGCCGGTGAAGGTCGTCAACGCCAAGTCCCAGGCGACCAGGATGACGTGGGACTCCGACAACAACGTCACCGTTCTCGAGGAGGCCAACGGGGCGAAGACGGCGTACTGCCACGACCAGAAGACCGGCTTCCCGCTCTGGATGACCTCGGCGGAGGAGAACAAGGCGGGCCTGCCGTCAGCGGACGAGTGCGCGCCGGGCAAGTCCCCGCTCCACTCGGTCCGTTACGAGTACAAGACACGGGCGGACGGCTACTCGGCCGACCTGGTCAGGAAGACCTCGGCGGAGGGCCGTGCCTGGGAGTTCGGCCATGACGCCAAAGGCAACCTGAAGACGGTCACCGACCCGAAGGGCGTCGCGTCCGCCACGTCCGGCGACTACACGACCTCGTACGACTACGACGCGTACGGGCAGCTCACCAAGGCCACGGACGCCAACGGCAACCCGTCGACCTACCAGGACTTCAAACCGTCGGGCTACCCGGCCACGACGACCGACGCGCTGAGCAAGGTCACCAGGACCGAGTACGACGAGCGCGGTCAGGTCCTTTCGGTCACGGACGCGCTGGGCAAGAAGACCACGCAGACCTACGACACCTTCGGTCGCCCGCTGGTCTCCAAGGCGCCCAAGGACCAGGTGGCGGGGGTCTTCATCACGACTCCGGCTCCCGAGTACGACGCCAACGACAACGTGACGAAGTCCAAGGCCCCCAACGGCGCGACGTCGACCGCGGTCTACGACAAGGCGGACCAGGTCGTCTCGGCCACCGCGCCGAAGGACAGCGATACCGCGGCGGAGCGGAAGACCGCGTACACGTACGACAAGGTCGGCAATCTGCGGACGACCACCGAGCCGAAGGGTGTGGCGACGGCGTCCGACCCGGACGACTACGTCACGACCAACGTCTACGACGAGATCTATCAGCTCGTCGAGGTCGCCAACGCCAAGAACGAGAAGGTCCGTTACCTCTACGACGACGTGGGCAACGTGGCCAGGGTCATCGATCCGAAGAAGAACGCGTCGGCCGACCCGGACGACTACACCATCAAGACCGACTACGACATGAACCACCGTGTCGTCGCGGTCACGGACGCGACGAGCCGCACCACCAAGCAGGCGTACGACAAGGACTCCCTGCTCGTCTCCACGACCGACCAGAAGGACAACACCACCAGGAATCACTACGACGAGCGCGGCAAGCTCGCTGTCGTCCAGGCCCCGCACACCGCTGACACCACGCGCGAGACCAAGTTCGGCTACGACGAGGTCGGCAACCGGATCAAGGTCTTCACGCCCCGAGCGGTGAACACCGAGGCGGCCGACGACTTCGTGGCGGAGACGACGTACGACGCTCTGAACCGTCCGCAGCGCCAGATCCAGCCGTACGACCCGAAGGATCCCCGGTACAACCGGAAGGTCTGGACGGAGACGTCGTACGACGCGGTGGGCCGGGTCTCGAAGGTCTCGATGCCGCCGTCGGAGGGCGAGAGCACCCGCAACGACACGACCTACGACTACTTCGACAACGGCTGGGTGAAGAAGTCCACGGACCCGTGGAACATCACCACGACCTACGACCACACCGAACTCGGTCAGCAGTCGGCACGTCAACTCACGTCGGCCGCGGGCTCATCGAGCCGCACCATGCGGTGGGGTTACTACCCCGACGGCAAGCTCAAGTCCCTGGACGACGACGGCATTCCGGTCGGCAGGAACGAGGTCCTCGGCGTCGAGTCCCAGTCGGTCAGGACGTCTGGCGCCGGCGGCGACGAGCGCGCGTGGAAGCTGACGATCCCCAAGTCCGGTACGTACACGGCGTATGCGCAGAGCGCCGAAGGCGGGAAGTGGGCCAAGCTCGGCGAGAAGGAGTACAAGCAGGACCAGACGACCACGCTGAAGGCCGAGGCCGAGCAGGTGAAGCTGGTCCGCGACAACTCGGCCGCCGTGGACACCGAGCGCAAGCGGTTCGCGTACGCCTACGACGTCAACGGCAACCTGACCTCGATCGACGACACCTCGACCGGCACGAAGATCGACGCGTACACGATGTCGTACACGGGCCTGAACCAGGCGTCGAAGGTCGTCGAGGCGCTGGCCGGCGAGGAGAAGAAGTCCACGTCGTACACGTACGACGCGAACGGCCAGCCGGAGACGCTGGCCCATCCCGACCAGTACAGCAAGTACACCTACGACGCGCGTGAGCTGGTCAAGTCGGTCTCGGTCGGCACGAGCGCTGTTGACGCCTCGCCGAAGGTCACGACGTACGACTACACCTGGCGCGGCCAGAAGAGCCGCGAGACCAAGGCCAACAAGAACACGGTCGACTACGCCTACTACCTGGACGGAGCCCTCGACACCCAGACGGAGAAGAAGCCGGACGGCACGCTCGTCTCGTCCCACGACTACGCCTACGACGCCAACGGCAACAAGGCGCGCGACCTCGCCAAGAAGATGAACGCCGACGACAACTCGGCGTACCTGTCCTCGACGACGGACTACACCTACGACCCGGCCGACCGGCTGGCCAAGTCGGTCCGCACGGGGCACGGCGCGGGCACGGAGACGTACGTCCACGACGACAACGCGAACGTGGTCTCCCAGACGGTCAAGGGCGAGACGACCACCTTTGGTTACGACCGCAACCGCCTCCTGAAGTCCACGACTCCGGAAGGCACGCTGTCGTACAACTACGACCCGTTCGGCCGTCAGGAATCGGTCACTTCGGGCGGCAAGGTCGTCGAGCGCAACACCTACGACGGCTTCGACCACGTGGTGGAGCACGGCAAGCTGGATGCGGCTTCCGGCTCGATGAAGAACACCCAGTACAAGTACGACCCGCTGGACCGCACGTCATCGAAGACCGAGAACGGCAGGACGACCGACTTCAACTACCTCGGCATGTCGAGCGAGGTGCTGGGTGAAGAGGTCGCCGGCAAACTCACCAAGTCGTACCAGTACAGCCCTTGGGGCGAGCGCCTTTCGCAGGTCAAGCATGCCGCAGACGGTGCTGCCGGCGAAGACGCGTACTACGGCTACAACTCCCACACCGACGTCGAGTCCCTGACGGACGCGGACGGCTCCACGAAGGCGACGTACGGCTACACGGCATACGGCTCCGACGAGAAGTCCGACTTCACCGGAATCGACAAGCCGGATGCGGGCGACCCGTCCAAGGAGACGTACAACCCGTACCGCTTCAACTCGAAGCGGTGGGACGCGTCTTCGGGCACGTACGACATGGGCTTCCGTGACTACAGTCCGGGGCTGAATCGGTTTACGACCCGGGATATGTACAACGGGGCGTTGGCCGATATGGGGCTGGGGGCCGATCCGTATACCGGCAACCGGTATTCGTTCACGGGGGGCAACCCCATCAGCCGGGTCGAGCTTGACGGGCACATATCCTGCGGGTTCTGTTCCGACGTCGTCGACACCGTCAAGGGCGCGGCCAAGGGAGCGGTCAAGCTCGCCAAGGGCGCCCGCAGCGTGGCCAATCCCATTGATATCTTCCTCAACGGAATCGGGTGGAATTCATCCACGGCTTCGAACGGATACGAGTCGGAGCCCGGCGCGAAACCCGACTACAGCAAGGGCTTGTTGGTCAAGCCGGATTCCGAAAAGGAGTGGCAGCCGGGGGCTGCGCGCTTCCCCTTCACCAGAGATGACTGCGGGCAAGGTCAGAGTATGGTGTACTACCAGCCGCTCGACCAGCAGAAGAGGGCGACGGGGGTGCGTGCTTGTCTCAACGACGGTGACTACAACTGGATCAACGACAAGGGCGCGACAAAGGGCGACGCCGGTTCCAAGATCGCGGGAAGTCCCGTGCCGCGCCCCCAGAGGGATTACCCCGAATTGACTCCTCCGGGCTTCAAGAAGGGGATGAACCGTGGCCACCTCCTCGCCAACCGCCTGGGTGGTAGCGGTACCGAGCCCCGGAATCTGGTCTCCCTGTGGGCCACACCGAACAGGTCGCAGATGAAGAAGGTGGAGAACCAGGTGGCCGCCATGGTGGAGTCCGGCCAGACGGTCTACTACGAGGTGACCCCGCACTACACCCGGCGAGGGGCACCGGACCACCTGACCATCACGTGGTTGAACATGGACACGGGAGAATTCGAGCCGGGGGCGAAGATCTGGAATACGCCTACAGGGCTCGAACCCTGAGTCGTGAAGTTGCCAGGGCCCGAAGGTGCTGGCTGAAGTAGTTCGTCCAGGAACTGTGTGAGTGTGGGTGGATATCGCGACTGGTATCCACCCGCACTCCTTCTGTCTGATTCTGCCTGATTCTGCCTGAGAGGTTGCCATATGTGGGTCCAGCGACTGATCGAACTGACGGGATGGGAGCCGTTGGGGCTTTCCGTTGACTGGGAGGCGATCGAGGGGGAGCTGCAGTTTCCGCTGCCCGCGGATTACAAAGAGCTCTACGAGGCTTTTGGCGGCGGGGTCTTCAGCGATTCGGTCTATTTCCTCGGGCGCGACGAGGGTCTCGCCTTCGACTTTCTGACGCAATGGCGAGTTGCTCTTTCAGTCGACCGGGACGGCGAAGCCGCAGGGGTTTCCGCCGTCGAGCCCCATGCGATCTACGCTCCGGGGGAGAAAGGGCTTGTCTCCTGGGGATCCACTGAATGGGCTGATGAATACTTCTGGCTGGTCGATGCCGGGCAGCCCGGCACATACCCGATCCTCGCGCGAGCCGAGGACGGGGACTGGCACAGGTACGACATGTCCACGTCGGAATTCCTGTACAGGGTGCTCGCGGACGCCGATTTCCAACCGTTCGGGATCGCGCACTATGCCCTGGACCCGACGTTCGAGGCGGGTTCCGCCGACGACGACTGAGCACATACCGCTTCGGCGGACATCGGACTCGAAATGGGGCCCGGGCCCGGCTACTGTCCTCGCGTGAACAGCAGTCATCCGCAGGAGCCCGACGACCGCCACGCGACCGTGGTGGTGGCTTCCTCCGCCGGGGGTGTCCAGGGTCTGCAGACGCTACTGGGTGGCCTCGACGCCGAGGTCCCCGTTTCCGTGCTGGTGGCCCATCACCTGCGACGCTCCCGCGAGACGCATATCGTCGCCGTCCTGTCTCGCGCCACCACCCTCAGCGTCGCACTGGCCCGGGGCGGCGAGCGTCCGGCGGCGGGCAGCGTCTACATCGCGCCGCCCGATCACCACTTGTGCGTGGCGGCGGACGGCAGCCTGGCTCTGACCCGGGAGGACCCGGTCAACTACGTGCGCCCGGCCGCCGATCCCCTCTTCGAGTCCGCCGCGAAGGCCCACGGACCTCTGCTCATCGCCTGCGTGCTCACCGGCGCCGACGGCGACGGCGCCCGGGGAGTGGAAGCGGTCAAGACGCGGGGCGGCACCGTCATCGTGCAGGACCCCGCGACGGCCGCATTCCACGGAATGCCGAAATCCGCCATCGATACCGGCCAGGTCGATTTCGTACGTCCCGCCGACGGCATCGCGCCCCTCATCCGGCGGCTCCTGAGCCCACCCCACAGCTGACCGCCACGCCGGGCGCCGTCCAGCACCGGGCCCCGAGGGATGTGAGAGCTCGATGCACTCGTACGGGCGAGAGTGCCTCAGCCGCCGTGGGGCAGCCGAACTCGATGGGACTTCTCAACACCGTCGAACGGACCATGGAACGATGGACCTCTGCTCTGTGGGCGCACGTGATTCCGTCGCCACGCCGGCACGCGGAGGTGGTGGCCGTACTCCAGCGGGAGTGCGACGACAATGCCTTGATCCTCGACCGGCAGCGCGTCCTGGTTCCCAATGCCTTCGTCGTCGAGTTGCCGTCCGAGAGTCACAGCCAACTCACCGCGCACACCGAGGAGGTGTCGCGCCAGCTGGTGGGTCACGTGTGTCGCCACGCAGCCGAACACGGATACACGTTCGCGGGGCCCGTCGCGGTCGCCCTGCAGTCGTCCGGCCACGAGTCAGTGGGCCGTTTCCAGGTCCGCAGCCGGATCGCCCCCCACTGAGCCGCGGCGCCGGACAGCCCCGAAAGGACCAGACATGAGCGAGGCCCCGCCCTACATCGACGCCGATGCCATCGCCCGGCTCGTTCCGATGTCCACGGCCGTCGAAGCGGTGGAAGCCGTCCTCAAGGCAGGTCTGGACCCGGAGGCGGAGTCCCCGCGGGGCGTGGTGGACGTACCCGGCGGCCAGCTCCTCCTGATGCCGTCCTCGACGACGTCGTACACGGGGGTGAAGATCGCCACGGTCACGCCGGGGAACGCGGACCGCGAACTCCCCCGCATCCAGGGCGTGTACCTCCTCCTTGACGGAACGACCCACACTCCCCTGGCGCTGCTGGACGGCATCGCGCTGACCTCGCTGCGTACGCCCGCGGTGTCAGGAGCGGCGATCCGGCACCTCGCCGTGCCGGACACCCGCCGCCTGCTGGTCTTCGGGACCGGCCCCCAGGCCTGGGGCCACGTGGCAGCGGTCCGCGCGGTACGTCCCACGCTGGCTCACGTGGACGTGGTGGCCCGCAGTCCCGAGCGGGTGGCGGCCTTCGTCGACCGCTGCCGCGATACGGGCCTGTCCGCGACGCCCGCGACTCCGGCGGACGTCGCGACCGCCGATGTCGTCTGCTGCTGCACGACGGCTCGCGAGCCGCTGTTCGACAGCGCACTGCTCCCGGCCCACGCGACGGTCGCGGCGGTGGGCTCGCACGAGCCGGACGCGCGTGAGGTGGACGAGGAGCTTCTGCGAGGCGGCCTGGTGGTGGCCGAGTCGCACGAGGTGGCACTGCGGGAATGCGGGGACATCGCACTCGCGGTGGCCGCGGGCGCCTTCGACGCGGGGCGGCTGCGGACTCTGGGCGAACTGGTGCGGGGCGAGGTGGAGATGCCCGAGGGACGGCCCCGGCTGTTCAAGTCGGCGGGGATGGCTTGGGAGGACCTGGGGGTGGGGGCGGCGGCGTACGAGCGGTGGGCACGCCTCAGCTGATCCCGGCAGCATGTCCCTGCGCGCCACCTTCGGACGTCTCTGGGGATCATGGGCGCCGGCGTACGAGCCGTCCGACGGTCAGCTCACCGAAGAAACACGCCAGTTACGGGGTTGTCGTAGACACCACATAGACCATCGGGTGCTCCGGGTTGGCGCGGTTCACCACCACGTCGAGGGTCGGCGCCGGGTCCTTCTTCACATGGGTGAGGCCCAGCCAGGGGCCCGGGTCGGTGAACTCCCAGCCGACCACCTTGCGGTCGCGCTTGCTGATCGTGAGGTCGTTCTTCTTCAGCGCTTCGGTGCTCGTGCCGATCCGCTTGAGGAACTTGTCCAGGCCCTTGTTGCTCGTCAGGAACTGGGCGTACAGGCGGCTGGTGCGCCAGTTGTTCGTCTCGTAGTAGGCGACCTCCCTGGAGTACGGGGGGATCGGTACGTCGTAGAGACGGCGCTGCACCTTGGACGGCCAGCCCGCGGTGAGGCCGGTCGCGGAGTACTTGGCCTCCTTGTCGCGGCCGCTGTTGCGGCTCTGGTTCGCGGAGATCACCAGATAGCCGGCCGGCACACCGATCAGGAGCACGATGATCGTGGCCGTCAGCCAGCGGCGGCGGATCATGTGGCGGCGGTCCTCGCGCGGACCGCCACCTCCGTCGGCGGAGTCCGGGGAATCCGGGGAATCCGGAGAGCCCGGTGAGCCCGGGGAGTCCGGAGAGTCCGGGGACGAAGGCTGGCGGGGGACGGTCATCAGTTACTGAGTTCCCTGCGAAGTGCGATCGTTGGTACGGCGCGCTTGTGCGAACCGCTCGTAGCGTTCGTAGCGCTCCACCCGGCGGCGGTTCGCCCTCCTGAAGCGCCGGGCCACCAGGCGTGCCAGATCGGCGGCGCCCACCATGCCCGCCTCGGGGCCCAGCTGGGCGCGGGCGATACGGGCCTCGGGGCGGTAGCCGCGTCCGGTCAGCTGGCGGCGGAACGCGTCGCGGGCCGGGCCGATCAGGAGGTCGTCGGCGGCCGATACACCACCACCGATCACGAAGCAGGACGGGTCGAGGGCCGCCGCGAGGTTCGCGATGCCGACGCCGAGCCACTGGCCGATGTCCTGGAGCAGCTCCACGCACATCGCGTCGCCGTCCCGGGCCAGCTCCGTGATCAGGGGGCCCGTGATGTCGGGGATGTTGCCCTTGACCCGCTCGATGATCCCGTACGCGACCGGTGAGTCGGCCGCGGCGAGCTCGCGGGCCTCCCTGACCAGCGCGTTGCCGGAGCTGTACTGCTCCCAGCAGCCGCGGTTGCCGCACGGGCAGCGGTGGCCGCCGGGGACGACCTGCATGTGCCCGAATTCGCCGGCGACCCCGAACTTGCCGCGCTTGACCTGGCCGTCCTCCAGGATCGCGCCGCCGATGCCGGTACCGAGCGTGATCATGACCAGGTGGTCCTCACCGCGGGCCGCGCCGAAGCGCCACTCCGCCCACGCGGCCGTGTTCGCGTCGTTGTCGACGAGCACGGGGACCGCGAGGCGACCGGAGATGCGGTCGCGCAGGGGTTCGTTGCGCCAGGACAGGTGCGGGGCGAACAGGACGCGGTTGCGTTCCGCGTCGACCCAGCCCGCGGCGCCGATGCCCACCGCGTGCACGTCGTGCCGGTCGGAGAGGTCGAGGACCAGCTCGACGATGGTGTCCTCGACGACCTTGGGGCTCTTGGACTTGTCCGGGGTCTCCGTGCGGAGCGTCTCCAGGATGTTGCCGTCGGCGTCGACGACGCCCGCCATCACCTTCGTGCCGCCGATGTCGATGCCGACGGTGGGCACACGGGGCGCCGTCAGATGTGATCGGCGCTCACGCGTGCCCACGGTCCGCAGGACGGTGGCTCGGGCGGAGCCGCGGTGCGCGAGATCGCGGTAGGTGCTCATTGCGGCGATTCTGCCATTTCGCTGCCGCTGTGGCTCACCGGTGTCCCGTGGCTCGGCGAAGCTGCCGCCTGCCCGTCTCTCACCTGCGGGTTCGCTGTCGCCGAGCGCGCGCAGTTCCCCGCGCCCCCTCAAGCCCCTACGGGGCCTGCCCCTCCAGTTCGTGACGGAGGTCGTCCAGTTCGGAGCCGCCCGCCATCTGGCGGGTGAGTTCGTCCAAGGTGACTTCGTCACGCGCGTAGCTGCCGAACATCGTGCCGCGCTTCAGGAGGATGAAGCGGTTGCCGACCAGGTACGCGTGGTGCGGATTGTGGGTGATCAGGACCACTCCGAGGCCCGCGTCCCGCGCGGCCGCCACGTACTTCAGGACGACGCCCGACTGCTTGACGCCGAGCGCCGCGGTCGGCTCGTCGAGGACCAGGACCTTGGCGCCGAAGTAGACGGCGCGCGCGATCGCCACGCACTGGCGCTCGCCGCCCGACAGGGTGCCGATGGGCTGGTCGACGTCCCGCAGGTCGATGCCCATGCGCAGCAGCTCCGCGCGGGTCGTCTCGCGCATGAGGTCGACGTCCAGGCGCTTGAAGGGGCCCACGCCCTTCGTCGGCTCGGAGCCGAGGAAGAAGTTCCGCCAGACCGGCATCAGCGGGACCACGGCGAGGTCCTGGTAGACCGTGGCGATGCCGTGGTTCAGCGCGTCGCGCGGCGTGCTGAGCTTCGCGTCCTCGCCCTCGATCCGGAAGGTTCCGGCATCGTGCTGGTGCAGACCCGCGATGATCTTGATGAGGGTCGACTTGCCCGCACCGTTGTCGCCGAGGACGCAGGAGATCTCGCCCGCGTGGACCTCCAGGGACACGCCTTCGAGGGCGCGGATGTTGCCGTAGTACTTACTGACGTCGCCGAGCTCGACGAGCGGGGTGCGGTCCGGCCCCGGCACGGCGTCGGTGACTTCGGTCGATTCGGTGCTCACTTCGTCGCCTCCGCGCGCTTGCGGACCCAGTGGTTGAGCAGGGTCGCCAGGAGCAGCATCACTCCGAGGAAGAACTTGAACCAGTCCGGGTTCCACTCGGCGAACACGATGCCCTTGCTGACCATGCCGAAGATGAGGGCGCCCACGGCCGCGCCGACCGCGGAGCCGTATCCGCCCGTGATCAGACAGCCGCCGATGACGGCCGCGATGATGTAGATGAGTTCGTTGCCGACGCCCTCCCCGGACTGGACGACGTCGTACGAGAACAGCAGGTGCTGGCCCGAGATCCAGGCGCCGAAGGCGACACCCATGTAGAGGCCGATCTTGGTCGCCGCGACCGGCACGCCGACCGCCCGGGCCGCGTCCTCGCCGCCGCCGACCGCGAAGATCCAGTTGCCGACGCGGGTGCGGAGCAGGATCCAGGTGGCGACCGCGATCAGTCCGAGCCACCAGAGAATCGTGATCTTGAAGTCGACGCCGCCGATGGTGAGCGTCGAGGCGAAGACGTCCTTGGCGGAGCTGAAGCCCTGCATGTCGGCGATCGACTTCGTGGAGACCGTGTCGCTGATCAGCTTCGTGAAGCCGAGGTTCATGCCGGTCAGCATCAGGAACGTACCGAGCGTGATGATGAAGCTCGGCGGGTCGGTGCGCGTCAGCATCACGCCGTTGAAGACGCCGATCGCGAGCGTGACCAGGAGCGAGACGAACACGCCGACCCAGACGTTCGCCGTCATCTGGTAGCTGAACATCGAGGAGATCAGCGCGGAGGACGTCACCATGACGCCCGCCGAAAGGTCGAACTCGCCGCCGATCATCAGGAGCGCCACCGGCACCGCCATGATGCCGAGGGTCGAGGCCGCGTAGAGCACGGTGGCGAGGCTGGTGGCCTGCAGGAAGCTGTCCGCGGCGACCGAGAAGAAGATGAAGACGGCGATGGCGCCGACGACGGAGCCGAGCTCGGGGCGGCCCATCAGCTTCTTCAGCGGCGAGGACTTCAGGAGGCGCTCGTCCGTCTTCGTGTCCGGAGAGCCGGGAGAAGGGGCGGGCGCCGGTGCTGTGGCTGTCATCGGGTCCCTCGCTTCGCGAATTCCTCCAGCTTGGCGGCCTGGTCCTTGGTGACGATCTGCGGCCCGGTGAGGACCGGCTTGCCGCCGCCGAGCACGTCGTCGTTGTACTTGTAGAGCCAGAGCAGGTCCACGGCCTCGTAGCCCTGGAGGTAGGGCTGCTGGTCGACGGCGAAGCCGAGGGTGCCGTCCTTCAGGCCCGCCGCGACCTTCTCGTTCAGGTCGAAGGTGTCGACCTCGGCGTCACTGCCCGCACTGTCCGCCGCCTTCACCGCGGTGTCGGCGAAGGGAGCGCCGAGCGTGACGACCGAGTCGACGGACTTGTCGGACTGGAGCCTGGCCTCGATGGAGGCCTGCACGTCGGGCATGTTCGTGCCGGTCACGTACAGGTTCTGCATCGTGCCGTCGAAGGTCTTCTTGGCACCCTCGCAGCGCTGCTCGTGGCCGACGTTGCCCTGCTCGTGCAGGATGCAGAGCGCCTTCTTCTTGCCGCGCTTGTCGAGCTCGTCGCCGACGGCCTCGCCCGCGATCCTCTCGTCCTGCCCGATGTGGGTGAGCGCGCCGAACTCCTTGGACTCCGCGGAGCCGGAGTTCACGGTGATCACCGGGATGCCGGCCTTCTCGGCGCGGGCCAGGGCGCCCTTCATCGCGGCGGGCTTGGCGAGGCTGACGATGATGCCGTCGACCTTCTTGTCGATGTACGAGTCCACGAGCTGGGCCTGCTGCTGGGCCTCGGCGTTGTGGGAGTAGAGGAACTTGATGTTGTCCTTGCGGGCCGCCTCTTCGGCACCTTCCTGGACGATGTCCCAGAACGTGTCACCGTCACCCGAGTGGGTCACCATCCCGAACGTCCACCTCGGCGTGCTCACCGCGGCCTTGCCGTGTGCCGTCGCCGCCTTGCGTGCGTCCTCGGCGCGCTTGCCGCCGGTGCTGCTGCACCCCGCGAGGGATACCCCGAGCACCGCGACCAGCACGGCGCCCACCGCACGTACCCCTGTCTGAACCCTTGCCACGACGCCGTGCCCTTCTAGCTCTGCTCCTCGGTGAGGCCGGTCCGGATCCCCGGCCCCAGCCGCCCAAGTATCGACCACGCGGATCACGCATGCGTTCATCGGGTACCGCGTGCGGTGTACTTCTCCAGCTTCGGCACGTCCTTCTCGGTGACGATGGCGGGGCCGGTGAGGACGGGCTTGCCGCCGCCGAGGACGTTCGCGTTGGTCTTGTAGAGCCACAGCTCGTCGATGGCGAGATAGCCCTGGAGGTAGGGCTGCTGGTCGACGGCGAAGCCGACCTCCTTGGCCTTGAGGCGCTTGACGACCTCGGCGTTCAGGTCGAAGGTGGCGACCTCGGCCTTGCTGCCGGAGTCCTCCTTGGCCTTCACCGAGAGGGCGGCGATGGGGGCGCCGAGCGTGACCACGGCGTCGATGCCCTTGGTGGCCTGCAGCTTCGCACTGATGGATGACTGGGCGTTCGGCGCGTTGGTGCCTTCGACGTTGAGGTTCTCGACCGAGCCCTTGAAGGTCTTCTTGACGCCGGCGCAGCGCTGCTCCAGCGAGACGTTGCCCTGTTCGTGGATGACGCAGAGCACCTTCTTCCTGCCCCGCTCGCTGAGCTCGTCGCCGACGGCCTCGCCCGCCACCGACTCGTCCTGCCCGATGTGGCCGAGCGCGCCGTAGTCGGCGGAGAAATCGCCGCCGGAGTTGATCGTGACGACCGGTATGCCCGCGGCTTCCGCCTTGCCGAGGACGGCCTTCATGGCCTCGGGCTTGGCCAGGGTCACGACGATGCCGTCGACCTTCTTGTCGATCGCCGACTGGACGAGCTCGGCCTGCCCCTTGGCCTCTTTGTCGTTGGAGTAGAGGAACTGGACATTGTCCTTGCGGGCCGCCTGCTTGGCGCCGCTCTGGACGATGTCCCAGAAGGTGTCGCCCTCGCCCGAGTGCGTGACCATCGCGATCTTGAGACGGGGCGTGTTGACGCCCTTGCCGCCTCCCCCGCCGTCGCCCGACTTGTCCTCGTCGTCCTTGCCGCCGGAGCTGCTGCAGCCGGCGAGTAGCGCGATGGCCGCAATGAGGGTTGCTGCCGTGCGGGCTGTACGCATGGTGGGACCACCTCTTCTCCCGGCCGCCCGAATGCGGCTGGGGGAGTTCTAGCGGCGCGCGCGCGGCAGCGTCAATGGATTTGTCAGAACATTCTGACGACTGTGAGCGACTTGGAACCGGGACTACGGCCGTACGAGGAGCTGGAACTCGAAGGAATAGCGCGAGGCGCGGTAGATGTGGGAGCCGAACTCGACCGCGCGGCCCGTGTCGTCGAAGGTCGTGCGCTGCATCGTGAGCAGCGGGGCCCCGGCGGGTTCACCGAGCCGCTCGCCCTCGTCGGCGGTGGCGGCGCGGGCACCCACGGACTGGCGCGCACTGTGCAGGGTGATGCTCGCACCGCGCATCAGGCGGTAGAGCCCGGTGCCCTCCAGGCGCGCGGTGTCGAGGGCGAGCAGCCCGGACGGGATGTGGTTGCGGAGGTAGGCCATCGGCTCGCCGTGCGCCAGGCGGAGCCGCTCGACCAGGTGGACCTCGTCGCCCTCCGCGATGGCGAGCGCGGCGGCGACCTCGGCGGAGGCGGGTTCGACGGTGTTGCGCAGGACGCGGGTCTCGGGGCGCTGACCCGCGGCCTCCAGGTCGTCGTAGAGGCTGCTGAGTTCGAGGGGGCGCTTGACCTGGCTGTGCACGACCTGGGTGCCGACGCCTCTGCGGCGCACGAGCAGCCCCTTGTCGACGAGCGACTGGATGGCCTGGCGGACGGTCGGCCGGGACAGGCCGAGGCGGCCCGCGAGCTCGATCTCGTTGCCGAGCAGGGTGCCCGGCGTCAGGGCGCCGCGCTCGATCGCCGCCTCCAGCTGCTGGGACAGCTGGAAGTACAGCGGGACCGGGCTGCTGCGGTCGACGCCGAGCTGGAGCGAGACGGTCGGGTCCACGGCTGGTTTGGCGGCTGATTTGGGCACGTGGCGAGCGTAGTCGCCGGGAATGATGACGGGAAGTTCTGAAGTTCTGTTGTCCGGACAAAGGATTGACAGGATCGCGGGGCGTGGCGAGGGTGGGTCCATGCGCATCGGATTGATCGGAACGGGTCGTATCGGCACATTTCACTCCGCGGCTCTGCAGCGGCATCCGGAGGTGGACGCGCTGGTCGTCGCCGATGCCGATGCCGGGCGGGCCGCGGGGCTCGCGGCACGGATCGGCGCGGCGTCGGCTGCTTCGGTGGACGATGTCCTCACGGGGAGCGGGCGGTCGGGTGCCGTGGACGCGGTGGTGATCACCGCGGCGACCTCCGCGCACGCCGAGCTGATCGGCAAGGCGGCGCGCGCGGGCCTGCCGGTCTTCTGCGAGAAGCCCATCGCCCTCGACCTGCCGGGCACGCTCGCCGCGCTCCGCGAGGTCGAAGCCGCGGGCACGGTGCTCCAACTGGGCTTCCAGCGACGGTTCGACGCGGGGTACGTGGCTGCGCGCGAGGCCGTGCGGTCGGGGCGGCTCGGGCGGCTGCACACGGTCCGGGCGATCACCTCCGACCCCGCTCCGCCGCCGGCCGCGTATCTCCCGCTCTCCGGCGGCCTCTACCGCGACTGCCTGGTCCACGACTTCGACATGCTGCGGTGGGTGACGGGCCGTGAGGTGACCCAGGTGTACGCGACCGGTTCGGACGCCGGGCCCTCGATGTTCCGTGACGCGGGCGACGTCGACACGGCGGCGGCGGTCCTCACCCTGGACGACGGCACGCTCGCCACGGCGACGGCCACGCGGTGCAACGGCGCGGGCTACGACGTACGGATGGAACTGGCCGGGGAAGACGACCAGATCGCGGTCGGCTTCGACGACCGCACTCCCCTGTCGTCCGTGGAACCGTCGGGCCCACCCCCGCCCGAGAAGCCATGGCCAGGCTTCCTCGAGCGGTTCACCCCCGCGTACGAGGCGGAGCTCGCCGCGTTCGTGGATCTCGTACGGGGAGAGCGGACGAACACCTGCGACGGCCGGGAGGCGCTGGAGGCTCTGCGGATCGCGGAGGCGTGCGAACTGTCGCGGAGTGAAGGGCGGTTGGTGCGGATGGCGGAGATCGCCGGGGACTGATCACCGGCGGCCGATCACCGGGCGCGGCTCCGCGTCGGCCGCTACTCCACCCCGTCCAGCAGCCCCGCGTCATGCGCCAACAGCGCGATCTGCACACGGTTGTTGAGGTCCAGCTTTGTCAGGACTCGGGAGACGTGGGCCTTGACCGTGGCCACGCTCAGGAAGAGCTCCGCCGCGATGTCCGCGTTCGACGCGCCCCGGCCCACCGCGACCGCCACCTCCCTCTCCCGCTCCCCAAGGAGCGCGAGCCGCTCCAACGCCCGCTCGCGGCGCCCCTGTTGGGGGTTCACCCCCGTCACCTGCGTGATCAGCTGCTGCGTCACCGTGGGGGAAAGCACCGGCTCCCCCGCGGCGACCGCCCGTACCGCCGCGACGATGTCGGCGGGCGGGGTGTCCTTGAGGACGAACCCGGCAGCCCCCGCTCGCAGGGCCCGTAGCACCTGTTCGTCGGCGTGGAAGGTGGTGAGGACGATGACCTCGGGGGCGTCGGGGCGCTTGCGGAGGGCCTCCGTCGCCGCGAGGCCGTCCATGGTGGGCATGCGGATGTCCATCAGAACGACATCGGGTCGGAGCTCGCCGACCAGCGGGGCCACATGGGAGCCGTCCGCCGCCTCGCCGACGATCTCGATGTCGTCCGCGCCGCCCATCATGAAGGACAGACCGGCACGGACCAGCGGGTCGTCGTCGACGAGAAGCACGCGGATCGGGTTCATGGCCCCACAGTAACGAGATCTCCGGACACGGGAACTCATGCGCCGGCGCCCCCGCTCACGGCTCGCCGCCGCGACCGGAGGGTGGGTCCCACGGCAGCCAGGCGTCGACGCGGAAGCCGCCGTCCCCCGCTGACCCGTGCTCGATGCGGCCGCCCGCCAGTGTCGCCCGCTCCGTGAGGCCGATCAGTCCCTGGCCGGAACCGGGGACCTTCGGCACGTCGCCGGGCGGCGGCGGGTTGCGCACCGACAAGTTGAGGCCTTCGCCGGGGGCTCCGGACACCAGGACGGTGACCTCGGCGCCCGGGGCGTGCTTGCGGGCGTTGGTCAGGCCCTCCTGGGCGATGCGGTAGGCGGTGCGGCCGACGGCGGCGGGCACGGCGGCCTGGTCGGTGACGCGGTGGTCGAGTGCGACCTTCATGCCCGCGTCGCGTGACTCGGCGACCAGGGTCTCCAGGGCGGCGAGGGTGGGCTGCGGCCGGCCCGATGCCTCCCCGTCGTCGCCGCCGCGCAGGACGCCGATCACCTCGCGCAGGTCCTGCAGCGCTTCGTGCGCGCTCTCGCGGATGACACCTGCGGCGCGGACGATCTCCTCGCGGGGCGCGTCCGGGCGGAACTCCAGGGCGCCCGCGTGCACGCTGAGCAGGGTGAGGCGGTGGGCCAGCACGTCGTGCATCTCGCGGGCGATGGACTCGCGGGCCAGGCGCTGGGCCTGCTCGGCGCGGAGCGTGGCCTCGTTCTCGGCGCGGATCGCGCGGTCGCGCAGGCTCAGCAGGAGCTGGCGGCGCGAGCGCACGAACATGCCCCAGCCGATGACGGAGGCGCTGAGCAGCCCGCCGAGGATGACGGTGACGAGGTAGGGCAGGTCGGCGTCGGGCCGCAACCGGTAGATGACCGGAATCACGGCGATCGAGACCCCGCCGATCCAGCCGACGTACCGGAACGGCCGGTGCACGGCGAGGGTGAACAGGGCCACCACGGCCGCGCCGCCCGCGGTGTCCGACACCACGCTGACCGGCACCATGGCGATGGCGAGCCCGACCGGCCAGCGCCTGCGCAGCCAGACGGCGGCACAGGCGAGCGCGCCGAACAGCTGGTCGGCCTCGGCGGCCGCGGCCGAGACGTTCGGGTTCTTGCCGATCGCGTCCGCGCCCACCATCCCGATGACGACGGCCACGGCGAAGCAGGCGAAGTCGACCAGCCAGTCGCGTGCGGTCCGCCGGGGCCTGCGCCCGCTCTTGCGCGGCCCGCGGTCCGGGTCGAACTCGGCGGCGACGGCCGAGGGAAGCGCCCATGGGCGCCTGGCCAAGGGGGCCGGGGGCGCCGGGGGAACAGGCCGGGGCTCATTGCCGCTCATGGTCGACAAATCTACGCACTGTCGAGGGCGCAGGACGCCGTCCGGACATGATCGTCTACCAAAGTCGCACAGGCTGAGACTTTGGGAGGGGATGGGGAGGAAGAAGCCTCGCCCCGTGGCCGATGTGCGCGAGGGGTTCACGGGGCGAGGCTTTTGGGCATGAAGCAGGTACTTGAGGTCTTCGGATTCCTTTTCCTCGTCCAGGGCGTGGCCGCCCTGGTGCACGAGCTGACCGGCCGGCTGCGCGGCTGGGGCCTCGTGCAGCGGATCGGATTCCTCGACGGCTACGAGATCTACGCGGGCGTCACGCTGATCGTCCTGGCGTTCGCCCTGTTCGCCGTCGCGGGGAGCCGGAAGTCCCGCTAGTGCCCGCTGATGCGGGGTCGCTGCGGTCACGGGGGGCCGCAGCGGGCTCAGCAGGCGTAGTCGACCAGGTCGAAGGACTCGTAGTGGTCGGCGGTGTAGTAGTCCTCCTGGTTCTCCTCACCGGTGACGATGCGGCGGGCGCCGCGGTCCGGTGAGCCCGGCGTCTTCACGGTGTACTCGTGGTAGTAGCCCGAACCCTGGGAGGGCAGGATGCCCTCCCTGTTCTGGAAGACGGTGCCGTCCTGCGGATACGGGTAGGGGCCGCCCGCCTCGATCAGGTCCAGGGTGTCGTGCGCCTGGGCGGGCAGCGCGGAGTAACAGATGTCGCCGACGGCGGTGATGGAGTACGCCGTCGACACGGGGGCGTGGTGGTCGGGGGCCGCGCTCGCGGAGGCGGCGACAGGGCCGCCGACGAGCAGGGCGGCGGCGAGGGCGGTGACGCTCACGATTCGTGGGGGGATTCGCATGCGACCAGTGTGACGCGCGTAGAGGTTGTCGTGTCAACGTCAAGTACGGGGAATTTTCCGGGAGTTGACCGGGCGCCACCGGTTCTTCCTCAGTTCTTCTTCGCGGCGGCGATACGGTGCTGCGCCATGTACTCACGCATCCGCAGACTGGTGCTCCCACCGGTGTAGAGCACCGCGCCGCCCACCGAGAGCGGCACCGAGAGCCCCAGCCAGACCAGCATCTCGGGCCAGCGGCGCTCGGCGCGGCAGTCGTCCCACGTCGACTCCGCCCAGGTCGGGCGGTCCCCCTCGTAGAACAGCATCGACTGGCACTCGCGGCTGCTCGACGACTCGTCGTCACCCCCGCTGAACGGCGCCATCAACTGCCACGCGAGCACGGCCCAGATGACACCCGCGGCGAGGAACAGCACCCCGCCCCAGATACGGCGCTTCTCCGCGCCCGCGGCGAAATCCTGCTCGAAGTACTCGTTCATGCGCTCCCCCTGGTGGATCGACCTCCTGGTCGATCGACCACGGAAGGTATCACCGGACCCGGCGGCCCCAACTGGTCCCCACCACAACCAGCACACCTCCCACCAGACCCACCGCACCCAGCCGCTCCCCGCCCACCGCGATCCCCACCGCGGCCGCCCACAACGGCTCCGTGCCAAGCAGCAGGCTCACCCGCGAGGGAGACGTCCTGCGCACCGCCCACATCTGCACGAAGAAGGCGAAGAGCGTGCAGAACACGGAGAGGAAGAGCAGCCCGGCCCACTCACGCGCACCGAAGTCCGCGGCGACCGACCAGGGCGACGCGCCCGTGCCCGCGGCGGCGAGCACCGCGAACACGCCTACCGCAGCGCCCAGTTGGACGGTGGTGAGCGAGAGTGAGTCCGCGTCCTCGGCGTCCCGCAGCGCCTTGATCCTGGACATCGCCAGGACGTGCACCGTGCGCGCGAGCGCCGCAAGGAGGATGAGTCCGTCGCCCATGGACGGCCGCGTGAAGCCGCCGTCCTGCGTCAGCAGCACCACGCCGAGCACGGAGAGCGCCGCCGCCGCGAGGAAGGCGCGCGGCGGCCTCCTGCGCGTCACCGCGGCCTCGGCGAGCGGGGTGAAGATCATGGTGAGGCTGATGATGAGGCCCGCGTTGGTCGCCGAGGTGTGGACGACGCCGTACGTCTCCAGGAGGAAGATCCCGCTCAGGACGAGGCCGAGCGCTCCCGCCCCGCGCCACTGCGGCGCCGTCAGCGCGCGCAGGCCTCGCCATCCGGCCACCACGAGCGCGGGCAGCACGACGGCGAACCGCAGCACCAGGACGGCGACGACCGTGTGCGTCGTCGTGATGCCCTTCGCCACGAGATAGCTGGCGCCCCAGACCACGGCCACGAGCAGGACGGGCAGATCGGTGAGCCAGGCGCGGCGCGCTGCGGGCACGGCGGGAGCGGTGAGCGTCGACACGGGGCGCGGTCTCCAACGGATGCGGCGGTGTGGAGACTTCGGCGGCTCTCACGCGGGTCGATCACCGTATCCGCTCTGCCGGGAAACCGGTGTCCATTTCCCGCCAGCGACCGGGGACGCCGCCCGCTTTCATTGAACCCGCAAGCACTTCTCAGGCATGACACATCTATCCGCATCCAGCTGTGTCTACCTACGCTCATCCACGTAAATGAGGCTCTGACATGTCTTCTCTGACCGGCAAGACCGCCCTCGTCACCGGTGGCAGCCGCGGCATGGGCGCGGCGATCGCCCTGCGGCTCGCACAGGAGGGCGCCGACGTCGCCATCACGTACGTCAAGGAAGAGGCAGCCGCTCTCGACGTCGTCGCCAAGATCGAGTCGGCGGGGCGGCGCGGGTTCGCCATCAAGGCCGACGCGGCCGACCCCGGTGACACCGCGGGCGCGGTGGAGCGCGCGGCCGACGACCTGGGCCGCCTGGACATCCTGGTGAACAACGCGGGCATCGGAGTCCTCGGCCCCATAGGGGACTTGGCCCTCTCGGACGTCGACCGGGTGCTCGACATCAACGTACGTTCGGTCTTCCTGGCCTCGCAGGCGGCGGCCGGGCGTCTTGCCGACGGAGGCCGGATCATCTCCACCGGATCGGCGCTCGCCCGGTACTCCGGCGGGGGCGGCGGAACGCTGTACGCGATGAGCAAGGCGGCCCTCACCGGCATGACGAAGCCCCTGGCGCGGGAGCTCGCCGGACGCGGGATCACCGTGAACGTGGTCCACCCGGGCGCGATCGACACGGACATGAACCCGGCCGACGGGCCGTTCGCCGAGCCCCAGAAGGCGGGGACCGCGCTGGCCCGCTTCGGAACCGCCGACGAGGTGGCCTCGCTCGTCGCCTATCTCGCCGGTGAGGACGCCGCGTTCATCACGGGTTCGGAGCTCGTGGTCGACGGCGGGTACACCGCGTAAGCGCGCGGGCATGGTGATGGGGCGCACCGGGGCTTTCCACCCGGTGCGCCCCACGTTCTTCAGGGCACTTCAGCGACTGCGGATCAGCCGCCGAGCTCCTGGTGACGCGCCGTCAGGCGGGTCGCGCCCGCCTCGGTCAGCGAACCGAAGAGGTGCAGCCGGGAGATGCCGCCGTCCGGGAAGATGTCGATGCGCACATGCGTGCCGACAACCGGGGTGTCCAGGACGAAGCGGTGGTTCGTGTCGGGCTGCAGACGGGTGCGGGGCAGCGCCTCGACCCACTCACCGCTGCCCCCGTCACGGACCGAAAGCGCCGCCCAGCCGGCCGAGTTGCCCTTGAGGTACGCGGTGTCGATCTCGACGGAGCGGATCTCGGACTGGGCCACCAGCTGGTAGCGGATCCAGTCGTTGCCGTTGTCGCGGCGACGCCGGGTCTCCCAGCCGTCGTCCATCTTGCGGGAGCGGCCCGGCTGGATGGTGTTGGTGGCCGGGGAGTAGAAGCGGTCGGAGGCGTCCTCGACCTGGCCGCCGTTCTCCAGGGCGACGACGTCGAACGTGCCGAGCGCCGCGAGCCACTTGGGGTCGGCGACGACCTCGCCGTAGACGCGGAGGCGGGCCACGCCGCCGTCCGGGTGCTGGTTGACGCGCAGGTGCGTGAAGCGCTGCTCGAGGTCGACGGCGAAGCCGTTGGCCGCGTGGCCGCCGACTGCCGTGCGGGGTACGAGAGTCGTCCACTTCACGTCGTCCGAGAGGAGCTCCTCCGGGGTCGGCGAACCTTCGACGCTCGTGCCCTCGACGGACACGGCCTGCGGGTAGTTGCCGCGGAAGTGGGCGGTGTCGATGACGATGCCGCGTACGACGCCGGGGGCGCCGAGGCGTACGAGCGCCCAGTCGTGGTCGTCGGCGGTGGGCCACGGGTGCTCGCCGGAGACACCACGGCGGCGGCGGGTCTCCCAGCCGTCCATGACCTTGCCCTTGTGACCGAAGTGCTCGGGGTCGAACACGGCGGGGTGCGCGAGAAGCAGGTTCTCGCGCATCGCGAAGAACTCGTCGTTGGCGGCGATCACACCGGCGCCGAGCTGCCGGTCGGCGAGGTTGGCGTACTGCGTGAAGGGGAAGTCCGCGGTGCGGTAGTCCGCGTAGGGGTCGCCGCCGCCGTAGGGGCTGGCGTCGCCGGTGAAGGTGGGTATCGCCGTCACGGTGATCAGTTGTTCCTTTCCAGAAGTCGGCCTGCGGGTTCACTGAACTCGCCGCCGTGCAGGATGCGTTCGCCGCGCAGCCAGGTGGACTTCACGACGCCGCTGAGGGTCTTGCCCGCGTACGCCGTGACTCGGTTCCGGTGCTGCAGCTCCGCGGGGTCCACGGTGAAGGTCTCGTCGGGCGCGAGGACCGCGAAGTCGGCGTCGCGACCGGCCTCGATGGCGCCCTTCTGGTCGAGTCCGACCAGCTCGGAGGTGCGCGTCGACATCCAGCGCACCACGTCCTCAAGGCTGTGACCGCGTCCCCGGGCCTCGGTCCAGACCGCGGGGAGGCTGAGCTGGAGCCCGGAGATGCCACCCCAGGCGGTCGCGAAGTCGTCGGTCTTGAGGTCTGCGGTGGACGGCGAGTGGTCCGTCACGATGCAGTCGATGGTGCCGTCGGCGAGCGCGCTCCAGAGCAGGTCCTGGTTGGCGGCCTCGCGGATGGGCGGGCAGCACTTGAACTCGCTCGCGCCGTCCGGTACTTCCTCCGCGGTGAGCGTGAGGTAGTGCGGGCAGGTCTCGACGGTGAGCTTGACGCCCTCGCGCTTGGCGGCGGCGACCAGGGGCAGCGCGTCGGAGGACGAGAGGTGCAGTACGTGGACACGGGCGCCGAGCCGCTTGGCGAGCCCGATGAGGCCCTCGACGGCGGCGTCCTCGGAGACGCGCGGCCGGCTGTCCAGGTAGTCCGTGTACTTGGGGCCGCTCTTGTGCGGGGCGGCGTCCAGCTCGTGCGGGTCCTCGGCGTGCACGATGAGCAGCCCGCCGAACCCGGCGATCTCCGCCATGGAGGTGGCGAGGCGGTCCTGGTCGAGGTGCGGGAACTCGTCCACGCCGGACGGCGAGAGGAAGCACTTGAAGCCGTAGACGCCGGCGTCGTGCAGGGGCTTGAGGTCACCGATGTTGTCGGGCAGGGCGCCGCCCCAGAAACCGACGTCGATGTGCGCCTTGGTGCGGGCGACGTCCTGCTTCGTGCGCAGGTTGTCGACCGTGGTGGTCGGCGGCAGGGAGTTGAGCGGCATGTCGACGAGGGTGGTGATGCCACCGGCGGCAGCGGCGCGGGTGGCGGTCCAAAAGCCCTCCCACTCCGTGCGGCCCGGGTCGTTCACATGGACGTGCGTGTCGACGAGCCCGGGCAGCAGGACGTCGTCACCGAAGTCCTCGATCCTGGCCCCCGCCGGTACGTCCGCGTCGTACGCGAGCACAGCCGCGATCTTCCCCCCGGAGACCGTGACCGACGCGGCGATGGTTCCCTGCGGGGTGATCACGCGAGTCGAGCGCAGCACCAGTTCTACGTCCACGTCCTCAACGCCCTCTCTTCGTCTCTTCGCTGTCGCTTGTCTGTTCGTTCTTTTCCGCTACACAGACCATTCGATTCCGCTAAACGGAATTCAACGTTCTGTTGAATGAGTCTTCACGGCCGACCCCGAACCGTCAAGAGGTCACCTGGAGCACTCTGGACGTTTCCACAAAGTGGAATTAGAATTCCGCAAGCCAGAACGTAGCTACGCACAACCGGGCCGTCAAAACGATCGCTGGGGGTGACGGCGAAGAAGCGGACAAAGGCTCCCCGACCGGTCCCTGACCGGACCCTGAGCTGCCCTGACCGGCTCGGACGCCAGAGCCGCGAAGGGACTTCGCGAGGAACCGCCCGGTAGGCTGCTGCCTTGCCCGTCAGCCCCGAAAGGACTGCGCCGTGCCGACGTCAAGCGCCAGCGACGCCTCCACCGAAGTCGCCGCCTCCAAGCCGCCCGCTGCCAGCGGCGGTGTCCAGTCCCTCGAGCGCGCCTTCGACCTCCTCGAACGGATGGCGGACGCCGGAGGCGAGGTCGGCCTGAGCGAGCTCTCCGCCAGCAGCGGCCTCCCGCTGCCCACGATCCACCGCCTGATGCGCACGCTGGTCGCCTGCGGCTATGTACGTCAGCAGCCCAACCGCCGCTACTCCCTGGGCCCGCGCCTGATCCGCCTTGGCGAATCGGCCTCGCGCCTCCTCGGCACCTGGGCACGCCCCTACCTCGCGCGCCTGGTCGAGGAGACCGGCGAGACCGCGAACATGGCGCTGCTCGACGGGGACGAGATCGTGTACGTCGCGCAGGTGCCGTCCAAGCACTCCATGCGGATGTTCACGGAGGTGGGCCGCCGGGTCCTGCCCCACTCCACGGGCGTCGGCAAGGCCCTCCTCGCCCACACCCCTCCGGAGGAGGTACGGGCGCTGCTCTCCCGCACCGGGATGCCCGCCGCCACGGAGAAGACGATCACCACGCCCGAGGGTTTCCTCGACGCGCTGGAAGTGGTCCGCACGGCCGGCTACGCGGTCGACGACAACGAACAGGAGATCGGGGTGCGCTGCCTCGCGGTGTCGGTCCCCAACTCCCCCACGGCTGCGGCCATTTCGATCTCAGGGCCGGCAGGCCGCGTCACCGAGGCCGCGGTGGAGAAGATCGTGCCGGTGCTGCAGGAGGTGGCGGTGGAGCTGTCCGCCGCGCTGGCCAGTTCGGGTCCAGCGGCGTAGCCCCCCCCCGGCGCGGGGGCGAGGGGACAACTACTGACCGGCGCCGCCCCGGATCAGCCCGCGCCCCGTCGCCACCGCCACCGCCGCCGTACGCGAGTCGACGCCCAACTTCGCGTAGATGTGCACCAGATGGGACTTCACGGTGGCCTGGCTCAGGAAGAGCCGCTTGCTGATCTGCAGGTTCGACAGTCCCTCCCGCACCAGTCTGAGCACCTCCAACTCCCGCACGGTCAGCGCCTCCCCGGGCGCCCGCATCCGGTCCATCAGCCGATGGGCGATCGCGGGCGCGAGCGCGGACTGCCCCGCGGCCGCGGTCCGCACCGCCGCGGCCAGCTCCTCCGGCGGCGCGTCCTTCAGGAGATATCCCGCGGCCCCCGCCTCCACCGCGGCGAGGATGTCGGCATCCGTGTCGTACGTCGTCAGGACGAGCACCCGCGGCCCGCCGGGCTCGGCGGCGATCGCGGCCGTGGCCTGCGCCCCGTGCATCCCCGTCCCGAACTGGAGATCCATCAGTACGACGTCGAACCCGCCGGCCGCGGCGAGCGACACCGCGTCCTCGGCCGTCGCCGCCTCCCCCGCCACGGCGAAGTCGGGCTCGGTGTCGAGCACCGCGCGCAGACCGGCGCGTACGACGGGATGGTCGTCGGCCAGGAGCAGCCTGATGGGCTGCGGCGCTCCGGCCCTCACAGCCCGCGGCACCCCGGCGCTCACAGCACGGCCTCCGTCGGGAGCGGCAGCGTGACCGCGACGGCCGTCCCCTGCCCCGGCGCCGACTCCACGCTCAGCGTCCCACCGAGCGACCGGGCCCGCGCCCGCATCGCGGGCAGCCCGAAACCCCCGTCCCCGCAGGGCGCCGATGCCGGGTCGAAGCCGCGCCCGTCGTCGACGACGTCCAGGGACACGGAGGTGTCCATGAAGCTCAGGGTGATCTCGGCTCGCCCCGCGGCCGCGTGCTGGAGCGTGTTGGCGAGGGCGGACTGGGCGGTGCGGAGCAGGGCTACCTCGTAGGGGGTCGGGAGTTCGGCGGGCGTGCCGCTCACCGTGAACTGGACGTGGACGTCCGGGCCGGGGGACGCGGAGAGCCGCTCAAGGGCTCCGGCCAGCGAGCCGCGCTCCAGGTCGGGCGGGCTGAGGGCCCGTACGAAGCGACGCGCCTCCGCCAAGTTGTCCTGCGCGGCGCCGCGGGCCTGCTCGATGTGCGGCGCGGCGGGCGATCCCGCGGGCAGCGCGCGTTGCGCGGCGCGCAGCAGGAGCTGGATGGAGGAGAGCCCCTGCGCGAGCGTGTCGTGGATCTCGCGTGCGAGACGCTCGCGCTCGGCGAGGGTGCCCGCGGTCCGCTCGGCGGCCGCGAGCTCGGCCCGCGTCGCCATGAGCTCGTCGATCAACTGACGGCGCCGCTCGCTCTCCCGGTACAGCGCCTCGTACCCGAGGACGGTGGCGACCGCCACGGCCGCGCCGAGCAGCGGCCCGATGAAGCTGCCCGGCGAGAGTGGAGAGCCGTGCGCCACGAAACCGGCGATCGCGGCCGCGGCGGTCATTGCCACCGCGGGCAGGGCCCAGCGCACCGGCAGCAGATGCAGTTGGAGGAAGTACAGGGGGAAGGCCGTCCACAGCCCGTCCGGCGACAAGGCGAGCAGCGCCGCCCAGCACACGGCGAGCGCCGCGAGCCACAACGCCGCCGCGCGCTGCGACCGCGCCACGGCCGGACTGAGCGTGCCCGCCGCGTAGACGCCGCCCATGGCGACCACGGCCGCCACGACGGCACCGCCTCGCGGCGCACCGTCGGCCACGGCCCGCGCCGCGGCGAGCGCGAGCAGCCCCGCGAGCAGCGCGTGCAGACACAGGCGCAGGGCCAGAGCCACCGGGGTGGTCCGGGAGGAGGGCGAGGAGTCGGCGGGGAGCATCGGGGCCTCGGTCGGGGACGGGGGCGGGAGCGGAGTCCCGGGCCCGACGCACCCCACGGAACGGGAACCGCCCCGCAGCTCCTGCCGGGACTGCACCGCGCCCCGGTGCGGGGGCGGGCGCTCGGTGGAGGTGTTCATCGGACCCTCCAGCGTAGGCGCCGCCGCCCTGGCTTCCGTCAACCGAAAGGTTGATCGCGGGCTCCCCCCTTCGATTCGGGTGAAGCGTGCTGTGGCGCGATGCCGTGGGGGCGTGCGCGGACGGAGGGTGGGGGCATGTTCGTCGCATGGAGAGACCTTCGGTTCGCCAAGGGGCGGTTCGCCCTGATGGGAGCCGTCGTCGTGCTCATGACTCTGCTCGTGGGGTTGCTTTCCGGGCTCACTGCGGGGCTCGCCAAGGAGAACACCTCCGCGATCACCGGCCTGCCGGCCGATCGCATCGCCTTCGCCGCGCCACCGTCCGGCCAGTCCGTCTCCTTCACCAACTCCCTGGTGGAAGAGCGCGCCTGGAAGACCTGGGCAGGGCGGCCGGGCGTACGGTCCGCCGAGCCCATCGGCATCAGCACCCTCAACGCCACCGCGGGTGGCCGCTCGGCCGCCGTTTCCGCCTTCGGCGTCGAGCCGGACTCCGGGATCGCGCCTGCCGGGATCGCGCCGGGTGAGGCCGTGCTCTCCGTGAAGACTGCGGCGGACCTCGGCGTCGGCCCCGGGGACACGGTGCGGCTCGGCGGGAGCGGGGTCGAGGAGCGGGTCGCGCGGGTCGCGTCGGACGCCTCGTACAGCCACACGCCTGTCGTCTGGACCGCGCTCGACGACTGGCAGGGGCTCGGCCACCGGGGTACGTCGACGGATGAGCAGGCCACGGTCATCGCGCTGCGGACCGGTGGCGGGGCCGACCTCGCGGCCGGGGACAAGGCGGCGGGCACGCAGACGAAGTCCCTCGACGGCGCGCTCACGGCGATCGGCTCCTACCAGGCGGAGAACGGTTCGCTGCAGCTCATGCGCGGTTTCCTCTTCGTCATCTCCGCGCTCGTCATAGGAGCGTTCTTCACCGTGTGGACCATCCAACGCGCCGGTGACATCGCGGTGTTGAAGGCGCTCGGCGCGTCGACGCCGTATCTGCTCAGGGACGCTCTGGGCCAGGCCGTGCTGATGCTCGCCGCCGGCACGGCTCTGGGGACGGGGATCGCGGCGGTGGTCGGTGCGGCGATCAGCGGCGGTGACGTCCCCTTCGTGCTCGATCCGCCGACCGTGCTGTGGCCCGCCGCCGTGATGATCGCCCTCGGGGCGCTGGGCGCGGGCCTGTCCGTGAGGCGGATCACCGCCGTAGATCCGCTGACCGCGCTGGGGAGTGCCCGATGAGTCTGTCCCTCGAAGACATCACGCTGACGTACCCGGACGGTGAGGGCAGGCTGACGGCGCTGGACGGCGTCGGCCTCGAGGTCCCCGCCGGGACGATGACGGCGGTCGTCGGCCCCTCCGGTTCCGGTAAGTCCAGCCTGCTCGCGGTGGCGGCGACGCTGGTGACTCCCGACGCGGGGCGGGTGGTGGTCGAAGGCACGGAGACGGGGCCGCTGTCCCCGGCCGAGCGTGCCCAGTTGCGGCGGCGCAGGATGGGGATCGTCTTCCAGCAGCCGAACCTGCTGGCGTCGCTGACGGCGCTGGAGCAGGTGGAACTGATGGCACGCCTGGACGGGCGCGGACGTTCCGGCGCCGGTGAGGCCCGGAAGAGGGCGCGGGATCGGGCACGGGAGCTGCTCGACACGGTGGGCCTGGCGGCCCTCACGCATCGACGCCCGCACCAGCTGTCGGGCGGACAGCGCCAAAGGGTAAGCATCGCCCGGGCGTTGATGAACGCACCGGCGGTACTCCTGGTGGACGAGCCGACCAGCGCGCTGGACCATGAGCGGGGCGCGGCGGTCCTTGATCTCCTCGGGCGGCTCACGCGGGAGTGGGGGACGGCGACGGTCCTGGTCACGCATGACCGGGCACGGTTGGCTGTCGCCGACCGGGTGGTGGAGTTGATGGACGGGAGGGTGGCGGCCCCCAGCCCGTCGGGCACGTGAGAACGAACCCAGCGAGGCAAAGCCGGCGGCAAGCGGCGCACGAGGTTTTCAGCCCACACCCCGCTGGCCGACGGCAAGCGGCGCACGAGGTCTCAACCCGCCCCCGCCACCTGAGGACGAACTCAGCGAGGCGAAGCCAGCGGACGGCGCCGCACGGGTCAGCCCGTCCGGCGCTTGAGGACGAACTCGGCGAAGCCGGTGATGCCCGCCGCGCAAAGCATTCCAGCCCATCCAGCACCTGACGACGAACTCGGCGAAGCCGGTGATCCACGCCGCACGAAGCACTCCAACCCGTCCGTCGCTTGAGGACGAACTCAGCGAGGCGAAGCCAGCGGACGGCGCCGCACGGGTCAGCCCGTCCG
>NZ_JBVIPU010000020.1:0-111413 GCF_055577645.1 Streptomyces sp. NPDC033180 | reverse complement strand
TCGGCGGCGACCCGCCGTCCTTCGTGCTTGGGCAGGTGGTGCAGGTCGGCCATGAGGAGCATGTTCTCCTCGCCGGTGATCAGACCGTCCACGGCGGAGAACTGACCGGTGACACCGATCGCGGCACGCACCCCGTCCGGTGAGGTGGTGATGTCGTGGCCCGCGACCTGCGCCTGACCGTCGTCGGCGGTGATGAGCGTGGAGAGGATCTTCACGGCGGTGGTCTTGCCCGCGCCGTTCGGCCCGAGCAGCGCGAAGACCGACCCTGCCGGGATGTGCAGATCGATGCCGTCGAGGACGGTCTTGTCGCCGTAGGACTTGCGCAGTCCGACGGTGGAGACGGCGGCAGGGGACGCGTGGCCATTGCCTCGGTTGGATGTGGGCATGACAAAAGAAGGCATGAGGTCCTCCCTTTCGAAGGCTCAAGTGTTCTGGTGCGGCTGGCGTGGCTGTGGCGGCTGGCGTGGCTGTGGCGACTGATGTGGCAGAGCGGCTGACGTGGCTGAAGAGGGCTGGGGCGCGAAGGGGCTGGGACGCGAAGGGGGCGGTCGGGATCTTTCGGGGCGGTCAGACCTTGGCGCGGACGATGTCGATGTTTCCGTGCCGGGTGCGGGCGCGGATCTTGACGGTGTCCTCGGTCTCCTCCGGGCCCTCGGACGAGGTGAGCAGGTTGCGCACCTGCCCCTTGTCGGAACTGATGTCGAGCCAGGCGGCCGTGCCCTCGCGGATGCCGACCTCGATGGCGCCGTAGTTGGTCTCCAACTGGACGGTGCCGCGGGCGGCTTCGGCGATGCGCAGGGCGCCATGGGCGTTGGTCGCGGTGACCGAGCCCTCGGCGCGCGCGATCTCGATGGCGCCGTTGGCGCCGCTCACCCGCAGGTCGCCGGTCGCGGCGCCGACGGTGGTGCTGCCGTGCGAGTTCTTCAGCATGGCGGGGCCGTCGACGAGGCCGACGCGGATGCTGCCGGAGCTGGTGGTGATCTCCGCCGGGCCCTCGGCCCGGTCGACGGTGATCGAGCCGTGGGAGACGGTCAGGTGGAGCGGCCCGGTCCTGTCGAGGCGGACGTCGCCCCCCGAGGACTTCACGCGGACCTTGCCGAGCCTGCCCTCGCCGAGCACCTGGGTCCAGGAGCCGCTCACCTCGACGTGCGAGCCTGTGGGCAGTTCGACCGTCACGTCGACGGCGCCGGTGGGGCCGATCATGAGGCGCTCCTTCGTCCTGATGTTCAGAACGCCGCTCGCGTACGTGACCTCGGTCTGCTCGGCGGCCCGAACGTCCTTGTTGCTCTTCGGGTTCTGGGCCGCGACCTCGACGAGGGTGTCAGGTCGCTCGCCGGCGGTGAACCGGATGGAACCGGCGCCTACATGTGCCGCGACCGAGATCGCTTCGGGAGTGTCGAAAGAAGGCATGGCTGTCCCGTCCTCTTGGGTCCTTGGAGCGTCCCCGCTGGTGGGACGTGGTGTGGGTGAAGTGGTGGGAGGGGCGGGGCGGAGGCGTGGTTACCGCACCCAGCCCGTGATGCTCTGTCCGACGGTCTTGGCCCTCTCCGGCGTACGGGCCCGGGCTCCGCCGCCGTCGACCGCGGCCGACACGGCGCGGGTCAGCCAGGCGTTGACCGAGAGGCCCTCGCGGGTCGCGGCCTGCTCGGCGCGGGCCTTGAGGTGGGCTGGCAGGCGCAGGTTCACACGGGCGGTGGCGCCCTCGTCGCCTTCCGCGGGCGCCTGCGCCTTGAGGGGTTCGTACGAGGCGTCCGGCTCCGCGGAGGCGCCGCTGTCGGTGGGCGGCAGCGTCACCACGAAGTCGGGGTCGAGCCCACGCAGCCGTACGTCGACCGAGCCGGGGGCGAGCTCGCGGGTGATCTCGTCCATCGCGGCCGAGAGCACGTTGAGCATGGTCAGCCGGGTTGCCGACTCCAGGGGAGCGGTGAGCCGGTCGGCCAGCTCGCGAGCGTCTTCCCCGCCGGCTTCGGCGGCCACCGCGAGTTCACGGCGGAGGTTGTCGACATACGGGGTGAGGTCCATGACGTCATCATGGCACCACGATGGCGCCATGCGCAAGCCTGGTGGCGCCGCGTGGCGCCAATGGGTGCCAGTAGGCGCCAGGGGTGCCACCTGATGCCGCGTGGTGCCCGATCGCGCCGACCGTAGGCTGGGCCCTTCTGTGCACGGGTTGTGTGGGAGGGGGCGCCGGGGTGGGCGACGTGAAGGCCGGTGCGGCTGGCGGTGCGGCTGGCGGTCCGGCTGGCGGTGCGGTGGGGAGGCGGCAGAAGCGGATGCCGCGGGCCGTGCGGGAGCAGCAGATGCTGGATGCCGCCGTACGGATCTTCGGGCAGCGGGGGTACCGGGCGGCGTCCATGGATGAGATCGCGGAGGTCGCGGGGGTTTCAAAGCCGCTGGTGTATCTGTACCTGAACTCCAAGGAAGAGCTGTTCACCGCGTGCATCCGGCGGGAGGCCGCGGCGTTGGTCGCGGCGGTGCGGGGCGGGGTGAGCGGTGGCGGGCCCGCCGACCGGCAGCTGTGGGCCGGCCTGCGGGCCTTCTTCACGCATACCGCGGAGCGGCCCGACGCATGGGTGGTCCTGCACCATCAGGCGCGGACGCAGGGGGAGCCGTTCGCCGCGGAGGTCACCGTGATGCGTGAGGAGATCGTGGCGTTCGTGACGTCACTGATCGCGGAGGCGGCACGGGACGCGCACCGGAAGCCGGAGCTCGCGGAGCGCGAAGTCGCGGGCCTGGCGCAGGCGTTGGTGGGCGCGGCGGAGTCACTCGCCGGTTGGGCGAACGGGGACGCGTCGGTATCGGCGAAGGAGGCTGCGGCGACGCTGATGAACTTCGCGTGGGCGGGGCTCGGGGCGTTGATGGAGGGGCGGAGGTGGGTGCCTTAGCGCATCAGCGGAGGGTTCCGCTGAGGTGGATCGCGCCGGTGGTGGAGTCGCGGAGTTGGAAGGCCGGGCCTTCGGCGGCGTAGGTGACGGTACTGGGGAGCAGTACGGGCGCCTTGAAGTCGACGGCGACGTGGGCGGTTTCGAGGGTGGCTTCGTGGGTGGCTTCGGACGCGTCGAACTCCGCGAGGCAGCGGGCGGCGGTCCACATGCCGTGGGCGATGGCGCGGGGGAAGCCGAGGAGGCGTGCGGTGAGGGGGTGCAGGTGGATGGGGTTGCGGTCACCTGAGACGGCAGCGTAGCGACGGCCGAGGTCGCGGGGGAGGGGCCACTCGGCGAGGGCGGGAAGGGGCTCGCTGCTGTTGCTGTTGCTGTTGCTGTTGCTGTTGCTGTTGCTGTCGCGCGGCGCGGCCGGTGTGTCGGTGCGATGGCGGGCCAGGTAGGTGCTGCTTGACGTCCATACGACGGCGCTGTCGACGCGTGCCTCGGTGACGAGGGTGGCTTCGGTACCGCGGCGATGGGCAGCCAACTGGCGTGCGTGCACGGCGAGTTCAAGCTCATCGTCGACGCTCAGGGCGCGCTGCTGGGTGATCTCGATGGACGTGTGGACGAGACCGAGGAGCGGGAGCGGAAAGGCGCGGGTGGTCATGAGGCGCATGGCCAGGGGGAAGCTGAGGACGTGGGGGTAGGTGAGGGGGAGGGTGCGCGGGGCGGTGCGGTAGCCGCAGAGGCGCGAGTAGGCGGCGAGGTGCCCCGCATCGGGACGCAGGCCGCCGAGGGTCGGACGTGCGGCGGGGAGCGGGGCGTCGGGCCGGGGCCGCTTGAACGGGGAGAGGATCGCACCACGGAGGAGCTGGGGGGCGAGCATGGGGGTCCTTTCGGGGCGGGGTGCGGGCGTCGTGTGTTGCTGCGGGGTGCGTCTGTGTGTGGGTGCGGGGCCGCGCCGGTATGTCCGTCCTCGCTGTCGTCCGGTGGGCGTTTGGGTGCTTCGGTTCCGGAGTCTTCGGGAGCCGTGCTCCGGGCGGACATACCGGCACGTCCCCTCGCGTCTCGCTGCCGGCTGCGGCTGTTCGCTGTTCGCTGGTCGCTGCGGGGCAGTCGGGATGGGTGGGCGGGAAGGCTTGTTCGTTCAGGGGTGGATGCGGGGCAACCGGGCGGGTGGGGGGTGGGGAGGGGCAGTTCGGGGCGGGCGAGGCCGCGGGGCCGGCGAGGACACCGTCGCACCGAGGGCTACGACCCGAGCAGGCTTTGGCCGCAGACCCGAACCACCTGCCCGTTCACGGCAGTTGATGCCGGGGAGGAGAGCCACGCCGTGGTCTCCGCCACGTCCACCGGCAGACCCCCCTGCGCAAGGGAGTTCATCCTGCGGCCCGCCTCACGGATGAAGAGAGGGACCGCCGCCGTCATCTTCGTCTCGATGAACCCGGGGGCCACCGCGTTCACCCTCACCCCGTACTCCGCGAACGCCCCCGGCGCGAGCGAGCGAACCAGGCCGATGATCCCCGCCTTGCTCGCGGCGTAGTTCGTCTGACCCGCATTCCCCGCGATCCCCGCGATCGACGCCGTGGCCACCACGCTCCCGCCCCGGTTCAGCGTCCCGGACTTGAGCAACGCGTCCGTCGTGCGCAGCACACTCGTCAGGTTCACGTCCAGGACCGGGCCCCAGCGGTCCGCCGGCATGTTGGCCAGCTTGCGGTCCCTCGTGATCCCCGCGTTGTGGACGAGGATGTCCAGACCGCCGGGCGCGAGCGCCGAAGCCATGCGCTCCCCGGCGTCCTCCGCCGTGATGTCCAGCGGCAGCGCGGTTCCGCCGAGTCGGTCCGCCACCCGTACCAAATCCGCCTGCGCGGACGGCACATCGAGTACCACCACCCGCGCACCGTCCCGCGCGAGCACCTCCGCCACCGCCTCGCCGATGCCCCGCGCCGCCCCGGTGACGAGTGCCGTACGGCCGGACAGTGGACGGTCCCAGTCGCACGGGGCGGCCTGATCCTCCGCCTCCCCCACCTCGATCACCTGGCCGCTGACATACGCCGACCTCGGTGACAGCAGGAACCGCAGTGTCGACTCCGCGGCCACCGCGGAGCGCATGCGGACCAGCGTCACCGTGCGGCCCCTGCCCAGTTCCTTGCCCAGGGATCGTACGAAACCCTCCAACGCCTGTTGCGCCGCCGCCTGGTGGTGGTCCGAGGGCGAGACGGGGGCGCCGAGCACCACCACGCGGCCGTTCTCCATCACCGAGCGCACCACGGGGTGCAGCGCCGCGTGTACGAGGGCGAGGTCGGAGGTGTCGCTTATGCCCGTTGCGTCCAGCACCACCGCTTCCGGGCGGGAGGAATCGGGTGTCAGCTTCAAGGTTGTTCGCGCCAAGGCCGAAGCCAGGTCCGCCCCGTGAGGGGAGCCCCCGCCCGCCGTCAGGAGCAGCAACTCGCCATCCAGGGAGGGGTGTTCCGGAGACCAGCGGCGCAGCGCCGACGGCTGGGGCAGGCCGAGCCTTCGGGTGAGGAAGCGGCCGGGTGCGGTGCCCGTGAAGTTCAGATAGCGATCGGCCATTGTCCAACTCCCAGCTCGGTCGTAAATTTACTTCAGAGTAAGGTTACTCAAGGGTCAGGATCTGGTCGAGACATGAAACTGCCCACCACCCGCCGCGTGGCGGTCATCGGCGGCAGCCGCATCCCCTTCGCGCGCTCCGACGGCCCCTACGCCACCGCGTCGAACCAGGAGATGCTGACCGCCGCGCTCGACGGACTCGTGGAGCGGTACCGCCTTGAGGGGGAGGGCGTGATCGGGGAGTTCGTCGCCGGTGCCGTCCTCAAGCACAGCCGGGACTTCAATCTCGCCCGCGAGACCGTCCTCGGTTCGCGGCTGGCGGCGACCACGCCCGCGTACGACATCCAGCAGGCCTGCGGCACCGGGCTGCAAGCCGTCATCGCCGCCGCCAACAAGATCACGCTGGGGCAGACGGAGTCCGCCGTCGCGGGCGGCGCCGACACCGCGAGCGACGCCCCCCTCGGTGTCAACGACTCCCTGCGGAAGATCCTCCTGTCCGCCCGCCGCGCGAAGACGGCAGGGGGGCGGGTCAAGGCGCTCGCCCGCGTGCGGCCCTCGCATCTCGTGCCCGACATCCCGCGCAACGCGGAGCCCCGCACCGGGCTTTCGATGGGTGAGCACGCCGCCGTGACCGCCCAGGCGTGGGGCGTCACGCGCGAGGCGCAGGACGAACTGGCCGCCGCCAGCCACCAGCGGCTTGCCGCCGCGTACGGCAGGGGGTTCCTGGACGGGCTCGTCGTGCCGTTCCGTGCGCTCGAACGGGACCAGAATCTGCGGCCCGGGTCGAGCGTCGAGAAGCTGGCGACGTTGCCGCCGGTCTTCGGCGTGAAGGGGCCCAACCCCACCATGACCGCTGGGAATTCCACGCCCCTGACCGACGGCGCCGCCGTCGCCCTGCTCGCCAGTGAGGAGTGGGCCGGGGAGCGCGGGCTCGAACCGCTTGCCTGTCTGACCGCGTACGAGACCGCCGCCGTCGACTTCGTCGGCGGTGACGTCGTGGGCGGCGGTGACGGGCTGCTGATGGCGCCCGCGTACGCCGTGCCGCGGATGCTGGAGCGGGTGGGGCTCGGGCTCGCGGACTTCGACTTCGTCGAGATCCACGAGGCGTTCGCCTCGCAGGTGCTTGCCACGTTGGCCGCCTGGGAGAAGCGGGGGCTCGGGGTGGTGGACCGGGAGCGGCTCAATGCCGCAGGGTCCTCGCTCGCCACGGGGCACCCCTTCGCCGCCACCGGCGCGCGGATCGTCGCCACGCTGGCGAAGCTGCTTGCCGAGCGGGGGGCTCCCGGGCGGGGGCTCATCTCCATCTGCGCCGCGGGTGGGCAGGGAGTGACGGCGATCCTGGAGCGGGAGTGAGTCGTCGTCGGCTCCCCGGGGGTGAGTCGTCGTTGGCTCCCAAGCCCGGAGCGGGAGTGGTTCGCAGTTGCCTCCCCGAGGCCGGAGCGGAGGGTGGCTCGCCGTTGCCTCCCCGAGCCCGCCCCTTCCCGAAACCGGGGGCAAGCCCTCGGACCCCCAAGACAGGCCCCCGGCACCCCTGGGGCTCCGCCCCAGACCCCGCTCCTCAACGCCGGAGAGGCTGGATTCCTGAGCCCCGGAGGGGCTGAAGTCCCTCGCCGCCCCCTTCACCCGCAAGGAGCTCCCACCCATGCCCCCCAGCCCCATCACCCCTCAGCCCGCCTTCGTAGAGCCCCACCTGCGCCACCTCGACGGCGTCGTACGCGAAGTCTCCGTTCCGCCGTTCGCCTCCGTCGTCCGCAGGGGGTCCCTCGCCGACATCCCCTTCGACAACGCACGTGAGGCGCCCGCCGAAGCCGTGCTCTCCCGCAAGGGCGGGGACGGGCGGTGGCGGGACGTGTCCGCCGCGGTGTTCGCCGATGAAGTCCTCGCCGTGGCCAAGGGGTTGATCGCCGAGGGGCTCGCCCCGGGGGACCGGCTCGCCATCATGGCGCGTACGACGTACGAGTGGACGCTGCTCGACTTCGCGGGGTGGGCGGCCGGGCTTGTGACCGTGCCTGTGTATCCGACCTCCTCCGCCTATCAGACCCGGTGGATACTCCAGGACTCGGGCGCGATCGCGCTCGCCGTCGAGACCTCGGCGCTCGCCGCCTCGCTCGGGCCCGAGCGGGACCGGATGCCCGATCTGGAGCATCTGTGGACCTTCGAGAAGGGGGACGTGGGGCGACTCGCCGACCTGGGGCGGCAGGCCGAGATCGGGGATGACGAAGTCGCGCGCAGGCGGGCCGAGTCGGGGCCCGGCTCCGTGGCCACGCTCATCTACACCTCCGGCACCACCGGGCGCCCCAAAGGCTGCGTCCTGACCCACGGCAACTTCTTCGCCGAAGTCGACAACGCGATCGAGCTGCTCCATCCCGTCTTCAAGTCCGTCAGTAAAGAGCCCGCCTCCACGTTGCTCTTCCTGCCGCTCTCCCATGTCTTCGGACGCATGGTCGCCGTCGGCTGTCTGCGCGCGCGGGTGCGGCTCGGCCACGCGCCCAGCATCCAGACCGAGGATCTGCTGGGGGATCTGGGCGGGTTCAAGCCCACCTTTCTGCTCGCCATTCCGTACGTCCTGGAGAAGGTCTTCAATACGGGGCGTGCCACCGCCGAGAAGATGGGGCGTGCCTCCTCCTTCGACCGCGCGGCCCGCATCGCCGTCCGCTACGGCGAGGCGGTCGAGGCGCGGCAACACGGCACGGGGCCCGGGCCGGCCTTCGGGCTGCGGCTTGCCCGCGCGCTGTACGACCCGCTCGTCTACCGGCGGATACGCGCGGCCCTCGGCGGCAAGGTGCGCTACGCGATCTGCGGCGGTTCACCGCTGGGGCGCCGCCTCGCCGCGTTCTACGCGGGCGCTGGCATCGAGATCTTCGAGGGGTACGGGCTGACCGAGACCACCGCGGCGGCGACCGTGACCCCGCCGCTGAAGCCGAAGCTCGGGACGGTGGGCTGGCCGCTGCCGGGTACGCGCGTGCGGATCGCCGACGACGGCGAGGTGCTGCTCGCCGGAGGCCAGGTCTTCGGCGGGTACTGGGACGGGCAGGCCGGGCGCGCGGTGCCCGCCAAGGGGGAGTGGTTCGCCACCGGGGACATCGGCGCCCTCGACGCCGACGGTTATCTGTCCATCACCGGCCGCAAGAAGGACATCCTCATCACCACCGGCGGCAAGAACGTGGCGCCCGCCCCGCTGGAGGACTGGCTGCGCGCCCACCCGCTGGTCGGCCAGTGCATGGTCGTCGGCGACGACCGGCCCTACATCACCGCCCTGCTCACCCTTGAGACGGACGGCATCGCGCACTGGTGCCGTATGAAGAAGAAGGTGCTCACGGAGCACACGGAGCACACGGAGCCCACAGGTCTGGCCGCTCTCGTGGACGACGTCGACCTGCGCGAGACCCTGCAGCGTGCCGTCGACGAGGCCAACAAGCTCGTCTCGCGTGCCGAGTCCATCCGGCGGTTCGCCGTCCTGCCCGTGGACTTCACGGAGGAGAGCGGCCATCTGACCCCGTCCCTGAAGCTGAAGCGGGACGCCATCGAGCGCGATTTCGCGGAGGAGATCGAGAGTCTGTACGGACACGCACGGTAGCGGGCACACACGGTAGCGAATGTCACTCACTGTCACCTGAACGGGCGGGGCCGCTGCCCCGCGCTTAGGGTGATCGAGGGGCAGACCCAGGGAGGTTGCCGTGCGTGGAGCCGTTGCACTCGCCGGCGTGACAGCGCTGGCCGTCATGGGGACAGGGGCCTGGCTGCCGGGCACAGGAGCCTCGCAGCCGGGCGAGAGCGCGGCGGCCGAGCCTTCCCCCGCCCCATCGCCCGACCTTTCCCGGTTCTACACGCAGAAGATCAAATGGGGCGCCTGCGAGGAGGACGGGGCGGACCTCATGTCCATGTCCGATGCCACCTCCGTCCCCAAGGACAAGAGCATCCAGTGCGGCAAGATCACTGTGCCCCTCGACTACGCGAAACCGGGGCGCGGCACGGTCAAGCTCGCCATGATCCGCATCAAGTCCAGTGGAAAGCCGCGGGGTTCGCTCCTGCTGAACTTCGGAGGCCCCGGCGGCGCCGGCGTGTCCGGGCTGCTCCATTCGCAGAAGGAGTTCGAGTATCTCGGCAAGGGATACGACGTGGTCTCCTTCGACCCCCGTGGCGTGGGCGAGAGTTCGCCCGTCAGCTGCGGGGACGTGGGTGCCGATGAGCCGGAGATGGAGGGGGGCTCCGATGGGCCCGGTGCCGTACTCGACGAGATGCGCAAGATCGCCGAGCAGTGCAAGAAGAAGTCGGGACCCGTCCTTCCGTACATAGGGACCGTCAACGTCTCGCGCGACCTGGACGTCATGCGCCAGGTGCTCGGCGACAAGAAGCTCAACTACCTGGGCTTCTCGTACGGGACGCGGCTCGGTGCCGTGTACACCGCCCAGTTCCCGAAGAACGTCGGGCGCATGGTCCTCGACGGCGTCGACACGCTGACCGAGGACGTCGCGGAGCAGGCGCTGGTGAGCGCGGAGGGACGCCAGACCGCCCTCGACAACTTCATCAAGTGGTGTACGGACAACGCGGGTTGCGTGCTCGGCACCGACTCCCGTGCGGCACGCGACAACATGGGCGAACTGATAAAGGGGCTCGACACCTATCCGCTCCAGTCGTCGGACGGTGCGGAGTTCACCGGACAGGACGTCGTGGACGTCCTCGGCCAGGCGCTCTACAGCAGGCAGTCGTGGCCCGCGCTCTCGCAGGCACTCGGCGCGCTCCTCGCGGACGGGGACCCCAGGGCGCTGCTGCGGATGAGCGGGTCCCTGGCGCACCAGAATCCCGGCAGGGGGCTCGCGGGCGTGCGCGGTCGGGCGCCGGAGGATGTTCCCGCCGACAACATGGCCGCCGCGCTGATGGCCGTGAACTGCGCGGACGACCCGGACCGGCCCGACGCGGACCATCTGGAGAAGGAAGTCGGCAAGCTCCAGGAGGAGTTCGAGTCGACGTCCGCCATCTTCGGGCAGTCGATGCTCACGCCGGTGCTCTTCTGTTACGGGCGGCCCCCCGGTACGGACTACATCCGCGACGACGTACGCGACGTGAAGAGCCCCGACTTCCTCCTCGTCGGGACCCGGGGCGACCCGGCCACGCCGTACCGCTGGACCGACGAGACCGCGAAGCGGCTCGGCTCGGCGGCGGTCGTCCTGGACAACAAGGGCGACGGGCACACCGGTTACGCCGGCTCGAAGTGCGTGCGGGACAAGGTGGACGGGTTCCTCCTGTACGGGGAGATGCCGAGGAACGGCAGTTCCTGCGGGGCGGAGGAGGAGGACTAGCGTCCGGCCCCCCGGGGTGTGCGCTAGAAATCCGGTGCGGGCCGGGCGCGGGCACGACTACCGTCCCCCTCCATGCGCCGACAAGCCGAACAAGATGCCGCCACCCCCGGTCCCGTCACCCCCGATGACCTCGATCGGGTCGTCCAGCTCGCCCTCGCGGCCCTCCGCGAGGCGCCCCCGGCCGCCTGGGACGGCAAGGCGGGGACGTTGGAGTGGGACTGCTGGGAGACCCTGGAGCACCTCGCCGACGATCTTTTCGCGTACGCCGCCCAACTCGGCCCGCGGAAGCCTCCCTTGGCGGGAGAGGTTCCCTTCGTCTGGGAGTCCCGCAGGCCGGGCGGCCCCGCCAACGCCATCCATGCGGACCGGGCCGCGGGTCCCGCCGGGCTGCTTCAGGTGCTCGAGGCGAGCGGGGCGCTGTTGATCGCCATGGCACGCACCGCGACACCGGAGACCCGCTCCCATCACGGCTTCGGGATCTCGGACCCGGAGGGCTTCGCCGCGATGGGAGCCGTGGAGACCCTCGTCCACACGTATGACCTGGCCGAGGGCCTGGGCCTTGAGTGGGCGCCGCCCGCCGACGTGTGCTCCCGGGTCCTCCACCGCCTGTTCCCCGACGTCCCCTCGGGCGATGAGCCATGGCCGACGCTGCTGTGGGCGACGGGGCGGGGTGAGCTGCCGGGGCAGGAGCGGCGCACGTCCTGGCGCTGGTACGGGGAGCCCCGGGGATAGGGGCAGTAGGCGGGGGCCGGGAGGCTGCCGTACTTGCGCGGCCCCCGCGCACTACCCCTCCTCCGTCAGGAGGTCGGCGTGGCCGAGACCTCGGGGGAGAGGGCGGACTCCAGGCCGTCCGCGTCGACGGTGGCGATGGCGTAGTAGTACTTCGTGCCGCCCGTCAGCTCCCTGTCCACGTACTCCGTGTCGCTCGTGACGTGGGTGAACTCGGCGTTCTCCTTGGTGACGCCGGGCTTCGTCGAGCGGTAGACGTGGTAGCCGGCCACGGGCACGTCGCCGCTGCCGGACGGGGCGCTGTACCAGCTGAGCCGCACGCTGCCCGCGCCCGGCGTGATCTCGTAGACCTGTGTGGCGCCGGGCGGGCCGGGCTCCGAGTACGTCGGCTGCACCGATTGCGAGGCGGGCGAGGTGACATGGTGCTCGGTTCTTGCGATGACGGCGTAGTAGTAGTCCGGCTCGTCCTCCGCGTCGCTCACTGTGGCGGTGTACTCGGTACGCGTCGTGGTGGCTATGCGGTTGTTCGTGTCGTTGATGTCGACCGTGGGGCTCTTGGAGCGGTAGACGGAGTAGGAGGAGACCGGCACGTACGGGCTCTGGGACCAGGACAGCGTGAGCCGCTTGCCCACGAGCTGGGCGTTGCCCAGGGAGGGCGCCTGCGGCACGCTGATCGGCGAGACGGTCTTGGTGCCGGTCACGAAGTTCGAGGCCTCGGACTCGTTCCCGACGGCGTCGACGCCCCGCACCTCGTACAGATACGTGCGGCCCGCCTCGCCCTTCGTGTCACGGAAGGTCAGCGAGGTCGTCGAACCGACCTTCGTGCGGTGCGAGTTGGGCGAGTCGGCGCGGTACAGGACGTACTTCACCGCGTCCGAGTCGCCGGTGCGCCACGTCAGCGTGACACCGCGATCGTCCTCGCGGGCACGGGTGAGGTCCCGCGGCGCGAAGGGCGAGACGGTGTCCCGGCTGCCGCGGCGGGGTTCGGTGTAGGGCGAGAAGTGGCCGGCGTCGTCCCGGGCGCGGATCTTGTAGGCGTACGCGACATCGGGGTCGGCGGCGCTGTCGACGTACGAACTCGCGGCCACGGTGTCGAGCAGTTCGTACGGGCCGACCTCGTCCGGTTCGGAGCCCTCCGCCTCCGCGCGGTACACCTCGTAGCCGGTGGCCGCGGAGAGCGTGCTCCAGGACAGGGAGACGGACTCACGCCCTGATGCGACATTGAAGCTCTCGGGGGCGTCGTACAGGGGATTGTCGGGCAGGTCCGGGTCGTCGCTGACGCGAGGGGCGGCGCTGGGGGCCGTGGCGGGCGCGGCGGCGTGGGCGGTGCCGGTCAACCCGAGGGCGAGGACGACGACAGCCGCTGCGGAGGCGACGGCTGCGGGTCTGAGAGTGCGGCGTTGAGACACGGCTGGCGTTCCCCTTCCGATGGAACCACGCACGGGTGTACGCGAGTTCGGGATGCAGTCGTGGGGGGAGGTGGCTGGTGGTGCTGAGCTGTGCCGTGGGGGCAAGGAACTGTAGCCGCATACGACCGGGAAAGGGGAGGCGGCGCGGGCTCCCGCCGGCTACACCGGCTGGCGCAAGGACGACAACGGCAGCTACAAGGGCCACAACGCCCCGTTCCACCGGTGCGTGGCGAGCAACGTGCCGGAGAACCGCAAGTGCAAGATCAAGATGTGCGTGACGTCAGCGAGCCACCAGTGGTGCTCGAAGGCTGCGCGGGTCGTGTCGTAGCGGGTCGTGGTGCTGCCCGAGGGGCGTCCTGGTGGGCGGGCCCTCGGGCTGACCGTCAGCGGGTGGGCCGGATGGCCGTCTGCGCGATGAAGGTGGTCCACGCGGTGGGCTTGATCGCGAGGTTGGGGCCTTCGGGGTTCTTGGAGTCGCGTACGTGGATGGCGTGGGGGCGGGGCGATACCTCTACGCATGAGCCGCCTTCACCGCCGCTGTGACTGGACTTGCGCCAGGCGTAGGCGACTTCGAGGCATTCGCCTCCGCCTCCGCTACTGTGGCTGGACTTGAACCAGGTGAGGTCCTCGGTGCTCATAGTTCTCCCAGCATCTTCTCGATCAGGGCCAGCGAATCACGGGGCGTTAGAGCCTCCGATTGCAGGATCCCATAGCGGACGGCGAGCACACGTACTTCCTCCAGAACGGTGATCAAGCGCGGGTATGTATGGATCTCCATGTACGCAACTTGCTGCTGCCTCTTGGGCGTCAGGAGAGTGAACGGGCCGTCCAGGCTGGGTTGTTCCTGACGGTCCAACGGCATCACCTGTAGTTGAACCGTCCGCATCCGCCCGATGCGCAGGAGCTTACGCAGCTGCTCCTCGTGCACGGCCTTCCCACCGATCGGCCGCAGCAGCACGCTCTCGTCCAGGATGAAACTGAACGTCGGTGAGGGCCAGGGTTCGAAGATCTGCTGACGAGCAAGTCGGTCCGCCACCCGCTTCTCGATGGTTTCCTCGCTGAGTAGCGGCTTCCACTGGGTGAACATGGAGTGTGCGTACGCTTCGGTCTGGAGGAGGCCCGGAACGGACTGGTTGGTGTACACGTACAGCTGGACGGCCAACGCCTCCAGGCTGGCGTACCCCCGGTACCAGTCCGGATGCCGCGTACGCGACTTCTTCTGCGCCTCCCGCACGTCATCGATCGCCGCGATCAGCACGCCGTCCGCCCCCAGCAACGGGTCCGCCAGGTCGAGGAACTCCGGCTGCGGCGTGCGAACTCCCCGTTCCATGGCGGAGATCAGGTCCTCGCCGCAGTGCGTACGCGCGGCAAGTTCCTTCTGGCTCAGGCCCGCCCGGACGCGCAGCACCTTGATCTGCTTGCCGACGGCCCGGAAGAGATGGGCCGTGCCGTCCTCCTCGGCGGGCCGCTCCGGGCGCCGCTCTTCAGGTTCCGTGTTCGCCATGCCCCGTACCGCCTTCGCGTGCGTCCAATGGTCACGGCCGACGACCCGACAGACAGCACAGGGCAGCCGTACAGCTACGCTCCGTCGCGGCGTCGTACCTGGTCAGCCTAGAACCAACCGACCACGCTCAGTGACATGAAATCCCAAATCGCCGCCCCCCAAATGCAGTTCGCGCAGCGGCTCAGTGCCACCCGCAGAGGTGCCCGCCTCGCCCGCCGCCTCACCGCCCACCAGCTGGAAGCCTGGGGCGTCCCCCACGGCAGCGACCTCTCCGACGCGGCAGCACACGTCATCGCCGAGTTGGCGGCCAACGCCGTCACGCACGGCCACGTCCCCGGAAGGGACTTCGAACTCCGGCTCCTCTACGCGGAGTCGGCGCGCACGCTGCGTATCGAGGTGTCGGACGCGCGCGGCGACCGCGTCCCGCAGTTGCGCCCGCCGGACCCCGATGCGGAGACGGGCCGGGGGCTCCGGCTGGTCGAGGCGACCGGCGCCACGTGGGGCGTCATGGAGCGCCGGATCGGCAAGACGGTCTGGGCCGAGCTCCGAGGACGTGCGCCTGGAGGCCGGGTCAGCGGTCGGGTCGCGCCATCCGCTGTTGCGAAGCCGGGGGCGGGTACCCGCCGGGACGTACCGTGAGGCCTTCGTCCCGCCGTGAGGCAACCGGCCGGCAACACGTGAACCCGACCGGAGCGGGCACAGGATGTCGGGTCCGGCAGGGTGGGTCCTTCCTAGCGTGAGGGTGTCAAAGGGAAGGAGTCCGGGGTGCTGGAGCGGCTGAACCAGGCCATGGAGCACATCGAGGCCCACCTCGATCAGCGGATCGAGGCGGCCGACCTGGCGCGGACGGCGCTGACGTCGGAGTACCACTTCCGGCGGCTGTTCTCCGCGCTGGCGGGGATGCCGCTGTCGGAGTACATCCGGCGCAGGCGGCTGACCGTCGCGGGTGCCGAGGTGCTCGCCGGGGAGCGGACGCTCCTGGACGTGGCCACGCGCTACGGCTACTCGTCGGGCGAGGCGTTCGCGCGGGCGTTCCGCGGGATGCACGGGGTCGGGCCCGGCGAGGCCAGGCGGGACGGCGCGACGCTGCGGTCCCAGCAACGGATGACCTTCCGACTCATCGTCGAAGGGAGCAGCAGCATGCGGTACCGGGTTGTGGACAGGGGCGAGTTCCGGGTCGTCGGCAGGAAGGCGCGGGTTCCGCTCGTGCACGAGGGCGTGAACCCGGCCATCGCGGAGTTCATCCGGGGGCTTGGGCGGGAGACGCTGCAGCGTATCGAGAGCCTGTCGGATCAGGAGGGGGAGGGGCCGGAGGGGATCATTTCGGCGAGCGACAAGCTGGATGAGAGCCGCGCCGAGGGGACCGAACTCGACTACTGGCACGGTGTGGTGACCCGCGGGGCCGTGCCCGACGACATGGAGGCACTCACCGTGTCCGCCGGGATCTGGGCCGTCTTCGAGAGCGAGGGTCCGTTCCCGCAGACGCTCCAGTACCTCTGGCGGGACGTGTTCACGCAGTGGTTCCCGTCGAATCCGTACCAGAGCAGGCCGGGACCGGAGATCCTGCGGACCCGCCTGTCGGACGACGGGACGCGGGCGGACGCGGAGCTGTGGATTCCGGTGGAGCGGACGGTGGCGGGGGTCTGAGGGGCGGCGGCCCGGGTGGGCCGCGGTTCGAGCAGCGGTGCGCGGCGGGCGCCTGTCCGCCGCGAGCTGCATCGCCAGCTCGTTCAGCGCCCGCGCCCCCCCCGCGATCTCCTCGCCCACCCGCGGCTGTGACGAGTCGGCAGGGTGCCGGCTCGCGTATCCGTGCGCCCGGACCTCGTTACCGTCGGGGAGTCGTACGAGGGCGGCCGCACGGGTGCGGTCAGGGTGCGCCCGGCCGCCCGCCGTGGTCCAGCGGGCGGCTCGGGTGACTACTGGCAGTTGCCCCGGGCCGGCTTTCCGGCGAACCGGTCCGCCAGCCAGTTCGCCGCCAGCGGTGACTGCGTGATCACGCCGGATACGTGCTCGCCCAGCGGGACCGTGTGCCACTGGACGTTCGCGCCCCTGGCGCACCAGTCCTTGCGGACCTGCCTGCCCACGCCGTACGGGATCAACTCGTCGGTGATCACGTGGTACTGGTAGACCGGCGCGTCGGGAGCCCGTGTGCCGACCGTCGACTCGCGCAGCCGCTGCTGCCAGTCCGGCTGGTCGAGGGGGTTCTTCACCGTCATGTCGGAGATCTTCTTGAAGGCGCCGAGCACCGCGCCGTCCGCCACACAGCTGTTGCGCAGCGCGCCGATCAGCTTCTTGCCCGCCGGGTTGAGGTACGACTCCAGGTTCAGCTCGGGGAAGGCCGCGTTCTGGCCGATCGCCGCCATGAAGATCAGGCCCGAGCCGTACGAACCGTTGTTGAAGTCCGCCACCTTCATCAGGTCGCCGGGGACACCGCCGGTCGCCGTGCCCTTGACCTTCAGGTCGGGGGCGTACGAACCGTGCAGCTCGGCGGCCCAGCTGGAGGCCTGCCCGCCCTGCGAGTAGCCCATGATGCCGACCGGGGTGTCCTCACCGAGCCCCGCGTCCGGGAGCCGGATCGCGGCGCGGGCGGCGTCGAGCATGGCCTGCCCCTCGGCCCTGCCGACCGTGTAGGTGTGGTCGCCGGGGGTGCCGAGGCCTTCGTAGTCCGTCACCGCCACCGCCCAGCCGCGCAGGGTGAGTTGCTGGATGAGGTTGGCTTCGAGGGTCGTGCCCCTGGGGAAGCCGGCGCTCGGGGCGCAGTGGTCGCCCATGCCGATGGTCCCGACGGCGTACGTGATGAGGGGGCGGGGGCCCTTCCTGCCGTCCTGCGGCACGATGACTGTCCCGGAGACGGTGTTCGGCTCGCCCTTCGCCGTCGTCGACCGGTAGTTGATCTTCCAGGCCTTGGTGTGGGTCGGCTGGCCGGGGAGCGGATGGAAGCTGCTGGGTGCGGAGCTGACGATGTCGCCGGGGGCGGCGGCGTCGGCCGGTGCGGCCTGGGCCGTCACCGGGGTGATGGCCGAGAGGCCGAGCGCGGCCACCACGGCCAGGGCTCTCGCGCTGGTTCTCGCGCCGGCTCCTGGACTGGCGCTTGCGCTTCTTCTTGCGCTGGTGCGAACGTGCATGCGGCTCTCCCAACTGTCCTCAGTGGCTGGGGTGTTCAGGCGACGACCGTAGTGACTCGCGGGTAAGTTCGGCGCTGGCTGGAGCGCTCAGCTTTGTTGACCCCGGTTCTCATAGCGGTAGGCGCCCGGCGTGGTACCGGTCCACCGACGGAACGCCCGGTGGAAGGCCGTGTCCTCGGAGAAGCCGAGTCGCGCGGCGAGGTCGGCGATGGGCTCGGCGCCCTCGGCGAGCCCGGCGATCGCCGCGTCACGCCGCACGGCGTCCTTCAACTGCTGGTACGAGGTGGACTCCTGGGCCAGGTGGCGGCGCAGCGTCGCGGGGCTCACCGCGAGGCGGGCGGCGATCTCGCCCAGGGAGGGCAGCCGGGGAGAGGTGCGCAGCGCGCGGGCGAGGGCGCGGCGGACCTGTTCGGCGACCGTCGTCCCGTACTCGCGCCGCGAGAGGAGATCGAACGGCGCGCGGTTCAGCATCCCCTCGAGCGCAGCCTCGTCCCGGATCAGCGGGGCGGTCAGCCAGTGCTCGTCGAACCCGGCACCCGTGTGCGTCGCGCCGAAGCGGACCGGGCAGCCGAAGAGGAGCCCGTACTCGTCCTTGTGCGGGGGCGGCGGATGCCCGAACTCGGCCCAGTGGAGCGGGATGCGGCGCCCTATCAGCCAGCTGCACAGGCGGTGCCAGATGATGACCAGGCACTCGGCGAGGAAGTAGTCCCGTTCGAGGTCGTTGCGTACGGCGAAGACGGCGCTGCCCGTCTCGCGGTGCTCCAGGGTGAGGTCGGGGCCGCCCGGGAACAGCCCGTAGAAGGTGACGCCCCGCTCCATGGCGGCGCCGAGGTCACGGCAGCCGAGGGACGCGTGGCACATCATCGCGAAGGTGCCCGGCCTGCTGACGGCCGAGCCGAGGCCGAGGAACTCGTCACCGGTGGCGCGGTACAACTCCCGGAAGAGGCGCGCGAACTGGACCTCGGTGATGCGGGCCCGGTCGTCCCCCAGGAGCAGCGGCGGGATCTGGGCGGTGCGGAGCAGCGGGACGGTGTCGATCCCGTGGCGCCGGGCGCCGTGCAGCATGGCGCGGACGTGGTGGACGGTGATGGTCCGGCTGGGCATGGGGTTTCCTTCCCCCGCCCTGCCCCTTCTCGAACTCGAAGGGGCCGCCCACCACGCTGCGGCTGTCAGACTCCGGCCAGGCCCGCGAGCACCCCGAAGCCGACGGGGAGCAGGAAGGCGACGCGGCCGAAGTCGGGCCGCCCCTTGCCCGCCCGGCGCAGGAAGGTCGCGAGCCCGGCGGTGACGATGCCGAACGTCACCGCGTACAGCAGGGTGTCGCTGGACGACATGCCGCTCCAACCGTCCGAGAACAGCGCCGTCAGCGTCATCGCGCCGCCGAACAGCGCGCCACCGGCCACCGCGTCACCGCCGGTGAACACCGGAGCCGACTCACCGCCGTGCCGCTCCTTGCGCCAGATCTGGAAGACCAGGACGGCGACCATGACGAGTTGGATGGCCACGGCCACCATGAACGAAGCCTTGAAAGTGGTCTCCATGGTGTCCATGATCCCCCACGCTCCCGCATGAGTTGCCCGGCCACGCTCCCGCATGAGTTGCCCGGCACGATCCCGCATGAGTCGCCCGGCCACGACCCCGCGTGAGCTACCCGGCCAACTCCGCTGACGTTTCCCGTCATCCCGGGAAGGACCGCACTGTCCCTAGCGTCGTACGCATGCAGCCGACGGAGCGCCCCAAGACCCTCGCCGTCCTCACCGAGTGGGCGGCCGACCGCCACGGCAAGCTGCCCGCCCTCCGGTTCAAGTCCGGCGGCGGTACGTGGGAGGAGGTCTCGTACGACCAACTGCGCGCCCGTGTAAGGGATGTCGGCAGTGAGCTGCTCGCTCTGGACGTCCGCCCGGACGACCGCGTGGCGATCCTCGCCGAGACCTGCCCCGAGTGGACCTACGCCCACTTCGCCGCCTTCGCGGCGGGCGCGGTGGTCGTCCCCGTCTACCCGACGGCGGGGGACGAGGAGGTCGAGTGGGTCATCGGGGACTCCGGCACCTCGGTGGTGATCTGCGAGGACGCCACACAGGCGGCGAAGATCGAACGCCTGCGGCCGCGGCTGCCGGGAGTGCGGCACGTGCTGCTCATGGCGGAGGGGGCGGGGGCGGCCGAACCGGCCCCGCCCAAGGCCCTGTTGGAGAAACTGCTGGACCGCGCCGGGACCCGCGCCCCCGCCGACCTCGCCACCATCATCTACACCTCCGGCACCACCGGCCTGCCCAAGGGCTGCCTCCTCACCCACGGCAATCTGGGCGCCGTCCAGTCCGCCACCCTCCCGCTCATCCAGGGCGGCCCCGGCGACTCCACGTACCTCTATCTCCCGCTCGCCCATCTCCTCGCCCAGCTCATCGAGTTCACGACGCTGATCCAGGGCGGCGAGCTGTGCTTCTTCGGCGGGAAGATCGAGAACGTCGTCGGCGAGCTGGCCGAGGCGAGGCCCACGCATCTTCCGTCCGTGCCCCGCCTGTTCGAGAAGGTGTACTCCGTGGTCCTCTCCCTCGCGGAGTCCCAGGAGGGGGGCCGCGAGCGGTTCGAGGAAGCGGTACGCATGGGGGTCCTCGCGGCGGACGGAGACCTTCCGCCCGCGCTCCAGGACGCGTACGAGGCAGCGGACAAGGCCCTCTACGGGCTGGTACGGCAGGCGCTCGGAGGGCGCGTCCGGTGGGCGCTGACCGGCGGCGCACCCATCGCGCCGCACGTCGTCGACTTCCTTCGGGCCTGCGGGATCGCGGTCTACGAGGGGTACGGGATGACCGAGTCGGCCGGTGTCATCAGCCTCAACCATCCCGGCGCGGTCCGGTACGGCACGGTCGGCCGTCCCGTCGAGGGCTGCGAGGTCCGCATCGCGGAGGACGGGGAGGTGCTCGCCCGGGGCGAGATGGTCTTCCCCGGCTACCACGCCGACCCGGCCGCGACCCGCGATGCCCTGGACGAGGAGGGCTGGCTGCACACCGGTGACCTGGGAGCGGTCGACCCCGACGGCTACCTCAGCATCACCGGCCGCAAGAAGGACCTGATCATCACCTCCGGCGGCAAGAACCTCACTCCGTCCCTCAGTGAACTGGCCGTCCAGCGTTCGCGTTTCGTGTCGCGCGCGGTGATGGTCGGCGACAAGCGTCCCTACCCGGTGGCCCTCATCACCCTGGACGCGGAGGAGGTCACCGCCTGGGCGGGCCGCGAGGACGTGACGCTGACCGAACCGCCCGCACGGGACCCGCGCGTCCGCGCCCTCGTCAAGGAGGTGGTGGACGAGGTGAACGCAGGCGTCTCGCACCCGGCCCGCATCCGCGATTTCGCCCTGCTCGACGAGGACTTCACGGTGGAGGACGGACTGCTCACGCCGAGCCTGAAGGTGCGCAGGCGTGCGGTGACGGAGCGGTACGCGGGGGTGGTGGACGGGCTGTACGAGAGGGGCGGCGGCGAGGGGGCGGCGGTTACGCCACTCCCGCCAGACGCAACAGCGCCGTAGTCGCCGCCGCGCCGACCACCACCACGGCGAAGGGCGCCTTGCGCCAGGCGAGCAGTCCGCCGGCCAGCACGCCGATGGGCCGTGCCCACCCGGCGAATCCGTGGCCCTCGGTGAGGGCGCCGGTGGCGAGCAGCGCGACGAGCAGGACGGTCGCCCCGACGGTGAGCAACTCCTGGACGCGGGCGGGCAGTTCGATCCGGCCGTGCATCAGGGGCCCCGCGAGGCGGAAGGCGTACGTTCCGGCGGCGAGTACGAGGACGCAGGCGAGGTAGGCGTTCACGAGGCACTCCTCTCGGAGAGGCGGGAAGGGCGTGCGGGACGGCCGGGTCCGCGCCGTGCCGCGAGCAGACCCAGCAGGGCGAGCAGCACCGGCACCCCCGCGGGCAGCCACGGCGCGGCGGCGACCGCGATCACGGCGCCGGCGGCCGCGGCCCGCCGCGTCATGCTGTCGCCGCGCAGCGCGGGAAGCACCAGAGCGAGGAGCACCGCGGGGAACGCGGCGTCGAGGCCGAAGCGGGCGGTGTCCCCGATCGCGGACCCGGCGAGCGCGCCCCCGAGGACGCTGACGTTCCAGACGGCGAACAGGCCGAGCCCGGATATCCAGAACGCGGCCTTGCGCCGCTTCTGGTCGGGCTGCGCGAGGACGAACGCCGCGGTCTCGTCGGTGATCAGATGCGCGCCCAGGAACCGTGCGGCCCAGGATCGGCCCAGGCTGTCGGCGACGGCCAGGCTGAACGCGGCCGTGCGGGAGTTCAGGAGCAGGCCGGTGGCTGCAGCGGCCACCGGACCGCCGCCTGCGGCGAGGATGCCGACCGCGCTGAACTGGGCGGAGCCCGCGTACACGAGCAGGGACATCAGAACCGGCACCCAGACGGGCAGGCCGCCCGCGACGGCGATCGCGCCGAAGGAGACACCGACGACGGCGTCGGCGAGCCAGACGAGGGCGATGTCGCGCAGGACGCCGCGGGGCAGGTGGGCAAGGCGCACGAAACCGTCGTTCGTTCGCTCTGGCGGGCTGTCTGTTCGGTGTGACGAACGCATACGTCGTAGGATGGGCAGAGGGAGCGCCGTTCGTCAAGGCGAACGATCGACCCGGCATACCGAACGATCGAGGGAGCGGCAGGGCATGACTGACGCCGAAGAAGCCGGAGGGGCCACCGGAGCCGGAGGGGCGGGCGCCGACGGCACCGTCCGATCCCGCCTGCCGCGCGAATGGGTCGCGGCGGCGTTGCGCCGGGAGCGGGCCAAGGCGGGGCTGTCCCTCTCCGAGCTGGCCAAGCGGGCGGGCGTCGCGAAGTCGACGCTGTCCCAGCTGGAGGCGGCCACGGGAAACCCCGGCATCGAGACGTTGTGGGCCCTCGCGGTGGCGCTGGGCGTGCCCTTCAGCGTCCTTGTGGAGTCGCCCGCGCCCGAGGTGACGGTGATCAGGGCCGGGCAGGGCCCGACGATGCATGCCGAGCGCGCATCGTTCGCGGGGACGTTGCTGTCGGCGGGCCCCGCGGGTGTGCGGCGCGACATCTACCACGGGGCGATGGAACCGGGCTCCGCACGGGAGTCCGACCCGCACATTCCCGGCTCGATGGAGCACCTGATCGTCAGCACGGGCCGCCTCCTGGCGGGCCCGCGCGACGAAACGGTGGAACTGTCCGCAGGCGACTACATGTCGTACCGCGGCGACGTCCCCCACTCGTACGAGGCCCTGACCCCGGACACGACGTTCGTCCTGATCATGCAGCACACCTAAACCACCGAACCACGCCCCAACGGCGACTACCGGCCGGCCCCCAAGGGACGCGGGAAACGACTGCCGATCGGTCCCCAAAGGGGCGCGGGGAACTGCGCGCCCGGCCAGGACGGCGCCGCAGTCGAAGAACGGACGGCCCACGGCCCCCTTGCGAGGCCAGGGGTCAAGCACTGACTGCCGGCCGGTCCCCAAAGGGGCGCGGGGAACTGCGCGCCCGGCCAGGACGGCGCCGCAGCCGAAGAGCGGGCCTACGACCCCTTCCGAGGCCTAGAGGCCAGCAACTGCTCGCGCAGAGCCGTCAGCTGGTGCGAGGTCTCCACGGCCAGGCCCTCGTCCAGCGTCGCCAGCGCAAGCAGCAACGCGTCTGCCACCACCAGCGCCGTCAACGCCTCCGTAGTGATGCCGGTAGGCGTATGCGGCGCCGTCAGGACCGCGTCCACCCGGGGGCCGTACAGCTGCGCCAGCTCATCCGTGACCAGGACGACCCGCGCCCCCACCGCCCGCGCCCGCTCTATCAGGACCGTCAGCTCGGTCAGCGCGCGCCCCGGCTGGAAGATCACCACCGCGTCGCCCTGCCGCACGGCGAGCAGACGGTCGGCGAGGGTGAACCCCGTGTCCCCGAGGAAGCGGGCCCGGCGGCCGATCCTGCCGAGCGCCAACGCCAGGTGCCGCGCGGCGAGTTCGGACGCCGCGACGCCGTAGCAGTGGATCTCCGGCGCCTCGGCGAGGAAGCCCACCGCGTCCCGGAGCGCCTCGCCCGGCGTCAGGCGCCGCGCGTGCTCGATGCGCTCCTGGGCCTCGTCGAAGACGTCGCTCCAGATGTCGTCCAGGTCCCGGCCCACGTGCGCGATGCGCTGCCGCAGGCGCACCTCGGGCGGCACCGCCGAAGTGAAGTCCGACGTCAGTTCCCGCTTGAGCGCGGGCAGACCCGCGTAACCGAGGCGCTGCAGGGCGCGGACCACCGTCGCGTTACTGGTGCCGCTCGCCGTGCCCAGCTCCTGGGCACTGGCGAAGAGCAGCGACTCGACGGGGGCGCTGACCAGGTACTGGGCGACGGCCCGCTCGGACGTCGGGAGCGTTTCCCACTGGTCGCGCACGGCGGCCCGCAGCCGGGCCAGGCCCGCCCCACCGGAGGCCTCGGCCTCCTCGGTCCCACCCTCTGAAATTTCCATTACAGCTATTGACTCTCGTGTGATGGCGGTTACTCTCCTGGGCAACGCATTCCAAAGGGAGAGCTTCTCGTAACGAACGTTACAGCAGCACTCCGCCGCGAGGAGAACAATGGCACTGCCCCTCATCGAGATATCCGGCACCCCGATCGACCGCGGCCGCCAGTACGGCGAAGCTGTCCGACCCCAACTGCACGCCGCCCTCGCCTATTACGAGGAGGCGTTCGGCCAGTCGTCGGGCCTCACCTGGAAGCAGGTCGCCGCCCGCGCCGCCCGCTGGCTCGAACCGGTCCGCGACTACGCGCCCCACCTCCTGGAGGAGATGCGCGGCATCGCCGACGGCGCCGGAGTCGACCTGCCCGACATCCTCGCCCTCAACGCCCGCGGCGAGGTCATCTACGACCGCTCCTTCGCGGACATGGATGCCAAGGGCACCGCACCCGCCCAGGAGGAGCCCGCCGAAGGCTGCACCTCCTTCGCCGCGTACGGAGAGGCCAGCGGCGACGGCCACGTGTGGGCCGGGCAGAACTGGGACTGGCGGGCCGGAGTCGCCGACACCGTCGTCATGCTGCGCATCGTGCAGCCCCCGCACCCGACCCTGATCATGCAGGTCGAGGCGGGCCAGATCGGGCGCCAGGGCGCCAACTCGGCAGGTATCGCCCTCAACGCGAACGGCCTCGGCGGGCGCTTCAGCGACGCGATCGGCCTCCCCCAGACCGTCGTACGCCGCAGCGTCCTGGACCAGCACTCCATCACCGACGCCCTGGACGTGCTCTGCCGAACCCGCGCCCATATCGCGTCCAACGCCCTGCTGACCTGCCGCGAGGGCTTCGCCGTAGACCTGGAGACGACCCCGGCCGGGCACGGCTGGATGTACCCCACCGACGGGCTCCTCGTGCACGGCAACCACTACCAGGCGGGCGTCCCGGCCGCGATCGCCGCCAACTACCGCCCCATGTCGTCGGATTCGCTGGTCCGCGTCCCCCGCGCCGAAGAAGGCCTGAGGGCCCTGCGCTCCTCCACCGGCGCCGACGAGTCGCGCAAGCTGATCAAGCAGGCCATGTCCGACCACCTCGGCCACCCCGAGTCGCTCTGCACCCACCCCGACCCGCGCACACCCGAGGTCAAGCACTGGTCCACGCTCGTCTCCTCCTGCGTGGACCTCACCAGCGGCGACTACCACGTCACCGCGGGCACCCCCTGCGACCGCGACTACCAGCACATGCCCTGGAACCTCCACGACGGTCCGTACGGAGACAACAGATGACGACGACCAGGACCCCCATGAGCCGTCCGCTGGTCGCGGGCCTCGCCACCGCCGCGCTCCTCACTGTCGCCGGATGCAGCGGCGCCGACACGGCCGCGACCGGGGGCAGGCCGGCCGACGCGGCGAAGCTGAGACTGACCGCGACGACCACCGCCGCCAAGGGCCCGTTGGACAAGGCGAACTGGCTCCTGGAGGACGAGCCGGACTCGCTCGACCTCGACACCCAGGGAACGAGCGCGGGCCGCGTCGTCCTCACGAACGTCTGCGAGCGGCTCTACCAACTGCGGCCCGACATGACGACGAAGCCCTTCCTCGCCGAGAAGGCCGACGCGCCCGACGACAAGACCCTCGTCCTGACCGTCCGGGACGGCGTCACCTTCCACGACGGGTCGAAGCTGACGGCCGACGACGTGCTGTGGTCGCTGAAGCGGCACGCCGATCCGGACATGGAGCAGGCGGACGAGTTCGGCAACGTCAAGTCAATGAAGAAGACCGGCGACCGCGAGATCACCATCCGCTTCAAGTCCCCCGACGCGCTCTTCACCAAGGCACTCGCGGGCGACGCGGGCATCGTCTGGAACAAGGAGCAAGTGGCCGCCGCGGGCGAGGACTTCGGGACGCCGGGCCAGGGCGACGCGTGCAGCGGGCCGTACGAGCTGAAGGGATGGAAGTCCGGCGACTCGATCACCATCGAGGCCTACGACGGCTACTGGGGCCGGCAGCCGCTCACCCGCCAGGTCGTCTTCCGCTGGGCCTCCGACAGCGCGCTGGTCAACGCCCTGAAGACGGGCGCCGCCGACGGGACGTACGCGGAATCCCCGAACACGGCCTCCGCCCTGCGCGCGAGCAAGGGACTCGACCAGCACTACGGCCCGTCCACCGCGTCGCTCGTGCTCATCCCGACGGCCAGGGGCGGCCTGAAGGATCCGCAGATCCGGCGCGCACTGTCCCTCTCGATCGACCGGACGGGCATCGCGAAGTCGGGATACGGCGGCCTCGTCCAGCCGTGGGCCACACCGGTCGGCTCGGGCGCGTGGGGGTACGAGAAGCCCGAGTTCACCGCGGCACAGAAGGAGTTGGCGGGCGCCGCGCCCGATACTCCGACCGCCGACGACCTGGCCGAGGCCAAGGAGCTGGTGAAGGAGGCGGGGGCGCCGACCGACCCCATCGTGGTCGGCACGGACAGCAGCCAGGGCCGGACGGTCGTCGCGAACGCGGTGCGTTCCGCGCTCCAGCGGATCGGGCTCAAGGGGCAGATCAAGACCGTGCCGACGGCCCAGTTCGAGGAGTTCTACAGCGACCCGGCCGCGCGGGCAGACATCGATGTGCTGGTCGGCGACTGGTACATCTCCAAGGCCGACCCCATGGGCTTCTACGACAACGGCCTCTCCGACTCGCCCAACAACTGGGTCGGCTTCAAGGACGCCACGTACGACAGGAAGGTCCGGCAGGCGCTGAGCACCCTGGACGACGGGAAGCGGGCCGAGCTCGCGATCGACGTACAGAAGCGGTTCGTGGACGCGGGGGTCTGGATCTCGGTCGCGCAGGTGCCGACGGCGCTCGTCCTCTCCGACGAGCTGACAGGGCCCCCGGCCTCGCAGGCCTATCTCTACTACCCGTGGGCCGCCGAACTCGGCCTGAAGAAAGGCTAGGTGAGGGTCGTGCTCGCTCGGATCTCACGAAGGCTCGCGGGCCTGGTCGCCACTCTCCTCGCCGCCTCGTTCGTCATCTTCGCCGCCGTGTACGCGGCGCCGGGCGACCCCGCGGTGTTCCTCGCGGGCGGCCGGGACAAGCTGACCCCGGAGCGTCTGGCCCAGGTGCGCGCGCAGTACCACCTGGACGAGCCGCTGGTGGTGCAGTACGGCCGGTGGCTGTGGGACTGCGTCCACTTCGACCTGGGGAGGTCGTTCAAGTACAGCGACCAGGTGGCCGACCTGGTGACGGCCCGCTTCCCGACGACGCTCCAACTGGTGTCCTACGCCACGGTGTTGTTCGTCGTCCTGGGCGTCGGAGCCGGCATCCTGGCCGCCGTGAAGCGATCCACGTGGGTCGACTCCGCGGTCGTGGGCGGCACGACGCTCGCCGCCTCCGTCCCTTCGTTCGTGGCGGCCATCGCGCTGGTCTCGCTGTTCGGCGTGCAGCTGGGGTGGTTCCCGGTATCGGGTTCGGGAGAGGGCTTCGGCGGCACACTGCACCATCTGACCCTGCCCGCCCTGTCGTTGGCGCTCGGCGCCCTTGCCATCATCAGCCGGGTCACCCGCCAGGCGATGGCGGACGCCGCCGCGTCGGACCACGTGGAGGCGGCGCGCGCGTCGGGCGTGCCGGAACGCGACATCATCCGGCGGCACGTCCTGCGCAACGCGCTCGGGCCGATCATCACCATGTGCGGGCTCGTCATGGCGGGCATGCTCGCGGGCACGGTGGTCGTGGAGACGGCGTTCGGCATCAGCGGCATCGGCTCGCTCCTCGTGGGCGCGATCAACACGCATGACTTTCCGGTGGCGCAGGCGGTCCTGCTGCTCATGGTCACCGGCTACATCGTGGTGACGACGCTGGTGGACGTGGTGCACCCGCTGCTGGACCCGCGAGTGAAGGAGGCACGCTCCTGATGGCCGCCACCGCAGTTGCTCTCGCGCCCTTGGTCGTACGCCGTCGGCGCCCCGTCGGGGTGATGGTGGCCGCGGGCCTGCTCGGCCTGGTGGTGCTCGCAGCGGTGTTCGCACCGCTGCTCGCGCCCTACGCCCCGGACGCGATCGACCTCTCGGCCTCCCTGGTCGGTACGTCGGGCGACCACCTCCTGGGCACGGACTCGTCCGGCCAGGATCTGCTGTCGCGTGCGTTGTACGGAACCCGGACCAGCCTGATCGCGCCGGTCCTGCTGCTCGCCGTAGCAGCCGTACTGGGTATCACGCTCGGCGTGCTCGCGGCCTGGCGCGGGGGCTGGGTGGACGCACTGGTCTCGCGGATCACGGACGTGATGTACGCGTTCCCGGGCCTGCTGTTCACCGTCCTGATCATCGCGGTGTTCGGCGCCGGGATGACGACGTCGGTCCTGGCCCTCGGCCTCGCCTTCACTCCCACCATCGCCAAGTACGTGCGCTCGCTGGCCCTTTCGGAGGCCCGCAAGCCGTACGTCGACGCCTACCGGGTGCAGGGGATGGGCGGCGCGCGGATCTGCGTCGCGCACCTGGTGCCGAACCTGGGCCGAGCGATCCTCGGCTACCTGGTGGTGCTCTTCGGGGAGGCGCTGATGTCGTTGGCGACCCTCTCGTACCTGGGCTTCGGCGCCCAACCGCCCTCGTCCGACTGGGGCTTGATGGTGCAGGAGGGGCAGGCGGCGGTAGTCCAAGGCGCCCTCCTTCCAGCCCTCGTCCCCGGCACGGCCATCGCCCTGGTCGTCGTGTCCTTCAACGTGGTCGGGGTCTGGGCCGCCGACCGGCTGGGGAGGCAGTGACCCATGCTCCTTGAGATCGAAGACCTCACCTTGCGGATGCCGGGCGCGGCCAGGCCGCTACTGGACTCCGTGTCCCTCACCGTGCGGCCCGGCGAAGTCGTCGGCCTGGTCGGCGAGTCGGGTTCGGGCAAGTCGACCACGGCGAAGGCCGCGCTCGGCCTGCTGCCTGCGGGGTCGGTGACGTCGGGCGCCGTCCACGTGAACGGCACCGAAGTCCTCACCCTCACCGGCGAGGCCCTGCGCACACACCGCGCGCGTACGGTGGCCATGGTCCACCAGGACCCCCGGGCCGCCCTCAACCCGGTGCGCCGCATCGGCGACTTCCTGGTCGAGCGGGGAGCGACCCGCGAGCGGGCGGTCGAACTCCTGGACGCGGTAGGCCTCTCGGACCCCGAACACCGCGTACGCCAGCGCCCGCACGAGCTCTCCGGCGGCATGCTGCAACGCGTGGTCATCGCGGGCGCCCTCGCGGCAGAGCCGAGCCTGCTCCTCGCGGACGAGGCGACCAGCGCGCTGGACGTCACGACACAGGCGGAGATCCTGGCGCTCCTGCGCCAACTGCGCTCCACCCGGGACCTGGGCCTCCTGTTCATCACCCACGACCTGCACCTGGCGGCCGCGTACTGCGACCGTGTGTACGTCATGTACGCGGGCCGGGTCGTGGAACAGCGGTCGGCGAAGGCCCTGTTCGACACCCCGGCACACCCCTACACCCGGGGCCTGCTCGCCTGCTCGCCCACCCTGGGGGACACGACCCACACGCTCCACCCGATCCCGGGCCGCCCGCCGTCCCTCTCGGACACGTTCCCGGGCTGCCCGTTCGTGTCGCGCTGCGGGGAGGCGGAGGAGGGGTGCGGGACGTGGGTTCCGGAGCAGTCACGACTGGACGACGACGGAACGGTCGCCTGTGCTGTTGTGTCCAAGACGCCGAGCACCGACGCAACAGAGGTGAGCCACTGATGTCCCCCGACCTGCTGTCGGTAGACGGCCTCAGCAAGAGCTATCCCCTGCCGGGCGGAGGCCGCCACCAGGCGGCGGACAACATCACGTTCAGGGTCCGACCAGGCGGCTCCACAGGAATCGTGGGGGAGTCGGGCTCAGGCAAGACAACGGTCGCCCGCACCCTCGTGGGCCTGGTCCGCCAGGACTCCGGCACGGTGAAAGTGGCAGGCCGCCCCCGCGAAGCCCGTACGCCCAGAAAACGCGCCGCACGCCTGGCCAGGGCCAGGGAGATCCAGATGGTCTTCCAGGACCCCTACCTCTCCCTGGACCCCCGGCTCACCTCCACCCAGTGCCTCCGCACAACCCTGCGCCTGCACGGCAGGGACGAGGGCCTGGCGACAGGGCTCCTGGACCAGGTGGGCCTCGGCAGCCGAGAGGCCGGCGCCCGCCCCCGCGAACTCTCCGGCGGCCAGCGCCAACGCCTGGCCATCGCTCGGGCGCTGGCGGTGGACCCGCAGGTCCTGGTCCTGGACGAGGCGGTGGCGGCACTGGACGTGTCGATCCAGGCCCAGATCCTGCAACTCCTCGGGGAGATCCGCCGGGACACCGGGGTGGCCCTGGTCTTCGTCAGCCACGACCTGGCGGTCGTCCAGCACATCACCGACGAGGTCCTGGTGATGCGCCGGGGCAAGGTGGTGGAACAGGGCCCCACGGAAGGGGTCCTCACGGCACCCCAGGACCCGTACACGATCCGGCTCCTGGCATCGGTCCCGGGAGAGGGCTGGAACCCGGAGGACGTGCTGAGCACCCCGTAAGGGGCGCGGGAAACCGCACCGGGCCCCGTATGGGGCGCGGGGAACTGCGCGCCAAGCCACGACGGACCCGCAGAAGAACAGAACCCCAAGGCCCAGGGGCCAGAAAAAGGCAGGAGCCCCGCCTTCCACTTACGCGGGAGGCAGGGCTCCTTGGGTACTGCTATCCATGTCCGGATCAAGTCACCGGAACTGTCACACGCCCCACTCGCATGGGGCGCCCCACTACATGGGGGTGACGTTCTCCGCCTGCGGACCCTTCGGGCCCTGCGTGACGTCGAAGCTCACGGCCTGGTTCTCCTCAAGGGAGCGGAAGCCGTTTGCGTTGATCGCGGAGTAGTGGACGAAGACGTCGGGGCCTCCGCCTTCCTGGGCGATGAATCCAAAGCCCTTTTCGGCGTTGAACCACTTCACGGTTCCGGTAGCCATAAGCCCTCCTTGGGCCAAAGGGTTGCCCTGCTCCAGAACCTGCGATTGTTGAAACAACTGCATAAGTCTGAAAACGACGAGAGCCCGCGGGTCACATGCTCCGCAGGCTCTGTACTGCAAGGGAAACCAAACTGCAACTTGCGGCGAGCTTAGCACGCAGGCAGCCGAAAGCAATAGGGGGCAAGATCACGTCACCCGGATGTTTGACGGACCCCCCAGAGGGGTTGACGGACCAGGTCCGAAGCTCTTGACAAAGACGGGATCGGGGCCCCGCTTTCTGCACCGTACCGCAAGGGGGCTAGCCTCCCCGATGTGGACAATTCTCCCGTTGACACCCTCGCCGGGGAGGGCTCAGATCAACTCCCCGGCCATCGCCGCACCCCCCGGCCGCGCGTCGGTCACATTCAGTTCCTGAACTGCATGCCTCTGTACTGGGGGCTCGCGCGGACCGGAACGCTGCTCGACTTCGAGCTCACGAAGGACACGCCGGAGAAGCTCAGTGAGCAGCTGGTGCGGGGCGATCTCGATATCGCGCCCGTGACTCTCGTCGAGTTCCTCAAGAACGCCGACGACCTCGTCGCTTTCCCCGATCTCGCCGTGGGCTGCGACGGCCCGGTGATGTCCTGCGTGATCGTCTCGCAGGTGCCGCTGGACCAGCTGGACGGCGCCAGGGTCGCGCTCGGCTCGACCTCGCGCACCTCCGTGCGCCTGGCGCAGCTGCTGCTCGCCGAGCGCCACGGCGTGCGCCCCGACTACTACACGTGTCCGCCCGACCTCGGCGTGATGATGCAGGAGGCGGACGCCGCCGTCCTCATCGGGGACGCGGCGCTGCGGGCCAACCTGATCGACGGGCCGCGGCTCGGTCTGGACGTGTACGACCTGGGCCAGATGTGGAAGGACTGGACGGGCCTGCCGTTCGTCTTCGCGGTCTGGGCGGCGCGCAAGGACTACGCCGCGCGCGAGCCGGCCGTGGTGCGCGAGGTGCACAAGGCGTTCCTCGCCTCGCGCGACCTCTCGCTGGAGGAGGTCGGCAAGGTCTCCGAGCAGGCCGCGCGCTGGGAGACCTTCGACGCGAAGGTCCTGGAGCAGTACTTCACGACGCTCGACTTCCGCTTCGGCCGGGCGCAGTTGGCGGGCGTCGCGGAGTTCGCGCGCCGGGTGGGCGAGACGACCGGCTTCCCCGCGGACGTGCGGGTGGAGCTGCTGGGGTCGCAGCGGTAGTAAGTGGTAGTAAGCGGTAGCAAGGGGCAGTAAGCGGTGGGAATGCCGGGGCCGTCCGGTGTGCGGGCGGACTACCCTGAGCCGCAGACAATGCGCGCGGCCCGGGGGCCGCGGCCGTGCGGCGCGTCCGGGGGAGGCCTTCGTCATGCACCCGCTCGATCCCGGCGAACCGACCGTCATCGGGCCCTACCGGCTGCTCGGCCGGCTCGGCTCGGGCGGTATGGGCCGGGTGTACCTGGGGCGCAGCTCGGGCGGCCGTACGGTCGCGGTGAAGGTCGTCCATCCGCATTTCGCGCTCGACGAGGAGTTCCGCGCCCGCTTCCGGCGCGAGGTGGACGCGGCGCGGCGGGTGGGCGGCGACTGGACCGCGCCCGTCCTCGACGCGGACCCGGAGGCGCCGGTGCCGTGGGTGGCGACGGGGTACGCGGCGGGCCCTTCCTTGGCCGATGCGGTACGCGACCTGGCACCTCTCCCCACCCATTCCGTACGCGTACTGGTGGCGGGCCTCGCCGAGGCGCTGACGCACGTGCACGGGCTCGGGCTCGTCCACCGCGACATCAAGCCGTCGAACGTCATGCTCACGATGGACGGACCGCGGCTGATCGACTTCGGTATCGCACGGGCGACGGACGGCACGGCCTCGCTCACGTCGACCGGTGTCTCCGTCGGTTCGCCCGGCTACATGTCGCCGGAGCAGATCCTCGGCAAGCCGGTCGCCGGGGCGGCGGACGTCTTCTCGCTGGGGGCGGTCCTGGTGTACGCGGCGACGGGGTCGGCGCCGTTCCCGGGTGACTCGTCGGCATCACTCCTCTACAAGGTCGTGCACGAGGAGCCGGAACTGGGCGCGCTGGACGGCGAGTTGCGCGACCTCGCCCAGCAGTGCCTGACCAAGGACGCAGCGGCCCGTCCGACGCCGGATGAGGTCGCGAGGCGGCTCGCTCCCGCGGGCGCGGACGGTCTCGTGGCGGCCGGGTGGCTGCCGGGTCCGCTGGTCGAGCGGGTCAGCCGGAGTGCGGTGCGGCTCCTGGATCTGGAGACACACGGGGCCGGGGCCGCGGAACAGGCTTCGGGGCCGGTGCCGTTCGGCAGCTCGGCGGTGGGCGGGGCGTCGAGCGGTAACGCTCCGGTACGGGAGGCATCGCAGACCGGCGGTTCCTTCGGCCCGCCGGACCCGTCGTACGCCCCGAGCGCTTCTTCCTCTCCTCCCCCCGCGTACGTCCCCACCCAGACATCGGCACCTTCATCCGCGCCCCCCGGCCGGGTGACGGTCTCGGTCGCCGCGACGTCCGCTCCCAGCGGGGCCGACGGGCGGGGCCGCAAGGTCAGTTGCACGCTCGTCCTGGGCGTGGCGGGCGCGCTCGCCGCGGTGACCGTCGGGTCGGTCTTCGTCTTCGGCCTGCTTCCCGGGAACGACGGCAAGTCGAGCGACGCGGGCCACCCGCCGGCGGCGAGTCAGCAGCCGACCGGGGACGGCGGCGCCGACCAGGCCGGCGGCAAGGTCCCCGCCTCCTACCGCGGCACCTGGGAAGGCCAGGCGGTCGCGGCCAACGGCGCCGTCCCGATGGGCACGTTCAGACTCAGGGTCGAGCAGGGCAGGATCGGCGAGCGCTTCGCGGTGATGACGCAGACGGACCAGCTGGGCGGCACGTGCGCGGTGGACCTCACCCTGAAGTCCGTGTCGGGCAAGGAGATCGTGGCTCGGGGGAAGGGGCAGGCGGACAGCGCGTCCCAGTGCACGAAGAACACGCACACGGTGCGGTTGCGCCCCAAGGGGGACGCCCTGCTGTACCTGTCGGAGAACGAAGAGTCAGGCAACCCAGAAGCCACAATGACCCGCCTGAACTAGCCCCCGGCAACCACCCCCACCCCGAACAATTCCTTCCCCGCCCACCCATCCCGACTGCCCCGCAGCGACCAGCGACCAGCCGCAGCCGGCAGCGAGACGCGAGGGGACGTGCCGGTATGTCCGCCCGGAGCACGGCTCCCGAAGACTCCGGAACCGAAGCACCAAAGCGCCCACCGGACGACAGCGAGGACGGACATACCGGCGCGGCCCCGCACCCACAGCCGGAGAAGCCCCACACCCCACCAAGGCCCGCGGCCCGCCCCGCACTCGACCAAGGCCCGCCCCGCACTCCACCAAGGCCCGCGGCCCGTGTCACGCACCCCACCAAGGCCCGCGGCCCGGTCACGCACTCCACCAAGGCCCGCGGCCCGCCCCGCACTCCACCAAGGCCCGCGGCCCGGTCACGCACCCCACCAAGGCCCGCGGCCCGGTCACGCACTCCACCAAGGCCCGCGGCCCGGTCACGCACTCCACCAAGGCCCGCGGCCCGTGTCACGCACTCCACCAAGGCCCGCGGCCCGGTCACGCACTCCACCAAGGCCCGCGGCCCGTCACATCGGCGTAGTAACCGTGACCGGCTCCCCGCTGCCCGTGTACAGCAGGCCCTTGCCCGGTGCGATCGGGCCGCCGACCATGCTCCGGGTCGTGCGGATGCCGATCAGTTCGCCGCTCGAAGAGTCCTGCGGGGAGAGCAGGATGCCGCGGCGGCCCTTCTTCGCCTCGACCTGCCAGCCGGAGAAGCCGCCGCACACCTCCTCCTCGTCGCCACCGATGACGAGCCCGAGTCCTCGCTCGGAGCCCCGCTGCACCAGGCGCTTGAACTCGCGCTCGGCGTCGCAGTCCTCCAGGACCTCACCGTCGTCGATGATCCACACGATCGGGTCCTCGGGCGTCGCCGACTCGACGACCTCCTTGAAGTCGTCGCTCTCGATGTCGTCGTCCTTGAAGACCTTCAACACGCCCTCCTGGCCTTCCAGTTCGCGCAACGGCGACGGGCGCGGGGCTGCGATGACCAGACGTACGCCCTGTGTCATGTAGGACCGCGCCAGGTTCATCAGCGTCGTGCTGCGGCCCGACTTGGCCGGGCCCGCGACGACGAACGTCGGCACGCCCTGCGCGAGGTCGGGACCGAAGCCCATGATGTCGTCGCCGCCGATGCCCGCGAGGGCCCACAGCTTGGAGCGCGAGGCGTCCGGGTCCCGCATCTCCCAGGCGTCCGCGAAGCCGATACGGCTGGGCAGGCTGTCCACGCGGAACGGCTTGCGCGAGCGCGGCACGTCCGCGTCCCGCACGGCCACCGCCTCGCCGATCTCGGAGAGCGCCGCGGCCTGGCCCTGGCCGGTGGAGTCCTCGGCGAGGAGCGCGAACTGCGTCTCCGTACCGTGCTCGTTCTTGAAGCCGCGGCCCGGCGGGATCTCCTCCGGCACCTTGCGCGCGTTCATGCCGAGCATCGAGAAGTCGGAGCGGTCGGCGAGCCGCAGGCCGTACTTGTCCTCGGTGAGCGAGGCCATGCGGCCGATGAGGACCTGGCGGTCACCGGTGATGACCAGGTGGATGCCGACGCTCGCGCCTTCGCGCATCATCGCCTGCAACTCGTCGGTCAGCTCCCCGTGGTCGTACTCGCCGAGGGTCGGCAGCCAGCCTTCCCAGCGGTCGAGGAGTACGACGATGTGCGCGAGCCGCTCCTCCTCGGGCTCCGCGGCCCGCTGCTCGCCGATGTCGGCGAAGCCCTTGTCGGCCAACAGGTCCTGGCGGCGGGTCAGTTCACCCTTGAGGCGGGTGATGAGGCGCACCGCGCGCTCGGTCTGGTTACGGCTGACGACGGCGCCGCAGTGCGGAAGCCGGGTCAGCGCGTTGAGCGCGCCGTTGCCGCAGTCGATGCCGTAGAGGTGCACGTCGGCCGACGAGTGCGTGCGGGCGACGGAGCCCGCGATCGTACGCAGGATCTGCGAGCGGCCACTGCGCGGGGCGCCGCCGATGAGCAGATGCCCGAAGGTCTCGAAGTTGACGGCGACCGGGCGGCGTGCCTGGTCGGAGGGGATGTCCTCCAGGCCGAACGGCGCGGGGGCCAGCGAGCCCGGCTTGTCGCTCGCGACAGGCAGCGGGATCTCGTCGAGCTGGAGCTGCTCGGAGAGCGCGGGCAGCCACGGGCTGTGCTGGGAGGGGATGCCCATCGTCGCGTTCGCGTCGCGCACGGCGTCCACGAGGACCTTGAGGTCGGTGATCTCCTCCTCCTCGCGCGCCGCGGCCTTGGGCTTGACCAGGGCCGCGCGGCCCAGGTCCTCCCAGCCGAGCGGTCCCGCCCAGGGCGCGAGCAGCGCCGGGTCGGTGGCGCCGGGCCTGCGGCCACCGACACGCCCCGACTGGAAGGGGACGAGCGAGGCGTGGCCGAGGCGGACGTAGGCGCGTCCCGGCGTGCTCTTGGCGATGTGTCCTGCCGCCGGGTCGTCGATGACGTCGGCGGACTCGGCGCCGTCCGTCACACGCAGGGCGATACGGAGGTTGGTGTTGGCGCGGATCTCGGGGGACACGACGCCGGAGGGCCGCTGGGTGGCGAGGAGCAGGTGAATGCCGAGCGAACGGCCACGCTGGGCGATGTTGACCAGGCCCGTCACGAAGTCGGGCAGGTCACGCACCATCGAGGCGAACTCGTCGATGACGATGAGGAGTCGGGGCACGGGAGGGTGCGAGGGATCACGGCGTACGAGATCCTGGTAGTCCTCGATGTCCTTGGCGTCGGCGGCGGCGAGTATGTGCTCACGTCGCTTCAGCTCGGCGCCGAGGGACTCCAGGGCGCGTTCCACGAGGTGGGCGTCGAGGTCGGTGACCATGCCGACGGTGTGCGGCAGCTTCACACAGTCCTTGAACGCGGACCCACCCTTGTAGTCCACGAGGACGAAGGTCATGTTCTCGGGCGTATTGGCGACGGCCAGCGCCGCCACGATGGTCTGCAGGAGCTCCGACTTACCGGAGCCGGTCGTGCCGGCGATCAGGCCGTGCGGCCCGTCGCGCCGCATGTCGATGCCGAAGGGACCGTCGTACGACTCACCGATGACGGCCATCGTCGACTGGCCCCCCATCTGCCAGCGCGCGGTGATCTGGTCGGCGGTCGGCGGTTCCAGCTGGAGCACGTCGAGCAGCCGGCTGGAGCCGGGCAGCGCGGAGTCCTCGGTCTCGCCGCTGATGTCGCGCAGCGGCGAGAGGGCGCGTGCGAGCCGCCCGCACCAGGCGGGGGAGACGAAGTCGGGGCGTACGTCACGGATGCGGGCGGCGTCGGTCCTCTCGACGCGCAGCCGCAGTTCGAGGGGCTTCTCGGCGCTCTGTTCGGCGTCGTCCCCGGCGGCCGTGTGCCAGGCCTGGAAGGAGGGGAAGCCGCCGGGAGCACCGGCCGCGGGCGTGGCCGCGCCAGGCGCGGACGGGGCGGGCAGGCCGATCTCCTCGGCCTTCGGCTCGGCGATCACGATGGCCTGGCACTCGCCGGGCAGGAACCGCTCCTCGTCGTCGAGGCAGAGCGCGTACATGGCGACGGCGGGACCCTCGCGCAGCAGCTTCACCACGCCGGGCAGGGAACGCAGCCGCCGCGAGCCGTCCCACATTACGACGATGTCGGGGTCGCCGAAGGACGCGGCGCCGCCGCGGTTGTTCTCCTTGGCGGCCTTCTGGCGCGCGGCGAGGATCTGGGTCAGCTCACCGATGCGGGATCCGACGGTCTCGGCGTCCGTCCCGATCAGTACGTTGGCGTCCTGCGCCCCGGCGGGCCGCGAGTGCGGCAGCCAGCGCGTCCAGTCCCACGTCTCGCGCGCGGAGTTCTCGGTCAGTACGTAGAACTGCACGTCGAGCGGGCTGTGAAGGACCGCGGACTGCGCTACGGCCCAGCGGCCGAGCGCCTTGGCCGAGTCGCCGGGGCCCGCGATGCCGATGACGCCGAGATCGCGCAGCGAGAGCGCGACGGGCGCGTCCTCGATCTTCCAGGTGACCTCGCGCTTGTGGTCGTCCTGCTCGGGGTCGTCGAGCACGACCTCGGAGTCGAGCCGCCCGGTGCCGACGCGCACGAGGAGGTGGTCGGAGTCGGTGCGCCGCCGCTCCCACAGCCGTGTACGGGGCCCCGTACTGAGGGAGAGGACGCCTGCCGGGCTGAGGATGGCCTGCCGCTTGTCGAGCCGCTCGGCGACGAGGGCTTCCTGGGCGTCCTTCTCGATCCGCTCCTTGTGTTCGTTGTACTCCTGGACCTGTTTGGCATGGGACTTGCGCCCGTGCTTCTTGTCCATGAAGTAGTTGCCGAACAGGATGAGCGGGCTGAGCAGCGCCATGATCAGGTAGTACCAGCGCCCGAAGATCATCACGGATACGACGGCACCGACGAGCGGCGTGAGTGCCATCAGCCAGGGCAGCGGGCGTGCCTCGAAATCACGTACCGGACTCGGCAGCCTGAATTTCGTCTGCCGCTCCGGGGGACGCAGTCGGGGCGGCCGGTTGTAATCGAGTCCGGCACCGTCTTCGGACCACTTCAGGGCGGCGTTGGGCGGCGCGTACCTGTCGAGTTCGAGCAGGGTGTTACCGACGGCGATCTGGGCGCCGATCGGCCATTCGCCCTTGTCGCGCTTGTCGCCCTTTTTCCCGCTGCTGTCCGCCCTGTTGTTCTTGTCGCGCTTCTTGCTCTTTTCCGGCTTGCCGCTCGTCTCGCCCTTCTTCTCGCTTTCCTCTGCCTCGCCGAACGGCTTGCCCTCCAGGGTCACGCCGTCTATGTCCCCATGTACGGCGACTTGGCAGGTGCCATCGGTTGCAACTGACAACGTCAGGGCGCGCGCGGGCAGCTCCGGATCGTCGATGCGGATGTACGAGGCGGGCCCGCTGCCGATGTCGTAGCGCCCGATGCCGAGCCGGTGCACGGCGCCGGCCACGGGTCCGCCCGCGATGCGCAACTCGACGAGGCCGGTGGGTTCGCCGGGCAGGCAGCCCGCCGGATCGTGCAGGCTGACGACGGCGCCCTCGCGCAGCGCGGAGGTCCCGATGGTCGCGGCGGCGTCGATGGGGTAGCCGTCCACGAAGACGATCGGCGCACCGCCCTGGCCTGGCCCCGGCTGGAGTTGATGCCCGCCGATCGGGATGATCTGAGCGTCGCCGCCGCCGTACCCCACGTGTGAGGCCAACTCCTTGGCGATGTCCCCCACGGAGGACTCAGGATCGGCGTCGAGCACGACGTCGGCGTTGGCGCCGCCGAGCGGATCGACGACGGTCAGAGTCAGGCGCACGATCGTCCTCCCCTTAAGCCCCTTTTGACCGCTTCCGGAACACGGTCACAGCGGCAAATCCACAGTGCCTGTGAGGCTGTCCACAGTGCCTGTGACGATAGCCGCTCCACCCTTCCCGCCGGCAACGGGCTGTGCAGGAGCTCATAGCAGAGCTGTGACTCAACCGGGGTGTGCTCACTTCTGCCCCACCCGTAAGCTGCTGACACAAGAGCGGAAGATCGCACGAGCAACCGAGTGGCCTCGCACGCGGGGTGCACGGGTTCGAGCGGGCCCGCACTGGTGGAGCCAAGGGGGATGGCCCTGCGGCGAGTTGGATTGGATGTGAAGCCACATGGCCAAAGACGCCGATATCACCTATGAGGAGATGCGGACCGCGGCGGGCAAGCTGAACGACGCCAAGGACAAGATCGACGAGAAGCTCGACGCCCTCGAGCGCTTCGTCGAGAACCTGGTGAAGAACGGCTACACGACTCGCAAGGGCTCGCAGGCCTTCGAGGACTCCTTCAAGGAGTTCAAGAAGGGCGCCAAGGACACCATCGAAGGCCTCACGGGCATGGGCAAGTTCCTGACCAGCGCCGCGAAGGCGTACGAGGACCTGGATGACGACCTCGCGAAGGGTGTCAAGGGCAAGGGCTGAGCACGCCTTTGGTCTCTTGAAGTGAGCCGGTGCGATGGGCAGCCGCATAACGCGGCGGTTCATCGCACCGGCTTGTTTGTCGGCATTGCGATGCATGGGGGCACTGTGGGTGGCGGTGGCGGCCGGGCCAAGCTTGACCTTGATGTGATCAAGGGCATGGGCACCGGGCTCAACAACGTGAAGAAGGCCTTCGACGGCCTGGAAGATCTCGGCGGACAGTACGAGGACGACTTCGGAAACGGTGATCTCGCCGACAAGTTCGGTGATTTCGCGGACACTGGAAGTTGAGCCGCAAAAGACTGACGGACGAGGTCGACGCGCTCGCCCAGATCGCCAAGGCCGCCGCCGAAGCGTACGAGGACATCGACCACCAGCTGGCCGAGGCGATCCGGGGCGCGGACGACCCCAAGTCGAAGAAGAAGGGCTGACCCATGGCCGGACGCCCACGCGATTGGCACCCGGTCGCGGACAACGACCCCATCCCCGGTGACGCCGACCGGGTCGCGAACCTGGGAAAGAAGCTCCGCAAGACCGCCGCCGAGCTCGAACGGCAGATCAAGAACATCAAGGCCGTCTCCGAGGTCGAGGCCTGGGACAGCAAGGCGGGCACGGAGTTCCGGGAAAAGGCGCAGGGCAACGTCAAGAAACTGGAAGCGGCCTTCAAGCGGGGGGATGGCGGCGCTTGGTTTCCTCATGATGGGCGTGGGTAAGGCCTTCTCGAAAGTGGCAGGAAAGTTCGCGAAGACCGCGCTCGATCGCATGGGAAGTGCGAGGAACGCAAAGACGGCCGCACAGGTTAAGCGTGCCCGGAAGAACGTCAACCGGGCTTCTGGCGACAGCTTCCACGTCGATGGCTCCAGGCCTCTTTCCTCGCTACGAGAATCCGTGGCCGGGAAGCTTGAACAGTTCAAGCTCCAAAAGGGCGAGGGGTGGGCTTCGCTCAAGGAGCCGTTCAAGGAGCCCTTCTCGCCGTCTGCCTGGGGAAAGAACCTGAGCACTCTCAGGCCGGGTAGCGGAAACTATCGCGAGCTCCGCTTCCTACGCCTGTCGAGGTTGTGCCGATCCTTCTGGACTGGTCGAACGCAGAGATCGCGGGCGAAGCAGACGTCAGATACCTGGAACTGGCGTCCGCACCTGCGGTGCGTGTTCAAGCAATGGTTGAAATGAAGCGAAAGTTCGGATTCGGCAGGCAGCTTGGCGAGTTCATCAAGTACGCCGTTTTCCGCCAGGCCTTGAGACCTGGCACGGAGCTGTATGTCTCAACCCTGGCGGTCGGACCGCTACCGCTGGCGTCCTCGCTCCTGATCAGCGTCCCCCGTTCTGACGAATGGCCAAAGTGCTCGGATGCCGACGAACTCGCGGGGCACCTGTCGGGACGGAGCGGCGCGGATTCGTCCGAGTTGGACGGTGAGGCCGAGCTGGACGTGGTGTCTCTCGCCGCTGCCGGCAGAGCCGTGCGTCAGCGCCGCAGGGAATCGCCTGACCCGTCAGCCCAGTTGGGCAACACCCTGCCGACTACGCAGCTCACGTACTATGTCCCCATCCCCGCGACCAAGAGCTGGCTGCTCCTGAACTTCTCCACACCGATGGATCCGCTGGCGGACAAGATGGTGGAGCTGTTCGATGTGGTGGCCGGCACGTTGCACTGGGACTGACTGATGACGCGCGCACAAGGCGACTCCCGCCTCCGGGACGGCTTCGGCATCGTGGCTTTCGTTATGGCGATGCTCGCTCTGGTTGTCGGCTTTCTCTGGGTGAAGGGGGTCTGGCGGGCGGTGATCCGTGAGGCTCCGGACCTGATTGCGGGTTGGCCCGGTGGCCCCTGGGGCTTTGGCATCGTGGCCGGAGTGTTGGCGGTGGCTGGGGTGTATGGCGGCCTGGCGGCATCCGACGCCTCGGAGGGCACGGGAAAGTCACGCCGTATCGCCCGTCGTACGGCCACCGCGGTGTGCTGGGCCGTGCCCTTGCTTCTGACGCTGTACATCGTCTCGGCGCTGCCAGGCCGCAACTGCCGCCCTTCGGCCGCCACTTGCCGGGAAGTCGAGGGAGCGTTCCCCGCTCTCCTGGCGTACGCCGGCACGGCGGCTGTCGCGGGCTGGGCGACGTACCGCGTCCGAGCCGGCCGGGAGGAGCAGCGCCGCGCGGCCCAGCAGGCGAGGCTGCGCAAGCTGCGAAAGAAGGGCAAGGGGAAGAGCCGGGCGGCTCGGTAAGGGGCACGCCTCGCAGTCTGTCCTCTCCTAGGGTGGCCCGCATGTTCATCTCACCTCGTGCCCTGGACGGCAGCCGTCGGCATCGACTTGCCGTCGCCACGCTGTTGTTCGCCACCTTTGTCCTGCTGGCGATCGGAACGACGGCCGAGGCGGTGGCCGGCGGATTCGGAACGCTCGGGCGCGTCGGGTTCGGGGCGATGGCGGCGTCCTTGTACGCGGTGGCCTGGTGGTGCGTCCGCTACTGGTACGCCGCCTTCAGCCAGGGCCGCCGCGCCGAACCGGTGCGCGAGCCAGGCTTCTGGCCGTGGCTGCTGCCTTACGGGGTTCTCGTCGTGATGTTCACCGTCAACGGAGTGCGTGAGCTGGCCCGCGGTGAGGACGGAGCGTGGTTCTCGCTCGGTTTCGGGGCGCTGATGGGGCTGCCGGTGATCGTGGTAGGAGTGATGGGGCTGTGGGCTCTGGTGCGGTCGCCGAGGCGTGGCCGGGCCGGAAGCGGCCGTGCGGAACCCGCGCCCGCAGAGCCGCCGCGTCCGCGCCGGGACTGGGGCCCGATCGGTTAGCACCTCGACCTGCTCCGCCGGGCTCCTCCAACCCCCGCCGCAGCTACCCCCGCCCCCGCGAGAACTCCCCCCGCCCCACCCGCACCGCAAGGCCGTCCCCCTCCGCGTCCTGGAGCAGCGACCCGTAGCCCGTCGCCGCCCACACGCTCTGCTCCGCCGGTACCTCGAAGTACGGAACCCTGCGCCCCTCGAAGTCATCGGTGAGTACCTCCGGCGCCCGGCGGGAGTGGACAGCCGTCCCGCACTTCTCGCAGGCCGAGACGTGCAGCTGATCGCGCCGTCCCAGGGGGCGCCACCGGATACGGAGGACGGAGCGGCCGTGGAGGGGGTTGAAGAAGCAGAGGGGGAGCGGGGACGCCGTGCCGACTTGTGTGTCCCCGTCCTTCAGCGCGTCCCGGCCCTCAGTCACCAGGGCAAGCGCACCCGCCAGGTCCGGCAGGCCGCGCGCCGCGTCGAGGACCGTGCTTGCGGCGGCGTAGGCGTCAAGTGCGCGCTGCAACCCAGGAGTTGAGGTCGGCGTCGTTGCGGCAACCGCCTCGCCCAGAGCCAGCACCTCCGCCTCCGTCCGCCGTCGCAGGGTCGCCTCGTCCGCGGTACGCCCCGCCGCGAACACGGCCTGGGGGAAGGCGAAGGGTGAGCCGGTCGCGCTCGGGTACCGACCTGACCTGCGGCGCCCCCGTCGACGTACGCCTACGAAAGAGACGAGACCGGCGGCGGCCACCGCCACCGCGACACCGGCCGGCAGCAGCCAGGAGGAGCTGCCCTCCTCGCCCGCGGCCTCCGGGCGCCCGGGAAGGCTCCCGCTGGGACCGCTGTCACCGCCGTCCCCCAGGTCCGCCGTCGCCTCCTCGTACGCCTTCGTGCCGTCGCCTTCCGCGATCAGCTCGATCGCCCTCTCCGTCTGCTCGGCGAGCCCCGCGTCCTTCATGTCGTCGAGGAAGCCGACCGCGCCCACTGCGTCGTGGGCCTGGTGCTTGTCGGCGTCCGGCCACTCGTAGCCGTTGAGGCTTCCGCTCCACTTGTCGCCGCCGGTGACGAGGATGACTTCGCGCTGGTCGAGGCGGTCGCGTACGACCTCGGCGAAGATGTCCGCCTCGCCGGCGTACGCGTCGCCCTGGACCAGCGGCGCGAGGGCGACCTTGATCGGGAGTCCGGTCTTCTCGATCTGCCGCGCCAGTTGCTTCTGGCGGGCGGGCGGTACGGAGTCGGTGTACGCCGCGTCGACGTACACCGGCGACTCGCGCAGGGCGTCGGCGATCTTCTGACCGGGGCTGGGTGCGCCCGGAGCCTGCGCCTCGGAGGGTACGGCCACAGCGAGGAGGGCGGCGAGGGCGGTCAGGGCGCCGGCCGCCACCGCCGCGAGGCGCTTCAGGTCACTGAACACCGGCGTACTCCCGTACCTGGCGGATGAGTTGAGGGACCCCGTTGACTATGGCCGGCAGCGGTCCCACCGCCTCCTCGTACGGCACGCGCCGGGAGCGGCCCGGCCCCGGCAGCGTGAGCCGGAGCGTGTGGGCGAGGCGCGGCTGCACGCCGACGAGGACCCGGCATTCCGCGCAGACCGGGATGGTGCGCAGGCGCTGTTCGTCCGGCGAGTACTGCGCGTCGCGCCACCCCGTGGCAGGTCCGTGCAGCGGGTTGAGCGCGCAGCAGGGCTTGTCGGCGCCGACGAGCGCGCCCCGGCCGACCCGCGCGAGGACGATCGCGGCGGCGAGATCGGCGGGCGTCGTGTCGTCGTCGACGTGACCGTCCGGATCGCGGTCGGCGAGGAGCGTCGCGGTGTCGAGGCAGTCCCAGACGCGGGTGCGTACGGACGACCCAAGGGCGGCGCCCGGATCGAACTCGCGGGCCAGCGCATCGAGTTCGTCGCGCGCCGCGCGCCGCAAGTAGCCGAGGGAGGGAGCCGGCGGCGCGGTGAAGTCGAGAACGCCGTCGGGCGACACGGTGGTGCTGGGCGGCCGTCTGAGCCCCGGCACCAGCAGCCGCAACAGTCCGAGCAGCGCGGCGACGATCCCGAAGAGCAGCGCTGCGGCGAACGCGCCGACGAGAAGGCCCGGCCAGAAGTCCCCGGAGAAGAGCGGAGGGAGCGTGTCCTCCTCGACGGGCTCGGGTGCGTCGTCCATTCCGAGCGAGGAGGTCTCGGGCCGGTCGGTGCGTGGCGCCTTGTCGAGGAACGTCAGCAGGTCGTCGAGTCGCTCGCCGAGCCGGTGATCGGTGGAGCGGTCGTCGTCATCGCCGTAGCGGATGGAATCGGGGAGATCGAAGGCGACGTGGTTCGCCTCGATGCGTACGTCGTAGGTGACGACGTCGATGGAGCCGCCGAGGGGGTCGGCGACGACGTACACGCCGTGGTCGTCCTTCGTACCCATGCTCCGCATCTTCTGTCGCACGGCTTCCACGAAGAGCTCGGGCTCGCCCCCGGACTCGTCCTCGGTGAGCTGCGGGACGAGGGCGATACGGACGGGGCCCCTGTCGAATTTCGCGATCCGCTCGCGGAGTTGACGATGCTGCTCGTCGTCGAGTGGGCGTGGGCTCTCGGGATCGCTGTAGATCGGCCCGCCCTGCTGCAGCCCGGCGGCAACCCGCTCCACACGGCTCGACAGGTCGGAGGCGGTGGGTGGCGGCGAGGCTCCGGCGGAGTCCTGGTGGAAGACGAGGAACGCGGTGAGGGCGATGGCACCGGCGACGAGGGCGGCGGCACCGGCTTCGACTCGGAAAGGGGTGAAGTGGCGGTGGCGGGGGACGGGCGGTTGCTCGCTGAAGCTGTCGCCCGCCGGAGGCTGAGGCCTCCGCTGCCGCCGATGCCACCGACGTACGTACGGACTGAGGGCGAGGATCAGCAGAGGTACGCCGGTGAGGGCGATGCCGGTGACGAAGGACTGGTTGTCGCGGTCGGCGGGACCGATGTGCATCTTGTCGACTTCTTCACCGGTGTCACCGCCGTACTTCTTGCGGGCGGCCTCCGCGCGCGCGGCGGCCTTCTTGCCGCCTTGGGCGATGACGTCGGTGAACCGCTCGAAGCTGAGCAAGGGCCCTGCGTCGTACGGAAGTTCATAGAGCGCCACGGTGGACGCGTCATCGGCCGGCGCCCGCACCCCGAAGGCCGCGGCGTCGGCGACGCCCATGTCGTCGACGAGCACGTAGAGCCCGTCCCGCCCGAGCCGATCGTGCACGGCCCCGAGCAGCTGGTCACCGTCGGTGCCCTGTTCGGGCAGTACGAGGACATAGGTGGGCACACCGGTCCGCTTGGCGAGCTTCGCGAAGTCGGGGGCGGTGGACCGGGGGATCTCGCGGGGGAGCTGGTCGGTGACGTGGACGGGGTTGGCGCGGAGGAGGGCGGCCAGGGCGGCGGGTTGGGTGGGGGCGGCAGTGGCAGTGGCGCCGGCGGCTGCGGTGCGGGTGGCGGTGGAGGGTGACGCGTCGGAGGGGCTCGCGGTGGAGGGTGCCGGGCCGGAGGGGCTCGCGTTGGAGGGCGACGCGTCGGAGGGGCTCGCGTTGGAGGAGCCTGCGAAGGCAGGCGCTGCCGGGCCGCCGCCGACCAGGAGGAGAACGCAGAGGGTGGCGAGCAGCGCTGGGAAGCGTCTGCCATGGCTGGTGCGCGATATCTCGCAGTCCGTGGCCGCCTGCCCGGCAGAGGCCCCTTCACCGGCACCGTTCGGCGCCGTCCTCACCCGTCCCACCCCGTAACTCATTGGGCGCACTTTACTGTCGCGACGGAGGCGTTTCCATGGGGGCCGTCGGGGTGTTGTTGCGGGGCGGAGTAAGGGGGCCGGCCATAGAAGGCGTACCGGCAGCGGAATGTGCGGCCGCGAAGGTCATGACCGTCATGGGCCGGACGGCGGTCAGGCCGTGGAGTGGCGGTCAGGCCGTGGAGTCCTGGGACGCCAGGGACATTTCTGCAGGGTCCTCTTCGTCCCGTCCCTCTTCGTCCTCCACAGGTTCCGTGAAGCTCACCGTCTGGAGGATGGCCGCCATGATGTCGCAGAACTCGGTCCAGTAGTCCGTGGACGCGGTGTAAAGCGTGAATATCGCGGTGAACGGGCCTGTAGGGAAGGGGACATGCACCTGGATCTGCCCGGTGAGCAGATCCACGGGCTCACCGGTCGCGGTCACTTGCGGACTCAGCGTGTACGTGGTCAGCGTGATGCAGGAGACTGCGGGCCCACAGGGCAGGTCGAGCCAGCGGGCGTCGTTGTGCGGGTCTGTGGAGAGGACCGACAGGATCCCCTGGGCGGCGATGTCGGTGTCCTTCGCGGCCTGGTCCGTCGGAACGGCGGCCACGGTGAAGGCGCACTGGGCGACACCGTCGGCGCCTTCGTACCGGGCCTCGAACCCCCTGGCGTCTTCGTCGTCCTCCGCCTCTTCGCCCTCATTCGCGGTGGGTTCTTCGCCCCCGTCCGCGGTGGGCTCCTCGCTCCCATCCGCGGTGGGTTCTTCGCCCCCATCCGCAGTGGAGAAGAGCCCCATGGCCGAGTACGAGACACCGGTCTCCGCCATGAGCTCGGCCAGGCCCTCGTAGTAGGGCGCGGCCGGCTCCCAGATGCTTTCGTCGCCGCGGGAGTAGAGGCCGCGTACGAACTCTTGGGAGCGTTCGGCGCGCTCCTCGGGGGTGGCGGCGAGAGGGAGGGCGAAGAAGCCTTCGGGGACGTTGAACCAGAGGGGCGGGGGTTCCTCGTCGGTGGGCAGGGGCGGGATCGCGCTCGTGGAGTCGGCGGAGGTTGTCATCGTGGGGGACCGTCCTGGTCAGAAGCAGATGCGACGTCGGGCTCTAAGAGTCGGGCGGGGTCTAGAAGTCCTCCGGATCAAAGTCCTTGGGCTCGACCTCTGCGCCCTCGGCGTCCATGAGCAGGTCGTTCTCGGAGAGGCCGAAGAACGAGTCGACTTCGTACGACCTCAGGAACCCGACCTGGAAGTGGCCGCAGGGGTGGCGACTGATCACAGGGCTCCCGTGGTCGGACGAAGCCGGGGACTCCGCGACGAAGTTCTCCACCGTGGTCCGCTGCGCGGGTGTGAGGCCGGCGAACGGGATCAGGTCGAGGGGGTGGCGCAGATACCGGGTGAACTTCTCCGGCGTGATGGCACGCAGCCTGCACCAGGACCCGTCGTCGAAGACGACCTTGACATCGGTTCCGTCCTTGAAGGGCTTCGGCTCCACCTGGCTGATCCGGGAGCGCGAGACCTCCCAGAGCACTTCGTCGTCGATGAGGCTGTCGTTCTTCTTGGAGTACGGGAAGCCCACGACGACCAGTCGCCGGTCAGTGACGATCGCGTGCGTGCGGTAGTGCTTCTCGGGGGAGCGCGCAGGGTCCAGCTGCCATGGCAGGGTGCGGGCGAGGGAACCCGGAGCGGCCCACATGACGGGGAAGTCCTCGACCTCGTCGGCGGGGTCGTCCGGGGTGTCGGAGCCTGATCCCGGCCCCGAGCCGCCGCTGACGTTGCCTCCCGCCGAGCTGAGCGCGGCCATGATGGCGCCGCCCAGCGCGATCAGTCCGCCCTTGCCCGTGTTCCGTGCGACCGTGCCGCCGGTCGAATGGGCCACGTACGTGGGGCCATCGGGCCAGCCGGAAAGCTCACCCTGGATGTCACGGCGCTCGGTGTCGCGGAACCAGCGCATGCCCCGGACGCGCGTGGCCTCGCCGGTGGCGAAGGTGACGTACGCACGGGTGAGGAGCGTTTCGCCCGGTTCGGGCTGCCATGTGTCCATACCGGAAAGAATCCTCCTACGTGGTACTCCCGGGCGTGGTACTCCCGGGCTCTTTGCCCTGCATCCTCACACTTCGCGCCGGCCGCTCATCCACTCACGCTCGTCCGCTCACGCGTGGCTGCCTGCGCTTGTCCGCTCACGCACGGCTGCCCGTGCCCACGCACGGCTGCCCGTGCCCACGCACGGCTGCCCGCGCTCACGCATGGCTGCCCGCGCCTACACACGGCTGCCCGCGCTCATGCCCCCGACGCCGATTTCTCGAACTGGTCACCGGGGAAGAGGGCTTCTCCCACGTGCTGGTGGATGCTCTCGACCTTGGGGAAGATCTTGAGCCCCGCGTCCATGGCGATACCGGCACCCAGAGGGTTGATGTTGACCCCCGGGATGAGGTTGGCGCCCTTGGAGCCGAGCCACTGACCCGCGTGGTAGCCCTGGTTGGCGATGCCGCCCATGCGCGATGCCAGGCCGCTGGTGGCATGGGAGACCTCGTAGACGTTGTCCGCCATGCCGCCGAGCACCACCTTTCCGGGCAGTAGTTTGATGCCGCCCTTCACGAACCCCGCCTGCTCGCCGGTGGAGATCAGCATGCGTGCTTTGCCGATGTTGGTCGCCTGGAACCCCTTGCCGAGATTGCCGGCCTTGGCGACGCCGGCGGCCCTGGCCAGCTTCGTGGTCTTGCCGGCCACCTTGATGCCCTTGCTGAAGGCGCCGATCCCCGGCATCAACCCCACCGCATCCATCCCGATCTGCATCCAACTCACGTCCGCACCGGCCGCCTTGGCGACCCCGTGCGCCGCCAGCGCGAGCCCGCTCGCGATGAGTGCGGCCGTGCCGAAGATCGCAGCGAGCGGCGGGAACGGCAACGTGATGATGGCCAGCAGGCCCAGCACCGCGGTCAGGTCGCTCAGCAGATCGCCGATCAGTTTGATCATGTCGGCGTGGTCCTTGATCCACTGACCCGTGGCGTCCCACGCGTCGGCGACCCCCTTGGTGAGCTTGTCCCAGAAGCCCGGCTCGTCCGGGGCGATGTCGCCCGCCTTGTCGAGCTCCTTGCTGATCCGCCCGGCGGCACGCGCGTATCGGTCCTCGAGGTCGTGCACCTTGCCGGTGACCTCGTCGACATCGCCGGAAGCCTTGCCGAGCTCCTTGCTCCCCTTGCCCTCGGCCTTTGTCTCGGCCTCCTGCCGGGCGTCGAGCTTCTCCCCGGCCGACTTCTCGAGGCGGTCCGCCTCGTCCTGGAAGTCCTGGAGCTCGCCGGCCCACTTGTGCAGCGCCCGGGAAGCCTTGTCGAACGACTCGTGGCTCTTGCGGACGAGCGGGGTGACGTCCTGTCCTATGTACTCGGTGAAGGCGAGCGCGGTCTTGCCCTTCCAGGCCCCGCACTCGATCCGCTCCAAGTCCCGTACGGCGTTGCCGAGTTCGGTGGCGAGCCCACCCAGCTTCTTCGCGAGCTCGCGGGTGTCGGTCACGTCCCCGGGGGTGGGGTCCCAGCCGATGTGCGGGAAGGCGGGTCGACGTCCCACGTCACTCACCGCCCTTCTTGGAGCCCGCCTTCTTCGAGTCCGCCTTGGCCGACTTGAGCGACTCGGCCAGATCCTGGTCCAACTCGCTGAACTTCTCGCCGATCTTGTTGATCATCTTGACGGCACCGTGTGTGTGCTTGCCGAGCTGCTTGACGCCGTAGCCCCACTCGTCGGCGAACTCGTGTACGTCCTCGACGAGTTTGCCCGCGCCGACGACTGAGCCGTCGGTCCCACGGAGGGTGCGGCGGGCGGCATCCATGCGGTCGCTGACCGTGGAGAAGGTCTTGCGCAGGTCTTCGAAGATCGTGTCGTCGAGCCGTAGATCGCTCACGTGGTGTCCCCCGGGTCCCTCTGGGCGGTCGATGTACCGGAGCCCGGCGGCAGTCCACACTCGAGTCCCGTGCGACGAGGCTATCGTCAGGAGGTTTGACGCTATTGGCCGGGTCGAGGACTTGCTAGGGCGAACCAAGGGGGCATGCTGGGGCGATAGGGAGTCGAATGTGAAGGGGCGGTGGAGGCGAGATCTACCACGCCAGAAGCCGAACCGTCCGTCACCAGCATTCTTTCCTCGCCCTTTACCTCTTGCTTTGCGTCCGTTTACTTCATGATTTGCAGGGCGCGGGTGGTTTATTGCCCTTATCGAACTGGAGGGAGTTCCTGCTTGCGTTCCTCCAGGCCCGCCTGACCCGCCTGACCCGCCTGGCCCGCCGGGGTCACGCAACACCAACCAGCCGTGTCAGCTCAGCGGTTGATGGACTGGATCTCCTCGACGGTGACCGGCTGATCGTTCCCGTACTCGCCGTTGGGGAGCGTGCCGCCGGGACTGTTCGTGCCGGTCCAGGTGATCTCCCAGGTGGCGGTGGCCTGGAGGTTGAAGGTGCCGTTGCCCGACGAGCGCTTGTACGTCACGCCGCACGGGGGCTGCTGCTTCGCCTTGCCCTTCGCGTACGGCTCACCGATGGAACCGTCCTCGTTCATCTCGCACTTGCCGGAGGCCGGCATGCGCACGGCGTCCTCGGTGCCCGGATTGATGCTGAGCGCGACCGGCTTGGCAGTCGTCGTCGCCTCGATGTGCAGGCCGGGAGCATCGAGCGAGGCGGTCACGGACACGGGCTGGAACTCACCCTTGTCCAGCCAGGCCCAGGTGGGGAGGTTGACCTTGGAGGGGCCGTCGGGGGCGAGGGAGACCTTCGTGCCGGGGACCTCGATCTGCTCGTACGCGAGACCTGCGAGGGTTTCGGCATCGATCGCCTCAGGAACTCCGGGGTCTTCGCCGTTCTCGACCCAGAATGCCGGCTTGTTGCACTTCTGCTGTTCCGCAAGTGTGGCGTTCGGGCTGAACTGCGCGTCCCACCACATGCCCTCCTTTTCCTTGTCGATGTTGTAGTTGTCCTTGGCGTAGGCCTGATTCTCGTCGGACATGTCCTTCAAGGCGTCCCGGGGTGCTCCGGGGTCGTGCCGAGCGGTGAAGTACAGCCGGTCGCGGAACTTCGCAAACTCGCTGGCTTTCCATTCTGGGGCGTACCAGCACGGCGGTGGCGCCCAGTTGGGGTCGACGGAGGTCACGGGTCCAGATCCCGGCCCGCCGTTCCCGGTCGAGGTGTAGCTGATGCGCGCCATGGCGCCGATCGAGTCGTCCTTCTTCGTGGCCGATGTGTTGCTGTCGCTGACCACGGGATCCTCACCGGCCATTGCCGGGGCCCCAGAAGCGAGTATCAATGCCGTGCTCGCGGCCAACAGGACCAGGGATATGCGGGGGATGGTCACCTGCACTCCTCAGCCTTTTCCTGCACCTGAACCTTCTGGGCCCGCCACAGCCCCTTTGCGTTCTTGGACGGGGTCATGAGGACCTGCCAGGAGTAGTAGTCATTGATGCTCGGCTTCGTGTGATGGACCTTCTTGGTCTTCACTTCCTTGCTGTACAGCTTGCTGCTGTCGCTGCAGAAGGTGACGACGCTTGTCTTCTTGTTCTCGGCAGGCATGACCTTGGTACGGGAGAAGCGCATCTCTCCGCTGATGGTCAGGCTCCTGTCGACGCGCTGCTTGATCTGGTCCTTGGCGTATGTCTGAGCGGGGCTCTTGAATTCCGAGTAGAACTTGTACGCGGAATTGTTCATGTCCTGCTCGACGATTCCGTACCGGATGGCAAGCGCGAAGTTATGGGCGTCGCTCGCGGCTGCTGCCTGGTCGGGGTCGCTGAGGTCAGCCTCGTCGAAAACGATGCTGACGTCCGAGGGGAGCCGCATCTTCGGCCGGTCGACCCCGGGAACTTCACTCTTGCGGGCACTCGGCGACGCACTCTTCTTCGCGCCCCCCTCATCCGCCCCCGCGATCTTGTCCTTACCCGAGTCCTTGTCGCCCCCACCCCCGCATCCACTCAGCAGCAGGGCAGCGGCAGCGGCCATCGAGGCGGCGGCAACGGGCAAAGTGCGACTGCGGTTCACGTGGGACTCCCGGTGGGGCGACAGTTCTTCAAGCCATCTGAAGGTACTGAAGCGGTCAACGCCTTCGCCAGGGTTCACATCGCCGAGTAGTGAATGTCTCGTGATGTAAATGACCGCACAAACCACCCAGTTCGGTCGCAGCGGGCACGAATGTTCCGGGCGTCACAAATAGCGGAATGTATAGCTCCGCAGATGACGGGGCTCTGCCCACCGGGGCGTGGGGGCCATTGCCTCCGACGCCAGGCAGTGCGGTGCGAGTGCGTGCAACGTAAGAATCCTCTGGAGGAGAGGGTCCTACGAGGATGTCTTGCGGGCCTGTGACGCTCTCAAAGGTCAAACACTCTCAGCGGTTGATGGACTGGATCTCCTCGACCGTGACGTTCTGCTCATTGTCGAAGGTGCCGCTCGGCAGGGTTCCGCCGGGCACGCCGGTGCCGGTCCACGTCACCTTCCACGTGACGGTCGCCTTCAGCGGGTAGGTACTGTCACCGGAGGAGCGCAGGTATTTGAGACCGCAGGGCGGGTTCCGGTCGCTCTTGCCCTTCGCGTACGGCTCGCCAATGGACCCGTCGTCGTTGAACGTGCACTCGCCGGATGCGGGATAGGTCTCCGCGTCCTTGGTGCCGGGCTCAAGCTTGAGGGAGATGGGCTCGGCGGTGGTGGTGGCCTCGATGTTGACGCCTTGGGCGTTCAGCGCGGCCGTCACGGAGACCTTCTTGAACTTGGACTTGTCGAGCCAGGCCCAGGTCGGCAGGTTGACCTTCGTCTCGTCCTGGGGTGCGAGCGTAACCTTCGTGTCGGGCAACCGGACTTTGTTGTAAGCGAGTTCGGCGAGGATCTCGGGGTTCACGGCGTTCGGATCGTCGACGGGCTCCCCGTTCTCCACCCAGAAGGGCTGCCGGTCGCAGGCCTGCGCGGCATCCTCCATCCACCGATCAGGATCCCGCTTCGCGACCCACCAACTACCCTCGTCGGCTTTGCCCTTGTTGTAGTTCTTGTACTTGCCGTCTTTGTAGATGTCCCGGAAGTCACTCACGGAACGGCGGGCGTAGTTCGGTTGCTGGGGATCGTTGGTGACCTGGTCGTAACCGCGCTCGGTGTCCTTGGCGAACTCACCTGCGGAGTACGGCTCGTACCAGCAGGCGGGCGGGGTCCAGTCCCCTACGGGCTGCATGCTTCCGGCTTCGCCCCCGGAACCCTTGGTGACGCCTTTGAAGGTGATGCGGGAGGAGAGGGTCTGGTCCTCGCGCTTGTTCTCCTGCTCCTTCTCGCCATTGGACCCGCCTGGGCCCCATTCGGCCATGGCGGTGCCCGGGGTGAGCGCACACAGCCCAGTCAGCACTCCGATGACGAGCAACCTTTTGCGCGCGGTTATGGCGTGCACGTCTTGTCCCCCCTCTTTGACTGAAGCTTCGTGGTCTGCCAGACGCCTTGCGCGTTCTTGTCCAGGCGGGTGCTGTAGGTCACGTAGGAGTTATCGGTGACGGGAGTCTTTGTGACCTTGTTCGTCTTGCGGTTCTTGTTGAACGCCTTGCTCTCGTCGGAGCAGTACACGACGGAGGCGGCATCCTTGCCGATCAGTGAAACCCTGGGCGCGAAGTAGCGCACCTTGCCGTGGAAAGTCGATCCGGAGTCGATGACCGACTTGACCCACTGGGCGCTGCCGACGAGAGCGTCGCCGTCCTGATAGAAACCCAAGGCCGGTTCGTCCGCATTTCCTTGGGTGATGGAAAAGGTGACGGCAGTCTGCGCGTGGCCGGCGTCTGCGAGGACGGCGTCCTTCGTCGCATCGCCCGTCTTCCAGTTGGCGAAGGTTTCGGTGACATCCTTGGGAAGCGTCATATCGGGCCGCTTCGCCCCACCCTCTGCACTCACACTCGGCGAGGCCGACTCCTTCTTCTCTCCACCCTGATCTGCGCCATTGATCTTGTCGTTGTCCTTGGGCTTGTCGTCGTCCCCACTCCCGCAGGCCGTCAGCAGGAGAGCTGCGGTCGCGGCGAATGCGGCGGCAACGGGCAAAGTGCGGCGCTTCAAGATCGACTCCCAGATTGGGGCACGGGTGCAGTCAAGCGCAATGACGCTATAGGCGGGACGCGTGGTTTCGCCAGAGCGAACTTCCCTCTGTGGAGGCGCGATACGGGCGCAATGCGGGCAGTAGGGATGTGGCTCCTGACACTTGCCGGAGCCCGGAGCCCGGAGCCCGGAGCCCGGAGCCCGGAGCCGCCCGTCGTCTGGATCAATCGCAGAGAAGTCTCAGTGGCGTACCGCTAAAGCGGCCTTCCGGTGGGAGATTTCTGCAGCGGTGTGCCCGTGTACTGCTGGCCCGGCGTAGGAGCGAGCAGTCCAGGACGTCAGCATGCGCAGGCCGGGACGCGCGGCCGCACACATCGCACACCTCGCACGCGTATCAGCCGTCGCCGACCCGCTCCCGGAGGGCCCGGCGGCGCGGCCTCTCTCCGCGCGAGGCCGCGCCGGGAGCACGCCCGAGCACGGCACCGGAATGCCGCCTCGTACGCTGACAAGCCAGAGCCGACAAGCCAGCCGATAAGAGTCAACAAAGGGGACGGGGACAACCGCATGGCCCGCTACACCGAAGCGCAGACCATCGCCCGCGGCGGATTCAGCATCAAGGTGCCGGAGACCTGGTGGGAGTTCGACGTCCGCCCGGAGTCGCGCGACGCCAGCATCCGGCAGATGATCAACGACCGCATACGCGAGCGCCCCGAGCTGGAGCCGCACCGGAACACCTTCGAGGGCTTCCTGCGCAAGGCGTCCAAGGAGGCGTGGCAGTCCGGTGCCCTGTACTGCGGCTGCATGGCGGAGAGCTTCGGCGGCGACGTGCCGATCACCGGCTCGGTCACGGTCTCCCTGGTCGGCGCCCGCACATCGAACGGCGACGTGCTGCCGACCGACCCCGCGGCGATCGTGGCCCAGCTCGGCGTACGGGAGGCCAAGCGCGAGGGCGACACGTACCGCAAGGTGAAGACGGTCGACATCCCGGGAGTGGGGATGGCGGCCCGGACGTACGGCATCGAGGACGTCTCGGTCCCGGGCGACGACCGCACGATGCGCGTCGTGCTGATGCAGACGTTCATCCCGGTCCCGGGCCAGGAGGGCAAGGTCGCACTGGTGGCGGGCAGCAGCCAGGTCCTGGACCTCGCGGACTCCTTCTTCGACATCTTCGACGCCGTGACGTCAACGTTCCGCTTCGCGGAATAGCCACCCCATGCAGGAAGCGGCGGGGGGTCGCCTGATTGAAGTCACATTCGTCAAACGTGCGGGTGCTCGGGAATCGGGCCTGGCGGTCGCGCCACCGCCAGGCCCAGCTCGCAGAAGGGTCAGCGGCGGTTCATCCCCCGCTTGACCTTCTTCCCGCCCGCCGACTCATCCAGCGTCTTCCACAGCTTCGACGAGCTCACCGACGTGTAGATACCCGGAGCGCCCTGCGCCCCGCAACCGTCCCCGTACGAGACCACGCCGATCTGGATCGGGGCCCTGCGGCCGGGGACGTTGCGGAAGATGGGGCCGCCGCTGTCGCCCTGGCATGAGTCCTTGGTCTCGACTCCCGCGCAGAAGTTGACCTTTGAGTCGTATTCGTCGTAGCTCGTCCTGCATTCCGCGTGCGAGAGGATCGGGACGTTCACCTTGCGCAGGCGGTCCGGGGTGTCGGGGAGGTCCGTGTCCGTGTTTCCCCAGCCCGCGACCGTGGCCTTCTGGCCCGGGCGGATCAGGGCGTCCGTGCCCTGGGTGGGGAGGGCGATCGGGCTGTTCCCCTTCACCCGCTTGCTGAGTTGGATGAACGCTACGTCGTACGCTTCTTGGCCCTTGAGGTAGCGGGGGTGTACCACCACACCGCCCTTCGCCACGTTGCGTATCTGGCCCTGGCCCGAGGACGAGAGGACCGTGCGGCCTACCGCCACCTGGAGCTTCTCCGGCTTCAGGGGCTTGCCCGCGTCGTTCACCAGACAGTGGGCCGCCGTCATGATCGTGTCGGCCGTGACCAGGCTGCCACCGCAGAACTGGCGGTCCAGCGGGCTGCCGGAGCCCTTGTCCATCACGGCCGCCATGAACGGATAGGCGTCGTTGGAGACTTCGGTGCCGCCGATGATCGCGTGCGCGGCGGGAGTGCTGGTGGCCAGCAGGGCAAGCGCCGCCGTGGCTACGCCGGTTGCCGCCATGGTCTTGCGGGGCGCCCTCAGTGAGAAGCGTCGTGCGTGCGTGGGAGAGGAAAGTCTCATGGGGGTTGAAATTCTCTTCCGTGTCTAGCAGAGCAGGAATTTCTGATGCGGTACGCCGAACCAATCGCCGGTGGTGCGGTGGTGCGGTGGTGCGGTGGTGCGGTGGTGCGGTGGTGCAGTGGGCGGTGGTGCAGTGGTGCGGTGTTGGCGTGCCGGCCTGTGAGACGGGGGAGCGCGCGTCGCGGTTCATCGGGTGCGCCTGGCGCCTGGCGGTCGGCGGCCAGCGGTTGGCGGCCAGCGGTCGGCAGCTGTGGGGCAGCACTTGGCTGAAGTCCGACCAACCCGAATCCGTGGGAACCACTCCCACCCCTCCCGGCGTCATCCGTGCGGCTGACGGATCAACTGCTCATCGGCCGGGCGGGCAGCCCGTGTTCCTCATCACCGCGCCCAGCGGAGCCCGTTGCGCAAAGGGGAATTATTCGCGTACGCACATCCGTCTCTCCGTCCGTGATCCCGGAATGCGTGGGAACCATGGAGTGCGGATTGCGCGTGGATAACGATGAGGGGCACGGGCCGCGGCAGGTCTGACGCGCCTTGAGGGGCTTATGTGCTGCTGATACGGTGCGATGACTTGACACTGTGCCTGGGGCTGAATAGCCCGCCCGAGGCGGGCGAAGAGAGTCGCGAGTGTCTGAAAATGACCGAATCTTCTTGGGCGTGCGGGGAGCAGTTGCGTGAAGATCCAAGAGCGTACGGGGGCGGGCAACAGCCGTTCCGCCGCGCCGGTTCAGCCAGCGGTCGGTGAGCGCCTTCCCGCGCCGCCTCGCGAGCGCAAACCGGCACTCGCCGCCCTGGCCGTTCTGCTCATCCTTGTCGGTGCCCTCGGGGCCACCGTCCTCGTGCTGCGCGCGGGGGACCGGATCGAGGTCGTGAAGGTGACGGCGGAGATCCCCGCCGGGGAGTCCGTCGTCCGCGACGAGAACGTCACTTCCGTGATGGTCGCCGCCGACTCCGGGGTCAACTACGTCAAGTGGTCCCAGGTCGACAATCTGTCGAAGCTCAAGGCCACCAACACCATCCCCAAGGGCGCCGTGGCCGTCGGCGAGATGTTCTCCAGCAAGAGCGGGCTGCCCGCGGGCAAGTCCGCCGTCGGCGTCTCCCTCAAGGAGGGTCAGTACCCCGCGGACGGCCTGAAGTCCGGCGACAGCGTGGACGTCTACCAGGTCGGCGACAACGCTTCCGGAGGAAGCTCCGGCGACAAGGGGACCGGCGGCTCCGCCGGATCGAGCGCGAGTGACTCGCCGATCGTCTCGGCCGCCCGTGTCAGCTCCGTCGCGAGCAAGAGCGACGCCACCGTGAGCACCGGTGCCCTCGGCATCACGCTCCTGGTGGACAGCGCCGACGCCGCGGCCGTCACCAGGGCCGCGTCCGCCGGTGCGGTCTCTCTCGTCCAAGTGTCTCCCAACGGCAACTAGAGGCGAGTAGAAGAGACATGGCGCTCATTGCTCTCGCTGCTGACAAGGGGTCTCCCGGAGTCACCACCGCGGCCGTCGCGCTGGCGGCCGTGTGGCCGCGGCGCGTCCTCGTCGCGGAGACGGACCCCGCCGGCGGCGACCTGATCTACCGCAGTGCCGCCGCGCACGGCGGGCCGCTCAACCCCAACACCGGGATGCTCAGCATCGCGGCCACCGCGCGTCGCGGCCTCGTGCCCGATCAACTCTGGGACCACACCCAGCCGTTGAGCGGTGGACTCGAGGTGCTCGTCGGGCTCGGTGTCGCCGAGCAGGCCGCCGGGCTCGCGGGCCTCTGGCCGACCCTCGGCCGTGCCTTCTCGCAGCTCGCCGACTCCCCGCACGCGCCCGCCGACGTCATCGCCGACTGCGGCCGCATCAGTGGGGACACCCCTGCCGTCGAGCTGTTCCCGCAGGCGGCCCTCGTGCTGCTCGTCTCGCGGACCGAGCCCGAGGCCATCGCGCGCGTGCGCGACCGCGCCGCCGCCCTCGCCGCCAAGCTGCACGGCGGATCGCGTGGGGCCGCATCTCTTGCGACCCCGCTCATCGGCGTACTCCTGATCGCCGACCCGTCGACGTCCGCGAAGCTCGTCCACCAGGTCAACGACATGCTGATGGCCGCGCAGACCGGCGCCCGCGTCGTCGGCACCCTCGCCGAAGACCCGGCGGGCGCCGAGCAGTTGGCGGGGCGGAAGCGCGGGCGTCTCGACAAGTCCATGCTGATCCGCTCGGCCCGCAAGGTGACCGTGGACCTCTACCAGCAGTACGGCGCCGCCTGGGCCAACCCGAACACCGGCGCCCACGGAGCCATGGGCGCCCACGGCACCGTAGGCATGCAGGGCACCCACGGGACCGGCCGATGAGCGTTCCCGTCGATCACCAGCTCGTCAAGCGGTTCCGGCAGGACGCCGGTGACCGCATCGCCGAGCAGCGCCGCCTGGACCAGGTCTCCGGCGTCACCCCCATGTCGGGCGAGGACGAGCGGCAGTACGCCCGCGCCGTCATCGCCCAGATCCTGGAGGAGTACGCCCGGATAGAGATCAACGCCGGGCGGACCCCGCTGGATGCCGACACCGAGGAGAAGTACGCGGCCGCCGTGCACGCGGCGCTCTTCGGCGTAGGAAGGCTCCAGCCGCTGCTCGACGACCCCGAGGTCGAGAACATCGACATCAACGGGTGCGACCAGGTCTTCGTCGGATACGCCAACGGCCGTGAGGCCAAGGCCGATCCGGTCGCCGAGACCGACGAGGAGCTCATCGAGCTCATCCAGATCCTCGGCGCGTACTCCGGTCTCTCCTCGCGCCCCTTCGACTCCGCCAACCCGCAGCTCGACCTCCGGCTCCCTGACGGCTCGCGTCTGTCGGCCGTCATGGACGTCACGCGGCGCCCGGCGCTCTCCATCCGACGTGCCCGCATGGGCAAGGTCTTCATGTCGGACCTGGTGGGCAACGGCACGGTGACCCCCGAGGTCGCCCACTTCATGGCGTGCGCGGTGCGGGCCCGCAAGAACATCATGATCGCGGGCGCGACCAACGCCGGCAAGACCACTCTGCTGAGGGCGCTCGCCAACGAGATCCCGCCGCACGAGCGTCTGGTGACCGTCGAGCGCGCCCTGGAGCTCGGCCTCGACCAGTTCGCCGACCTGCACCCGAACGTCGTCGCGTTCGAGGAGCGCCTGCCCAACTCCGAGGGGCAGGGCACCATTTCGATGGCGGAGCTCGTGCGCCGTTCGCTCCGTATGAACCCCTCACGCGTCATCGTCGGTGAGGTGCTCGGCGACGAGATCGTGACGATGCTGAACGCGATGTCGCAGGGCAACGACGGCTCGCTCTCCACGATCCACGCCAACAGCTCGAGTGAGGTCTTCAACCGCATCTCGACGTACGCACTCCAGGCCACCGAGCGGTTGCCCATCGAGGCAAGCCAGATGCTCGTGGCCGGAGCCGTCAACTTCGTCGTCTTCATCCAGCGGCGCAACAACTACCAGTCCGGCGGCAAGCTCCAGCGCATGGTGACCTCGGTCCGCGAGGTCAACGGCGTCGACGGCCGCGTCCTGTCCAGCGAGGTCTTCGCGGAGGCCGCGAACGGGCAGATCGTCGCGCACGCGCCGATCGCCTGCATGGACGACCTGGCCGCGTTCGGCTACCGCCCCGCCGGGCAATGGGGGTGAGCACGACATGAACTCACTCGGCTCGATGGGCGGCCTTTTCTCGCTGCCCGTCCTGTACGCACTGGGCTGCGGCATCGCCGTCGGCGGTGGCCTCGCGGTCCTCGCCATGGCGCTGCGCGGTCTGCCGGTGAAGCCGGAGCACGAGAAGCAGAAGGCCAGCGAGCGGATGAGTGAACTCATCCGGTTCGCGGGCCAGCGCGGCTCGCTCGCCATCGGCGTGGGCCTTGTGGTCCTGCTCCTCACGCGCTGGGCGGTGGCGGGCATCGCGTCCGGCATCCTCGTCTTCTTCTGGGACAAGCTGTTCGGCGGCGCGTCCGAGGAGCGTGCCCAGATGAAGCGCGTCGAGGCACTCGCCGCCTGGACGGAGTCCCTGCGCGACACCATCGCGGGGGCGGTGGGCCTGGAACAGGCGATCCCGGCATCGGCACGGGCGGCGGCGCCCGTCCTCCGTCCCCACCTGGACGCCCTGGTGGACCGACTGCGTGCGCGTACGCCGCTTCCCGAGGCCCTTCAGATCCTGGCCGACGAGATCGACGACGCCTCGGCGGACATCATCGTGGCGGCGCTGATCCTGAACGCGAAGCTGCGCGGACCGGGTCTGCGTCAAGTTCTCGGCGCGCTCGCCAAGTCGGCGCGCGAAGAGGTCGACATGCGCCAGCGCGTGATGGCGCAGCGCGCCTCGACGCGACGCTCGGTGCAGATCGTGGTCGCGGTGTCGATCGCGTTCGTCCTCGGCCTCTCGATCTTCAACCGCGACTTCGTCGCGCCGTACGGCACGGCGGTCGGCCAGCTCGTGCTCGCCTGCGTCTGCGGCCTGTTCGCGCTCGGCTTCTGGTGGCTGCGCAAGCTGTCGACGGTGGAAACCCCGGACCGCTTCCTGGTCCGCGACGAGCCCGGCGTGCAGTTCGTGCGGCCGCGGGGGCCGGGGGCGGCCCCTGGCACGGGTGCTTCGGGTGCTTCGGGTGCTTCGGGTGAGCAGGCGCCGCTGACGGGCCCGTCGGGCCCGTACGGCCAGCCGCAGCCTGGCGTGGGCCCGGGGCAGCCCGGTCAGCCCGGTCAGCCCGGCTATTCGAATCCCGAGGGGGTACGTCGATGAGCCTGACGATGCCGATAGTGATCGGCGCCATCCTGGGCCTGGGTATCTACGCCCTCGTACGTGCGCTGATGCCCTCCAAGCGGAGTGCGGTCGCCACTGTCGCGCGGATTGACGCTATGCGGGCTCGGGGGGCGGCTTACGAGTCGCATCGGTCCCCGGCCGGGGACGGCAAGAAGGCTTCCGGGCGACTGGATTCGACGCGCTCCCGGGTGGGCACGCGAGTCGCCGACTTCTACCTCCAGCAGGGCTGGGAGCAGCGCTCGCTCCGTGCCGACCTGGCCGTCCTTGACCGCAGCTGGGAGAAGTTCCTGGCGACGAAGACGTTGCTGGCGGCCGCGGGGGTCTTCTTCGGGCCGTTCATGTTCGTCATCATCTGGACGTTGGGGGTCGGTCGCAGCCCCATCATCCCTGTGTGGCTCGCGTTGATGTTCGGCGTCATCTTCTTCTTCCTTCCCGACCTCGAAGTCCGACGGGATGCCCAGGAGAAGCGCCGCGACCTGCGCCGCGTCATCGGTGCCTACCTGGATCTGGTGTCGATGAGCCTGGCGGGCGGCCGGGGTCTCCCCGAGGCCCTGATGGCGGCGGCGGAGGTCTCCGACGGTTGGGCGACGCAACGTATCCGAAGTGCTCTGGCCGATGCGCGTATCACCGGCATCAGTCAGTGGCAGGCGCTCGGCTCACTCGGCGAGCAGCTGGGTGTCGAGGAGCTCAAGGACCTGTCGGCTTCTCTGGGTCTGGTGGCCGACGACGGAGCCAAGGTGCGCGAGTCGCTCGCCTCCCGCGCGGAGACGATGCGGCACCGCGAGATGGCCGAGATCGAGGGCAGCGCGGGCGAGAAGTCACAGTCGATGCTCGTCGCTCAGCTGCTTCTGTGTGCGGGCTTCCTGGTCTTCCTCATCTTCCCGGCGGCCATGCGCGTGTTCCAGGTCTAGCGAGCTTCAAGGCGACGGACGGGCCGGCCGACGGGGGCGGCCCGACAACCTCCCCCCACTCCTGAGAGGACAACTCACCATGAACGGACGGAATTTCAGCACCGGCAATCCCGGTCTGGACCTCGTGATCACCTTCCTGCAGGGCCGCGTGCAGCGTGCCCGCTCCGGCGAGCTCGACCGCGGTGCGTCCGCGGTCGAGTGGGTCATCATCTCGGCGGTCGTCGTGGCGATCGTCGGCGTGGTCGCCGCAGTGATCAACGGCGCGCTGAAGGGCGGCGCGGAAGACGTCAAGAACTGCATCGAGGGCGCGGACGCCGACGGCACCTGCTGATCAGCTGTTGACCGGGGAGCGAAGGCGGATACGAGTGCGCGGGTGCGTGAAGCGATGGATACGCCGCAGGGTGGAGGCCGCCTCCACCCGCGGTGAATCCGGCATGACCGCGATCGAGTTCGTGCTGCTCACTCCGGTGCTTTTCTTCATGATCTTCGCGACGGTGCAGTTCGCGCTGTACTTCTTCGCGGATCACGTCGCCCAGGCCGCGGCCCAGGCGGGGGCGCGCAAAGCCCGAGCGACGGCCGACGAGAACCCCGGCGGGTGGCGAGGCGACGCGCGTGATGTGGTCGACGACTACATCCAGCAGCTGGGACCGCAGTTGGTGCTCGGCCCGGACGTGAAAACGGTCGAGCCGAAGGCGAACACGGTCGGTGTGGAGATCACCGCGAAGGTGCCTTCCGTCTTTCCCGGACTCGACATGACGGTGCGCGCGCAGTCGTCCGGGCCGGTTGAGCGGTTCGTGGAGGAGGGCGAGGGCGGCTGATGACCAACGTAGGGGCACGTGTCCTGCGACGGCGCGTGCAGCGCATCGGGCACGGCGGACGCGAGCTCAGGAAGGATGACCGCGGTCTTTCGACCATCGAGGTGGTCATCCTCGCCCCCGTGATGATCCTCTTCATCCTGCTCCTGGTTGCCTTCGGACAGCTTGTCGACGCCCGGGGGGCCGTCGACGGCGCGGCGCGTGACGCCGCGCGCGCCGGCTCGATCCAGAAGGACAGCGGCACGGCGATGGCGGAGGCACGTGCGGCGGCTGTGGCCGACCTCGAGGGCTCATGCGTCGGCCCGGTCACCGTCAACCAGACGAGCAACGGCTTCGAACCCGGCACGTTCTTCACGGTGGAAGTCAGCTGCGAGGTACGGGGGCTGGGCATGCTCGGCCTCGACATGGAGACGACACTGAAGGCCAGCTTCAGCTCGTCGCTGGACCCCTACCGGAGGTCGGCGTGAGCGTGGCTCCTCGTATCAGTTCTCACATCGGCACTTCTCGACTCGGCCCTCGTTTCAGCCCCCGTATGCGTGAGTGGGCCGCCTCCCGCCGCGAACGCCTCGACGACCGTGGTTCGGGCGCGGGCGCCGTCATCATCTTCGCGATCGTCTTCCTCACTCTCTCCGCCTTCGTCATCGACGGCGGCATGTCCATCTCCAAGCGGGAGCGGGCAGCGGACATCGCGGAGCAGGCCGCGCGCTACGCCGCGCAGGATCTCGACACCGAGGGCATCTACGAGGGCGCCAAGGGTGCGCCCATCAACTACGAGAACTGCGGCGCGCGAGTACAGGCGTACGCCCGCTCGGCGGGCATGCGAGGCGCGGACGTCGCGGCGACGCACTGTGTGACGGCGAACGCGAATCAGGTCGAGGTCGAAGTCCAGATGACCTACAGCCCTGTGTTCACCGGGATGTTCTACGGCGGCGACGTGACGGTGCACGGACGCGCGGTCGCGGAGAACGCGGTCGGCTGAGCGGCGCCGCAACCGCGCCCTCTCCGGCCTCTACCTCCGGCTCCGCCTCTACCTCTACCTCCGGCTCCGCCTGTGCCTCAGGCTCCGCCTACACCTCTGGCTTCCACTGGGTCGCTGTCACGACGTACGTACGGAGATTGTCGTTCGTCGGCTCCTTGTTGACCTTGGTGATCCACAGGTGTGTGACGGGTCCATCGCTGGATTCGACGCAGATGCCGGTGTTCACCTTGAGGAGCGAGTCGTTCCTGACCTTGCTCAGTGGGATGGGGTTCGGCAGGTTGGCCTTGCGCGCGGTGTCGCGGCACGCGCTGGGGGTGGGCCTTTCCTCGGTCGTGCTGCTGAACGCGCCGCTCTCGTCGGCCAGGCGGATGCCGTTGCTACTGAGGGGGTCCGCGCAGTCTTCGTACGTGATCAGAGGACCGGAGTTGGACGCTATCTTCTGGTTGAGGCTGAGCTTCAGGTCATTGATGTTGAGCTCGGTGACGTCGACGGGCCGGCATCCGGCGTCGTGGCCCACGTCCTCGGAGGTGGGGTCGTACTTGGGTGCCCGCAGGGTCAGAGGCTTGTTCTGAGCGCTGATCTGCCACCCAGCCTCGCTCTTCGGGGCGTCGGCAGCTGCGTCCGGTGATGCGTCGGCGCCCGTCCCGGATCCGCTGCCACCGGGCTTGGCGTCCGCGCCGGAACCGGAACTGGTTTTGTCACCGGCCGAGTTGTTCTCCGTACCACTGCCCAAGAGCTGGTACGCGGCGAAGCCTCCGCCCCCCACTGCCAGGACGCCCACGACGGCGAGCGCGGCGATCAGCGGCGTACGACGGCGCTTGCCGCCCGTCGTCGGGGCGGAGGGCGGCGCGTAGGCGGGTGCGGTCGGCGCGGCGGCGGCGAAGGCGTAGCCCGGGGTCTGCGCGGGCTGGGTGGGGACGGCGGCGGCGTACGCGGCGCCGGGGGAGTGGGCGGGCTGCGTCGGAACCGGGGGCCCCGCAGCCCCGGAGGGCCCCGCGGCGCCGGAGACATGGAGCCGCATCGTCTGCTCCTGCCACGCGATCTGCTGCACGACGGCCGGCGGCAGCCACCACCCCTCCTGCCGGGCGAGCCCCGACGTACCCGCGAGCGTGGCGCACGCCTCGACGAGCTGGGCCGGAGTGGGCCGGGAGCGGGGCTCCTTGGCGAGGCAAGCGGCGAGCAGAGGGCGCAACTGCTCGGGGCAGGCGGAGAGTTCGGGCTCGTTGGAGACGATGCGATAGAGCAGCGCATGCGAGGAGCCGTCGCCGAACGGATGCTGCCGGGTCGCGGCGAAGTACGCCACGAGGCCGAGGGCGAAGACGTCCAGGGCCGGGGTGACCTCGCCGCCCATGGCCTGCTCGGGGGCCATGTAGGCAGGCGTGCCGAGCCGTACGTCGGTGCCGGTCAGCGCGGTGGTGTCGGCGGCGCGGGCGATGCCGAAGTCGATGACGCGGGGCCCGTCGGCGGCCAGCAGGACATTGGAGGGCTTGAGGTCACGGTGGATGACCCCGGCGGCGTGGATCGTCTGCAGAGCCTCCGCGATGCCGGCCATGAGCTGCAGAACGGTCGGTACGGGGAGGACGCCGTGCTGGTAGACGGCGGAGGAGAGGGAGGGCCCGGGGACGTAACTCACGGCGAGCCAGGGCTCGGGACCTTCGGTGAAGCTGTCCAGGACGGGCGCGGTGTAGGCCCCTTGCACGCGACGGGCGGCGGTGACTTCCTGGGTGAACCGCTGCCGGAACTCGGGATCCTGCGCGTACTCCCGCCGCACGACCTTCAGGGCGACGGGCTGGCCGCCGCGGGTGTGCGACAGATAGACGACGCCCATACCGCCCTCGCCCAGGCGGGCGCGCAGTCGGTATCCGGCTATCTCGCGGGCGTCGTCCGGCGCCAGCTCGTCCATGGTGGGTCCTCCCCGAATCGTTGGGGCCATGGTACGGAAGGGGTTTGTGGGGGTGGTGGTCCCCTGCGGGCACGGGGGTGTCTCTCGGCGGTCTATGCCGCCGCAGTGGTGGAGCGCGCGGTGCAGTCGCGGCAGTGGCCCGGCACCGGGGCGCGGAAGGCGCGGTCGCAGTGGTCGCAGTTCTGGAGGGGGGCCGGACGGGGCGATGGCTGGGGTGGCGGGAGTTGGGGCGGGAGGAACTCCGTGAGGCGGTGGGCCAGCAGGGCAGCCGGGTGGTGGATCGGGTTGGTGGGGAGCCCTGCTGTGAGGGTGCGGCGCACCGCCTCCGGATCGATGCCGCGCTCCAGCCATGCGGCGGCTGCCGGTGCGAGGCGGCGTACCTCGCGTTCGGCGAGCAGGAGGCGGGGGTCGTGGTGGCGCAGGTCGGCGAGGAGGGTCGTCGCGGCGGTGTCGTGTGCTTCGGGGAGAGGGAGAGGGAGAGGGAGAGGCGGCGGAGCATTAGGGGGTGCCGGTGCGGGCCTCGGTGGTGGCGGACTGGCCGTCATCGCGGGCGGGTTGTTGTACGACACCGTTCGCGTGATCACCCGGCCCGACGGCAGGCGCTCGCGAGTGCGGGTGAGGTAGCCGTGGGCCTCCAGCTCGCGCAGGGCGGCGGCGATGCGGACCTCCCCTTCGGGGAAGCGCTCTGCCAGGTGTTTGATGCTGACCTTGGCGCCTGCGGGCAGCGACTGGATGTGGGCGGCCAGGCCGATCGCCGTGAGGGACAGCTCGCGATGCTGGGTGAGGTGGTTGCCGACCACGGTGAAGCGCTCCGCGTGGCGGCGGTTGTCGTGCCCGATGCCGGAGGAGGGAACGGGGGACGGTGCGCATGGGTGCGCGTTAAGCTGCTGCTCAGTCCTCGGGAAGGTCTTCTCTTCCTTGGTGGTCAGGCCCTCGCATTGGGATGCCAGTCCCGGCGGGGGCCGTTTCATGTCTGGAGTTGTCGAGGCCGAGCTTGCACCGTGAACTGGCATACTCGCCAGCTGCGTTGCCTGTTCGGCCCCGTTAGTCGCCTTCCCCCTTGCCCTTCCCCTTGCCCTTGCCACCCTTGTCCTTCACGCCCTCGGAGACATCCTTCGCGAGCTTGTCGTCCAGCTTCTTGAACTCGCGTACGACCGCGTCGGACATATCAGCCAGCGCGGTCAGCTGCTGGTTGATGTCCTCGCGGCCGTCCTCCCAGTTGGACTCGAAGTCCTCGAGCGCGTCGTACACGCCGCCGTCGCCGATGTCGTCCTTGTAGGACTCGAAGGTCTTCTTCGTACGGTTCATGCGGTCCTTGACGGACCTCAACCGGCTTCCGTAGTCCTCCAGATCACTGAGCGGGAGCGCGAGGTCGCTCTTGCCTTTACCACCCATGCCGTCGTCTCCCCCTCTTGGTGTTCCGGCTCGCTGCGTACTCAGACGAGTATGGCCTGTTCAGTGGCGTCCGGGGCGGGAGTGCACCCATGTGGACCGTGGACTACTGGGATGTATGGAAGGTGAGGCCCGAGATGTCGTACTCGGCGAAATGCTCGGGGAAGAGCGTGACTTCGCCGCCCTGGGAGTCCGCTCCGCAGAAACAGCGCGGGCCGGGAGCGCGCAGGTACAGCACGTCGATGTCCTGCAACGCGTCCTCGGTGCGGCAGAGGATGGCCGGTTCGCTGCTGTTGTACATGATCAGCACCAAGGGATGGCCGCCAAGCGGAGTCTTTCCCCAGGCCTCGGTGAAGTCCGGGTCGTCGGAAGGCGCCTCGTCGATCTCGATATGAGGGACGGCTGCCCACCGGATCCGGCTGGATGCCCAGGGAAGGGTCTCCAGGTAGCGTTCCAATGTGGCGGAGTACGCGGGATCAAGAATCCGGTGGTCGTGGTCCGCGAGCCATTCCCGCACATGGTCGTGATCGGTATACCCCATGCCTGTTCCTTGCGGTTCCTTCGGGCCGATGGGCAGTAGGTCTACTGGGACGCTGGTGGTGATCTGCCTGGTTCCGAGCCGACGTCGGGCCAGTCCTCGCCGGTCGATGTCGCCCTCAAGCGCCCCTCTTCGAGTTCCACGCCGACGTCCATGCCGTTCGCAACGGCCGTGGCGAAGGCGCCGGGCGGGGTGCTGTCGAGGAGGAAGACGAAATGCAGAACGAAGGGCGCGGTGTGTGGGTCGGGTACTCCATCGGCGTCGAGCTGAAGGTTGGCCTTCCAGGCTGCCTGGCAGAGAACGGAGACGAAGCGCCCCAGGAATTCGGCGCTCAGCAGGCAGTCGGCGTGCTCGATCAGGACCGCGACGTCCTTCGTGTCCGCCCCGTGGCCGTGCCAGTCATGGAGACAGTCCACGAGCGCGTCCCAGTTGTGGCCGAAGTGGCCAGGGAAGCAGAGCTCCCGGGCAAAGGTGCCGAACAGGATGTCCGGCTCGCGCAGCTTCCTGCCGTCCAGGCGGATCACGCGTCCGCCCTGCTTCTGGAGCTCGGCGGCCTCCGTACTCAGCCATGGGTCGTCACGGCGTGTGAAGACGACCCATGGTGAGCGACGCCGAGTGAGGTTGCCCATGGGGGAGGACCTGAATCAGCGGTTGATCGACTGGATTTCCTGGACGTCCATGTCCTGGGTCGTCTCGAAGGTGCCGTCAGGCATGGTGTCGCCCGCGCCGCCCGTGCCTTCCCAGGAGATCTCCCAGGTGATGGATGCCTTCAGCTGGTACGGCTCTCCGCCGGTTGCCCGGAGGTATTTGATGCCGCACGGCGGGTCCTGCTTCGACTTGCCCTTGGTGTAGGGCGTGCCGATGCTGCCGTCGTCGTTGATCTTGCACTCGCCGGATGCCGGGAAGGTTTCCGCGTCCGCCGTGCCCGGTTCCAGGTGGAGGCTCTTCGGCTTTGCCGTGGTCTCCGCCCAGAGCGGGGTGTTCGGGAGCTCCGCGCGGACCTTGACGTCCTTGAAGGTGCCCTTGTCCAGCCAGGCCCACGTGGGGAGGTTCACCGTCGACTTGGCCTCGGGCTTCAGTTCGACCTTGGTGTCAGGGACCTTGACCTTGTCGTACGCGTACTCGGCGAGCATCTCCGGAGTAGGGGCGTTCGGGTCGTCCGGGATCTCGCCCGCGTCCACCCAGAACATGATGCGGCCGCAGTCCCAGGACTTCGGGTCGGAGGGGTCCGGTGCGACGCCGCGCCAGAAGTAGCCCTTCTTGCCCTCGTTGTAGTCCTTGTAGCCCTCGGCGACGCTGTTCGTGGGCGAGTGGAGGTCGAAGTTGTCCTCCGGCTTGCCGTCCCTGTAGTGGTCGGTCCAGAGGCCGTTGCCGAACCACGACTGGTGGATGCCGACGTCGCCGCCACCGTCGTTCTCCGCGAAATCCTTGAGCTGTGCGGGCGTGAAGGCCGGCTCGTACCAGCAGGCCGGGGGCTCCCAGTTGGGGTCGATGGGCGCGAGGTTGCCCTTCTTGCCGTCGCCGCCCCCGCCGCTCAGGTACTTGATCTTGATCTGGGAGGTCTTGGCGGACAGGTTCCCGTTGTTGTCCGCGCCACCCTCCACCGGGGCGGGAGGTGGCTGCGTGGTGCCGCCGGGGATGTCGTCGGCATGCGCCGTTCCTGCGGATCCCAGCGCCAGGGCGGCCACGCCGGCCGCCGCGAGCCACTGCCGTGCGCGAAGGTTCCTGGTCATCCGCGGCATTCCTTGACCCTCCCCTGGACTTCGATCGTCTGCGCTTTCCACACCTTGACGTCGCCCTTCGGCGGGCTCATGAGCACGCTGAACTTCTGGTAGCTGTCGAGGGATTCCTTGCCGTAGTGGATCTTGTCGCCCTTGATGTCCTTGCTGAAGGACTTCGCCTGGTTGCGACAGAAGGTGACGAGGACGGCTTTTCCGCCGCCCAGCTCGGTGGCCTCGGACTTGAAGTAGCGGTCCGTTCCGGTGGGCACCCAGCCGCCCTTGACCCACGTGTTGATCTGGCCCTTCGCGTACCGGGCCGCCTGTGCGGCCGAGTAGTACTTGTACGCGGGGTCATTCGGGTCCTGCTGCACGATGCCGTGCTTCAGGGCGCGGATGTAGTTGCCCGCGTTGTCGACCGCCGCGGCTTGCTTCGGGTCCGAAGGCTTGCTGAAGTCGAAGATCAGCTTCAGGTCCTTGGGCACACTGACGTCCGGGCTGCCGTCCTCGGCCGACGGCGAAGTCGACGGTTTGTCCGCCCCCTGTCCCGCCCCCTCGATCTTGTTCGGGGAGTCATCGCTCCCGCCGCCTCCACAGGCGGTCAGGAGCAGGGCCGCGCTCGCCACCAGCGCGGTCATGACGGGCAGGGTGCGACGGGCCACGATTGCAGTCCCCCAGAGTTCGGCAGAGTTCGACATGTGTGCAGGAGAGAATGGAGCCGGACGACGCTACCAGGCGTGGGTTTCCAGTACTGGTGGGCCGTGTGAAGGTTCTCGCGTCCGGTGTGATGACGGAAGCGAACAGGAATGGACGGTCCTCAAGTGCTACGCGGGCGCAGCGAATCCGTGCCGGAACTGTGACGCGTGGCGATGAATGCCTGTCCCGGGCAGCCAATCCCCAGGCGGAGCCCTGGAGGGAGAGTTGGGCTTATGGGGCAACTCGGTCGTAAACGGGTGTGCGCGGCAGTCCCTTGGAGGCCGATACCCCTGTCTGACCTCCGGCCCCTTCCGTACCATCGCCTCAGTACGCTCAGCGCACAGACGTACCGCTGATCCCAGACCTCCATCCGCTCCCTCTCAGAGGACAACAGGACACCCGCCATGGCGCGCACCACTTCAAGTTCGACAGGCGGCCCGTCGGCTCCACGGAATCGGACGCCGCAGCCGCTGCCCCGGCGTCGACGTACGTTCGGGGACTTCGCCAAGGCGTTCCTCGCCTTTGTCGCGTTGGCCGCGCTCGTCTTCGGCGTGCCCGGTGCCCTCGCGGTCGCCGTGGGGTGGCCTCTCCCGGGCGGTGCGCCCTCGCTGGACTGGTTGCAGCAGGAGATCACGGTCGGGACGTTCATCAACGTACTGACGGTGGTCGTCTGGCTCGCCTGGGCCCAGTTCACCGCCTGTGTGCTGGTCGAGGTGAAGGCCGCGCTCTCCGGGGTGGGGATGCCGGGTCGCGTTCCCGGTGCCGGTGGCAGTCAGCTGCTCGCGCGTCAGCTTGTCGCCGCGCTGCTTCTCGTGGGCGCCACCGCGGCCAGCTTCGCGCCGGGGCTCTCGCAGTTCGGGCAGTCGCTGGAGGGGAATCAGAAGCCCGCGTCCGCCGCCTCCGCCCAGCAGACGCCCGGCGGTCTCTTCGGCCAGGAGCAGGCCGGGAGCGCCGCGAGTGCCGTTGCCGAGCAGGCCGAGCAGGCTGCCGCCCACGCGGACGGCAGCAAGAGCGAAGACACCAAGTACTACCGGATCCAGCCGCCCGAGGGCCGTCACCACGACTCCATGTGGGAGATCGCCGAGCGGCACCTGGGAGACGGGCGGCGGTACAAGGAGATCTACCAGCTCAACAAGGACCGCGAGCAGCCCGACGGGTCGCGACTGTCCGAGGCCAGCCTCATCCGGCCCGGCTGGATCATGGAGATGCCCGCGGACGCACACGGCGGCGAGCTCGTCGAGATGCCCGACGAGGCGCCCAAGGTCTCGCAGGACGTGAAGGAGCAGATCTCCGACTACGCCAAGTCCGGGGACCACCAGCAGGGTGGCGGCGCCCACGAGCAGGGCGGCGGTCAGCAGGGCGGCAGCGGCTCCGGTGACCGTGACACCGCGCACATCACCATTCCCGAGCAGCGGCCCTCCCAGGGTGCGGGGCAGGGGCAGCGGGAAGCCCCCGTCGCCAGCAGCGGCAGCGAGTCCGAAGGGTTCTCCTTCGGGCTGCCCGAGGCGCTCATCGGCGCCCCGCTCCTCGCCGCCGGGCTCCTCGGCGCGCTCGGCCGTCGCCGCCGGCACGCGCTGTGGCAGTCGGCCATGGGCGCCGTCGGCGGCCGTCGCGGCATGGAGCCGCCGACGCCGACCGGGGGCGCGGCCGACGCGATGGACGCGCTGCTCGTGGGCGCCGACCCCGAGGGCGTACGCCTTCTTGATCTGTCGTTGCGGGGGCTCGCCGCCGCGCTCGCCGAGGAGTCCCGGGCGCTGCCCACCGTGTACGCGGCCTGGCTCAGCAACGGCGATCTGCATCTCCAGCTCGCCCAGCCCGCCGGACGGCCGCCCGCTCCTTGGCAGTTGGGGCAGGACCAGACGTTCTGGATGCTGGCGCGGACCGACGCCGAGCGGTACGAGGATGTGGACACCGCCGCTCCCTACCCGGGCCTGGTGAGCCTCGGAACGCTCGATGACTCGCGGCTGCTGCTCAATCTCGAAGCCGTGCCCGGTGTCGTGTCGCTGAGCGGGACCGAGGCCGACCGCGCCGCCGTCTTCGCCTCCGTGGCCGCCGAGCTCGCCACCAACGGCTGGTCCGACCGCATGACCATCACCCTCGTCGGCTTCGGGCAGGACCTGACGCCGCTCGCGCCCAACCGTCTGCGGCACCTCGACGACATCGAGGCGCTCATCGAGACGATGGAGGCGGAGACGCGGCAGCGGCGCGGAGCCCTGGGGGCGGCCGGACACGACTCCGTGCTCACGGGTCGTACGGGGCCCGCCCAGCACACCCGCTGGGCGCCGCACCTGGTGCTGCTCGCCGCCGAGCCCGAAGGGGACGACGCGGTGAAGCTCGCCGAACTGGCCGCCGACGCGAGCAGGTTGGGCATCGGATACCTCGTCGGCACCGAGTCCGGTGACCTGCCGGGCGCCGCGTGGGAGATGGAGATCACCCCCGAGGGCAAGCTGCTCGCCCCGCTGCTCGGGCTCGAACTGGACGCTCAGACGCTGCCCGAGGCCCAGCAGCGAGCCGTCGTGGAGCTGTTCGTCGACGCCGATCCCGGTGAGGGCGACGCCTCCGGCCCCGGTTCCGGTCGTACGGCCGCCACCCCGCCGTTCCTCGTCGACGTCACCGAGCAGGGGCGGCCCGCGGTCTACGCGCGCCTCGTCGGTACGTACGAGATCATCGGCCTCGACACGCCGGACGGCGAGCGCAGCCCGCTGATGCACGAGGCGCTCGCGCTGCTCCTGCTGCACCGCGAGGGTGTGCACCCACGGGTGCTCTCCTCCGCGCTGTGGCCGCGCGGTGTCACCGAGGACGTGCGGGACGCGCTCGTCGACCGGCTGCGGGAGTGGCTCGGCACCGAGCCCGACGGGTCGCCCCGGCTGCGGGCCGACCGGAGCGGGCGGCTCACGCTCGCGAAGTCCGTGGTGTCCGATCTGGATGTGCTGCGGTCGCTGTACCACGAGGCGACTCAGGGGCGGGGCGCCAACAGCCGGGCCGTACGGGGACGGATGCTCACCGATGCCCTGGTGCTCGTACGCGGGCCGCTGCTCGCGGACCGGCCTCAGGGGCGGTACGCGTGGCTCACGCACGAGATCATCGACGCGCAGCTGCCGCTGCTCGTCGCCGACATCGGGCTCGCCCTCTCCGAGTTCCACCTGGAGAAGGGGCGCGCGGAGAAGGCCATCGAGGCGTTGAACGCCGCGCTGAACTCTTCGCCGGGGGATGAGCGGCTCTGGAACGAGTTGCTGCGGGCCACGCATGCGGTGGGCGACCCGGGTCGCCTTCAGCAGGTGGCCGCTGACCTCGTTGCCCGGAGTGGGGCTCGGGGCGTGCCGCCCCGGACCGAGGCTCTGCTGGACGAGTTGCTTCCTACCTGGCGTAGTGGGCTCACCGCTGTCAGCTGACGCCCGGCTGCGTCGGAACCCAGCAGCTTCGGCGTTGTGCCCACCCGTTCCGCCTTGCGGAACGCCTGCCCACAACGGGGGACGGACCTCTTGTACGTGACGCTCATCATCGGCGGCGCCCTCTGGGGCGTCGTCGCCGGGCTGCTCGTGCCCCGTGCCGTCTACCGGCTGTCCGTGTCGCCCGACGAGGGCTGGCGGGACAGCTGCCCCGAGGGACATCCTCTCGGCGGCTGGGTCGGGCTCGCGCGCTGTCCGCGAGGAGACCGCTTCGGGCCCCGTACCACGAGCGTCGCCACCGCCACCGCCCTCATCTGCGCCGCCCTCGCCGCCGCCACCGGCGCGCGGCCCGAGCTGGCCGTCTGGCTGCTGCTCGCGCCCGTCGGCGTACTGCTGGCCGTCGTGGACTTCGGTGTGCACCGGCTGCCCGACGTGCTCACCCTGCCGCTCGCCGCGGCCGCGCTCGTACTTCTCGGGGGCGCCGCACTGCTGCCCGAACACGCCGGCTCCTGGATCCACGCGCTGTACGGGGCGCTGGGGCTCGGCGGCGCGTACTTCGTGCTCTTCCTCATCAGCCCGAACGGCATGGGCTTCGGCGACGTGAAGCTGGCGCTCGGCCTGGGCGCCGTCCTCGGCTGGTACGGGTGGGGCGCGGTGCTGCTCGGCACGTTCGCCGGGTTCCTGCTCGCCGCCCTCTACGGGGCGGGGCTCGTCATCGCCCGCCGCGCCGGACGCAGGACGGCGATCCCGTTCGGGCCGTTCCTGATCGGCGGGGCGTTCGTGGGGCTGCTCATGGGGGCGTACGCCGCCTGACGTCGGGTGCCGGATTCGGCTGGCGTACGCTGAATCCGTCCGCCCACAACCCTTACGAAAGGGACGCCCCGGTGACCGAGAAGGCCGACCTTCAGTCCGTCCTCGACCGTGCCGCCGCAGGTGGGCGGATCAGCGCCGAAGAGGCGCTCGACCTCTACCGCGACGCCCCGCTGCACGCGCTCGGCGCCGCCGCCGACGCGATCCGCCGCCGCCGGTACGCCGGGACCGAGCACATCGCGACGTACATCATCGAGCGGAACATCAACTACACCAACGTGTGTGTGACCGCCTGCAAGTTCTGTGCCTTCTACGCCGCTCCGAAGGACACCAAGAAGGGCTGGACGCGCGACCTCGACGACATCCTGCGGCGCTGCGCCGAGACCGTCGAGCTCGGTGGCACGCAGGTCATGTTCCAGGGCGGGCACCACCCGGACTTCGGCGTCGAGTACTACGAGGAGCACTTCTCGGCGATCAAGAAGAACTACCCGCAGCTGGTCATCCACTCCCTCGGCGCCTCCGAGATCGAGCACATGGCGCGCATCTCGAAGGTCTCCGCCGAGGAGGCGATCCAGCGGATCAACGCCGCCGGGCTCGACTCCTTCGCCGGTGCCGGCGCCGAGCTGCTCCCGGCCCGCCCGCGCAAGGCCATCGCCCCGCTCAAGGAGAGCGGTGAGCGCTGGCTGGAGATCATGGAGATCGCCCACAACCTCGGGGTGGAATCCACTTCCACCATGCTCATGGGTACGGGCGAGACCAACGCCGAGCGCATCGAGCACCTGCGGATGATCCGCGACGTACAGGACCGGACCGGCGGCTTCCGGGCCTTCATCCCGTACACGTACCAGCCCGAGAACAACCACCTCAAGGGCCGGACGCAGGCCAGCATCTTCGAGTACATCCGCATGATCGCGATCTCGCGGATCTTCCTCGACAACGTGGCCCACATCCAGGGTTCCTGGCTGACCACCGGCAAGGAGGCCGGCCAGCTCACCCTGCACTACGGCGCGGACGACCTCGGCTCCGTGATGCTGGAGGAGAACGTCGTCTCCATGGCGGGTGCCAAGCACCGCAACAACCTGCGCGACATGATCGACATGATCCGCACCGCGGACCGCGTCCCGGCCCAGCGCGCCACGACGTACGAGCACCTCGTCGTGCACGACGACCCGGCGAACGACCCGACCGACGACCGCGTCGCCTCGCACATCTCCTCCACGGCGATCGAGGGCGGCACGGCCCACCCCGAGCTGAAGCTCCTCGCCTCCAACTGAGGCTGCCGTGCTGACACTTCACGTCGCCGAACGCTCACCGGAGTCGGCGGTCCTGGTCGACGGGGCGAGCGTCACCGCCGTCGGCCCGTACGAGGGGCTGGCGGCAGCGCACCCTGCCGCCCGCGTCCGGCGCTGGCCCGGCATCCTCTTGCCGGGCCTGCTCAACCCGTACGGCCCCGAACTCCTCGAAGCCACCTACCACCCCGACCCGCGCGAGGCCGACGAGTTCGGCACGGAGCCCATCGGCGGGGAGCGCGCGCGGGCCATCTTCCGGGCCGACCCGTCCCGCCTGGGCGCCAGCGCGCGACGCGGCGTGCAGCGTCTCTTCGCGCACGGCACGGTGGCCGTCGCGGGCGAGCTGAAGGCACGGCCCGTCCTGGACACCGTCCGCAGGGCGGGCCTGGCGATCGGCCGGCGCCCTCCGCGGCTGTCGGGCCCGGTGTCCCTGTCCCCGACCCCACTGGTCCTCCTGCCCCCCTTGAGGGAGGGCGCCCCGGCCCGCTTCGCGATCTTCGACGTGCCCACGCGCGCGGAACTGGTGCGCCGGGGCGCGGGAACGTGCGTGGCGACGGTGGTGGGCGGACGCCTGGTGTACCGGGCGCGCTGAGACCTGAGACCTGAGACTGGCTGAGCTGAGGACAGCCCCGCGGGGGCGCCCTCAGGGGCGCGGGGCTGTGTCGATATGCGGCTCCGCCGCGTGGGCGCGAGCAACCACAACAAGCCCGCACCCGCCGACGGCCCCGCACCGGGCAGACGCTCCCGCGTGGAAGCCCGCCGCAGGCGAGAAGAGCCCGCCGCAGGCGAGAAGAGCCCGCCGCAGGCGAGAAGAGCCCGCCGCAGGCGAAGCAGGGCGCGGCCACGGCAGAAGACCGGCCTGACACAATGGCCGGGTGACCCGAGCCTCCTTGGACAAGCAGCCGCACGAAGTCGCCTCCATGTTCGACGACGTCGCGGAACGGTACGACCTGACGAACGACGTGCTGTCGCTCGGGCAGGCGAGGCTGTGGCGCAAGGAGGTCGCGAAGGCGGTCGACGCGCGCCCCGCGCAGAAGGTGCTCGACCTCGCCGCGGGCACGGCAACCTCGTCGCAGCCGTTCGCCAGCGCCGGCGCGTACGTCGTGCCCTGCGACTTCTCGCTCGGCATGCTCCAGGTCGGCAAGGGACGCCATCCCTGGATGCCGTTCACGGCCGGGGACGCGACGAAGCTGCCGTTCAAGGACGACACGTTCGACGCCGTCACGATCTCCTTCGGGCTGCGCAACGTCCACGAGACGGACGATGCGCTGCGGGAGATGTACCGCGTGACGAAGCCCGGCGGCCGGGTCGTCATCTGCGAGTTCTCGCACGCCACGTGGACGCCGTTCCGCACGGTCTACGAGGAGTACCTGATGCGGGCGTTGCCGCCGGTGGCGCGCGCGGTCTCCTCCAACCCCGACGCGTACGTCTATCTCGCGGAGTCCATCCGCTCCTGGCCGGACCAGTCGACGCTGGCCGCGCGGCTGCGGGACGCGGGCTGGTCGAAGGTGGCGTGGCGGAATCTGACGGGTGGGATCGTGGCCCTGCACCGGGGCTTCAAGGCCTAGGCCTGCGGCCTTTCCACGCCTGGACGGGGCGCGCGCAGAATCCTGCGGTGTGACCCGAGTTGACGGGAACCAGCCGCCGGGCAAGATGTGTCCGTTGTGATACGACTCCGCCGACGCGACGGAGTCGATGCGAAGCCGCTCTTTCGCATCGGCCGCCGCGGGATCACTCGGCACGGGTCGGTTCCATCTGGTCATCTCCCCAATGACGGAGCGTTCCCATGGCGTCGTACTGCTCTCACTGCGGGGCACCCACCCCTGACGAGGCCCGCTTCTGCATGAAGTGCGGGCGTGAACGCCCGCGTGACACGACGGTGGACGCGGGGCCCGCGGAACTGCCTGCGGCAGAGCTGGGCGTTCCCACGTCTGCGGGGGAGGACCCCCCTGCGGCGTCGGCGGCGTCGGCGGCCCCTGAAGCCCCTGAGCCCGACGCACCCGGCAGCGAGGCGCCCCCCGCTGGGCCCGGGTTCACTGAAACGTCCCTCCCCGCGCCCGCCCTCCCGCCCCCGCCCGCATACGTTCCGGGGGCGCCCGCCGTGCCCGCGGCTCCCGCCGGGCCCTCCCCGCTCGGCGCCTTCTTCGGACGGGCGCTCCGGGGCGACTGGGCCGGGGCTGCCCAAGCCGCCCTGTGGCCCGTGGGGTTGGTGCTCGTCGCGGCCGTGGCGCTGGCCGTTCCCTCGTACGGGCAGGACGAGGGCGACGTCGTCGTCGGGTTCGGCGACCGGCTCCGGATCGCCCTCGCACTGCTGCTCCAGGCCGTGGGCGGCGGCTTCGAGATCTCCGGGAGCGAGCGGCAGCAGTCGTCACTCTTCGGCGGCGAAAGCTCCGGCGTCGACGTCGCCTTCGACGGCAGCGCCACCCTGCACCTCATTCCGCTCACCGCCACCGCCCTGTGGATCGGGGCCCTCTTCATCGGCGTACGCATCCTGCGCAGACGTGTTCTCCTGCGCGCCGAAGGGCAGGGCGGTGGCACGTCCGGACTCGAAGCGGCCGTGCGGGTCAGCCTGTTGGTGACCGCGGCCACCCTCGTGCTCAGCCTCTTCGCGCAGCCCGAGATCGAGGGCGTCGAGCTCTCCTCGTCGCCGGTGCTCGCCGCGCTCGGCGCCCTCGTACTCGCCGTCGCCGTCTCCTGCGGTGTGCTGCACCGCCACGATCTGGCCCCCTGGCTGGCCGGACGGCCCGGCTGGCGGGCGACGTTCCGTGCCACCGGCACCGCCCTGCGCGCGCTCGCGATCGTGCTGGCCCTCTGCTCGGTCGTCGCGTTCATCAGCCTCGCCCAGATCGACGACCTCGAAGGCCTCACCGACCTCGACGACGCCGATGTGTCCCCGCTGCTCATCGCCCTGCTCCTGCTGCCGAACCTAGGCGTGGCCGCCCTCGGCCTCGGGTGGGGAGCGCCGCTCAAGGCCTCGGTGGAAGGCGGCAGTTCGGCGTACGGCGGTGGCTACGAGAGTGAGTCCTTCGGGCTCTCCGAGCTGGGTGACGTCACCAACGCCTGGGCGACCGTCGGGGCGTTGGCGCTCGGCCTCGTGTGTGCGCTGGTCCTCGGCCTCCTGGCCGCGCGCCGCACCGCGCACCGCGGAGAGCAACTGCTCGCCGCTGGCGTCTTCTTCGGGTTCTTTCTGCTCCTGGCCGGGATCGGCGGCTTCGGCGTCGACGCGACCGGGAGCGCGTCCTCGGAGTTCGGCGGTGGCGCAGGTGGGAGCGGATCGGGCAACGGCAGCTTCGAGGCGGGCGTGAGCGTGCCGGACGCGCTGCTGTTCGGGCTGCTCTGGGTGTTCGCCGCCGCGCTCATCGCGCCCTTCCTGCTGCAGGTGCTCGGGCAGCGGGCTGGGATCGGCGCGGCGCCCGTGCCACAGGTCCCGCCGATGCCGAGCGCCCCGGCGGGTGCGTCCGGCACGCCCGGCTCCGTGGCCACCGCGCCCACCGAGGGCGCTGTCGGTTCTGTCGGCCCCGTCACAACCGACGCGTCGGCGCCGGGGTTCGCCCCCGCTTCTCAGCCCGCCTACGACCCGGCCGCGAACCCCTCCCACGCCCCTGCTGCCTACGACCCCCACACCTTCCAGCTGCGCCAACAGCCCCCCGCGACGCCCGGGTCCCGCCGCACCGCCCTCTGGGTCGGCACCCTCGCCGCAGCCTTCCTCATCGGCAGCGGTATCGCGGCCGGTGTCCTGCTCTGGCAGAACAACGACGACGGCACGGCCGACAAGGCGGGAGGCAAGGACGACAAGCCCGCCGTCAGCCGGTCCCAGGACCCCACGAATCCGCCCTCGCCGTCCCCTCCGGCCACCCCCACGGATGAGACGCCCACGGACGAGCCGAGCGCGAGCCCGGACGCCGTGGACGACGCCCCCGGCGCCCGACTTCCCGCAGGCTCCGACCTGGTGTCCGACGTGAGCGGCTTCGAGTTCGCCGTGCCCGAGGGCTGGACCCGGCAGGGCGAGGAGCGGCCGGGCCAGATCGTGTACGCCGGATCGACCGGCCCGGAGGGGTTCATCGTCGGCGTGGTACCGAACGCCACGTACACCTCGTACGAGAACTTCACGACCATCGAGAAGGACGCCAAGAAGGACCCCAAGAAGTCGGACTACCAGCGGATCCGGCTCGAGCCGAACACCTTCCAGGGGCGCGGCGGCGCGATCTGGGAGTACACCTACACCGACATGTCGGGGCGCGAGATCCATGCGCTGAACCAGAGTTACGTCGCGGACAACGGCACCGAGTACGCCATCCTGCTCTCCTGGCGCGCTGACTTCTGGCCCGTGGGCGAGGGCGAGAAGATCCACCGGACCGCGCTGGAACACTGGCGGCTCAACGGCTGAAGGAGAGCGCGGACGCGCTGGAGCACGGCGCCGACCTCGCTCCCCGGTTCGTCCAGTTCCTGCCGCAGCCCGCCGTCCGGAGGTCCCGGGCGGCGGGGCTCGCGTACGCCCGCGCCGCCTTCGCCCTCGCCGGGGCCCAGATCGAGCCAGACGGTGACGACGGCGTCGCGCGGGATCCACATGCCGGGGAGGGGGTACTGCCGGACCACGTGAGCGAGGACGACCCGGTGGAAGTCGGGGCGGTCCGGCGCCGCGAGCACCAGGCCGTGCTTCGCCGCCGACTCACGCGCGTCCACGGCCATGAGACCGACCAGCCGCGGCACGCGCACTTCTTCTGTCTCGTCCGTCGCAGCTGTCCTGGGCGTCTTCGGCACAGAGGTCACCCCCGGGCGGTACCGGCAGGGTAGACCCGCTACAGCGCGAGCCGGAAGGTGTGGGCCTCCCGCTTCGACGGCGTCGTGAAGGTGTCGGCCAGTTCCATGCCGAGCCGCCGGGTCACGGCCACGGACCGTGCGTTGCGGACGTCGACCATCGCCACCACGTCGCGCACGCCCGCCGCGCGCACCCGTTCCAGGGTGGCCTGCGCGGCGGCGCTCGCGTACCCCTTCCCCCAGGCGGCGCGGGTGAGCCACCAGCCGATCTCGATCTCGCCCCTGGGTCCCCAGTCGTTCGGCCAGGGCTGCGCTCCGGTGAAGCCGATCGGCTCGCCGTCCGCGTCGAGCAACGTCCACAGGCAGAAGCCCAGTTCGGCGTCGTGTCTGCGCTGCCGGGCGGTCAGCTCCTCGTACACGGAGAGCTCGGCCGACGTGCCGGTGCCGAAGAACTCCATGACCTCCGGGTCGTCGAAGAGCCGGTGCCAGACGAACGCGTCCTCGTGCGTCGGGACACGCAGTTGTACGGCGGGCAGGGTCTTGGTCGGCAGTGCCTGCTTTGTCACGGGTGGCCCTTCGGCTGGCTGATCGGTACCGCTGCATAGACTGCCCATAACCCGTGCCCGTCGGCACACAGATTTCGAGCCTTGGGGAGAACCCGCCGTGACCGAGCCCCAGCCCCTCACCGAACACACCGCTGATGTGATCGTCGTCGGGGCCGGGCCAGCCGGTTCCACGACCGCCTACTACTTGGCGAAGGCCGGACTCGACGTACTGCTCCTGGAGAAGACCGCGTTCCCCAGGGAGAAGGTCTGCGGCGACGGCCTGACGCCGCGCGCCACCAAACAGCTGGTGTCCATGGGGATCGACATCTCCGAGGAGGCGGGCTGGCTGCGCAACAAGGGCCTGCGCATCATCGGGGGTGGCGTACGGCTCCAGCTCGATTGGCCGGAACTCGCCGCCTACCCCAACTACGGCCTGGTCCGTAAGCGCGACGACTTCGACGAGCAGCTCGCGAACCAGGCGCAGAAGGCGGGCGCCCGCCTGCACCAGCGCTGCAACGTCGGCGCCCCGATCGTCGACGACCGCACGGGCCGCATCACGGGCGTGCACGCCAAGCTCGGCGAGGAGAAGACCCCGGTCACCTTCCACGCCCCGCTGGTGGTCGCCGCCGACGGCAACTCGACGCGGCTCTCGCTCGCGATGGGTCTGCACCGCCGCGACGACCGTCCGATGGGCGTCGCCGTCCGTACGTACTTCACATCCCCGCGCCACGACGACGACTACCTGGAGTCCTGGCTGGAGCTGTGGGACCGCCGGGGCGCCGAGGACCGGCTCCTTCCCGGCTACGGCTGGGTCTTCGGCATGGGCGACGGCACGTCGAACGTCGGGCTCGGCATCCTCGACTCCTCCTCCGCCTACAAGGAGCTCGACTGGCGCGAGGTGCTCAAGGCCTGGTGCGCCTCGATGCCGGAGGAGTGGGGCTACACCCCGGACAACATGACGATGCCGATCCGCGGCGCCGCCCTGCCCATGGCGTTCAACCGCCAGCCGCACTACACCAAGGGCCTGCTCCTGGTCGGCGACGCGGGCGGCATGGTGAACCCCTTCAACGGCGAGGGCATCGCGTACGCCATGGAGTCCGGGCAGATCGCGGCGGACGTCATCGTCCAGGCGCACGCCCGGCAGACCCCGGGCCAGCGCGAACTCGCCCTCCAGCGCTACCCGAAGGTCCTCAAGGACACCTACGGCGGCTACTACACGCTGGGCCGCGCCTTCGTGAAGCTCATCGGCAACCCGAAGGTCATGAAGATCGCCACGCAGCGCGGCCTGACGCACCCGATGCTGATGCGCTTCACGCTGAAGATGCTGGCCAATCTCACCGACCCGACGGGCGGCGACGCGATGGACCGCATCATCAACGGCCTGAGCAAGGTGGCGCCGAAGGCGTGAGCGTCTGTGGGCGTGCCTGTCTGTGGGAGTGCCCGTCTGTGGGCGTGCCTGTCTGTGGGCGTGAGGCTCTGTCCGATTTGCCTTACCCCGTGGGTGGTACGAGGCTGGCGGCATGATTTTTATCGCCGTCAAGTTCACCATCCGCCCCGAGCACGCCGACACCTGGCTGGAGCGGACCGCCGAGTTCACCCGGGCCACGCGCGCGGAGGAGGGCAACCTCTTCTACGACTGGTCCCGCAGCGTCGACGACCCCAACCAGTTCGTCCTCCTCGAGGGCTTCGCCTCGCAGGAGGCGGGCGCCGCGCACGTCGGCTCCGACCACTTCAAGGCCGCCATGGAGACGATGTCCGAGGCGATCGCCTCGAAGCCCGAGATCATCCACACCGAGATCCCGGGCAACAGCTGGTCCGAGATGGGCGAGCTCTCGCCGAAGGGCTGAGGCACGCGGCTCTTCTTCACCAGAAGCGCACAGAAGGGCCGGGAACCCTCTCGAGGGGGTTCCCGGCCCTTCTTGTTGCTACGCGGTGCTGTGAGGCCCTCAGAGGACGCGCACGGCTCCGTCGGCGGGGTAGCCCGACAGGTCCTGGATGACAACGCCCTTGCCGGGGTTGGCGGCGTCGAGGTACTGGCCGTTACCGATGTACACACCCACGTGGTACGCGGAGCCCGCGCCACCCCAGTAAAGGATGTCGCCCACCTGGACGCTGTCGAGCGAGACCGGCGTACCGGAGACCGACTGGTCCTGCGAGACGCGCGGAAGGTCCACGCCCGCCTGCTTGAACGCGGCCTGGACGAGGCTGGAGCAGTCCCAGGCGTTGGGTCCGGAAGCACCCATGACGTACGCGTCGCCGAGCTGGGCCTTGAGGAAGCTGATGACCGAGCCGACGCTGCCGCTGGCCGGGGCGGCCACATCGGCGGACGAGGCGCTGGAGCCGCCGGTGGCGCTGAGCGCCGTGCGCTCCGAGGAACGCGAGGCGCGCTCCTCCTCCGCCTTCTTCTTGGCGGCGGCCTCCGCCTTCGCCTTGGCCTTTGCCTTGGCTTCGGCCTTCGCCTGGTCTTCCTTGGCCTGCTTGGCGGCCTTCACGGCGGCCGCGTCCTGCTCGGCGCGGAGCTCGTAGCTGTCGGCGGTCTGCTGCGTGACTTCAGCGGACTGCGCGATCTGCGTGGAGAGGTCCGCGGTGAGCGTGGGCATTTCGATGGTCTCGGTCACCGGCTCGGCGGCGTTCGCCGTGCCGGCGGCCGCGGCCACTGCCAGGGTGCTGAGGACGCCACCGGCAACTCCGGCGCGCAGGGCCATCTTCGAGGCGCTACGACGGGGCTTCCGGTGGCTGGGTATGTGAGCGGTGTGGGACATGAGAACAACCGCTATCAGGGAGTCAGGGTTCCCATCAAGAAACGTGGGCTGCGCCACAGTTGCTCGCGAAGGCCGCGAATCCCGGGCGTGTCACTTCTTATTGACGCCGTAACGGGCAATGCGGACAACGGCGATCACGCCTGTGATCATGGGTTTTCTGTGATACGCCCGAATTGCCCGTGGTCTACCACCGGTTGAGCCGGTTGGCCAAGCCCGGTTTCTTCGCCGCGCATGGGTGTGTGGCGCAGGTCACAGGTGTAGCCCTAGGGGATCTCCCTGAGATCCGGCCGAGACCTTCCTGAGATCTCCCGAAGAATTCAGGGGTGTTGCCCGTATGGGGGATCGGTGACGGATCGACGGCGAATCGACGGTGGATCGACGACGGGTCGGTGCCGGAGGGTGTCGACCGGCACCGACCGGCACCGACCGGCACCGACCGGCACCGACCGGCACCGACCGGTGTCGACCGGCACCGACCGGCACCGACCGGTGTCGGCGAGGTGGCGATTCACTCTCAGGTCGCCTTCGCGCGGATGTCGCCCTCCGGCGCTCGTGAATCGGCGCACGCGTCCGTAGTTGTCCACTCCCGTCCACACCTCTCCCGCCAAAGTGTGAATGAGCCGCCACTATCAAGCCGGTGCGTCCAGCACCAATTTGCTTGTGGCGGCCAACGCTTGATAGGGCGACCCCCTCCCGACCAGCGGTAACTCGCTGAGATGTCACCTCTGGTGATCACTCAGGCGCTTCGCGTATGAAGATCACCGCTCATCCGACTTCATGATCCTTCGTCAGGTGGTGGAGATCACAAAGCCGTTGTCGCACCCCGTGTCGCAGATCACAGACCGGCGGGCATAAGATGCGGGGCAGTTGGGCTTGTGACCTGCTTCACATGTAAGCGATCTTCGTTGGTCGCGGTCCGTGGGTCGCGGTCCGATGCAACCGCCAACAGTCAGTGCCGACTGAGAGGAGCGAGGAGCGTGAACGCCTATGCGCCCATCCTCGTGCTGGGAGCCCTCGGGGCAGGCTTTGCGATCTTCTCCGTGGTCATGGCCACGCTTATCGGTCCAAAGCGGTACAACCGCGCCAAGCTCGAGGCGTATGAGTGCGGTATCGAGCCGACGCCGACTCCGGCCGGCGGCGGGCGATTCCCGATCAAGTACTACCTGACGGCGATGCTCTTCATCGTCTTCGACATCGAGATCGTCTTCCTTTACCCCTGGGCCGTCACCTTCGACGCGCTGGGGATTTTCGGGCTCGTGGAGATGCTGCTCTTCGTGCTCACCGTCTTCGTCGCGTACGCGTACGTATGGCGGCGTGGCGGCCTGGAATGGGACTAAAGGTCTGAGGGGCCAAAGAGCATGGGACTCGAAGAGAAACTGCCGAGCGGTTTTCTGCTGACCACCGTCGAACAAGCCGCGGGCTGGGTGCGCAAGTCATCCGTCTTCCCCGCGACCTTCGGCCTCGCGTGCTGCGCCATCGAGATGATGACGACGGGAGCCGGACGTTATGACCTGGCTCGCTTCGGCATGGAGGTCTTTCGCGGTTCACCGCGTCAGGCCGACCTGATGATCGTGGCCGGGCGTGTGAGCCAGAAGATGGCGCCGGTCCTGCGGCAGGTCTATGACCAGATGCCCAACCCCAAGTGGGTCATTTCCATGGGGGTTTGCGCTTCGTCGGGCGGGATGTTCAACAATTACGCGATTGTGCAGGGTGTGGATCACATTGTCCCTGTTGACATCTATTTGCCCGGCTGTCCGCCGCGGCCCGAGATGCTGATGGACGCCATCCTCAAGCTCCACCAGAAGATCCAGGGCGGAAAGCTCGGGGTCAACGCCGAGGAAGCGGCCCGCGAGGCGGAGGAGGCGGCCCTCAAGGCGCTCCCCACCATCGAGATGAAGGGGCTGCTGCGGTGAGCGACTCGCACGACGAGCATCTGAACGGGAACGGGAACGGGAACGGTGTCCCGGCTCCCCGCGACGAGGCCGGCAAGGTCATCGGGGTCCGCAAGGGCATGTTCGGCGCCAACAACGGCGGCGACACGTCCGGTTACGGCGGCCTCGTGCGGACGGTCACCCTGCCGGGCGCCTCCGCGCGCCCCTACGGCGGCTGGTTCGACGAAGTCGCGGACGAGCTGGAGGGGGCCCTGGAAGAGCAGGGGCTCCTGCCTACGAGCGCGATCGAGAAGACGGTCGTCGACCGTGACGAGCTCACCTTCCACATCGCGCGCGAGCACCTCGTCCGGGTCGCCCAGACCCTGCGCGACGACCCCGCCCTGCGCTTCGAACTCTGCACGGGCGTCTCGGGGGTGCACTTCCTCGAGGACAAGGGCCGCGAGCTGCACGCCGTCTACCACCTGCGCTCGATCACCCACAACCGCCTGATCCGGCTCGAAGTCAGTGCCCCTGACGCCGATCCGCACGTCCCCTCGCTGGTCGCCGTCTATCCGACGAACGACTGGCACGAGCGCGAGACGTACGACTTCTTCGGCCTGATCTTCGACGGTCACCCGGCGTTGACGCGGATCATGATGCCGGACGACTGGCAGGGCTTCCCGCAGCGCAAGGACTACCCCCTCGGCGGCATCCCCGTCGAGTACAAGGGCGCCCAGATCCCGGCTCCGGACCAGCGGAGGTCGTACAGCTGATGTCTGCCACTCAGGGAACTTCCCACGCTTCCGCTCGTGAGACGACCGAGGGGACTGTATATACAGTCACCGGCGGCGACTGGGACGAGGTCGTCCAGTCCGCGGCCCGGTCCGACGACGAGCGCATCATCGTCAACATGGGTCCGCAGCACCCCTCCACCCATGGTGTGCTCCGGCTCATCCTGGAGATCGAGGGCGAGACCGTCTCCGAGGCCCGCTGCGGCATCGGCTATCTGCACACGGGCATCGAGAAGAACCTCGAATACCGCACGTGGACGCAGGGCACGACGTTCGTCACGCGCATGGACTACCTGACGCCGTTCTTCAACGAAACGGCGTACTGCCTCGGGGTCGAGAAGCTCCTCGGCATCGAGGACCAGATCCCGGACCGCGCCTCGATCATCCGCGTGCTCCTGATGGAGCTCAACCGGCTCTCCTCGCACCTGGTGTGCATCGCCACCGGCGGCATGGAGCTGGGTGCGACGACGATCATGATCTACGGATTCCGCGATCGTGAACTCGTTCTCGACATCTTCGAGCTGATCACCGGCCTGCGCATGAACCACGCGTACGTCCGGCCCGGCGGGCTCGCCCAGGACCTGCCCCCGGGCGCGGTGGACCAGATCCGCGAGTTCGTGAAGAAGATGAGCAAGAACCTCGGCGAGTACGACAAGCTCGCCACCGGCAACCCCATCTTCAAGGCCCGTATGCAGGACGTCGGCTATCTCGACCTCGCGGGCTGTATGGCCCTCGGCGCCACGGGACCCGTCCTGCGCTCGGCGGGCCTGCCGCACGACCTGCGCAAGTCGGACCCCTACTGCGGCTACGAGAACTACGAGTTCGACGTGCCGACCGCCGACACCTGCGACTCCTACGGACGCTTCCTGATCCGCCTGGAGGAGATGCGCCAGTCGCTGCGCATCGTCGAGCAGTGCCTGGACCGCCTGGAGCCGGGTCCGGTCATGGTCGGCGACAAGAAGATCGCCTGGCCCGCGCAACTGGCGCTCGGCCCGGACGGATTGGGCAACTCGCTCGATCACATCAAGAAGATCATGGGCACCTCCATGGAGGCCCTGATCCACCACTTCAAGCTGGTGACCGAGGGCTTCAGGGTCCCGGCCGGGCAGGCGTACACCGCGGTCGAGTCGCCCAAGGGCGAGCTCGGGGTGCATGTCGTCTCCGACGGCGGCACCCGCCCCTACCGGGTCCACTTCCGCGACCCGTCCTTCACCAACCTGCAGGCCATGGCGGCGATGTGCGAGGGCGGCCAGGTCGCTGACGTCATCGTCGCCGTCGCGTCCATCGACCCCGTGATGGGAGGCGTCGACCGGTGACCACCACTCCTTCCCAGCAGGGTGCGGGCGTCAGCCTGGGCATGCCCCAACTCCCCGCCCCCGACTTCCCTGCCGACGTACGGGCCAGGCTCGACGCGGACGCCAAGGAGATCATCTCCCGCTACCCGGACTCCCGGTCCGCGCTGCTGCCGCTGCTGCATCTGGTGCAGTCGGAGGAGGGCCACGTCACGCGTACGGGCATGGCCTTCTGCGCGGAGGTGCTCGGCCTGACCACCGCCGAGGTCACCGCGGTCGCGACCTTCTACACGATGTACCGGCGCAAGCCCTCCGGTGACTACCAGGTCGGCGTCTGTACGAACACGCTCTGCGCTGTCATGGGCGGCGACGCGATCTTCGAGTCGCTGCAGGAGCACCTGGGCGTCGGCAACGAAGGGACCACGGAGGACGGCAAGGTCACGCTGGAGCACATCGAGTGCAACGCGGCCTGCGACTTCGCTCCCGTCGTGATGGTCAACTGGGAGTTCTTCGACAACCAGACTCCCGAGACCGCCAAGCGGCTCGTCGACGACCTGCGCGCGGGCGTGCAGGTCGAGCCGACCCGCGGCGCCCCCTTGTGCACGTACAAGGAGACGGCCCGGATTCTGGCGGGCTTCCCGGACGAGCGCGCCGGCGCAGTCGAGGCGAGCGGCGGCGCGGGCCCTGCCTCGCTGATCGGACTGCGCCTGGCCAAGGGCGAGTTGCCGCAGCCGAGGGTGGTCCACCCGCGCACGGGCGGCCCGCAGGACGAGGCGCCCGCCGAGCACCTCAGCTCGCACGACGCACCGCAGGAGACCTCGGCATCCGACCCGGCCCACCCGGCCGGACCGACCGCCGAGGAGGGGGAGTGATGACCTTGGCTGCCGAGATCGACAACGAGACGAGCCCCGAGAAGCTGCTCGCGCCGGTGCTCTCGGCGTTCTGGGACGAGGAGAAGTCCTGGACGCTGGACACCTACCGTCGGCACGAGGGGTACGAAGGTCTGCGTAAGGCTCTGGCCATGGCGCCGGACGACCTCATCGCGTACGTCAAGGACTCCGGTCTGCGCGGCCGGGGCGGCGCCGGATTCCCCACCGGAATGAAATGGCAGTTCATTCCGCAGGGAGATGGAAAGCCGCACTATCTAGTTGTCAACGCCGACGAATCGGAGCCGGGGACCTGCAAGGACATCCCGCTCCTCTTCGCGAACCCGCATAGCCTCATCGAGGGCATTGTGATCGCCTGCTACGCGATCCGCTCGTCGCATGCCTTCATCTACCTGCGCGGTGAAGTCGTCCCCGTGCTCAGGCGGTTGCACGAGGCCGTGCGTGAGGCGAAAGAGGCGGGATTCCTGGGCGAGAACATCCTGGGCAGCGGACTCGACCTCGAACTCACCGTGCACGCGGGCGCGGGCGCGTACATCTGTGGTGAGGAGACCGCGCTGCTCGACTCGCTCGAAGGCCGCCGTGGCCAGCCGCGACTGCGTCCCCCTTTCCCGGCCGTCGCGGGCCTCTACGCATGCCCCACTGTTGTCAATAACGTCGAGTCCATCGCGTCGGTTCCCGCGATCCTGAATCGCGGAAAAGACTGGTTCAAGTCGATGGGGAGCGAGAAGTCCCCCGGCTTCACGCTCTATTCGCTGAGCGGCCACGTCACGAGCCCCGGCCAGTACGAGGCGCCGCTCGGCATCACCCTGCGCCAGCTGCTCGAGATGAGCGGCGGGATGAGGGCGGGCCACCGGCTCAAGTTCTGGACGCCCGGCGGTTCCTCCACGCCGATGTTCACCGACGAGCACCTCGATGTCCCGCTGGACTACGAGGGAGTGGGAGCCGCCGGGTCGATGCTCGGCACGAAGGCACTGCAGTGCTTCGACGAGACGACGTGCGTGGTGCGGGCGGTCACGCGCTGGACCGAGTTCTACGCCCACGAGTCCTGCGGCAAGTGCACGCCGTGTCGCGAAGGGACGTACTGGCTGGTGCAGTTGCTCCGCGACATCGAGGCCGGCAAGGGCGTCATGTCCGACCTGGACAAGCTGAACGACATCGCCGACAACATCAACGGCAAGTCCTTCTGCGCCCTCGGTGACGGCGCCGCGTCGCCGATCTTCTCCTCGCTCAAGTACTTCCGCGAGGAGTACGAGCAGCACATCACCGGCAAGGGCTGCCCCTTCGACCCGGCGAAGTCGACTCTCTGGGCCGACCGGCCCTCCGCACATTCGGAGGTGAACGCATGACAGTGACCACGAACAGCGCTCCCTCCGGGGGCGGCGAGGCGGCGGTTCCGCCGGAAGACCTCGTGTCGCTGACGATCGACGGCATCGAGATCAGCGTCCCCAAGGGGACGCTGGTCATCCGGGCCGCCGAGCTCCTCGGCATCGAGATCCCGCGGTTCTGCGACCACCCGCTGCTCGACCCGGCGGGCGCCTGTCGCCAGTGCATCGTCGAGGTGGAGGGCCAGCGCAAGCCGATGGCCTCCTGCACCATCACCTGCACCGACGGCATGGTCGTGAAGTCGCAGCTCTCCTCGCCGGTCGCCGAGAAGGCCCAGCGCGGTGTGATGGAGCTGCTCCTGATCAACCACCCGCTGGACTGCCCGGTCTGCGACAAGGGCGGCGAGTGCCCGCTGCAGAACCAGGCGATGCAGGTCGGTGACACGGACACCCGCTTCGAGGGCAAGAAGCGGACGTTCGAGAAGCCGGTGCCGATCTCCACCCAGGTGCTGCTCGACCGCGAGCGGTGCGTGCTGTGCGCACGCTGCACCCGGTTCTCGAACCAGATCGCGGGCGACCCGATGATCGAGCTGATCGAGCGCGGCGCGCTCCAGCAGGTCGGCACGGGCGAGGGCGACCCCTTCGAGTCGTACTTCTCCGGGAACACCATTCAGATCTGTCCGGTCGGCGCGCTGACCTCGGCGGCGTATCGCTTCCGCTCACGGCCCTTCGACCTGGTGTCGTCGCCGTCGGTCTGCGAGCACTGTGCGGGTGGCTGCGCGACCCGCACCGACCACCGGCGGGGCAAGGTCATGAGGCGGCTCGCCGCGGACGACCCCGAGGTCAACGAGGAGTGGCTCTGCGACAAGGGGCGCTTCGGCTTCCGTTACGCGCAGAAGCCGGACCGGCTCACCACGCCGCTGGTGCGCAACGCGGAGACGGGTGAGCTGGAGACCGCCAGCTGGCCCGAGGCGCTCGAAGCCGCGGCCAACGGGCTCGCGGCCGCGCGCGGCCGTGCCGGTGTGCTGACCGGTGGTCGACTCACCGTCGAGGACGCGTACGCGTACAGCAAGTACGCGCGCGTGGCGCTCGACACGAACGACATCGACTTCCGCGCGCGCGTGCACAGCAGCGAGGAGGCCGACTTCCTCGCCGCCCGTGTCGCGGGCCGTGGCCGGGATCTCGACGGCGCCGGAGTCACGTACACGGAAGTGGAGAAGGCGCCCGCGGTCCTGCTCGTCGGCTTCGAGGCCGAGGAGGAGGCGCCCGGGATCTTCCTGCGCCTGCGCAAGGCCTGGCGCAAGCACGGCCAGCGGACGTTCTCCCTCGCCACGCATCAGACCCGGGGGCTGGAGAAGGCGGGCGGCACGCTGTTGCCCGCCGCGCCCGGCACCGAGACGGAGTGGCTCGACGCCCTCGCGGGCGGAGCCGGACTTGAGGGCGACGGCGCCAAGGCGGCCGAGGCGCTGCGCGCTTCGGGCGCGGTGATTCTGGTCGGCGAGCGTCTCGCCGCTGTGCCGGGCGGGCTCACCGCCGCTGTGCGGGCCGCTTCGGCGACCGGTGCGCGGCTGGTGTGGATTCCTCGCCGGGCGGGGGAGCGCGGTGCCATCGAGGCCGGCGCGCTGCCCTCGCTGCTTCCCGGCGGGCGGCCTTCCACCGACCCGCGCGCGCGGGACGAGGTCGCGGCCGCCTGGCGCGTTGCCGAACTCCCGCACCGCTACGGCCGTGACACGGGTCAGATCATCGAGGCCGCGGCGACCGGCGAACTGGGCGCGCTCCTGGTGGCGGGCGTGGAGGTCGCCGACCTCCCCGACCCGGCACGCGCGCGTGAAGCACTCTCCGAGGTCGGGTTCCTGGTCTCGCTCGAGCTGCGACCCAGCGAGGTCACCGAGAACGCCGATGTCGTACTTCCGGTGGCCGCGGTCGTGGAGAAGCCCGGCACCTTCCTCAACTGGGAGGGCAGGGCGCGGATGTTCGACGCCGCGCTGAAGCCCGACCACATGACGCGCACGCTGGCCCCGACGGACGCCCGCGTGCTGCACATGCTGGCCGACGCCGGGGACGTACACCTGGGTCTTCCCGACCTGGCGAGCGCCCGGCGCGAGCTTGACCGGCTCGGCGGGTGGGACGGTACGCACGCCACCGAGCCCGTGGAGACAGCCGCCCAGCCTCCGAGGCCCGCCTCCGGAGAGGCCGTTCTCGCGGGGCACCGGCTGCTGCTCGACCGGGGCCGCCTCCAGGAGGGCGACGAGGCGCTGGCCGGTACGCGGCACGCGGCGGTCGCCCGGGTCTCGGCGGCCACCGCGGCCGAGGCCGGCGTCAAGGACGGCGACGTCCTGGCCGTCACCGGGCCCGCGGGGGCGACGGAACTGCCCCTCGTGGTCACCGAGATGCCCGACCGGGTGGTGTGGCTGCCGCTGAACTCGACCGGGGGAGGCGTCACTTCCGACACCGGTGCGCGCCCCGGCGACCTCGTCCGCATCGGCCCGGCGCTCCTGCCGGAGCCCTCTGAGGCCCCGGAGGTGACGTCGTGATGCACCCCATGGTGCCGCTTGCGGCGGAAGACCTGTCCATGTTCGGCCGTGACCCGTGGTGGCTCGTCGCCGTCAAGGCGGTCTTCTGCTTCGCGTTCCTGATGGTGACGGTGCTCTTCTCCATCGTGTGGGAGCGCAAGGTCGTCGCCTGGATGCAGCTGCGCATCGGCCCCAACCGGCACGGCCCCTGGGGCATGCTGCAGTCCCTCGCGGACGGCATCAAGCTGATGCTCAAGGAAGACGTGATCGTCAAGCGCGCGGACAAGGTGGTGTACATCCTCGCGCCGATCGTCGCGGCCATCCCGGCCTTCATGGCGATCGCGGTGATCCCCTTCGGCCCCGCGGGCAACGAGATCTCGATCTTCGGCCAGCGCACGACGATGCAGCTCACCGACCTGCCGATCGCGATGCTCTACATCCTCGCGGTCGCCTCGGTCGGCATCTACGGCATCGTGCTCGCGGGGTGGAGTTCCGGCTCGACCTATCCGCTCCTCGGCGGTCTCCGCTCCTGCGCGCAGATGATCTCGTACGAGATCGCGATGGGTGCCGCGTTCGCCTCGGTGTTCCTCTACTCCGGGTCGATGTCGACCTCGGCGATCGTGGAGGCGCAGGCCGACCGGTGGTACGTCCTGCTGCTCCCGGTCTCGTTCCTGATCTACATCGTGACGATGATCGGCGAGACCAACCGCGCCCCCTTCGACATGCCGGAGTCCGAGGGCGACCTCGTCGGCGGCTTCAACACCGAGTACTCGTCGATCAAGTTCGCGCTGTTCATGCTCGCCGAGTACGTCAATATGGTCACCGTCTCGGCGGTCTCGGTCACCCTCTTCCTGGGCGGCTGGCGGGCCCCGTACCCGGTCAGCACCTTCTGGGAGGGCGCGAACCACGGCTGGTGGCCGATGCTCTGGTTCGTGATCAAGGTCCAGCTGCTGCTGTTCTTCTTCATCTGGCTGCGCGGCACGCTGCCACGCGTCCGCTACGACCAGCTGATGAAGCTCGGCTGGAAGGTCCTGATCCCTGTCTCGGTCGTCTGGCTGATGCTCGTGGCGACGGTCAGGGCGATGCGGAACGAGGAGTACGACTTCACCTCGATCGCGCTCTATGTGGGCGGCGGAGTCATCGCGCTCCTGTTGCTCTCCGTCGTCGTCGACATCTTCCGCGACAAGCGCGAGAAGGAAGCGGCGACCGAGGAGGAGCCCGTCGCCTTCGATCCGATGGCGGGCGGATTCCCCGTCCCGCCGCTGCCCGGACAGAGCCTGCCGCCCGTACCGCGACGACGCTCGCGCCAGGAGCGGGAGCTGATTGTCAGTGGTGGACCGGATACTCAAAGTGACGGAACCCGAAGTGACGGAAAGGAGGCGTCCGATGGCTGATTCGAAGAAAGAGCCGCAGCGCGAGCCACACCACGAGTCGAACCAATCGAAGCAGGGGTTCCAGAACCCCGTCGCGGGCTTCGGCGTGACCTTCAAGGCCATGTTCAAGAAGCGGCTGACCGAGCAGTATCCGGAGCAGGAGAAGACCACCGCTCCTCGCTTCCACGGCAGGCACCAGCTCAACCGCCATCCGGACGGCCTGGAGAAGTGCATCGGGTGTGAGCTCTGCGCCTGGGCCTGTCCCGCGGACGCGATCTATGTGGAGGGCGCGGACAACACCGAGGAGGAGCGCTACTCCCCGGGCGAGCGGTACGGCCGCGTCTACCAGATCAACTACGCCCGCTGCATCCTGTGCGGCCTGTGCATCGAGGCGTGCCCCACGCGCGCGTTGACGATGACGAACGAGTTCGAGCTGGCCGACAGCACCCGCGAGAAGCTCATCTTCACCAAGGAGCAGCTGCTCGCGGGCCTGGAGGAAGGCATGGTCGAGTCACCGCACTCGATCTTCCCCGGCACGGACGAGCAGGACTACTACCGCGGTCTGGTGACGGAGGCCGCGCCCGGCACAGTGCCCCAAGTGGCCCTCTCCAAGGGGGAGACGCCCCAGGAGGCGGCCTCCACCTTCGGGGAAGACGAGCCCGCGTCGGGGAAGGTGATCAACCGATGACGCAGCTCGCCGCCTACACCACGTCCACCGGTGAGGCCGTCCAGTTCTGGGTGCTCGGCACGGTCGCCGTGATCGGCGCCCTGTGCACGATCCTCATGAAGAAGGCCGTGCACAGCGCGCTCTGTCTCGCCGGGACCATGATCATCCTGGCGGTCTTCTACCTCGCCAACGGGGCGTACTTCCTGGGCATCGTCCAGGTCGTCGTCTACACCGGCGCGATCATGATGCTCTTCCTCTTCGTGGTCATGCTCGTCGGTGTCACCGCCGCCGACTCGCTGAAGGAGACCATCAAGGGGCAGCGCTGGCTGGCCGGCCTCTGTGGCTTCGGCTTCGCCATCCTGCTCTTCGGGGGCATCGGCAACGCCTCGGTGAACGAATTCGCCGGACTGGGCAAGGCGAACGCCGGCGGCAACGTGGAGGGCCTCGCCGAGAGCATCTTCACGAAGTACGTCTTCGCGTTCGAGATCACCGGTGCGCTGCTCATCACCGCCACCGTCGGCGCGATGGTGCTCACCCACCGCGAGCGCACGGAGCGCGCCAAGACGCAGCGCGAGATGTCCGAGGAGCGCGTGCGCGGCAAGCACCTGCCGCCGCTGCCCGCCCCCGGTGTCTACGCCCGGCACAATGCCGTGGACGTCGCGGGCCTGCTCCCCGACGGCACCCCCTCGGAGCTCACGGTCAACAAGACGTTGCGTGAGCGCGGCCAGATCCGCGATGTGTCGGACGAGGCGCTGGATGATCTGCGTGCCCTCGAACAGCGCTCCACGGAGCGTCTGGAGCGGTCTTCCACGACCGAGGAGGCGTCGAAGTGAATCCGGTCAACTACCTGTATCTCGCGGCGCTGTTGTTCTCGATCGGCGCCACCGGCGTACTGATCAGGCGGAACGCGATCGTGGTGTTCATGTGTATCGAGCTGATGCTCAACGCGTGCAACCTCGCCTTTGTCGCCTTCTCCCGGCTGCACGGCAATCTCGACGGCCAGATCATCGCGTTCTTCACGATGGTCGTCGCCGCGGCGGAAGTCGTGGTCGGTCTCGCGATCATCGTGTCGCTGTTCCGCTCCCGTCACTCGGCCTCGGTCGACGACGCCAGCCTGATGAAGCTGTAAGGGGTCGCTGAAAAGTGGAGAACCTGATCGCGCTGCTCGTAGCGGCGCCTCTGCTCGGAGCGGCCGTACTGCTGTGCGGCGGGCGGCGGTTGGACCGCGTGGGCCACTGGCTCGGCACACTGCTCGCGGCCGCCTCCTTCGTCATCGGAGTCGTGCTCTTCTCCGACATGCTGGGCAAGGGCGCCGACGAGCGCACCCTGTCGCAGCACCTGTTCAGCTGGATCCCCGTGGAGGGTTTCCAGGCGGACGTCGCCTTCCAGCTCGACCAGCTGTCGATGACGTTCGTCATGCTGATCACCGGTGTGGGCACCCTGATCCACATCTACTCCATCGGGTACATGGAGCACGACGAGCGGCGCCGCCGCTTCTTCGGCTATCTGAACCTGTTCCTCGCGGCGATGCTCATCCTCGTCCTCGCCGACAACTACCTGCTCCTGTACGTCGGATGGGAGGGCGTCGGCCTCGCCTCGTACCTCCTGATCGGCTTCTGGCAGCACAAGCCCAGCGCGGCCACCGCCGCGAAGAAGGCCTTTCTGGTCAACAGGGTCGGCGACATGGGCCTCTCGATCGCCATCATGCTGATGTTCACCACCTTCGGGACGTTCGCCTTCGGTCCTGTCCTTCAGGCCACGGGTGAGACGTCCGAGGGCAAGCTGACGGCCATCGGCCTGATGCTGCTTCTCGCGGCGTGCGGCAAGTCGGCCCAGGTGCCGCTGCAGTCCTGGCTCGGCGACGCGATGGAGGGCCCGACCCCGGTCTCGGCCCTCATCCACGCGGCGACGATGGTGACCGCGGGTGTGTATCTGATCGTCCGCTCCGGAGCGATCTTCAACGGCGCCCCGGACGCGCAGCTCGTCGTCACCATCGTGGGCGCGGTCACGCTGCTCTTCGGTGCGATCGTCGGTTGCGCGAAGGACGACATCAAGAAGGCGCTCGCCGGATCGACGATGTCCCAGATCGGGTACATGATCCTGGCCGCGGGCCTCGGCCCCATCGGCTACGTCTTCGCGATCATGCACCTGGTGACGCACGGCTTCTTCAAGGCCGGGCTGTTCCTCGGGGCCGGTTCGGTCATGCACGGCATGAACGACGAGGTCGACATGAGGAAGTACGGCGGCCTCAGGAAGTACATGCCGGTCACCTTCGTGACGTTCGGGCTCGGCTATCTGGCGATCATCGGCTTCCCGGGCCTGTCCGGCTTCTTCTCCAAGGACAAGATCATCGAGGCGGCGTTCGCCAAGGGCGGCACGGAGGGCTGGATCCTCGGCTCGGTCGCGCTGCTCGGCGCCGCGATCACCGCGTTCTACATGACACGCGTAATGATCATGACGTTCTTCGGTGAGAAGCGCTGGCAGCCGGATGCGGAGGGCAACGAACCGCACCCGCACGAGTCGCCCAGGTCCATGACGATCCCCATGATCGTGCTGGCCTTCGGGTCGGTCTTCGCGGGTGGCTTCTTCAGCATCGGCGACCGCTTCATGCACTGGCTGGAGCCGGTCACCCACCACGACCACGGCGACTCTCCGCTGAGCGCCGCCACGGTCACGGGCGCCACCATGGTGGTCCTGCTCATCGGCGTGGCCCTCGCCTACTTCCAGTACGGCCGCAGGCCCGTCCCGGTCACCGCCCCGCGCGGTTCGCTGCTCACCCGGGCGGCCCGGCGCGACCTCCTCCAGGACGACTTCAACCACGTCGTCCTGGTACGCGGCGGAGAGCACCTCACCCGCTCCCTGGTCTACGTCGACCACACCCTGGTCGACGGAGTCGTCAACGGCTCGGCGGCCTCGGTCGGCGGGTTCTCCGGGCGGCTGCGCAAGATGCAGAACGGCTATGCCCGCTCCTACGCGGTCTCGATGTTCGGCGGCGTTGCGGTACTCATCGCCGCGACCCTGCTGATGAGGGCGGTCTGATACCGATGTCCTTTCCTCTGCTGACAGCGACGGCGGCCCTGCCCGCGGTCGGCGCGATCGCCACGGCAGCCGTTCCGGCCGCCCGGCGTACCGCCGCCAAGTGGCTCGCGCTGCTCGTGTCGCTCGCCACGCTCGCGCTCGCCGTGACCGTGCTCGTGCGCTTCGACCCCGACGGAGCCCGCTATCAACTGACCGAGTCCCGTTCGTGGATCGCGGAATTCGGGGTGCGGTACGAGCTCGGGGTGGACGGCATCGGTGTCGCCCTCATCGCGCTCACCGCGCTCCTGATGCCCTTCATCATCCTGGCGGGCTGGCACGACGCGGATCCCCTGGAAACCAAGTCGTCGCGATGGCGGCCGACCCAGGGCTTCTTCGCCCTGATCCTCGCCGTCGAGGCGATGGTGATCATCTCCTTCGCCGCCACCGACGTATTCCTCTTCTACATCTTCTTCGAAGCCATGCTCATCCCGATGTACTTCCTCATCGGCGGCTTCGGGGACCGTGCCCACGCGGGCACGGACGAGAACGCCTCGGCCCAACGCTCGTACGCGGCCGTGAAGTTCCTCCTCTACAACCTGGTCGGCGGCCTCATCATGCTGGCCGCCGTGATCGGGCTCTACGTGGTGGCGGGGAACTTCTCGCTCCAGGAGATCACCGAGGCGCGGGCCAACGGCACGCTGGAGATGGCCACAAGCACCGAGCGATGGCTCTTCCTCGGCTTCTTCTTCGCCTTCGCGGTGAAGGCACCACTGTGGCCGCTGCACACCTGGCTGCCGAACGCGATGGGCGAGTCCACGGCCCCGGTCGCGGTCCTGATCACGGCAGTGGTCGACAAGGTCGGCACGTTCGCGATGCTGCGCTTCTGCCTCGGACTCTTCCCCGAGGCGAGCAAGTGGGCGACACCGGTCGTCCTCGTGCTCGCGCTGATCAGCATCATCTACGGCGCGCTGCTCGCGGTCGGCCAGCGCGACATCAAGCGCCTGGTGGCGTACGCATCGATCTCGCACTTCGGGTTCATCATTCTCGGCATCTTCGCGATGACCTCGCAGGGCCAGTCCGGCGCGACGCTCTACATGGTCAACCACGGGATCTCGACCGCCGCTCTGATGCTGGTGGCCGGCTTCCTGATCTCGCGGCGCGGTTCGCGGCTCATCGCGGACTACGGAGGGGTGCAGAAGGTCGCACCGGTGCTCGCGGGCACCTTCCTGATCGGCGGTCTCGCGACACTCTCGCTGCCGGGTCTCGCCCCGTTCGTGAGTGAATTCCTCGTCCTGGTCGGCGCGTTCGCGCGCTATCCGGTGGTCGGGATCATCGCCACCATCGGCATCGTGCTCGCCGCGCTCTACACCCTCGTCCTCTACCAGCGGACGATGACGGGCCCGGTGAAGCCGGAAGTCTCGGCCATGCCGGACCTGCGGGTGCGTGAACTCCTGGTCGTCACACCGCTGATCGCGCTCCTGATCGGCCTCGGCGTCTACCCGAAGCCCCTCACCGACCTGGTGAACCCGGCGGTCAAGCACACCATGTCCGACGTACAGCAGAAGGACCCGAAGCCCGACGTGGAGGCGGCCAAGTGAGCGCATCAGCCGTCCACAGCCTGTGGACAATGGCGTCGGCCGCGGCGCCCCAGGACCAGATCGACAAGATCGACACTCCCACGATCGAGTACGCGCAGCTGTCACCGACGTTGATCGTCATCGGCGCGGCGGTCCTCGGGATCCTCATCGAGGCCTTCGTACCGCGCAAATCCCGTTACTACGCGCAGGTGTTCGTGGCGGTCGTCGCCCTCACCGCGGCCTTCGCCGCGGTCGTCGGGCTCGCGGCGACCGGGTACGGCACGACAAAGGCGCACATCGCGGCGATGGGTGCGATCGCGGTCGACGGACCCGCGCTCTTCCTGCAGGGCACGATCCTCTTGGCGGGCCTCGTCGCGATCTTCACCTTCGCGGAGCGGCGGCTCGACCCGGTGGCACATGGCAAGCGCGTGGACTCGTTCGCCGCGCAGGCCGGATCGACGCCCGGCAGCGAGGGCGAAAAGGCCGCCACCAAGGCCGGGTTCACCACCACCGAGGTGTTCCCGCTGGCGCTCTTCGCGATCGGCGGAATGCTCGTCTTCCCGTCGGCGAACGACCTCCTGACGCTCTTCATCGCCCTCGAGGTCTTCTCACTGCCGCTCTACCTTCTGTGCGCGCTCGCCCGCCGCAAGCGCCTGATGTCGCAGGAAGCCGCCGTCAAGTACTTCCTGCTCGGCTCGTTCTCCTCGGCGTTCCTGCTCTTCGGCATCGCCCTCCTTTACGGGTACGCGGGCTCGGTGTCGTACGGCACGATCGCCAAGGTCATCGACGGCAGCGTCCAGGAGGTCAACCCCGCGCTCGCCGACACCATGGGCAACGACGCGCTGCTCCTGATCGGCGCCGCGATGATCGTCATGGGCCTGCTCTTCAAGGTCGGCGCCGTGCCGTTCCACATGTGGACCCCGGACGTGTACGAGGGTGCGCCCACCCCGGTCACCGGCTTCATGGCCGCGGCGACGAAGGTGGCCGCCTTCGGCGCGCTGCTCCGGCTCCTCTACGTGGTCCTGCCGGGCCTTCGCTGGGACTGGCGTCCCGTGATGTGGGGCGTCGTGATCCTCACGATGCTGGCCGGCGCGATCGTCGCGATCACGCAGACCGACATCAAGCGGCTGCTCGCGTACTCCTCGATCGCCCACGCGGGCTTCATCCTCGCCGGTGTCATCGCCATGACGCCGGACGGCATCTCGTCGGTCCTCTTCTACCTGGGGGCCTACTCCTTCGTGACGATCGGTGCGTTCGCCGTGGTCACGCTGGTGCGGGACGCGGGCGGTGAGGCCACGCACCTGTCGAAGTGGGCGGGGCTCGGCCGGCGCTCGCCGCTGGTCGCCGCCGTGTTCGCGGTGTTCCTGCTCGCCTTCGCCGGGATTCCGCTGACCTCCGGGTTCTCCGGAAAGTTCGCGGTGTTCAAGGCGGCGGCGGAGGGCGGCGCCGGTGCGCTGGTCGTGGTCGGTGTGATCTCGTCCGCGATCGCCGCGTTCTTCTACATCCGCGTGATCGTGCTCATGTTCTTCAGCGAGCCGAAGGCGGACGGGCCGACCGTCGCCGTGCCCTCGCCGCTGACGATGACGGCGATCGGCGTGGGCGTCGCGGTGACGCTGGTCCTGGGCGTTGCCCCGCAGTACTTCCTGGATCTGGCGAACCAGGCGGGGGTCTTCGTCCGGTAGCCGTTTCGCAGGCTGTTCCGCATATCTGTTCCACTCGCCGTCGCCCGGCACCCCGTCCGACAGGGGTGCCGGGCGGCGGCCTGTGGATAACTTCCAGGTGTGTCGGTGCGGAGCCCTATCGTGGAGTCTGTGGTCGAAGCGCGACGCACGGGGGCAGGGCGATGGATGGGATCGATGGCATGAGCGAGGTGACCGTACCGAGCGCGGTGACGGAGAGCAGCGTGGTGGCGGAGAGCGGCGCGGTGGCGGAGAGTGACGCGCTGCGGACGCTGCACCGCGTCTTCGGGTATGACGCGTTCCGCGGTGAGCAGGAAGCGATCATCGACCACGTGGTCGCGGGCGGGGACTCCGTCGTGCTGATGCCCACCGGTGGCGGCAAGTCGCTCTGCTATCAGATCCCGGCGTTGGTGCGCTCCGGCACCGGTGTGGTGATCTCCCCGCTCATCGCGCTCATGCAGGACCAGGTGGACGCGCTGCGTGCGCTCGGCGTGCGGGCCGGGTTCATCAACTCCACGCAGGACTTCGACGAGCGGCGCGTGATGGAGGCCGAGTTCCTCGCGGGGGAGCTCGACGTGCTGTATCTCGCGCCGGAGCGGCTGCGTCTGGAGGGGACGCTCGATCTGCTCTCCCGCGCCAAGATCTCCGTCTTCGCGATCGACGAGGCGCACTGTGTGGCGCAGTGGGGCCACGACTTCCGCCCGGACTATCTGGCGCTCTCCCTCCTCGGCGAGCGCTGGCCCGACGTGCCGCGGATCGCCCTGACGGCGACGGCGACGCACGCCACGCATCGGGAGATCACCGAGCGTCTCGGCATGCCGGACGCCAAGCACTTCGTGGCGAGCTTCGACCGGCCCAACATCCAGTACCGCATCGTGCCGAAGGCCGAGCCGAAGAAGCAGCTCCTGTCCTTCCTCAAGGAGGAGCACGCGGGCGACGCGGGAATCGTCTACTGCCTCTCGCGCAACTCGGTCGAGAAGACCGCCGAGTTCCTGTGCAAGAACGGCATCGAGGCCGTGCCGTACCACGCGGGTCTGGACGGCAGGACGCGCGCCGCCCACCAGTCCCGCTTCCTCCGGGAGGAGGGCCTGGTCGTCTGCGCCACGATCGCCTTCGGGATGGGCATCGACAAGCCGGACGTCCGGTTCGTCGCCCACCTCGACCTGCCGAAGTCGGTCGAGGGGTACTACCAGGAGACGGGCCGTGCGGGACGTGACGGCCTGCCCTCCACGGCCTGGATGGCGTACGGCCTGCAGGACGTCGTCCAGCAGCGGAAGATGATCCAGGGCAGCGAGGGGGACGAGGCGTTCCGCCGCCGGGCGGCCTCGCACCTGGACTCGATGCTGGCCCTGTGCGAGACGGCCCAGTGCCGCAGGGCCCAGCTCCTGACGTACTTCGGCCAGGAAGCGGCCGGTCAGTCCTGCGGCAACTGCGACACGTGCCTGACACCCCCGGAGACCTGGGACGGCACGGTCCCGGCCCAGAAGGTCCTCTCCACGATCGTGCGGCTCCAGCGCGAGCGCGGGCAGAAGTTCGGCGCGGGGCAGATCATCGACATCCTGCTCGGCAAGAAGACCGCCAAGATCATCCAGTTCGACCACGACCAGCTCTCGGTCTTCGGCATCGGCGAGGAGCTCGCGGAGGCCGAATGGCGGGGCGTGGTGCGGCAGTTGCTCGCCCAGGGGCTGCTCGCGGTCGAGGGGGAGTACGGCACGTTGGTCCTGACCGAGGAGAGCGGTTCCGTCCTCGGCAGGGAGCGGGAGGTGCGGTTGCGCAAGGAGCCGAAGCGGCCCGCCGCGGCGAAGGCCGCGAAGGGGGAACGGAAGGCGAAGGCAGCGGCGGCCGTCGCCGAGCTGCCCCAGGAAGCGGTGCCGGTGTTCGAGGCGCTGCGGGCGTGGCGCGGTGCGCAGGCCAAGGAGCTGGGCCTCCCGGCGTACGTGATCTTCCACGACGCCACGCTGCGGGAGATCGCCACGCTGCGGCCGTCGTCCCTGTCGGAGCTGGGCGGCGTCAGCGGCCTGGGCGAGAAGAAACTGGCGACGTATGGGGAGGGCGTGCTGGGGGTCTTGTCAGAGCTCGGGGGAGCGGCCGCTCCGGCTCCGCAGACAGCCGAGCCGCCGGAGGAGGAGTGGCCGGAGCCGCCGGAGGATTTCTGAGCAGCCGAGCCTGGAGCGCCCCTTAGGGGCGCGGGGCTGTGACATTTGCGGCTCCGCCGCGTGGGCCACGACGGTGCGGCAGTCGAGGTGGTAGCGCCCCCGGATGGGGCGCGGGGAACTGCGCGACCAGCCACGACGGCGCAGCAGTCGTACACGGCGCCGGGGGCGGGGGGCCGGGGGCCGGGCGGGCCGGGGGTGACACCCCCGGCCCGCAGCATCAACGGCCCGAGGCGACCACGCCAGAAACTGCTCCGAGACCCACCCGGGTCCCGTCCGGCCCGGGGGCCCACGCCGTCAGTGTGACCTCGTCACCGTCCTCAAGGAACGTCCGCTTCCCGTCCGGAAGGACAAGAGGGTCGCGGCCGTTCCAGGTGATCTCGATCAAGGAGCCGTACTGCCCCTCGGAGGGTCCGCTCACGGTGCCCGAGCCGTACAGGTCGCCCGTGCGCAGGGACGCGCCGTTCGCCGTCATGTGGGCCAGCTGCTGAGCGGCCGTCCAGTAGACGGTGGAGAAGGGCGGCTCGGAGATGACGTGGCCGTTCAGGGTCACGGTGATGCGCAGGTCGTAGCCGCCGGGCTCGTCTGCGACGGACTCCGCCGAGTCGTCCAGGTAGGGGAGGAGTTCGTGCGTGCGCTCCGGAGGGGCGACCCGCGCCGCGTCCAGGGCCTCGAGGGGGGTGATCCACGCCGAGACAGAGGTGCAGAAGGACTTGCCGAGGAACGGCCCGAGCGGGACGTACTCCCAGGCCTGGATGTCGCGCGCCGACCAGTCGTTGAGGAGGGTCAGCCCGAAGACGTGCTCCCGGAAGTCCGCGAGCGGCACCGGAGTGCCCAGCTCCGACGGCGTACCCACGACGAAGCCGACCTCGGCCTCGATGTCGAGGCGGACGGAGGGCCCGAAGACCGGGGCCGTCTCCGATGGAGCCTTGCGCTGCCCGCAGGGGCGTACCACCTCGGTCCCGGAGACCACGACGGTGCCTGACCGGCCGTGGTAACCAATGGGGAGGTGCTTCCAGTTGGGGGTCAGCGGGGACGGTGCGTCCGGGCGGAAGATCTGCCCCAGGTGGGTCGCGTGGTGCTCCGAGGCATAGAAGTCCACATAGTCCGCGACCTCGAAGGGGAGGTGCAGCGTGACCTCGGACAGCGGGTACAGCAGGGGGCGCACGACCTCGCGGTGCGCCGGGATCGTCACCCACGCGGTGAGCGCGCGCCGCACGTCGGACCACGCCGTGCGGCCCGCGGCGAGCAGCGGGTTGAGCGTGGGCCTGGCGAGCAGCGAGACATAGGGCGAGCCGAGCGCGGCGGCCGCGGCGCCCGCGTCGAGGACATGATCACCGAGTCGTACGCCGACCCGGCGCTCCGCGGCCCCGGCCGCGCCCGCAGGGCCCTCAGCGCCCTTGGCCAGGGAGAACACGCCGTACGGGAGATTGTGCGGCCCGAAGGGATCGCCCTCCGCGAGAGCGAAGGGGTCGCCTACGGAGCGGACGGAAGGGTCGCTCCCGGCCGGATCGAGCGGGGTGTGCTCGGACATGCGTACCTGCCTCGCTTTCCATATGGGTGTGCCACACGTTACGTGGGAACCTCCAGTTGGGGCAGTGTCTAAAGAGTTCGCAATGTCCGGATAAACCTTGCTGGAGTGGTCAGTTCCGGCTTAGCGTCCTTTGGGGGACGCGGACGCGTATGGGGTGGGTCCGGGTCAGTAGGGACACGTGGGGGGCCCGTGGCCATGAGGAACGACAGCCTGCCCTTCGCGATCGACCGTGAGGTGCCCGGCCTGATCGTGAAGTTCGGCAGCTATCCGCTGCATCACGGCGGTGTGGGCGCGATCCGCAGCCTCGGGCGGCTCGGCGTGCCCATGTACGCGATCACGGAGGACCGTTACACACCGGCCGCGGCCTCCCGCCATCTCACCGGCGCCTTTCCCTGGCCGACCACCGGGGCGGAGGAGCCGGAGCGGCTCGTCGAAGGGATGCTGCGCGTCGGGCGCCGCATCGGCAGGCCCACGGTCCTCATCCCGACCGACGAGGAAGCGGCCGTCCTCATCGCCGAGCACCAGGAGCCGCTGAGCGGCGCCGGATTCCTCTTCCCGCGCGTGGAGCCGGAGTTGCCCCGCCGCCTCGCCAGCAAGCAGGGCCTGCACGAGCTGTGCGCGGAGCACGGCATCGCCTCGCCTGCCGCGTCGTTCCCCGAAAGCTACGGGGACATCAAGGAATTCGCCGCGACCGCGGTCTTCCCGGTGGTCGCCAAGAACCGCGAGGCGTTCACGCGCCGCTCCCGCCCCGCGGTGAACGGGACGACGCGCATAGAGACCCCGGAGGGCCTGCTCTGGCTCGCCCGTGACTGGGGCGAGCGGCCCGGGGTGATACTCCAGGAGTATCTGCCGCGTGAGCAGGCAGAGGACTGGATCGTGCACGCGTACTTCGACGCGAACTCGGCACCGTGTGCGATGTTCACGGGCGTCAAGGTGCGCTCCTGGCCGCCGCACGCGGGGATGACGGCGCATGCGTACGTCGTCGACAATCCGGAACTCGCGGACCTCGCCGCACGTTTCATCAAGCAGATCGGCTTCACCGGCGTCATCGACCTCGACCTGCGCTTCGACCGCCGCGACGGTCAGTACAAACTGCTCGACTTCAACCCCCGCATGGGCGCGCAGTTCCGGCTCTTCGAGAGCGAGTTCGGGATCGACGTCGTCCGCGCGATGCACCTGCACCTGACAGGGCGCCCGGTTCCGGAGGGGGAACAGCGCGCCGGCCGGCGGTATGTCGTGGAGAACATCGACCTGCCCGCCCTCCTCGCCTACCGCCGCAGTGGCTATACGACGCCGCACGCGCCCCCGCGCGCGAGCGGTACGGAACTGGCGTGGCTCGCGGCGGACGACATGAAGCCGTTCTTCACGATGCTCGCGCGTTTCGTCAGGCCGGGAGCGAAGCATCTGTACCAACTGTGGCGGACGAACCGCCGTGGCAGCAGCACGAGTTAGCCATGGCGCACGGGCGACCGTTCGGACGGCCCGGCCGCCACCCACGAAGTAGGCACACGCGGTAAGTGACGTGACGTCCTGGGGAGGGACTTCGTGATCCATCCAGTAGCAGTCATCGGGGCCGGGCCGTTCGGCCTGTCCACCGCGGCCCATCTGCGGGCCAGAGGCATTCCGGTGCGGGTCTTCGGCGACCCGATGGTGAGCTGGCGGGCGAACATGCCCGCGGGCATGCTCCTGAAGTCGACCCCCGTGGCCTCGAACATCGACGCGCCGCAGCGCGGCCACAACCTCGTCGACTACTGCGACGCTGCCGGTATACGGCGTCTGATCACCGACGAGGACATCATCCCGATCGAGACCTTCGTGTCCTACGGCCGGTGGTTCCAGGAGAAGCTCGTGCCGGACCTGGAGCAGGTGCGGGTGGTGTCGGTAGACCGCAAGGGCACGGTGGGCTTCGACTTGAAGCTGGACTCCGGCGAGCAGTTCACCGCCCGTGCGGTGGTGGTCGCGACGGGCCTCTCGGGCCTCGCGCAGCTGCCGCCCGCGCTCGCCGCGGCGGCACCGGACGGGCCGGCCCCCACAGGGCCCGTCTCGCACAGCTCGCAGCACAGCGACCTGTCGCGGTTCGCGGGGCGCGAGCTCATCGTGGTCGGCGCGGGACAGTCTGCCCTGGAGACGGCCGCGCTCGCCGCCGAAGCGGGCGCGAGCGTACGGGTGGTGGCGCGCGGCAAGGGATCGGTGGCCTTCGGTGAGCCGCCGTGGAAGCAGCCGAAGCTGCGCCCCGAGTCACCGTTCGGCCGCGCCTGGTCCCTCCACGCGATCAGCTACTACCCCCACCCTTACCGCTATCTGCCCCCGCAGGCCCGCCACTTCCTGGTCCGCCGCGTCCTCGGCCCGCTGGGCGCGTGGTGGCTGCGCGACCGCTTCGAGGGCAAGGTCGAGACGCGCGAGGTCCGCCGCGTCATGTCGGCGGACATCCGGGACGGCAGCCCCGTCCTGCGCCTGGAGACCCTGGGTGGCCGCATCAGGGAGCTCTCCGCCGATCACGTCATAGCGGCGACGGGATACCGCGTGGACATCGCAGCGATGGACTTCCTCGGCCCCGCCCTCCGCGCCCGCCTGGCGACGAGCCGAGGCACACCGAAGCTGGCCGCGGGCTATGTCTCATCGGTCCCGGGCCTGTACTTCACGGGCCTTCCGGCGGCGGCGTCGTACGGCCCGGTGATGCGGTTCGTATGCGGCACGGAGTTCGCTTCGCCGCGGTTGGCGGGGCACTTGGGGCGGGCGCACGGGTGAGGGCGAGCTGCGCCGCTGGCTGGTGGCCGGTGCTTCAGACGCGCCTACGTGATATGTCCGGACACTCACTCATCGAGCTTCAGGGCCGCCGGCAGCCTCAGGCCACGTGAACGAGTACCCGGTCGACCGATCGAACTCGACGGGGACGTGCGGGGCCTCGACGCCGAATTCCTCGCGCACCCACTCGATGATCGCCGCCGCGGCGGCTTCCGGCTGGTAGTCGGTGGGGAGGTAGTCGAGTTCCTGCACATGAATGCCGATCACACCTTCGGGACGTGCGGCGCTCATGGCATCGGCCATGATGCGGAGTCCCCGTACGAGGTACTCCGTGTCCTCCTGAGTCGCGTACTTGTCGAGGACGCGGAGGTAGATCCTGTCCGTCACCCGCACCGCCTCGGGGTACTGGACCGCACCGCTCTCGGTGACGTAGGTCGCCGTGAGCCGGACCAGAAGTCCCCAAGGCCCCATGAATTTGCGGTATGTGACAGTTCTGGAAGGCACCTGGTTCACCATCAATCGAAGTTCAGGAGATGCATCACGTCCTTGCTGAAGAAGTGTTCACTTCCCAGGTTCGTCGGACGCGTAATGTATTGGAATCCATGATCTGTTACGCCTGTGTCCGACATGAGGCTGTACCGATCAATGAAAGTCTGGGCTTGATCGTCGGTCATCTTCGAAATGTCAGTCTTGCGCAACTTGGCGAAATCGGCCTCGGGGATGGTGAACCGCACGATCTCAAGCTCATCAGTCCTTCTTGACTTGATTCCGAAGTAGCGCTCGGCATCACTGCGGGATGCCCAAGAGTACACGCCTTCCCCGAAGTGGGCCCGGTGCATTTCGCCTGGCCACGGCTCTCCTCCTCCCCTAAGTCGCGCCGCGTCCGTCGGTGACTGAACCGTGAAGAACTCGCGGCATGGAGCCAGACCGAGCGGGTCGGACACCGTAAGCGGATTGTCCACGTATGTTGCGGGGTTGGGGGCTGGAGAGAGGCCGAGGGGGTCGGGGGAGAGGTAGCGGGCGGATTCGGGGTCGTAATGGCGAAAGTGGTTGTAGTGCAGCCCGGTTTCCGGGTCGAAATACTGGCCGGGAAATCTTAGCGGCGTGTACGTGGTCGCATCGGTGTTCCACGTGGTGGCCCCCCAGGTGGTCCTGCGTGTTCGCCAGGCGATGTCGCCGGACTCGTCGATGAGTTCCGTCGGAGATCCCACCAGATCGCTGACGATCGTGAAGAACCGCTGGTCGAATGCTTCTTGTGGAAGGTTCCGGGTGCTGATGCGTTCGGTCTGCGCGACGGGGTGGAGCCCTTCGTGATCCCAGGTGACAGTCAGTTGGTCCGCCCGATCGGCTGATCGTGTCGTCTGCTCACAAAGGGTCGTCCCCTCCCACGAGAACTCGACTTCCGCGAGGATCGTCTCGCCGTCCGGTGACATGTGCTGCTTGGCCATACGCCGACCCATGGGGTCGTACTGGTACCTCCACCGTTCGCCGGTGGGCGTGATCACCGACGTGAGACGGTCCTCCGCGTCCCATGAATAGCGCCAGGTGTCAGGGCCCCGCGAGATGCGCGTCTTCTGCCGCAGCGTCACGCGACCAGCCCGGTCGTACTCGTATCGCAGCCGACCTGCACGGACGATCTGGTTGCGGTGATAGGTGCGTTGACCGACGGCTTCCTGGCCGGGGTGACGCTCGGGCCACTCCGCCGAGACCTGATTGCCCGCGCCGTCATAGGCGTACCGCTCGGTCCACGTCGCCGCGTCCACCGCGACCACCCGTCCCGATTCGTCGAGGTCGAACCGGCGGGTGCCATTCAACTGGTCCTCGACAGACACCACATGGCCGTCGTCGCGATAGCCGTAAGTGCGCTTCTGGAGGAGGCTGCGGCCGTTACCGGCGCTCACCGTTTGAACCGTCAGGCGACCCAGTGGGTCGAAGGTGTTACCGAGCGAGATGTTCTTGTCGACGAGCCGGTTCGTCTCGCGGCCCATGGCGTCGCGAAGGATGTCTATGGTGTGTCCCGCAGTGGCCAGCTGGACCCGGTTCCCCGCAGTGTCGTACGACCACACACTCGTCGCGCCCGTGGGCGTGGTCCGGCTCGTGCGGCGCCCGCGCAGGTCGTAGCCGTAGGTCATCGTCCGGCCGTTGACGGTCTCGGCAGTGAGCGCACCGGTGCGGTCGCGACGGAGGCTCACGACTGCCTCTGGGCCGGCCGCCGTGGCGAGGTTGCCGAGGGCGTCGTACTCGAACGTGGTGACCTGCCCCGCGGCATCCTTGCGGGTCATCTGACCGAGAGCGTTCCGCTCATAACAGATGGACTGACCCAGTGGATTCGTCCGTGAGGACAGCCGCCCCGCCGAGTCGTACGTGTACCGCAGTTCCCGGCCGTCGAAGTCGGTCTCGGAGAGTAGACGTCCTGCGGCGTCGTATGTGTAACTCCAGGTCAGCCCAAGCGGGTTGACCACCTCTGACAGTCGCAGGGAAGAGTCGTACCCGAACGTGTAGTGAGAACCATCCGGATCGGTGCGGGCTGTCATGACGTCGAAGTGGGAGTACTCGTAGAGAGTGCTCGCCGCTGCGGCGTTGTCATGGCGGACACAGTTTCCTTCGCCGTCGTAGAGCCACGACTCGGAAGTGCCGTCTGGCGCGGTGCGGCGGGCGAGCTGCCCTTCGATGGTCCAGGCGAGTTCTGTCACGCCGCCGAGAGCGTCGATGCTCTCAACAGGGCGCCCGAAGGAGTCGTAGGTCTGGGTCGTGTGATGGCCCAGCGGGTCCGTCACTTCGATCGGCAGGCCCGCGGTGTTGCACCGGATGCGGGTCTCCGTGCCGTGGGCATCCACGATGCTTGTCGGCCTGCCATGTGCGTCGTACGAGAAGCGCGTGGAACCCGAGGGGGCGATGACCTCGACGCAGTTCCCCCGAGCGTCGTAACGGCGTGCCCAGTCGCTGGCGTCGGGCAGGGTGATTTTGGTGGGATGCCCGAGCTCGTTGTACGTGAACCGAGTGATCGAGCCGTCCGGACCGACCACCTCCAGGGGGCGGCCCGCTTGATCATTCACGAAGCTGTTCGTACTGCCCATGCCATCGGTCCGGGACTTCACATGGCCGAGGTCGTCGTAGGTGCTGTGCACCGCATTGCCGAGCGGGTCGATCTCGGCGACGACGAGACAGTTGTCGTCGACCACGAAGCGGGATGTGTGGCCTTCGTCAGAGGTGACCGTGGTCGTGCGGAAATCGGGCCATGCGGGGTCGGTCACGTCGTAGGTGAACGTGTTGGCCAAGTGTCCGGCTGCGCCTCGCTGGGCGACGCACCGGTCCTGCTCGTCATAGGCGTAGTCGTATCGGCTGTCGTTGGTGTCCACCCACGAGGTGATGCGCAGCCGTTCGTCATATCCGAACTCCAGCGGACGCCCGGAGGAGTTGGTGACGTGAGTGAGGTTGCCGGCTGTGTATCCGTACCGCTTGATCGTGACGTCGTCGCCGTGTTCGTCCGCCCCCGCCAGGTCGAGAGCCGTGACGCGCTCGTCCTCGACGGTCAGCTTGAGGTGGTAGCCACCGCTGTGACGCATCGCCAGAGGTGTGCCTTCGGCGTCATGCTCGACGTCGATGGTGTTGTCATTGCGGTCGGATATGCGGGCCAGGAGCGCCACGTCGTCCGTGGGCGGTGTGAAGTACCTGCGGAGGCTGGTGACCGAATCGGTGATGCGGTATCCGCCGCCGGCCAGACGTTCCAGTGGCCAGCGCGGCCCCGACTCCGGCAGGACAGCAGCATCTGACCCCTCCGGGTGGGGGTAGGCGAGGAGCATGCCGTCCTCGGTGACGAACACGATCCCGTACTCGTCGATTTCGAGCCGCTGATCGATGGTGGATGTCCAGCTCGGCCCGAACCAGCCGCCGGTCCGGTAGCCCGAGGTGACACGGCGGGTGAAGACCAGGGGCAGCGTGCCGGGCAGAGTGACGTCGACCGCGTCCAGGAACATCTGCCCGGTGGCTACGTCCACAGGGTCGCCGCATCCCTTGATCTTGCTCTTGAGACGGTTGAACGCGCCCTTCGCGCCGCTCGTGAGGGCGCTCCGGGCTGATTTGAGGCCCTTGAGTCCGGCCTTGAGGCCTTTCATGCCCTTGGCGAGGCCGCGGAGGCTGGTCAGGCCCTTCATGCCGGGGATGCAGTCCAGGGCGGCGAACGCGACGTCGAGTAGGCCTGCTTCTCCGTTGGCGTATTTGTGGAGGGTGTCGGCGAGGACGACGAGGGCGGCGATGAGGACGATGGCGCCGAGGAT
>NZ_JBVIPU010000019.1:80191-174086 GCF_055577645.1 Streptomyces sp. NPDC033180 | reverse complement strand
CCAGACCGACAACACCAAGGAGAACGTCCGATGAGCTCCCTCGCCCTCGCCGTCCGCGACTCGAACACGATGCTGCGCCGCAACCTCCTGCACGCGTGGCGCTACCCCTCCGCGACCCTGAACCTGCTGCTCGCGCCGATCATGATGCTGCTGCTCTTCGTCTACATCTTCGGAGACGTGATGAGCACGGGCATCGGTGGTGGCGGCGCGGATCGCTCCGACTACATCGCCTACATCGTCCCGGGCATCCTGATGATGACCATCGGCTCAACCGTGATCGGAGCCGCGGTGTACGTCTCCATGGACATGAGTGAGGGCCTCATCGCCCGCTTCCGGACGATGAGGATCTATCGCGGCTCCATGATGATCGGGCACGTCGTCGGCAGCGTGCTGCAGTGCCTCGCCAGCGTGGTCCTCGTCGGCGCCGTCGCCGTGGCCATCGGCTTCCGCTCCACGGACGCCACGGTCCTGGAGTGGCTGGCGGCGTTCGGACTGATCACGCTGTTCGCCGTGGCGCTCACCTGGATCGCGGTGGGGATGGGCATCGCCAGTCCGAACGCCGAGGCAGCCGCCAACAGTGCCCAGCCGCTGATCCTCCTGCCCCTCATCTCCAGCGCTTTCATCCCGGCCGCCACGATGCCCGGCTGGTTCCAGCCCATCGCCGAATACCAGCCCTTCACCCCCGCCATCGAAACCCTCCGCGGCCTCCTCCTCGGCACCGAGATCGGCAACAACGGCTGGCTCGCCGTCGCCTGGTGCGCGGGCCTCACGGCCCTCGGCTTCTTCTGGTCGACCTCGACGTTCAACCGTGACCCGAAGTGACCACAGTGACCGCCCTGACGGCGCGTGCCGCCTGCCGCAGCCGGCAGGCTCGATAAACAGCCGCTCCCCCTCGGCCTCATCCTCGCGCTGCACAAACCACACGGCGTACGCACGAGTTGGGTAAGGGCTGATCGTCTACTCATAGCGCGTTGGCTTTCCTGACGCACCGCCCCATCGATTACGTGCCCATGTGGCCGAAGGGCGGTGAATCCCTCGAACTTCAGGCGTTCGTCCGGGCCATCGCCGAGTCCACCGGCGCTCGAGTCGGTCGGCGGGCCGGCCCGCACACTCCCAGCACGCCCAGTTGTCCGTCGTTCACCGCCGCATGCCCGGTCAGGAAGTCGGCCGCCGCGGGGATGTCGCGGACCTTCGGTTGCGGCGACTCGTAGTCCCGCGGTTCGCCCTGCGATTCGCCGTACCCAGTCACCACACCCGACACCGCGGAGGCCCCGTCGGATTCCGCACCAGCGAGGAGCCTCGGCCTCCACCATGGACCTCGCGGAGACCCCAGGTGAACTCCGTACAACCAGCTCCGACCTTCGACGGTCACACCAGACAGAACCGCATCCCGTCGACCGAGTGGGAGCCACCGTGCCACACAGCCGCCGCATTCTGACGTACGCCATCGCGGCCGCCGCTGCGGCCACCGCAGGGTTCGTGCTCCTGCCCGGTACCGCCGCTGCCGCACCCCGTACCGTCACGAGCGACTTCAACGGCGACGGCTACGCGGACCTCGCGGTCGGCGTCCCGAACGGGACCGTGGACGGCCAGGCCAAGGCCGGGTACGTGAACATCGTCTGGGGCGGCCCCAAGGGCGTCGGCGCTCATGGAAGCATCCGTGTCACCCAGGCCACCGCCGAGGTTCCCGGTTCCCCGGAGGCGGGCGACCGCTTCGGCGCATCCGTGACCCTGACCGACCTCAATGGCGACGGCATCGCGGAACTGCTCGCCGGTGTCCCCGGCGAGGACGTCACCGACCGCGGCGCCGACGCGGGCATGGTCATCGTCGTAGGCGGCTCGCAGACCGGACCGGGGCCGGGGTCGACGGTCCTGACCGGGCCGTCGCCGTCGGCCGCGTACGGCACATCGATCGCGGCGGCCGACCTGACCGGCGGCGGCAACAAAGCGATCGTGGTCGGTGGTAAGGACAAGGTCGTCGCTCGGGTCATCCAGGGCGAGGACAGCATGGTCACCACCGTCGTCGCCGCCCCCATGGGCGGCCGCGTCCCCGTCCTGGCCACCGGCGATTTCGACAGCGACGGCACGGCGGATCTGGCCGTGGCGTACTGGACCTCGGGCGTCCCCCACACGCAGTCCCACGTACGGCTGTGGAAGTGGGACGCCGACCGGTCCGAGATGGCCAACTTCTGGAACACGGACAACGCCGGCGTGACCGCTCTGGCCGCCGGCGACTTCGACGGTGACAGTCACGACGACCTGGCGCTCGGTGAATGCCGTGAGATCGCCGACGAGAACATCGACGACCCGTGCGGCCCCGAGAGCCTCGCCAAGGGCGGCGGCATCCACGTCCACTACGGAAGCATCCCGAGCGGCTCGTTCGGCACCCGTGCGCAGACCCTCAACCAGGACACCGCGGGAGTGCCGGGGGCGGCCGAGGACGGTGACCGCTTCGGCGCCGCCCTCGCCGTCGCCGACGTCAACCGCGACGGCCGCGACGACCTGATCGCGGGCGCTCCGGGTGAGGCCATCGGAAGCCACGCGGGGGCGGGCGCCGCCTGGCTGCTGCGTGGCGGCACTCAAGGCCTGACCGACGCCAAGGGCGCTGCCAGTTCCCTCTCCTGGAACCAGGACACGTCCGGTGCCCCGGGCGTCGCCGAGGGGGGTGACACTTTCGGCGCGGCGGTCGCCGCGGGCGACTACAACGCCGACGGGGCACCGGACGTCACGGTCGGATCGCCGGGCGAGAACTCCTTCCTGGGCGCCGCATGGCTCTTCCCCAAGGGTTCGGCCGGCGGCTCGGCGGCCTTCTCGCCCCGCACGCTCGGCCTCCCGTACCTCACCACGGCGCACATGTACGGCAAGCCGCTGAGCAGCCACTGAGTCCGCGACAACTGCAGCGCATGCAGGGGCTGCTGATCAGCTATGCGCGCTGTCCGGAGCCTGCTGGATCGGATGCAGGGCGACCTGCTGGTGCTCCGGCAGCCAATCGGCTCCGGTGCCGAGTTCGATCGCTGCGGCAACGAACTTCTCCGTGTCGAGGCGGTACGACCCGTCTTCAGCCGGCTCCTCCTGCATCACAGCATCGGTGACCGGAACAGAGACGTAGACCTCCTCCACCGTCGTGCGCTGCAAGCGAACCGAAATCGAGTAGCTCGTCATGACTCCCCCAAAGTTGACCACTGCCACTACCGGCAGTCGAACGGAGCGACCGCGCCCTCGACATCGTTGTCGAGAGCGCGGCCTGCACGGAATTCAGCCCTACCGGAACGGCCTTGTGCCGAGGTGTGCGGTCGCCTTACGGCGTGTAAACGGCGTCACTGCCGTACAACTCCCTGGTGAACGCGGAGACATCGGCGCTGCGATCCGTGCCGTCGAGGTTGTACGTCAGATAGACGCCGTATCCCCCGCTGACGGTGCGGCGGGCGAGGTCGGCGGCCGTGCTCTGCGCGGTCCGGCCGATCTCGACGGCCGCCGGTGACAGCTTCGACTTGGGCAGCGCGATGCCGGGAACCTGCCAGGTGCCGTAGTACGGGTTCCAGGCGTAGTCGAACTTGGAGGAGATGTCGACGCCTCCATAGGACAGGCGCGACGCGGCCGGGCCGATGTTGTAGAGGCTGATGATCTTGTCCGGCATGTTCGCGCGCAGCGCCGACACCAGGTGCACGAACGAGCCGGCGTTGGGCTGGCCGGTGCCGTTGTTGCCGTACTCGGCGTACTCGTCGTCGAAGTCGATGCCGTCGAGGCCGTACTTGGTCACGGTGTCCGACATTTCCTTCGCGAACGCCGACGCCGCCTGCTGCGAGGGGAAGTTGGCGAACCCGGCGCCCTGGTGGTTGCCGAGGACCGAGAGGACGACCTTGATGCCCTTCTGCTGCAACGGCCGTATCTCCGTGTCGGCGTTGTCGAGTACGCGCTGCACGTTCTCGTTGAAGTGCAGATACGCCGCCTTCTTGCCCGTGTCGTAGTTGATGTTGGCCGCGAAGATCACGGCGACGTCGAAGACGTTGTCGCCGCCGTTGGCGAGCGTGTACTTGCCGACGTTGCGCATGCTGTTGTTGTTCACCTCGACGTACGCCACCGAGGTCGGCCCTTGCTTCGCGGGAGCGGGGGCGGGGGCGGGGGTCGCTGCCGCGCCGGTCGTGGCGGTCGCGCCGAAGGCGAGGGCAGCGACGGCCGAGAGAGCCAGCGCGGCGGTCCGCACTCTGCTCCGTACCAGAGTGAACATCGTTGATCGGTCTCCCATCGCACGGTCGGCGCCCGACCTGTTCGAAAGCGCCGAGTGAACTCCCCGATCTTTTCGCTCCCGTGACCGAATCCCCAGAATCATGCGCGAACTCTTCACGACTCCCACCCATGACTCACCACACAATGACGGCCCTGGGGCCCGGCGTCACGACGACCACACCCGCCGCAGCCGCGGCTCCACTTCGAGAAGCGCAAGCGCTCTCTGGAAACCTGTGCTCGGGCCATCGGAACATGACAAGTTGACCCAGCTCGATACCGCTCTCAAGCCCTCAGTCATCCACCTGGGCCTGTCCAACGTCGGCGAAATCGCCGCACGGGCCATCTGATCGACTCCGCCACGCGACTAGCGGAGCCGCTCAAGGTTGACGACGCGCGAGGATGATCCCTCCCAGCTTGCTCTCGGCTGAGGTGAGAGTCTTGTGGGCCTCGACGGCGAAGCCGGCTTCGTTAAGCCAATCGATCGTCTGGTGACGCTGCCGGCGATGGACATAGACCTTCATCGGGTGCCCGCCATAGCCCTCAGTCTTCAACTGCGACTCATCGCCGACATGGAAGCTGAGCAGCAGCGGCCCACCGGGCCGAAGCACTCGACGGAAGTGCGTGAGAACCGAGCTGATCTCGTCGTCAGGAATATGGATCAGTGAGTACCAGGCGACCAGGCCGGTCACGGAGGCGTCGGCCAAGGCGAGGTCCGTCATGGAACCGAGATCGAACCGCACACCGGGGTGATCCCGACGGGCTACATCGATCATTCCAGGTGACAGATCGATGCCGAACGCGTCCAGGCCAAGGTTCCGCAGGTGGCCTGTGATCCTGCCTGTCCCGCACCCCACGTCCGCGACCAGTCCGCCGCTTTGGGCGCGCACCCGGTCGGCAAACAGGGCCAAGGCCGCGCGTTCCTCCGGTGTTTCATCCAAGAGGTGACGTGTCAGCTCTGCGTAACTCTCAGCGACGGTGTCGTAAGACCTCCGCGTATCCGCCAACCAGTCATCTGCGTTCAGTCCCATCTCCACCGACCGCAGGCTACACAAGTCATCCAGCGGCGTGATGGCCTAGTTCGCAGAAGGGTGTCGGTACCGCGCCCGTAACGCCGCTCTCTTACACCAGTGCTCCGGGTGACTACATAGGCCAAGGCCTGAGCGGCTCCTATAAGACCCCCCAGGACAGCCTGCCGGCCAGCAAACCCGGTCGAGGTCGCCCCGGCACCAGATCGCCCACGACGCGAACGGAGCTTTGACGCTGCTCGAAGCCACCTTCGTCCAGCACCGCGAGGGTACGCAGGTCGCAGGCACCGCGCGCGGTGCCTGCGACCTGCCGAACTACTCGATGCTTTCCCCTAGTTGAAGACGTACCAGTTGAGGGTGATGGCCGCGGTCTTTCCCGCGCCGTCCTTGACGGTGATCCGGCTGGTGTGGATGCCCCAGGCGGCGGGGGTTCCGGAGATCGTGCCCGTGGTGGCGTTGATGGCCAGGCCGGCGGGCAGGCCGGTGGCGGTGAAGGTGCGGACTCCAGTGCCGCCGCTCGCGGTCAGGGGCAGGGAGTAGGGGCGGCCGGTGTAGACGGTCTGGTTGCCGGGGTGCGTCAGCGCGAGGGTCCCGCCGCCGGGTGCGCGGACGATCCAGGTGAACGTGGTGCTGCCGGTCTTTCCGGCGGCGTCGGTGGCCGTGAGGGTCACTGTGCTGGTGGCGGCAGTGGTGGGTGTTCCGGTGACGGTTCCGGTGCCCGCGTCGATCCGCAGCCCCGCGGGCAGCCCCGAGGCGCTCCACTTGTAGGGGGCCGTGCCACCCTGAGCGGTGTTGTTCAGCGTGGCGCTCTGCCCCACCGTGCCGCTCTGGTCGCTCACGGCGCCGACGGTGACGTCGCCGGGCTGAGGGTTGCTGGTGGCCAGAGCCAGGTTCCACTTCTGCAGGGCTTCGTTGACCGGCTGGAAGATGGTGTTGGTCGTGCCGGAGCTTCCGCAGGTGGCGCTGCCGCCGCCCGAGTGCAGTCCTACGGCCTTGCCGCCGGCGGCGGAGACGTAGGAGCCCCCGGAGTCTCCGCCGGAGGAGCAGGCGTCCGTCCAGGAGAGGCCGTCGATGACGACATTGCCGTAGTCGACGCTCTGGTTGACCTTGGTGATCTCTCCGCAGCGCCAGCCGCTGGTCTGTCCGGAGCGGCAGACGCTCTGACCGACGACGCCCTCGGCGGAGCCGGTGACCGTGACGTCACCCTGCCCGTAGCCGGAAACCTTCGGGGACACGTCCCATCCGGCCTGATCGACGGCCACGAGTCCGAAGTCGCCCTCGCGTGCGTTGATGCTGTGGCTTCCGCCCTGGTTGGAGGTGCCCAGGCGGCTGCCGTCCTTGCCGTAGGCGGGCTGGTTCGCGTCGTTGGTGCAGTGCCCAGCGGTGAGAAATCCCTTCGCGCCGCCGGAGGCGGTGACCGAGAAGCCGACGGAGCAGGGGCTCTCGCTGCCGGGTATCCACTTCTCGCCGCCGACGACGCTGCCCTGCTGCTGGCGCGGTGTGTCGGCGATCGTGGAGTGACTGACGATGTCCCCCAGGCTGCGCAGCCGCTCGATGAGACGCCCGGTCTCCTTGGTGTGGCGGTCGGTGGCGGTGACGACGTCGATCCTGCCGGTGCGCGGGTCTACGCCCCAGGAGGCGACCCCGGGGACGTCGCGGGCCTGACCGCGGATCACGGTGAGAGCCTCGGTCAACTCCCGCGGCGTATAGGCGGTGCGGTGGGCGACGGCTCCGAGCCTTTCGGCGGTAGCCGCGTCGGCGGGGTCGTTGACGTTGGTGTGCAGCCGACCCGACGCGCCGTCGAACCACATACCGACGACCCGGTCACCGATGGTGGAGCCGAGTCGGGTGGCCACGCCCCTGGCCGCTCGCTCGTCGGCCAGACGGGTACGGGCCTCTTCCGACGTCAGGTTCAGGTCGCGCTGCAGTGCGGACAGGAGGCCCGGAGCCGGTGGGGGCGTAGCGGACGTGTTCTGTGCCGAGGCGAGTTGGGGAAACGCGGCGAGGGTGAGGCACGCGACGGTGCCGGCGAGGGCAGCACGTAGCGTGGTGCTGCGAGGGGTGATGTGCATGTGCACGGTGTGGGCCTTTCTGCTGTGACTGCCGCTGTGCGACGCTGCTGTGTTTGCCGCGGTGCGACGTGGACCGATAGCCGTGCAGCCTCGTGGCGTGGGCGCCCCGTGGCCATCAGAGATGTCCCTGGCGTCACCTCGTCGACAAGGACAGGAGGCCGGTCGGGCCCCGCCGACGCGGATCAGCAGGTCTCGGGCGCACTGCGCCCGCCATGTGGTGAGTCGTTCTTACGGTGACCATGGGATGGCGGGGTGTCGTCTCCGATGGCGGGTGCGCCGACTCCGACAGACGCCTGAGGGTTTTCCCTTGCACCCGACATCCGTGCTGGAGGGGATGCGCCCCAGAACCTAGGCTCACGGGCGTGACCGAGGTGCGGGAGGAGTGCGGCGGAAGCGACGCGTGGTGGCCGGAGCAGGACCGGGTGCTGCGGGAAGCGGAGGCTGAACTGCGGGCGCTGGGCCGCGTCGTGGTGAGCGGGCCCTGGGGTACGGGAAAGTCCTCCGTGCTGCGGGAGTTGGCTCGCCGCGCCGGCGCCGCGCAGGACACGCGATGTCTGCCGCTGGCGGGGAGCGGGCAACTGGAGTGCGAACCGTACGGACTGATGGCGCAGCTGGTCGGGATGGTGCCACCGACGCCGGGGACCGCGCCGCCCGCTGCTCTGCGTCCACCACCGGAGCTCTTTGATGCGAACCCGCCGACTGTCGCCTCCGCGGCAAGGGCCGTACGGCAGTTGTGCCTCGATGACGGTGCCGGAAGCTGGACTGTACTGATCGACGACGTACACCTGGCCGACCAACTGAGCCTGGACGTCCTGGACTTCTGCTGCCGCACGCTTCCGCCCTCCCGCCTGCGGCTGGCCCTCTCCCTTCCGTCCGCCCACTGCGCCACGGGTGAGCGGAGCACCGTGCTCGGCGGGGGCCACATCCCCTGGACCGAACTACGGATGCTGACCGAGGCCGAGGTCGCCGCGGCCCTCGTGTCCCAGGGCGTCCCCGCCGGGCATGCCGCCTCGGTGCACCGCGACAGCGGCGGCCATCCGCTGCTGGCCCGCGCCGCGGCGAGCGAACTCAGCGCGGGCCACGGGCCCACCACCCAGTCGGCCCGCCTGGCGCAGGCGTGGTGGCAGTCGGTCCCCTCCACTTGGCGGGGCACCCTCACGGCGCTGGCACTGACCCGGTCGGCCGATGCCGCGCTGTTCTGTGCCTGTGGATACGCCGATGCCGAACGCGACGTGGATCGTGCGGGCAGAGCGGGCCTCATCACCTGCGACCCGGCAGGGGTGGCCTCCTACACCTCCGAACTGCTGCGGAAGCAGGCCGAGTTCGCGGTCGGGCCCACCGAGCGGGCAGCCCTCCATCACGCTCTGGCCGCCGCCACCCCGGACCCACTGGCCGCAGCCCGGCATCGCCTGCTGGCCTCGGCCGGCCCCGAAGAACGAGCCGCCCAGGACGGCGTGGCCGCGGCTCGCACGGCCCGGGACTGCGCCGAGCCGGGCCTTGCCGCCGAGCTCATGCAACTGGCGGCCCGCCGCACCGCCGCCGACGACCGGCCTCTCCTCCTGGAGCGCTGGCTCCAGGCGTGCCGAGACGCTGCCGACGCCGGAGACGCCGATCTCGCCTCACGTGCCGTCGCCGCCCTGACTCTCCTGCGCGCCCCCGACGCCGAGGCGGAGGCACTGCTGGCGCTCCTTGACGCGCACGGCCAGGGACTCGAGAACCAGAGCGCGACCCTGGCCCGCCTGGCGGCCCTGACCCGTTCCGATGCCTCGCTGCGTGCCCGGCTCGGGCTCTACACGGCCATCCGGCACAACATCGCGGGCCGACCCCAGGAGTCCCTGGCCGCCGCCGAGCAAGCGGCGCTCGACGCCCGGTCCTCCGCACGGCCGGACATCGAGGCGGCCGCCCTGACCATGCAAGCCCGCATCGAACGCCTCACCCGGCGCGGTGACGCCAAGGCCACCCTCGCCCGGGCACTCGCGGTCAGCCCTCACCTTCCTTCCGGCCAACTCCGCTACAGCCCGCACTACCTGAGGCTCCGTCATGCCCTCTATGACGACGACCACCCGACCACGCAGAGCGGTCTGCACCATCTGCTCGGGCACGCGGAGGCCACGGGCAGCGCCGAGGACCTCCAGGAGATCTGGCGCAGTCTCGCCGAGAGCGACCTGCGCCGGGGCCACGCCGCCGCCGCCGAAGGCTGGAGCCGACGTGCCCTGCATCTCGCCCGTACGATGCGCCTCTCCCCCGGCCCCGCCTGCTCCACGCACGCCCTCGTACAGATCGAGAGGGAAGGTCCCGGCCAGGCCGCCACCACCGCCCAATGGGGACTGCAGCAGTCCAAGGAGGACGAAGACAGCATCTTCACGGCGCGCAACCTGCACGCCCTGGCCCAAGCCCTTCTATGCCTCCACCAATTCGAGGCGGCAGCGGCCGCCCTCAGCGAAGTGGCCCGCCTCGAACAGCGTCAACTCACCGCCGATCTCGCAGCTTTCAAGTGGCACCACCTGTATGCCGACGCACTCACCCTGGCCGGCCGGCCGGAACAGGCCGAGCAGTTCCTCACCCGGCTCGCCGAGGAGTACCCCCAGCCGGCCCCGGCCGTCGCCGCGGCCCTGCTCCGCAGCCGGGCCCGGATCGACTTCCACCATCACCGGACCGACCAGGCCATCGGCCGTCTGACGGAAGCCGCCCGCACCCTCGACGACTGGCTCCTGCCCCTGGAGCACGCACACACCTTGGTTCTGCTGGCGCAGGCGGAGCAGAAACGGCGCCGGACAGCGGCCGCACGCCGCCACCGGGAGCACGCCCTCGACCTCTATACGCGGGCCCAGGCGACCTACCGCGCCGAGCGGACCCACCACCTCCTCCAACGGCTCGACCGCACAGCGTCGACCGGCCCTGGGCAGGAACTGACGCAGGTCGAGGCGGACATCGCCCGACACGTCGCCTCCGGGGCGTCCAACCGGGAGGTGGCCAACACCCTCTTCATCTCCGTCAAGACGGTCGAGGCCCACCTGAGCCGCATCTACCGCAAGCTGTCCCTGACGTCACGCACCCAACTCGCTGTGAGGATGCGGCCGCGGCGCAGTGAGTGATGCCACCCGAGGCGCGTGCCCGAAGCGTGGCTGAGGCGTGCCCGAGGCGTATGGCTACCGCTTTGCCTCAGTTGTTGGCCAGGGACCGGTCCAGGAGATCGAGCAGACGCTCCCAGTGACGCTTCAGCCCGGAGGCGCTGAAAGCGTCGGTGTCGGCCATGGTGAAGCCGTGGACGGTGCCGGGGTAGATCTCGGAGGTGTAGCCGACACCCGCGGTGTCCAGAGCCTGGTTGAGCTCGCCGAGGGCGTCTGGTGTCAGGTCTGTTTCGGCGTGGCCGAGGTGCACCTGGGCGGTGATCCTGGAGAGCAGGCGGTGCAGGCCGTCGGGCCCGTCCGCGACCACGGGGCAGTGGAATCCGGCGACGGCGGCCACCTGGCCGGGGTGGGCCGAGGCGGTGCGCATCGCCAGGAGGCCTCCGATGCAGTAGCCGGTCACGGCCACCGGTCCGGCAGCGACCTCGGGTTGCGCGGTGAGGAACCTGAGGTAGGCGTCTGCGTCGTTCGCGACACGTTCGCCGGCGATGTGCTCCTCGATCAAGGGCATCAACTGGGCGAGGATCGCGGGCCGTTCCTCTTCTCCGATGTGCTCGGGGAGTTCGATCAGCGGTGCCGGGCCGTGACGGTAGAAGTAGTTGGGGATGAGCACGTAGTACCCGTGCCCGGCCAGTTCGCGGGCCATCTCCCGCAGAACGGGCCGCACGCCGAACGCATCCGCGTACAGCAGCACCCCAGGGTGCCGCTCTCCGTCGTCAGGAAAGGCGGCGAAGGCGTCGGACTGGCCGTCCGTGGCGGGAATCTGCAACGTCTTGGTAGGCATGACTTGTCCTGTCGTGGTTGATGTGTGGAGCCTGAGATCAACACGACGGAGGCGGAGCCCGCGCGGCAGCGCGGGATCCTGGATCGAACAGCGGGCCCGCTCCGGCCCCTACGGCGCTCAGCAGGGCACCGGGTAACCAGTCTGTGTGTGGCGTGATGCCGTCCCGGTAGTCATCGCCGCGCAGCATAGCCCACCGGACGAGAGCCTCCGCCAGTACCCCACGACATCCAGGCTCTGTGGGGTCAGGTTGCGACCAGCGTTGGCGGTTGGTCCTGAAGGGCCTCTACCAGTGTCATGACCTGCGGATGGCGGCGACGGAGAATCGTGGCAACGCCGATATGCCGGGTCGGAGTCGGCGGTGCGATGGGGATGGTGCGTACTCCAGTTGTCTGCGGGGTCAGTGCGATGGAGGGGATCAGCGAGATTCCCACGCCCGCGGCGACGAGCGAGCGGGCGAAGAAGTAGTCGGTCGTCGTACTGCGCACCTCCGGTTCGAAGCCGGCACGTTCGGCGTAACGGCGCAGGTACGCCTCGGCCTTGAGGCAGCCGAGTACCCAGGGATCGGCTGCCAGGTCAGCGATGTCGAGCGAGGTGCGGTCGGCCAGCCGATGAGCGACCGGCAGGACGACATGCAGCGGATCTTCCATGAGTGCCGTCCACGCCAGGCTGGAGCTCGGGCCGAGCCGGCCGGGCAGCGGGCCGTCGAAGTGGTAGGCGAGGGCGACGTCCACGGCGCCTTGGCGGACCAGCGGCAGGCTGTCTTCGGGCTCCGCTTCCCTGACGTGGACCACGGTGCCGGGGTGGACGGCGGTCAGGCGGGCGAGGGCGCCGGGCAGCAGGAGCCTGCCTCCGCTGGTGAAGGTGGCGATGGTGATCTGGGTGCGGCCGCCGTCGAGTTGGTCGACTTGCTGCTTGGCGTGCACGAGCTCCGCGGCGACCGACTCGGCAGCCCCCACCATGATCCGCCCGGCCGGGGTGAGGGTCACTCCGCGGGTGCTGCGCGCGACAACCTGGGCACCGAGACTGCGCTCGAGCGCGGCGACGTGCTGGGAGACGGCGGAGGGCGTGAGGTGGAGGGCTGCCGCCGCCCGGTTGAAGCTGCCGTGTTCGGCCACTGTCCGCAGGACCCGGAGCCGCTGCACATCTATCAACAGTTTTCCTTAATACGTATCCACTAAGCAGTCACTTCTACTGGCCACCTTAGGTGTCCAGGATGAGGGGCATGCAAAGAATCTGCGTGATCGGCGGAAGCCGCTACTTCGGCAAGCTCCTGGTGCAGCGCCTGCAGGCGGCGGGTCACCAGGTCACTGTGATCAACCGCGGCTCCACCCCGCCGCCGACAGGAGTCGAGCACCTCGTTGCCGACCGCGATGACGAGGCTGCCCTGATCGCCGCACTGGGCGCCCGCAGCTTCGACGTGGTCGTGGACCAGGTCTGCTACACCCCGGTACAGGCCGCTATCGCCGCCCGTGCCTTCAGCGGCCGCACCCAGCGCTACGTCATGACCTCCACGATCGAGGTCTACGATCCGGCAACCGCCGCACTGCCCGACGTCCCGACCGGCACACCGATACCTGAACAGACAGTGGACCCGGCCACGTGGCGGGTGCAGATGAACCTGCCCTGGCACGACGCGGCGTACCTGGAGGGCCACTACGCCGAGGGGAAGCGCCAGGCAGAGGCAGTCTTCGCGCAGCATCACGGATTCGCTTTCGCCGCCGTGCGCAGCGCCCACGTCCTTGGCGGCGGCCCCCAGGAGTTCACCGGCCGGCTGGCGCACTACATCGAGCGCATCACCCAGGGCACGAGCATCACGGTGCACGCCCATGCGCTGCCCACGGTCTTCATCCACTACCAGGAGCTGGCCGACCTGCTGCTGTGGGCGGCCACGGCCACCGACTTCACCGGGCCGCTCAACGCATGCTCCGACGGCCCGCTCGACGCCCGCGCCCTGAGTGCCGTGATCACCGCTCAGGCCGGCACCGAAGCCCTTTACCGCACCGTCGGCGTGGGCGAGCCGGCCTCGCCGTTCTCCTTCGACCGCCACTACGCCATGAGCAACGCCCGCGCGAAAGAACTGGGCTTCTGCTTCTCCCACACCACCCAGTGGCTCCCCGACGCCGTCGCCGAAGCCCTCGGCACACTGTCCGGCGCCACCGCCCCCACTCCCCACATCACCGCCTCCTGAGGAGCAGACACCTATGCGCTACCGCACCATCGGGGGCACCTCCGTGAGCGCCGTCGGCCTGGGCGCCATGCCGCTGTCCATCGAGCACCGCCCGGACGAGCAGCGGGCGACGGCCACCATCCACGCGGCCCTGGACGCCGGGGTCACGCTCATCGACACCGCCGACAGCTACCACTGGCACGCCGGCGAAACCGGCCACAACGAACTCCTCATCGCCCGCGCCCTGGCCGGCTACGGCGGCGACACCTCCCACCTGCTCGTTGCCACCAAGGGCGGCCGGGGCCGCCCCGGCGACGGCAGCTGGACCGTCACCGCCACCCCCGCCCACCTCAAGCGCGCCGCCGAATCGTCCCTCAAGCGCCTGGGCGTGGATGCCATCGGCCTGTATCAGCTGCACAAACCGGACCCGGCCGTGCCCTGGGCGGATTCCGTGGGCGCGCTGCGCGAACTGCTCGACGTCGGCACCATCCGATCCGCCGGGATCTCCAACGTCACCACCGATCAAATCCGCGAGGCGCACGCCATCCTGGGTGAGGGCCTGGTCTCCGTACAGAACCAGTACTCACCCGCCGTCCGCGACAGCGAGCCCGCGCTGCGGCTGAGCACCCAGCTGGGGCTGGCCTTCCTGCCCTGGAGCCCGCTGGGCGGCATTTCCCGTAGCTCCCTCGACGGCCCCTCCGGGCCGGTCGCTGCCGCCCCCACCGCCTTCCACCGCATCGCGGCCGAGCGCGGCGTCAGCCCCCAGCAGATCACCCTGGCCTGGCTGCTGACCCGCTCCCCGGCGATGATCCCCGTGCCGGGCGCCAGCCGCCCGACATCCATCCAGTCCTCAGCCGAGGCAGCCGACCTTGAACTGAGCAGAGCAGAACAGAGCCAGTTGGACGACGCACTGCTCAGGTGAACTGGCGCGAGCCCGCCGAGCACGCGAGCACGCCGAGCGCGGGAACGCTTGTCGACGCTGGGCGCGGGGCCGGTCGCCCATGGCAGGTTCATAGCCTTGATCTGTGCCGTGGGAACATCTCGCGCGCCCTCCTCGCCGGCCGCGGCGGCGCGCAACTTCCCCCTGAGGATGAATACCCACGTCGGAGGAGAGCGCGCCGCACGCGGCCGGCTTGGCACGGAGGCTGTTCGCGGTACGTGACAGAGCGCCAGGCGGTGGTGCCCGGCGGTGGCGTGCGGGATCAGCGGACCTTCGTCAGCTCACCCTTGTCCTGGAGGGTGGCGATCCCCCTGGCCCAGAGGCTGTTGACCCGCTGGCGCTCCTGCGCGTTCGGGTAGGCGTTGGTGCAGGACGTGCCGGGGCCGCCGCCGGACATCAGCTCGCTGCACGGGCCCGAGTAGTGGTCGGGCAGACCGAGCACGTGCCCCGTCTCGTGGGACGTCACCCGCGTGGAGTTGTACTGCTGGTTCTGCCGGTAGTCCAGGAATATGTAGCCGTGGCCGCGCCCGTCGGTGGAGGCGTACGAGCCACGCGAGTCGTTGCCCTCGCGATACTCGAAGTCGGCGGTCGAGCTGGTCTCCTGGAGCTTCACGTTGCTGACGGAGGAGTTCCAGATCTGCGTGCTCTGCGCTATCTGGCTGCGGAAGCTCGGCGCCCGGGTCGTGCGGTACCGGACGGTGACGACCTGGATGCCCGGCTGCGCCGCCTGCTTCTTCAGCGCCGACTTCATGACGGCGTCGAAGAACTCCCGGTTGGCGGCCTCGTTCTCGGCGGAGCCCGCATACGCCGACGTGGCGTTCGTGGAGGCGGACTTGACGGTCTCGGGCGCGGCGAACGCCGAGGGAGCGGCGGCGAGTGAACCGACGAGAGCGGCAGCGCCGAGGATGGCGAGGAGGCTGGTGCGGGATCTGTTCATGGGGGTGTGTCCTTTCCCGATGTCCGATGTCCGATGTCCGATGTCCGAGTCCGGTGGCCTGCATGGCCGGAGCGGCCGGGAGCTCTGGGGCCACGGTGGGCGCCCGGGATCCCGGGACCGGAGGCCTGCGGGTGCGGCCTTCGGTCGCAACGAGTATCGGGAGGGTAGGCCCCACCCGCACCGATACCACTCGGCGATAACGGCAGAGCATCAACTGATATGCGTAGCAAGGGAGTTGACGCCCAGCAGGCCTCGATCTGGGGCAGGCTACAGACACCCGATCCGGTCGATGCCGCGCACGCACAGAGGTTCAGCAGGATGGTGGCGATGACAGTCGGGCATGCGAAGGTGACAGGGATCCACGCTGTCGGTGACACTGCTACTCAGTGACCGATACCGAAGATCGCTTCGGCGGGACTCGACGCGGAAGGCAGGGTGAAGGCGACGATGCCTGCGCCGGGAACGACGGCTGTCCTGGTACTGCTGCCGGACGCCGAACCCCTGCTGGAGTTGGCCGCTCAGGTGGATGCGCGGGTGGTGCGGGCGGGCGTGCCCGCACACGCGACGCTGCTCTACCCGTGGCTGCCTGCCGACCGGATCGGTACGACGGAGCTGGACCGGTTGCGGGCCGCACTGGCGCGGGCGACACCGGAAGCCGGCCGGATTCCCCTGCGGCTGGCCGAGGTCGAGCGTGGTGACGCTTTCGTCGGTGTCCCGGCCCCCGAACTGCGCCTCCTGGCCACCGCCGTTCGGACCGCATTTCCCGAACAGGCCCCCTACGGCAGCCGGTTCGGGCAGGACCCGCCGACGCACGTCACCGTAGCGCTGTACGCGGCTCCCCAGACCGCCGTCGACATCGCGCGTCGCGTCACTGGCCGTCTGCCGATCTCTACCGAAGTGACCACCGTGCACGTGATCGCCCTCACACCCGACGGCTGGCAGACTCTCGCCGAGTTGCCGCTCACCGCCTGACCGGGCCGAGTTCACGATCGGCCCCTCCTAGGGGCTCAGCGATCGGCTCGCCCCCCCCCGCGGATTTCACTTCGCGCGGGCGCACTTGTGCGACACGTACAGCCCCGCCTCGAAGAGAGTCGGGGCTGAACGGCGTTGGCGGGTGTTCCACAGAACGAGGCGTTGAGGACCAGGCCCAGGGCGACGAGCTGGTCCTCCTGGCCCTCGCGGTATGCCTGGCGGATCTGGCCGCGGCCGCCGTGGCAGATCGCGCGAGCGAGGCGGTGGCGGGACGGGACTCCTGCACGGTGAGCTGCCGAGCCGGTTCAGGGCGCGGAGCGGCTGCTCCAGCACGACGCACACCACGTACGCGTCGCGGTCGACCGCGCCCTGCGGCAGTTTGGCGTTGGAGAACACCGCGGGCTTCCACATCGCATGCACCAGCTCGGTGCCGACCTCGCGCGGCAGCAGCGGCCGGGGTGGCGCCCAGTGCGTCCGACTCCCCGAGCAGGGACAGGAACGGGCGCAGGGTTGCCCGCTCCCCTGCCGCCTGCGTATCCGCATCCGCATCCGCATCCGCATCCGCATCCGCATCCGCATCCGCATCCGCTGGGAGATACGGGACATCCTCCACGACGGCGGTAACAGAATTCGCCAGAATACTTCTCCTGGTTCATGCGGGGCTGGTGGGCTGACCGCGCTCAACTCACCGATCACAGGAGGCGCGCGTGAATCTCGTCGTCAACGGCGACGCGGAGAGCGGGGTCGGCGGTACCGCCGACCCCGTCTCGAAGGTCCACGGCTGGAAAGTCACCCAGGGAGCCCCGGCGCTCATCGCCTACAGTCTCGGCGGCGGCTACCCGACCGCGTCGGACCCCGGCCCTGCCGGCCGCGGCAGCCGCTTCTACTCGGGCGGCAACAGCCCGCGCACCGTACTGGTGCAGGACATCGACCTGCCCAGGAGCGGTCCCACCGGACGCCGCGCCGTCGACGGGGGCAAGGTCCGCTACACGCTGGCCGGTTGGCTCGGCGGCTTCGCCGGACAGGAGGACGGCGCGCGCCTGTCCGTGGAGTTCCGCGACGCCAAGAACACCCCCATCGCCCTCAGCGTCCTCGGTCCCGTCAGCGCGGCCGACCGGCAGGGCAGGACCGGACTCCTTGAGCGCACGGCCGAAGCCGCCGTGCCGCCCACCGCCCGCTCGGCGCGAGTCCTGCTCGTCTTCACGCGCAGCGGCAGCGGAACCTCCAACGACGGCTACGCGGACGCCCTTTCCCTCACCCTCAGCGCCACCGGAGGCCGCCGATGACCGTCAACCGCCGTGACCTGCTCAAGTCCGCCGCGGCCGCCGGCGCGCTCAGCCTCGCCTGGCCGCTCGCCCCGGGCCTCACCCCGGCGCAGGCCCGCGAGGCCGCCGAGAAGCTCGGTGCCGAGTACGACCGCGCGCCCTTCACGCTCGGCGTCGCCTCCGGTGATCCGCAGCCGCACTCCGTGGTGCTGTGGACCAGACTCGCGCCCGAACCGCTCGCCACCGAGCAGAGACTTCCCGAGGTTGTCGAGGTCGAGTGGGTCCTCGCCGAGGACGCCCGACTGCGCCGCGTCGTCGCCCGGGGCACGGCCCCCGCATCGGCGACGCTCGGCCACAGCGTGCATGTCCCGGTGAGCGGCCTCGCCCCCGGCCGCCACTACTGGTACGCGTTCAAGGCGCTCGGCAATACATCCCGAGTAGGACGTACGAAGACGGCGCCGAGCGGCCGCGTCTCCAAGGTCACCTTCGCGGCCGCCAACTGCCAGGCGTTCCACGACGGTTTCTACGCCGCCCACCGCGGCATCGCCCGCGAGAACGTCGACTTCGTCATCCATCTCGGCGACTACATCTACGAGCACGGCCAGGTCGGCGGCGTACCCGAGGAGCACGTGCGCGACCACGACGGCCCGGAGATCCTCACCCTCGCCGACTACCGCAAACGACACGCTCTCTACAAGGGCGACAAATCGCTGCGCGAGGCGCACGCCGCCCATCCGTGGTTCCTGACCTGGGACGACCACGAGGTCGTCAACGACTACAGCGGCACCGGCGGCGGCGCCCCTTTCATGCGGCGCCGCGCGGCCGCATACCAGGCATGGTTCGAGCACATGCCGCACCGCGACTCCTTCGGCGGGTCAGCGCTGCCCGACCCCGAGATCCACCGGGTGCGACGCTGGGGCGACCTGCTGGAACTGGCCATCCTCGACCTGCGCTCCTACCGCTCGGCGCAGAACCTGCCGGACGGCACCATCCTGGGCGCAGAGCAGAAGACGTGGCTGAAGAAGACCGTCGACCGCGCCCCCGACGCCTGGCACGTATGGGCCAACTCGATCATGCTGAGCCAGCTGAGGGGCCGCCCCGGTGGCTCGTACATGTTCACCGACCAGTGGGACGGCTTCCTCGCCGAGCGCAAGGAAGTCCTCGGGCACGTGCACCAGAGCGGCCTGGAGGACCTGGTCGTGATCACCGGTGACTGGCACTCGGCCTTCGTCGACGACCTCCGCACCGACTTCGACGAGCCACAATCCCCCCTGATCGGCACGGAGTTCACCGCCCACTCGGTGACCTCCGGCGCATACTCGGCCGACTGGAACGCCGCCAACGGACCGTTGATGGGCCAGGCCAATCCGCACCTGAAGTACTTCGAGGGCAACCGGTACGGCTATGACGTGTACGAGGTGACACCGCAGCGCTTCAGCGCACACATGCGCGTCATCGGCGACCGGCGCGACCCGCACTCGCCCATCAGCACGCTGACCACGTTCCACATAGACCGGGGCAAGGCCGGATCCTACGAGGACAACGACACCAAGGACTCGCCCGCGCAATACCGCAGGGACTGACACCATCTGCCCGTGCCCCGGCCCGACCGGCCCGGGGCACGGGCAGGCCCCAGCCGCCGGCAGGGCTAAGGGCGCTGCCTCAGCCGGTCGACGATCGCCCAGTCCACCACGTGTGACAACTGGAGGTACGTCTTGTCGCCGGACGCCGAAGTCCGCTCGTCCCGGAAGCCGAGGAATTCATGGGATTCCGGATCGAAGATGAGGTACTTGCCCTGCGCGAACGGACTCTTGGGGTAAGAGATCCCCACCCCAGTGCGGCCGGCAGAGTCCTTCACCCCCGGGATCGCCTTGACCCCGGGCACCAGGGCCAGCGCCTCGTACGCGGCGGGGCGCAGCCCCTGGGGCAGCACCGGCCACTTCAGGAGCTCGCCGAGCATGAAGTGGGCGTCGTACCAGTCGTCTGTGGTGAAGTCGCTGATCGGTTTGCTGGAGGTTCCGACGCCGATGATCTTCGGGATGAGCTTCTTCGGGTCGGTGGGGAGCTTCTTCAGCTTGCTCCACTCCCGAGGCGGCCACACGCCCTCGCCCTTCCCCAGGGGCTCCTCCCAGATCACCCGGCCGAGCTCCATGGTCAAGGAGCGCTTGGAGCCGTCCACCGAGTCCCAGTTCACGTCCTCGTAGGTCTTGACCTCGCCGGTCCTGCGCTCCGTCTCCTTGATGATCCGCTTCGAGTAGATGAACTGGTCGTCGCGCGGCGCCACCGTCTTCTCGTGCTTCCCCGTCTGTGCTGCTGCCGCGTTCAGTACCGTTGCGGCACTGACGTTGCCCATCCGCGGGGTCGCCGTACCCGGCAGGCGCTCGGCACGGTCGGGGCGACCGCCCTCGTCGGCGCCTCCCTCAATGATCAGTACCGCCGTTCCCGTCACCGCCACAGCGGCCACGGCGGCTGTCGCGAGGCGCAGTGCGTGACGGCGGCTGGGGGCGGGGTCGGTGTGCCGCTCGGCGCGCGCCATCGTGTTCAGGAGTCGGTGGCGGGCCTTCGCTCGGGCCGGTTCGGTGAGCGGGGCCGCGTCCGCGTCCCAGTCCCGCAGGAGTTCGAGTTCGTCAGTCATGGTCGGATACCTCTCGCAGTGTCGTCGGATCGGATCCGCCCAGCGCTTCGCGTAGCTTGCCGCGAGCCCGGTGCAGCCGTGATCTGACCGTGCCGATGGGGACGCCAAGGGCCTGGGCCACCTCCTCGTAACCGAGACCGCCCCACGCCACCAGCAGCAGTACGTCCCGGTGCCGCGCGGGCAGTGCAGCCAGTGCCGCTGCCAGCTCGCGGCCCACGGCCTGCGCCCCCACCCGGGCCGCAGCGCGGTCGGCCAGCGGCTCCTCGTGATCGGCCGGAGCCGGGACACGGGACAGCGCTTTGAAGCGGCGTGCCTCAGCCCGCCGGTGTCGGCCGATCAGATTGGTCGCTATGCCGAACAGCCAGGGCCGGGCGCCATCGCCCGTGGCCCGCGAGGGGTCGTAACGGTGCCGCTGCTGGAAAGCAGTGGTGAAGGTCTCCGCCATGAGGTCGTCGGCCGGCTCGTCGCCGAGCCTGCGAGCCAGATAGCGATGTACCGCGTCCGCGTATCGGTCGAAGAGCACGGCGAATGCCTCGGGCTCGTCCCGGGACCGCGCAATCACCGAGGCATCACTCTCCGCCGCCGTGCGGACGCCTGGCTCGACGGTCATCGGGGCTCCTCTCGTTCAGGGAACATGCTTCGAAGGCTTGGGCTGTCGGGCTTTCACCTCTCCTTCGCCGCTCGCCCCGGGTGAGTTCCCTCGGCCCCGGGAGCGTGCATCGAAAGCAGACCTCAAGTACGAGATGCTCTTGTTCACGGGACGTGGAGATCCGCCGAACTACGGTTTTCCGTGTCGGCAGTTGGCCGCGGCCATCCGCTCGAAAGTCCGCTCGCTCACCCCTGACCGCCCCCCCCACTGCCGCAGCCCCGTCGCACCGAACGTGTTGAGTTCGGTGACCTTCTCCTTGCGTCGCTCGGACAGGGGCGCGGTCTCCGGATCGTAGACCGCACGCGCTCGTCCGGCTCACAGGGCGACGGCCATGGCCCCACAGGAGAAGCCGATGCCGTAGGAGAGGAACAGCGCCCTGGTGTTCGGCTTCAAGGCACCCCGTTCCCGGCACTTGGCCAGGGTGAAAAGGACGTTGGCCGGGCCCAGGTTGCCAGTGTCCGCACACGGGTTGGGCACGATGTCCATACTGAACCCGCAGGCCTTCGCGCCGATTCGCAGTGCCCGGGTGTTCGGCTGGTGGGCGATCACCAGGTCGAGTTCGCCGGTGGCCCAGCCGGCCTGGGCGAGGGCTGTGTGCACGACGTCGCGGACGAGCGTCCGGCCGAGCTGGACCAGCGCGGTGCCCTGCATGGTGTAGAAGCCGATGCTGACCTCGAACCCCTCCTCCGTCCTGCGGTTGGAGTGGGCAGGCATGGTGCCCAGCTCCCAGTGCTGGGGGTGGGTCTCCCAGTGGCTGCCGCGCACGTCCAGCCGTGCCCCTCGGTTCTCATCACGGGACAGCACAACTGCCGCGCACCCGGCGCCGAAGATGCCGGCCAGGCTGAGGTCGTGATGGGCCGTGAGGTTGATCGCGTCCTGTCCCCCCACGACGATCGCTCGCTCGCACCGGCCCGCCTCCAGCATGGTGATCGCCGTCTCCAGTGCGGGGATCACCTCCGCGCACGAACCGTCCACGCTCATGGTCTTCGCGCAGCCGATGCCGGCCTGTCGCGCCAGCAGGACGGCCTGGGAAGGAGCCAGGAACGTGGGGATGCCGACCTGGGGGAAGATCAGCAAGGTCTCGCTGCCGATCTCCTGCGGAGCCACGCCCGCGTCGGCACATGCCTTGCCGACCGCCTCGGCTGCCAGGGAGAGCAGGCTCTCTCCCTCGGCGTAGACGCGCCGCTGTCGGATACCAGTGCGCCGCAGGAACCAGTCCGGCTCCAGACCGTGCGCCAGAGCCAGCTCGGTGCTGCTGACTGTGTCCGACCCGAGCGCGTAGCCCGTGCCTGCGATCCCGACCACCATGAGGATGCCCTTCTCACCTGAGCAGCCACCCTGTGCGCACTGCCCGCAGCGCCTCACATCAGAAGCCGGCGCCGATCGCGGGCTTTGACGCGCTGCACAAGCACAGAACGATCACCGACCACGGCCGGACACGACATCTGGCGATGAGGCCGCAACATCGAGCGGGCCACGGCGGGCGAGGGCGATCACGGCCCGGAGCCGGCGTCCACAGCCTCGCCGGGAACAACGGTGTGCCGCCTCTCTGATGCCGCCAGAACGCGCGGTCCGGCGCTGGTCGTGCGGGCGCCGCCAGTCGGGTACAGACTTGATCACATGGGTACCAAAAGGCCCCGGACGGTTTCCGCCGCCTCCTCCACCACGGCGAGCGCGCCGAAGCAGACTCTCGCGCTCGCGGCCATGCTGTTCGCGGTGTCGATGACGTTCATCGACCAGACCATCGTGTCCATCGCCGCGCCGGACATCATCGAGGAGCTCGGCCTGACGTCCTCCGGGATGCAATGGGTCGTCAACGCCTATCTGCTCGCCCTCGCGGCATTCTTCGCCCTCGGCGGCCGGCTCGCCGACCTCATCGGCAACCGCCGGATCATGCTGATCGGCACACTCGTCTTCGTCATCTCCTCAGTGCTCTGCGGGTGCGTCCCCGAAGGGGACTTCGCACAGACCTGGCTGATCATCTTCCGAGCCACCCAGGGGCTTGGGGCAGCGCTGATGTTCCCCGCCGCACTCGCCGTCGTGGTCAACGTCTTCCCGGTGGAGAAGCGCGGCCGGGCCCTCGCACTGTTCTTCGGCCTGTCGGGCGCTCTCACGGCGATCGGCCCCCTCCTTGGCGGCTGGCTCACCGGGTGGACGTGGCGCGCGATTTTCTGGGTCAACGTCCCGGTCGCCGTGATCGCGCTCATCCTCACCTTCATGGCCCATGTCCCCAACGTGCGGCGGGCGGAGAAGCTCGATGTACGGGGAGCCGTGCTCGTCGCGGCGGGCATGGGACTGAGTGTGCTGGGTCTCCAGCAGGCCCAGGCGTGGGGCTGGAGCAGTGTGCTGACCTGGGTCTGCATCATCGGTGGCCTGGCGGTGCTCGCAGTGTTCGTCCGCTACGAGATGTCTGTGGCTCAACCCCTGATCAAGATGCGGGTGTTCAGGGACAAGGCGTTCACGGTGGACAACCTCGTTCTGTTCTTCGCGATGTTCGCGTTCGTCCCGCTGTTCTTCTTCGCCTCCGTGTACGCCCAGGTCTCGCTCAGCGCCTCGCCGAACCAGGCAGCACTGTATTTGCTGTACTTCTTCGCGGGATTCGCGATCACCTCCCAGTGGGGCGGCCGGATCCTCGACAGGAGGGGCGCCCGACCGGCCCTGAAGATCGGCACGGCCCTCGGGGCGGTCGGCTTCGCGCTCTGGGCCGGGAAGCTGACCGATCTGTCGATGCACAACCAGTGGCCCTACGTGGCTCTGGCCGGTGCGGGCATCGGGTTCCTGCTGGCCCCAGCCTCCACAGACGCGGTCAACAGGGCCATCGGTGCCTCGTACGGCGAAGTCACCGGCATCACCCAGACGGTGCGCAACTTCGCGGCGAGCGTGGGTCTTGCCGTCTTCGGCACGATGCTGACGCACGCGACCACCAACCGCGTGGCGGACACCCTGGAGAGCCGGGGCCTGTCGCAGGACGAAGCCCGGGACACAGGGCGCTCGGTGGCCGAGGCGGTCACCGGGAACGCGGACGGCCGGGCTCCGACCGGGGACGGGCCTGCGGCGACGCGGATGCGTGAAGCGATGGGCGACATCCAGATGGACTTCGCCCAGGCCAACCAGTGGGTCTTCTACGGGATGGCCATCGTGCTCGGCATCGCGTTCCTGTGCGCGCTGCGCCATCCCGGATCGCGCGTGACATCGGACTCCGTCGCCGACGGGCCGTCCAACGCGCCCGCCGGTACTTCGTCCGATGCCCGTTCCGCGGCGCCGACCGATCCACCGGACTCGAGGCCGGCGGATCGGTGACGGGTTCCGTCACGCGGCCGATCACCCACCTGCTTCGACGTCCTCAAGGCTTGCCCTTGATCGTTACGAGCGGATGATCTTGACGCCGAAGCGGCCACCGAGAGCAAGGCCGACTGCGGTGTGAAAGTGGGCGTACATTTCCAGGCCGCGGGCCGCGGCGAGGGGGCCGAGGTCGATGATGTCGTTCCAGCCGTAGGCGTTCAGGAGCTCGCGAGCCGCGGTCTTGGCCTCCTCGTGGTCACCGGCCAGGAACATGGTGTGGTCACCGCCGGCGAACTCGGCCGGATCGACGACGGTCTCCTGCTCCTGGGTGACGAAGGTCTTGACCACGGCGGTGCCGGGCAGGGCGCGCTGGATCTGTTCGGCGAGACTGTCGGTGTCGACGGGGTCCAGGCGCGGCATTTCACCCCAGGGGGTGGGCCAGGAGTGTTCGGGGCCGCCGGGCTGCTGGTAGACGTAGGGAACGGCGTAGTCGATGAGGGTCTTGCCCGTGAGAGCTCCGGTGGGGAGCGCGGACAGGGCGGTGACTGCGTTCGCCCCGTCGATGCCGTTGATCACCAGTTCACCCGCGTCGGCGGCTTCGGCGAAGGTGGTCAGGGTCAGCTCGGGGTGGGCGGCGTGGAAGGCGGCGAAGGGTTCGGTACCCATCATGTCGGGTTCGGTCCGTGCGAGGGTGGCCTCCGGATCACGGGTGCCGACGATGACCTGGTGGCCGAGTACGGACAGGCGGGCTGCGTGCTGACGGGCGCCCGCGCCGGTTCCGAGAATCGCGATCTTCACAGTGTTGCTCCTGGGATGGGGATGCTGCCTGAAGACAGACGGCCCGTTTGGCCGCAAACAAGACATTACGACCCCTTGAGGACATCTCGCGTCCTAAAAGAACGACTACGGCCATTCGCGTCCTAGCCGGCGGCGGCGAGGATGCGGCGGGCGGCAGTGCGCAGGTGGTCGCGGACGGCGTCATCAGCATCCAGGGCGTACTCGTTGCCGAGGCCGGCGAGGATCTGGGCGATGCCGGGAAGGTGGTCGCCGGAGCAGTCGACCGTGCAGGAGTTGGGGCCGGCCGGCTGGATACGGTCGGCCAGGGCCCAGGTGCGGCGGCGTACGGCATCGGCGGGTTCCTGAAGGGTCGCGATCGCGCGGTAGCGCACCGGCGCGGAGGCGATCTTCCCTGCCACGTAGGCGGCGGGGTCCTCGCCGGGCACGGGGCGGGGTGTGTAGTGGCGGCGGGTCGGCGTCAGGTCGGCGATGCGGTCGAGGCGGTAGATGCGCCAGGCGTCGCGGGCGTGGTCGTGGGCGAGGAGGTACCACAGGCCACCGGACGCGACGAGGTGGTGCGGGTCGACGCGACGGGAGGCGCCCTGGCCACTGCGGGTGGTGTAGGCGAAGGTGACGGTCTCTCGGTCACGGCAGGCGGCGGCCAGCGCGGCCAGGGTCGCCGGATCGGTACGAGGGCCGCGGCGCTCCCATTCGATGGTGGCTGTTGCCTGCTGCAGGGCGGCGACCTGCGAGCGCAGGCGCGCGGGCAGGACCTGTTCGAGTTTGGCGAGGGCGCGCAGGGTGGTCTCCTCCATGCCGGTGAGCTGACCGGCGGCGGTGCGCAGGGCGACGGCGGTGGCGGTCGCCTCGTCGTCGTCGAGGATCAGCGGCGGCATCGCGGCACCCGCGGCCAGGCGGTAGCCGCCGGCGTGGCCGGTGGTGCCCTCGACGGGATACTCGAGCTCGCGCAGGCGGTCGATGTCGCGGCGCACGGTGCGGGTGGTGACGCCGAGCCGCTCCGCGAGTTCGGCGCCCGACCACTCGCGGCGCGTCTGCAACAGGGACAGCAGGCGGAGCATCCGGGCGGGAAGGTCGGTCGTCATGTCTCCAGGATGACGTGCTTTACGGACGCGAGATGTCCTAAAGGGACCTTAGCGTCGGAGACATGTCCGAGAACAAACCACTCCAAGCACCTGTGAATGCGGTGGATCCGCGCAGGTGGGCGGCGCTGGCCGTGGTCCTGATCGCCTCCTTCATGGAGGCGGTCGACGTAACCGTCGTGCATAAGGCCGTCCCCGTGTCCAGGGCGACTCCGGCGCGTCGACCTGGGCTTGGGCATGGGCATGGGGCTGATCATCGCCCCGCTGACCGACCTGATGATCCTCTCCGAGGTCCCCTCGGCGACGACAGCCCCGCCGAGCAGGCGCAGCGGATGCCGCACGCGTTGCCGATCGCCGAAGTCGGCCCCGAGCGGGAACGGGGGGAACAGAAGCGGGAGGCCGAGCCGGCTGCGATCGGATAACCGCCCCCCCCTGACTCCGCACATCACACCTCACACGGCACACGTGAAAGGCAGTCATATCGTGAGTTACATGTCTCCCGGCCAGGTGGTCTGGTTCGAGTTCGGCACCACCGACCTGCAGGCCGTGACCGACTTCTACGGCCCCCTCCTCGGCTGGAGCTTCGAAGTCGACCCCGACTCCTCCATCGACGGCCGCACCTACACCCGCATCCTCGCCCCGGGCACGCCCTGGCCGATGGGCGCGATCCAGCAAGGTGACACCGGCGGCGAGAGTCTCAACCTCTCCGTCCTGTCCGCCGACGTCCACACCGACGTCGACAAGCTCACCGCGCTCGGCGCGCAGGTCCTGGTGCCGGCGACCGCGGTCGGCGAAGTGACCGTCTTCGCGCGGCTGGCCGATCCGCGCGGCAACGTCTTTTCCCTGTTCTCCCGCGGCGAGTCGGCCAAGCTCGCCGACCGGGCGAAGGCGACCGAAGAGCACATGCAGCACGCCGCAGCCGCGCCGCAGCCGGGAGCGATGGCCTGGTTCGAGATCGGCACCACTGATGTGCGGGCCACGATGGCCTTCTACGCCGCAGCCTTCGGCTGGCGGTTCGAAAAGGACGGCAGGGCCGACAGCACGCCCTACTTCAAGGTCTACACCGGCACCGGGTGGCCCTCCGGCGGCTTGTGGGACCACAGCGGCCGGTCCGACGGCGGCGACTACGCCATGCCGTCCTTCTTGGTCTCAGACGTCGTCGCTGCCACCGACGCCGCCGCACAGCAGCCGACAGTCCGGGTCGAGTACGGACCCGAGGCCGCCCCCGACGGGTTGGTCCTCTCCCGCATCGTCGACTCGCGCGGCAACCGCTTCGGCCTGTTCTCCCTGCCCACTCAGCCCGCCGACGCATGAGTTCCGCGGCGGACCGCGGCAAGCGCCAGGCGTCCGCTTCACATTGCACGATCCGCGGCCGGCTGCACATCGGCCGCGGTGACAAGGAAAGGATCCACCCGACATGAGCTCCTCCCACTCCGCCAACCCTCTTGCCGGTTCGGTGGTCTCGTACGCGATCTGGGCCGACGACGGCCGCCGGCTCGCTGACTTCTACGCCGCCGCGCTGGGCAGCGAGGTCGGAGCTCCTTACCCCGACGAGCACGGCAACGAGGTCGCCTTCCCCGTCACTGTCGGCAGCACGATGTACGTCTTTTGGACCTCAGGCTCCTTCACCGCACCCAACTGGCCTCAGCAGGACCTGCCGTTCCACCTGGACCTGGCGTTCGGCGACGTGGCCGCCGCCGAAAAGCGGCTCGTGGAGCTCGGAGCGAGCAAACCCGCCTTCCAGCCCGGCGGGGAGCAGTGGACGGTACTGCTGGACCCCTCCGGCTGGCCGCTGTGCATCAGCCGGCGCCAGCCCTCCTGACCGCACCGCACCACCTTTGCCGAGCCACGGGTGTGACCGCTCAGCACTGCCCGCTACCCGCTACCCGCCACCCGAAAAGGAAGAATCATGAAGATCGCCCTGCTAGGAACCAACTTCGGCCAGGCGCATGCCGCCGTCTACGCCGCCCGCGGCGACGTGGAGGTGGTGATGTTCGGCCGCGACTCGCAGAAGACCGCACAAACGGCCGGCCAGTTCGAGTTCGCCTCCTCCACCGACATGGACGCCGCGTTCACAGACCCCTCGTTCGACCTGGTCGATATCTGTTTGCCGATCCCCCTGCACGCCCCGTACGTGCTTCGCGCCCTGGACGCGGGCAAGCACGCCTTGGTCGAGCTGCCCCTGGCCGACGACATCGAGGACGCCAAGCGCGTCGCCGACGCGGCGGCGCGCAGCGACAAGCACGTGTTCGTGGACATGTTCGAGCGGTTCATCCCGGCCAACCGGGCCCTGTTCGACGCGGTGAGCGAGGGCACCTACGGGCGGCTTGAACAACTCACCCTGTGGAACATGACCGCTCACCTGTGGCCGGGCGCCTCGCTCGGGCTGAAGGCCCTGCCGCTGGAGGCCATGCACAGCGAGATGGACATCATCACCCGCACCCTCGGCCTGCCCGAGGACGTCACCGTGAGCACCGTGGCGCGCGACAAGGACTCCGCCGCCATCGAGGCCGCCTTGGGTTTCGACGGCGCGGCAGCCCGCAGCTCCATCTCCTCGCTGATGCCCAAGCCTTGGGGAGCCCGTGGCGGCTACACAGCCACGTTCGATCACGGCGTGCTGGATGCCAGCTCCACGATGGGCTTCGACGGCAAACCGTCCGGCACCGTCACCGCCTACACCGCCGACGGGCCGCGGGAGCTGGACCTGCCGTCGGCCGACCAGTACACCGCCATGATCGACCATGTCATGGCCGTGCTCCGCGGCCAGGCCGAGAACCAGATCTCCCCCGGCAGCGTGCTGGACGCCCTCCAGCTCACCCTTGACATCGAACAGCGGGTCAACAGCCCACGCTGAGGTCGCCTGCCTGCCCAGCAACGTGGAGGCACCTGAAGCCACTGGTAGAGGTTGTCCCGTCTGGGGTGCGGTCACGTATGGGGGGCTCGACCGGGTCGCCGCTGCGAGCCGAGGCAGGAGAGCGGGTGAAGCAGCGCCCGCTGGACCTGGGGCTCCTGGGTTCCTTGCTGCCTGTCGGTGAAGAGTAGTCGAACGCTCCAAGTTTCACTGGGCGTTGAACGGCAACACGGACTGCATGGCTGACGAGAGAAGAAACTCCAGTGACAGCGCCGGGAACGCTCGGCACACCACGAAGGCGGCATCCGCCAAGGGGCGGTCCACTGCGAGTACAGGAGCACGCAAGGTGAACACCACGGCACAGAAGGCCAAGCAGGAGTCGGCTGAGGCTGCTGACAAGGCGAAGGGTTCGGCCGGAGAGGCAGCCGACGCCGCCGGTTCCAGTGCGCATTCGTTCGGTCTCGCGACACAGCGTGCGAAGCAGGCCGCGGCCGCGGGTATCGAGAGTGGCGGCAAGACAGTGGTGTCGGCCACCGGCAAGGTCGCTTCCACCGCAGTCGCCGGCTGGACCCTGGTGAAGAACCGCAAGGCCATCGCTGCGGGCGCTGCCGCGGGTCTGGTCAGTGTGGTGGGTGTCTCCTTCACCGCCGGGCGCCGGACCGCGAAGGTTCAGGGCGGGCCGCTGACTCGGCTGACACATGGGCGTATCTGACTTCTGCCGCATAAATCAACCGCTTCAGGCGTCAGGGTGGAGAGGACCGGGTCCTCTCCACCCTGACGCCTGAAGCGGTACAGGCCATCCAGGTGCCGGCGGCAGTCAGGCCGGCGCGCGGTCGAGCAGTCGCTGGATGTGGAGGCCGCGGGCCGCGTCGATTCCCGTGCCGCGGCCCGTTCGGACCGCGGTGGCGAACTCCCTGCGCAGAATGGGCCAGCACTCCTCGTGGTCGATGTCGGCCGTGTCGTAGACCAGCTCTTCGCCGGGCCCGAAGAGCTCCACCCGTGTCCTGGCCCGCGGAAGGTTCACGCTGCCGGACAGGGAAGCCTGGCTGACCGCGCCGTTCTCGTGTTCGCAGGTCAGCTCGGCCCAGCGCTTCGGATCGCCCGTGGCGCGTACGGAGACGATCGGTGCGACAGCGGTGTCGAGCAGGTCAAGGAGGTGCGGGCCCAGGTCGAGCAGCGCACCGTGCTCGAGTCGCCACCCGGTGGCGAAGTCGCTCCCGAGGAAGGCTCCGTGCAGGTAGCACGAGCGGGCACCGGTGACGTCCCGCGTCGCCGCTTCGGCGAGGAACGCGCGGGTCGTCGGGTGGTACCGCTTGGTGAGGACGAGCTGGGAGATCACCTGGTGCTCGGCAACCGCGTCCGCGACGGCGCGGGCGGCGTCCAGGTCGACGCCGAGCGGCTTCTCCAGGAGCAGGGCGCGGCCCGCCGCGGCCGCGCGCGGGGCGAGGGCGGACTGCACGGCGGGGGGCACCGCGAAGGCCACTGCCTCGCACATGTCCAGGAGTTCCGCGTAGGCGACTCGAGGAGGCAGCGGCTCGCCTGCGATCGCGCTTCGCACGCGACTTCTGGATGTCCGGCCCCGACTTCCCCGCTCTCGCCCTGGACGGCCAGGGCAGGCACGTCGACTCCCTGGCCTCGGACGCCGGGCATCTCCTGTGGTCGGGCATACTCGACGCCCCGCTCGCCCGGCGCGTGGGGCAACGCCTGGTGGAGTCCGACTTCTTCACCGGGTGGGCCATCCGCACACTGGCCTCGGGGCAGCCCGGATACCACCCGCTCTCCTACCACCGGGGCAGCTGCTGGCCCCACGACACCGCGGTCGTCCTGCTCGGTCTCGCCCGCTGCGGCCTCGCCGACGAGGCACGCGCCGTCGCCGAAGGGCTGGTGGCCGCGTCGACCCATCAGGACCACCGCTTGCCCGAGGTGATGGCGGGATACGAGCGCGCCCAGCACCAACGGCCGGTCCCCTACCCCCACTCCTGCTCTCCCCAGGCCTGGGCCGCGGCGACGCCTCTGGCCGTTCTCACCGCACTGAACACCTTGTCGTAACGGCAGGCGCGTGATGTGCCGGACGCTGCCTCACCGTCTCCGACACGGAGGATGCTCAGTCGAGACAGAACTCGTTGCCCTCGACGTCCTGCATGAGGATGCACGACTCGTTCTCCTCATCGGCGACCAGCGTGCGCACATGCACTGCGCCGAGGGCGACCAGTCGTTCGCACTCGGCCTCCAGCGTGGCCAGCCGCTCGTCCCCCACGAGTCCGGTTCCTGCCCGCACATCGAGATGCATGCGATTCTTGGCGACCTTTCCTTCAGGAACGCGCTGAAAGTACATCCGCGGGCCCACACCCGAAGGGTCCTTGCAGACAGACCATGCACCCTGCCGCCCAGCGGGCTGCGCGCCATTGAAATCATCCCAAGAGGCAAACCCCTCCGGCGGCGGCATGACGTACCCCAACACCTCGCACCAGAAACGAGCGACGCGCTCAGGTTCCGCGCAGTCGAAGGTGACTTGGAACTGCTTGATCGTTGACATCGACGCACCATAACAGGGCACGTACCGCGCTGAGCTGACATCCGCGTCGGGTACCGCGCTGGTTGTACGCGAAGACCAAACGGCTGCGGTATGTGGGCAACGCCCCAGCACCGTACGGTTTTTTCCGACCGCACGACGCACGAGGCGCGAACAGACGCCGCTCCACAAGTGCGCCGAACTCACCACAGGGGGAGCCCAGTTCATGTCGTTCATGTCGAAACGTACCAAGAAGGCGAAGCTGGCCGTCGTGACCACGGCGCTGGCGGCGACTCTCGGCACCGGGGTGGTGCTCGCACCGTCCGCGAGCGCCGACCCGTTCCGCTGCGGCCAGTCCGGCAGCGACCCGCGCGCCTGGTGCGCGTATGTGAAGAACTCACCCAACGGCCTGACCATACGCAAGGGCCCCGGCACCAACTACGGATCCGCGGGGTCGATACGTAACGGTGCGAAGGTCGAGATCGATTGCTGGACGTACGGGTCCAGCGTGGGCGGCTACAACATCTGGACCCGGATCTACTCCAACCCCGGCAACCGCTATGTCAGTGACAAGTATCTGACCACAGGGCGGGTGCAGAGCTTCCTGCCCAAGTGCTGACCGGCGCCAAACCGTCCGTGTGCGGGCCGCGGGCCATCAGCGGCACTCGGCCCGCACACGGCGCTCGGTCCCGCTCACCAAGGCGGCGGCGTACTAAATACAACAGCGGGTCAGTGAGCCTTTCGACGCGGCGCATACTCAGTCGCACTTTGTTTTGATTTTGACGGTCGCCGCAAGAGGCTTCGTTCCCTCTTTACTTGTAACGGTGACATTGACAGATACCCCGCCGGGGCCGCAGGTATACACGTCAGGCTTCGCTATGAGCGCTTTGAACCGAATGAAGGTATTGCCCTTGGCCGGATGGCGGGAGCGAGAAGGAGAGCTCTCAGATCTCCTGTAAAAGCAGAGAGCACCACGGTCGAGATCGCAAATATCCCTGCGATATAGGCGGCCTTTACCGTCTGATCTTTCCAGGTGTGGTCTTTGTTCTCGTCTGGCACGACGCCCCCCGTGGTGAGTTTCTTGGGCAGAACGCCCCTCAGCCAGGTGTCGGGATAGTACAAGGCGCCTGGACTCAGGGCCCCGGGCTCGGGGGAAGTTGCCGACGGATCGTTACCGATCAGCAGGCGCAGAAGCCTGGGCTGCGGCACTTGGTGCACCCCTGGCCAACTCCCGGTTCTGGTGGGGGAGGTTGCCCGCTCCCTGGCCCAGTGGCGAGGCAGGGCCAACAGGAGCCTGGCGCGCATTTTGACACGGCCTTGACAAATTGGCGAGGGGTCGCCAGGATGCAAAGTGCTCGCATTTCTATGCAATTTCCTGTGCCGAGCGCGCAATTCAAGCATGCATCGGCATGTCAGTCCGTACTCCAGTACGCGCTCACCCCCTCTCCATCACCGCAGCAAGCGCGGCCGGCGCGCGCCCTGCCTGACACACCCCCAAGCGTCAGGAGGATGCCCCATGTCCCCACGCCCTCGTACAGGGCTCAAGTTGCTCACCGCACTCGCACTCACGCTGTCCGGACTCACGGTCACCGCTGCCACCTCCGCGGGCGCAGATGCCCGGGACATCCCGGCCGCGGACTACCAGCAGGTACAACTGGCCACGGGCGGCGCCGAGTTGGGCGAGGCGATGTCCCTCACCGTGCTGCCCGACCGTTCGGTGCTGCACACCGCCCGTGACGGCACGGTCAGATACACCGACGCCGCCGGAAACACCACCCAGGCCGGCAAACTGGACGTCTACACCCACGACGAGGAAGGGCTCCAAGGCATATCGGCCGCCCCGGACTTCGCCTCGAGCCGCCAGGTGTACGTCTACTACTCCCCCAAGCTCGACACCCCGTCCGGTGACGCGCCTGCCACCGGAACCGCCGCCGACTTCGAGCGGTGGAAGGGACATCTGAACCTCTCCCGGTTCACACTCAAGGCCGACAACACCCTCGACATGGCCAGCGAGAAGGTCGTACTCGAAGTGGCCAACGATCGCGGCAAGTGCTGCCACGTCGGCGGGGACATCGACTTCGACGCCGCCGGGAATCTGTATCTCAGCACCGGCGACGACACCAATCCGTTCGACTCCTCCGGCTACGCGCCCATCGACGAACGCACGGACCGCAACCCGCAGTTCGACGCCCAGCGCTCCTCCGGCAACACCAACGACCTGCGCGGCAAGGTGCTGCGCATCAAGCCGACCGCAGCCGGCGGCTACACCGTCCCCGCCGGCAACCTCTTCGCCCCCGGCACCGCGAACACCCGGCCCGAGATCTACGCGATGGGCTTTCGCAACCCGTTCCGGATGAGCGTCGACAAGAAGACCGGCATCGTCTACCTCGGCGACTACGGACCCGACGCCGGCGGCGGCGACGCGAACCGGGGGCCCGGCGGCCAGGTGGAGTTCGACCGCATCACCGCACCCGGCAACTTCGGCTGGCCGTACTGCACCGGCACGAACACGACCGCCGAGACGTACAACGCGTACACCTTCCCCAGCGGTCCATCCGGCGCCAAGTACGACTGCGCGGGCGGTCCGGCCAACGATTCGTTCCGCAACACCGGTCAGGCCAAGTTGCCCCCTGCGAAGGCCAGTTGGATCAAGTACGGCTGGGACGGGTCGCCGCCGGAGTTCGGCTCCGGCTCCGAGTCACCCATGGGCGGCGAGGTCTACCGCTACGACCCGGATCTGGAATCGTCGGTGAAGTTCCCGCAGTCCCTCGACGGCCGCTTCCTCGCCACCGAGTACGGCCGCAAATGGATCAAGTCGATCGAGGTGAAGTCCGACGGATCCCGGGGCGTCATCGAGGACTTCCCGTGGACCGGCACCCAGATCATGGACAGCGACTTCGGCCCGGACGGCGCCCTGTACGTCCTCGACTACGGCACCGGGAGCAACAACCAGGCCCTGTACCGCATCGAATACCTCGGCGGGAGCAATCGCAGCCCGATCGCCAAGGCCGCCGTGGACAAGACCTCCGGCGCCGTGCCGCTGACCGCGCAGTTCTCCTCCGCGGGCAGCTCCGATCCCGAGGGGCAATCCCTCAGCTATGCCTGGGACTTCGGTGACGGCTCCACGTCGACCCAGGCCAACCCCTCGCACACGTACACCACGAAGGGGACCTATCGGCCGACACTCACCGTCAAGGATCCCCAGGGCCTGACCGGCAGCGCAAGCCTCGTGGTGACCGCGGGCAACACCGCACCCACGGTCTCCCTCCAACAGCCCGCTGACGGAAAGCTGTTCTCCTTCGGCGACACCGTGCCCTTCGAGGTCGAGGTGAGCGATCCGGAGGACGGCGCGATCGACTGCGCGAAGGTCAAGGTCACCTATCTCCTCGGGCACGACAGCCACTCGCACGCCATCACGTCCAAGAACGGCTGCAGCGGCAGCATCACCGTGCCGGCCGACGGCGAGCACGACAGCGCGGCCAATCTGTACGGGGTCTTCGACGCCGAGTACACAGACAAGGCCGGACTGACCGCGCACAGCCTGCGCACCCTGCAGCCGCGCCACCGGCAGGCCGAGCACTTCACCGCCCAGTCGGGCATCCAGATCGCCGGGCACGGCCCCGCCGAGGGCGCCAATACGGTCGGCTTCACCGACGACGGCGACTGGATCTCCTTCAAGCCGTACGCACTCGGCGACGCGAAGTCGTTCACCGCCCGCATCTCCTCGGGCGGCGCCGGGGGCACTATCGAGATCCGCGCCGGTTCACCGACCGGGACGCAGCTCGGCTCGGTGGCCGTGCCGGTGACGGGCGGCTGGGAGAACTTCCAGAACGTCACGACGAACCTGTCCGGGGCACCGTCCGGGACCACGGACCTCGTGCTGGTCTTCAAGGGGCCGAGCGGTCAAGGGAACCTCTTCGACGTCGACGCGTTCACCCTCGCCACCACCGCGCAGAAGGGGCGTCAACCATGAGCAGCACGAGCAGAGTGTCGAGCCGGCTGCGCCGCGCACCCACCGCTCTCGTCCTCGCATTGGCCGCCGTTCTCACCGTGCCGATCGCCGCGCAGACCGGGTCCGCGCGGGCGGCGTCCGAGCAGGACTCCGGCGGTCGAGGGGACGCCGCGTCCTTTGACGTCCTCGTCTTCTCCAAGACGGCGGGCTTCCGCCACGACTCGATCCCGGCCGGGATCGACGCCTTGCGCGGCCTCGGCCAGGAGCAGGGCTTCACCGTCACGGCCACCGAGGACGCCACGGCCTTCAGCCCCGACAACCTCTCCGGATACGAGGCCGTCGTCTTCCTCAGCACCACGGGCGATGTCCTCAACACCGCCCAGCAGAATGCCCTGCAGTCGTACGTCGACTCCGGCGGCGGCTACGTCGGTGTGCACGCCGCGGCAGACACCGAGTACGACTGGCCGTACTACGGGCAGATCGTCGGGGCCTGGTTCAAGAGCCATCCCGCCATTCAGCGGGCCACCGTGGTCAACGAGGACCGTACCCACCCGGCGACCGCTCACCTCGGGGCCACCTGGACCCGCACCGACGAGTGGTACAACTACCGCGCCAACCCCCGCTCCGGCGTCCACGTCCTGCAGAGTCTGGACGAATCGACCTACAGCGGCGGAGAGATGGCGGGCGACCACCCCATCACCTGGTGCCACACGCAGGGCCAGGGCCGCTCCTTCTACACCGGCCTCGGCCACACCGCCGAGTCGTACGCCGACTCCGACTTCCGCACCCTGTTGCTCGGCGCGGTCCGCTACGCCGCGGGGCAGGCGCCCGGCGACTGCGCGGCTGATGCGCGAGGCGGCACGGTGAAGGGTGAGGCGTACACATCCGGTTCGGGCGCACAGGCCGCCGAACATGCTTCGGCGAGCGAAGGCAGCCACCCCCGGGCGACCCACCGCGAGCCCCGGACGGCCGAGAAGACCGCTGCCGAGGAGGGATCTCAGAACGTCCACCTCTTCTACTACCCGTGGTACGGAAACCCCACCGTGAACGGGAGTTGGCGCCACTGGCCCCAGGGCGGTCACACCCCGCCCGACGACGTCGGCGCCGACTACTACCCGGCGCTCGGCCCCTACGACTCCGGAGACATGGCGGGCGCCGTCGCCCAGCACATGAAGGAGGTGCGGAGATCCGGCGCCGGCGTCATCGTCTACAGCTGGTGGGGCCGTGGCGGTTACGAGGACCAGCTCGCCAAGGGCGTTCTGGACGCGGCCGCCAAGGAAGGCGTCAAGGTGGCCTGGCACCTGGAGCCGTACTCGGGGCGTACCGCGGCCTCCACGGTGTCCGACATCCAGTACATCAACGACACCTACGGCAGCCACCCCGCCTTCCACCGTTCCGCCGAGCACGGCGACAGAGCCGCGTTCTATGTCTTTGAGAGCCTGCGCATCACCGACTGGACCGCGCTCGACGAGGTGACGGACAGCAGCATCGTGCTCGCCCAGACGACCGACACCACGAAGATCGCCCACTTCTCCGGGATGTACACCTACGACGGGATCGCGGGCGCCACCGCCCCCGGCTGGAAGCAGGCCGGTGACTACGCCCGTGCCCACGACCTGATCTGGGCCCCGTCGGTCGCTCCCGGCTACATCGACGACCGGGCGGTCCCGGGCAACACGACGCCCACCCTCGACCGCGCGGACGGAGCGGCCTACGACAGGCAGTGGAACAACGCCCTGGACCCGGCGACTGGCGGCTCGCCCGCCTGGGTGTCGGTGACGTCCTTCAACGAGTGGCACGAGGGGAGTTCCATCGAGCCCGCCGACAGTTCACCGCCGACCGGTCACGGCTATCTGACCTTCGACGGAGCCTACGGAAAGACGGGTGAGGCGGCGGAGTCCGCCTACCTGGACCGGACGGCGTACTGGGTGTCGCGCTTCGACGGCATGCGGAGCTGAAACACAGCGGGACTCCGCACGCCGACCAGAGCCCCCGGAGATCGAACGGTTTCCGGGGGCTTGTGCCGGGTCAGAACCGGGCGTGCGTGGTGATGTCCGACTCGAACTGGTTGATCATCTGAGGCGTCACCGTAGGACGGCACTGGGCGATCGCCTCCAGGTAGCCCGCCGTGCTCGCGCCCGGCAGTGCCTCCGTGGCGGCAGCCTGCCCGCCGACCGGGACGCCGACCGAGACCAGATCCCGCTCGAAGGAGTTCTGGGCGGCGATCCGGGCGGCGTGCTCGATGTCGGCGGGTGTGAACAGGTCGCTCGCTGCCACCAGTGCGTCGACGTCCACCTCCGGTCTGCCATCGGTGTAGCGCGCCCAGATCGCCGCCCGGGCCGCCTTGTCCGGCGTACCGATCGGGATCAGGTAGTCGAAACGACCGGGGCGCAGGAAGGCCGGGTCCAGGGAGCGGATCGAGTTCGTCGCGCAGACCAGGAGCCGCTCGTCGCGCTCCCGGAAACCTGGGATGAGCTTGAGCAGTTCGTTTGTCACCCCGTGCATGCCGCCGGGTTGCGCCGGTTCCTGGCGGACCGGGGCGATCTCCTCGACCTCGTCGATGAAGACCAGGACCCGTTCCAGCTCGGCGATCGCTGCGAACGCGGAGCGCAGCGCCGCCGCCAGATTGCCCCCGTCGGCCAGCCGTGAGGGCAGGATCTCCACGAAGGGCCAGCCGAGACGCGAGGCGATCGCGCGCGCGAAGGTCGTCTTGCCGGTACCCGGCGGGCCGAACAGGCCCACCGCCCGCGGCGGGCGCACACCGTGCCGCGCCGCACGCTCCGGCTCGGCGAGCGGAAGGACGACCCGCCGTTCGATCAGGTCCTTCTCACGCTCCATGCCGACGACCTTGGCCCAGAGGTCACCGGGCAGGAGCCGGCCCCCCAGATCGTCGAGGAGGCTGGCGGCGGGCCCGTGCACCGGCTCGACCTTCTCGAAATAGGCGACGGCGGGCCGGCGGGTGTAGCCCGCGTTGAGGAGCCCATCGCCGAACAGGTCCTCCTCGGGCAGGACATAGGCGATGCGGCCGACCCGCGCGGCGACCAGGCGGCGCTCCAGTTCGACCAGGAGTGCGCTGGCCAGGCCGCGCCCCCGCCAGGCCGGGGCAATCGCGATCCGCATCACCCAGGCCCGCTCCCCGGCCACACAGGCGAGGGCCGTTCCGATGGGTACGCCCTGGTGGACGGCGACGACGCCGGGCTGGCGGGAGGTCAGGGCACTGATGCACTCCGCCACGGAGAAGACGGATTCCTGGCCGAGCTCGGCCGTGGTGTCCATCAGGTGGACCACCGCGGCGAGATCGCTCTCGCGGTAGTCGTGGATCAGCCAGTTCACAGGCCCCGCCCCTCGATCGTTCTCGTTGTCGCGCCGTTGCGGCGAGGCTAGAGGCGCCCCAGGTCACGGGTCGTGTGCCACTGTGCACAAGGCACGCGGGGAAATGCTACGAACCGTCACTGGGCCTCCGGGCCACCCGCAGGGTGGAGCGATGACGGAGCACGACCCACAGCGCCCCGGCTAGATGAGAGCAGGAGGCGGGAGCCGGGCCCGGGCATGAGGGCGCAGCCGGCTGGATCAGCGCAGACCGGCGAAGAGATCGTTCTCGGGTACGGCCGCGCCGGTGGCGTCTTGGACCCGTAGGAAGGTCTCCATGCCCATCAACTCGCCGAACCTCTCCTTGCCCATCTTGAGGAAGAAGATGTTCTCGCCCTGACTGGCGTGCGCGGCCAGAGCGTCGAACTTCTGGCCGCTGAACGCGGTGGTGTCCACCCACGTGGTGATCTCATCGTCGGGCAGGCCGATCTCGGCCATCGCGGCGGCCTCGGCAGGATCCGGCTCCGGCATGTCCTCATGAAACTCGCGCATGGTCTCCCCGAACCGCTGCATCATCGAGCGGGGCATCGTCGTCCAGTACACCTTCGGCGTCAGTTCGGTCATCTCCAGCGCCGCCATCGTGATGCGGTGGGCCTGGATGTGGTCGGGGTGGCCGTAGAAGCCGTTCTCGTCGTAAGTGACGACCACATCGGGTCGGTAGTGCCCCATGAGTTCGGCGAGCCGGGCGGCGCCTTTCTCCACGGGGGTCTGCCAGAAGGATCCGGGGGCGTCGTTGCTCGGCCAGCCCGCCATCCCGGAGTCGGCGTAGTCCAGCAGCTCCAGATCGCTGATCTTCAGGACGCCGCAGCTCGCCTCGAGCTCTTGGCGACGCATGAGGGCGACGGCGGCCGGATCGTGCCCGGGTTCGCCCGGCTTGACACCTCCCGGCCCGTCACCGCAACCGCCGTCGGTACACGTCACGAGAACCGTTCGGATGCCTTCCGCCGCGTACCGCGCGAGGATCCCTCCGGTTCCGGTGGCCTCGTCGTCGGGATGGGCGTGTACTGCCATGAGCGTCAAAGGCCGGTCAGTCATGAAACAGTCCTCCTGCGGAAAGGTACGTCTGGGTAGCAGTGCGCGGCGGGCGTACCGCGGTCCTGGGCCCGAATCCTGGTGGGGAACACAACCTTGTGGGCTCCGCTGCCCCGCCGTGGAGTGTCGGTGCCTCCGTCGATGCAACACCCCTGGCCGGACCAGCTGTTCCCGGTGCGGCCGCTCGGTCTTCCAGGCATCGGGAGACCGGCGCTCTGTCTCAGTGGAATGGCTCGGCAAACGGTGCCTGTTGTTCTGTTTCTGCGAGCTGGCACGATGAGCCCCCATGGATGATCGAGAAGCTGTCGAAGCCCAGGCTCTCCGTGTGGTCGCCGAGCTCTTTCCGCAGGCCCTGGGCGCCGTGCTCGGAGGCTCCGCTGCTCAAGGTCGCGCCACCCCGACCAGCGATCTGGATGTGGCCGTTCTCCTGCCGGACTCGGACACGAGCCGCCGGGAGGTGATCCGTCACGATGGCCGCATCGTCGAGCTGTTCCTGAACACTGTTGCGGACGTGCCGGAGTTCTTCGCCTGGGACCGGGCCCGGCGCCGCGGCACCGTCCTCTTCGTCTATGACCAAGGTCTGGTCCTGGCTGATCCGCACGGACACGTGGCCCGAGCCCGCCGGCTGGCTCGACGTGTGCTCGCCTCCGGTCCTCCTCCGCTCACCGCATCCGAATGGGAACACGGTCGCTACGCTCTCACCTGCTTCCTGGACGACCTGATCGACACCCCACCGAACAACCGGTACGAACAGCTTTCCCTCGCTGACCAGGTGCTGCACAAGGCGGCTGACCTGGTCACCGCCCATCACAACGCCTGGACGGGCATCGGCAAATGGCTTCCCCGCCGGTTGCTGAGCGCGGATCCCGCTCTGGGCGAAGCCCTGCTGGACGGCCACCGGGTCGTGGCCGAGCAGGCCGACCCGCTGCCTTTGGCCACTGCGGTGGAGAGGGCCCTCGACTTGTTCGGCGGACCGTTGATGGAGGGATACGCACACCGCTGGCGGGCGTGAGCTGTCGTCAACGTGCGGTTGGACGCAATCGAGGGACGGTGTCGGCCGGGGCCATGCGGCGCAGGAGAAAACCGGCGGTCAGGGCCATGACGAACATGAGCACCGCGTACACCGCCGACGGGATGGCCATCCGAGTGCTGTCGAGGAGCGAGGGGCTGAGGGCGATCGCCATCGACAGCGTGGTGTTGTGCATGCCGATCTCGAAGCAGGTGGCGACGGACTGCCGGTGGTCGCCGCGGGCCAGCCGGGTCGCGCCGTAGCCGACGGTGAGGGAGATCGCGCCGAAGAGGAAGACGACGAGGCCGACGTCGGCGAGATAGCCGAGTACGTTCTCTCGCTCGGCGGCGACCGCGACGATGATGATGCCGACCAGCGCGGCCACCGCCGTCACCTTGACCAGCCGGGTGGAGCGCTCGGCGAAGTCCGGACGGCGGTGGCGTACGAGCATCCCGGCCGCAACAGGCACCAGCACGACGAGGAAGACCTGCAGAGTCTTGTCGAAGCGCAGCCCCAGCGCCTCGTCCGTGCTGCTCATGAGGTGGTCGAGGGAGAGATTCACGACGAGCGGCAGCGTGACGACGGCGATGACCGAGTTGATGGCGGTCAGGGTGACGTTGAGGGCGACGTCGCCGCCGAAGAGATGGCTGAAGATGTTCGCCATGGTCCCGCCGGGAGAGGCCGCGAGCAGCATCATTCCGACGGCGAGCGCGGGGCTCAGGTCGAAGGCGAGCACCAGGCCCAGGCAGACGGCGGGCAGTAGCACCAGCTGGCAGACCAGGGCGACGGCCACAGCCCGCGGATACGCCGCGATCCTGCGGAAGTCGGCCACGGTCAGCCCAAGTCCGAGACCGAACATGATCACGGCGAGGACAGCGGGGAGCAGATAGGTGGTCAGCGGCGAGTCCACGGAAACAGACTCCGGGAGGCCGCTCGAAAAGTACACGACTCTGCCGAACAACTCCCACGCAGACCGCAACTCCCCTGTCCTGGGCAACCCGTTTCATTCGCGTGGCGGCCGCCGGTGCGGCTCGGAACGGTTAAAGAACATCCCATGGAAGAAAACGCGGCCGACCATTGCGTGCGTGTCCGGGGCGCCAACGAGCACAACCTGCGAAACATGGACGTGGACATTCCGCGGAACGCGATGGTCGCCTTCACCGGTGTCTCCGGCTCGGGAAAGTCCTCGCTCGCCTTCGGCACCCTCTACGCCGAGGCCCAGCGCCGGTACTTCGAGTCCGTCGCGCCCTACGCGCGCCGGCTGCTGCAGCAAGTGGGTGCGCCACACGTGCAGGAGATCACCGGGCTGCCGCCCGCCGTGGCGCTGCAGCAACGCCGTGGGGCCCCCAGTTCGCGGTCCACGGTCGGCACACTCACCACGCTGTCCAACCTGCTGCGCATCCTCTACTCCCGGGCCGGGACCTATCCACCGCAAGCCGACCGGCTGGAGGCCGAGGCGTTCTCGCCCAACACGTCGGCCGGCGCCTGCCCCGAGTGCCACGGCCTCGGCGCCGTGCACGACGTCACCGAGCAACTGCTCGTCCCGGACCCGTCGCTGAGCATCCGTGACGGCGCGATCGCCGCTTGGCCCGGCGCCTGGCAGGGCGCCAACCTGCGCAGCATCGTGCACGCTCTCGGCATCGACATCGACAGACCGTGGCGCAGGCTCAGGAAGAAGGACAGGCAGTGGCTGCTCTACACCGACGAGCAGCCGTCCGTGCTGGTCGAGCCGGAGCCCGGACGCGTCGACTACGGCTACTACGGCACGTTCTGGAGCGCCCGCAAACACGTCATGCACGTCCTCGCCGACTCCAAGAGCCAGCGGATGCGCGACCGTGCGATGCGGTTCGTCCAAGGTGTGCGCTGCCCCGAATGCGAGGGCAGCGGCTTGCGGGCCCAAGCGCTCGCGGTCACCTTCGCAGGACACTCCATCGCCGAGGTCAACGCTCTGCCGCTCGCCGAGGTCGTCGACCTGTTGCGGCCCGTCGCGGAACTGCCGGAGTCCTCGGCCGCCACCTCGACCGCCCGGTCCGGGGAGAGCACCGAGGCCGCGGTACGGATCTGTGCCGACGTGGTCGCACGCGTCGAGGTGCTGCTCGGCCTCGGGCTCGGCTACCTCAGCCTGGGCCGCCGCTCGACGACGCTCTCCCCCGGCGAGGCACAGCGCCTGCGGATCGCCACACAGCTGCGCTCGGGGCTGTTCGGCGTCGTCTATGTACTCGACGAGCCGTCAGCGGGCCTGCATCCCGCTGACGCGGAGCCGCTGCTCGACGTCCTGGACCGGCTGAAGGCCGCGGGCAACTCGCTGTTCGTCGTGGAGCACGACATGGACGTCGTACGGCGTGCGGACTGGGTCGTCGACATCGGACCCGGCGCCGGTGAGGCGGGTGGACGGGTGCTGTACAGCGGTCCGGTCGCCGGCCTCGAGAAGGTAGCGGAGTCGGCCACCAGCCGTTATCTGTTCGGACGCGCCGAGCAGATCGACCATCGGCCCCGCAGACCCCAGGGGTGGCTGCGCCTGCGCGGGGTCTCCCGGCACAACCTGCGGGACATGTCCGTGGACGTACCGCTCGGCGTGCTGACGGCGGTGACCGGCGTCTCCGGCTCCGGGAAGTCGACGCTGGTCACGCAGGTGCTCGCCGAGGTCGTGCGCAGCCATCTCGGCCTCGCGCCCGAAGAACACGATGAGCGGGGAGAACTCGGAGAGCACGACGCAGCGGAGCTCGATGTCGACGTACGGGACACGCAAGGCCTCGAGACCTTCGACCGGCTGGTGCGGGTCGACCAGCGGCCCATCGGCCGCACACCCCGCTCCAATCTGGCGACGTACACCGGGATGTTCGATGCCGTACGCAAGCTGTACGCGGCGACGGACGAGGCCCGGGCTCGCGGCTATTCGCCCGGCCGCTTCTCCTTCAATGTTCCCGAGGGGCGGTGCGAGACGTGCCAGGGCGAAGGGTTCGTCACGGTGGAGTTGCTGTTCCTGCCGGGAACCTACGCCCCGTGCCCGACGTGCCACGGCGCGCGGTACGGCGCCGAGACGCTCGAAGTGACCTACCGGGGCAAGCACATCGCGGACGTGCTGGCGATGTCCGTCGACGACGCCGCGACGTTCCTCGCCGATGTGCCCGCTGCCTCCCGAAGCCTCGAAACACTCCGGGAGGTGGGCCTGGGATATGTGCGACTCGGGCAACCGGCTACGGAACTCAGCGGCGGTGAGGCCCAGCGCATCAAGCTCGCCACCGAGCTTCAGCGGGCACGCCGCGGGCACGCGCTCTACCTGCTCGACGAGCCGACCGCGGGACTGCACCCCGCTGACATCGCCCTGCTGCTCCGCCAGCTGCACCACCTCGTCGACGCCGACAACACGGTGGTCGTGGTCGAGCACGACCTCGACACGATCGCCACCGCCGACTGGGTCATCGACCTCGGCCCGGGCGGCGGTGAGGCGGGCGGCCGGGTGATGGCGACCGGCACACCCGCCAAGGTCGCCAGATCAAAACGCAGCGCCACCGCGCCCTATCTCGCGCCGCGGCTGACGCGCTCCTGAGCGGGGGCGGCGCCAAGGCGGCCCCGAGGGGTCTCGCGGCGGGCGTCAGAGAGGCCCGCTTGTCAGACCCCGTGCGGTAGGCGAGCAGGGCCACGTGAGCGCCCCGCCGCGGCACACCGCATGGACCGCCGGAGCGCGTCGGTGGTGCCGACACGCCTGCATCAGCGGGCCGTTCGGGGGCACTCGGGCATGCACGGCACATCCCAGGACGGCAAACCTAGGTGAGTGTGATGGCATGTCATTCTCCGACCGGCCCCAGCCCCAGCCCCAGACGCCGAACGACTACACGCAGGCCCACCAGCACACGGGCACCAAGCCGAGCAACGGCATGGCGATCGCGGCGCTCGTTCTCGGCATCGTGGCGCTCCTCTTCTTCTGGACCGTCATCGGCGGCATCGTACTGGGCCTGCTGGCTTTGATCTTCGGCATCATCGGCGCACGCAGAGCACGTGGGGGACGGGCACCGTACGGCAAGATGTCCGTCATCGGCGCGGTGCTCGGCACGCTGGGGCTGATCGCGTCCGGCGTCATCCTCGCGATCGGTGCGTCGATCCTGAACTCCGACGAGTTCAAGGACTTCGACGACTGCGTCCAGCATGCCGACACGCAAAGCGAACGCGACGCCTGCGCGAAGGACTTCGACCGGGAGTTGAACGACTGACTCCCGGGAGGGGCGGAAAGGACCGGGGAGGCCCACACGGGCGGGATCGGAGGCCGCTCACGCGCCCCGATCGCCTCGGTTGCCGTCCGTCGCCGTAACCGGGTCGTCGTCGGTACGCAGGCCGGCTTCGTGCACGCGGGACAGTTCGGGCGGGGTCTCCCCCGCGGCTAGGTGTTCGAGTACCTCCGCCAGTTCCCCGCAGGCACGCTCCACCGATCGTCTGGTGGCGCGCTGTTCGGCGACCATGGCGGACAGCAGGAGCGCCGTCAGCGCGGTGGCACCGTTGAACGCCTGAAGTTTGGTCATGACCGCGACGGCCGACAGGTCGAGGAAGGCTCCTTGCTGGGTATTCGCCTCGAATGTGGTCAGCACCGACGCGAACAGCGCGCACAACATGCTCCCGGCCAGCTGAAAGCGCAAGGCCACCCAGATGAGCAGCGGGAAGACGAGGAACAGCAGGCTCAATTCGCCGAGTACCGCCACAGGTACGACGATCATGGCCGCGAGGCCCAGGAACAGCATTTCCTTCCAGCGCCTCAGCCGCAGTGGTCCGGCGGCTCCCACCAGTACGAGCAGGAGCGGAGTGACCAGCAGGACGCCCATCGCATCGCCGACCCACCAGGCCAGCCATACGGGCCAGAACTCCCCCGTGTCCAGCCCACCGGTCAGCACCTGGAGCCCGACCCCCGCCGTGGCGCTGATCAGCATGGCTCCCAGCCCCCCGAGGAAGACCAGGGCCAGGCCATCGCGCAGACGTGAGATTCCGAGCCGGAAACCGGCCCGTCGCAGCATCAGATAGGCGCAGACCGGGGCGACGGTGTTGCCGGCCACGGTGACCAGTGAGGTGAGCTGAGGGGTGGTGAGGGACGCGATGGCGAGGAAGGAACCCACGGCGATCCCGGGCCAGACCGAGACGCCGTAGACAAGCAGCGCGGCGACGGCGAGGCCGGTGGGCGGCCAGATGGGTGTGACGATCACACCTTCGACAGTGAGTCGACCGAGCAGGCCCAGACGCGCGGCTACGTAGTAGCAGGCGGCCACCGCCAGTGTCTTGAGGGCTACCTCCAAGGACAGCCGGAACCGCCGAGTCACCCACACACCAGCCATCAGACACCGGGCGGGCCACTTCGGCCACGCGAAGGCCCCTGTCCAGGTCCCATCGCGGCCACGGTCTACGGGGCGTCTACTCCCTCGCCCTCCGCCATGGGTGTGCGGTGGACGCCACTACAGGGCGCCACCGTCGTGGCCGACGACGAGGACGGCGGCATCGTCCTCATGCCCCACCGTGTCCGCCAGCCGCATGACACCGCCTACGAGGGCGTCGATGCCCAGCCCGGCCGCGGTGGTGATCTCGGCGAGGCGCATCACCCTCCGCAGGCCTTCATCCAGGCTCAGTGACGGCCCCTCCACCACTCCGTCAGTCAGCAGCACAACGACGCCATTCGTGGTCAGCCGGTGGCACACCACGGGGTACTCGGCGCCTTCGAGCACGCCGAGTGGAGGTCCGCACTCGCCCTCGTCGACACCGGACCGGCCGTCGGCCGTGGCCCAGATGTGGGGGATGTGGCCGGCGCGAGCGCACTCCAGGACGCCCGTGGCCGGATCGAGCCGGAGGAAGGTGCAGGTGGCGAAGAGGTCCGCGCCGAGAGAGACCAGGAGGTCGTTGGTACGCGTGAGCAGCTCCCCCGGGTCGCCCGTGACCGAGGCCAGAGCACGCAATCCCACCCGGACCTGTCCCATGAACGCGGCAGCCTTGATGTTGTGGCCCTGCACGTCACCGATGGACAGGCCGATACGGCCGTCGGGCATGCTGAAGGCGTCGTACCAGTCTCCCCCGACGTTGAGCCCGTGATTGGCGGGCATGTAGCCCACGGCCAGCCGGACGCCCGGAGGCTGCGGAAGGTCATGAGGCAGCATGCCGCGCTGCAGCGCCACTGCCAGCTCGACCCGAGAGCGCTGCATCTCCGAGAGCTCCCGGGCCCGGGCAGTCAGTGCCCCGAGCCTGGCAAGCAGCTCATCACCGGCGTCGGCCGCCTGCGTACGGAACATCAATCGCCCCGGTTTCGCGAGAGCACCCCGCGTCAGTTCAGCTGTCTTCCGCCACATGCCCCACTTGGCATGGCCTCGCGATCAAGTCTGCCCGCAGATGCCGACGGTCGCACCCTGTCACGTCTCCCCCGGAGACCTGTGCCGCTCCCTGAACAAGCGGTGTGGCCACCAGACGTCACACAGCCCGCTACTGGCGCCCTGGCAACCCCGCAGACCGGCCGGGCTGACGTCATACGAGCGGCACACGCCCGGTAACCAACGGCCCGGCGTCCAGATGAGCCGCGATCCGCGTGGTGGTCCCGATGTTGTCTTCGGCCAAATGCAGATGCGCCTGCATGCCCGCCGCCCGGGCAGCCTCAACATTGACCACGACATCGTCGATGAAGAGACAGCTTTCCGGCCGCACCTGCAAGCCGGCGGAGGCGGCCTCGAAAGCACGCGGATCAGGCTTCTCAACGCCGATCTCATGCGAGTAGACGATCTGTTCAACCAGTTCGTCGAAGTGGTACAGCGCCGTCTCCCGCTCCCTGGCACCGACGAAGCTGTTGCTCAGGATGCCCAGCCTGCAGCTTCCCCTCAGCCCCCGGAGACAGGCGATGAGTTCCTCGTTCGGCGTCCCCAGGTACTCCGACCACAGATCAGCCATGAAGGCCTCAACCTGAGGCCCGTCGAGACGCAAGCGCGCTGCGACCTGCTCGTGCACCTCCCGTTCGCTGATGCTCCCGACGCACCCAGCCCGCCACACGTCGCGCATCCGCACATTTACCGTTCCCGGCGGCAGCTGCAGTCGCTCTTCCCACCGTTGCACCCACCCCGTTTCCGGCGTTGTCTCCAGCACGCCGCCGATGTCGAGAATGACGCAGGTGTCGGTCACGCGAAGTCCCCTCTCCGTCCCTCTTCACTTGCGTGAGCAAGTTCCGTCGGACTGACTCGTCGCGGCGGGCGACAGGCAGGCCGCCTCGAACCCGGTGCGGACACCTGTGTCTACCAGCGCACCGGTAGTTCTCGCAGGCTTCGCATGAGACTCGTGCGCCACTGCGGTGCGCCGTCGCCGTCGAAGGCCAGGCGGGGGAAGCGGTCCAGCAGGATGCGCAGGGCCAGGGTCGCCTCCTGGCGGGCCAGCGGGGCGCCCAGGCAGTGGTGCAGGCCGTGCCCGAAGGCGGTGTGGGCCCGGGTCGCCGCCGGATCGCGGCGGATGTCGAACCGTTCGGGGTCGGGGAAACGCGCCGGGTCGCGGTTGGCGGCGGCGATGGAGAGCACGACACGCGCGCCCGCAGGTATCCGGGCGCCGCCCAGTTCGATCGGTTCCGCGGTGTAGCGGTAGGTGCCCGCCGGGGCGGGCGACTCGATACGGAGCGTCTCCTCCACGGCGCCCTTCAGCAATTCGGGGTCGGCGCGCAGGGCGGCGAGCTGCTCGGGGTGGCCGAGCAACAGATGGACGGCGCTGGCGATGAGGTTGACGGTGGTCTCGTGTCCTGCGACGAGCAGCAGGAAGGCCATGCCGAGCAGTTCCTCCGGGGTGAGCCGGTCGGCGTCGTCCCCGTCGTGGGTGCGGACCAGGGCGTGCAGCAGATCGCTTTCCGCCGCGTCCCGCAGCCGCCGCTTCTCCTCCGCGAGCCCCGCGAGGTACGCGGCCATCTCCTGCGCCGCGCGGGCGGATTGCTCCGCATCATCGAGGGCGACGACCTGGGTGGACCACGCCCGGAAGGCGGTCCGGTCCGCCTCTGGCACGCCGAGCAGCTCGCAGATGATGGTGAGCGGCAGCGGATAGGCGTAGGCCGCCACCAGGTCGGCTCGGCCGTCGGCGGCCACCGCGTCCAGGAGCGAGCCCGCCGCCTCCTCAATGCGGGGCCGCAGCGCCTGCACCCGCCGGGCGGTGAACTCGCGGGCCACCAGCGTCCGCAGGCGAGTGTGATCGGGCGGGTCGACCTGGAGCATGTTGCGGCCCACGGCGTACAGGCCGTCGTCCTCGAAGTCGGCGGAGTGCCGCACGTCATTGCGCAGCCTTGGGTCTGCGAACGCGACGCGCACTTCCTCGTGCCCGACCACCAGCCACGACTCGTCCCCGGTGGGGAAACGCACGTAGTGGACGGGCCCGCGGGAGCGCAGTGCGGCGAAGGCGGAGTACGGGTCGGCGGTGAAGTCGTCGGTGAGGTCGGCGAGTCCAACGGTGGGGCGCTGCGTACGCATGGGCTACTCCCGGACATAAGTGGGGATTGCTCCCCGTTTACGCGTCAGAGCTGACCATACACCAAGCGGGGAGCGCTCCCCGTTTCTCCGGAATCACTTCGAGGGCACGAGCTGAGGGACTTCGAATGACCCCCGACTACCCGTCAGGTCGGCGTCCCTGCGCTACTGGGCTTCGGCCGTGAGCATCCGGCATGAGGAGGTACGGCGATGCGCATCCCCGGCCCTGAACCCCGCGCGGACGGCGGGATCGACGCCGTCACGGCAGCAGGTGGGCTGCACAACTACCAGTTGCGCCTGCACGCCGAGTACGGACCCGTAGTACGGTTCCAACTGCCCGGCGCCGAAACGGCCGTATCAGTGGCCGACCCCGTGCTGTTGGAGGCCACGGCGCATATCAACAAACGCCCCGAGCAGCTCTTCGAGTTCCTGGCCCCACTGTGCGAGGCCGACAACCTTCAGGTACTCGACGCAGAGGAACACGCCCCATGGCGGCGCCTGTTGCTGTCTGTCCTGGCCGGACGCCCGGCCCACGAGCGGCACTTCGCGCAATTCACGGAGCTCGTCACGGCTCTGGCCGACAGCTGGGCCGAGCAAGAAGAGCGCCGACAACGGGGCGATCGGGAACCCGGCGAGACCAACTCGCCCACCGGGTCTGTCGCGTTGCAGAAGGACCTCACCGCGCTGACGCTCCGTATGATCTGCCAGTTCGCGCTGGGCGGCGGTATCCCGGAGCCTGACCGCGTCATCACCGCGTTCGAAGACGTGCTCACCGAATATCTCGGACGCCTCTACCAGGCGCCCGTCCGCGGCACCGAGGAGGAGCGGGCCGCGCGAGCCGACGAGGCCCTCGCCTTTCTGCGCGCCACTGTCGACAAAGTGATCGCCGCGCACGGCTCGGGCAGCCGTGCCGACAGGAGCGATCTCATCGGGGCGCTCGTCGAGGCCGGCGAGAGCCCCGCGCGCATCCGCGACACCGTCATGGTGACGATGCTGGCAGCGCACCACACCACCGGAGTCGCCGTCTCCTGGACACTGCATCTGCTGGGCCGCCACCCTGAGGTGGCGGAGCGGGTCGCGGACGAGCTGGACCACGTCCTCGGCGACCGGCCGGCACCCGACTACGCCGACCTGCGCGACCTCACCTATCTCGACATGACACTCAAGGAGTCGATGCGGCTCTACCCGCCCGGCCCGTACGGCGCGCGGGAGACGACGGAGGAACTCGTCCTGGGCGACTACGTGATCCCGGCGGGGGCTACCGTCTTCTATCCGTTCTGGGCCGTCCACATGAACCCCGACTACTGGCCCGAGCCCGAGAATTTCAGGCCCGAGCGGTTCACCGCGGACGAGGTGGCCAAGCGGCCGAGGCTGGCCTACATCCCCTTCGGACTCGGTCCCCGAAGCTGCGAGGGCGCCGCCCTCGCCATGGTCGAGGCCGAACTCGTCCTGGCCGTACTGCTCAAGCGCTTCCGCTTCAGGCCCGTGCCGGGTCATGTGGTGACGCCCATCGAACGGTTCGTCCTCTGGGCGGCGGACGACATCCGCATGACACTCCACCCACGCGCCCCGCTGCGGCGGGGCTCGCTCTGACATGCCTGCGCGGTCCACGTCAGTGAGCGGTCCACCCGCCATCGAGGACGAGATTCGCACCGGTCATGTACGAGGACTGGTCCAAGGCCAGGAACAGTGCCGCCTCAGCGGCCTCTTCGGGGGTGCCGAGGCGCCCCAGCAGAGTTCGTTCCTCGAACTGCCTGCGCCGTTTGTCGGGGTCCCCCGTCGAGTCCAGAGCAGTCTGCAGCAAGTCAGTGAGGATCACACCAGGGCTGAGGGTGTTGACCCGAACGCCGTCGGCTGCGTGATCAACGGCCAGCGCACGGGTCAGCTGCAGCACACCGGCCTTGGAAGCCGAGTAGGCCGCGACCGCCTCCGAGCCGACCAACGCCAGCTCGGACGCGACGTTCACGATGACGCCTCCGCCGGCGCTGCGCATGGCGGGCAGCGCATGCTTGGCGCAGAGGAACACTCCCTTGAGGTTGACGTCCATCAGCCAGTCCCACTCCCCGACCGTGGTGTCCTCCACACGCTTGGCGAACTCCACCCCCGCGTTGTTCACCAGCACATCCAGACGACCGAACCGCTCCACTGCCCCGCGCATCAGGGCGGCCACCTCCTCCTCGCGGGTGACATCACAGCGCACCGCGAACGCCTCCCCGCCGTCATCCACGATCAGACCAACGGTCTCCGCCAGCGGCCCGTCCTTGTCTCCGGCCACCACAACCAGAGCGCCCTCGGCCGCCAGACGCCGCGCAATGGCACGCCCCAGCCCGCTTCCCGCACCGGACACCACCGCACACCGGCCGTCCATGGACATGCTTCGCTCCCCATCACTCGTCACTGTCAGCAGCCGCAGACGCTTTCGGCGCCTGCGGCTGCTTCCCGGCCCATGGTGGCCCGTATCCACCACCGGCGGCCAACGCACAGCTCGCCAAGCGCCGAAAGCCTCGCTGATCAGGTGCTCAGACGCACCGGCCGCTCAGGTATCCGCGCCGCACGACCGACCGAGACCTGGCCACCCCCGGCTCAGGCGCCCACCGTCCGCGGTGCGTCCGGTGCGGCGGCGGGCCGTACGGCGACTGCCACGCCGGCCGGTCGGTCCCCACCGAGCCGCCCGCAAAGTGGCGTCGTACGACGGAGCCATGGATCAGCCCGGCTGCGGGGCCGGGGCCAATCTCGTGCAGGCGGTCCAGGAGGAGCGAGGCACCGCGGCACCTGTGACAACGACGGAGAACGATCGGCAGGCAGGTGGGCACAGCCACCCGGTTTTCAGACATAGAAATGCACCGGTTCCAGTGAGAAGACCGCAGCGAAAAGGAGCGCGGCGCACAGGGTGCGACGCACGACGGATCAGCGCTAAAGGGATCTCACTTGGTGTACAACGGCACGTCCTTGTCAGGATGGCTGCGGGCAGGAGCACGATAACGGCACGGGGAAGTGCGCTTCCACTGGTTTCCGCGGGGTGCTCACCATCCTCCGGGCCTGCCCTGTCCGGTCACGTCGGACGTGGACACGGATACGGACACCGATACGGATACGCGCCAAGTAGCGAGGCAGCTACACGGCTGTTCAGAGCAGTCGCAACAAAGGTGTGAGGCCCTTGCAGGTCCAGGGTGCGCGGTGGGCGGGGTCGAGAGCGTCCAGGGTCAGGTTGATCACGTTGGGCGAGTACACGGTTCCGAGGTGGCCGGACCTGTCGGTGGGACACACATGTTGGAGCGTGATGTTGTCGACCGCTCCCGGGCGGTGGGCGGGGGCGGTGAGGAAGCCCGAGGTGTACGGGGTGACCATCTTGTCGTAGGCGGTGGCCACCACCGTGTAGTCGACCCCGGGCACGGTGTCACCGCCCGCGTTGAGCCGCTTCAAGAACGCAGATCCCACCATCTGTTGCCGTGACGAGGGACCTACCACCACATCGGTCGTCGGGGCGATCGCCTTGACGAGGGTGTCGAGCCCGTTCGCCGTTGTTCCGTGGTTGTCCGGGGCGAGCCCGATCAACCGGTGCACCTTGGACGCGCCACCCTCGAACTTCAGGTACTGGCGCGGCATGAGCCCGCCCATCGAATGCCCGACGATGTCCACCGTCCGGGCCCCGGTGGTGCGCAGCACACGCCTCACATAGCCGGCCAGTTCCCTGGCCGAATCCTCGATGCGGCCGGTGCCCTTCGCTCCTACGGCGTTGAGAGGGCTGCCGTGGGCGCCGTGGTTGAGGGCGTAGACGCAATAGCCCGCGTCGGCGAGCGCCGGGGCCATCGCGTTCCAGGTGTTGTAGGCGTTCATGGCCGTCCCGTGAACCAGCACGACCGGCCTGGGGTGGGCACGCAGGTCCGCGTCGGCCGGGCACGGGATCGTGGGCTCCCGCTGGGCCCCGGGTGGGCTGGAGTTGGCGGCTGCGGGTGACAGCAGGGTGGACACCGAAGCCCCGAGGGCGGTCTCGTGGTGAGGTCGGGGTTCAGCAGGCGCACTCGCCGCGGCGGGCCAGGGCGAGCAAGCCAGTGCGGCAAGGGAACAGACAGCAGCGGCCGTAGCGGCGAAACGCGAACGCATGGCAGTAACCTTTCCGGCAGACAGGCTGGACCCGGTCGGCCCACAGAACGCGGGTCCGGGCATCCGCAGCAACAACGCTGTGCGCGGGGTGAGGTAACGGCACGTCACCCAGGCGCACCACAGCTCTGTGAACCCCGGCCCCGCGTTCCCCAGCACCCGGGCGGCGGCGAACTGAACGGCACTAGTGGCAAGGAGCGACCATCCATGACGGTCTCGGCCGGATTACATGTCAGCCCGGAATTTCCCGCGACGCTCGGGCGAATCGACGCACTCGGCGGGGCACTTGAGGCGGAAGCGGACACGGCCGAGGAACTCGGCAGACTCACCGAGGACACCGCGCGGGCGCTGCTGGGCGCCGGAGTCGTGAGAGCCGCGCTGCCGCAGAGCCTCGGCGGCTACGAGTTCTCCCCACGCCAACTGATGGAGACCGTCGAGCGGGTCAGCTACCACGATGCCACGGCCGGTTGGACGATGATGGCGCTGCAGTTGATGACCGGCACCACTGCGGCCTATCTCGATGCCATCGCGACGGCCGAGTTGTTCCCGGATGTCGCGGGCGGGGACCACGCGTTGTTGGCGGGGCACGGCACCCGGCCCGGCCGGGCCGTCCCGGTGGCGGGTGGCTATCTGGTAAGCGGCAGTTGGCAGTTCGCATCCGGCATGGCGCACGCCACTCACATCCACAGTGCGATCCAGGTCGAGGGCACGGGTGAACTGCGGGTCCTTGCGATGCCGAAGCCGCAGGTGGAACTCGTCGACAACTGGGATGTGCTGGGGCTGCGCGCGACGCACAGCATCGACTACCACTGCGCCGATGTGCGAGTCCCTGCGACGCACACGTATCTCGCCACGACGACGGACCCGGCCAACGGCGGCGCGATCTACCGCCTCGGCCTGGTCAACATGTCCGCGATCGGGCACACCGGCTGGGCGCTCGGGGTCGGGCGGCGTCTGCTCGATGAGCTCAAGTCGGTCGCCGCGGCCAAGTCCGGCACACCCAACGCCGCCGTCGACACCGCGCAGTTCCACGCGGAGTACGCCACCGCCGAGGCCAGGCTTCGTTCGGCGCGTGCCTGGGCGACGGAGGTATGGCAAGGCATCGAAGTCACCCTGGGCGCGGGCGAGTTGCCGAGCACCGAGCAGGACACCCTGCTCCGGTTGGCGCTCAACCACACGACATGGACCGTGCAGGAAGTGGGGCGGACGGTGCATCGATGGGCCGGGACGGCGGCGATCCGGCGCGGGCCGATCGACCGGTTCCTGCGTGACCTCGGCACGGGTACCCAGCACATCACCTCGAGCCCCACGGTCCTGCAGAACTGCGGGAAGTGGCTCAGTGACGCACAACCCCAAGCGCACTGGGAGTTTCTCGACTTGGCCGAGTGACCAACAGCTCGACCCCTCCCCCGTCTGGCAACTGCCCGTGGCCGGCCGGCAGGACCGCACGATAATCCCGGCGACGTGGACGGTGATCCGGGATAGTGGTCGCCATGGATGAGGTCGAGGTCGTCGTCGCGCACTCCGAGCGCGCGACCCTGCGCGTAGGCGACGTGTTTCTGAAGGTGGACGCCGACCAGGCGCGCATCGACGTCGAGGTCGAGGCAATGGCGTCGGCGCCGGTCCCGACCCCGGAGGTCCTGTGGCGCAAGCCGCCCGTGCTCGCGATCGCCGCAGTCCGGGGAACGGCGCTCGGCCGCCTCGGCGAGCCGTCGACCAGGCCGTCGGCGGCGTGGGCCGCTGCCGGTGCCGCCCTCCGGAAGCTGCATGACGCACCGCTGCCGCCCCGGCACGGCCGGGCCGGCCGGGGCATCGACGAGTTGGCGGCGGAACTCGACAGCGAATGCGAGTGGCTCGTGACGAACGGCGTCCTGCCCGCCGACCTGGTCACCCGCAACCGCCAGGTCGCCGAGGCCGCACTCCGGCCGTGGACTCCGAGGTTCACACACGGCGACCTGCAGATCAGTCACGTTTTCGTCGACGGCGACGAGATCACCGGCATCATCGACTGGTCCGAGGCGGGCCAGGGCGATGCCCTGTACGACCTCGCCACCCTGACGCTCGGACACGAGGAGCACCTCGGCGACGTCATCGCCGGCCATGGCACCGACGTCGACCTCGACGTGATCCGCGCGTGGTGGTCGTTGCGGAGCCTGCTGGGGGTCCGCTGGCTGGTCGAGCACGGCTTCGACCCGTTCACGCCGGGCGGTGAGGTCGACGTCCTGAAGTCCAGGATGTGAGGCTGTGCGATCGCTCCGTCCTGTACGCGCTCCGGCGAGAAGCCGGTCCGCCGGTGCTCGTCGCACCGGCGGATTCCGGTAGGGACCGCTCGCTCAGGTGCGGCTGCCGTGGGAACGGCCGAAGAGCTCGACCTCGGCTATGGCCACCTGCTTCTTCGCGGACGCGGCGTGGGACGACTCGATGGTGAAGCGGACCCGGGTGACCTCGCCGACGCGGAAGGAGCGGCGCTGGCCACCGGGGCCCGGGTCCAGGGTGAGGTCGCGGGTCGCGGTGGAGCCGTCCTTCTTGGTGACCGTGGCCTTGACGCGGTGGGGCAGGGCGGACCTGCCAAGCTGGTCGGCGCGGGTAGACACGTCCGACGTGATGATGACGTCGAGCAGTCGGGTCGGTTGGGCGAAGCGCACTTCGATCCGCTCCCCCTGGCCCGACTCGGCGACCCCCGGGCCCCACCAGGTGTGGTTGAGCTTGTCGAAGGCCAGCTTCGCCCCGTGGCCCGCGTACGCGTTCGAGGCGTGGATCTCGTCCGGCTCGACCGGAGCGCGCTTGGCGAAGTGGTCGCGCGTGGCCTGGATGCCGTCGGGGAGGTTCACCGCGGCGAAGATGAGCAGCGTCAGGACGATGGCCCAGGTGATCCAGGTGCCGATGTTGTCGAACACGCGGCGCAGCCGGGGGCGTTCGCCCGCCCAGGGCGTCTGGTTGCGGCCGGGGCCCATGAGCCGGCGCCACCACGGCAGCAGACCGGGCGTCTGGTCGGCGCTCTCGGCGAGCGGCATCGCGCAGCGGGCGCAGAAGTGCCGGTCGGGGCGGTTCGGGGTCACACACCACGCGCACGGCGGGCCGTTGCCGGCCTGCGGCTGCTGTCCCGGCACGCGCACATGCGAACGTTCGGCGTCGGGTCGTCCGGGCCCAGGGAGGGCTTGAGTTCGCCGCCGAGGGCGGACCAGATGTCGGCGAGGGATCTGGCCTCCGACCTGCTCCCGGAGACCGTCACCGGAATCCAAAGCCCCAGGCGCCCGAGCGCGTCCGGGAGTTCCTGGGCGGACAGCAGCTCGTGCGGCAGCACTGTCGCCAACGCGGCCGACAGCAGCCGGTGTTCGTCCTGCGGCGTCTTCGTCCAGGCCGTCACCAGAATAGGAGAGCCGGAACCAGCGCGGGGGACGGCGGCGGCGGACGACGACGTCACGTTCGTCGCGCAGCCCGGTGTGGCCTCGCTGCCGCAGGGACACGTCCTCCCGGATGTCGTACAAGTACGCGTTCACCACAGGCGCGTTGCGCCGGGCCGCCCAGTCTCGGGTGGGCACGTCGAAGGACACGTCGATACCGGAAACGGTGCCCCGCCGCCGATGAGGCCCTTGAGCACCTCGTCCACCTCATGGCCCTCCGCCACCAGCGCCACGACGTCCACCTCGCGCTTGGTGAAGCTCCGGAACGACCCCGAAAGCGAGGTCCGTCCTTCATGATCGATCGTGCGTGGAGGCCCCGTTTCGCCATGTCTGCGGACAAATCGGTAGGGCGTACGGCCGCTGCCGGTAGCGCACTCACGAGCGTGAACGCCTCGATGCACCAAGTTCAGTCACTTGGGCGGGCTCTTAAAAGATCATTGCGCCAAGGCGGCGGGGCTTGGGGCTCTGCCGGGCCGAACGGATCAGCGCTGCGCGGCGACCCTTGCCGCTGCCAAGCCCCACGCGCTTTGATGGGGGGTGATCGATCCGTCGACCGGATCGCTCAACTGCCGCACAGGGCAACCAATACGGGGGCGACGCAGTACATGACTCAGGTCAGGGTGGAGACGGTGGCGCTCGATGCCGTGGGCAACAGGCAGATCGCCAGCCGGACCCGGACGACTTCCCCGCTCGCCGACCGCTCCGCCGAGGTGGAGGAGGCGATCGTGCAGGCGTCCACGATCGCTCAGGAGGCTCTGGCGCAGGCACCCGCCCGGGACGGATGGCAGGTCTCCAGCATGGAGGTCACCTTCGGTCTGACCCTCGCCGCCGAGGCCGGGGTCATTCTCTCGAAAGCGTCGGCGGAAGCGTCGTTCGAGGTCACCCTGACCGTGGAGCGGGCTTCCGGTACGCCATGACCGGCACGACAACGGGACCGGACTACTGGGTCGACCTGTATCAGGCGCAGCAGCGCCTCGGCGGGGGCTTCTTGCTGACGCCCCGGTACGTCCTCACCGCACTCCACTGCCTGCGGGGCCTGAGCACACCCGACCGGAGCGTGCACATCGTCTTGGCCGACGGCAACCGGATCGAGGGCCAGGTGTGCCGCCAGGACGAGAGCGCCGACCTGGCGCTGATCGAGATCGGGGCACGTCACTACGTACCACTGAAGATGATCAGGAAGGCCGGACGCGCGCTCGTCGGGGGCCGCTGGGAAGGCCCCTACCGTCCCGCTCTGGACGAGGCGAAGCTGCGCGGCAACATCGATGCCCAGTCCGGTGACTACGCATGCCAGGGCGGAGCGGCCATCGAAGCACTGCAGTTGACGGTCGATCAGGTCCTTGGCGACTACTCGGGGTATTCCGGCGGTCCGGTGGAAAGCGCCTCGCAGGGGCACGAACCGATCGTCGTGGGCATCCTTCTGGAGCAGAGCCTGGACCGGGCCGACGGTCAGCGCGCCGCCAACGTCCTGTTCGCCGCGACCATCGCGGAAGCTGTCTCCCGATTCGATCATCTGCAGCTGTCCCACCTCATCGACGTGCTCCGGCCGCCTGGCCCGCAGGGCGAGCGGCAGGACAGCGCGGTGGAGCCCGTCGTCGTCACGAACGGCGCCAAGGTCGAGGAGTGGTTCCACCGTCTCCAGCAGTGGGCCGAATCGGGAGAAATGGATGCGTCACAGGTAGCCGAGCTGAAGTTCATCGCGGCGCGACGCGCCATCGAGAACGACTTCGGAGGGGGTGGCGGATGAACGGATCCTGGCAGACAGCCATTTCGCAGGCGGAGAGCGCCCTGGCAGGCGGGTCAGCGACCCTCGCCGAGATCACCGGCGCGGTGACCGCCGTACAGAACGACTCCCGCGCGCTGTTCGCCCCGGGGGCGGGCAAGCACTTCGCGTACCTCTGTGTGCTGCTCGACGCCCTGGGCCTCGGGGACCGGTCATCGGCGCTGGTGGAGCAGGTGTCGGACAGGGCCCTTCGCGATCCCGAGCTGCGGCGCCTGGACAGCGCCGTGCGCAATCAGCTCTCCGTCACCCTGGCGGACCGGGGCAAGTTGCCGGCGGCATCGGTGTTGCTGGCGTTCGACCACGCCCCGGGCTCGCGCGCGACCACCGGGATCGGCGCCGCGCGCACGCTGGCGAACCTGGCAGCCGTCAAGATGCGCAAGGGCGACAGCGAGGAGGCCGTTCCCGCCGCCCGGCACGCACTGGACACAGTGACCGACGACGAGGGGCCCGAGGCCCTGCTCAACGTGCGGATCCTGGCACTCACGATTCTCGTCGAGGGAGTACGCCAGCAGGGCGCGATCGCCGAGTCAGACGATCTGCTCGGTGAACTGGAGCACGACGTACGCCAGTTGGTGCGTCTCCTCGGCGAGAACCATCCGAAGTCCCTGTCAGCGGTGGTGGCGCTGGCGTCGGCCGAATTCGAGTCGGCTCGCTCGGTCGGCGCGCGCGAGCGGATGGAGCGGGCGGCCGACGTCCTGGCCGTCGTGGCCCAGAAGACCTCGGCGACGCTCGGCACCCACCATCGGCAGTCGCTGTCCTCGCTGCGCACGCTCACCGGCACCGAGTTCGAGGCGGCTGTGGCCCTTGGGCCCCCGCAAAGGGTCGAAGACGCCCGGACCATGGTCAAGGCCGCCGAGCAGCAAGCCACGCCGCCACCCGCCCCCGCGATGCGGGAGCGTCCACGCCATGTCGAGCCGCCCAGAGCGCCCGAGCGCGGACACGCCGCCGAAACGGTGCGCTTTTCCGTGCTCGGCCCGGTGAGGGCCTGGCTCGGATCGGAACAGCTGCCCACCGGCTCCCCGCAGCAACGAGCACTGCTGGCGGCTTTGTTGCTGCGTGACGGGCGGGTGGCCACCGCGGCCGAGCTGATCGACGCGATCTGGGGTGACGAACCCCCCTCGCAGGCGCTGGCGGCGGTGCGCACCTACGCCTCGCGCCTGCGCAAGGCGTTTCCCCCCGGAGTGCTCGCGAGCGTCTCGGGTGGTTACGCGATCCGGCTTCACTCGCCCGCCAAGGACCTCGACCTCGCGGTGGCCGAGCAGCTGTGGACCGACGCCTTGAAGGCGCGCGCGGCAGGTGATCGCAGGGGGGCCAGTTCACTGCTCGACACGGCGTTGTCGCTGTGGGACGGCGAGCCGCTCGCCAATGTTCCCCGTCCCTACGCACACCCACAGCGCACACGGCTGGAGGAGTGGCGGTTGCAGCTCCTGGAAACGCGCACGGACCTGGAACTCGAGCTGGGTGGCCACGGCGAGGCGATCTCGGAGCTCACCGCTCTGACGGCGCGGTATCCGCTGCGGGAGCGGCTGCGGGAACTGCTGATGCTGGCTCTCTACCGCGGCGGTCGCCAGGCGGAGGCCCTCGCCGTGTACGCCGACACCCGGCGCCTGCTCGCCGAGGAACTGGGCGTCGACCCGCGTCCCGCACTGCGCGAGCTCCAGATGCGCATCCTGCGATCCGACGCGGACCTGGCCGGGCCCGCGGCGCCCGCCCGGGAGTCCGCCACGGTGGCGGTTCGCCCGAATCAACTGCCCGCGACCGTGCCCGACTTCACCGGCAAGGCCGCCCTCGTCGCCGAACTCATCGAGGCGTTGTCCTCCACCGAGGGCCGGGGCATGACGGTCTCGGCGCTCGCCGGTATCGGCGGGGCGGGCAAGACGACGCTGGCCGTCCAGGTGGCCCACAGCCTCCGCACCTCGTTCCGGGACGGGCAGCTCTACGTGGATCTGCAGGGCACCGGGGCGCGAGCGGCCGACCCGGAATCCGTCCTCGGGGCGTTCCTGCGGGCCCTGGGCACCCCTGACTCGGCGATTCCGGACACGCTGGAGGAGCGCCAAGCGCTGTACCGCTCCGTCCTCGCCGACCGCCGCATCCTCGTGATCCTGGACAACGCGCGGGACGTGGCGCACATCAGGCCACTGCTCCCGGGCTTCGGCAGGTGCGCGGCGCTGATCACCTCGCGGGTCCGCATGGTGGACCTGCCCGCGGCCCACCTGGTCGACCTGGACGTGATGTCCCCCGACGAGGCACTGCTGCTCTTCACCCGGATCGTGGGCCCGGAGCGAGTCGACCCGGAACGGCGCGCGGCGCTCGACGTGGTCGCGGCCTGCGGATTCCTGCCCCTGGCCATCAGGATCGCGGCTTCCCGTCTGGCCGCCCGCAGGACCTGGACGGTCTCCGTGCTCGCCGCCAAACTGGCCGACAAGCGGCGGCGGCTCGACGAGCTCCAGGCGGGCGACCTCGCGGTGAAGGCGACCTTCGAGTTGGACTACGGGGCGCTCGAGCCCGCGCAGGCGCGGGCGTTCCGGCTTCTGGGACTGGCCGACGGCCCGGACACCTCGTTGGCCTCGGCGGCAGCGATGCTCGACCTGCCGCTGGAGACGACGGAAGACCTGTTGGAATCGCTCGTCGACACCTCCTTGCTGGAGTCGGCGGCACCGGGCCGCTACCGCTACCACGACCTCGTGCGCTTGTACGCGCGTGCGTGCGCTGAGCGCGACGAGTTGCCGCCGAGCCAGCGGGACGCTTCGCTCTCCCGCCTCCTCGACTTCTATCTCTCGTCCGCGTCCAAGGCATACGCGCTGGCTCACCCGGGCGACACCATGGTCGAGCACTTCGCGTCCACGCGCGACGCGGGACTGACCTTCGGTGACGAGGCCGACGCCCGGAACTGGCTGCACTCCGAGTCCGGCGGTGTCCTCGCCTGCGTCCTGCAGTCCCTGGCCCCGGGCTCCCTGGGCCGCAGCGTCGACTTGCTCCTCGCAGCCAAGGAGCTCGCCGAGTCCGGGGCCAATCCCCGGCTGTACGAGTCCGTGGCCGAAGCGGTGTGTGCCGCCGCCCATGACGCCGGGGACGTCCGGGCCGAAGGCCGGGCCAGGACGGCGCTGGCCGGTGTACTGCTCCTCACCGGCCGCTTGGAGAAGGCGAGCAAGGAGGCACGGCTCGCCCTTCGGCTCACCGACCGGACCGACGATCCGCTGCCTCGCTGGTGGGCCACCAACCACCTCGGGATCATCGCGCTGCACGAGGGTCGCCAGGCCGCCGCGGAAAGATACTTGCAGCAGGCCATCGGCGCCTTCCGGGTACTCGGAAACCGGACCGGCGAGGCCGACGCCCTGGCCAATCTGGCCCGCGTGCACCTGAACATGGGCGACCCCGCGAGTGCCGTCGAATTCGCCCGGCTGGGTCTCTCCATCCATGACGGACTGGGGCTCAGCTCGCGCGGCGCCCACACCCGCTACGTACTCGGCCTGGCCCTCACCGAGATCGAACGGTACGACGATGCCGAGGCCGAACTCCGGCTGGCCCTGCCGGTGTTCAGGGGTCGGCACGACCGTACCTGGGAGGGGCAGACCCTCTTCCGCCTGGCCGAGGTGCACATGGCCGGTGGCCGGTTCGCGCCCGCCGCGGCCGACGCGGAGCTGGCGCTCTCCCTGCTGACAGGGCCCGGCAGAGCCGGTCACCGCGCCGCTGTCCTCACGCTCCTTGGCCGCGCGCTCAACGCCATCGGGCACACGGACCGGGCCCGCGCCTGCTGGGAGGAGGCACTGTCCCTGTTCGACCGGCTCGGCTCCGCGGCGACGGACGAGACGGTGGCGTTGCGCCGGCAGGCGGCTGCCCACCTCCACGAGGCGGACACGACCCGGTGGGCGGGCGGACCGGAACGGCCGTGACCGGTGGCGCCCGCACGGTGCTGCGGGTGTGCGGCACCGGTCGTCCGTGACTGCCCTTCACCTCATGAAGAGGGGACCGTGTCCTCGAAGACGGTACCCGCGCTGCGGTACGCGGCCACCTTGGAGCGGGAGGGCTTTCGTGCAGGACTCATCTCGGTTCCTCTCCGAAACGGTGGGGGACGGGGGCGTACGGGTCGAACGGACCGTGGCGCACGCCGAGCGCGGCGAGCCGGTTGCCGTGCGCGATCAGGCGTGCGCGTGCCAGGGGCCAGGGGGAGGCGCCGTGCCATGCGCGGTCGGCGAGCGCCGCGAGCCGGGGGAAGGCCAGGTAGTCGACGTGCGCGGCGGTGGGGCGAACTCGGTCCACAACTGGGCTTGTACGCCGAGGGGTTCGCCGCCCGAAGTGGGGTCGTCGGGCGGGTCGTGGTCATGGACGGTCCGTAGATCGACCACGGTGCCGGGCTGGGCGGGCGGTTCGGTGGGGGACGCGGACTGGGCGTAGTCGAGGTAGGTGGCACTGTGGGGGCCGCTGACCACGTCATGGCCCCGTTTGAGGGCGATACGGGTGTGCTCGGGGTCGCGCCAGGTCATGACGGTGAACTCGGGCGTCAGGCTCTCCCCCGTCTCGGCCCACGCGGTCGGGACACGCCCGCGCTCCAGGAGATGGGCGCCGATCCGGCCGAGCAGCCACCCTCGTAACTCGCCCGGCCCCGAAAGACCCTCGGCCTCGATGCGCTCGCGCCGGAGCAACTGCCCAGCCACCATCCCGGCATCCCACCCGGCGACTTCGCCCACCGGGACACGGTCGCCTCCTCGACCCGCGGCGACGTACAGGCCATCTGAACGGGATCGCCCCCCCTGCCCCCTCCCCCGGGGGTGCAAACTGCCTACCGCTTGCGCAGCAGTGCGCAGACGAAGTTCTCCTCCACGGTCCGCAGTCGCTTCAGCAGTTTCGGCTTGTTCGTCTTGTTGACCTGCGTGGTGAGGGAGACGGTCAGCGACCGCTTGCCGTCGGGGGTGGCTGCGATCAGCTGCGTGTAGCCGGGGAAGTTGCCCGTGTGGCCGTACACCACACCGCAGCGGGTGGTGTACCGGAAGATGGCCAGACCCGCTTTGTTCCTGCCGGGACCCGCGGGTTCGGATGCGCCGTTCACCCACTTCAGCTGCTGATGACGGGTCCGGTCGGAGATCAGCTTTCCGCCGGCATAGCCGCGGATGAAGGCCGTCATGTCCTTCGGTGTCGAGATGATCCCGCCGGACGCCCACACGCCCGACGCGCTCAGTACCTCGCTGAGGTCCTCGGGCGGGTTCGGCGGGCTGACGTCGTAGCCGTGCATGTACGGCCTGGGCATCCGGTAGCCCGGCGGCAGGCTGGTGCTGCGCAGGCCCAACGGGTGGTACACGAGCTCGGCGAGCAGATGCTCGTAGGGGCGGCCCGTCACCGTCTCCGCCATCAGCGCCACGGCGATGTTGTCGGAGTTGGAGTAGGTGTACCGGGACCCCGGACGGAACACCAACGGCTCGTCGGCGACGAAGTCCAGCAGCCGACGGGAGTCGAAGTGACGGCGCGGGTTCTCGGTCACCAGGGCCAGGAATCTCGGGTCCGCGCTGAAGTCCGGCAGTCCGCTGGTGTGGTTCAGGAGCTGCCGCAGCGTGACCCGGTGCCATGCGCGCGGCAGCCGGGGAAGCACCTTGCCGATGGTGTCGTTCAGCCGCAGCTTCCCGCGGTCGACGAGCTGGAGGGCGACCGCGCCGCTGTACGCCTTGGCCGTGCTGGCGATGCGCATGTGGTCGGTGGCCTTGACCGGCCGACCGGTGCCGGTCTTGGCGACCCCGGCGCGGTAGACCTCGGTACGGGATCCGCGCTTGAGGACAGCGATCGCTCCGGGCGGGCCGCCGGGCGCGGTGGTCAGCTCCTGCAACTGCCGTCGCAGTGAGCGGTGGTCGTCGGCGGGGACGTCCGCGGCCTGGGCCGGGGCCTGCACAAGGCCCGCCATGCAGGCAGCGGACAGCAGGGCGACCAGGGGCAGGCGGACCCGCGGAAGGCTGGGAAGGGGCACGGAAGGACTCCTGAGGCGTGAGCGCGGTGGGACGTCAGAACGACCAGTTGCCGACAGGCCGCCTGATCTTCCGGGCCCACAGGTCTTCCAGCATCAACGTGCTTCTCACCAGGGCTCCTTCCGATTCATCCCATAACAGGATGTACAGAAACAAACCACTGCTCAAAGACCTGCGTGACGCGGCCGTACTGCACCTCAATGAGTGACGGCATCCGTCCGTCCCGCCCCCAGGAGCGTGTCGCTTCCTCTACGGAATCACCGTGCCGGGGCCGTTGTCCCCGCTCAGGTTCGCGCCGAACAGCGCCTGCCCCGCCGGTGCCCCGATGTCCACCGGGTTGTACGCGACCGACTGCGAGGCCGTCGCTCCCGAGGCGGTGCCGCGCAGCATCCACGCCGCGCCGCCGTTCACGACGGCGTCCAGGTTCTCCCCGGGCGCACCCGCGACCAAGTCCGCCTTGCTCTCCCCCGTCACGTCGAGCACGCGCAGCGACCCGCCGAACAGGTCGCCGGACTCCGCGACTCCCGGCACGCCGGCCGTGTCCTGGTGGAACGCCTGCGCGCCCTTGCCACTGAGCCCGTCCTTGCCGCCGTTGAGCAGCACGACAGCACCCGCTTTCGCCTTCGAGCCGATCGCCTCGCCCGGTACGCCGACGGCCAGGTCGGGGTATCCGTCGCCGTTCACGTCCCCCGCGCTCAGCCGTCCGCCGAACTGGTCGCCCTTCTCGCTCGCCCCGGGCACGCCCGCCGTGCTCTGCGTGATCGTCTGCGTGCGGGTCTGGCCGGGGCCGGACGGCGAACCGTAGTAGATCTTGACGGTGCCTGGGTCCTCCTCTGTGCCCTCGGTGTCGCCGCCCGGGAAGATCCGGGTGGCGAGGTCGGCGTGGCCGTCGTGGTCGAAGTCGGCGACCGCGGTACTGGACGAGGAGGGCAGGCGCTGGGGGACGGTGGACAGGCCGGCCTCGGTGCCGAGCCACAGTTTGCCGCCCTCGGCGTGGTTCTCGTAGACGTAGAAGGTCGCGAGGTCCTGGATGCCGTCGCCGTTGAAGTCGCCCGCGGCTGTCGAGTTGATGGAGTTGTCGGTGCTGTAGACCTTCACCTGCTGCTCGCGGGCGGGGGCGCCGCCCCGGCCGAAGGGGCCGTAGAGCACGGCGTGGTAGTCGTAGTCCTCGCCGTTGCCCATGAACAGGTCCGCGTGCCCGTCACCGTCGAAGTCGCCCGCGGTGATGTCGTCGCCGACCTGGGCATTGGCCGGTGCGCCGACGCGGACGGCGCCCTGGCCTGAGATGCCGGCCTCTCGTCCCCACAGGACGATCACCGATCCGTTGACGTTGTTCTCGGGCCGGTAATCGCGGGCGACCACCGCCAGGTCGGTCAGGCCGTCGCCGTCCAGGTCGCGGGAGATCATCGCGTAACCGAAGACCTGACCGTCGCCGGAGGTGCCCGGCACGCCGGGGGTGTCCTGGGTGATGACCGTGGTGCGCGCGGGGTCGAGGCCGTGCGCCGAGCCGTAGCTGACAGTGATGTAACCGGCTCGAGCATGGCCACCGACCTTCGCTCCAGGGGCGGCGACGGCGACGTCCTGGTAGCCGTCACCATCGAAGTCCTCGCGCACGGTGGCGGCGCCGTCCTTCGCGGACGCGGCGCCCGCGACGATCGGAACGCCGAGCGACCCGATCAGGGCGGCGGCTACGGCGGTCGATATGGCGGGTCGGCGGATGCCCACGGTGTCCTCCTTGAGCGCGAGCGACGTCGAGACGCGTGCGCGCGGATGTGATTCACCTTCGAGACACGTGGAGACGGCTGAGGGTTGTGCGGAGCGGGCGGCTTATCAGGTGGCGATGGTGGCTACGGGGTCGAGGCCGTAGGCGCGGGCGTAGCCGTTCTCGGTGCCGACGAGCAGGTCGACGACCTCGAAGTAGCGGTCCCAGAAGGGGGTTTCTCGCAGCGCGTCGATGAGGAGCTGGTAGGCGTGGTGACTGTCTGCTTCCCAGACCCAGACGTCGGTGACGCGTGCGGAGTAGAACTCGGTGTCGTAGAAGCGTGAGCGGACGCCGGTGGTCTTGGCCTCGATCGCGGGGACGACCTGGGTGGTGAAGGCGTCCACCCGTTCCTGGACGGTCATGGCAAGCCATTCAGGTGTGGTCTTGACGAGCAGGAAAGCGGTCACCGTCGCTGTGGCTTCCTCGGTGGGCATGGCGGCTTCCTCGGTGGGCATGGCGGCTTCCTCGGTGGGCATGGCGGCTTCCTCGGTGGGCATGGCGGGTCCTTCCCAACTGGCAGGTGGAGTCGATGTTTTGGGCGCCACGGATGTCACTGATGCGTGATGCGCGCCGGCGGGTGCGGGTCAGGACAGGACGGCGGGCTTGAGGGTGTGGGCACACCACTGCGCGAAGGTGGTGGGAGACGCGGTGTCCGCGGTACGGGTAACGCCTGCGTCGAGGCCGTCGTCCTTGGCCTGCTTCATGTCGACGATGCCTTGTACGAACGCTGCGTTGAGGCCGTAGCCGACGAGGGTGCTGCGCAGGTCCTCCAGCGACTGACGCGCGTAGCGGACGGGGCGGCCCAACTGCTCGGTCATGATGCGGGCCAGGTCGTTGGGTGAAAGGTCCTGCGGCCCGAGGACGGGGACGTTGTCCGTGCCGGTCCAGGAGCGGTCGAGCAGCAGGCGTGCGGCGACGGCGGCGATGTCGGCGACGGCGACGAGGGGCGCCTTGCGGTCGGCGGCGACGGCATCGGTGAAGACGCCCTTCTCGCGGATCGAGTCGGCCTCCTCCAGGAGGTTCTCGAAGAAGGAGGGGTTGGCCAGGGCCCGGTAGGCGACGCCGGTTTGCGCGATGACGTCGTCCATGGCGAGGGAGGCGGTGACGAGTCCGGCGCGGTCGGCGACCGGAGTGCCGCGCCCGAGCGCGGAGACGCCGACGACGTGCCCGACACCGTGGGCTGCGAGCGCCTTGACGGCGGGGCGGGAGAAGCCGCTGTAGGCGTCCACCGGGGGCAGAGAGGAGTCCGGGGGGACGAGCCAGAAGACGGCGTCCGCGCCGTCGAGGGCCCGGTCGAGGACCGCGGTGTCGCCGTGCGAGCCGACGACCACCTCGACGCGTTCGCGCACCGCGTCAGGGAGCCGGGCCGGGTCGCGTGCGATCACCCGCAGTTCCTCGCCTTGGGCGGGGGCGGTCTGAAGGAGCAGCGGCAGCAGGTGGCGGCCGATGTTCCCCGTGGGAGCAGTGATGACGATCATGAAAACCTCGTGGGTCGCGCCGGATCGGTACGCCCTTCATCCTGCTGAGGCCGCAGTGATGCCACAATAGGAACTTCGGCACGCAATCATTGCCTGAAATGGAATTGCCCTGGTGAACAGCTCCGATCCGGTCATCGACGCCAACCTCGCCGTCGCACTCGACGCGCTGCTGACCGAGCAGAGCGTCACGCGGGCCGCCGCCCGCCTGCACACCTCGCCGGCAGCCATGAGCCGCACCCTCGCCCGCCTGCGCCGTATCCTCCAAGACCCCCTCCTGGTCCGGGCAGGGCAGACCATGGTCCCCACCCCGCGCGCCCAGGCCCTGCGTGAGGAGGCCGCTGCGGTGGTGCGCAGCCTGGGAGCACTGCTCACCCCGACCGCCGCTGTCGACCCCGCCACCTTGCGCAGCACTTTCACCCTGCAGGCCGCCGACCTGGTCGGTGCGGCACTGGCCTTCGGCTTGCTGCGACTGACCCGGCAAGAGGCGCCGGGGATCTCCTTGCGGTTCAGGGCCGAGGAGTTGGAGGCTGGGCCGGCCCTCCGCGAGGGCCGGATCGATCTGGAGATCGGCTCCATCGACCACGTCGATCCCGAGACCCAGGTCGAAGAGCTGCTCACCCTGCGGATGGTGGCGGCCGTCCGGCCCGGTCACCCCCTCACCGAACAACCCCTGACCCCCGCCCGGCTCGCCGCCGCCGACCATGTCGCGGTGAGCCGCCGCGGCCGGTTCACCGGCCCCCTCGACACCGCTCTGGCCGAGCACGACCTGCATCGGCGGGTCACGGTCGTCCTCCCCAGCCATCTGGCCGCCATGGCCCTCGCCGCCCGCAGCGACATCGTCTGCCTGGTCCCCGCGGCGCTCCCCGGCGCGACTCCCTCACCCCTCACCACCGACGCCACCGCCCTCGGCCTGCGCCTCCTCGACATCCCCCTGCCTCTGCCGCCCCTGACCATCGGCATGGCCTGGCACCCCCGCCAGGCCGCCGACGGAGCCCACCACTGGCTCCGCGACGCGGTCCGCCGCACACTGCGCGCACCGGAAACCTCGACTCCCTCACGTGTCTGAGACTCCCGGCTGCGGGACGGCCGCGCTCGGGCAGGCGGCGTGGCAGGCGCGGCGGCCTTCGCTTCAGTGAGCAACCACCCCTGGCCCCAAGGAGTCTCCGCACACAGGGTGGATCACGACGGCGGGCACCGCTCGGGCGCGCGATGAACCGTCGTGTTCGTCAACCGCGGTGCACCCGATGGACACTGACGGCATAGCCGCCGCCCTCGTAGGGGTGGGCGTCCCACGTCGCGAAGCGGTCGACGAAGGTGAGGCGGGCCGCGGCGCAGTAGGCGTCGTACTCGGGCAGGGTGATGGCGGGCGGCACCGGCAGGTGCGCTTCGTCCAGGCCGAATCCGGCGACCAAGAGGCCGCCCGGGCGCAAGGTCGCGGCCAAGCGAGCGACCACCGCGGCCTCGGTACCCGAGGCAAGGAGCGGGAAGATGTTGCCGGCGGCGACCACCAGGTCGAAGCCCGCCCCCACGTGAAGCTCGGCCGGGTCGAACGTGGCCAGGTCCGCCTGGATCCAGGGCAGTTGCGGCGCCTGCCTGCGCGCCACGGCGAGCATGGAAGCGTCAAGGTCGACCCCGACACAGTCGTACCCGAGCTCCGCCAGCCTGATCATGACCCGGCCGGTCCCGCACCCTGCGTCCAGCACCCGCGCCCCGGCGGGCACCAGCGCGGCGCACAACCGTGCCTCACCGTGCATGTCCTTGCCGCTGCCGGCCAGGGCCGCGAACCGGGCGGCGTAGTCCTCTCCGGACGTCCCACCGGTCAGCTCTTCCCAACGACTCATGAGGGACAGGGTAGGTGAGCAGGACTCTTGGAGGAGTGTCGGAAGCCTGTCGGCGGTGAGGGTGATCCGTCGGCGGTATGTCGGTGCGGGTTGCCATCGTGGACGGACTGGTGCTCTGCACGAGCACGCCGGTCCAGAGCGCAAGGAGCCTGTCATCGTGTCTTCCGCATCCCAGAGGCGGCCATGGGACGTCCACCGACTGCCGTCCGCCGAGGGCAGGAACCTCCTGATCACCGGCGGCAACGCCGGGATCGGCTACTTCACCGCGGAGCAGCTCGCCGCCACCGGCGCCGTCGTCGTACTCGGCAGCCGGAGCGCCGCGAGAGCCGACGCCGCCATGGCCTCGATCCGCTCGCGCGTCCCCGAAGCGCGGCTGCGGCACCTCCAGCTGGACCTCGCCGACCCGTCGTCCCTGAAGACCGCCGTGGCCGGGCTGGACCTCGATCATCTCGACGCGGTGGTCTACAACGCAGGGGTCGCTTTCGACGACCCGCCGCGTCGCGAGACCGACGACGGCCACGAGCTGATGTTCGCCACCAACCACCTCGGCCACTTCGCACTCACCCAGTGGCTGGCCCCGCTGCTGTCCGCCGCGCCGGCCGGCCGCGTGGTGACCGTGGGAAGCTTCGCGGCGCGGTCCGAGCGACTGGACCTGGGCGATCTGCAGTCGTCCCGGGACTACCGGCCCAAGCGCACCTACGGCCGGTCGAAGCTGGCGCAGATGTCCTTCGGCTTCGAACTCGATCGCCGCCTGCGTACCGTCGGCAGCACCGTGCTCAGTGTGGTGGCCCACCCCGGCGGCGCGCTGGACTCCCTCACCCCGTCCCGCCCGTCGATACGCGTGACCACCTCCGGCGAGCGGCTGCGAGCCCTGCCCGCCGGGCTCCTGGTGCAGGGCAAGGACGCCGGAGCATGGCCCGTCGTCCGTGCCGTCCTCGACCCCGAGGTGCGGGGAGGGCAGTTGTGGGGGCCGAGGGTCTTCGGCCTGCGTGGCCTGCCACGGCTCGAGCCGGTCCCCTCTCATATGGCCGACCCGGCCGTCGCCGCTCGCCTGTGGGCCGCCAGCGCCGAGCTGGCCGGCACCGACCCGCACCTCGGCATTCGGTAGGCGGGCGAGCGGCAGGAGCGGAAGGGGCAGGCCGGCAGGGCGGCGACCACGGTGACGGCCCCGAAGGGGACCGGAACCCGGGACCAGGACCCGGCGCCGGAACCCCGGGAAAGCTGCTGGACGACGCACTACCCTGCCCAGGTGCCCCCAGCCGCTGTGAACGAAGCCCAGGAACCGCGTGCCGTCGTCGCCTTGACGGATGTGGCCGTCCACCGCCGCACCACGGGGCAGGAAGTCATCCTCGACGGCATCAACTGGACCGTCCGGCCCGGCGAGCACTGGGCGCTACTCGGTCCCAACGGAGCAGGCAAGACCACCCTGCTCCGGCTCATCGGGGCGGTCATGTACCCCACGAACGGCACTGTCGAGGTTCTCGGTCACCGCCTCGGCCGGGTCGACATGCGCGAACTGCGGGCCCACATCGGCCTGGTCTGTGCCGCCCAGAAAGTCCCGCTCGACGCCACCGCCCACACCGTCGTCCTCACCGGAGCGTCCGGGACCGTGCAGCCGCTGTGGAGGACGTACGCCACCGCGACGCGCGAGCGCGCCCACGCCCTGCTCGCCGAGCTGGGGTGCAAGGAACTCGCCGACCGTCGTTTCGGCGACTGCTCGGGTGGCCAGCGCTCCCGCATCCTCATCAGCCGTGCCTTGATGGCCGACCCCTCTCTGCTCCTCCTCGACGAGCCCTTCAACGCCCTTGACCTGCCCTCCCGCGAGGACCTCGTGGACGCGCTGCACCGACTGGCCGCCGACCGGCCCGGCCTCGCCACCGCCACCATCACCCATCACTTGGAGGAACTGCCGCCCAGCACCACTCATGCCTTCCTCCTCAAGGAAGGGCGCAGGCTGGCATCCGGCCCGGCCGACCACGTCCTCACACCGGACAACATGACGTCCTGCTTCGGACGCCCTATTCACGTCACTCGCCACGACGGCCGCTGGTACGCACGCTCGGGCCGCCGGCGCTGAGACCGCGATGGGCAAGTTGAACGACGCCAACTCCGCGCCAGTTTCTCCTTGTTGAGGACAAAGTATGGACGATGCGAGGCCCGCTTCGTACGCTGGGCGTCGCTCTCGTACACAAGTCTGCGCACGGCGCGGCGTTACGCGTTACGCCGCGACCCGCACCACCGGCATGTGCATCACCTCCCTCCGCGGACACGGGCTCCGGCGGCCCGGGCCGCCTCACAGCGCCCAGCAGGAGACCGAGTGACGCCACACGAGCACCCCCCGCGCCCCCGCCGTATCCGCCCCCGCACCCGCACCCGTCTGAGACCGCGCAGAGCCGCCGGGATCCTCCTGGGGCTGCTCATGGCCGCCGGCGGCGCTGTCACCGCGCCGGCCGCCGGCGCCGCCGACAAGCCCTTCGCCGACCTGCCGCCGCAGGAACCCGGGGTCACGCTGCGGGTGTTCGACGTCCAGTCCCCGCTGAGCAAGATCTGTGACCTCAAGCCCGCCCAGACCCCCAACGTCGACAAGCTGATCCCCGCCGTCGACTGGTCCTCCACGGAGGGCTTCGGGTTCAGCGACAACTTCGTGTCGCAGATCATCGGCAACATCAACATCCCCGCCGACGGCGCGTACACCTTCCGTCTGATCAGTGACGACGGCTCCCGCCTGTTCATCGGCGGGAAGAAGGTCATCGACCACGACGGACTGCACGGGGCCGAGCCCAAGGACGGCGAGATCACCCTCACCCCGGGCTACCATCCGCTGCGCATCGACCACTTCGACCGGAGCAACGATCAGCAGGTCACCCTGCAGTGGAAGCCGCCCGGCGCCGACGCCTTCACCCTCGTACCGAACTCCGTGCTCAGTACGGATGCCGACGTGGTCCGGGTAACCGCCCCGGGCCGCAAGGAGTGCGAGGGCAGCTACGACACCCCGGGCGACGGCCTCCCCCTGACGTCGGTCAACCCCGGCTACACGCTGACCGATCTGCGCCCCAAGGGATTCGAGCCGCAGGTCTCCGCGATGGACTGGCTGCCCGACGGCCGACTCGCCGTGACCACCTGGGGCGGCAGCCAGGAGACCAAGGGCCAGGTGTACGTCCTGGACAACGTCACCGGCGACACCGGGCCGGACAAGGTCACCTACGAGAAGATCGCCGACGGGCTCAAGGAGCCGATGGGCGTCAAGTACGTGGACGGGAAGCTGTATGTCTCGGAGAAACACCAGCTGACCGAACTCGCCGACCTGGAGGGCGACAACGACCCGAGCGAGCGGCGGAAGATCGCCGAGTGGCCCTACGGCGGAAACTTCCACGAGTTCGCCTTCGGGCTGCTCTACGAGAAGGGCGACTTCTACCTGAACCTGTCCGTCGCCATCAACTACGGCGGCGCGACGACCGATCCGCAGCCCGCCCCCAACCGCGGCACCACGATCAAGGTGAACAAGGCGACCGGAAAGGTCAGTTACCTGGCCGGCGGCCTGCGCACCCCCAACGGCATCGGCCGCGGCCCCGGTGGGGAGCTGTTCGTCACCGACAACCAGGGCGGCTGGCTGCCCGCATCGAAACTGATGCACGTCAAGCAGGACCGGTTCTTCAACCACTACACGAACCCGGACGGGCCGTTCGACGACAAGAGCGTCACCAAGCCGGTGCTGTGGCTGCCGCAGAACGAGATCGCCAACTCCCCCAGCACCCCCATGACGGTCGAGAAGGGTACGTTCGCCGGTCAGTTGATGTTCGGCGACGTCACGTACGGTGGACTGCAGCGCGCCGACCTGGAGAAGGTCAACGGCGAGTTCCAGGGCGCGGTGTTCCGCCACACGCAGGGCCTTGAGGCCGGCATCTCCCGCATCTCCACCGGTCCGGACGGGGCGATCTACACCGGAGGCCTTGGCGCGGACGGCAACTGGGGCCAGGAGGGCAAGCTCCGCTTCGGCCTGCAGAAGCTCACCCCGAACGGCAAGACCGCCTTCGACATCAAGACGATGCGCGCCACCAGCGACGGCTTCAAGCTCACCTACACCAAGCCGTTGTCGGACAAGACGGTCGAGAAGCTGACCAGCGGGGCCTACTCCGTCGAGCAGTGGCGATACGCCCCCACCCCCGCCTACGGCGGCCCCAAGGTCGACGAGGAGTCCCTGCCCGTCACCAAGGCCGACATCTCCGACGACCGGCGGACCGTTCAGCTGACCATCCCCGGACTCAAGAGCGACCGCGTGGTGCACGTACGCTCACCGCGTCCGTTCTCCTCGGCCGACGACGAGCAACTGTGGTCCACCGAGGCCTGGTACACCCTGAACGCACGCCCCGGCCACGACGAGCCGGTCATCTCCTACGACGCCGAGTCGGCGCGGCTGTCCGGGGGCGCGGACATCGACACCGAGCACGCCGGCTTCACCGGCAGCGGCTTCGTCGACGGTTTCAGCGAACCCGGCGCCACCGCCACCTTCGACATCCAGGCCCCGTCCAAGGGCACTTACGCGGTGGGCCTGCGCTACGCCAACGGCCCGCATCCCGCGCCCGGCACCAAAACCGTCAGCGTGCGTGTGAACGGCGGACCCGCGCGCCAGACGCATCTGCCCTCCACGGAGACGTGGAAACGCTGGTCGACCAAGACTGAACAACTCGACCTGCGCAAGGGCCGCAACACACTCACCTACACCTACGGGCCGAAAGACACCGGCCACGTCAACCTCGACATGGTCGAAGTACGTCGGCCCGGCAGCCGCATCGACCTCTTCTCCGGTGGCAGCACCTCCACCGCCTGGCAGCACCCCGACGGACTCAGCCCTCAATGGCCCCACACCGCCGACAAGTCGATCGAGGTGTGCTGCGGCGACATCCGCACCAAACAGGCCTTCGACGACTTCACCCTGCACGCCGAGTTCCGCGTGCCCAAACTCCCCGACGACGTCACCGGACAGGACCGCGGCAACAGCGGAATCTATCTCCAGGAACGCTACGAGATCCAGATCCTGGACTCCTACGGAGTAGAGAAACTCGCCGCGAACGAAGCCGCCTCCATCTACAACAAGAAGGCCGCCGACCACAACGCCGCCACGGAGCCCGAAACCTGGCAGACCTACGACATCACCTTCCGCGCGGCCCGCTTCGACGCGGACGGCAAGAAGACCGCCGACGCCAGAATCACCGTGGTGTGGAACGGCAAGAAGGTCCACGACAACGTGGCCGTCGACGGCCCCACCGGAGCAGGAGACGCCGAATCCGCGGCCGCGGGCGCCATCCGCCTCCAGGACCACGGCAACAAGGTCCGCTTCCGCAACATCTGGATCCAACCCGCCAACTGAACCAACGCACTGGACCCACATCTGCCGGGCCCACCCACCATTCCAAGGGCGGGCCCGGCAGTGTGCCGGTGGGCAGCCTCCGCGCGGCCCCGTGCTCCCGCAGCCCCTATTCGTCCGAGGGGAACCCAGCGGTGAGGTAGGCCGACAGTTGCCCCGGTGCGTCCTCCTGGAGCAGATGGCCCGCCCCCTCGATCCAGTGCAGCTCGGAGTGCGGGATGCGCTCGTGCAGCCAAGTGGCGTACTTCGGGGGAAGGATGCGGTCCTCGCGGCCCCAGATGAGACGTACCGGCAGCGACATCCCGCCCAGCAGGTGCTCGTACGCGGCCGTGTCCTCCTGCCTGATCTGGCTGTACTGACGGTAGAACGCGGCCTGCCCTTCGGCCCCTCGCCACGGTGCGAGGAACGCGTCCAGGACTCCCGGCCGGAAGCCGACGTGCGTCGCGTGCCGCAGATGGCCGGCCACCAGCGCTTCGTGAGCGTAATCCGGAAGTTCCTTGAAGACGTCCGCGTGCTCCAGGATGAGCTGGAAAAGCCCGCGCTCCCACTCACCGCCGCTCACCGCGTCGAAGAGCGTCAGGTCCCGGTAAGCCCTCTCCTCCAGCAACAGGGTCCGAAGCGCCACGGCCCCGCCGATGTCGTGGGCGACGACGCTGGGACAGGACAGTTCCCAGTGGTCGAGGAGCCGCGCGAAGTTCCGCGCGTGAGCGGCCAGGCTGAGGTCCTGGCCCTCACGCTGGTCGGACTGGCCGAAGCCGAGATGGTCGAAGACGAAGACCTTGCGGGTACGGGCGAGCGCCGGTGCGATGTCCCGCCAGAGAAAGGAGGAGTACGGGGTGCCGTGCACCAGCACGACGGGGTCGCCGCTGCCGAGAACGCTCCACCGCACCATCCCCTGAGGCGTCTCGAACTCCTCGCCCAGTGTCCATCCCACCCTTGGCCTCCCTCTTGATCTCGATTGCCCCGGGCAACGGTACGCCTCACGGCGGGTGGTCATCCGCGCCGCGCTCGTGGCCGTTTGCAAAATGCGACGAACGGAGTTATCCCGAAGATACGGAGGGACAGGGAAGACAGGGATGCGACGTGGGACCCCTGAGACGGACGAGGGTGAACGAGGTGCTGTTCATCGACCGTGTGGACGCGGGGCGCCGCCTCGCCGAAGCTGTGCGGCACCTGCGGGAGGAAAAGCCGGTCGTCCTCGGTCTGCCCAGGGGTGGCGTGCCGGTGGCCTTTGAGGTGGCCCGGGCGCTCAACGCTCCGCTCGATGTGATCGTGGTCCGCAAGCTCGGCGTCCCCCACCAGCCCGAAGTGGGATTCGGCGCCATCGGCGAGGGCGGCATCCGGGTCATCAGCAACGACATCGTGCGCCACTGCCGGATCAAGCCGGCGGAGCGCGCGAAGGTCGAGGAAGCCGAGACACGGGAGCTGCTGCGCCGGCTGCGGCGTTACCGCGACGGTCGGCCCCGAGTGGCGGTCGAGGGCCGCACGGTGATGGTGGTGGACGACGGGGTCGCGACCGGCGCCACGGCCGCGGCGGCGTGCCGGGTCGCACGGGCACAGGGAGCGGCCCGTGTCGTGCTCGCCGTGCCGACGGCGCCGGCGGATGTGGTGGACCGATTGCGCGCTGCGGCCGACGAAGTGGTGTGCCTGTCCAAGCCGCCCCTGTTCGGGTCCGTGGGCCAGTGGTATCAGAACTTCACGCAAACCACCGACGAGGAAGTGGTCACCCGCCTGGCACGGGCCGCGGCCGGCTGGATGTCCAACTCCGCGCCGGAGGTGGGAAATGGTGCGGAGGAAGGCCGTCCAAGGAGTCACGAGTGAGTCGAGGCCGGCTAGCCGGCTAGCGAGCGCAGGGTGGCCTTGCGTCCGCCGAAAGGCATCGGCACCCCCGTCCGCCACCGTCCATGGACAGTGGCGGACGGACGAGTGCGGGCGTCGTCTCAGGTACCGCAGTTGCCCGACGTCGGCTCGTCGGCAAAGCGCCGCCCGAGCCACTCAAGTGCCGGACCGTTGCCCTGAATTGCCGTTCCCACATGGGACTGTCCGGGGAAGGACTTCCACTCCACCGCGTTCCCCTTCGCGCACCAGTCGGCCCGCAGCTTCCGCCCGACCGCGTAGGGGATCGTCTCGTCCGCCTCCCCGTGGTACACGAACGTCGGTGCCGACGGCCGCTTGGTTCCGATCAGCTGCTTGGCGATGGCCCGCTGCCAGTCCGGCCGGTCCAGCGGGTTGGACGTGGTCACGTCCTCGATCGTCTTGCCGCGCCCTGCCTCCAGGACCGTACCGACGCACTCGTTCCGGACCACTTCGGCAAGCTCGCGGCCCTCCTTGTTGAGGTACTTCTTGAGAGCCAGCGCAGGGTGGGCGGCGTTCTGGCCGACGGCGGACATCAGCAGATAGCCGGCGCTGTCCCCGCCCTCCAGCGAGTCGGCGACCTGGGCGAGATCGGCGGGGACACCGCCGCTCGCCGTTCCCTTGACCTTCAACTCGGGAGCGTAGGTCGCGGCCATCTCGGCGGCCTTCGCGCTGGCGCCGCCGCCCTGGGAGTAACCCATGATCCCGACGGGCGCGTCCGCGGAGACACCGTACTTCGCCGCGTCCGGGTGCCGCTGGGCCGCGCGCGCCGCGTCGAGGACGGCGCTGCCCTGCGCCTTGGCGACCATGTAGGTGTGGTCGCCAGGGGTGCCGAGGCCTTCGTAGTCGGTGACGACAACGGCGTAGCCACGCACCAGCGCGGCGTTGACGAGCGGCGCCTCGGCCGTCGTACCACCCGGGAATCCGGCGGACGGCGCGCACTTGTCGCCGAGGCCGACCGTGCCGACGGCGTACGTGATCAGCGGGCGAGGGGTGACCCTCCCGTCGTCGGGAACGATCACGGTGCCGGAGACCGCGTTGGCACGTCCGTTGGCGGATGTCGACCGATAGGTGATCTGCCAAGCCTTGGTGGGGGTCGGCACGCCCGGGGTGTACTGGAACGAAGACGGCTTCGAGCTGATGATCCTGCCAGGAGCGGCCTTCGCACCCGGCTTCTTCCTCGGCTTCTTCCCCCGGCTCTCCCCCGGCTTCTTCGGGGTCTTCCCGGCGGTCTGCGCCGCGGAGTGGGCCGAGGGCGTCGCGTCCGGGGCGCCGCCCAGCGCGTTCGTGCTCTGCGCGGCGGCGGACCCGGGGAGCCCGAGCACCGCCACCGCGAGGACGGTACCCGCGGCAACCGGTCGTCTGCGTAAGGCTGACATCATGCGGCTCTCCCAACTCTCCTGTGGGCAAGGGGGGTTGGCAAGCACCGTACTGACCCGTCAGTAATACGGCCATAGACGTGCAGGAACCAAGGCGGTTACTACTGCTCACGGCTCCGACGGGCGAGATGGACAGTGATGTCGGCGGCAATCTCGACCGTCTGCGGCAGAACCCGCGCGATCCGTCCCAACACCTGGACCTGCTCCGGGGCGGGCAATACCAAATAGGCCGAGATGGTCGAGAGCTGGCCGACATATTCGCGAGCACTCATCGTCAAGCGCCGCTGAATCATGGACTGTTGCACTTCGGTGAACAGCTCGGAGTGTTGGAGTTCCGTGCCCGGCCACTGCATGCCCTGCTCCGGAGGCGTCCCGTCCGGGGACGGGATCTCGTCGCTCTCCAGGAACGGTGCTCGCGCCGCGCGAACAGCTTCCCTCACGGTTGGATCGGCCAGCTGGATCGGCCCACCGAACGACGCGAACACGCCGCCCGGCTCCAGCAGCGCGGCCATGCGGGGCCAACGAGCTTCCGGCTTCGTCCAGTGCAGCGCCGCTGCCGCGTACACCAACCCGTACCTTCCGCCCGGTCGCAAGCTCTCGCCCGGCCGCAGGTCCTCGAACGCGGCTTGCACCGTCCGGACGCTTGATGGAACGTGCTTGCGCAACTCGGCAAGCATGTCCCCGTCGGGCTCCGTCGCGGTGACCTCAATGCCCCGTCGAGCGAACAGGCGGGTCGCTTTGCCTGTCCCAGCGCCAATCTCGAGGGCGGTCCGCACCGGCTGCTGCCCCGCGTACTGCATCACCGTGTCGAAAAGCTGCGTGGGGTACCCCGGCCGGAACCGTTCGTACGCCTCCGCCATCGGTCCGAAGCTCAGTGCCCGATCAGACATGCCGTCCATGTACCCGTGCTGCTCCGTTTACGTGTGCTGCTCCGTTTACGTGTGCTGCTCCGTGTAGTGCGCGCGAAGCAGGTCGGCACCCCAGTCGTGGCGGACGTGCCGCCAGACCGAGTGGGCGTGATTGCCGTCGTCCTGGGTGTTGTCGTACTCGATGAGCAAGTCCGGGGCCCGAACGCAGTAATAGTGCCGGTCGCCCGGCGCGCGGCCACCGCCCCAGGCGAACGAGAGAGCATCCAGCCCTCGCGCCACGGCGTCGGACCAGCATTCCCGCGCATACGCCGCGGGCGCACGGTCCAGATAGCGGCGCACCAGGCGTTCGAGCAGCCGTTGTTGACCGGCAGTCATGTCGCCGTACGTCAGGCCGGCCGGCAGCAGGTCCGGATCGGCGAAGGGATCGTCGCGGGTCAGGATGTCGTCCGGCGGAGCGGCGGCGAAGATCGCTTTGGCCCGCCGGCCGACGTCCAGGTCCGTGACCAGCTGCCGCGCCAGATCTTCCTCCGGCCCCAGCAACCGGCGGCCGGCCTGCGGGCCGTCCGCGATGCGCGCCGGTTCCGCACCGATGAAGTGCGGCGTCACCCGGATGCCATCCGGTGTGATCAGTAGGTGTACGGCAAGGTGGTGGCCGTTCATCCGCCAGCCCCAGGGACCGCCGCCGTCCGGATCTCCCAGCAAGCGCACCCAGTAGCGGTCGTCACCCGTCGCGCCGGCCGCGGCGCGGCGGTGCCGCTCCACTTCGATCGCGCCGCGGGCCAGCTCCGCCCCCGCCGCGCTGTGCGCCGCGGCCAGCACGGCGTCGACCGCCTCGCGCTGCCGAGCGTCAAGGCCGTCGGTGGCCAACCCGGGGCGCGAACCCGGCAGGTACGTCCACTCCCGTAGCTCGGGCGCATCCAGGCGGGCGGGCCCTGCGCGCAGCACACGCGCCTGCTCCGGTTCCAGCACGCGCAGCAGCGCCCGCACCGCCTCCCGCACGGCCGCGGTCGCCGACTCCCTTGGATGTCCGTCCACCGTTCCTCCTCCCCCCCCCCGGCGCCGGAACCGGCGCGCACGCAAGGCGATGTCATTCCCCTGGGACCCATGGTGCGCCATCCGGTGACGACGCGACACCGGATCCCGGCTCGGCACGCCCGGCTCCGCGGAGCAACCCGTCCGGAAGCGCCGGGCGATCAGCCGTCAGCTGCCGAAGGGGACATCCGCCGGGGTGGCCATGCGGCGGGTGCCGGGGTGGGCCTTCACGTAGTCCGTGATGTACGAGAGCGACTCCCGCACCCCGCTGTCGTCAGTGCCGCAACCCTTCGGGCCGTTGACGCCGTCCGGGTAGCACGACATCCGGTTGCCGTAGATCAGGCTGTCCACGGCGGCGCCCCCGTCGGAGGCCTCGAGCAGGGTGGCGGCACGCTCCCCGTCCCCCTTCCCCACCGTCCAGCCGACGGTCTGCGCGAGACTTCCGGCGTCCCGAGGATTCCTGCCGGCCTCGAGCTCCTGCCGGATGGTGCCGAACTTCAGCGCCATGTTGAACAGGCCGTTGTCCATCACGCGCTGGTTTCCGGGGACATTCGGCCCGTGTTCGGCGAAGCCGTCCCGGACCTGAGCGTAGGTGCCGCTGAAGCTGACCGCTTCCTTGGAGTTCAGGTCACCGAGGGCGTTCTTCCAACCGCTGCCGCCCTCCTTGCCGTAGAAGCCGTAGAGCACCCGGATGCCCCTGCTTTCCAGCTTCTCGCGTGCCATGTCCCGCAGTTCGGCCACGGAGCAGTGGCGCCACTCGGGATCACTGCTGTCACACCAGTCGGGGTTCTTCATGTCCAGCCAGACGAACGAGACGTGACGCCCTTCGTCGTGCTCCTTCGCGACCTGGTCGAACATGGCCGACATGCTGTCGCCGGAGCTGGTGAGGGTGCCGTCGTGGTCCGCCCACCAGCCCTTGCGCCAGGCCGTGGCGTCGATCTCCAGCGCGTTGGCCCCGTTGGAGAGCGCGGTGGCCACCCCGCCTGTGGTCAGCACCCGGTGGGCGATGGCCCAGGTGGGGCGTTGCGCGGCGGCGCTCGGTGCGGCCTTGGAGGTCTCGTCCTTTGCCACGGCCGTGGCGACTCCGGTGCCCAAGGTGGTTGCGGAGACGATCAGAGTCAGCGGGAGCAACGTGGCGCGAAGCCGGCGTGGGGCGGCCATAAGGACGGGTCCTTTCTGTTTCGGGCTACGTGGAGCACAAGCCCGTCTGCCGTGCGGTGGCTGCCTGTCGTACAGCCGGGCGGGCCGACTGCCCGCGACTGCAGACCCTACGTCAAGTTACCCACGGGTAATAGATGGGTGCGCTCCGTGAAAGATGGGTCAGTTCTCGATTGCGCCGACCAGCAGATCCGCCAGCTCCACAGGGCGGCTGAGCGCGACGCAGTGGCTCGCGGCGATCTCGTCAGGGACCACCCCGAGACGTTCCAGCGCGAGCCCGCGCAGGAATTCGGGCGGCAGCAGGCGATCCTCGGTGCACAGCACGAAGCCGGTCGGCACGGCCGGCCAGGCGTCGAGCGGCCACGGCTGGGCCGACGCGGCCGCGGACGGGTGTGCCCGCTCCCGGCTCATCGCTTCCTCGGCGAGCTCGTGGGGCACGTCGTGGTAGAACGCCGCGTAGGGGTCGTCGCTGCCGGTGAGGCCGCCGTCCCGGGCCGCCTGGCGCCGCACCGCCTCGGTGTAGCCGGTGTTGCTCCACCACTGATCCGGTGTCTCGCCCGGCGAGGGGACCATCCCGGCGACCAGGATCAGCGCCTCGACCGGGCGTCGGGCGGCGACCAGGGGCGCGGTGAACGCGCCGAACGAATGACCCACGACCACGAGTCCGTCCCGGCCGCCGACTGCCTCCACCACGGCGTCGGCGTAGTCGTCGAGCGTCAGCGAGTCATCGTCGCCCGGCAGATCCGGAGCCACCACGTCGTGCCCACGCGCCCGTAGCTCCGCCTCGACCAGATGCCAGGACCAGCCGACATCGCCGGCGCCGTGGATCAGCACGAACGTACTCACAACAAGGCTCCCAACCGACGTCAGAAGGAGAGACACCCGTCTGTTGCCACGTCCGCGAGGCGGGTTCTAGGACCCGTTGGGGATGAGAAGCGCCGCGCACAGGGCGACAACGGCGCACAAGGCTCCTGCCATCGCCAGGAGGATCGCCTGAGCCTGCTTGGAATCCGTGTCCTCGCCCTCCAGAGGGGCGCGACTCAGGTCCCACACGGCTTGGATCTGCACAGACAATCCGATGACCACTCCAAGCAGGACGATGGCGTCGGTCATTTCATTCTCATTCCTCCGCGCGGCCACGTTCGCGCTCGGCGCGCTCGCGGCTCCCTTCCTGTTCCCTCTCGTGGCGCACTTCCACCAGCGCCTCCCAGGTCTCCAGGGGGCTCGAGCAGGCGCCGTACAGTGCGATGATCCACCGGTACCGCTTTCGCTTGGTGGTCAACGCGCCGCAGCGATCCGATCTCCTTGAACCGGCGGATCCGGATTCGGCCTCCACCGGGGAGCCTCGGAGCCCTCTCGCCCACGAGCCGGCCCTCCCTCAAGTGCCCTTCACCGACCCACCGGTGGCCGACTACTGTGTCCCCTGCCTGTTCCGGTCTCCCGGCTCAGACGGTCGGTCGGCCAACCTCGCAGCGCGCCACCCCTGCCCAACTCCTGTACGCGCAGCCCGAGATGGGTTCCCGACCCTCCGAGGAGCTCCCGCATGGACCAGCCTCAGATCCTCGTCCTGGACGCCACCGGCAGCGACCGGCATGCCGAAGATGCCGAGTTGCGCTCGCGTGGACCGGCCACCCGCGTCGATGTCCTCGGAGTCGAGGCGTGGGCTGTGACCGATCCGGCCCTGCTGAAACAGCTCCTCACCGACCCACGGGTCTCCAAAGATCCTCGCCGGCACTGGCCGATGTTCCCCGACAGGATCGTCGGCACCTGGCCACTCGCCCTGTGGGTGGCCGTCGACAACATGTTCACCGCCTTCGGCGGCGATCACCGGCGGCTGCGCCGTCTGGTCAGCCCGGCTTTCACCTCGCGCCGCATCGCGGCCCTGCAGCCGCGCATCGAGGAGATATCCCACGCGCTGCTCGACGAACTCGAGACCATTCCGGCCGGAGAGCCCGCCGACCTGCGCGAGCGGTTCGCCTATCCGCTCCCGATCCGGGTCATCAGCGAACTCATGGGGCTTCCCGACCACGCCCAGGCCGGTTTCCGCCCCACCGTCGACGGCGTCTTCGACACCACGCTGAGCCCCGAGCAGGCCGCCGCGAACACCCAGGAGTTGTACGCGATCATGGCCGACCTGGTCGCAGCCAAGCGTGCCGAGCCCGGCGAGGACATGACCTCCGTACTCATCGCCACCCGGGACGAGGACGGTTCAGCGCTGACCGAACAGGAGCTCCTCGACACGCTCCTCCTCGTGATCAGCGCGGGCTACGAGACCACCGTCAACCTGCTGGACCAGGCCATCGCCGCGCTGCTCACCCACCCCGAACAGCTCGCCCTGGTCCGCGAGGGCAAGAGTGCGTGGACAGACGTCACCGAAGAGACGCTGCGCTACGAGGCGCCCGTCGCGCACCTGCCGATGCGGTACGCGGTCGAGGACATTCCGCTGGCGCAGGGACTCACGATCCGTCAGGGCGAGGCGATCCTCGCCTCCTACGCGGCAGCAGGCCGCCACCCCGACCTGCACGGCCCGAGCGCCGGCTCCTTCGACCTGACCCGGGCCGGCAAGAACCATCTCGCCTTCGGTCACGGCGTCCACGTCTGTCTCGGCGCCGCCCTGGCCCGCATGGAGGCCGAGACCGCGCTGCGGTCACTGTTCACCCGTTTCCCGGACCTCACCCTCGCCGTACCCGCATCCGACCTGCGCCCCGCGGGGTCGTTCATCTCCAACGGGCACAGCGAACTGCCGGTCACCCTCCGCCCGGATACCGAGAACTGACTCAGCCGCTCCCCCTGCGGGCGCGAGTGTTCCCTGCGCGCTCAGGGGCGCGTATGACAGGGTCGGGGAATGTTTCCCGACGACAACAAAATTGAACTCTCCCTGATGGAACGGGCGGCCGTTGTCACGCTGCGCCACGAGATCGACATCCAGGACGCCGGCGGAGTCACCGCTGCCTTCCAGGCCGCCCTGGCCCACCGTGACGCCGACGCCACTCTGCTCGTGCTCGCCGAACTCACCTTCGCCGACAGCACCCTGCTCGGTCTGATCATGCACACCTGCACCGAGCACGAGCAGACGCAGCGCCCCTTCGTCCTGGCCGGCCCCTTCCACACGTCCGTCCAGCGTGTGCTCGAGATCACCGGTGCCGCCGACGTACTGCCTCTGGCCGACACCCGCAAAGAAGGACTGCGGCAACTGCGCACGCTGCTCGGCGCCGCCACCACGCACAGCACCTGACACATCTGGCCGGCGGCGCGATTCGCCCGCCCTCGCCGCGGGCGGACTCACCCTCGGGCGTTGGCATTTGGGGGAATCAGCGTGTCCGAAGGCCGGCCAGGGCGTTGACCAGCCCAGGCGCCAAAGAAGCGGGGTGCTCCGGCCGCGCGACATCGGTTGAGGCCGGCTTGGCGCCTTCCTGCTGATCGATCCCAAGGAGAAAGAAGTATGTCTGCCATGAAGAAGACGATGAGCGTGGTGCTGGCCACCGGTGGTCTCGTGATGGGCGCGGCCGGTCTCGCATCCGCTGACGCCGGTGCCCAGGGTGCTGCCGTGGGTTCGCCGGGCGTGCTCTCGGGCAACCAGGCGCAGGTCCCGATCCACATCCCGGTCAACGTGTGCGGCAACACCGTCAACGTCATCGGCCTGCTCAACCCGGCCTTCGGCAACACCTGCGTCAACGCCTGACCAGCCGTACCGCACCGTAGGAGAGCCTGCCGGCTCGACACGGTCTGAGCGAGCGTGCCACCGACCCTCCTTTTCGGTGGCACGCTCGCCCTTTTCGCAGCACCCCCACCGGTCACGGTCCTCAGCGGTGGCGCAGAGTACTCCGTATGACGACACCCGCAGAGCTGCTCCGTTCCTTCGCACGTGTCCGGGCCTCGCTCGACGGCGCGGAGGTCACGTACTGGTGGTCCGGAGACGTGTACTCCTGGGCCCCCGACGAGCCCTACCAGCGCGTCTTCGGCTTCGAAGGGCTCAACGTCTCCCGTCTTGTCCAGGACGCCGAAGGTGGCCCGGACGCCTACCAACTGCTCACCCGCGAGGCCGCCTTCTATCTGGACCCCGTGACGCGCGAGATCATCGAGACCTGGCAGGACCTGCCGGTGGTGCACATCTGGAACGACCCGGCGAACCAGAAGTGGCGTCCCTTCCCCATACCGACGACTGATCTCGGCGGGCAGGTCTGCTTCAGCCTGGAGATCCCGCTCGCCTATCCTTCGCCACTGCCGGTGGCCCAGTACCCACTCCACTCGGCCGACGACACGTACAAGGCTCTGGAGCTCTTCCAGTTCTTCGCGGACCGCGCCGACCTGGCCGGTACGGCGCCCAGCGTCCCGGCCACCATGTCGTGGTCCCGGATGTCCCCGTGGCTCCCGTGGATGGCCCGTGGCCAGCAGCCCGGCGGCCTCACCTTTCACTGCCGGGGTCGCAAGCTCGGCTCGTACACGGAGGTCCCCGAGCGCACCCGTGCCTACATCGCCGACCACCACCCGGAGTTCGCCCGGGCCCCGGAGAAGTGGAGCGAGCCGAACGAGACCAGCTGGACATACTTTCGCAAGCTCAACCCACCGAAGTAGCGCTGGCGCCTTGCGCGCCCCTTCCCTCAGCCCGCCACGTACACGGTGTTGGTGGCGTTTCCGCCTTGGAGGGGGTTGGGGAAATCGACTACGTGGCTCTCCGACTTCGGGAAGACCTCGGCGAGCACCGCGTTGAATTCCGCGTCCGGCGGGTCGTTCGACCACAGGGCGAAGACGCCTCCGGGGCGCAGCCGCCTGGCGAGTGCTCGCAGACCACTGGGCTCGTAGAGCGCCGCGTGGCTGGGGTGCAGGACGTGGCGGGGCGAGTGGTCGACGTCGAGGAGGATGGCGTGGAAGCGGCGATCCGGCTCCTCGGGGTCCAGACCGCTGCCCTCGCCTGCCATCGCGAAGAAGTCGCCCTGGACCAGGCGGCATCGGGGATCTGACGACAGGCCGGCGCCCAGCGGCACGTATCCGCGCTCATGCCACTCGATCACCTCGCCAAGTGCCTCGATCACGGTCAGCGAGCGCACCCGCCGGTCGTCGAGGGCGGCACGTGCGGTGTATCCGAGGCCGAGGCCGCCCACCGCGACATCCAGTTCGGTGTCCGGCAGTTGTTCGAGGCCGAGCCGGGTCAGGGCGATCTCGCCGGCGGTGAAGAGGCTGGACATCAGGAACTCGTCACCGAGCTTCACCTCGTACACGTCGTCGCCCGATGCAGGGTCCCGTCGCCGCCGCAGGCTGATGTCCCCCATCGGTGTCGGACGCCAGTCGATCTCCTCGAAACGCACGCTCATCCGTTCACTTTCTGGGCAGCTCGGGCAGGTGGACCGGCAGGTGGTCAGGCATCGATGATGACCGGGATGATCAGGGGCCTGCGGCGGTGGGTGCGGAACGCCCAGTTCGCCACGGCGCGAGCGATGAGCTGTTCGAGCTGGTGGGCGTCCCCGACCCCTTCTTCGGCGGCGGTGGCCAGGGTCTTCTCGATCACCGGGATGACCGACTCGAAGGTGGTGTCATCGTGGACGAAGCCTCGGGCCAGGAAGTCGGGGGCCTCGGCCAGTGCCCCCGTATCGGCGTCGACGATGGCCACCACCGTGACGACGCCCTCCTCGGCCAGCGTGAGCCGGTCCTTCAACGAGGCTTCGGTGACGCCGCCGACGGTCATCCCGTCCACATAGACGTAGCCGGCGGGGACCTTGCCGGTGATGGAGGCACGGCCGTCGACGAGGTCGACGACGACGCCGTCCTCGGCGATGACGACCCGGTCGGGGTCGACGCCGGTGCGGACGGCCAGATCGGCGTTGGCCTTCAGGTGCTTCCACTCGCCGTGCACGGGCATGACGTTGCGCGGCTTGACGATGTTGTAGCAGTAGATGAGCTCACCGGCGCTGGCGTGCCCCGAGACATGCACCTTGGCGTTGCCCTTGTGGACGACGTTCGCGCCCCAGCGGGTCAGCCCGTTGATCACTCGGTAGATCGCCGTTTCGTTGCCGGGGATCAGGGAGCTGGCCAGCAGAACGGTGTCCCCCTTGCCGATGCGGATCACGTGGTCGCGGTTGGCCATCCGGGACAGTGCGGCCATCGGCTCGCCCTGGGACCCGGTGCACACCAGGGTGATCCGGTTCTCGGGGAGCTTCTCCAGCTCCTTCATGCTGACGACCAGGCCCGACGGGACCTTCAGATAGCCCAGGTCGCGGGCGATGCCCATGTTGCGGACCATCGAGCGGCCCACGAAGGCGACCTTGCGGCCGTACTGGTGGGCGGCGTCGAGCACCTGCTGGATGCGGTGTACGTGGCTGGCGAAACTCGAGACGATGACCCGCCTCGGCGCGGTGCGCAGGACCTGCTCGATCGCGGGGTTCAGCTCACGCTCGGAGGTGGTGAAGCCCGGCACCTCGGCGTTGGTGGAGTCGGTGAGGAACAGGTCGACACCCTCTTCGCCGAGCCGGGCGAAAGCACGCAGGTCGGTGATCCGGTCGTCCAGCGGGAACTGGTCCATCTTGAAGTCACCGGTGTGGAGCACCATGCCGGCTCCCGTTCGGATGGCGACGGCGAGCCCATCGGGGATGGAGTGGTTGACCGCCACGAACTCGCAGTCGAAGGGCCCGAAGCCGCGCCGGTCCCCCTCCCGTACCCGGACCGTGCGCGGTCGGATGTTGTGTTCCTTGAGCTTGGCCTCCAGAAAGGCCAGCGTCAGCTTGGATCCGACGACGGGGATGTCGGACCGTTCACGCAGCAAGTAGGGCACGCCGCCGATGTGGTCTTCGTGGCCGTGAGTGAGCACCATGGCCACGACATCGTCCAGGCGGTCCCGGATCGAGGTGAAGTCGGGAAGGATCACGTCGACGCCGGGCTGGTTCTCTTCGGGGAAGAGCACGCCGCAGTCGACGATGAGCAGCTTCCCGGCGTGCTCGAAGACGGTCATGTTGCGGCCGATCTCACCCAGCCCGCCCAGGGCGACAACCCGCAGGCCTCCCTTGGGCAGCGGCGGGGCGGGCTTCAGCTCGGGGTGCGGATGGCTCATACGGTGACGCTACCGGAGAGTTGAAAGGGCCGGTCCCAGGGACGCCCGCGCTCTGGTCCGGACGAGCGAACCGCGGGAGCAGCTCAGACGACCCCGATCGAGGTGACCTCGTAGACCGCCGCGGAGCTCATGGACAGTCCGCGGCAGGTCAGCTGACATGGCGGGGTGCGGTAGGAGTGCACCTCGACGTCGATGGCCGTCGGGCGAGGCGGGCGGCCGGTGAGGCGGATTCGCCAGCGGTTGTCCTCGCGGGACGTCTCGACGACCGCGTAGTCATGTCTGCCTGCCGGGCCGAAGCGTCGGAGTACGGCTGCGACGGCAGCCTGCTGTGGCGGGAAGAGATCCGTGTATCCGCGCAGATGTTCCGCGTGAATCCGGCCGGCCAGGTGCTCTTCGACCACCGTCACGGATGACGTGGCGTCGAGACCGCCGTAGTAGACGCCGTCGGGTGCGAGAACGACGTTGGCGGCGAACCGGTCGCCGCCGATGTGGGTGCATTCCCACACCAGGTCCGGCCAGCGCTCGTTGAGGGCACGTCCCACGGGCCGGCCGCGGACGGCGCAGCAGGTGTCGTGCTGTCCGTGCGCGCAGACAAGGACGACGGGCGGACAGCCGAGCTCTCCGGGGGTTCCGAGGGCATCGGCGATCTCCGCCAAGTCCTGATCACGGCTCCATGTCCCCCACTGCTGACGGCAGGCGCCGGAGTCCTCCTGGCGCAACACGGCCCAGCGCCTGGGTCCTTCGAGGCCGCGGCGTCCGTGCCGCCGGACCAGAAGTACACGTGCCCGCACCGCTTGGGCGGCGGCGAACACGAGGCCTTTGGTGTGCGGATCGAGGTCGAGTCCGTCGAAGCCGTTGGGCGGCCAGCCGCTCGCGTACTCGATGAGTACCCAGATGGAGCCGTGCGGTGCTGTGCCCGCGAGTGAGTCGCCGCGGGTCCGCGCGGCCTCGGCGCAGAAGAAGCGTTCTGCCGCGATCACCATGGCTGTGTCACTGTCCCGCGGGCACCAGTACGCCCGCGCGCAGCAGTCTCTCGACGAGTTCGACACCGAGATCGCCGGCGGTGCGGACCTCGCCGTCGAGCATGCGGGCCACCGACGGCAGATCGGTCTGCGGGAAGTCGAGCCAGCCCACGCGCGTGGCCAGGCGGGCGCCGTCAAGACGCGCTTCCAGCTCCCTGCGAAGCCGTACCCGGGAGTGAGGGCCAAGGCCGTCCACGGCTCTGAGCTGGGCCAGCGGTCCCAGCGGCGCGGGGCGCCCCTGGCCGCGCCTGGCGCGGTGGAACAGTGGAGCGGAATCGACCTTGGTGAGGGCGTCGCCGAGGCGTTCGCGGACGATGTCGATCTCGCCGTCGGGCCCGTTTACCCCCAGAGGCAGGGTGCCGCGCATCTCGGGGTCGTCGCGCAGCGCCGCGAGTGCGGACTGGGCGAGGTGTTCGGCCAGCGCGTAACGCGTCCAGCTGTGGATGCCCAGTGTCAGGTGGATCGAGACCTCTCCCTGCGCCTGCGCGGCGTGCAGCCAGCCCCGCGGCAGGTAGAGGACGTCGCCGGGTTTGAGAACGGTGTCGATGCGGGGCTCGCTTTTCGCGGCCTCGGCGACGGCCCGGCGGCGGTCGGTCCAGGGCTGGTCGCGCAGGGGGGCGGGGTGGACGGGCTCGTGGATGAGCCAGCGTTTGGCGCCGTCGATCTGGAGTACGAAGACATCGTGGACGTCGTAGTGGTCATCGAACCCGCGGTTCTGCGGCGGGGTGACGTAGGCGTTGGCCTGCACCGGATGCCCCAGCTCCGTGCTCAGCCGGGCGCTGAAGTCCGCGACCGGCGCCCACGTGCGCTGCAGAGCTTGCAGGACGAGTGTGGCGCCGTCTGCGAACCTTCGCCACAGCGCGGTGTCGTCCAGTTGGTCGCCGATGGTGGCGCCGACGCCGGCGGACGAGGTGAACGACGATTCAGGGAGCGTGGAGCCGTCCTTGGCGAGGCGGAGAAAGGGCGTACGCAGCCCCCGACGCGAGGTCAGTTCGTCCACGGCATCGGCGGAGAACAGATCGGAGAAGTCACTCGCGCCTCGCGTGAGCAGCGCTGTGCGCGCCCAGACGTCGCGGGCGAACCGCTCTTTGCTCAGGCCGGTCAGCCGTGTCTCCAAAACGCCGACGCCTGCTGCGGCGTCGGCGTTGTGGAGCTCGGTCGGGGGGATACTCAAGAGCCGCTTGCGGACTCGTCGGCTCCGCCGTCGGCACCCCCGTCGTGGACGCCGGGCGTGCCCGCCGCACCGCCGTCCGCGGGCCCCTCGGCCCCACCGTCGGCGCCTCCGTCGTGAACGCCGGGCGTGCCCGCCGCACCGCCGTCCGCGGGCCCCTCGGCCCCACCGTCGGCGCCTCCGTCGTGGACACCGGGCGTGCCCGCGGCACCGCCGTCCGCAGGCCCCTCGTGCTGGTTCGGATCCTGCTCGGGGTTGGTCATCGTTCCTCCTGAGAATCGAACGGCGGGGACTGGGCACACCCTCGAGATCCCGCTCTGCTTTCACCAAGCTCGCTCACGCGATTCTGGTCGGCAACCCGAAGCCACCGCGGGAAGGCATGACGGGGCGGCAAGTCGGCGGGCACCGGGCAGCCAGTGCGCAGGCAGCGGGTCATGATGACGTCGTGGCAACCGATGACCCGCAGTACACCGAGGACGGCCGGCACATCATCATCAAGGGCCGACGCTGGCGGGCCACAGACCCCCTCGTACCCGACGACGTGGCGAAGCGGCTGACTCACCACCTCATGTCGGCCCGCCGGGCTGTCGCCTCAGCAGGCGACGACGAGGACGCGCGGATGGGCGCCCGAGCCCGTGTGCAGCTCGCCAAGACAGGGCTGGGGGAACGCGGCACTGCCTGGTGGGAGCAGACCCCGGCCGAACGACGTGAACGCTGGGACGACTGCTTGCGCCGGCTGGAAGCAGAGCCGCCCTCCTGACGATGTCACGCGGACTCACCCAGAGGGCTCATCCGGTACCGGCTTCTCCGGGTGGCTTTCCAGGGCCCGGGATTCGCCGCGCCTTGCCGTGCCCCCTTCGTCCGCGCGGGGGACGTCGGTCGACTTGCTGCTGTCGCCGTCGCCGTCGCCGTCGCTGTCATCCGCGACCTTGCCCACGTCCAGGTCCCAGGCGTCCGGCTCGTCCGTCGCCTGCTGGTCGGGGGGATCCCTGGGAACGGGCGTGCTGCCGTCCTCGCCCGGGGAAGCCGGTATCCGATCACTCACGATGTCTCCTCCTTGGCCCTTCGGCACTTGGCCGGAGCAGGTACCCGCGGACGGCGTGACGACACGTCGCGACAAGGGTCGCATGGGTGTTCCCGCTGCTCACCTCAGGTCACCAGGAATGAGGGCGGCCTGCTCAACTCGCCATGCCTGAGCGGGACTTGGCAGGGTACCCGGAGGCGCATGCAGCGAAATCTCTTCGATCCCGAGAATCTCATCCAGCCCGCGTCGGCCCCCGGGCTCACGCAGGAGAACGCGATGGCGGTCCGCTACACCGTCAAGGGCGAGGCGCGAGCCCGGCAGGGGACGATGGTCGCCTGGCGAGGCTCCCTGGAGTTCGAGCGACAGGGCCAGGGCGTCGGCAACTTCCTCAAGCGCGCGGTGACCGGCGAGGGCCTCGCCCTGATGTCGGTCAGCGGTGAGGGTGAGGCGTGGTTCGCGTCCGACGCGGCGCACTGCTTCCTCGTCGACGTGGACGAGAACCGCGGCCTCACGGTCAACGGCAGGAACATCCTGTGCTTCGACGCCTCGCTGGACTACGACATCACCACGGTCAAGGGCGCGGGAATGGCGGGCGGCGGTCTGTTCAACTGCACGTTCACCGGCACCGGCCGACTGGCGTTGACCAGTGCGGGCATCCCGTTGGTGCTGCCTGTGACGCCGAACGCGCCCGTCCACGTGGACACCGACGCGGTCGTCGCCTGGAGCCCGCAGCTGCAAGCGTCGCTGCACCGTTCCCAGAGCGTCGGATCGATGGCGAAGGGCGGCTCGGGCGAGGCGGTGCAACTCAAGCTGGAGGGAGAAGGCGTCGTGGTGGTCAACCCCGGCGAACCCAAGCCGGCCCCGGCATCCTGACCTCCTGAGCGTGGCTCCATGGACCAAGACCTTGTGCGCTGAGCCGGGACCTTGTCCAGATCTTCGTGGCTTCCGCCAATACGGAGGCCCGCTGAGGCTCGTAGAGACTGCCAGCCAAGAGCCGCGGCATGCCCGGCAACGGGGGTCGCGCAAAGGCATTTCCGATGGAGGCAGCACCATGAGCGCACAGCAACAGTACGACGAGATCGGTGAGGCGTACGAGGGGTTCAAGGCTCTGCCGTTGGAACAGTACGCAGTGGTTCCCAGCTTCCTGGCGATGGTCGGGGACGTGCGCGGTACGTCGGTCCTGGACCTCGCCTCCGGCACCGGCTTCTACAGCAGGGAGTTCAAGCGGCGCGGCGCCACCCATGTCCTCGGCATCGACATCTCGGGGGAAATGGTCGCCGTGGCACAGCAGTTGGAGGAGCGCGATCCGCTGGGTGTGCGCTACGAGATCGGCGATGTGGCGGAGCTGCGGCCGCTCGGCGAGCGCTTCGACACCGTGCTGGCGGTCCAACTGCTCAACTACGCCCCGGACATCGCCACGACGGAACGCATGTGCCGCAACATCCACCGGAACATGAAGCCGGGCGGCGAGCTGTTCGCGCTGAACCAGTCGCCCGACTTCCGGTTCGACGGGCCGGGCCCGGACAAGTACGGCTTCCGCAGCGAGCTCACCGGTGCTCAAGTCGAGACGGGGCCGCAGGTGAGGACCACGGCGCTGCTCGACCCGGCACCGGTCTCGTTCATCGCCAACCTGCCGCGCCGCGAGGTCTATGAGAAGTGCCTTCAGGCGGCAGGTTTCAGCGACCTGGCCTGGGTGCCGCTGACGGTGTCGGAAGCCGGTGTGCGCGAGTTCGGGGCGGACCACTGGGCGGACTTCCATGACAACCCCCCGCTGGAGATGCTGCGCTGCCGCGCCTGACGGACGGCGGGGCGGCCGGCGGGACGAGGGGTGGGCCCGGCCGTCCCAGGCCGGGCCCACCCGTGGGCGCGCACCACTGCCCGTGACGCCACGCCGCTCTGTGTCGTACTCAGGTACGCGTCACCATCGGTACCAGCGGCCCTTGCGGCCGCCGCTCGCGGCGGGCCGGACCACGAAGCCGAGCAGCCACACCACCAGCACGATGACCGCGATCCACCACAACGCCTTCAGCGCGAAACCCGCACCGAAGAGAAGCAGAGCCAGAAGAAGCACCAGAATCAGGGGAACCATTGCTATCAACCTCCAGCCCATCAGGTGCTCCGAGACCTGTCGCGTAAACACAGGAAAAGTGATCGCGGGCATGATGTTTACCGAGCGGCTGAGCGGCCAGGCGAACTGACAGAACATGACGTCGATGCCAAGGAGCGTGAGCGGACCATGACCGCCAACGAGAAGGCCAAGGCAAAGGTCGAGCAGGCTACCGGCGCCGCCGCGGAAGCCGCCGGACGCGCGGTGGGCAATGAAAGCCTCACTGCCAAGGGCCGCGCCCAGCAGATGAAGGGCGACGCACGCCAGGCCAAGGAGAAGACCAAGGACATCGGCAAGCACTGACACCGGACGACACCAGACCGCGGGGGGGGGGGGGGGGGGGGGGGGGGGGGGGGGGGGGGGAGGGGGGGGGGGGGGGGGGGGGGGGGGGGGGGGGGGGGGGGGGGGAAGCGGGTGGTA
>NZ_JBVIPU010000019.1:0-80184 GCF_055577645.1 Streptomyces sp. NPDC033180 | reverse complement strand
GCCCACACCTGGCATGGTCCGGACCGGCATCGGCGCCAGAACCTCCCCCCCCTTCCCCCCCCCCCCCCCCCCCACCCCCTCCCCCCCCCCCCCCCCCCCCCCCACCCCCCCCCCCCCCCCCCCCCCCCCCCCCCCCCCCCCCCCCCCCCCCCCCCCCCGCGGTCTGGTGTCAGGCAATGAGGAGCATCAGGTCAGCCGCCACAGATGGTCCGCCGTGCCGTTGTCGTCGAACTGCACGACCTGTGCGCTGTTGGCCGTCGACATGCCGTCCACCCCGAGGACTTTGCCGCTGTGCCGGTTGCGGAGCAGGAACCAGCCGTCCCCCTTGTCGACCTTCTGCCAGCGCAGATGGGCGGCTCCGTTATCGGTGAACTGCACGGCCTTGGCCGAGTCGGCCGTTGACGCTCCTTCGATGCCGAGTACTTTGCCGCTGTATCCGTTGCGCAGGGTGCACCAGCCCTCGCCTCGGTCGATGAGCTGCCACGCGTGGTCGCCCGTACCGGAGTTGTCGAACTGGACCACGCGTCCGCCGTCATCCAGGGACATACCGTCGACCGCGAGGACCTTGCCGCTGTGCCGGTTCTCGATCCGGCGGTAGGGCGACTCGGGCGTCCAGGGGCGGCCGTCGGGAGCCGCCGTGGGGAACGCGGTGACGCGCAGCCGTGCCGCGCCCATCGGAATGAGCGTCACCTCCTCTTGCTCGCCGGTGGCACGGGCCGGGCTTCGCTGGAGGGGTGCCACCACGTGCTCGTCGTCCGCGACCCACTCCTCCAGGCGCCGAGCGCGAGCACGGATGCGTACCGGAGCGCCCTCGTGCGTGAAGGGGTCGCCGGTCAGCGGTCCGGGATCGGCGGTGAAGGACAGGTCGTCCACCGGGTCGGGGGCGAGCGCGTAGTTCCACGGGGTGGTCGCGCGCACTGCCTGGTGCGGGAAGTCTTCCGTGCCCGCGTACCGCTCGTAGGACTCGCCGATCCGCAGGGAGTACGTCAGGGGGCCGTGGTCGACGCTGACCGCTCCGCTCCTCCAGGCACGCACGGTGGTGCGCTGCGGCAGCCGCAACGTGACGCGGTCCCCCTTGCGCCAGGTTCGCTCGACCTCCGCGAAGGCCGGGCCTTCCGGGGACGGCAACCGGCGGCCGTTGACGGAGAGTTGGGGCCTGTCGCACCAGCCGGGTATGCGCAGCCGGAGCGGGAAGCGCACCGGCTTGGCCAGGTCCAGGGTGAGGGTGACGCTCTCTTTGAAGGGGTAGTCGGTGTCCTCGGTGATCGTGACGGAGGTGCCGTCCCCGACTTTCGCGGTGACCCGGCACGGCGCGTACATCGCGGCGGCCAGGCCGCGGTCCGGAGTCGCGAGCCACAGCTCCTCAGTGAAGTACGGCCAGCCCATGCCGTAGTTGTGCGGGCAGCAGCGGTACTGGTCGACGCCGGGCTGGAAGGCCTGCATCGCGAACCCGTTCTGGAACTGCCCCTGGGTCTTGCGGGTGTTGTCGAGGTCGACGCTGTTGGCACTGGTGACGTAGTGGATACCCGACCCGGCGGGGTCGGTCGCCGCGGGCAGCATGTTGAACGCCAGCTCTTCGCACAGGTCGGCCCAGACCGGGTCCCCGGTGATGCGGGTGAGGAGTTCGTGGCTGGCCATGAACTCGACGATCCCGCAGGTCTCGAAGCCCTGACGGGGGTCGCCGAAGCCGGGGCGCGCGTTCTCGTCGCCCGCGAAGCCGCCGCCGGGGAACTGTCCGTACGTCCCGATCGCGGTCGCGTAGTTGCGGTACGTAGCCCGGGTGTGGGCCGCCTTGCCGGAGCGCAGGGCGTACTGTGCGGGCTCGCGGAAGCCCTGCGCCACATTGACGTTGTGCCAGTCGGCGATGCCGCCGGCCCAGTCCACGCCGTGGGTGTGCATCTTGTCGGCGAGTCCGAGCAGAAAGCCCTCCTGCGTGCGGTTGTAGACCCAGAAGACGACGTCGAGCCCGTCGCCCCATCGCTTGGAGACCCAGCTGGAGTCGAAGGCGCCGGGGCCCTGCGCGTTCATGAAGCGCATGAAGCGCAGCATGAACGGCACGATCCGCTGGTCCCCGGTGAACTCCTCGTGCGAGCGGAGCGCTTGAAGGAGCGGCAGGTAGGGCCAGAAGTCCGGGCCGCCGTTCAGCTGGGTGCGCAGCCGTCTCGGGCCGAAGAACCCATCGGCTTCCTGGGTGGCGATGATCGCGTCGATCCACCGGCCGCTCTCCGCCAGGGCGGTGCGGTCCCCGGTGAGGGCGGCGAGGTCGACGTATCCGCGCAGCCAGTACGTCACTTCCTCCCACCCTGCCTTGTCCGGGTGCACCCAGCCCGAGTCGTCGAACGCGAGGAAGTGCGAGATCTCCGCGTACCGCCCGAACAGGCCGCCGAGCAGGAGGTCGAACTGTCCGCGCAGCCAACCGCGCGCGGTGACGCTGCCCACCGGCAGCTTCTGGAACGCGGTGGGGGCCAGCGGCGCGGCGTTCGGGCCGTACAGACCGCCGCGCGCGGGGGTCGCCGCCTGGGCGGCAGGGCCGCTGACGGCGGCCGTCCCGCCGGCTGCGCCGAGGGTGAGGGCGCCTGAGCGCAGGAGGAAGTGGCGTCGGCCGAGCTGCGTCATGAGTACCGTCCCGTCGTTGTCCGTGTTCGCTGGTGGCTGCCGCACAGGGCGCTTTACAACGTTGGAAAACCGTGGTGTACGTGATCTCGATAACGTGCGAGACAGAGGCAGTTGGTGCTGTCGGGTCTGTTGGAGCAGTTGGCATCCCAGCACCGAGTGACGGCATTGTCCAGAGGGAGGTATAGCCGATCACCGAAGAGGGCAGTGAGCCTCACGTGGCAACGGCCTGCGCACCGCTGTGGTGGTGTCCGCACATCGCGGACTTGCGGGCCCTGACGACGAAGGCGGATCGGTATGCGCAGGGCAATCACCATGAGGAAGAAGCTGTCCGTGCTGCTCGTGACGGTGGCAGCCGCGGCCGCCACCGGAGTGCCGGTCTCCACGGCGCACGCAGCCGATGGGTACGACCGGTGTCCCGACGGCTACTACTGCATGTTCTCGGGGCTCGACGGAACCGGCGACATGATCAGACTCCGGGGGAACACCCCGGATCTCGCTGCGCTCGGCATGGACGACCGGGCCAAGTCGGACTGGAACCGGACGCCTTCGACCATCTACCTCTGGTCCGATCCGCATTACTCCGGCTGTACGGTCGTGACCTCATCGGGCCCGACGGGCAAGGGCAACTTCTTCCCCGCGTACCGGGACTTCTTGAGCTCGGTGCAATTCGACGGGCCGGGCGGACCGAGCTGTGGCACGCCGCCCGGCGAGGGCGGCCTGTGACTGACCGCCGCACTCAAGGACGGGGCGTGCTGTCCTGCGGCCATGTCTCCGGATGCCAGAGGCCGCCGCGCCGCAGTGACTGTGAGCAGTGCCGGAATATCTCGTCTATCTCGACGACGAGCGCCAGTTGGGGCCGCTGACCCTTGACTGTCATCGAGTCGAAGAAGGGGGCGTCCGTCAGGATCCGGGCCCGGCCGTTGATGCGCAGGATGTCGGCGCTGCCGGGCACCAGGTGGAGCAGTCCCACGTGAGGGTTCTGGAGGATGTTGCGGAAGCTGTCGCCGCGCCGGTTGCCGGGGCGGTCGGGCAGGGCGACTGTGTGCGCGTCGAGGGCGTGGGCAAAGCCCGGTGCGTCGCCTCGCGGGGACGTGTCGCAGTTCCCTTCCGCATCCGAAGTGGAGACGACACAGAACGGGGAGCGGGCCAGGATCCCCAGATCGTCCTTTGTCAGTTCGTCGTGGACCTTGTCGATGACGATCGGGTGCGGTTCGCCGAGCAGCCGGGTCAGCTCGTCGCCCGAGCGGAGTTCCTGCCAGGTGTGCGGCGCCGTGACGCTACCGCCCGAGGGCGGAAAGGTGGCGGGGGTCGCGGCGTCGGGCACGGGCGTTCCTCGAAGGTCGGCGAGTAGGGCGAACTGACTGGCGAGCCAGTAAGTTAGGCTCACCTTACTGGAGCGCGAAACAGCAGCTGGAAGTACCCCCTGTGCGGAGCATGAGTAGTTTCCGACTCCGACTCCGACTCCCTCCGACTCCGGCTCCGGCTCCGGCCCCGCAGGGATGTCGTCGCTGAACTGATCGCGTCGAAGTGGGCAGGAAACCGCTCGCGCCTGCCTACTTTTGACGTATGGAAAACGAGTCGCGTGACCTCGCCGTGCCGGACGGCACGAATCCGCTGAGTCGGCTCTCGCTGGAACAACTGCGGCGGCGTACGAGCATGAAGTGGCGGGCCTACCCGCACGACGTACTGCCGCTGTGGGTGGCCGAGATGGACGTCCCGCTGGCAGAGCCGGTCGCCGCGGCGATCACCGATGCCGTGGCGCTCGGTGATACCGGCTATCCCGCCGGAACGGCCTATGCCGAGGCACTGGCGGAGTTCGCCCGTAAGCGGTGGAGCTGGGACGGGCTCGCCGTCGCACGCACGGCGATCGTGCCCGACGTGATGCTCGGCATCGTCGAGATGCTCAAGCTGGTCTCCGCGCCCGGCGAGCCCGTGATCGTCAACTCTCCTGTCTACCCGCCCTTCTACCAGTTCGTCGGCCACCTGGACCGACCCGTCGTCGAGGCACCGCTCGGGCCGGACCTGCGGATCGACTTCGCCGTCCTGGAGGATGTGTTCCGACGTGCGGCACGAGGTGCCGCCAGGCCGGTGTATCTGCTGTGCAGCCCGCACAACCCGACCGGGACCGTGCACACCGCCACCGAGTTGACGCGGATCGCGCACCTGGCGCGGGAGCACGGCGTACGCGTCGTGGTGGACGAGATCCACGCCCCGATCGTGGCGTCGGGCGCATCGTTCGTCCCCTTCCTCAGCGTGCCAGGAGCGGAGAACGGACTGTCGCTGATGTCGGCGTCGAAGGCCTGGAACCTGGCAGGGCTCAAGGCCGCCCTCGCCATCGCGGGACCCGATGCAGCCGACGACCTCGCCCGCATGCCCGAAGAGGTCAGCCACGGCCCCAGCCATCTCGGCGTCATCGCTCATACGGCGGCCCTGAGGGACGGGGGTGACTGGCTCGACGCGCTGCTCGACGGCCTCGACGACAACCGCCGACTGCTGGCGGCTCTGCTCGCCGAGCACCTGCCTGCCATTGGCTACACACCCGCGCAGGGCACCTTCCTGGCATGGCTGGACTGCCGGCAACTGGGCCTGGGCGGCGACCCGGCCGAGGTCTTCTTGCGGCGGGGCCGCGTCGCTCTGAGCTCGGGGAGCACCTTTGGAACCGGCGGGGAGGGCTTCGTCCGTCTCAACCTGGCCGCGTCGCCGAAGACGCTCACCGAGGCAGTCCGGCGGATGGGTTCGGCCGTCGCCTGACGGCGGGCGCAGAGTCAGTCACTTTCGAACGTGAGATCGACACCAGCTGGAGGTGAGGGTCAGTTTCCACTGTGTGCATTCGCCGGCGGTCGCCAGCACGTAGCCTTCACTGCCCACACATGAGTTACTGCTGTTGCAGGTTGGGCAGCCAACACTCACGGGCGCATCAGGTGCGCCCTCCCTCAGGAGTGCTCAGTCGTGAGCACGTCCCACCACCCGCACGACCGCGTGCGCTCACGAAAAGGTCACTGTCATGTCAGACGTTCAGCCGGAAACTGCCGGTGTGCAGGCCGAGTACGCCGCCCGCGTAGCCGCCGACCTCGAGAACAACCGCAAGGAGCAGGAGCGCGTCGGGGCCGAGGTGGCAGCGCTGCAGGAGCAGTTGCAGGCACTGGAGAACGACCACGCGCTGTTGCTGAGCATGCAGCAGGCACTGGGCTCCCCCGGGGCTCCGGCGGCCACCACCAAGAAGGCGTCGAGCCGCGCGTCAACCGGCAAGAAGGCAGTACCCGCCCCTCGGGCAAGTGCGAACACTTCCGGTGCGGCCCGAACGAAGAAGCCCGCTGCCACCAGGAGCAAGGACAAGGACAAGGACAAGGCAGCCAAGAGTGCTCCCAAGGGCGCCGCGAAAAAGCCTGCCGCGCAGACGGCGGGGCCGACGCTGGTCGAGCTGATCGACAGCCACCTCGGCCGGCAGAACGAGCCTCGCTCGGCCGCCGAGATCACCAGCGCACTCTCCCAGGACCGCCCGGACCGCACCATCAAGACCACTGTCGTGCGCACCACCGTGGAGGGCTTGGTCGCCAAGGGCCGGGCGCACCGCACCAAGCAGGGTTCCTCCGTCTTCTACACCGCAGCCGCCCCGGCGGAGCCGGCCGCCGCGCCGCAGTCGGAGAGCGCCGCCGGCTGAATCCGCTCGGAGGTGACCGCTCCCGCTCAGCGGCGGCTCTGTGCGCGCCGTACGAGATCAGTCGCTGCGTCCCGCCAGGCCTCGTGCTCGAAGACGAAGCCCTCTTCGAGCAGGCGGCCCGGGACGACGCGGCGGCTCTTGAGGAGCAGCTCCGTGTCCGTACGGAGCGCGAAGGCACCTGTCTCCGCCATCCACTTGGTGGCGGGGAGCCCCACTCGGACACCTGCCGCGGCGCGCAGTTCGCGCATGAACACGCGGTGTGGGAGCGGTCCGGGAGCGGCGAGGTTCACCGGCCCCGCGATGTCGTCGCGGGCGATCAGGAACTCCACCGCGCGCACGAAATCCCGGTCGTGGATCCAGGACAGATACTGCGCTCCGCCCGCGACCGGCCCGCCGAGGCCCAGCCTGACCATCCGCAGCAGGACGTCGAAGACACCGCCACGGTCGGGGTTCATCACCATGGCCGCGCGCAGAGCGACCTTGCGGGTGTGCGGGGTGGCGGCTTCCTGCTGGGCGTGTTCCCAGTTCCTGGCGATCCGGACGCTGTACTCCCAGTAGTCCGGAACCCCGGTCTTCCGTACCACCGATGACACCCGTCGCCTCGTCGTTGGGTGCGTCGAACCGGTGCGCGTAGATCGTGGCGGTGCTCATCTGGAGCCAGAGCACCGGCGGTTTCGCCGCGGCGGCGATGGCCTCGCCGACGGCCTCGGCGGACTGGACCCGGGAGTCCATCATGTCCCGCAGATTCGCCTCGGTGTAGCGGCAGCTCACGCTGCGGCCCGCGAGGTTGATCACGACGTCACTGCCGTCGATCTCCGCGGCCCAGGGGCCCAATGTCCTGCCGTCCCAAGCAACTTGACGGGTACGTACGGGGTTCCTGGTCAGGACGACCACGTCGTGCCCGGCGGCGGTCATCGCACGCTCCAGGACGGCTCCGACCTGCCCGGTACCTCCGGCCAGCACTACCTTCATCAGGGTCCCCTCTCGTCGACGCCCACGGCGCCAACTGCACTTGGATCAACGGTGGTTGCACGCGGGCAGGCCAGGGACTGCAGGTGCTTCAGGCACTTCAGGTACTTCAGCTGGATCAGACCGCCGACCGGAACCGGAGCGCCACGGCCGGTTGCCGGACGGGTCTGTGCCAGGGCGAGGCCGGCGTCGACCAACGATGACCGGCGCAGGCAGGCGACATCCGGGATCGCCCGCGGGAATCACCTCGAGGATATGCGCACGCGAATCGGCCCGCCCCGGTGGTTCGCCCACCCCCGCGATGAGTTCCTGCCGCGCCGTGAGTCTCCCCTTGACAAGCGCTGGGGTCGAGCAGAGGAACAGCCGTGAACGATGATGTCTGGTCGCTGGTCCACGCGGAGCGTGCGGCGCTGATCGAGGACCTCACGCACCTCGATGACAAGCAGTGGGAGCACCCGTCGCTGTGCCCGGGGTGGACCGTGCACGATGTGGTCGCCCATCTGATCGACACGGCTCGCGCCACGCGCCTCGGCTTCGTGAGCGCCATGATCCGGGCGCGTTTCGACTTCGACCGCCAGAACGCACGCGGCGTGGAGCGCGAGCGCGGAGCCTCACCGCAGGAGACATTGGAGCGCCTGCGCCGGGTGGCTTCGCGGACGTCGGCTCCTCCGGCGCCCCTCGACACCCGGCTCGTCGAGGAGGTCATACACGGCGAGGACATTCGGCGCCCTTTGGGGCTCACCCACTCCTATCAGCCAGAGGCCGTTGTCAGATCACTCCGCCTGCAGGCTCGCACCTCGACGTCCTTCGGCGGAGCCAAGGAGAAGGTGGCCGGTATCCGACTGGCCCCGACAGACGCCGCCTTGTCCATCGGGGAGGGCCCGCACGTACGCGGAACCGCGCTCTCCCTGCTGCTGGCCATCTCCGGACGCCGGGCCGGACTGGACGAGCTGGACGGACCGGGATTGGTCACGCTGCGGGCGGCTGCCTGACGTCCCCGCGGGTCGACGGGTGCGGCTCTTCGTTCGGCGGGCGTGCCTCTTCCGTCGACGGGTGCGGCTCTTCCCGGAGGTACACCACCTGTATGCCCGAAGGCTCAGGTGACGCCGCCCCCGGCCTGGTCCTACAAGACCGGCGGGCCCTGCTCCACGCGGCGCAGCACCGGTGCGAGCCGGTCGAGCCCTTCGCTGGTCTGGATCTGCCGCTCGTCCCACCACGTGACTCCCGCGTCGGCCAACGGGCCGATCAGGTCGCGGGTCCCGGCCGTGTCGCCGCCCGGCGTCGCACCGCCGAGGACGATCTCGAAGGGGGCGTCCGAGCGGTCCTCGCGCTGCGTTCTCAGATAGGCCACCAAGTCGTGGACCTGGTCGATCGGCGGCACGTGTCCGTGTTCGGCGTCGGTGAACAGCGGGACCGCGCCGTCCCAGCGGGCGGCCCGGCGCATGGGCGGGCGGTTCGGCCAGAAGCCGGCGACCCAGATCGGCGGCCGAGGGCGCTGCTCCGTGGCCGGCAGCAAGGTCACGTCCCGTGCCTGGTAGTGCTGCCCGTCGTGGTCCACCGGCTCGCCCGACCAGTAGCGCTGCAACAGGTCCAACCCCTCGTCCAGCCGCTCGGCCAGCACCTTCGGGTCGGTGGCATCGCCGAAACTCGCGTACTCGTCCTCGATGGGCCCGCCGAGCCCCGCGCCGAAGGTGACCCGGCCGCCACTCAGGACGTCCAGGGTCGCCACCTGCCGGGCGAGCTGCTGCGGGCGCCGCCGGGCTACCGGGGTGACCAGCGTGCCCAGCCTGATCCGGGAGGTGGCGAGCGCGGCGGCTGTCAGCAGCATCCAGGGGTCCCCGAAGGGCCTGCCCGCGTGCTTGCGGTGCAGCACGTGGTCCCAGACGAATATCCCGTCCCACCCTGCTTGTTCCGCCGCGACGGCCAGCTTCGCCACGGTCCTCGGGTCTGCGAAGTCACCGAAGTTCGGAATGTTGACCGAGTAACGCATCCCCGCATCCTGCTGCACGGCACCGGGCTCGGCAACCGCAAACCCGGCTCAGTGGAGCGCCGGTGCGACCACGTCATCGGGGGCGGCGGGCCCGCCTGCCGCATGTTGCACCGCGGCCTGCGCCAGACCGGTGATCAGCGGGTGGGGGCGGGTGCCGTCGCCGTGCAGTTCGGGCTGGAACAGCGTGGCCAGGAAGAAGGGGTGATCGCGCAGTTCGGCGACGCGGATGTCACCGCTCTCGTCGGTGCCGGTGAAGTCGAGTCCGTGGGTACGCAGCCGTTCCACGTAGGCGGGGTTCGGGCCGTAGTTGCAGTGGTAGCGCTCCACCGTCCGCTGGGCACCGATGAGCTGGGCCGCCCGGGAGTCCGCCTCGAGGACGATCGCGCCCTCGTGGCCGACGAGGGAGCAGGCCAGCGGGACGAGCACCTCCTCCCCTCCCCCGGCATTCCGGCTGCCGCCGTTGTCCAAGGTGGTCTTCTCGGGAGCCCTTTGCGGGATGTTCTCGGCATGGACCGCGTCACTGAGACCGCACACCGACCGGGCGTACTCAAGAAGCAGGTACTGAAAGCCGCCACAGGTCCCCAGGAAGGGGATGCGCTGTTCCCGGGCCGTGCGGATGGCGGCGAGCGCCCCGGCTTCGCTGCGGTAGGGGCTGCCGGGCAGGACCCAGACGGCGTCGAAGCCTTCGACGCCGGACTCGGCCTCCTGGGTGGGAATCCAGTACGCGTCCAGGCTGAGGCCTTCGCGGGCGCGCAGGGCCTCAAGGAGGGCGGGGACACGGGTGTGGGAGCGGACGTGGTCGGAGCGGTCCGCGACCAGTGCGATACGTGCGGTGGGAGTCATGCGGCCATCGTCAGCGGCGCCACCACATCGCGTCCAACGATGATTGATGCACCGCGCATTAGCGTTACTGATGCACGGGCGATACTGATGCCCATGGACCCACACCTCCTGCGGACCTTCGTCTCCGTCGTCGGCAACCGCTCCTTCTCCGCTGCCGCCCAGGAACTGGGCTACACCCAGTCCGCCGTCTCGCAGCACATCGCCACACTCGAAGCCGACCTCGGCCCGCAGCTCGTGCATCGCCGACCGGTGGGGCCCACCGAGGCGGGCGAGCGTCTCATGGAACATGCCCGGCCCCTGCTGCTGCGCCTGGACGCGGCCCGCGCCGACATCGCCCGGCTCCACGCCACGCGCTCCACACAGCTGACCGTCGCGGCGACCCCTCTCGCGCTGACTCCCGCCCTGGCGAAGGCCCTCGCCCGGATCCGCCGTCTCGCCCCCGGCCTCGCGGTATCGCTCGACGTGCTGGGGCGGGAGGCGGTGGTGAGTGCCGTCATGGCCGGGGACGCCGACCTCGCTCTGGTGGACGGGGCAGCGGCGCCGACCGATCCCCTGCCGCTGTCCGACCCGGGCCCTCTGACGACCACCGCCGTCGCCGAACAGCCCCTGGCGGCCTTGCTCCCGGCCGACCATCCACTGGCACGCCGGAGCACCCTCCAACTGCTGGACCTCACCGACGCGCACTGGCTGGACGCACCCGATACGGCGGTACCCCTGACCCAACTCCGCGCCGCCGCACACACCGACGGCTTCCGCCCACAGATCACCTACCGCGGAACAGACGTCAGGGGGGTGGGTTCCCTCGTCGCCGGCGGCCACGGCCTGGCGGTACTCCCGCTCGCCACAGCCGCCGAACTGCCGGGGACGGCCGCCGTCCCCCTGTCCGTGCCCCGCCTCGTCCACCGCACCGAAGCGCTGCACCCGACCCATCCCGCCGCACCTGTCCCCGAGTTGGTCACCCTCCTCGGCAGCTGACCGATACTGCGGCCCCGCCTGAACGAGAGAAACGGGGGGAGCTCAGGCGAAGGCCTGTGCGGACGCGGCGGTGGGCAGTGGCGCCAGGGTGTCCTCCCAGGCGATGTGGTCCCCGAGATCAGCCTCGAGGAACCTGAGAAAGGCTACGTCGGTCACCTCCTCACCGGTGTAGACGAATCCGGGCACCTGCTCGTCCGTCGCGACTGTTCCCGGCGCGTCCGGCTGCGACAGGAACCCTCCCTCGGTCAGCTGTGCCACCAGGGCCTCGTCCTCCCAGTCGAGGAATTCTGATGACCCGTCACGCCGCAAAGTAGCCCAGGGTCATCGGTGGATGTCCGCCCCCGGACCCAGGGGCAGGCCGAGGCCGTAGAAGAGGCCGAGGACCGCGAGCCAGGCGATCAGGAACGGGACCACGAACACCGAGAGCCGGGACAGGACCGTGCCGAGCTGCGCTCCGGGTTCGTAGCGGCGCAGGATCGTCAGCATCAGGAAGACGTACGGATTGAGCGGCGTGATCATCTGGGTCGCGGAGTCGCCGATCCGGAACGCCGCCTGGGTGACGGCGGGTTCCATGCCGATGAGCATGAACGCCGGAACGAAGACCGGCGCGACCAGGGACCACAGGGCCGAGCCCGAGGTGACGAACAAATTCAGGACGCAGACCAGGAGGACGAAAAGGACCAGACCCGTGAAGCCCGTCAGACCCGCGGAATCCAGGAGGTTGGCGCCGTTCACCGCGAGCAGGGTGCCGACGTTGGACCAGTCGAAGACTCCGATGACCTGGGATATCACCAGGATCAGCACGATGTAGCCGGACATTCCGGTGATCGACTCGGCCATCATGCGGGGCGCGTCATCGGCGTGCTTGAGCGTGCCGACAGTACGGCCGTGGACGACGCCTGCCAGGACGAACGCGACGAACAGCAGCGGCACGATGCCGTCGAGGACCGGCGAGGGGACCAACGCGCCTCCCTCGCCGCGCAACGGTGAGCCCGGCAGCAGCCAGCAGGTGACCACGACGGCCGCGTAGAGCAGGACGGCGAGGCCCGAGCGCAGCAGGCCCGTGCGCTGCCTGGCGGTGACGGTGACCGTGACGGTGGGTTGTGTGGTGACCGCGCCCTCGCTTCCCTCCCTCTCCGGGTCGGCGTCCGGGTCCGGCCGGGGCAGCCGGGGTTCGAGGACGCGGGAGATCAGGAAGCCGCCGATCAGGGCGAGCACGCAGCTGGCAGCGGCTGTGTAGAAGTAGTTGATGAGGATGTGCGTGGGGGCGCTCTCCCCGCCCGGCACGACTGCCGCGGCCTGGTGCGTGATGCCGGTGTAGAGCGCGTCGAGCGCGCCGATGGAGAAACCCGCCGCGTAGCCCGCGCAGACGCAGGCGAAGCCACCGATGAGGCCCGCGATCGGGTTGCGGCCCGCGTTCTTGAAGGCGAGTGCGGCAAGCGGCGGAATCACCAGGATCGCCACGTCGCTCATCAGGTGCGCCTGGCAGGACACGAAGGCGACCAGGTAGGGCAGCAGCCGCCTGGGGGCCCGAGCGATGGAGGCGCGTACGGCCGTCTCGAGCAGGCCCGTCTTCTCGGCCACGCCGACCGCGGCCATCATCAGCAGGACGGTGCCCAGCGAAGGGAAGCCGGTGAAGTTCGGGATGAAGTTCTCGAGCAGCCAGCGCACGCCCTCGCCGCTGAACAGGCCCTTGACCGCGAGTGTCTTGTCCTCGCCCGGCACCGTGACGGTGGTGTCGGTGGCCGCGAGAACCGTCGAGACCGTGCCGATGATCAGGAACAGGCCGAGGAAGAGCAGCACCGGGTGCGGCAGCTTGTTGCCCGCGCGCTCGATGCCGTTCAGGACCTTGTCGAGCATGGACCGGGGCGGGGGCCCACCGGCCGGCGTCTTCGCGGTGGTGGCCGAGGTGCTCATCCGGCGGCTCCTTGCGATGGCGTGCCGCTCGCCACGGGGGAGGTTAGCGCCAGGCCGAGCGAGTCCTTGCGTACGGCGCCGCGCTGGGCGACGAGCACGATGCGGGCCGGGTCGGCGAGCACCGAGATGTCCGTGAGCGGATCGCCGTCGCACATCACCAGGTCACCGTGTTTGCCCTGCTCGAGTGTGCCGATCTCCGCGGAGAGGCCGAGGAGTTCGGCTGCGCTGCGGGTGCCCGTCTCGATGGCCTGTTCCGGGGTCATGCCCAGGGCCACGAGATGGGAGAGCTCGCGCAGGTTGCGGCCGTGCGGCACCATCGCCGCGTCGGTGCCCATCGCGATGCGTACGCCGTCGGAGATGGCCGCCGCGATGTTCTCCCGGGTGATTCCGGACCAGCGGACCTTCTTCTCGTAGTGGAAGGGCTCCATGGTCGAGCGGTCGATGCCGTCGAACACCGTCGACAGGGTAGGCACCACGAACGTGCCCCGCTCCCCTGCCAGTTCGCGTGCCTGCGCGGTGAGGCCGTAGCCGTGCTCGACGCTGCTCACGCCGCCGCGGATCGCGTTGATGATGCCCGCGGTGCCCTGGGCGTGGGCCGCCACCGGCCGGCCGCCGTGCCGGGCCACCTCGTCGACGACCGTGCGGATCTCCTCGACGGTCAGGCCCTCGTCGTCGGGCTGGTCGTAGGGGCTGCTCATGCCGCCGGTCGCGCAGACCTTGATCACGTCGGCGCCGGAGCGGAGCAGGCGCCGCACCGCGACCCGTACCTCGTCCGGAGTGTCGGCGATCTCGCCCACTCCGGCGCTGGGGTCGAAGCCGCACTCCGAGCGGAAGTCGGCGTGGCCGCCGGTGTGACTGAGGATGCGGACCGCCGTGTGCAGCCGAGGCCCTGTGGTGAGTCCCGCGGCCACCGCGTCCCGGTAGCCGGCCGGCAGACCGCCGAGGTCGCGGGCGGTGGTGATCCCCGCTTCCAGGGTGATGCGCAGCCGCTCGGCGGTGCGGAACGTCTCCACGGTCGGGTCGGTCTCGTGGCGGCGGACCATCTGCCGGGGCGATTCGATGGCGAGATGGACGTGGGTGTCGATGAAGCCCGGCAGGACCGTGCGTCCTGCCGCGTCCACGGTGCGGGACCTGGCGGGCGCCTCCGGCGCTGTCGCGGCCGGTCCGGCGTGAACGATCGTGCCGTCCTCGTCGATGTCGATGACGGCGTCGGTGACGGGCGCCGCGCCGGTGCCGTCGACGAGGCGGGCTCGGATGATGCGCAGAGAGGAGAACTGTTCGTGGCTCATGGCCGACGATCCTCGGTATCAGGAATCACGACTGTGTAAAATCGCCGGAATCCTTCACCAGAACGTCATCGACGCAGGATTCGGCACACCTCATGGACGCGCACCTCACGGGCACTCACCCCACCGACACAGGCCTCGTGGAGTCGCAGCGAGCGCACGTTCTGGACGAGCTGGATCTGGCCATCGTGCACGCCCTCCAGATCCAGCCGCGGGTGCCCTGGGTGCGGATGGGTGAGGTCCTGGAGGTCGACGCCGTGACGGTCGCGCGCCGCTGGGACCGCATGGTGCGCGCGGGCGTGGCCTGGGTCGACGGCTATTTGTCGCCCGGCCACGACGAGGGCGTCTACGCCCAGGTCGAGATCGACATGGACGGACGCCTGAGCGAGGACACCATCGGGCAACTCGCCCGCGATCCCCATGTATTGAGTCTCAAGCAGACCTCGGGCGGGCGTGATCTGCTCGCGATCGTCGGTGCCGCCGACCTCGACGGCCTCGCCCGGCTCTCCGGCGACCGGGTGTCGCAGCTGCCCGACGTTCGCGCCGTACGCAGCCATGTCATCACCGCGGCGCCCTTCGAGGGAGCTTCCTGGCGGCTGCGCAGCCTCACCCGGCAGCAGCGGAGCGCCCTGACCGTCGAGCGGCCCGCGGTGCCCGACGAACCGCTACGGCCCATCGACCGCCACATCGCCCTCGCACTCGGCGCCGACGGCCGGATGCCCCTGACGGAGCTGGCCAAGACCGTCGGCGCCTCCGCCGCGACCGTTCGGCGCCGACTGCGCGTCCTGACCGGGACCGGGCGGCTGTCGCTGCGCTGCGCGCTGGCCAGGCCACTGACCGGGTTCCCGGTGTCGGTCGTCTACTTCGGCTCGGTGCCCGCCCAGCATCTCGAGGAGACGGTGAGCGCGCTGCGCACCCTGCCAGGCCTGCGCATGTGCAGCATCACGGCGGGCGCGCACAATCTGGTGCTCGACATCTGGCTGCCGGCACTCTCGGAGGTCCACACGACCGAGGCGCTGCTCAACAGCCGCCTCGCACACCTGGATCTGCGCATCACCGAACGTGCCGTGGTGCTGCGCACGATCAAGCATGTGGGGCGTGTGCTTGACCGCCGGGGGCACAGTGTGGGGCCCGCGCCCCTCAATTACTGGGATTGACGCAGACGAGCGCGGCAAAGGGAGCGAAAGTGCCGAGGAGACCGAGCGCCCAGTACTGGATCGGGAGGAGCTGAGTCCGACGGGCAAGGGGGCGGTTGGCGATCCACCAGAGGAAGCCACAACTGGCGGCGGGAAGTCCGAGGGCTACGAGGACGACGCCGAAACCGTCGTTCTCTTCGGGCGCGGGTTGCACCCAGGTCGCTCCGACGTAGTAGAGCATCCAGATCGGAACGATGGCGGGGACGCCGAGCAGCAGGTTGACGCCGAACGCGGTGTACCACCGACCGATCATGACTTCCGCCCCCCGTGATCATCTACCCGGGACAGTAACCGACGGCGGCTGTGCTCGGGCCGGGGGCACCTCGCGCAGCTCACCCTCGCCCGGGCCTCGATCAGCCCGTAGCCGCTTGCCGCTTCCTCAGTGCCTCGCTGAGAGCCGCGCGGACCGGGCTGGGCAACGGCTCGCCCTCGGTCGTTGCGATCAACTCCTCCGCCACCGAGCGCAGTTTGGTGTTGGAGTGTTGCGACACCTCGACCAGGATCTTCCACGCCTCATCCGCAGTACACGGCCCCAACGTCATCAGCATGCCCCGCGCCTGGTCTATGGACGGATGGGACTCCATGGCGCGATGGAGATCGTTGATCTCTGTGCGCAGCGCCTCGATCTCGGCGACCTCATCCGCACAATCGCCGTCGGGGGCCTGCTGCTCGGGATCGCAACGAGGGTTCAGTGCCGATGTGTTGAGAGAGTCGGGTGAGGAAGCCACCTGCTCTGCCTCTCGTCTACTCGGGCTGCCTCTGTCGGGCCGGCAGAGGCGCTGATGAGCCGAGCATCCCAGATTCCCCACATCTATGGCCATAGTTTGTGATTCTGTGCGTGCGGCAGCGCCGGTGGCTGTCTGTCCCAACCAACCGGCGCCTACGTCGCACAGCGCTGTGCTTACGCAGCGATCGGGTAGCCACCTGCATTGATCTCAAACAGGCGCGGGCTCCCCGGCTAGGACGTGGGGCCGAGTTCGCCCTCGATGCGGGTCTGGATGATCTGGGGTCGGTCCCACAGGGCCAGGATTTCGTTGGCGATGGCCACGACGGGCAGCAGGTCCTGGTCGTCTCGCACCTTGATGGCGGCGGCCAACAGGCTGCGGGGGACGGCTCCCGCGTCGAGGAGGACGCGCCAGTCGGCCGGGCCGATGTCCAGGAATTCCAACTTCGTGAGCTCGGCGATCTCCAGAGGGTCGGCGAGCGTGCCGGGGTAGGCGGCAAGCGTCCTCAGGCGGGGCAGCTCGGCGGCCGGGGCGAGACTGAGGGGCTCAGCGTCCCAGAGGCCGATGGACAGGACTTCCAGGCCGGGGTGTACGGCGGCCTCGATGCCCGGCAGGCTTCGGATGTTGACATGAGCCACGGCAGGCGGCAGGTCACCTCCTGAGCCGTAGCGTCTCTTGCGATGGTCCATCACCAGGTCGGTGAGGGAGTCGGCGACGAGGGAGGCTCCGATGTTCTCCTCGTGGCTGAGGATGATGATCTGTCCCGCGTGTCCGCTCGGACCGGGTGTCAGATCTACCGCCAGCCGGTCGCCACCGCCGTTGTCCCCGAAGGCGATCCAGCCGGGCGAGCCGACCAGGCCCTGCACAGCGGCCTCCGGCGGGGTGACGACCGCTTCCTTCGCCGCGAACTCCCAAGAGCACGGGCGGGACGACACGTCGGCGACGTACAGCTCGTCCAGGGCGAACAGCTCGCAGCCGACCGCCATGCATGCACGCTCCGCGGCCTCACCGTCGTCACCCAGGCCCTCCCACGGTGCTCGCATCACGCGGTAGAGCACCTTGAGCTCCTCCGGCAGGGAAACGCCAAGGCGCGATTCCGCTGCGGCGATCTCCGTCTCGGTCGCGCCGACGGCGTCGGGCAACCGCTCACGGAGCGTCCGCTCCAGCAACGCCGGATCCGCCGAAGGAGCCGCCGCCGCTCCGGGCACCGGATCGGGAAGACAGCGCCAGGGCTGCGGAATGGCTCCCTCCACCAGGAGGAGCGTCCCCGGGTGCGGGTTGCCGATGCCGGACTCCACGGCGGGGCTTGGCCCGAGCAGACGGAGCGTGGCCTTCCCGTCCGGCGCTATCCTCCCGTTGAAGGAGACGGTGTCGACGCCGGCGTCCGCGAGTGCGCGCTGTACCCGCTCAACCGCCTCCGTCTCCTCCCGCGTGTCCTCGACCCGGAGGGCCCGACCGGCCGTCCTCGACCGCCGCCGCAGGGGCAGACTCCAACTCTGCCGGCCGATCCGTCCCGCCACGCGGATGGACGAGGCAGACTGCTCAGGCTGCTCCGGCACCCCGTCGGCCCGAAAGAGTCGCAACACGGGCTCCCAGGTGGCGAATTCGCGCACCGAGGGCACAGAAGGATTCTGATCAACCATGCGACGACCGTACGGGCAGGCACTGACAACGCAGGCAGATGCGGACGCCGAGGACGGGACCTCGAAGGCGCATTGCTGGGTTCAGCGCTGGGTTCAGCGCTGGGTTCAGCGCTGGCGGGCCGGTCGTACGACGATTTCGTTGACGTCGATGTCGGCAGGCTGCGCGAGAGCGTACGAGACGGCGCCCGCGATGGCGTCGGGCCCGATCGCGTGGGCCCGGTAGGAACGCATCGCCTCGGCGGCACCGGCCTCGGTGATGGTGTCGGCGAGCTCGGAGTCGACCACGCCGGGCGAGACGGTGGTGACCCGGATCGAGGGGTCCACCTCCTGGCGCAGGCCCTCGGTGATCGCCCAGGCCGCGTACTTCGTGCCGCAGTAGACGGCGCCGGTGGGCACGACCTCGTGGGCGCCGATGCTCGCGACCGTGACGAAGTGTCCCGAGCCCTGCGCGGCGAACACGGGCAGCGTCGCGGCGATCCCGTACAGCAGGCCGCGGACGTTCACGTCGATCATCCGGTCCCACTCGTCGACGAGCAGGGAATCCAGCCGTGAGAGGGGCATGATGCCGGCGTTGGCGACGAGGACGTCGACCCGGCCGTGCCGGTCGCGGGCGGCACGGACGAAGGCCGCGACGTCCGCGCGGTCGGTCACATCCAGGCGCGCGGAATGCAAGCTGCCGCCGGAGCGGGCAGCGGCCTCGGCCGTGCTCTCCACCAGTGCTCGCAGGCGGTCGGTGCGGCGCGCACCGGCCACCACGACGTGTCCCTCGGCCAGGAGACGTGCGGCGACGGCCGCCCCGATACCACTGCTGGCGCCGGTGACGAGGACGACCTTGCGGTCGGTGGGCCGGTCGGTGGGCGCGGCGTAATCGGTTTGCTGTGCTGCGTGTTCCGGTTGTTGTGTGGTCATGTCCTTGAGGCTGGCCCGGCCGGAGCGCCCGCGGGAGAGGCGGAGTTCTCCTGGGTGCAGCGCACCCAGGAAGCGCGGCGGTCCCGGACCTAACATGTGGGCATGGCACGCTCAGAGCTCGGCGCCTACCTCACCGCCCGTCGCGCCCACGTCACCCCCCTCGAGGTGAACCTCCCCACCACGGGGCGCCGCCGGGTGACGGGGCTGCGGCGCGAGGAGGTGGCCCTGCTCGCCGGGGTCAGCGCCGACTACTACGTACGCCTGGAGCAGGGCCGGGAGCGCACGCCCTCCACGCAGGTGCTCGACGCACTGGCCACTGCCCTGCGGCTGGACGAGGACGGTCGGCTGCACCTGTTCCGGCTCGCCGGAATCGGCCCGCGCGCCAGGGCCGCGGCCGTGCCGGACCGGGTCGAGCCGAGCCTGCTGTCCCTCATGGACGCCTGGCCGCACAACCCCGCCGTCGTCCACAACCGCGCGTACGACGTCCTCGCCTCGAACGCGATCGCCGACGCCCTCTTCCTCGGCTGGACGCACTCGCGCAACCTCATGCATGTCGTGTTCACCGGCTCCTCCGCGCGTACCTTCTACCGCGACTGGTACGACGTCGCGCGCAACTCCGTGGCCGGTTTCCGGCTCGGCCACGGCGCGGCGCCCGATGACCCGCGGGTACGACAGGTGCTCGGCGAACTGCTGGAGCGGAGCCCGGAGTTCGCCGATCTGTGGGCCCGCCACGACGCCCGGGGCAAGGCGCTGGAGAGCAAGCGCTTCGATCATCGCGAGGTCGGTCCCTTGACGCTGACCATGCAGACCTTCGACGTCAGGTCGGTCCCCGGCCAGGAACTCGTCGTCTACCACGCGGAGCCGGCCTCCCCCAGTAGCGAGGCGCTCGCGCTCCTCGGCACGCTGGCCGCGACCTCGCGTAGGGAGCCTTGAGCCGCCGTACGCACCAATTCGGAGGGAGTCCACCTCAACAGCGCCCCTTCGGGCGGGGATGCACGCTAGCGTCGCGGCAACGCACTGTTCGGCGGGAGGGGCAGGGATGCGGCGCTCGGCTGGGCATGTGGCGCTGCTGCAACGGGTGGCTGACGTGCAGCGCACCACCGAGGGGTGGGCCATGGCAGGGCCCGGCCTTGATGAACGCACCACCAGCCCCCTGGTGAAGCTCGGGCTCGCTCGGGTGGCGCCCCGCGAGGAACAGGCGGAGCTCTCCGCGCAGGCCGGCGAGCCGGGGCCGTGGGCGGTACAGCTGACGGCCGACGGATGGGACACGCTCCTCTACGCACAGGCGCGGGCCGCTGTGCCGACCGTCGATGAGCCGGCGCAGGGACTGCAGCAAGTGGGCTTGCGCCGCTCGGATTTGGACGCCCTGAGACGATTCGTCGAGCTGCGCGGCCGACTGCGCCATGAGCCCGCGTCGGGGCTGGAGTCGGCCGTGGAGGCGGCCCGCTTCGACGCCGCGTCCAACAGGTGGGTCGTGTATGTGAGCGGTGAGCAGATGCGATCGATGGCACGCGCGTTCTTCCTCGAGCGGCTCGCCGGATCAGCGGCCCCCGCCAACCGGTTCGCCCGTGTCTACGGGGTGAGTTACGCGCCACCGCCCCTCCGCCACGTCCCTGCGCCGGAGCCCGGCGAGGTCGGCTGACCGCTGGACGGCGGAAGCTCAGAGGGGGGCGAGAGCCATGAGGATCTCGTCGCGGTCATCGTCCGGGGCAAGCCGCAGGGCGCCCGGCCACCGGCCGACGTCCTTCCAGCCCAGCCGCCCGTAGAAGCCGTCCAGTCCAACATCACCGCGGGCAGCAAGCCGAAGCTGCTCCGGCCCCATCTCGTCCCTGGCGACCTTCCGCACCTCGTTCATGAGCGTGATGAAGGGTGCCCCAGTGCGCGACCAGCTCGAACCGGTCACGGCGGACGTTGAGCCAGCCCACGAGTTCCCCGTCCGACATTGCCGTGAGGACTCGGCCGGTGTCCGGGGAAAGCTGGTCGATGATCCGATCGAGGGTCGGAGTCACCGTGTCGACATCGACCGGCGGGAGGGGAAAGCCTGCCGCACCCATCACGCGGCCCGCGAGCGCGAGCGGCGGCTGAGGTGTCAGGCCCTTATGTGGTCGCGGCTCGTGGCTCGTCGTCGACGAAGCCGAGCCTGCGGTTCATGCCATTCCCCTGCCCCGGTGGCTGGCCGGCAGGCCGGTCATCTCGCTGAAGGCGTGCCCTTCGGGGCGGACCGCTGCCATCGTCGTGAACTCCATACCGCCCGGCGGCAGCTTCCGAGACAGGGCTCGAAGCGTGCGTCGTCGAACGCATCCAGGTCGAGCGTGAGCCGAACCCATTCAACGGCCATGACGGCGCCTCCAGTTCCTCGGTCTGGACACGTCCTCGCACCCTATCGATCAAGCGCCGGTTTCATCCACGTACGCTGGCCCGGGACTCGGAAGAAGGAGGCGGTGTCGGATGGGCGGAGAGGTTCTGCGCTGGAGCGCGTACCGCAGCATGCCGTGGAAGAACGGCGGCGGTGTGACACGGGAGGTCGCGTCGGGCGTCGTGCAAGCGCCCCTGACCCCGGCGGAGCCGGCGGACGGCTTCGACTGGCGGGTGAGTATCGCGGACGTGGACGCGGCGGGAGCCTTCTCCTCCTTTCCCGGGATCGACCGCGTGATCACCCTGGTCGAGGGCGAAGGCATGGTGCTGAGCGTGGACGGAACCCCCCAACTGGTGGAGCCCTTGAGCCCGTTCGCCTTCTCCGGTGACGCGGCGACGGACTGTCGTCTTGAGGCGGGTGCGGTGCGCGACATGAATGTGATGACCCGCAGGGGCCGCGCGGCGGCACACGTGCGGATGGTCGCCGTCACCGCCGCTCAGAGTGCGGACATGGCGTGCGACGCGGGCGAGACCCTGCTCGTCATGGCCACCACCGAGGGAATCGCCGTAGGCGGACCGGACGGACGGGAAACCGCCATCGGCCGCCTCGACTGCGTCCACCATGAGGGCCCTGGGCGGCTGGCTCTCCGGGGTGACGGCACAGTGGCCGAAATCAGGATCACCGCGGCGAGCTGACAACACGACCGACGTCTGACTCTCCGCTACCCGCTATCCGCTATCCGCTATCCGTCGATGAGTCTCAGGGTTTCGATGTCGTCCCATCCGCCTGCGGTGAGTCTTTCCCCAAGCGCCAGCGCGGAGGCGGCCCGGACGAGCAGACACTGGGGTGGCTGGAGGTTCTTGGCGAGGGCCACGAGGATCTCCAATGCGCTGTTGGCCAGGTAGTGGACACCGGTCAGGTCGATGGTGATCTCTTGTGTGGTGTGGCGCTGTGCGTTCAGCGCCATGGCCAGCGCGCCCTTGTGCGCGCCGAGCACCTCTCCGAACAGACACACGTCCGCGGCGGCGGTCGATGGCACGATGAGCAGCAGGTCGTCGGCGAAGTAGCCGCGCATAGCAGGTCCCGGATGCCGTGCACCGTCGAGAAGGAGCGGAGCTCAAAGGAGGTGGGTGGCCTCGGAGAAAGCGGCGCGTCTTCACAGTGCCAGGTGGCGGGGGCACAGCCCCGCAGTTGCAGCCGCTGGCGGTGGGGGCCGCTCTTCGAGCCCGAGAGGTCGCCGGTACGCCGCTGCCGCGCTGACGGCGAGCGGTCATTCCACGGACTGGGTCAACAGCCTACTCCCGGAAGGGTCCTGACCGACAGGGCCACAACACGCCCGTACATGTCACGCCGGCTCCGAACCTGCTGCACCTGCTGCGGCCGGCTCAGGAGCCCGCGGACACCGGCGAGTCGGCCTGGTCGCCCACCGAGTCCTGCGTCGCGGACTTCGGGATGGGCCGGTCGTCACGCAGAGCGCTCCACACCTTGTGCGAAGCCTTCTTCAGCGGCAGGACCCGCCCCGAGTCCTGGGAGTCGTAGGTGACCGGCATCGTGACCATGTTGGTGCGGTCGGGGCTGATGTCCTTCAGCTCCTTGCCCAGGCCGAGGAGCTTGTCCGCGGACGCCAGCTCGGAGTCCGCGCTGATGGTCTTGGTCGCGGTGTCCGCCAGGTCGTAGGACTTGGCGGGGCTGCCCAGCGGATCGACCGTGTCGGCGCGGTGGATCAGCGCCTTGATGAACGCCTGCTGGAGCTGGATGCGGCCCAGGTCGCTCCCGTCACCCACGCCGTGCCGGGTGCGGACGAGCTCCAGTGCCTGCTTGCCCTTGAGCGTGTGCTTGCCTTCGCTCAGGGCGAGACCGCTGTTGGGGTCGTGGATCGCCTTGCGGGTGGTGATGTCCACGCCGCCGAGCTCGTCGATGAGCTTCTGGAATCCCTTGAAGTCGACTTCGAGGTAGTGGTCCATGCGGACGCCCGACATCTTCTCGACCGTCTTCACGGTGCACGCCGGTCCACCCACTTGGTAGGACGAGTTGAACATGGCCCGCTGCGCGCCGGCCGCCTTGCCGCCGTGCGGCTTCGCGCACTGGGGCCGCTCGACCATCGTGTCGCGCGGAATGCTGACGACCGAAGCCTTCTTGTGGGTCTTGTCGACGTGCAGGACCATCGCCGTGTCGGCGCGGGCACCACTGATGCCGCTGCCGTAGTGGCCGTGGGTTCCCGCCCGGGAGTCGGACCCGAGCAGGAGGATGTTCATCGAGCCGTCCTTCTGCTCGCTGGGCCGGTCCTTCCCGAGGACGGCGTTCATGTCCGTGCCCTGGATGTTGCCGTTGAGGTGCTGCCAGGCGTAGGCGGCACCTCCTCCGCCGATCAGGAACACTCCCAGCGCGCCCCACGTGATGTACCGCAGGGTCTTCTTCTTCGGCTTGCGCCGGGATCCCCGTACCCGCGGGGGCCCGTATCCGGGCACCGCGGGGCCTTCGGCCATGTGCGCCTGCTGCTCGTTGCTGCTCTCGTGCGGCATGCGCTGCCCCTTCTCTTTGACCGGTGGCTCAGTGGGCTGGTCGACCGGTGACTCTGTGGGTTGGTCTGCCCGTGGCTCAGTACGCGGAGTCGACGTTGTCGATCGAGCCGTACTTGTCGGCGGCGTAGTTGGCGGCCGCGGTGATGTTGGCGACCGGGTCGGTCAGGTTATCGGGGGTGCCCGACACGTGGTACGCGTCGAAGGTGGGCTGGATGACCTGGAGCAGACCCTTGGACGGGGTGCCGTTCTGGGCGTTCACGTCCCAGCCGTTCTGGGCGTTCGGGTCACCGGCGGACTCGCGCATGATGTTGCGGTGCAGACCCTCGTAGGAACCGGGGATGCCCTTGGACTTCATGATGTCCAGGGACTCCTTGATCCAGCCGTCGAGGTTGTCGGGGTAGTTCTTCTCGGCCTTCGTGGCGGCCTGAGAGACGTTCTTGCTCGCAGCGGCCGGCTCGGCAGCGTGGGCCTGCGAGGGCACCAGCGTGAGGGCGGCGGCGGCTGCACCGGCGGTGGCGATACCGGCGACGGAGATCTTGCGCAGTCGGGTGGTGCGGCCGGGCTTGGTCTGCGTCTGAGTAATGGCCATGCGGGGGTAACTCTCCAATGCGAAGTCTGTTGGGGAGTGGCTGGGTCGAGGCGGGCGATTTCACCCGATCGATCCCGGCCTCTCCGGAACTTCAGCAAGGGTTAGCGGTGGCAGGAGCAGGACGCAATGATGTGACGTACTACCCCGGTACGCAGGAGGCCCCTGGTCAGACGCCTCGCAACGGGCCCACGGCCCTCCGTGGGAGCCCCGGCGGGACTACTACCGCCGTTAGCATGTGACGTGGCTCCTATGGGTGGGCTCACAGCCACGGCGGTGTTTGGCCGGAACGCGGAGCTTGGAAATGGCATCTCGGGGGCAGACAACCCGGCTCGTCACCGCCGCCCGGCTGACGTGCTCGGTGAACGTGCACGTCAGCCGCGTTTTGCGGCCCTCGCGGCGAAGCGGGACTGGGACGTACGCGGCAGCGGGACGGCCGCGAGCAGGTGGGGCACGGCTCCGCCAGGCGGCGGGGCTCTCGCCGGCCTCGGAGCGGAAACGCCGGATGGCGGGCGGGATCAGGGGTCCCCGCCCGCATCTACGCCTGGGCCTACGTGGGGCCGCTCGGCGTGGTGACGGCGCTGACGCTGTTCATCGCCTGACCGGTAGCCCCCGGGGCGCGGTCAGGGCCGGGCGCGAGCGGGGCGGCTGACAAGCTGTCCGCCGCAGTTGGGGCAGACGTCCCGCATGGCCTCGGCGCACGGTTCGCAGAACGTGCACTCGTAGGAACAGATCTTGGCGGGCGCGTCCCACGGCAGAGCCGCGCTTTCGCAGCGCTCGCACCGATCACGCATTTCCAACGCCATGACGTCTCCCCCGCACCTGGCCGACCGCTGTCTGCTGTCTGCTGTCTGCTGTCTGCTGTCTGCGTGGAAGGGTACGCGGGAGGACCGCACCGCCGGGTGGCGGCTAGCGAGAAGCGCCGAGCCAGTCCTCGTAGTGGGTGGGGGCGACACACGCGCCAGGTCCCGCGACGAGTACGTCACCGACGACCGCCGCGAACATGCCCGCCTTCTCATCGGTGACGACGGTGCGGGGGTCCTTCCGGGCCGACAGCGTCAGACGGCCGAGGTCGCCGAGTGGGAAGACATCGGGCCCTGCGACGTCGAGCGTGCCGTTGAGGGGCTCGGCGGTGGCGACGTCGGCGAGGGCCTCGACCACCTCGGCTGTCGCGATGGGCTGAAGGCGCGTGGCGGGCAGCCGCACGGTCCGGTCGTCGGCGGTCCAGGACATGGCCGCGTCCATGAACTCGAAGAACTGAGTGGCGCGCACGATCGAGTACGCGGCGGGCCCCTGCCGCAGCAGGTCCTCCTGGAGGGCCTTCGCGCGGTAGTCAGTCCAGCTGCGGCACCTGGTCGACGCCGACGATGGAGAGAATGACCTGATGGCGGACGCCCGCACGCTCCCCCGCGTCTCGCAGGTGCCCCATGGTGGTGCGGAAGAAGTCGCCGATCTGGTCGGCTCGGTGGACAGGACAGCCGCCCGCAGGCTCTGCCGGCCATCGGAACGTGGCTCAACGCAGCGAACGGCTCCGGGCTGAGAAGCCGAGCGCGGAGCCGCTGGTGATGACGTCGACGTAGGACGTCAGGGAGCGCGGGGTCAAGGACCATCCTCGATGCGATGTGGTCCGGGACGACGTCAGCCGCGCCCCTCGGCCCTCGCCGCTGTGCTCGCGCTCTCCGGCTGAAGCCGGAGAGCGCGTGCACCTCGTCTCTTCGTCTTCTCCTCGTCCACGCCTAGAAGCGCGGGCCGGCCTTGCGGTTGGCCGCCGCTCTGAGGCCGGCGATCGTGAGCGCCAGGACCAGCACCGAGGCCAGCGCGGCGGCCACCGCCGCCAGGGTCGGGAGCGGCGCGGGCACCCCGTCGGGCCGCAGCACGTAGGCGAGCGTCCTGGAGTCGACCCGGTCGTCCACGAGGTGGCCGACGGTCAGCGCGCCGGCGACCAAGGTGCTCGCAACAGCCACGATCGGCGACCCGCTGAAGCACATCGCCGCGCCCGCCAGAGCACAGACGACGGAGGCGCCGAGCGCGGCGAAGAGACCGACGGTCGACACGTCCGACCAGTTCAGCGGGAAATGAGCCGCCGCACAAAGCAGAAGAAGTACGCCCGCCACGCGACGCAGCCACACCAGAGGTGTCTTGCCCTGCGCCTGCGTGGCCTCCGCTGCATCGGCGGCCGGGGCGGGCGAGGGGTGAGCCGCCGCGGCGGGCGGCGCGAGCGGCGGAGGCGGGGCCTCGACCTCGGGGTAGTCGGCGGCCCTGTGTTCCCTGAGGCTGCCGATCAGCTGCATCAGATCCTCGACAGATCTGGTCGTACCGGCGGCGTGCACCGCTTCGGCTCCGCTGTGTGGATCGTACGGAGGGCGGGACAGCAGATGGACGAGGCGGCCCACCTCCGGAACGGGCCGTTCCTCGGCGGCGTGCCGAATGGCCTCGTCCATGTGCTCGGCGGGGTGTTCCGGCGGGCCGAGCAGTTCCACCAGCCGGGTGACGTCGTCGACGGAGCGGGCCACGGCTGCCAGGCGGAGCACCGAGGCCGCGGTGGTCAAGCCGTCAGGTGACTGCTCCAGGAGGGTGACGAGATCGACGACATCGTCCAGGGGCCTGGACACCACGGCGACGCGTATGAGCTCTTCCACCGCGTCCTCGTCCGGGCCGGGCTCCGTCTGCGCCGATGGTTCGTCGTCAGTGTCGGGCGCCTCCTGCGGAGGCCCCTCATCGACACTGTCGGCGATCCGCTCCGGCGGAACGTCGTCGGCGTCGTGCTCGGCTGTCTGCGGCCACGGGGCGGGCTGATGGGCGGGTGGGGCGCCGAGCTGCGCGGTGCCCCAGTGAACCGAGGTCGCCACCAGAGGTTCGCCGGTACCGGAAGTGTCCCCAGCGGCAGAGAATGACTCAGCGGCCATTTTCGCTTCTCCATTTCAGCGGGACGTCCTCGCCCCGCACGTGATCGTGTCTCCCGTTCTATGCACGCTTCATGCGGCCCGCCACTGGAAGAGCCGCCCGGCGAGGCGACCAACCCCTCCGGGAACCTCCCGGGGGAGGCACCGGCGAATGCGTATTCCTGTACGAAAAATGCGTGACGGTGGGTCAGCCGCGTGCCGCGGTCATTGCTCCGTATGAGAAGGAACCGCCGCGTGAGCAAGGGCGGGCACGAACGGGGTGGCCGCGCACCTCCTGCCCGGCGTGCAATAGTCCAGCAAGCGCCCGTCCGAGAACCCAGAGCTTCGGGTATCCCTGGAATCGCTGCGCGCCGGCGAGATCGCGCACGGTGGTGCAGAGGCTTGTCGTCCCGCCGGCCTCTTCCGAGGTGGGGAATCTTCATGGCGTTCCGGGCGCTACGTTGCCGCAGCATCACCCTGGCTGTGGTCGGGCTCGTCGTGCTTGCCCTGACGGACACCGGCTGCACAGCACCCAAGTCCGCCACCGGCACTGCGGCGTTCGCGGACGCCGGGGCGCCGACACCGGGCGGGGTGCTCAGCCTCGACGAAACGGCCGACCGACTGCAGAAGGACGTGGCCGAGGTATGGCGTCACATGGACCGGATCTGGCCGGGCACCGACTATGCGGAGCATGCGCTGCTGGTCACCGACGGCAAGGCCGCAGGGGCGATCACCCCCGAGGGCACATCCCGTGTGCCACTCGCGGACTTGGAGCAGCAGAACATCGCGGTGCCCAGGGCCGGTGGGTTCACGATGACCGAAAGGGACGGGCGTGACGCAGTGGTCGTGGCATTGGAGGCGCAGGACTACGCGCGGGGGCTGCCCGACCGTGATCCCAGCGGCATGTTCCCCAAGGACGCCACGTCGCTGCTGTTCGACACCGCGACGCACGAACAGTTCCACGCCCACGTCCAACAAGACGGCGCCAAGGCCCGCTGGAAGGCCCTCGCCAAGCCACTTGAGGGCAGCGACGTCACAGGGCGTGCGACGTACTACCCCGTGCGCGAGCAGGAGACTCTGCTGGACGCCGGCCGCGACGAGCCCCGCCGCTCTCGCCATCTCCAGGCCGCGGCCTGGTGGGAGCAGCAGCTGGCCAGGACGCTGCCCGAGCAGCACCGAGCCCTCAGCCGTACGGACGTCCTGGAAGGGACGGCCAACTATGCGGGCAAGCTCGCCTTCGTCCGGCAGTTACTACATCGGGCTCGCCGCCCTGCTCCTGGCCGATCACCTCGGCTCCGGCGCCCGCGTCAAGCAGCAGAGCGAGTCCAGTGGGAAGACACCGCAACAACTGCTCCTCAAGGACGTCGCACCGAAACGGCAGCCTGTCCCAGCAGAACTCGACGCACGGGCGCGGGCTCAGGCCCAGGCGATGAACCAGCAGCTGGGTGAGGTGCTCGACCCGCTGGCGCAGGTGTACGCCGAGCCGTCGACCGTACTTCTCCGGCTGCCCGCGAAGGCGGTCCGCAGCGACTTCCAGTCAAACGGCTGCTACAAGGCCGCCAAACTGCCGTTCACCGTGGCACTGGGGAGCACTGGCTCACTCACGCTCACCGGCGGAAGCCTGGAGGTGAAGGACACCAGCGTCGGATTCGACGGGGCGAATCTCGTGGCAGCCGAAGCGACGGGCACCAGGTTTTCACCGCGCAGCTCGCCGACTGACGCGCGTCCTCTGCGTGCGTCCCGCCCGGGCTAGCTCCCCTCTCCCCCAGCGGGACGCACCCCCTCGACAGGCACCCAGGGGTGCGGGATCCCCTGTTCGGGACGGTGCCCAGAGGGCCCTCGGTACCCTCTCGTGCGGCGTTCCCTGCTGTGGCGGGCTGAACCTCGCCCAGGGGCACTAGTTGTAGCCGCGCTCCAGCTGTAGTCGCCCTCCGGAAAGCGGCTTCGTGGTAACTTCCGTATACAAGGTGTATGCGATCTCTGGGGGTAGTGGTGGCGTCGGGTCGGGAGAAGGCGTACGCGTACCTCAAGGAGACGGTCCTTACGGACCCCGCGATGCAGGGCGAGTTCCTCTCGGAGCAGGACATCGCCGATCGCATCGGGGTCTCGCGCACCCCGATCCGCGAGGCCCTGCTTCTTCTGGCCGCCGAGGACCTGGTCGAGTTGGTGCCCAAGCGCGGTGCGCGGGTGGCGCCGCTGTCGGGGCGTGAGATCTCCGAGCTGATGCAGCTGCGCGGGATCGTCGAGCGGTACGCGGCGCAGCACGTCATCGGCACGGGCCGTGCTCCGGTGCGGGAGTTGGGCGCATGCCTGGAACGGCAGCGCGCGCTGAGCGGGCCCGACCAGGCCAAGGAGTTCATCGACGTGGACCACCTCTTCCACTCGTCGCTCGTGTCGGCCGTGGGCAATTCACTGCTCGACCGGCATTACGAGGGGTTGCGCAGCCGCCAGGTGAGGGCCGGTGTCGTGGCCCTCTATAACCAGCAGGGCCGGCAGGAAGCGGTGCTCGACGAGCACAGGGCGATCGTGGACGCCCTCACGACCGGTGACGCGCAGGCCGCCTGCGCCGCGATCGACAGCCACCTGGAGTCGACGCTGAAGGTGCTGCTCGCCGGATAGGCACGCGCAGTTGTGGGGTTCTGGGCCCCGCTCCGCGGGCTGGAGGGCTCTGGCGGGAGCCCTCCAGCCCTCCGGGGGAGAGGGAATTGCCAGCCCGGTCAGCTCAACGCGGCCCCGCCAGACGGCGGTTGGCCAGCACCGGGATGTTCTTGCGGACCGCAGCGACCTCGTCGGCGTCCACCTCGACCAGCATGAGCTCCGGCTCGGCCCCCAGGCGGTGGCGGACGGTTCCGTCGGGGCCGACGAGCATGCTGTGCCCCACTCCGGTGGGCGCCGTGCCCCCGGCCGCCACCCGCCTGGCGGCCGGGTCCGCCTGGTCGACGGCCGCGACCCACAGCGTGGCGTCCAGTGCGCGGGCCCGTACGAGCAGCTCCCACTGATCGAGCTTGCTGGGGCCCGCGCCCCAGGAGGCCGCCAGCAGGGTCGCGGCGGCTCCCGCGTCGGCATGGGCCCGGAACAGCTCCGGGAAGCGCACGTCGTAACAGGTGGCCAGGCCCAGGCGTACGCCGGCCACGTCGATGGTGACTACCCGGGACCCGGCGGCCACGCTGTCGGACTCGGCATAGCCGAACGCGTCGTAGAGATGGATCTTGTCGTACGTCGCTTCGACGCCGCGTCCGGTGGCCAGCAGGGTGTTGGCCACCCGGCCGCCCGACGCCGGGGTGAACATGCCCGCCACCACGGTGATGCCCGCGGCCTCGGCGATGGCGCGGACCGCGGTGGCCCAGGGGCCGTCCAGGGGCTCGGCGATCGGTGCCAGAGGGGTGCCGAAGCAGGCCATCGACGCCTCGGGGAACACGACGATGTCCGCGCCGGTGTCCGCCGCGCGCGTGGTCCATTCCTCGATGAGAGCGAGGTTCTTGCCGGGCTCGGGGCCGGTGGTGAGCTGACTCAGTGCAATGCGCACTAGGGCCGCCTTTCGGAGTCGGGAGGGCGGGCGGGGCGGTATGGGGGGCTTGAGGTTACGGAACGCGGGCGGCGGGCACGGACTCCGGGGCCGCGGCGCCGGCGAGCAGCTCGTCCTCCTTCTCGGCGTGGGCGGAGTCCCTTCCCAGGCAGAGCCCGATGAGGGTCACGGCTGCCGATGCGGCGAGGTAGAGCGCCAGCGGGACCCAGCTGCCGTACGCACTGAGCAGGGCGGTGAACAGCAGCGGGGCGACCGCTCCACCGATGAGCCCCGCCAGGGTGTAGGCGAGGGACGAGCCCGTGTAGCGCAGGCGGGGCGAGAACTGCTCGGCGACGAATGCCGCTTGCGGGCCGTACATGAAGGAGTGGATGGCCAGGGCCACCACGACGCCGCACACCAGCAGGATCCAGCTGCCGCCGTCGACCACGAGGAAGAACACGAACGGCCACACCCCCGCGGCGAGGGCGGAGCAGCCGTACAGCAGACGCCGGTTGACCCGGTCCGACAGGGCGCCGGCCAGCGGGATGAGGAAGATCTGCAGGAAGGAGCCGACCAGGACGGCCGTCAGGGCGGACCCGCGCGACATGCCCAGTTCGTCGGTGGAGTAGGTGAGGACGAACACGGTGAACATCGCGTACAGCACGTCGGGGGCGACCCGGCTGAGGATCGCGGCGCACAGCGCGCGGGGCTGGGTCGTGAAGACCTCGCGGATCGGCGCCTGGGGCCGGGACTCCTCGGCCTCCATGGCCTTGAAGACGGGGGTCTCCTCCAGCTTCGCCCTGATCCACAGCCCGAAGGCGACCAGGGCGCCGGACAGCAGGAAGGCCACGCGCCAGCCCCAGGACAGGAACTGCTCCTCGGTGCACAGCACCCCGAGGGCGGCCAACACGCCGTTGGCCAGGAGGTTTCCGGCGGGCGGTCCGATCTGCGCGGCGGAGGCGTAGAAGCCGCGGCGGCGCGGGTCGCCGAACTCGCTGGACAGCAGGACCGCGCCGCCCCACTCGCCGCCGACGCCGACGCCCTGCGCGAACCGCAGCAGGACCAGGGCGATGGGGGCGGTGATGCCGGCGGTGCCGTACGTGGGCAGGACGCCGATGAGGAACGTGGCGGCGCCGATGAGGACCAGGGTGGCGATGAGGACCTTCTTGCGGCCGATCACGTCGCCGAGGCGTCCGAAGACGAAACCGCCCAGCGGGCGCGAGACGTAGCCGACGGCATACGTGGAGAACGCCAGGAGGGTGCCGGTGAGAGGGTCCTGCGAGGGGAAGAAGAGATCACCGAAGACGAGGGCCGCCGCGGCGGAGTAGACCGCGAAGTCGTACCACTCCAGAGCGGTGCCGGTGAGGCTGGCGAAGAAGGCCCGGCGGATGCCGGAACGGCCCGGTGAAACCGCCGGTGGGCCCTGAGAGGTGTGCTGCATGCTTCCGGATCCTTGCGTCGAGGGGACATCGACCTGGACATCGACCTTCCGGCATACTTCTTGTATACAGGTCGTATGCGCAACCCCCGCGCCAGAAGTTGACCGTGTCGAGACTGTCGAGACCCATGTCGAGACCTGCCCCCTTTGGAGTGCCTCATGGCCGTGCTGACCTTCGAACTCCCTGATGGCTCCACCCGTGACGTCGATGTCGTCCAGGTACTGAACGCCGGATACGCCGGGCGCGAGCAGACCGATGTCGCCGCACACGTCGCCGAGCTCGCCCACCTCGGGGTGCCCGCACCGTCGGTGACCCCGGCGCTCTACCCCGTCTCTCCCTACCTGGCCCAGCAGACCGACCGGGTCGCCGCCCCGCACGCCCGCACGTCCGGCGAGGCGGAATGGGCGCTGGTCGTCGCGGACGGCGGTGAGCTGCTGCTGACCGCTGCCTGCGATCACACCGACCGCGACCTCGAGGTCCACGGTGTGGCCTGGAGCAAGAACGCGGCACCTGATGTCCTGGCTCGGCAGGCCTGGCCCCTGGCCGATGTCGAGTCGCGCATCGACGCACTGACCCTGCGCGCCTGGGTCACCCACGCCGACGGCCGGGAGACCGAGATCCAGCACGGCACGCTGGCCGAACTCCTCACCCCCGGTTACTGGACCGGCGTACTGCGCGAGCGCGGCGGCCTGACACCCGGCACCGTACTGATCTCGGGGACCATCCCCATGGCCGAGGGCGTGGACCAGTTCGCCGAGGGCTGGCGCGTGGAGCTCGGCGACCCCGCCACGGGCAGCACGATCCGGCTCGCCTACCAGGTGGTGCCGCTGCCCGAGCCCATCGGCTGACTCCGCACGCTTCTCGACACCCTGCGAGCGGCGTTCGGGCTCGACGGCGACGACTCCGTACTGGAGCTCGGCTGCGGCACCGGCGAACTGGCCCTGCCGATCGCGGCGCGGGTCGGCTCGGTCATCGGCATGGACCCCGAGCCCGACATGCTCCGGCCGGCCCGGGAAGCGGCCGCCGCTCGAGGCGTGTGCAACGCGACATGGACGCTCGGCGCCGACACCGATGTCCCTGCGCTGGGCACGCTGAGGGGCGAACGGTCGCTCGCGGTCACGGTCATCGGCCAAGCGCCGCACTGGACGCAACACGAGGAGCTGTTCCGGGCGTTGGCGCCCCTGCCGCGGCCTGGCGGCGGCATCGCCGTGATCGCCAACGGCACCCCGCTGTGGCTGCAGGACAGCGCCTGGTCACGCGCGCTGCGCGCCAGCCTGGAGGAACACTTCGACACCGAACCGACGGCGTCGCGCGGCACCGGCCCCCACGCCCCTGACGAGAGGCTCGCCTTCGCCGAACGCGTCAGGCTGGCACTTCCACCGACCCCCTTCATGGAAGAGGGGAGGGTGTCCGCGCTTGTGGGGCACGTCAGGTAGAGGCGCCGGCCGGCGTAGGCCGGCCTCGATGCCTACCGCTGACCTGAACGCCTACCGCTGAGGGGAATGATCGACAATGATCAGCGCATGAACAAGATCGTGCTGATGTCGGATCCGAAGATCGCGGCGATCCCGGTGGCCGACTGCGGTGAAGTGCTCGTTGACGTCCGGCAAGAGGAATCCCTTGCCGTCGGGTCTCTCAAGGTCGACCCGTCAGGGGCCTTCGCGTATCTACGAGAAGGCGTACTGTCCCGTCTACTGAAGGCACAGCACCTGCTCCCTGACGGCATCAAGCTGCTGTTCATCGAGGGGTACCGGCCACCTGGGTTGCAACGCCACTACTTCGAGAGCTACGCCGACGAACTGCGGGTCGGCCATCCGGGCTGGTCGCCGACGCAGGTTCGCGAGGCAGCGAGCCGGTACGTCTCGCCACCGGAGATCGCACCGCACAGTGCCGGCGCCGCAGTCGACCTCACCCTCGTGTCCGCCGACGGGCAGGAGCTCGACATGGGGACCCCCGTGAACGCCAGCCCTGAAGAGAGCGACGGAGCCTGCTACACGGAGGCCCAGAACATCAGCCCCGGGGCGCGGGCCAACCGGAGGGTGCTCGGTTCGGCCCTGGCTGCCGCCGGCATGGTGAACTACCCCACCGAGTGGTGGCATTGGTCCTACGGCGACCGCTACTGGGCCCTTGCCTCCGGTGCGGACAGCGCACTGTACGGGCCACGGGAGCTCGACTGAACCGACCAGTCAGAAGCGCGTCCTCGACCGCCAACAACCCCTCCGGAGGCATGAAGGTGATCGGCCCCCAGCCCGTGTAACAGGCGGGAAACAGCTCCGGGCTGTGTTCGGTTGGGCCCCAGGAAGATCCCGACACCGGTGATGCCGACCGACGACTCCACCCGTGGCGGCGCATCCCTTGGCCTGTTCGTCGGTGATGTTGCGGGGTGGTCCCAGCCCGCGCGCATGCAGGAGTGGCTGTAGATCACCGGCTGTTCGGAGACCTCGCACACCCGCACGCAGGCGCGTCAGGGCGGATCGAGGGCACCCTCGCCGCGCGCTGCGGGCACACGGTGGGCCATGAAGGGCCGGCTGGTGATGAACTCCCTGAATTTCAGGGCGGCTTCGGACAGATGGCTGTCACGGTTCCACACCAGGGTGAGCACCCGCTCGCAGTCGGGCGCGTCCAGGTGGACCCAGACGACAGGAACCTGTGTCTCCGTGCCGACCCGGCGGGAGATCGTCGGAATGAGACCGATGCCGAGGCCCGCGCTGATCATGTCCTGGCTGGCGCCCGGTTCGTCGCCCTCGCAGGACAACAGCGGTGTGAGCCCCTCCGCCGCGAACAGTCGGTCCAGGAGGGTGCGCTGCCAGTGGCCAGGGCGTGTGGTGACGAAGGGCTCGTCGGCGATCTCGGGGATCGTCACTCTCTCGCGCCCCTCCAGCCAGTGACCGGGTGGCACCGCGAGCAGCACCTCCTCGCGAGCGAGCTCGACCGACTCGAGGTTCGTGCCGGTCAGCGGCTGCGAGGCCACGCAGAAGTCGACCTCTCTGGTGCGCAGCCGACGGTCCATCTCCTGCGCGGTCGACTGGAAGAGCCGTACGTCGGCACGGGGATGACCGGCCCGGAAGCTGCCCAGAAGGTGAGTGACCGTCAGAAGCGTCTCGGAGGCCACGCTTACGCGCCCGAGCCCGGTGTCACGGGCCTCACGCACAGCCCTGCGGCCGTCGTCGAGCTCGCTCAGGGCGCGCTCCACATGCCGCAGGAACATCGCACCGTACGGGTTGAGCCGGATGCGGCGCCCCTGCCGGTCGAAGAGTGGCGAGCCGAGCTCGGACTCCAGGCGGGCGATGGTGCGGCTCAACGAAGGCTGGGCGACGCGCAGTTCCTGTGCGGCTCGGCTGATGTGCTCGAAACGGGCCACGGCCTGGAAGTAGCGCAGCTGCAGGAGATCCATGATCCATCCACCTTCACTTATGCCTTTCGGGTCATCTTCACATGGCAGAACAAGTCTTGGAATGCATAAGGGATTCTTCCTACGGTCTTCCTCAAGGCCACCGCGCAGGCGATACCCGCAACAGGGTCGCCGAGCGGGTACGGCCGCCCGTCCCCCAGGAAGGTCCCACCATGAGCGCTGCGGATCTGGCCCGACTCCAGTTCGCGGCCACGACCGGCATCCACTGGCTGTTCGTGATCCTGACCATGGGGCTCGTCCCCCTCGTGGCGATCATGCACACCCGGGCCGCCTACACCCGTGACCCCGTCAAGAAGGCCGTCCGGGAGCGCATGACCCGCTTCTGGGGCCAGCTCTACGTCATCAACTACGCGGTCGGCATCGTCACCGGCCTGGTCATGGAGTTCCAGTTCGGGCTCAGCTGGAGCGGCCTGAGCAAGTTCGCGGGCAATGTCTTCGGCGCCCCACTGGCACTCGAGACCCTCATCGCCTTCTTCGCCGAATCCACCTTCCTCGGCATGTGGATCTTCGGCTGGGGCCGTATGCGCAGGGGCGTGCATGTCACGCTCATCTGGCTGGTCGCCCTGACCGCGTACGCCTCCGGCTACTGGATCATGGTCGCCAACGGCTTCATGCAGAACCCGGTCGGTTACGAAGTGCGCGACGGAGCGGCCTACTTGACCGATTTCGGGGCGCTGCTGACCAACTCCAGCGCTTTGGTCGCGCTCTTGCACATCGCGCTGGCCGCGCTGACGACGGGCGGTGTCTTCATCGCCGGGGTCAGCGCCTACCACTTCCTCCGGCGCACCGAGGAGACCGAGCTGTTCGGCGGTTCGATGCGCCTGGGCCTGTGGGTGGCCACGGTCACTTCCTTCTTCGTCGTCATCGTCGGCGAGATGCAGCGGCCCGTGATCGAGCGGACCCAGCCCATGAAGGACGCGGTCCTGGAGAACAGCGGAGTCGCCGAGTTGCAGGCACAGCTCGTCAAGGAGCACGGGCCCGGCGACTACGTGCCCTGGCAGGACACGATGCGCGTCTCGATGGACGTGATGACGATCATCGGGAACACCGTGTCCACCATCACGTTCATCGCCGTCATCCTCCTGTGGAAGAACCGGCTGATGCGTTGGCGCCCCGCCCTGTGGGTGCTGGTCGCCATGGTGCCGTTCCCCTTCGTCGCCTCAGCGGGAGGCTGGGTCGTCCGTGAGGTCGGCCGCCAACCTTGGCTCGTCTACGGCGAGTTGACGGTCGAGCACGCGCTTTCCCGCGTCAGCACGGCTTCGCTGGCCGTGTCCTGTGTCGTCTTCATCGCCATCTTCCTCGCCTTGGCGGTGGCGAACTGGACCCTGATCACCCGCTTCGCCCTCCGAGGACCCGGCGCCACTCAGCTCGGCACCACCGAACCGCTCACCGAGGACCCGCCCCAGGGGCCCGGAGGGCCTGGTGGCGGCTCCGAGATCACCTCCCTGTCGTACTCCCCCGCGGTAACGGAAAGTTGAGCGAGATGACTCTGGAGACCGCCTGGCTGGCCCTCCTCGGCCTGCTTCTCGCCGGGTACTTCGTACTCGGCGGTTACGACTACGGCGTACAGATGCTGCACCCGTTCCTCGGCGGCCGAGATGATCCCGGCGAAAAGGAGCGCACCGGTCATAACGCCGCCCTGGACGCCATCGCGCCGTTCTTCCTGGGCAACGAGGTCTGGCTGGTCGCCTTCGCCGGCGTCCTGTTCGGCGCCTTCCCGCACCTCGAAGGCACCCTGCTGTCCGGCCTGTACCCGCTGATCGTGGCGATCCTCGTCGGCCTGGTCCTCGGCAACGCGGCCGTCCAACTGCGGCGTCGCGCCCGCAGCGTGCGCGGGCGTCGATGGTGGGACGTCCTGATCGTGTTCGGCGGGGCGCTGCCCGCCGTGTGCTGGGGACTCGTCGTCGGACTGCTGCTCCACGGCGTGCCCCGCCGGGCCGACGGAAGCTTCCACATCGGGTTCGGCGACGTGTTCTCGCCGTTCACGCTGGCCTGCGGCAGCACCACCGCGCTGCTCTTCGCGGCGCACGGCGCGGCCTTCGTGGCGCTGCGCTCGTCCCCCGAACTCGCCTCCAGGGCACGGTGGTCGGGTGCCGGACTGCTCCGTGGGGCCGCGGCCGCGGGCGCGCTCGCGGTGCTCCTCACACTCTTCGGCGCGGGCGCCTCGATGACGAACCGCGCGACCTCGACGGCCATCGCAGTCCTGTTCGCGGCGGCGCTCGCCGGTGCCTGGTGGTACTTCTCCCGCGGACACAACGTGCGGGCGTTCGCGGCCACTTGCTGCGCGACGGCGCTGCCGGTGCTGCTCGTGGGGGCGGGCCACTACCCGTACCTCCTGATCAGTTCGGCGGGTGAGGGGCTGAGCATCGGGCACGCCGTCACGGACGACGCCACATTGAAGATCCTGAGCGCGTTCGGGGTCCTGGTGGTTCCGACGATCCTCGCGTACCAGACGTGGAGCTGGTGGGCCTTCCGAGGGCGGACGGGCCGCCGTCACCCCAGCTACTTCTGAACCACATCACCCCAGCTACTTCTGAACCACGTCACCCCACCTGCTGCCGAGCCTCGGAAAGCGACGAGAGGGAAGAGAGCCCCCAGGATGAAACCCGTCGAACGACGCCTGATACGGGAACTCCCGGTGCTGCGGCGCCACATGACGTACTCCCCGGCACTCGCGCTCCTCGCCGCCGGTCTCACCGTCGCCCAGGCGGTCCTCCTCGCGGCGGTTCTCGCGGACGGCTTCGCCGGGCGGCCGTTGCGGGGCGCGTCGCCGGCCGCACTGGGCGTGGTCATGGTGCTGCGCGCGCTGCTCGCCTGGGCTCGCGGGGTGCTCGCGCAACGCGCCGCGGCCGATACCAAACGCCTACTGCGCCAGAGAGTCACCGGTCGGCTGCGGCGCACCGATCCGCTACGGCTCACCGCCGGACGCCACGGCGAGACGGCCACTCTGCTCACGCGCGGCCTCGACGCCCTCGACGCGTACGTCGTGGGCTACCTGCCCACGATGGCGGCCACGGCGGTCGTGCCCCTCGCGGTCGTCGGGTGGTTGGCGTGGACGGACTGGACCTCCGCGCTGATCATCATCGTGACGCTGCCGCTGATCCCCGTGTTCGGAGCGCTGGTCGGAGCCCATACCGCCCGGCGCACCGCCCGGCAATGGCAGTTGCTGGCCCGGCTCGGCGGTCACTTCCTGGATGTGGTGGCCGGGTTGCCGACGCTGCGCGCGTTCGGGCGCGAGCGGCAACAGGCGCGTGTGGTCCACGAGATGGCCGACGCCCACCGGCAGGCCACGATGCGCACGCTGCGCGTGGCGTTCCTCTCCTCCTTCGTCCTGGAGACGGTCGCGACCCTCTCCGTGGCGCTGGTGGCGGTGCCTGTCGGGCTGCGGCTGCTCGACGGCGAGCTGGACCTCCGTACGGCCCTGGTCGTGCTCTTCCTGGCCCCCGAGGCCTACCTGCCGCTGCGTGCGGCCGGGGCGGCCTTCCACGACAGCGCCGAGGGCATCGCCGTGGCCGAGCGGGTCTTCGCCATCCTCGATGACACCGACGAAGCCGGTGGCGGCCGGGGAGCCTCCACGGCGTGCGCCGCCGCCCGTGCCCCGGCGCCCGACGCCCGCGAGGCGCACCTGTGTCTGGAGGGCGTCACGGTCCAGTACCCGGGCCGTGCCGCCCCGGCCCTTCGTGACGTCTCCCTCTCCCTGCGCCCCGGCGAACACATCGCCCTGGTCGGGCCGAGCGGCGCGGGCAAGTCCACCCTCCTCGCACTGCTCCTCGGCTTCACGCGACCCGCGTCGGGGTGCGTCACGGTCGGCGGAACCGACCTCGCGGACCTCGACGGCGACGGGTGGCGCACCCAGGTCGCGTGGGTGCCTCAGCGCCCGCACTTGTTCGCGGCCACCGTCGCGGACAACATCCGCCTGGCACGCCCCGACGCGAGCGACGCGGAGGTGCGGCACGCGGCACGCGCCGCCTGCGCCGGTCACTTCATCGAGGAACTGCCCCAGGCGTACGACACGCTGCTCGGCGAGCACGGCGCGGGGCTCTCCGTGGGCCAGCGCCAGCGGATCGCCCTGGCCCGCGCCTTCCTCAAGGACGCCCCTGTACTCCTCCTGGACGAACCGACCGCCCACCTCGATCCCGAGAGCGAGGCCACGGTCACACGCGCCACGGTCCGCCTCATGCGCGGCAAGACCGCGGTTGTGGTCGCCCACCGTACGAGCATGCTGCCTCACGCCGACCGGATCATCACCGTAGAAGAGGGCCGCCTCACCGGGACCCAAGTGCCCCACCCGGCCCCAGCGGTCCAGGAGATCCGAACGGCCCCCATGACCCGACCGGCCCTCGCGGAAGGACTGATGGCTCGATGACCCTCCACGCCGATGCCACCGTCCTCCCCCCGGCACGATCGCCCCGCCCCACCCTCCGCCTCCTGCGCCGGCTCCTGCCGTACTGGCGCCGGCTGCTGCCCGCCGCGCTCGCCGCGGCCGGCAGCGAACTGGCGGCCGCCGCGCTGATGGCCACTGCCGCCTGGCTGATCACCCGCGCCGCCGAGCACCCCCCGCTCGCCTCGGTGAGCCTGGCGATCGTCGCCGTCCGGGCCCTGGCTCTGGGGCGTGGCGCGCTGCGCTACATCGACCGGCTCCTGGGCCACGACGGCGTGCTGCGGGCCGTCGCGGGCTTCCGCACCCAGGTGTACGAGGCCCTCGTGCCCCTCGCTCCCGCGGGCATCCCCGCCTTCCGCAGCGGCGACCTCCTCACCCGCCTGGTCGACGACGTCGATGCCGCGCAGAACCTCCTGCTACGAGTCCTGATCCCGGCCGCGGCCGCCTGCGCGGTTGCCGCCGCTGCCACAACCGTCGCTACGGCGCTGCTGCCTACTGCAGGCTTTCTGCTGGGGCTGCTCCTGGCCGTGGCGGGTCTCCTCGTACCCGCCTCGGTGCTCGCACTGTCCCGCCGTACGAGCCGCGCGGAGAGGGCAGCGAGAGCTGAACTAAGCGCTCTCACCCTGGACTTGACCCAGGGTGCGGCGGACCTCGCCGCGTACGGAGCCCTGGGCCGCGCCCATGAGGAGACGCTCCGCGCCGCCACCCGGATCGCCGCGCTGGAGCGCCGGGCAGCCTGGACCACTTCGATCGCCTCCACCACGGTCCTGCTCCTCCAGGCGGCGGCGACAGTCGGCGTGACCTGGCTGGCGCTGCGCGCCCATGCGGCGGGGGAACTGCCCGCCGTGCAGCTCACCGTCCTCGCGGTCCTCGCACTGGTCTCCTTCGAGGCCCTGACGCCGTTGCCCACTGCCGCACGGCACCTCGCCGAAGTACGGGTCAGCGCACGGAGGTTGGCCGACCTCCTCGACACCCCACCGCCCGTCACCGACCCGCGCGCCCCGGCTCCGCTCACCCCCCACACCCCGGTCGGCGTGGACATCACCGACCTGCGCGTACGCCACCTCCCCCAGGCCTCTCCGGCCCTGGACGGAGTGAGCCTGCGCCTGCCGCCCGGTCGCCTGACGGTGCTTCTGGGCGCCAGCGGCTCCGGCAAGTCGACGCTGGTCGCCGCGCTCATGCGGTTCCTCCCCTACGAGGGCGGAAGCATCCGTATCGGCGGACGCGAACTGCGCGACTGCGCGGGCGCCGACGCCCGCCGCGCGATCACCGGCATGACCCAGGACGCCCACGTCTTCCGCACCACCCTGCGCGCCAACCTCCTCGTGGCCCGCCCCGCGGCGACCGAGGCCGACCTGCGCGAAGCTGCCGGCAGAGCCCAGCTTCTGGGCTGGATCGAATCCCTCCCCGACGGCTGGGACACCCTCCTCGGCGAGAGAGGTTCCGCCATGTCCGGCGGCCAGCGCCAACGCCTCCTCCTGGCCCGAGCCCTGCTCGCCGACCCGCCCGTACTCGTCCTGGACGAGCCCACCGAAGGGCTGGACCCCGAGACGGCCGACGCCGTACTCACCGACATCCTCAACGCCACCCGCGGCCGTACGACTCTCTTGATCACTCACAACACCTCGGGCCTCACCGCCGCCGACCAGATCCTCACACTCGATCACGGCCGCATCCAACCACCCACGCGGTGATGCCGGTTCGGGGCTCTGCGACCGCGCGGACCTCCCAGTGGCTGCACTACAGTTGGCCGACCATGCCTGATCTCCTCGGTATCAACCATCTGACGCTGTCCACGACCGACCTCGACCGGCTCGTGCGGTACTACACGGAGCTGCTCGGCGCGACGCTCGCGTTCGAGCGTGCCGCGGCCCCTCCCGATCCTCGGATCGCGGTCCTCGATGTCGGTGGGCACGACCACCTGATGATCGTTGAAACCGCTGCTCCCCCCGCCACTGATCTCGATCCCCTGAGCCAGGCGGGATGGGGTCTGCGCGTCGGAACCCAACGGCAGCTGCGTGAGGTCCGCGAGCGCATGTCGGGAGCCGGGTGGCCGGTCGGGCAGATCGAGACACTGCCCACGCAGTGGACGATGACAGCTCGCGACCCCGACGGGCGCCCTGTGGACATCAGGGCTCACCGCCCCCGCACCGTATCGGCGGCCACGTGACCGGGTGTGGCGCCGCGACCATCATCGGCGGCGGGGTCGGCGGCCTCGCGGCGGCCATCGCCCTGCATCGCCGGGGCTGGCGCGTCGAAGTGCTGGAACGGGCCCCGGAGTTCACCGAGATCGGCGCCGGCATCTCCCTGTGGCCGAACGCGCTGCGCGCCCTCGAAGTGCTCGGCTTGGCCGACACCGTCCAGGCACTCGGCACCGTCGAGGCCAGCGGCGGCGTCCGCGACCGTCGGGGCCGCTGGCTGTCCCGTACGGACAATGCGGAGCTGTTCCGCCGCTTCGGCCATCCCTTGGTGGTCCTGCACCGCGCGGACTTGCTGCGGGCGCTCACCGAGGCGCTGCCCGCCGACAGTCTGCGGCCGGGCAGCGAGGTGTCCATGGTCCGCGACGACGACCACGGCCTTGTCGTCGAGCATTCCGGCGGCGAGTCCAGGCCCGACCTCGTGATCGGCGCCGACGGGCTGCGCAGTGCCGTCCGCGGTGCGCTCTGGCCCGATGCGGCGGGCCCCCGGTACGCCGGGTACACCGCCTGGCGCATGGTCACCGAGCCGCTGACCGCGCCGCCGGCCGAGGGCGGCGCGACCTGGGGCCGTGGGGAGAGGTTCGGCTACGCGGCGTTGCCGGGCGGGCGGATGTACTGCTTCGGGACCGCCTCTTTGCCCGCCGGGGCCGGGGTACCTCCCGGGACCTCCGAACACGGCGAACTGTTGCGCCGGTTCGGGGCCTGGCCGGACCCCATCCCGGCGCTCCTGGCCGCCGTCCCCGCGAACGCGGTGCTCCGGCACGATCTGTACGACCTGCCGCCGCTGCCCACCTTCGTCCGGGGCCGGGTCGCGCTCCTGGGCGACGCGGCCCATGCCATGACCCCGAACCTGGGCCAAGGCGCGTGCCAGGCCCTGGAGGACGCGGTCACCCTGGCCCACTGCCTCGACGGCACAACGGCCGTGGCCTCCGCGCTCCACTCGTACGACCTGCTGCGCCGCCCGCGGACCCAGGCCATCGCGCGTCGCTCCGCCCGGCTCGGCACTGTCGGCCAGCTGTCGTGGCCGCCTGCCGTGCTGCTGCGCGACGCGGCCGCCCGGCTGATGCCGGCGCGGGCGACGCTGCGTTCCATGACGCCGGTTCTCGGTTGGACGGCACCCGGCGACCAGTGACCAGGTGACCGCGCCGCGGAGCTGGTCGGTCCGCTCCGCTCCGCTCGGCCGGAGTCAGTCGTCCCGGTCAGGCCGTCGGGGCGCCGCCGAATCCGATCTCGTTGCCGTCCGGGTCGCGGAAGGTGACCTTGCGGACGCCATTGGCGTAGGTCTCGCGCGTGTCCGGTTTCAGGCCCCTCTCGGCGATCCCGGAGACGCGCGCGTCGAGGTCCTCCACGAAGACGGTGTGCAGGGCGTGCCCGGCATGACCGGGCCGCACCTCGATGAACATGTACCGGTGTTCGGCGAGCTCCCACACCGCCTCGGTGTCATTGGGCAGGAAGGCCGGCGGCCCGCCGAACAGGCGCTGGTACCAGGCCACCGCGGTGGTGTAGTCGCGGACGGGAATGCCCGCGAACAGGTCTACGGTCATGAGGCCATGCTATGCACGACGGCGTCCGCGCAGGGCCCCCGTACGTACGTGGCGGGTCTGCCGCGTCCGCGCTCCGCCGCATCACCCGTGCCGCGCGAAGACGTCCCGGGCAGCGGCCAGCGCTTCGTCCTTCTCCGCGGAGGTGTCGTACCAGTCGTCGGCGTCCCGGTACGCGATGAAGGTCTCCGCGGTGAACTCCCGGCCGAACAGGTAGTCGTCGAGGCAGTAGTCGAATCCAGAATCGGCCATGGGGTCCAGACCCTCCTGCTCGCAGTGGTCCAGGAATCCTGCGGCGGCCTGCCACCGCGTGCCGTCGAACCAGAACACGCCGCCGGCGTAGTGGATCGTCTCGTCCGTCTCCGGAGCGGTGAGGTTCAGGGATTCGTAGGTCTCGGGACGGTCGCGTACCAGCTGGACGAGATCCGCGGGGACTCCGCCGTAAAGCGACTCCTGCGCGGCGTAGGTACCTTCGGCATAGAGGTTCAGCACCGTCTCGTGGTCGAAGGTCATCAGCATCGCTCGACCGTCCGGCGTGAAGTACCACACGGCCGACTGCCCACCACTGTCGTTCCAGGCGAACCGCTCCGCGCCCTCCACCGTCACCGGTTCGACCTCGACAAGGGTGTTGATGATCACGGCGCGTCGCCGGATCTCCGCGATCGGAGTCGCCTTCAGGGCGTTCCAGGTGTCGTCACTCATGAGCAAAGGCTAATGATCGCCTTCCATCGCTCCGCGGCAGGGCTGAAATAATGGCGGATCGCTCCGCGGCCGGTCGGCATGGTGTCTGACCTGGCCTGTTGCGTACGCGAACACGGAGACGCACAGGTACGCGAACGCTGCGGGCCAAGGTCATGTCGCGGGCCGGGCGTTGGCACAGAAATATCCGAACCGTGCTTGTCCCGAAGATCGTTCCGTTGGAGGCTACGGGCATGCAAAATCAGCCGACATTCGTATTTGTTCATGGCGCCTTCGCGAACTCGTTCTCGTTCGCGCCGCTGCAGGCCGAGCTCGGCCTCCTCGGGCACCGCTCGGTCGCCGTCGACCTCCCGGGGCACGGGTTCGAGGCGACCTACGCCGCGGCCTACCAGGCCCCGCAGGATCTCGACGCGCTCGCCGGAGTACCGGGAAGCATCAAGGGGGTCACCCTCGCCGACAACGCCGCCCGTGTGATCGAGGTCCTCGAGAGAGCGAGACAGAACGGACCGACCATCCTTGTCGGCCACAGCAGAGGTGGCGCCACGATCACCGCGGTCGGCAACGCCCGCCCCGACCTGATCGACCGGATCGCTTACGTCTCCGCCTGGTGCCCCGTCGACCTGGATGTCAGCGACTACTACGCCGAGCCGGAGATGGCGAGTGTCGACCCGGGGGCCTTCGCTCCGGCGTTCGTCGGGAACCCGGCCGAGCTCGGTCTGCTCCGGGTCAACTTCCGCACTGCCGCCCCGGCCACGATCGCCGCGATGAAGCAGGCCTTCGCCGCCGACCTCACCGACGACGAGTTCCTGACGTTCCTGAACTCCTTCCAGCCCGACGAGAACCTCGATATCGGCACGTCCGCCGACCGGACCCGGGCCGCGACGTGGGGGGGCATTCCGAAGACCTATGTGCGCCTGACCGGCGATGCAAGCATCCCCCTCGCCATGCAGGACCGCATGATCCGCGAGGCCGACGCTCTCACTCCCGACAACACCTTCGATGTCGGGACCCTCGAGGGAAGCCACTTGCGCTGGCTCGTCCACCCGAAGCCCGCGGCCCAGCTGCTCGCGGACCTCGCGGCGCGCTGACGGTCCGCTGTCCCGACTTCGCGGTACGCGATGCGGTTCGGCGCGCAGTGGCCGCGCGCCGAACCGCTTCGCGGCCTAACCCCATAGATCGCGCAAGGCAGCGTTGACCGTGGCGAATTGCTGGGTGTGCGGGTAGTAGCCGGGCACACGGAGCAGGCGGGCACCAACGGCGTCCGCCACGGCTTCGGCGCAGGCGATCAGCGGTTCGCCCGCGTACTTGCGGTACGTCTCCGGCGCGTCCTGCCAGGTCCCGCAGATCACCAGCGTCGGCCAAGGCGCGGCCCGCAAGGGCGCCAGGGGCACTGTCGCTTCCCATACAGGACGTTCGCGCATCGACGTGGCCACGGCACGAAGGCGCTGCGGGGTGGGGTCGGGCAGGGGCATGCCCTGGCCTTCGGTGGAGGCGCGCAGGTACTGCTCCGGCGTCACCGAATCCGGCACACCGGCACTGTCCCGCACCCGGCCCAGCATGGCCTCGACCACCGGGTGACCGGCGGCCGCGGAGAACGCGGAAGGCTGGATCAGCGTCAGGGAACGCACGAGGTCGGGTCTGCGCCCGGCAGCGAGCATGGCTGCGAGGCCGCCGTTGCCGTGGCCGACCAGGTGCGCGCCCGCGTCCTGCTGCCGCAGCAGTTCCACCAGGTCGTCGGCGTCGGTGTCGAAGTCGCTGCGGTCGGTGTCGGGGCTGCGGCCGTAACCACGGCGGTCCACAAGGAGCAGGCGGTAGCGGTCGGCGAGCGACCGCTGGGCGGCGAACCCGTACGCCTCGTCACTGCCCCATGTGAAAATGCTGTGCGCGAAGACCGCAGGGGTCACTGGGGCCACAGGGGCTCCCGCACCACCGGTCTGGTCCCACACCGTCACGTGTAACGCGGTCATCAGAGATCTCCCCCTCCCGAGCCGGCGGCATCGTGGCGGATGTACCACTCGGTGGAGAGTAGTTGTTCCCGTTCGGATGCCGGAAGGCCCGCGATCAGTCCCGGGGCGGCCCGTTCAAGTCCCGCCGCGTGGCAGGCGAGCAGGCTCGGCGTCACGGGTGTTGACCAGGGCCTTGCTCATTCTCGGCGAGTCGGCTTGGCGACAGGTCCGTCGGGTCCTCATCCGCTTCCAGCAGCGTGTCGGCCGGACCGATGATGAGCGGGTCCGCCTCCCCCACCGCGTCTTTGTCCATCGACTCGTAGTCGACACTCAGCAGCAGGTGCCGGATCGCTTCGAGGCGCCCGCGGCGCTTGTCGTTGAACTTGATCACCGACCACGGTGCGTGGACGGTGTCCGTGGCGCGGAACATGTCCACCTTGGCGCGGGTGTAGGCGTCCCACAGATCCAGCGAGGCCAGATCCGTGGGTGAAAGCTTCCACTGCCGTACGGGATCGACCTGGCGGATGGCGAAGCGTGTGCGTTGCTCCGCCCGGGAGACGGAGAACCAGAACTTGACCAGCACGATGCCGTCATCGGTGATCATCTTCTCGAACAGCGGTGCCTGCTGCAGGAATTCGTCGTGCTGCCGTGGGGTGCAGAAGCCCATGACGGGCTCGACGCCGGCTCGGTTGTACCAGGAGCGATCGAAGAAGACGATCTCACCCGCGGACGGCAGTTGCGCCACGTAACGCTGGAAGTACCACTGGCCCGCCTCGCGTTCAGTGGGCTTGTCCAACGCCACGATGCGGGCCCCGCGGGGGTTGAGGCGCTCGGTGAAGCGCTTGATCGTGCCGCCCTTGCCTGCCGCGTCGCGTCCCTCGCACACGACCACGATGCGCTGGCCCTGCTCGCGCACCGACCTCTGCAACTTCAGCAGCTCGATCTGCAGGATCCGCTTCCGACGCTCGTACTCCCCCCGCTTCAGCCTTTCCGGGTAGGGATAGTTCTCCCGCCACGTCCGCAGCGGCTCTCCCTCCGCGTCGAGCAGTACAGGACGCTCCGGCCGGGCCTCATCCACCGACAACCCGTCCAGCAAACGCTCCGGGTCCTTGTCGTCCGACGCCACACCGTCTCCTCTCATCGACGCGTGTCACCTTCCTACCCACTTCGAACGCTACTCCGCACCATTGGAGAGAGCTCGCCCTAACTACCCTCGGTCCCCTGCTCGACGAGCCTCTTGAGCAGGGCCTCCGCCGCGCCGTTCTCGGAGTCGGCCCCGTGGGCCTCGACCCCTTCGAACATGACTGGCGCGGCGCTGCGGGGGAACAGGGCCTCTTCGTACGCGGTGAGGGCGGTCTCGATGTCGTCGGGGTGAGTGGCGATGGCCCTGCCGAGTTCGGCGCCGTCGTACATGGCCAGGTTGGCGCCCTCGCCGTTCGGGGCCGAGAGGTGGGCGGCGTCGCCGAGCAGGGTCACGCCCGGCACCCGGTCCCACCGGTGCTCGGTGGGCAGAGCGAAGAGAGGGCGCAGGATCGGCGCTGTGTCGCTGTCGGTGATCAGCGCGGTGAGCTCCGGCGCCCAGCCCGCGAACTCCTGCGCGATCCGCGCGGTGGCCGCCGCGCCCTCGGTGAAATCGATGGCCGCGAACCAGTCCTGCGGCTCGGACACCCCCACGTAGGCGTGCAGAGTGTCGCCCTTCTCCCGGTGGGCGAAGATCTCCCTGCCCGGCGAGAGCGCGATCATCGCCCCGCCGCCGACCGTCTTGGCCGCGGCCGGGTGCCGGGTGTCGGCATCGAACAGGTACGTCTCGACGACCGACTTTCCGGTGTACTCGGGTGTGGCGGTGGACAGCAGCGGCCTGACCCGTGACCACGCGCCGTCCGCGCCGACCAACAGGCCCGTGATGACGGTGGCACCGTCGGCGAAAATCACTTCGTGGCGGCCCTCGACGACGGTACGGGCGCCGCTGACCTTGTGCCCCCACCGGACGGTGCCGGCCGGGAGCGAGTCGAGCAGGATCTGTCGCAGCTCACCGCGCTGCACCTCGGGACGTCCTCCCGTGCCGTCGTCGGCCATCTCGTGCAGGACGTTCCCTTCCGGGGCAAGGACTCGCATCGCCTGGCGGCCCTCCAGGATGAGGCCACGGAACTCGTTCATCAAGTCGGCTTCCTGGACGGCGAGTTGTCCGTTGTAGTCGTGGATGTCGAGCATCCCGCCCTGCGAACGCGCCGCCGGGGAGGCCTCCGCCTCGTACACCGTGACCGGGATGTCGTGGAGGTACAGGACGCGGGCCAGTGTGAGTCCGCCGAGTCCGGCGCCGATGACCGTGACGGGGGTATGCATGGGGGCTCCTCGGGGTCGGGGCCACCCAAGTGATCTCCGGCGGCCGGTACTCGAAAGATGCCGGGCCACTCCGACAAGCCACCGACAGGTCACCGACGGTGGACCCACGGCCCCGACAGCCGACCGACGCCCACGCCAAGGTCGGGACCACCCCAGGTCAAGGGCCTGTTGGTCCGCTCTCGCTCAGGTACGTCTCCAGTCCGGCGGCGCCGGTCAGCATCGCCCGCCCCCGGGTGGACAGCCGACCGCGCCAGTCGCTCAACGCGGCTTCCAGAGGCTCAAGACCGCCGGCCGCCCGGACCTGGTCGATCAGCGGCGCGATCTGCTCCAACAGGTAGCCTCCCCTCCTGAGTTGGTGCACCAGACGCGCATCCCGTACGTCGGCCTCGTCGTAGACGCGGTAGCCGGTCCGCGGGTCCCGGCGCGGGCTCACCAACCCGGCCAACTCCCATTTGCGCAGGGTCGCGGGCCGGATCCCGAGCTTCCCGGCCAGTGGCCCGACGAACATGCCGTCCGAACCGGCCCCTGCCACCGGCGTCGTGGACCCCAGGTCTCGCAGTGCCCTCTCCACGGCCTGGAGGGTCCGTCGGTCCTCAAGAAGCTGGACGTGGCTCTCGTCGATGAGGCGGAACGCCTCCTCGGCCTCGCCCTGGTTCACGGCCCGCATGATCGACGTCGCGGTCCGGTGGCCATGGCCGGGCACCAGGGCGAGAAACGCGCGCAGGGCCCGCGCGTGCAGCGAGGTGTAGGTGCGGTAGCCGTGAAGCGTGCGATCAGCGGCCGGGAGGATTCCTGCCTCCTCGTAGTTCCTGATCGCCTGCGTGGACAGACCGTGCCCGCGCGCCAGGTCAACCGGCCTGAGCCGCTCCCCACTTTGAAGGTTTCGCCCCATGAGACCGCCCATACCGCAGAAAAGTTTCAACCGAGGGTTCAACGATAGCGTTTAAGGCATGGCTACAGACATCAAGGACACCATCCATGCCGTCGAGGCGGCCGCCGTCATGAGTCTCCTCCGGACTCGGCCACAGCTGCTCGCCCTGGGCGAGCCCACCCACTGCGAGGACGATCTGCTCGACCTGCGCAACGAGCTCTTCCAGCAGCTCGTCGAGCAGGAGGGCTACCGGACGATCGCGATCGAGAGCGACTGCATGATGGGTCTGGTCGTGGACGACTACGTCACCTCGGGCACAGGCACCCTCGACGAGGTCATGGAGCACGGCTTCAGCCACGGCTGGGACACCGCCGAGCCCAACCGCGAACTCGTGCGCTGGATAAGGGAGTTCAACCGAGGCCGACCCGCGCGCGAGCAGGTCCGCTTCGCGGGTTTCGACGGTCCGCTGGAGATCACCCACGCCGCGAGCCCCCGCCAGGCCCTCACCGCACTCCACAGTTACCTCTCGGCCCACCTGGACGCGGGCCTGCTCCCCACAACGACGGACGCGCTCGACCACCTGCTCGGCGCCGACGACCCGTGGACCAGTCCCGCCGCGATCATGGACCCGGCCCAGTCCGTGGGACAGTCACCCGAGGCGGGGCGGCTACGGCTGCTCGCCGACGACCTCGTGACCCTGCTCGACACGCAGACCCCGCACCTGCTCACGGCATCCTCGCCCGACGACTTGGACCGAGCGCGCCTGTACGGGCGCACCGCCACCGGCCTGCTGCGGTACCACCACTGGATGGCCGACGCCTCGCCGAGCCGGATGACCCGCCTTCTGGGGCTGCGGGACCAGATGATGGCCCACAACCTCCTCGCCCTCGCCGAGCGCGGCCCGACCTTCGTCCACGCCCACAACAGCCATCTGCAACGGGACAAGAGCACGATGCGCATGTGGAACCAGCCACTGCTGGAGTGGTGGAGCGCCGGCGCGCTCGTCAGCGCCCGCCTCGGCAAGGAGTACGCCTTCCTGGCCACAGCCCTCGGCACCATCCGGCACCAGGGAGTGGACACACCGCAACAGGACACCCTCGAAGGACTCCTGTACGCGCTCCCGAAGGACCGCTACGTCATCGACGCCGCGCAGCTGGCCACCACCCTCGGCGACACACCGCCCGCACCCCGCGTATCACCCTGGTTCGGCTACGCCCCGCTCGACCCGGCTCACCTGAGCGGGATTGACGGGCTGGTGTTCGTCAAAGGTGACTGAGCGTCGGGATGCAGTGGCGCCGGTCGGCGTGAGCCTGGGAGCCAACGGGCTGCCGCCAGGGCTGTGGCGAGGGTGACGATGCCCGCGAGGGTGGCTGTCACGGTGAGGCCGGAGATGAAGGATTCCTTTGCGGTGCTGATGAGTTGGAGGGCTGGGGGCTTCGGGAGATGGGAGGCCAGGACCCGTACGGCGAGGATGTTGTCGCCCGCTCCTGGGGGGCTGTCGGCCATGCGGTCGTGGTAGACCGAACTGAGGAGGGAGCCCTGGACGGCGACTCCGAGGGAGGGGCCGACTTGACGGGTGGCGTCGTTGACCGCTGAGCCGAGGCCCGCGTGGTCGCCGGGGACGGCGCTCATGACGGACTCGGTACCCGCCGCGGCCGTTGCCCCCGCGCCCAAGCCTGCCACGGTCTGGAAGAGCATCAGGTGTGCGTAGCCGTCGGCCGCGGTGGTCGTGGCCAGGATCGCGAAGGCGGCCGTGCGCGCTCGGGCCTCGGGGCGCCGATCGAGGACGGTGAGGACCGGCTGGCCGAAGGGCGGGCTGGAAGGGGACATGGTGTTCCTGGTGTCGGGTTGGCCGCGCCCGCCCTCTGGAGGGCTGCGCTGATGGGTGTCAGGCGGGGTTCGACCGGTGACGGCCGAGGTGACCGGCGATGCGATGGGCGAGCGCGGTGAGGCTGCCGGCCGAGATCAGTTCCATGACGGGGATCTCGTAGCCGATCTGTTCGCGTACGGCGGTGGTGAACTCGACGGCCATCAGGGAGTCCACGCCCAGCTGGTCGAAACGGCGCTGGCGGTCGATGCGTTCGGGGGTGGTCTGCAGGATGCCGGCGAGCAGTTCGGCCAGGGCGTCCTCAGTCAGGCGCACAGCGTCTTCGGGGCTCGCACCCTTCAGGGCCGTGTGGAGACGGGCGGAGGCCTCACACCGCTCGCGGTGGGGCAGGAGCGTCGCCGTGCGGGGCATGGCGAGCCGGGGGAGCACGGACAGTCCTCGTTCCAGACCCGCGCCAGTACCCACCACGACTGTGGCAACTCGGGGGTGTCCCAGGAAATCATCGAAAGCGGTGAGGGCATCGCTGCTGCTCAGGCTGGTCCAGCCTGCCTTGACGAGTTCGTCGGTGCGGGCGGCGCGGTGAACGTACCCGGTGTCGCCGATGACTCCCCACCGGTACGCCTGGCCGGGCAGCCCGGCTCTGCGGCGTTCTTTGACCAGGGCCGACGGGGCGACGACGGCCGCGACCATGCTGCTCGGCACGGAGGGCCTTGGCTAACCTGCACGGGTGACCACCGAACTGACCCTGCTGCCGCGTGTCGCCCTTCGCGGGCGGGAGGTCACCGCGCCCCGGCTGCGCGGCCTCATCGCACTACTCGCGGGCGACCTGCGTACGGGGTGCGGTACCGAGCGGCTGGTGGCAGGGCTGTGGCCGGACGCGTTGCCGGAGCGGCCGGGAAAGGCGCTGCAGGTCCTTGTGTCCAGGGCGCGGGCGCAGCTGGGTGCCGACGTCATCGCGAGCACGCCGACGGGTTACCGGCTCACCCTCGCCGAGGATCAGGTCGACAGTTCCGCCGTGCTGCTGCACGCCGCCGCGAGCGCGGAGCGGGCCAGGGCCGGGGACCAGGCGGGAGCGCTGGCCGCTGCCGGGGCCGGGCTGGCTCTGTGGGAGGGCGCCCCCGGCGAGGCGGTCGGCATCCCTGGCGAAACGCCCGCCAACGGCGACCCCGTCGCAGCGTTGCGCGCCGAGCGTGCCCCCGTCCGCGGCACTCTCGTCCGCGCACAGGCGCTCGCGCTCGCCCGTCTCGGACGGCATGCGGAGGCGGCGGGGCCACTGGCCGAGGTCGCAGTGGAGCATCCGCGCGACGAGGAGGTGCTCGCCGAGTTGCTGCGCGGCGAGGCTGCGACGGCTGGCCCGTCCGCCGCGCTCACGCGCTATGAGGCGTACCGCCGTGAGCTGCGCGACGTGCTCGGCACGGATCCCGGCGCCGGACTCAGGGCCGTGCACCAGGAGTTGCTGCGCGGCGAGGCGCCGGTCACCCGGCATGGTGTGCCGCACGAGCCGAATCCCCTCCTCGGCCGTGAGGCGGACATCGCGGCGGTGGAGCGGCTGTTGCGCACCTCCCGTGCCGTCACGGTCGTCGGTCCTGGCGGCCTCGGCAAGACCCGGCTCGCCCACGCCGTGAGCCGCCGGGCCGAGCAGCGCGTGGTGTACTTCGTGCCGCTCGCCGCCGTCACCGCGGACGCGGACGTGGCCACGCAGGTGGCCGCCGCGCTGGGTGCGGGCGAGGGGCGGCACGGTGTCGTGAGCGGCCCCGTCGCGGCCGACCCGGTGTCCGGCATCCTCGGCGTGCTCGGCCCCGGTCCCGCTCTGCTGGTGCTCGACAACTGCGAGCAGGTCGTCCGGGGCGCCGCCGATCTCGTACGGGCCCTGGTCGCGTCCTCGAAGGAGCTGCGGGTGCTCGCCACGAGCCGGGCTTCGCTGGACCTCACGTCGGAGGCCGTCTACGCGTTGCCGGAGCTCGGTCTCGCCACCTCGGTCGAGCTGTTCACGCAGCGCGCACGGGCCGCCAGGACCGGCGTGGAGCTGCCGCCGCACGCGGTGGCCGGGCTCTGCCGCCACCTCGACGGCCTGCCGCTCGCCGTGGAGTTGGCGGCGGCGCGGGTGCGGGTGTTGTCGGTGCCGGAGATCGCCCGCCGGCTCGGCGACCGGTTCGCGCTGCTGCGGGGCGGGGCGCGGGACGTGCCGGAGCGCCACCGCACGCTGCACGCGGTCGTGGAGTGGAGCTGGAACCTGCTCGCGCAGGACGCCAGGGGTGCGCTGCGCACGCTGTCGGTCTTCCCCGGGGGGTTCTCCGGGGAGGCGGCGGAGCATGTACTCGGCGGCGACGCACTGTTGCTCCTGGAGCAGTTGGCGGGTCAGTCGCTGCTCACCGTCGCCGACACCCCGGTCGGCGTGCGCTTCCGGATGCTGGAGGCCGTACGGGAGTTCAGCGCGGCCCGCCGTGCGGAGGCCGGCGAGGAGGACGCGGCGGTGGGCCGATTCCTCTCCTGGGCACGGGACTTCGGGCTCGCGCACCACGACGTGCTCTTCGGCCCGGAACCTTCCCCGCGCTCCCCACTTCGCCCGAGTGAGGGCGGCCACGTCGCCGCCAGGGAGCGGATCAGGGCCGAGCAGGACAACCTCGCGCCAGCCCTGCGGCACGCCCTGGCCCGTACGGACGGACCCACGATCGCCGCCCTCACCGCCGTCCTCGCCGCCCTGTGGTCCACCGACTCCAACTACCCCCGCCTCGCCACCCTCGCCGCGGACACCGGCCCACCGCTGTCGCACTACCACCCCGGGCCCGAGTACGTCGAAGTCGCCCGCACGTCGGCGGTGTTGTGCGCGGCGGGCCTGTTCATGAACCTCGGGCCACATGGCGTACGCCAGCTCGTCACTCTCCGCCGACTGCCCGCGGCTCCGCCTGACACGTTGCCGCGCGCCACCGCGGCGGTCCTGAGCGCACTCCCCGAGATGCGCCCGCCCGACTACGCCGTGCTGCGAACACTCTGTGACAGCCGACAGCCCCTGGTCGCCTGCGTCGCCGAGTGCGTGGCCACCTACGTAGGGGAGTACGAGCACGACATCGACCGCGCGCTCGCTTCGGCCCACCGGATGATCACCGCGCTCGCCTCCGTCGACCATCCGCCCCTCCAGCTCATGGGCCACTCCCGGCTGAGTGAACTGTCCTTGCGGATGGGGCACGGCGAGACCGCCTACGAGCACCTCACAGCGGCACTGAAGGCGCTGCCGCGGCTCGGTGACGAACTCGACCACATCGGCATCCGCTCGGCCCTCGTCCTCGCCTGCCTGCAGCGCGGCGATCCCGACGAGGCCGAGTACTGGCTGCGGCAGACCGAGGGCGCCAACAACCCGCAGGAGTACGACTTCTACAGCCCGGACCTCGGGGGACGCGCGGAGATCGCCCTCACCCGCGGGCGCACGGAGGCCGGGCTCGGCCTGTGGCGCGGCGCCGTGGAGCGGATGCCCGAGGCGGGCTCACTGCACAGCGGCGACCCGTGGCTCGACCCGTGGGCGCTGCAGATCCAGTCGGCGGCCGTGACGGCCCACGCGCACGCCGGCCGCCTCGACCTGGTCGCGGAACCGGTCCACCGGCTGTGGCAGCGGCTGCGGACGCTGCTCGACGGCCCTCCCCGCTCCCCCATGGTCCTGCCGGTGTTCGGGACGGTGCTGCACGCGCTCGGTATGGCCGGGCTGGCGTCCGGCGACACCTCCGCCGTACGGATGATCGCGCTGGCCGAACGGCTGCGTGTGCTGCGCGAGTTCCAGCCCACGATGTCGGCGGCCCGCGCCCGGCAGGCGGCAGAGCACGCCGACCGGGCGGCGTACGCCGACGCCGTGTCTCAGTACGCCGCCCTGGAGCGGGACCAACTGTGGGAGGCGGCCCGCGCGCTTACTTGATGCGGCCCGCGCGCTCGATGCGCCCGCGCGCCTATTTCGGGTCGCGGTTGAACAACGAGGTCGACCAGCGATAACCGAGCGCGGCCAGGCCCAGGCACCAGACAACCGTGACCCATCCGTTGTTGCCGATCTCGCTGCCGAGCAACAGCCCGCGCAGGGTCTCGATGGCCGGTGTGAACGGCTGGTACTCGGCGATCGGCCGGAACCAGCCCGGCATCGCGTCGACCGGGACGAAGGCGCTCGAGATGAGCGGCAGGATCATCAGCGGCAGCGCGTTGTTGCTGGCCGCCTCGGCATTCGGGCTCGCCATCCCCATCCCGACCGCGATCCAGGTGAAGGCGAGCGCGACGAGCGCGAGCAGCCCGAACGCCGCCAGCCACTCCACGACCGTGGCATCGGTGGACCTGAACCCGATGGCCACGGCGACGGCGCCCACGAGGAGCACGCTGAGGATGGCCTGCAGCACGCTGCCGACGACGTGCCCGATGAGCACGGAGCCTCTGTGGATCGCCATCGTACGGAAGCGGGCGATGATGCCCTCGGTCATGTCCATGGAGACGGACACCGCGGTACCTGCCGGGGTGGCGCCGATGGTCATCAGCAGGATGCCCGGGACCAGATAGGCGATGTAGTCCGAGCGGTCGGCGCCGCCGCCACCGATGCCCGCACTCATCACGTCGCCGAAGACGTAGACGAAGAGCAGCAGCAGGACGATCGGCGTCAGCAGGATGTTCAGGGTGAGGGAGGGGTAGCGCCGGGCGTGCAGGAGGTTGCGGCGCAGCATGGTGATCGAGTCGTGTGCGGCGAGGGAGAGGGTGCGAGAGCTCATCGGACGGCCTCCTTGGGCTGGTCGGCGCTGCCGGTGAGGGCGAAGAAGACGTCGTCGAGGTCGGGGGTGTGGACGGTGAGTTCGTCGGCCTCGATGCCGACGGAGTCGAGCCAGTCGAGGATGGAGCGCAGCTCGCGCTGGCTGCCGTCGCTGGGGAGTTGGAGGGTGAGGGCCCCGTCGTCCGCGTGGGCTTCGTTCAGGGCGGTGGCGGCGGCGCGGTAGGCGTCGGGGTCGGTGAAGCGGAGGCGCACGTGGCCGCCGGGGATGAGCCGCTTGAGCTCGTCGGAGCTGCCTTCGGCGGCGATCTCGCCGTCGCTCAACACCGCGATGCGGTCGGCCAGTTCGTCGGCTTCTTCCAGATACTGGGTGGTGAGAAAGACGGTCACCCCGCCGGAGACCAGCTCCCGGATGATCGCCCACATGTTGTGGCGTGAGCGGGGGTCGAGTCCGGTGGTGGGTTCGTCGAGGAAGATGATCCGCGGGTTGCCGACCAGGGTCATGGCGATGTCCAGGCGCCGCTTCATGCCGCCGGAGTAGGTGGATGCGGGCCTCTTTGCGGCCTGGGTGAGATCGAAGCGCTCAAGGAGTTCAGCGGCGATCCGGTTGCCCTCGCAGCGGGAGAAATGGTGGAGGTCCGCCATGAGGAGCATGTTCTCCTCGCCGGTGATCAGACCGTCCACGGCCGAGAACTGACCCGTGACACCGATCACGGCACGCACGGCCTGCGGTTCGGCGGCCAGGTCGTGGCCACCGACGTGCAGGGACCCGGCGTCGGCCGTGATGAGCGTGGAGAGGATCTTCACGGCGGTGGTCTTGCCCGCCCCGTTCGGACCGAGCAGCGCGAATACCGTTCCGGCCGGCACCGCGAGGTCGATGCCGTCCAGGACCGTCTTGTCCCCGTAAGTCTTGCGCATCCCCGTGGCGGCGATGGCGAGTGAGGACGGTGTCGTTGTCGTCGTCATGCCGCAGAGGCTGCGGCAGGGCGCATTCAGCGCGGTTTCACGAGGGTTTCAGCGCGATGCCCCAGCACGATGCCTCAGCGCGGTAGGTGCCTCAGCCCGCCGGCATCTCCTCGATCCGTTCGCGGTTGAGCAGGTACGTCGGCAGGTACGGCTGGGGCAGGGCGATGGGAAAGCCGTAGTCGTACGCCAGACTCGCGATCGCCAGCGGCCCCAGCGCCACCCGCGCGCGCGGCGCCGCCGAGTCGCCCCAGTAGGTGCCGTGGTGCGCGACAGCTTCGGCCAGGGCGTTGGCGAAGGCGTCGTGGTCGCGGGCGATCAGGCGGTGGAAGAGGGCGACGGGCTGATAGTCGATCAGGTCAGCGAAGTCCTTGGGCGTGTGGGTCAGGGACTTTGGATGAGACGTTTCCATGGTCGTGAGTAGCTTTGCCACGACGTCGTCCATGGGGCGCTCGGCCCAGTAGGTCTGCAGCGTGTCGATCCAGTGCAGTACGAAGGCGTCGACGGAATCGTCCTGCCGCAACACCTCCAGCGGCACCTCGCACAGCCGGTCGGCCCTGTCCTTCTGGCGGCACGCGACCGCTGCGTAGAAGGCATCGAGCCAGGCACGGGCGTCCGCGGGCGGCGCGGCCGGGGTCGCGGGCAACTGCCGCACGACGTCCTCGCCCAGGCGGCACTCCTGGGCCTGCGCACCGCTGAACAACGCCGTGCCGAGCTGTACGGCGATGGCCCAGGCGTCCCAGGTGTCGACGTGAGCCGCTCCGGGGTCGGCCGCGCAGTGGGCGTGACCGAGCGTGAGAGCCGACGTGAAGGCGTCGCTCAGTCCAGCCGGGTTCTCGGTGAGAGCGGCCAGGGCATCGGCCGTGGCGTGGGTGAGGGCCGCCACGTCGGGCGCCTTGGCCGCGGCGGCGGTGTCGAGTCGTCCGGCACGATCGAGGCGGACCAGGCCCTTCATGCGGGCGAGCAGTTCCGGTGGCGGCTGCAGGGAGAAGGAACGGGTGTCGTGGTCGATGACCGTGAGCGAGGTCAGGCGGCCCTGGTGCCACCAGTAGACGCGGGGGGGGACAGCTCGCCCGGCCCGTCCTCGTGGGCGCCGAGGCCGTACGCCGCAAGGCCGTTGACGGCGTCGACCACGGAACCGTCGACGATCGGGTGGTACGCCCAGCAAGTGCCGGGTGGGCACGACGAAGAGGGCTCCGGCATCCGGAAGCGACTCGCCGGTGACCTGCCGGACCGCTTCGGACAGGAACAGGGCCTTGCTCGCTATGAAGGGCGATTCGCCGTACAGGGAGTGCAGCAACGCGCCTCCCTCGATGGGTACTTCGTCGTGCTCGACGGGCACGCGCATCAAGTTCGCGTACGCCGCCTGCCCCAACTCCTGCGCCCCGACGCGCTCCACGTCGGAGTCGGTGAGCATGCGCACGCTGGTGGGCATGTCCAGGGCGTAGGCGAAGACGAGCCCCTCGGCCACCACGCGCGCGTAACTCATGGCCCCGGCGATCTCCGGCGTGAGCGAATCCGTGGGCAGCAGCCGCGCGTGCACACCGTCAAGAAGCTCCGCGGGACTCTCGCCGCCCTTGCTCCCCTCCTCCAAGCGGGCGAAATGGCCCTCGACCAGCTCGGGCCAGTGCTCCTGCGGCGCCTGGCGGCATATCTGCGCCAGGTTGTGAAGGGAGTAGTTGCGCCCTTCCCGTGCGTACGGGGCGGCCAGTGCCCGCAGGTGGGCGGACTGGGTAATGGTCAGCATCGGCAGGTCACGGTCAGGAGTGTCCGGTGTGCCAAAAGTGTTCTCTACGTTCACCGTTGCGACTCTACGAGACGTTCACCCGCAGCGACTCCACGAGCTGTGTGCGTGCGCTTCTGACGCCTGGGCGCACAGGTGGGCCTGCCCCGCGTAGCCGGAGAATCGTCAGGGAGTGTCACCGGACCAGTCCCAGCGACGCCGCCGGTCGCCGGGGCGCGGGTCGTACATCGCCCGCCCACCGGCACCGAACTTCCCCAGTTCCGTGGGCAGGGCGACGCCGGTGTCCATCTCACCCCTCGTCCAGCCGGTGATGTCGAGCAGCAGGCCGTCCAGCGGGCCGCCGACCAGCTCGGCGTAGTCCCGTCCCGGCTGCGGGCCCTGCCGGGGGTCGTCATGGTCCTGGCCGTAGATCCGGCCGCGCAGCAACTCCTCATCCCTGTCCATGCCCCCACACTCCCAGCCACCACTGACAATCCGGCTCCGCCCCAGGTCGCCGGGGGGCCGGAACCAGGCACTGGGCTCGCGGTGATCGGCCGGATGCCGTCTGTTCACGAGCGGGTGAGCGCCAATAGCCTGTGCGACCTTCGCGTACTGGGGGGTCTTGTGAACGGTCTCCGTGCAGTCGTTGTCTGCCTTGTGCTCACGTGTGCCGCGGTGGTGTCGCCGGCCGCCGCCGTGACGCCGAGCGGGACGTCGAACGCAGCGACGGACGCAGCGCCGAGCTGGTCGGCGCTGCAGGTGCCGGCGGCGGCCCCTCCGGTGACCGTGTCCGACCTCGCCGCCCGGGGGCGGGGCGAGGCCTGGGCGACTGGTTACGAGCACGCAGCCGATGGGCTGCGGCCGATGTTGTACCGGTGGGACGGCAAGACGTGGAGCCGGGACACGGCCTTCCCCGGTGCCGGTGAGCCGGGCTGGCTCGGCAAGGTGCAGTTCGTGGGCGAGGAAGTGTGGATCTTCCACAACCGCGAGGGTGCGGGAGAGATCCTGCGCCGGTCGGCGGGAGCGTGGAGTACCGTCCCGCTGCCGCAAACCCTGTCGGTCTACCAGGACTTCGCCGCGGTACCTGGCGCCGCGTGGGTGGTCGGTGAGGACGAGACCGGGCTGAAGGTGTTGCACTACGACGGTGCCGAGTGGACCACGCAGTCCGCCCCGGACGGTGTGCTCTACCTGATGGGGATCACGGCGCGTACGTCCACCGATGCCTGGGCCTGGGCGGATACCACTACCGGTACCGCCATCCTGCGCCGGGACGGCACGGCATGGCGGGACGCGAAGGTGCCGCTGCCGCCGAACAGCAACGTGCACACCATCCTGCTCGAACCGTCCGGCCGGGTCACGATCGGCGGCAGCCAGTACACCGATGGCGTGGCCCGCACCTACCTGATGACCTTCAACGGGCGGACCTGGCGCACCACTTACCCACCGCTGGGCGACACCTACACCGAGGCCGTGGTGCGCGGCCCGGACGGCGCGCTGTGGCTGCCGGTGCGCAGCGACCGCGCGTTCCAGTCGAAGTACGCGCGAGTGGACGGCACGCGCACCACCTTCTCCTACGGCCCGAAGCGCACCAACGCGATCGACGTCAAACCGCGTGCGCTGGCAAGGGCCGGGTCCGCACTGCTGTCCTTCGGGACTGTCGAGATCTACGGCTCGAAACCAAACCTGATGAGCGAGCGGCTGGGAGGCTGACCATGGTACGCAGACTTCTCGTCGCGGCCCTCGCCGTTGCCATGACCCTCATCACCGTCATGAGCTCGGCCGCGGCGGAAACCAAGTCCTGGCAACACGTTCCGGTCCCGGCCCAGGTACGACCCCAGGCCGGTCTCAACGAGGCTGTGGTGTTCGGGCCGAGCCGGGCGTGGGCGGTGGGCACCGACGCCGTCGGTCGCGAGGCGCCGGGCTACCCGCTGATGCTGCGCTGGGACGGAACCGCGTGGCAGCGCCGGAATCTGCCCGGGGTCCGCTGGCAGGGAGAGCTGCTGTCCATCGCCGCGACCTCACCGTCCGCGGTCTGGGCGGTCGGCCGCGACTCGGCGGGCGGCGCCCGCCTGCTCCGCCACGACGGCGACGCCTGGTCCGAGAGCCGGCCCCCGGGCGGTGTCGTGCTGACCAAGGTCGTCGCCGGTGGCGGCGAGACCTGGCTGATCGGTTCACGGGACGGCGCGCAGGTGTTGCTGCGCCGGGACGGGCGCGGCTGGCAGGAGGTGCCGGCGCCGCCGGGAGCCGTGTACGGCCTGCACATCCTGGCGGCCGACGACGTCTGGGCCGCGGGCGAGTCCAACTCGGGCGCCGCCGTGTCGCGTTGGAACGGGCGGGAGTGGCAGCAGACGATCGTGCACGGATTCCCGCGAGCGGCCGTGGGCAGTGTGCTCGCGGTCTCGCCGACAGAGGTCTGGGCGGGTGGCACGGACGGGTTCGTCGGTGGCCCGGTCGGCAAGCCGATTCCGCCCCTGCTGGTCCGCTTCGACGGACAGAAGTGGAGTCGGGTGGCCGTGCCCACCGACTTCGGCTCGATCAGCTCACTGGCGGCCGGCGCGTCCGGCGAGCTCGCCTGGGTCGCGGTGGTCCGCTCGCAGAAGTACGGCCCGCCGGGCAGCTGGCCGCCGTTCGTCCCGGGGCCGGACTTCCTTTCCTGGAACGGCCAGTCGTTCACCGAGTACAGCGAACCGGCGGTGGGCGGGGAGGGCGACTCCTCGCGGCTGCACCTGGCGCCGGTGCCGGGCACGGCGAAGGTGTGGTCGGTCGGCAGGGCCGCCGGACCTGAGGGCACCTTCGCTCCGCGTATCCTGCGGTTCGGCTGAGAGGCGCTGCCGTGCGGTTCGGCTGAGAGGGCGCTGCTGCTCGTCCTTGTCACCTCGGGTCTTCGTTCATCCCGGACCGGGACTCACTCCCCTCCCGGCAGCGGCAGTTCCGGATGGTGGCGCAGTGCCTCCAGTACGGCGCGTACCGCCGCGCGAGGCGGTGAGCCGCGGCGGATCGCCGCCGTGATGGAGCGGGTCACGGGAGTGGCCAGTTCCCTGGTGGCGACGCGGTAGCGGCGGTCGACCGCTAGGCCGGGCAGCAGCGCGATCGACAGTCCCGCCTCGACGTGCTGCAGCGTCATCATGTAATTGCTGAACCGGCACACCACGCGCGGTTCGAAGCTCGACTGACGGCACAGGCGCAGCGCGAGATTGGCCATGTACGACTGCGGAATGTCGAACGCCCACGACTCGTCCGCGTACGCCGCGAGGTCCGCGGCACCGCGGCCGACCGCCGGATGCCCGGGCGGGACCACCAGCAGGATCGGGTCCGTGGCCAGCGGCACGAGGTCGAGGTCCGGTCCGAGTGGCAGCTCGTCGAAGTCCGTGGTCGTGATGATGATGTCCGCGTCGCCGCCTCGCAGCGCGGGCATGCTCGCGTGCGGCTCCAGTTCGAGGAGTTCGACGTCGAGGTGCGGATGCTCGCGCGCGAGGCGGCCCACCGCCGGCACGGCCATGGTGTGGATCGCGCTCTGGAAAGCCCCGAGACGCACCAGGCCGGCTGGTTCGTCGCCGAACCCGCGCAGCTCCGCCTCCACGCTGTTCATGTGGTCGAGGATCGTCCGCGCCCGGCGCGCGAGGATCAGCCCGGCCGGGGTCAGCCGCACCCGGCGCCCCGTGCGTTCGAGCAGCTGCGTGCGCGTCTCCGTCTCGAGCACGGCCAGCTGCTGGGACACGCTCGACGGGCTCAGGTTGGCGGCCTGGGCGACCGCCCGGACGGTGCCCAGTGTGTCGAGCTGGCTGAGGAGCCGCAGCCTCCAGGGGTTCATCACGCCCCTCATTGTTGTGCGGTTTTCCCGAACAGGAAAGCCGGAATCGTGAGATGGACGTGTCGCTCGGCTGCCGCCTACCGTCGACGGCATGACCGCTTCGACCACCGCCCTGCCGTCCACCGACACCTTCTGGGCCGATGCCGAGAGGCATCTCGTGCGCTACGGCGGCGAGTTCACCCCCGAGGTCATCGACAGCGCCGCCGGAAGCTTCGTGTTCACCGCGAGCGGCCGGAAGATCCTCGACTTCACGTCCGGCCAGATGAGCGCGATCCTCGGCCACTCGCACCCGGAGATCGTCGCGACCGTCCAGCAGCAGGTCGCGACCCTGGACCACCTCTTCAGCGGCATGCTCAGCCGCCCGGTGGTCGACCTCGCCCGGCGTCTCGCGGACACCCTGCCCGCGCCACTGGAGAAGGCGCTGCTCCTGACGACCGGCGCCGAGTCCAACGAGGCCGCCATCCGGATGGCCAAGCTCGTCACCGGCAAGCACGAGATCGTCTCGTTCGCGCGCTCCTGGCACGGCATGACACAGGCTGCCGCGTCAGCCACGTACAGCGCGGGGCGCAAGGGCTACGGGCCCGGAGCACCCGGTAATTTCGCCATCCCCGTGCCGAACTCCTACCGGCCCGACTTCACCACGGACGACGGCTCCCTGGACTGGCGGCGCCAACTGGACTTCGCCTTCGACCTGATCGACGCCCAGTCGACCGGCAGCCTGGCCGCGTGCCTCGTCGAACCGATCCTCAGCTCCGGCGGCATCATCGAGCCGCCGGCCGGATACTTCGCGGCGCTGAAGGCCAAATGCCATGAACGCGGCATGCTGCTGATCCTCGACGAGGCCCAGACCGGCCTGTGCCGCACAGGGACCTGGTACGCGTTCGAGCGCGACGGCGTCGTCCCCGACATCCTCACGCTCTCCAAGACGCTGGGCGCGGGGCTGCCCCTGGCCGCCGTGGTGACCAGCGCCGAGATCGAGCAGGAGGCGCACGAGCGCGGGTTCCTGTTCTTCACGACGCACGTCGCCGACCCGCTGGTGGCCGCGGTCGGCAACACCGTCCTCGACGTCCTGAGCCGCGACAGGCTCGACGAGCGGGCGCGGTCGCTCGGCGCGTTCCTCCACCGAGGCCTGACGGACATCGCCTCGCGGCACACGGTCGTCGGCGACATCCGCGGCCGTGGCCTGCTTGCCGGGCTCGAACTCGTCGTCGACCGCGACACCAAGGAGCACTCGAACGAGCTGGGCGCGCTGGTCACCCGACGCTGCCTCGAACTCGGGCTGCATATGAACATCGTCCAACTCCCCGGTATGGGCGGGGTGTTGCGGATGGCGCCGCCACTGACCGCCACCGAGGATGAGCTGTCGCTCGGCCTGACGATGCTTGACCAGGCGATCGGCGAAGCCTGCGCCGCCCTCTGAGGTTCAGCGGCTGGTTCGACGACTGGTTCGACGGCTGATCCGACGGCTGATCCGACGGCTGGTTCAACGCCGCAGACTGCCGGCGTTGGACTCGCGCTGCGCGAAGACGTCCTCGCGGCGCTCTTCCATCTGCCGCAAGGCGTCCTTGCGGTGCCGCTTGGAGAGCCGGTCGAGATACGTGTGTCCGACGAGGTGGTCGGCCTCGTGCTGCAGGCACCGGGCGAAGTAGCCCGTGCCCTCGATGACGAGAGGGGTGCCGTCCTTGTCGAGACCACGGACAAGGGCACGGTCGGTCCGTGGAACTGCCATGGTCGCACCCGGCACGGACAGGCAGCCCTCGAATTCGTCGACCAGACGGCGGCTGCCCGGACCGGGCAGCTCCAGGACGGGGTTGATGATGTGGCCGACGTGCCGGATCCCGTCGTCGTCCGGGCAGTCGTAGACGAACAGCCGCAGGTCGACGTCCACTTGGTTGGCGGCGAGGCCCGCGCCGTCGGCCACGTACATCGTCAGGAACATGTCGTCGATGAGAGCCGACAGTTCCGCGGTGCCGAACTCGGTCACCTCCCGGCACGGACGGCTCAGGATCTCCTCGCCGACCACCGTGACCCGGCGCACCGCACCGCGTTCCGCCTCCGGTGGCAGTGCGGGATACGTGTCGACGGGCCGGCCTTGCACACGGACGAACCGGTCGTGACTGACGGACATCTCTGTCTCCCCACACTTCCCGCGACTTGCCAAGACCTTTGCAAAGTAGCAGAGTTTGCAAAGTGACTGAAGATGACCTCACTTCCTCCCCCGCCACCGGCGACGGCACGAGTGGCGCCCTGCGCGAGCACGAGGTCCGTACGGCCCTGATGGACCTGCTGGCCGAAGTCGGCACCGTGACGGCGACCGAAGCCGCCGCCCGGCTGGGCTACAGCTCGGGGCTCTGCTCGTTTCACCTCCGGCAGCTCGCACGTCACGGACGCATCGAGGAGGCCCCTCACCACGGGGGCCGCGCACGCCCCTGGCGCCTCAGGCAGGACGCCCCCACGGACGGCGGGACCGTGCGGGACGCTTTCGGCGACCTGGCCCGCGGCCTGGAGGACGAGAGCTGGCAGCGATGGCTCGCCCAGCGCGACGGGGCGCCGGCCGAATGGCGCCGTGACGAAGCCTTCAGCGCGATCGCCTACCTGACGCCGGAGGAGATGAGCCGGGTCGCGGACACCGTCCGCCGGGCGCTCGCTCCCTACCAGGACCGCGAGCAACGCCCCCTCGCCAGGCCTGACGGAGCCCGCCCGGTGGCTCTCATCACCCGGCTGTTCCCCCTCCTTTCGCAGCCCGGTCCCGATGCGACCGGGGGAGGCACTCCCCCGGCAGGTACCTAGTTGGTACCTTGGAGGCATGCCGTCTCTGAACGTGACCTTCACCGACGAGGAGCTCAAGGGTGTCCGCGCGGCCGCGGCGGCCGAGGGCAAGAGCCTCAAGCAGTACCTGCACGACCTCGGGGTACGGGAAATGGAGCGCCAGAAGTTCGTCGCGGGCGCCTCCACCTGGGCCGACAGGCTGCGGGCCGAGTTCGACGCGGCCAACCCCGAGGAGATTCCGCCCTCCGCCCGTCACGAGGGGTCCGCGGCCGCCTGATGGTTCTGTACGTAGACGTGTCCTGGCTCCTGGATGTCCAGGAGTTCGCTGTCGCCCCCGAGGACATGACGGTGTCGGACTACTCCGCGCTGGTCGCCGCGGTCGCACGCCACAAGACGAAGCTGCCGACCCTGGAGTCCGCCGACCCGGACGCCGCCTGGCGTGCCGCCGCCCTGCTGCACACCATCGTGCGCCTGGAACCACTGCCCTACCGCAACAGCCTGTACGCGGCGTTAGTCGCGGCCCAGTACATGGACCAGTCGGGCGAGGGCATCGATCCGCCCTACGGAGCACTGTCCGACCTCATCCGAAAGATCCGTGACAGCCGGATGAGCGTCTACGCGGTCGCCGACCGGATCAGGTCCTACAAGGTCTGATCCGGTCACCCCACCAGCAGCACGAGCTTCCCGCGCACGTGACCGCCCTCGCCCGCGCGGTGCGCTGCCGCGATCTCCGTGAGTGGGAAGGTCCGCGCGACCGGGAGTGGCCCTCGCGCTTCTTCCAGTCACTCGCCGGACGCACGCACGGCGATCCGGGCTTCGCCGGGACCTGGGTGCGGGTCGGGGAGATCCACGATCTCGAGGACTTCCGGGCCCCCGAACCGACTGGAACGAGCCGCCCTCATCATTCGCTCCCCCGACGAGCGAACGCGCTGCTCTTGAGCGAGGACAGCAGGTGGGCTGTGTCGTCGTACACCTCAGTCGCTCCGGCCCGGGAGAGGTCGTCCCGGGGGATGCCGCCGCTGAGCACGGCCAGGGGGGTGACGCCCGCGCGACGTGCGGACTTCATGTCCCAGACCGAGTCGCCGACGAACACGCTGTCCCGCGCCTTCGCACCCGCCAGGTCGAGCGCGTGGGAGACGGGCTCCGCGGCGGGTTTGCCCTCGTCGACGTCGTCGGCGCTCGCCGTCGCGGTGATGACGTCGTCCGCGTCGACGGCGGCGCGCAGCGCGTCGAGTTCGGCGCCGCCCGCGGAGGTGGCGAGGACGATGGTCCACCCCTCACCCGCGAGGGAACGGAGCAGCTGCCCCGCGTTCTCGAAGGCTTCGAGCCGGTCGAAGTGGGTGCCGTAGAGCGTCTTGTGCGCGGCGCTGATGGTGTCGTCCTGTTCCGGGTCGCGGTCATCGCCGAGGACGTGTTCGATCAGGTCGGTGCCACCCAGGCCGATGGCGTGGTGCACGGCGCGCATCGGCACCCGGTGACCTGCCTGCCGGAAGGCCTCCCACCAGGCCGTGACATGCAGGTAGTTGGTGTCGACGAGCGTTCCGTCGACGTCGAACAGGGCGGCACGCTTCACGAGGGCTCCCTTCACGATCTCTGTTCCCGGTCTTCCACAGTGGCGCAAAAGTGGCGGCCTGTCATTCCGCTTCGCGGGTACCCGGCGCCTCGCTTCCCGCTCGTCCCACCCGTTTGCCCACCCTGGCACCGAGGAGACCCGGATGACGTTCCACCGCCGTGAGCAGCAACGTGTTCGGCCGGAGCGGTACAGGGGCGCGGACCGTTGAGGCGGCGCTCCCTGCTCTCCGGGGCACTGGTCGGCGTCGGGACCGCGGCGTTCGTCGACGAGATGGTGTTCCATCAGCTGCTGCACTGGCACCACTTCTACGACAAGGCGTCGAGCGAGGCAGGTCTGGTCTCCGACGGGATCTTCCATGCCTTCGGCTGGCTGGCGATGGTGGCGGGCCTGTTCCTGTACGCGGATCTGTGGCGCCGTGGCGCCCGCCACCTCACCGCCTGGTGGTCGGGCCTGTGTCTGGGGCTCGGCGGCTTCCAGCTGTACGACGGCACGTTCCAGCACAAGGCGCTGGAGCTGCACCAGATCCGCTACGGCGTGGAGCTTGCGCCGTACGACTGGACCTGGAACGTGATCGCCGTACTGTTCCTGCTCGCCGGAGCGCTGCTGCTGGTCCGGGCCCGCCGATGACGGCTGTGGTTCTTCTCGTGGCCGTGGGCTGTCTCGGCTATCTGGCGGCGGCCCGGCAGCTGCGTCGGCGCGGCGACCGCTGGCCGCACCGGCGTGACGCGGCGGTCGGGGCGGGCGGTGCGACCCTCATGGTCTCGGCCGCCGCTCCGTGGGACCAATGGCCGCCGTTCACCGGGCACATGGCCGTCCATCTGGGCACCGGGATGATCGCGCCGCTGCTGTTCGTCCTTGGGCGGCCCGTGACGTTGGCGCTGCGCGCACTGCCGGTGGGGCCTCGGCGGCGGCTTCTCGCCTGCGTACGTTCCCGGCCCGCCGCCCTGCTCATGTGGCCGCTCCTGGCCGCGCTCCTGCACATCGCCGGGCTGTGGGCGGTGTACCGCACGCCGCTCATGGCCGCCGCGCATCACCGGCCGTGGCTGGACACGCTCGTCAGCGTGCACCTCCTGGCCTCCGGCACGCTGTTCGCCTTCGCCGTCCTGGCCCTGGATCCGCTGCGCCACCGCGCCGGATTCGCACTGCGGGGCGGGGCTCTCCTTGCCGCGTCGGCCGCGCACGGCATCCTGGCCAAGTCGCTCTACGCCGCGGGCCCGCCCGGCACCTCCTTCGCCGAGGCCGACCTGCACCTGGCGTCGTATGTCATGTACTACGGCGGGGACGTGGTCGGCGTCGCGCTGGCCGTGCTGCTCGGTCACCAGTGGTACGCGGCCGAGGGGCGAGCCCTGGTCCGGTCCCGGCGCACCCACCGCGCGAGCGCGGAGGGTCCAGGTGCGCCCCAATCGGGCCCACCTTCTCGGTCGCGCCCGGCTTCTTCGTAAATAGGTACGCCCTGTACCGCCGCCGCGTACCGGAGGCCCCGAGGGGTACCCGGCACGCACCCCGTTCCCGGAATCCGGAGGTCACATGCTGTCCGAGACCGTCACCGTACCCAGCGGCGAGGGGGCACTCATCGGTGAACTGACCGTCCCGGACACAGTGTTCGGCGTCGCCGTCCTCGCCCACGTCAGCGACAGTTCCCGGCACAACCACCGCAGCCGGGCCGTGGCCGGCACACTGCACGACTCCGCACTCGGGACACTGCGCATCGACCTGCTCACCGCCGACGAAGCGGCCGCTGACAGGGCAACCGGCGGACAGCACAGCGACGTCGATCTGCTGACGCATCGGCTGATCGCGTCCGTCGACTGGCTCGCCCCTCGCGTCTCCGATCTACCGGTCGGTCTGTTCGGTGCGAGCACGGGAGCGGCTGCCGCTCTCGGGGCCGCCGCCGCCAGGCCGGGCCTGGTGGACACGGTGGTGTGCCCCGACGGCCGCCCCGACCTGGCCGGAGACTACGTGCTGGGCCATGTGCACGCCCCGGTCCTGCTCCTCGTCGGGGGGCGCGACACCGAGGTCCTGCGACTCAACAGGGAAGTGGCCAACCGGCTTCGTGTCCTCAGCCGACTGCGCGTGATCCCCGACGCGACGCACCTGTTCGAGGAACCGGGAGCGTTGAACGAGGCCGCCTCCGTGGCGGCCCGGTGGTTCGCCGGTATGGGGCAGGCGGAGATCTGAGCGTCCCCGGCCACTGACGGAGGAGCACGCCACCCTGAATGTGACCGGCATCACAGTGCGCCATCCCACATCCTCAGGTCATCATATGACCCGATCGCCGCACGGATTCAGAGCCGGGCAGCACCCCCGGGCAGCAACCCGGGGCGGCTCGGCACAGCACAGCGAGACGAGGATGGGCATGGACGACCAGGACAGGCCGGCTCAGCCGCGCGTAGGCGTGGTGGGGCTCGGGGCCATGGGACTCGGCATGGCGCGGAGCCTGCGGGACGCGGGGTTCGATGTAGGTGTCCATGATCTGCGCCCCGACGTGGCCTCGGCCTTCGCCGAGGAGGGTGGCACCGCCTTCACCTCCGCCGGTGAACTGGCGGCCTGTGTCGACGTGCTGGTCGGCGTCGTGGTCAACGCGGCGCAGGTCGAGTCGGTCCTGTTCGGTGACCTCAGCGGTGGCGGCGCGGCCGAGCGGCTGCAGCCCGGTTCCGTCTATGTCATGTGTTCCACGGCCGACCCCTCCTGGTCCGCCGACCTGGAGCGGCGGCTGGCCGAGCAGGGCGTGCTCTACCTGGACGCTCCCATCTCAGGTGGCGCCGCGCGGGCGGCAAGTGGGCAGCTCACCATGATGACTTCGGGCGCTCCCACGGCGTACGCGATCGCCGATCCGGTGCTCGAGGCCATGAGCGGCACGGTCTACCGCCTGGGCGACGAGGCCGGGATCGGTTCCAAGGTCAAGGTCGTCAACCAACTGCTCGCGGGCGTGCACATCGCCGCGGCGGCGGAGGCCATGGCACTGGGCATCAAGGCGGGCGTACCCGCCGACGCGCTCTATGAAGTGATCACGCACAGCGCCGGCAACTCGTGGATGTTCGAGAACCGCATGGCGCACGTGCTCGCCGGTGACTACACGCCCCTTTCCGCGGTCGACATCTTCGTCAAGGACCTGGGTCTTGTGCTCGACGCGGCCCGGCCGGAGAAGTTCCCGCTCCCCCTGGCGGCCACCGCCCATCAGATGTTCCTGCAGGCGTCGGCCTCCGGCCTGGGCGGCGAGGACGACAGCGCGGTGATCAAGATCTTCCCGGGGGTCGAACTGCCAGGACAGGACGCGGACAGCGAGCCGACCGGACAGGAGGAGGTCTGACATGGAACTCCGACCCGACGTGGGACTCCGACTCGGCTGCATCGCCGATGACTTCACCGGCGCCACGGACCTGGCCAACAACCTGGTGCGCGCGGGCATGCGCGTCGTCCAGCTGATCGACGTGCCGCCCACCGGCACCGAAGGGGCTGTCGACGCGGACGCCGACGCCGTCGTCATCGCGCTCAAGTCGCGGACCACCCCGGCGTCCGAGGCCGTCACGGCTTCGCTGCGGGCGCTGGAGTGGCTGCGCTCCGCGGGCGCCGAGCAGATCTACTTCAAGTACTGCTCGACCTTCGACTCGACGCGGGCCGGCAACATCGGTCCCGTCACCGAGGCCTTGATGGACGCCCTCGGCACCGATTTCACGGTCGCCACCCCGGCGTTTCCCGACAACGGGCGCACCGTGTTCAAGGGCCATCTCTTCGTCGGCGACGTGCTCCTCGGCGAGAGCGGCATGCGGCATCACCCGCTGACGCCCATGACGGACTCCAACCTGGTGTCCGTGCTGGGTGCGCAGACCGCTCGTCCGGTCGGTCTCATCGACCACACCGTGGTCGCCGCAGGTGCCGAGGCGATCCGGGAACGCGTCGAGACGCTGCGCGGGGAGGGTGTCGGCGCCGCGATCGTCGACGCCGTGTCGAACGACGATCTTCTGCGGCTCGGTGCGGCGGTCAAGGGGCTGCCGCTGGTGACCGCCGGGTCGGGTCTGGCGATCGGCCTGCCCGCGAACTGGGGGTTCGAGCCGTCCCCCGCCGCCGCCCAACTGCCCCCGCCCGGCGGCCATCAGGCCATCGTCTCCGGGTCGGTGTCCACCGCCACCAACGGTCAGGTCAGGGAGTTCCTGCGCGGCGGCAGGCCCGCGTTCAGCGTGGACCCGCTGCGGATCGCGGCCGGCGAGGACGTGGCCGCGCAGGCTCTGGACTTCGCCGCCGCGCGGCTGGCCGACGGGCCGGTCCTCGTCTACTCCACCGAGGCACCCGAGGCGGTCAGGAACGTCCAGGGCCGCCTCGGTGTCACCGAGGCCGGTGAGCTCGTCGAGCAGACGCTGGCCCGCGTCGCCCGGGGGCTCGTGGAGCTGGGTGTCCGTCAGCTGGTCGTCGCCGGTGGCGAGACCTCGGGCGCGGTGGTCCAGGCCCTCGGCCTGACGGGCCTGCGCATCGGACCGCAGATCGACCCCGGCGTGCCCTGGTGTGCGGCGGCCCTGCCCGGCGGGGACCCGCTCCACATCACGCTGAAGTCCGGCAACTTCGGCGGCCCCGATTTCTTCACCGCTGCCTTCGCCCGCCTCGACGGGGCAAGGGCATGACCGATCCGTTGAGCGCCGAAGTGGCCGCGGCACGCGCCGAGATCGTCCGTGTGGGTACCAGCCTGTTCACCCGGGGGTACGTCCACGCGAGCGCCGGCAACATCAGTGCGCGGCTCGGCGACTCCCACCTGATCACGCCCACTGACGCCGCCCTGGGTTTCCTGGAGCCGGAGCGCCTCGCCCTGGTCGGTGCCGGGGGCGTACAGATCGCGGGTGACCGCGCCAGCAAGACCCTCACCCTGCACCGGAGTATCTGTGCCGCCGACCCCACGGCACGGTTCGTCATCCACACCCACTCCACGCATCTCGTCGCGCTCACCCTGGCCGGCGTGTGGAGTCAGGACGATGTGCTCCCGCCCCTCACGCCGTACTACGTCATGAAGGTCGGGCACGTCCCGCTCATCCCCTACCACCGGCCCGGCGATCCCCGCGTGGCCCACCTGGTGGCCGGCCATATCGCTGATCGTGCGGCGGGAGGCACGCCGATCAGGGCCGTGCTGCTCGACCGTCTCGGCCCGGTGGTCTGGGGCCCGGACGCCGCTTCCGCTCTCGCCGTCCTCGAAGAACTCGAGGAAACGGCACGCCTCTGGCTCCTGACCGACCGTCGCCCCGAGCCGCTCCCCTCCCCCGCTCTCGACGAACTCAAGGACGTGTTCGGCGCCTCCTGGTGACCGCACGCCGCCCGTCGGAGAATCCCCTGAGCCGCAGTAAGGATTCCGCATGTCCACGTCCACCGAGACGGCCGAGACCCCCGATCTCGCCCGTGAGAACGCCGTGTTCCGCAAGGTCGTTCTCCGTATCGTCCCCTTCCTTGTCCTCTGTTACGTCTTCTCCTATCTGGACCGCGTCAACGTCGGCTTCGCGAAGCTGCAGATGTCCGACGACCTGGGCCTGAGCGAAGCGGCGTACGGCCTTGGCGCCGGTCTGTTCTTCATCGGCTACTTCATCTTCGAAGTCCCCTCGAACCTCATGCTGCAACGCGTGGGCGCGCGCACCTGGATCGCCCGGATCATGATCACGTGGGGCCTTGTCTCCGGGGCGTTCTCGTTCGTCACGAACGAGACGACGTTCTACGTGCTCCGCTTCCTCCTGGGAGCCGCGGAGGCCGGCTTCTACCCGGGTGTGATCCTCTACTGCACGTACTGGTTCCCCTCCCACCGCAGGGCCCGCGTCATCGCGATGTTCATGTCGGCGATCCCGGTGGCCGGCATCTTCGGCAACCCGCTCTCCGGCTGGATCATGGACACCTTCGACGGGGTCAGCGGATGGCAGGGCTGGCAGTGGATGTTCCTGCTCGAGGCGATTCCGGCGCTCCTCATCGGTGTCGCGACGATGTTCTACCTCGACAACGGCGTGCGCAGCGCCAAGTGGCTCTCCGATGACGAGAAGGACATCGTCGAGGCGGCGATCGCCAGGGACACCGCGCACCAGAAGCACGGCCGCGTATGGGACGGCTTCCGCGACGCCAAGGTGTGGCTGATGTGCCTCATCTACTTCTGCTTCGTGATGGGCCAGTACGCCCTGACGTTCTGGATGCCCACCTTCGTCAAGTCGACCGGCATCGACGACAACTTCACGATCGGTGTGCTCAGCGCCGTGCCGTTCGTGGCCGCGCTGATCGCGATGAACCTGTTCGGACGCTCCGCGGACAAGCGCCGCGAGCGCCGCTGGCACCTGGTCGTCCCCAGCCTCATGGGCGCCGTCGGCTTCTCCCTGGCCGCCGGCTGGAGCGGGTCGACCGTGCTGTCCCTGATCGCTCTGTCCTTCGCCGCGGCGGGCGTGCTCACCTGCGCGCCGCTGTTCTGGTCGCTGCCCACCGCGTTCCTCGGCGGCACCGCCGCGGCGGCCGGGCTCGCCCTGATCAACTCGGTGGGCAACCTCGCCGGCTTCGTCAGCCCGTACATGATCGGCGGGCTCAAGGACGCCACGGGCTCGACCTCCATCCCGATGTACGTCCTTGCCCTGAGTCTGGTGATCGGCGCGGCCGCCGTGCTGACCACCAAGAAGGACGTCGTCAACCGTTGACCGGGTCCGGTCCCGGCCCCATCACAGGAGCAAGCATGCCGAGGTTCGCCGCGAACCTGTCCATGATGTACACCGAGTACGACTTCCTCGACCGCTTCGCCGCGGCGTCGGCGGACGGCTTCGACGCCGTCGAGTACCTCTTCCCCTACGCCTACGAACCCGCCGAGCTGCGCCGTCGGCTCGACGAGCACGGCCTGCGGCAGGTGCTGTTCAACGCGCCTCCCGGCGACTGGGAGTTGGGGGAGCGTGGCATCGCGTCGCTGCCCGGCCGCGAGGAAGAGCTCCGCTCCGGGATCGAGCGGGCCCTGGAGTACGCCGACGCGCTCGGCTGCGGCCAGGTGCACGTGATGGCAGGTCTCCTGCCACCGGAAGCCGCCCCCACCCAGCGAGCCGCGCACCGCGCGACGTACCTGTCCAACCTGGCGTGGGCCGCCGAACGGGCTGCCGCCGTCAACGTCGACCTCCTGATCGAGCCGATCAACGGCCGTGACATGCCGGGCTACTTCCTGCACCAACAGGCCGATGCCCACGCTCTCGTACAGGAAGTGGGCGCGGCGAATCTCAAGGTGCAACTCGACCTGTACCACTGCCAGATCGTGGAGGGCGACCTCACCACGACACTGCGCCGCGACCTCCCCACAGGACGCGTCGGCCATCTGCAGGTCGCCGGAGTTCCCGACCGCCACGAGCCCGACCGGGGCGAACTCGATGTCCGCCATCTCTTCGACGTCATCGACGAGTTGGGCTTCGACGGGTGGATCGGCTGCGAGTACTTCCCGCTGGCCGGTACGACTGAGGGGCTCGGCTGGCTCAAGAACCATCGCTTGCTCAAGAACGACCGAGGAGAAAACGCATGAGGATCGTCATCACCGGTGGCTTCGGCTTCCTGGGACGGCGGGTCGCCGACGCCCTGCTTGAGCGGCGGACCCTGTGCGGGGCGCCCATCGGCCAACTGGTGCTCGCCGACCGGTTCGTGCCGGACGCGGCGCCGGTGGCCGCCGACCCGCTCGTGGACGTCGTCCAGGGCGACCTGAGCGAGCGCCTCGACGAGATCTTCGCGCGGCCGGTGGACGTCCTGATCCACCTGGCGTCGGCCGTCTCGGCCGAGTGCGAGGCCGACTTCGACCTCGGCATGAGCGCCAACCTGGACACCACCCGCGCGCTGCTGGACGCCGCCCGCGCGCAGTCTGCCGCCGGCGGGCCGACACCCCGGGTGGTGTTCTCCAGCAGCGTCGCGGTCTACGGCTCCGACCCCGCGCTGCCGCTGCCGCCCGTGGTCAGCGAGTCGACGCTGCCGACGCCGCAGTCCAGCTACGGAACCCAGAAGCGCGTCTGCGAGCAGCTGGTCGCCGAGTACACCCGGCGCGGTTTCGTCGATGGACGCGTGGCACGCCTGATGACCGTCGCGGTGCGTCCCGGCAAGCCGAACGCGGCCGCCTCCGGCTTCCTGTCCGGCATCATCCGCGAGCCCCTTTCCGGCCTGCCGGCCATCTGCCCGGTCAGCCCTGACCTGCGGGTCGCCCTGGCATCGCCGCGGCGCACCGTCGAGGGCATCCTGCGCATCGCCGAGGCCGGGCGCGGCAGCGGCACCGGCGAGCTGGAGGGCGGGCTTCCGGTCAACCTTCCGGCGCTGACGGTGACGGTCGCGGAGATGCTGGGCACGTTGCGCCAAGTGGCGGGCGATGCCGTCGCCGACCGGGTGACGATCAGGCCCGACCCCGCCGTCGAGGCCCTCGTCGGCTCGTGGCCGGCCGTCTTCGACAACGCGCGCGCCACAGCTCTCGGCCTGCGCCCCGACGAAAGCTTCGAGTCGGTCGTCCGGGCATACGTCGAGGACCACCCCGAGGCGGTCGCCGTCGGTGTGCTGCCCGCGGCCGGGGCGATCGGGGCCTGACGGATAGACTGATGAACATGTTCTCCAAGGTGAGTGGCCCCATTCGGCTCGCGGACCGGGTCGCCGCGATCCTCTCGGAGGAGATCGAGTCGGGGCGTCTCGCCGAGGGCGACAAGCTGCCGACCGAGGTCGAGTTGGTCAGGCAGCTGGGCGTCAGCCGCACCGTGATCCGCGAGGCCGTCTCCCGGCTCCGGAACGCGGGCCTGGTCGAACCACGTCAGGGCCGGGGTGTGTTCGTGATGCCCCGGCGCACCAGGCCGCTCGATCTGGAGGCCGAGGCCTCCGGCACCAAGTCCAAGGTGTTGCAGATCGTGGAGGTCCGCCGCGCCATGGAGGGCGAGGTGGCTTCCCTGGCGGCCACCCGGGCCACGGCGGACGATGTCGCCCGGATGCGGCAGTCGCTGGCCGCGATCGACGAGGCGGTGGCGGGCGGCGGCGACGGGGTGGACGAGGATCTGGCGTTCCACCAGTCGATCGCCGAGTCGACGGGCAACCCGGTGATGGTCTCGACCGTGCGGTACTTGGGCGAGGTCATGCGCGGCGGCATCCGGGTCACGCGGGCCAACGAGGCGCGGCGCGACGACTTCATCGAGGCGGTGCGGGTGGAGCACCACGCGATTTTGGCGGCCATCGAGTCGGGCGACACGGAGGCGGCCCGCAGCGCCGTACGCCGGCACATGAAGCACGCGGCGTCCCGGCTGCAGGACGCGGACGAAGGCTTCTGGACGGAGACGGACGATCTCAAGGTGGACTTGGACCACCGGTGACCTGCTCGCGTCACCTGCCCGAGGGGCGGGAGAGGACGACGAGGGACCGCGGGCCCACGCTCAGGGTCGTATCCGCCTTGTGCTCGGTCTCGTCCGGCGGGCCGGCGGCTTCGGTCGTGTCGAGCAGGGTCGTCCAGCACGATCCGTAGGTGGCATCGGGGAGCCGGAACTCCATGGGCTCCCAATAGCAGTTGAACAGTACGAGGAAGGAATCGTCGACGACGGTCCGGCCGACGCGGTCCGGTTCCGCGATGGCATCGCCGTTGAGGAAGACGGCGACCGCGTGTGCGTCGGGCCGGTCCCAGTCCGCCGTCGTCATCTCGGCTGCGTCCGGGCGCAGCCAGACCAGGTCCGGCAGCGGCTGCCCCTGGTGCGTGACGGTATCGCCACGGAAGAAGCGGCGGCGGCGCAGTATCGGGTGTTCGGTGCGCAGTGCCACCACCCGGCGGGTGAAGTCCAGCAGATCCGCGCGTTCCTCGTCGAGGTCCCAGTCGATCCACGACGTCTCGTTGTCCTGGCAGTACGCGTTGTTGTTGCCGAGCTGGGTGCGGCCGAGTTCGTCCCCGTGGCCGAGCATCGGAATGCCCTGGGACAGCATCAGTGTCGCGAGGAAGTTGCGCTGCTGCCGTGCGCGCAGGGCGCGTACCTCGGGGTTGCGTGTGGGGCCTTCCGCGCCGCAGTTCCAGGAGCGGTTGCTGCTCTCGCCGTCCCGGTTTCCCTCGCCGTTGGCCTCGTTGTGCTTGGTGTCGTACGAGACCAGATCGCGCAGGGTGAATCCGTCGTGGGCGGTGATGAAGTTGACGCTGGCGCGCGGACGGCGCCGGTCGCGCTGATAGAGGTCGGCGGATCCCGTAAGGCGCGAGGCGAACTCCGCGAGGGTGTGCTCGCCCCCGCGCCAGAAGTCCCTGACACAGTCGCGGTACTTTCCGTTCCATTCGGACCACAGCGGCGGGAAGTTGCCGACCTGGTAGCCGCCGTCACCGAGGTCCCACGGTTCGGCGATCAGTTTCACGCGGCTGATCACGGGGTCCTGCTGGATGAGGTCGAAGAAGGCCGAGAGCCGGTCCACCTCGTGGAACTGCCGGGCCAGGGTGGCGGCCAGGTCGAAGCGGAATCCGTCGACGTGGCACTCGGTGACCCAGTACCGCAGTGAATCCATCAGCAGCTGGAGGACGTTGGGGTGGCGCATCAGCAGGCTGTTGCCGGTCCCCGTGGTGTCGTAGTACCGACTGAAGTCCTCGTCGGACAGCCGGTAGTAGGACGCGTTGTCGATGCCGCGGAAGGAGAGGGTGGGGCCCTTCTCGTTGCCCTCCGCGGTGTGGTTGTACACCACGTCCAGGATCACTTCGAGGCCTGCCGCGTGCAGGGCCTTCACCATGGACTTGAACTCGGTGACCTGTTGCCCGAGCGTTCCGTGGGCCGCGTAGGTGTGATGCGGCGCGAAGAATCCGATCGTGTTGTAGCCCCAGTAGTTGGACAGGCCCTTGTCGAGCAGGAATCCGTCCTGGACGTACTGGTGCACCGGCATCAGTTCGACCGCGGTGACCCCCAGGGAGGTCAGGTGGTCGATGACGGCCGGTGCGGCCAGGCCCGCGTAGGTGCCGCGGAGTTCTTCGGGGACGCCGGGGTGGGTACGGCTCAGACCGCGTACGTGCGTCTCGTAGATGACCGAGTCGGCGTAGGCGTGCGAGGGCGGGCTGTCTCCGGTCCAGTCGAAGGACGGATCGACGACGACACCGCACAGGGCGGCCGGCCCGCCGCCGTCGCGGGACGCCGCGCCCCGAGCGGGCGCCCTCTTCCGCGGCCCGTCGTCGGCCAGGTCGTGGATCGCCCTGGCGTAGGGATCGAGCAGGAACTTCTCCGGGTCGCAGCGATGACCGGCGGTGGGCATCCACGGCCCGTGCACCCGGTATCCGTAGCGCTGGCCCGGGCCGACGTCCGGCAGGTAGCCGTGCCAAACCGAGCCGTCGGCCTCCGTGAGCGTCACGGCGCGCTCGGCACCGTCCGCGTCGAGCAGGACGAGGTCGATCTGCTCGGCCACCTCACTGAACAGGGCGAAGTTCGTACCGTCGCCGTCGTACGTGGCGCCGAGCGGGAAGGGTCGGCCGGTCCACACGCGCACAAGGTCTCCCGTCGTCGTCCGCTGGTGCCCCTGGTCCGACCATCGGGCATGCGGCGGGTGCGCGCCCTTTCGGGAGCGCACCCGCCGCACACGGTCCGGTCAGGCGGGACCGGCGACTTCGAGGGGCGTCGTCCGCTCCGGTGCACCCACGCCGACCGGCTGCGGAACGCCGCGGGGCAAGGGCCGTGCCTCGATCGTGATGGGTGCCGGGCCCTTGGGGACCAGCGGTTCGCGGACCTCCGTACGACTGCGCAGCGAGAACCAGACGATGTGCTTGTCGGCGGCGGTGCAGCTGCCCCACCCGTCACTGAGCGCCGCGATCTCGGCCAGGAAGTCCGGCTCGACGCGGTGCTCCCTCTCGGTGGCCGGGTCGCCGTGCGAGACCGCGGTGATCAGATGCTGTCCGGTCCACCATGTCTCGATCGCGGTCCGGCCCGCGGAGGTGTTCCGTGCCGCCGGCTCCAGGAGGAGACCGACACCCCGCGACACGTCCGGAACGAGCTGTTGGAGCCCCCAGTACCTCAAATGGGCGGCCAGGATGCGTCGGATCTGACCGACGCGTTCAGGCACCAGATCCACGTCGAGGTGGTAGTAGCGGGGCACTGCGTGGTGGTTCATCGTTGTTGCTCCTCACCGCGGAGCTCGCGCTTTTGACGCTTCGACGGAGCCGAAATGCGCACAGAGCGTGAGCAGTGTTCGCTTGAGAGTCAGCACCACCTTCACCCCTCTACTCCATTCGTGCAACACGAGAGTGATCGGCCGAGCGCGCTGCGTTCAACAGGACGGGGCGCGCTTCACCTCGCACCATGAGGGAGGGAGCAAACCCGCTGTGACGGCGCGCTCCCCCTCCGTGAACGGCCCGCGAGTCCCGCCGGGACTCGCCGTCGCGGGGGTCCGGGAGGTCGAGTGCGATGCGGATGGAGCGCGCCACAGAAGACGTCGATCGGCAACTGGTGAGGTACCGCGCGTGGCAGCGCCGCTTCCTCGCCTCACCCGGCGACCCCGCGGTGCGCGCGCGGTTCGAGGACGCCGTGGCCGCACTGTGCGCGGTGACGAGCGAACGCTGCGGGCGGGAGGCGGCCGAGGCCGCGGAACGCCCGCCGCGGGGCGACTGACGCAGGAGACGAAGCCGCAAGGAACGAAGTCGAGCCGAACAACGCACCGGAGGACCCCGGAGGTGGACAGCATGTCGGTGGACCCCAGCCACGTCCGCATCCCCATCGAGGATGTGCGGCCCTGTGTGCATGGCGGCCTGCGCCCGGCGAAGGCAGTGGTCGGCGAAGCCGTCGAGGTCACGGCCCTCGTGTTCGCCGAGGGCTCCGCCGTGATCGGCGCCGAGGCGGTCCTGTTCGCGCCCGACGGCCGCACCACTCGCCGCCGGGCCATGCGGGAGACGGAGGCGGGGACGGACCGGTGGGCCACGGATGTCACCCCGGACGCGGTCGGCCACTGGACCTTCACCGTCGCGGCGTGGACCGACCCCATGGCCGCCTGGCAGCGCGACGCGGTGATCAAGGTGCACGCCGACGTGGACACCGGAGTCACCCTCGAAGACGGGGTCCAGCTCTTCGAGCGGGCCGTCGACCAGGCACCCGACGACGCGGCGCGCTCCACCCTGCGGACGGCGCTCGGTCTGCTGCGCGATGACACCCGCACCCCGCTCGACCGCCTGGCGGCGGCCACGGCACCGGAGGTACGCGCGTTCCTGGCGGCCCACCCCTTGCGCGAACGCCTCACCGAGAGCGCGCCGTTGCCGCTGCTCGTGGAGCGGGAGCGGGCCTTGTTCGGGTCCTGGTACGAGTTCTTCCCGCGCTCGGAGGGCGCCGTCGTCCGCGAGGGCGAGCCCCCGCAGTCCGGCACCTTCCGCACCGCCGCCGAGCGCCTCCCGGCCATCGCCGCGATGGGCTTCGACGTCGTCTACCTGCCGCCCATCCACCCCATCGGCACCACCTT
>NZ_JBVIPU010000018.1:50418-191035 GCF_055577645.1 Streptomyces sp. NPDC033180 | reverse complement strand
GCTTTCCTCCGGGCGCTTCCCTTCGGTGTTTCTTCTTGTTCTTCGTTCTTGCGTTTCCGACTCTATCAGACTCTTTCGTGTCCGATTTCCTCGGCACCTTTCCGGTTCCCGCTCCGGCCTTTCGGCTTTCGCGTTTCCCTTTCCGGCGGTTCCGACTTTATCAGAAGTTTTCAGCCGGTCTTACCGGCCTGGATTTTCCGATTTATCGGGAGTGGCTTCTTGGCTTATGAGAATCAAGAAGCAGGCAGATATTAACTGCCGCCGCTGGACTTGTCCAGCTCTAGGCAACTGTTCGAATCTACCTCCCCAGTCCTTCCGTGTCAACGGTTTTTCTGGGGCGTCGAGGACACTAGCAGGTCAGTAGGGGCCTACGCACATCACGCTGCAGTGGGCACCGTGGAGCTCCGTTCGGCCGGGTCCAGGTCGCCCGTGGCGCCGGCTCGTGCCGCCCTGCCGCCGAGGACGTAGACGTAGGCGAGGAAGGCCAGTTCAGCGGCGATACCGATGCCGATGCGGGCCCAGGTCGGCAGGCCGGAGGGGGTGACGAAGCCTTCGATGGCGCCGGAGACGAACAGGACCAGGGCCAGGCCTACTGCCATGCCGAGTGCGGCTCTGCCCTCTTCGGCGAGGGCCGTTCGACGTGAGCGCGGGCCGGGGTCGATGACGGTCCAGCCGAGCCGCAGGCCTGTGCCTGCGGCGACGAAGACCGCGGTCAGTTCCAGGAGACCGTGGGGCAGGACCAGGCCGAGGAAGGTGTCGAGGCGGCCGGCGTCGGACATCAGGCCGATGCCTACGCCCAGGTTCAGCATGTTCTGGAAGAGGATCCAGATGACAGGGAAGCAGAGGAAGGCGCCCAGGACCAGGCACATGGCCGCTGCCTGGGCGTTGTTCGTCCAGACCTGGGCGGCGAACGATGCCGCCGGGTGGCTCGAGTAGTACGTCTCGTACTCACCGCCGGGGCGGGTGAGCTCGCGCAGTTCGCTGGGGGCCGCGATGGAGGACTGGGCCTCGGGGTGCGTGGCGATCCACCACCCGATGATGGCCGCGAGGACCGTCGAGAGCAGCGCGGTGGGGACCCACCAGTGCCGGGAGCGGTAGACCGCTGCCGGGAAACCGTGGCTGAGGAAGTGCGTGGCGTCGCGCCACGAAGCGCGGCGGGTGCCTGTCACCGCACTGCGCGCGCGTGCCACGAGGTGGGTGAGGCGGCCGGTGAGCTGCGGGTCCGGGGCGCTGGACTGGATGAGGGAGAGGTGGGTGGCGGTGCGTTGGTAGAGCGTGACGAGTTCGTCGGCCTCGGCTCCGTTGAGGCGGCGCCGACGGCGCAGCAGGGCGTCGAGTCGGTCCCACTCTGCTCGGTGGGCGGAGACGAAGACGTCGAGGTCCATCAGGTGGCTGCTCCTCGTACTGCGGCGCGATGCTGCCTCAGCTTGGCAGACTGGCCGTTCCGAAGGCAGGGCAGGGAAGGGCGGTTGGCGTGAGTGAGCTGGTGACGGGCGAGGCGGTGGCGCTCGAGCTGCGCCCGGCGAAGCTGCCGAGTCGTGGGCTCGCCGTACTGATCGACTTGGTGCTGGCCTGGGCGGTCTACCTGGGCGTGACCGTGACGATCGTGGCCTCTACGTCCTCGTTGGACGACGCGGCGGCCGCGGCGGTCGCCGTCGCCAGCTTCGTACTGATCCTGGTCGGTGGGCCGATCGCGGTGGAGACGCTCAGCCATGGGCGGTCGCTGGGCAAGATGGCGTGTGGGCTGCGGGTGGTGCGGGACGACGGGGGGCCGATTCGTTTCCGGCACGCGTTGGTGCGGGGTGCCGTGGGGGTCGTCGAGATTCTGCTGACGTTCGGGGTCGTCGCGTGTATCGCCTCGCTGGTGTCGGCGCGAGGGCGGCGGCTCGGGGATGTGTTCGCGGGGACGCTTGTCGTGCGGGAGCGGGTGCCCACCGGGCAGACGCCCTTCATTCCTCCGCCGCCGCCTTGGCTCGCGGGGCGGTTCTCCGGACTCGACCTGTCCGGGGTGCCCGATGGGCTGTGGCTCGCGATCAGGCAGTACCTGACGCGGATGGGGCAGTTGGATCCGCAGGTGGGCTGGACGATGGCGGAGCGGCTTGCCGGGGACCTCGCGGAACGCACGGGAGCCCCCGCTCCGCAGGGTGTTCCGCCGGCGGCGTACCTGGCCGCGGTCGTGCAGGAGCGGCAGGCGCGGGACGCTCGACGGGCTTTCGGTGGTGGGGGTGGAGTGCCTGCTGCCGGGGCGGCGTACGTGGCGCCGACTCCCCCGGCCGCCTCTCATGCCCCTCCCGCCTCTCATGTCCCTCCCGCCTACCCGGCCATTCCGGCAGGGCCCGCGGTCGGGCAGGAGCCGCGCGATGTGCCGCCGGCCGTGCGGCAGGAGAGTGCGGAGGCCGCGCCTCCGGGCACCGGGTTCGTGCCGCCCGCGTAGGGCCGGACGGGGTCAGGCGAACGTCGAGGGCGGGGATTCGAGGTTCTCGAGCTCCATGCCGGGGGCCGAGAGGACGACGTCGCCGGTGATGTGGATGGCGTGCTGCTCTCCGGTGTCCAGGGCTGTGACCTGGTATTCGTCCACGATCAGCGGGCCGTTGTCAGTGGTGTGTGCTTCGCTTTTCAGCAGGGCCCAGGACTGGTCGAGGGTGCGGGGGGCGAGGACCGGGTCGGTGAAGGCGACGAGGCGGACGCGGGTCGCGGGGGAAGCGGGGGTGAGGCGTAGGAGGCGTGTGGTCGCGACGAGGAAAGCAGGGGATGTGCCGGTGAAGGCGTGGGCGGGGGCGTTGTCTTCGGTGGCGTGGGTTCCGGTGGGGTCGGTGCGTACCCATGTGACGCCGTCGATCGCCGCGGCACGGATCTGCCAGTCCCCCGCGTGCAGTTCGAGGCGGATGGGGCGGCCGAGTTCGTCGAGGGCGAGGTCGACGGAGCCGGCGGGTTCACCCGAGGGCGCGTTCCGCTGGGAGACGTAGCGCCAGCCGGAAGGGCCGGGGGCGCAGTGGAAGTGTTCTTCCCCGAGGGGGGTGTGGTCGTGCGGGTCGTGAAGCGAATAGTGGCCGCGGGGCATGGGGCTCGGTCCTTGTGGGCGGGGGCGGAGTTTCGTCCTGCGGCCGGGGGCGACTGTGAGGCCGAGGCCGGTGCCGGGCCGTATGGGCTGCTGTCGGTGGACTGTGGGCCGTGACCCTCTGTCCGCGGGGAGGGGTCCTCGGCCCAACCCGAACCCCAAGGTAGGCCAACCGTGATGCTGGGACCTCCGGTGCGGGGTGCCTGTCTGGCTTCGTCGACTGTGCGATGGCGTCGATGCGTTGGCGTCGAAAGGGGGATAACGGTGGATGTAGTGCGCGTCATGGAAGCGTTGGCGGAGCAAGGGGTCACGGTGGTGTTCAAAGCCGATGCCGAGCGGATGCGCGCGGGCAGGAAGCCGGGGACGTTCGTCGCGGGCGGGGCCCCGGTCCACGACGACCTGCTGGTCCGGACTGATGCCGTCTCGGTGGACGCCTGTCTGCAGACCTGCCTTCCGCTTGGGGAACGCGAGCTGGTCGTCCCGGAGTAGGGGCGGCGGCCGCGCCATGGACGGTATCCGCGGCCTGTGCCGCGCCGGTTGAGTCAGCCGTGCTCCGTCCGGTGGGAGGCGGAGGCCGGGCCTTGGCGGGTCCGGAAGCCGTTCCTGCCGCCCACGGGCGCAGGCCCCCGCCGGGAGGGCGAGGGCCTGCGGATGAGCGTTGGCCGGGGCTGGGGCTGCCCGCGGTCAGGGTGGCTCAGTAGCGGTAGTGGTCCGGCTTGTACGGGCCCTCTACCTCTACGCCGATGTACGAGGCCTGCTCGGGGCGGAGCGTCGTGAGCTTCACGCCGAGCGAGTCCAGGTGCAGTCGGGCGACCTTCTCGTCCAGGTGCTTCGGGAGGACGTAGACGTCGGTGGGGTACTCCTCCTGCTTGGTGAACAGCTCGATCTGGGCCAGGGTCTGGTCCGCGAAGGAGTTGGACATCACGAAGGACGGGTGGCCCGTCGCGTTGCCCAGGTTCAGCAGGCGGCCCTCGGACAGGACGATGAGGACCTTGCCGTCGGGGAACGTCCAGGTGTGGACCTGCGGCTTGACCTCGTCCTTGACGATGCCGGGGATCTTGGCGAGGCCGGCCATGTCGATCTCGTTGTCGAAGTGGCCGATGTTGCCGACGATCGCCTGGTGCTTCATCTTGGCCATGTCCGAGGCCATGATGATGTCCTTGTTACCGGTCGTGGTGACGAAGATGTCGACCTTGTCGACGACCTCGTCCAGCGTCGTGACCTGGAAGCCGTCCATCGCCGCCTGAAGGGCGCAGATGGGGTCGACCTCGGTGATGATCACGCGTGCGCCCTGGCCGCGCAGGGACTCGGCACAGCCCTTGCCGACATCGCCGTAACCGCAGACCAGCGCGGTCTTGCCGCCGATCAGGACGTCCGTGGCGCGGTTGATGCCGTCGATCAGGGAGTGGCGGCAGCCGTACTTGTTGTCGAACTTCGACTTCGTCACGGCGTCGTTCACGTTGATCGCCGGGAAGAGCAGGGTGCCGTCGCGGTGCATCTCGTACAGGCGGTGGACGCCCGTCGTGGTCTCCTCCGTCACGCCGCGGATCTCCGAGGCGAGCTGGGTCCACTTCTGCGAGCCCTCGGTGATGGTGCGGTTGAGGAGCTGCAGGATGACGCGGTGCTCGTCCGACTCGGCAGTGTCCTCGGACGGGACCTTGCCGGCCTTCTCGTACTCGACGCCCTTGTGGACGAGGAGTGTGGCGTCGCCACCGTCGTCCAGGATCATGTTCGGGCCGCCGGTGGGGGTGTTCGGCCAGGTCAGCGCCTGCTCCGTGCACCACCAGTACTCCTCCAGGGTCTCGCCCTTCCAGGCGAAGACCGGGATGCCCTGGGGGTTGTCCGGGGTGCCGTTCGGGCCGACGGCGATGGCCGCGGCCGCGTGGTCCTGGGTCGAGAAGATGTTGCAGGAGACCCAGCGGACCTCGGCGCCCAGGGCGACCAGGGTCTCGATGAGGACGGCGGTCTGCACGGTCATGTGCAGGGAGCCCATGATGCGGGCGCCGGCCAGCGGCTGGGTCGCGGCGAATTCCTCGCGGATCGACATCAGACCGGGCATCTCGTGCTCGGCGAGGGTGATCTCCTTGCGGCCGAAGTCGGCCAGGGAGAGATCGGCGACCTTGAAGTCCTGGCCGTTGATGAGAGTCGTCATGGGCGAGCTGCTCCTCGTGGGGTTGATCGAGGGTGGGTGGACATGGCTGACCTGCGACGACGGCACAGAAGAGCACCGGCGCGCAGCAGCGCAGTCCGTCGGAGGCCCTCTCTCCCTCGGACGGCGCCCGTGCAGGGACCGCCCGACCGCCATCAGCAGCGACGTCTGGCTCGGTCACAAAGCTACACCGATTGGCCCAGCGAGCCCCAGCCCGCCTCCCCGGGGCGTCGAAGCGGGCGGGGCGCCCCGGGGAGGGCCGCGTCCGGGGGCCGGCGGGGCCCGGAGAGGGCCACAGACCTGCCCATTCGGGACCTTTGCGCTTTTGAACCTGTGCTTGTGTGTTGCAGGATGCCTTGAGATCGGGAACATTTGCGCGATCTTGTTTGGCGAAGGCGTTAGGAGATCCACGTGACCCACCCGGCCGATCCCCCCATAGGCGGGAGCAGTGGCGAGCAGAAGAAGCTCAAGCTGCTCGCGGTGACCGCCTGTCCGACCGGTATCGCCCACACGTACATGGCGGCGGAGAAGCTCTCGCAGGCCGCGGAGAGCCTCGGCATCGACATGAAGGTGGAGACGCAGGGCTCCATCGGGGCCGAGAATGTCTTGACTGACAACGATGTCAGAGATTCTGACGGCATCATCATCGCGGCCGACAAGGACGTCGACCGGGCCCGCTTCGTGGGCAAGCGCGTGCTGTCCGTCGGGGTGTCCGAAGGCATCAGCCACCCCGAGCAGTTGATCGAGCAGGTGCAGAGCGCGCCCGTGCACGGCGGAGGCGGTGGCGGCGGGTCCGCCGAGCAGGCCTCCGGCGGTGGCGGGGGCGGGGGCGGCAAGGAGCGGAGTCTCGCGTACAAGGCGCTGATGAACGGCGTCTCGTACATGATTCCGTTCGTCGTGGTCGGTGGTCTGCTGATCGCGATCTCGCTCGCGCTCGGCGGTGACGCGACCGCCAAGGGCTATGTGATCCCCGAGGGCACCTTCTGGGCGCACGTCAACGCGATCGGCGTCATCGGCTTCACGCTGATGGTGCCGATCCTCTCCGGCTATATCGCCTATGCGATCGGCGACCGGCCCGCGCTCGTGCCCGGCATGATCGGCGGCTGGATCGCCAACACCGGTGAGCTGTACGACTCCAAGGCGGGCGCGGGCTTCATCGGGGCCATCGTGACCGGCTTCCTCGCCGGTTATCTGGTGCTGTGGATCAAGAAGGTCAAGGTCCCGAAGTTCGCCCAGCCGATCATGCCGATCATCGTGATCCCCATCGTCGCGACGACGGCACTCGGGCTCTTCTTCATCTACGTCATCGGCAAGCCGATCTCGTGGATCTTCGAGCATCTGACCGACTGGCTCAGCGGGATGACTGGGACCAGCGCGATCCTGCTCGGCGCGATTCTCGGGCTGATGATCGCGTTCGACATGGGCGGTCCGGTCAACAAGACCGCCTTCCTGTTCGGTACGGGCCTCATCGCGACCGGCAACCAGACCGTCATGGGCATGTGCGCCGCGGCGATCCCGGTCATGCCGCTCGGCCAGGGTCTGGCCACGCTGATCAGGCGTCGGCTGTACTCCCAGCAGGAACGCGAGACCGGCATGGCCGCACTGTTCATGGGCTTGTTCGGCATCTCGGAGGGTGCGATCCCCTTCGCGGCCGCGCGGCCTGCGCAGGTCATCCCGGCGAACATGCTCGGCGGTGCCGTCGCCGGCGCGATCGCGGGTCTCGCGAGCGTGAAGGACGCGGTGCCGCACGGCGGACCGATCGTGGCCGTGCTCGGCGCCGTCGGGGGCGTACCGATGTTCTTCCTCGCCATCGCGTGCGGCACCGTGGTCACCGCCCTCGCCACGGTCACTCTGGTCGACATCAGCGAACGCAAGCGGCGCGGGGGGCCGGTCGTGGACGTGCCGGGCGGTCCCGAGCCGGCCCTCGCGGGCGTGGGAGCGGGCGCAGGAGCGGGCGTGGGCGCCGGAGCCGTCGGCTCCGGGGCGTCCACGGCGCCGCAGAAGGCCCCTGCCGCGGCTGCGGCTCCTGCCCCGGCGGCAGCCGCCGCGCCCGCCCCCGAGGAGGAGGACGAGGACGATGAAGTCCTTTCCGGCTATCTCACCGAGCAGACCGTGAAGGTCCAGCTGGACTCCGCCGACAAGGACTCCGCGATCCGCGAGATGGCCACCCTCCTCGCGTCCACCGGCAAGGTGAACGACGTCGAGGAGCTCGTGCAGACGGCTCTGCGCCGCGAGGCCCAGGGCACCACGGGCCTCGGCGAGGAGATCGCCATCCCGCACGCCAAGACCGATGCGGTGACCTCGCCGGTCGTCGGGTTCGCGCGGTCGGCCGAGGGCATCGAGTGGGGCGCGCTCGACGGTACGAAGGCCAAGCTCATCTTCATGATCTCCGTGCCCGAGGCGGCAGCGGGCGACGAGCACCTGCGGATTCTCGCGCTGCTCTCGCGCAAGCTGATGGACACCGGCTTCCGGGAGCGGCTCGAGGCCGCGCCCGACGAGACGGCGGTCCTCGAGGTGCTGCGCGAGGTTCAGTGACCGACAGGTGAGTTACGTGGCTGGGGCCCCGCACCTGCACGGTGCGGGGCCCCAGCCACGTACGAAAGATCTACGTACGAAAGCGGCGGAGGATCAGTTGCCGCCCGGCGACTTCGCAGGGTTCGCGCCCTTGGCGGCGGCCTGCTCGTCGTAGATGTCCGGCTCCAGGTAGATCACGCGGGCGATCGGGACCGCCGTGCGGATGCGCTCCTCGGCGGCGTTTATGGCGGCGGCCACCTCGGCGGCCGTCTCGTTCCGCTGGACGGCGATCTTGGCGGCGACGAGGAGCTCCTCGGGGCCGAGGTGCAGCGTGCGCATGTGGATGACGCGGGTGACCGTGTCTCCGTCGACCAGCGCCTTCTCGATCTTCTCGACGTCCTCCGTGCCCGCGGCCTCACCCAGGAGCAGGGACTTGGTCTCCGCGGCGAGGATGATCGCGATGAGGATGAGCAGGACGCCGATGCAGAGCGTGCCGATGCCGTCCCAGACGCCGTCGCCCGTCGCGAGCGCGAGGCTGACGCCGACCAGGGCCAGGATCAGACCGACCAGCGCGCCCAGGTCCTCCAGGAGCACGACGGGCAGCTCGGGGGCCTTCGCGCGGCGGACGAACTGCGTCCAGGTGAGGTTGCCGCGTGTGAGGTTCGACTCCTTGATGGCCGTACGGAACGAGAAGGACTCGGCGATGATCGCGAACACCAGGACGCCGACCGGCCAGTACCAGGCCTCGATCTCGTGCGGGTGCTTGATCTTCTCGTAGCCCTCGTAGATCGCGAACATGCCGCCGACCGAGAAGAGCACGATGGAGACCAGGAAGGCGTAGATGTAGCGCTCGCGCCCGTACCCGAACGGGTGTTGCGGGGTCGCCTCGCGCTGCGCCTTCTTGCCGCCGAGGAGCAGCAGCCCCTGGTTGCCCGAGTCCGCGAGCGAGTGCACGCTCTCGGCGAGCATCGACGACGAGCCACTGAAGATGAACGCGACGAACTTCGCCACCGCGATCGCGAGGTTCGCGGCGAGTGCCGCGACAATCGCCTTTGTTCCGCCTGACGCGCTCATGTGTGCCCGTTGTCCTTTCGCCTGCGTACGTTCCTCGGCCTGCGTCGGCTTGACCGCCGACGGGGCGCTGCTTTGCCCGCCCTTTGCGGTGGGTCATTGTTGCAGCACGCGGCACTGGTGGTGAGTCAGGCCACCACAGTGGCACGGAAGAGCGTGCCGACTCCGGACACTTCGGTCTTTTCGTCCGCGGGGACGAACACCGACTGTCCGGGCGTGAGTTCACCGGCGTCGCCCACGCGGACGGAGCCCGCGACGCAGAGCAGGATCTGCGGGGTGGTGGCGGTGAGGTCGTGCGGCGCCGCGCCCCTGCCCTGGTCCCTGCCCTCGGCGAGGACGAAGCGGGAGAGGCGGAACTCGTCGATCGGGGTGTCGTAGACCTCTTCGCCGCCGGGCGATGCCTCGGGGCGCAGGACGCCGGGGTCGGTCGGCTCGAAGCGGACGATGCGCAGGAGTTCGGGTACGTCGACGTGCTTGGGGGTCAGGCCGCAGCGCAGCACGTTGTCCGAGTTCGCCATGATCTCGACGCCGAGGCCGTCGAGGTAGGCGTGCGGGACTCCGGCGCCGAGGAACAGGGCCTCGCCGGGCTGCAGTCGGACGTGGTTGAGGAGCATCGCCGCGATGACGCCGGGGTCGCCGGGGTAGTGGTGCGCGATGCCCGCGTACGGGGCGTAGGCGCCGCCGAGCCGTCCGGCGGCATCGGTGACCTCGGTGACGGTCGCCGCCATCTCCTCGGGGTCCGCGGTCAGAACGGCCGTCAGGACCTCGCGCAGGGCGCCGTCTTCGGGCTTGGCGTGCAGCAGATCGACGTACGGCTTCAAGGAGTCGACGCCAAGACCGGCCAGCAGGTCCGCGGCCTCGACGGGGTCGCGGAAGCCGCAGAGGCCGTCGAACTCCGTGAGCGCGCAGATCAGTTCGGGCTTGTGGTTGGCGTCCTTGTAGTTGCGGTTCGGGGCGTCGATCGGGACGCCGCGCTCCTCCTCGTCCTCGTAGCCCTCCCTCGCCTGCTCCAGGTCGGGGTGCACCTGGAGGGAGAGCGGGGCGCCCGCGGCGAGGAGCTTGAGGAGGAAGGGCAGGCGCGGGCCGAACTTGGTGACGGCCGCCCTGCCGAGCTCGTGCCCCGGGTCCTCGTCGATCACCTCGTCGAGCGGGCCGCGCTCGGTGCGCGAGGGCGCCCCGGGGTGGGCGCCCATCCACATCTCGGCCTGCGGCTCACCGGTCGGCTCGACGCCGATGAGCTCCGGGATGGCGGTGGTGGAACCCCAGGCGTAGGGGCGGATGGTGTTGGTGAGGCGGTCCACGGAGGGGTTCTCCCTTACGTACGTACGTGCGTGCAGCGGGGTCTCAGGTCATGAGCGGGCCGGGGTCATGATCGGTCCCTCGGGGCGAGCGCCAGGTAAACGGCGGCGAAATCCGTGACGGCGATCAGCTCCGCGAGGGTCTCCAGGTCGTCGCCGTCCTCCGGTTCGAGTTCGCTGAGCGCGATGTCGTGACCGTGGGCGAGCTCGCGGGCCGCGGGCGCGGCGCTGAGGCCTCCGGCGTCCACCGGGCGGTCGCGGAGCAGGACGACGCGGGCGCGCAGCTGCTGGGGTTCCTCGACGCGGTCGCGGAAGAAGTCGTCGCCGTCCTCGCTCGGGGCGAGGTTGCCCGCGAGCAGGGCGCCGTGCGCGGGCAGCGACTCGGGCAGTTCGCCCGCGACCGCGGGGTGCCCGGCGAGCTCGGCGAGGGTGGCGGCGAAACGGCGGCCGGCGGGGCCCGCGAAACGGCCCTCGGTCCAGATCACCGGGAGGGCGTCGGCGAGTTCGGCGGCGAGCGTCTTGGCGGGGTTGCTGTACGTCGCGATGACGGGCCCGCAGCGTTCCGCGACGTGGTCGAGGCGGTCCGCGATCTTCTCCAGGGTCTCGGCCGGTGCGGTGATCAGGCCGGTGCGGTCCAGGAGGATGAGGAGGGGGGTGAGCAGGGCCCAGAGGGTGGCGGGGGCGGATGCGGCGGCCTCGTCGTCCAGGCGGCGGGCCTCGTACGTCTCGGAGGCGCGCTCTCCGTCGTGCGGGGCTTCGTACTCCCCGTACGGGGAGGTGGCCATCGCGACGGTGAGGCCGTGCGAGCCCTCCACGCCCTCGGCCAGCGGGGAGCGGGCGGGGGCGACGGCCACCACCGTGCAGCCGCGGCGGTAGGCCTGCTCGGCGAGGAGTTCGAGGCCCGGTTCCGTGCCGTCCGGGGTGGCGATCAGCAGCAGGTCCAGGGGGCCCGCCCAGCCGGGGAGCGCCCAGCGCAGGGCGCCTGCCGCGGGGGCCACGCCGGTGGGGGCGAGGCGGATCACGGGGCAGCCGGCTCCCGCGAGGGTGCCGAGCAGATCCGCCACGCAGGTGGCGGCCGTGCCGGGGCCCGCGATCAGGATGGCCCGGGGGCGGCCGTCCGGCTTGAGCTGCGTGAGCCCGGCCTCCGTGGCGTGTCGCACCGCTGTGCGGACGCGGGCGCCTGCCTCTGCGGCGCCGCGGAGGAGGCCGCGGCGGTCGGCCACGGCGAGGGCCTCGGGGGCGTCAAGGAGCGATTCGTCCAGCATTGGGGTCGGGCCTCCGATTCGCCGGGCGGCGGGGCGGGCGCCGCCGGTCGCACTTCTTGTCGTTGCGCCGGGCCTTGCGGGGGCGCTGCGCCGGCCTTGGCGGGCTTTGCGCCAGGCCTTGCGGGGCCTTGCGGAGTCTTTGCGGGGCCTTTGCGGGGCCCATCCGCACGGCCTTACGCGGGGCGGCGGGCCTCGTCGACGAGGAGTACGGGGATGCCGTCGCGGACGGGGTAGGCGAGGCCGCAGTCCTTCGCGGCTGCCGTGCAGACCAGCTCCGTGTCCGCCTCCTTGAGGGGGGCGTGGCAGGCCGGGCAGGCGAGGATCTCCAGGAGGCCGGCTTCGAGCGGCATGGGGTGGGTCCCTTCGAGCGGGTGGGGTGAGGGATGTCGCCTGGTCAGCCTACCTCTGGCCCCTGGGCCTTGGGCGGGGTTCCGGCGGGGCTTCGGCCCCGGGTCCCTGGTGGAGCGGGTCCGGGGCTTCGCCCCAGGTCCTCGGAGTGGGGTGGGCCGGGGCTTCGTCCGTGGGCCGGGGCTTCGTCCCTGGGCCCGGGAGTGGGGTGGGCCGGGGCTTCGTCCCTGGCCCGGGAGTGGGATGGGCCGGGGGTAGGGCGGTCCGGGGCTCCGCCCCGTTCCCCGGCCCGGGTAGGGCGACTGTCGTTGGTTGTCTGCGGCCCGGTGGACGTTTGTGCCCACCCGTTCCGCCCTGCGGAACGCCTGCCCACAAACGCAGCCGGGTGGGTGGGGAGAGCCGCGGGACAGCTGACCGCGGACGTGGACGCCGGGTGGGTGGGAGCGGCGGGACGACTGGCCCACAGACGTGGACGTCGGGTGGGCAAGTAGAGCGGCGGGACAGCTGACCGCAGACGTGGACGCCGAGTGGGTGGGAGCCGTGGAACGCCTGGCCCACGGACGCGGGCGCCGGGTGGGCAAGTAGAGCGGCGGGACAGCTGACCGCAGACGTGGACGCCGGGTGGGTGGGAGCCGCGGAACGCCTGGCCCACGGACGTGGGCGTCGGGTGGGTGGGAGTCGCGAGGTGCCTGACCGCGGACTCCGAGTGGGTGCGAGCAGCGGAACACCTGGCCCACGGACGCGGACGCCGGGTGGGTGGGAGCGGTGGGACGACTGGCCCACGGACGTGGACGTCGGGTGGGTGGGAGTCGCGAGGTGCCTGACCGCGGACTCCGAGTGGGTGCGAGCAGCGGAACGCCTGGCCCACGGACGTGGACGTCGCGTGGGTGGGAGTCGCGGGGTACCTGACCGCGGACTCCGGGTGGGTGGGAGTCGCGGGTGTCTGGCCACGGACGTGCCGTCGGGGTGGGGTGTCTGGCCGTGGGCGGGGCGGGCGTCTGTGTGGCGGCTGGTGCCTTCGACGCCCGCCTCCGCTTTCGGTCAGCCCCTGATGATCGCCAGGGCCTCGTCTCGCGTCCGCGCCATCGTTGCCTCGTCCCTTGCCTCCACGTTCAGGCGCAGGAGCGGTTCCGTGTTGGAGGCCCGGACGTTGAACCACCAGTCCGTGGACGTCACCGTGAGGCCGTCCAGTTCGTCGAGGGTGACACCCTCCTGGGCGGCGTACGTCGTCTTGATGGCGGCGAGGCGGGCCGTCTGGTCGTCGACCGTGGAGTTGATCTCGCCGGAGCCCGCATAGCGGTCGTACTGCGCGACAAGAGCCGACAGCGGGCCGTCCTGGCCGCCGAGCGCCGCGAGGACGTGGAGCGCGGCCAGCATGCCCGTGTCCGCGTTCCAGAAGTCGCGGAAGTAGTAGTGCGCCGAGTGCTCGCCGCCGAAGATCGCGCCCGTCTTGGCCATCTCCTCCTTGATGAAGGAGTGGCCCACGCGGGTGCGGACCGGCGTGCCGCCGTTCTCCCGCACGACCTCGGGGACCGACCAGGAGGTGATGAGGTTGTGGATGACCGTGCCCTTGCCGCCGTTGCGCGCGAGCTCGCGCGAGGCGACCAGGGCGGTGATCGCCGACGGGGAGACCGGGTCGCCGTCCTGGTCGACGACGAAGCAGCGGTCCGCGTCGCCGTCGAAGGCGATGCCGAGGTCGGCGCCCTCCTCGCGCACCCGCTGCTGGAGGTCCACGATGTTCTTCGGGTCGAGCGGGTTGGCCTCGTGGTTCGGGAACGTGCCGTCCAGCTCGAAGTACATCGGTACGAGCGTGAGCGGCAGGCCGTCGAAGACCGTCGGGACGGTGTGCCCGCCCATGCCGTTGCCCGCGTCGACGACGACCTTGAGAGGGCGGATGGAGGTCAGGTCCACCAGGCCGCGCAGGTGCGCCGCGTAGTCCTTGAGGGTGTCCCGCTCGGTGAGCGTGCCGGGCGTGGCCGCCGGCTCCGGGGCGCCGGTCCGCGACCAGCCCTCCACGAGCGCGCGGATCTCGGCGAGGCCGGTGTCCTGCCCGACGGGGGCGGCGCCCGCGCGGCACATCTTGATGCCGTTGTACTGCGCCGGGTTGTGCGAGGCCGTGAACATCGCGCCCGGCAGATTCAGCGCGCCCGACGCGTAGTAGAGCTGGTCCGTCGAGCAGAGGCCGATCTCCGTGACGTCGACGCCGAGCGCCGCGGCCCCGCGCGCGAAGGCCCGGGAGAGGCCGGGCGAGGAGGGCCGCATGTCGTGCCCGGTCACGATCGCGTCCGCGCCCGTCACCTTCGCGAAGGCGGCGCCGAACAGCTCGGCCAGCGACTCGTCCCACTGGTCCGGGACCACCCCGCGCACGTCGTACGCCTTCACGATCTGGGACAGATCAGCAGTCACGGCCAACCCTCTCTGCAGGTTCTGCGAGTTCAGCGATTTCGGCGAGTGCTCGGCGAGCACCCGACGGTCACCCCAAACTACCCGCAACAGCTGACAACCAGCTGTGAGCGGTCCCCCTACGCCCCGGGCCGGCGTCAGGCTCCCGTCGCGGCGGCAGCCGGCGTCACGGCAGCATCCAGCCGAGCACCACCGTGCTCTGTCCCACCACGATCAGGCACATCACCAGCAACAGGCCGAGGCTCCAGGGCAGCACCTTGCGCAGCAGATCCCCCTCCTTGCCCGCGAGTCCGACCGCGGCGCACGCGATCGTCAGGTTCTGCGGGGAGATCATCTTGCCCAGCACACCGCCCGAACTGTTGGCGGCCGCGAGCAGTTCGGGCGAGAGCCCGGACTGTTGAGCCGCCGTCACCTGGAGTGCGCCGAAGAGCGCGTTGGCCGAGGTGTCCGAGCCGGAGACCGCGACGCCGAACCAGCCGAGCACGGGCGAGAGAAAGGCGAGCCCCGCTCCCGCCGCCGCCACGAAGTGGCCGATGGTGGCGGCCTGCCCGGACAGGTTCATCACGTACGCGAGGGCGAGCACGGAGGTCACGGTGAGGATCGCGAACCGCAGTTCGTGCACGGTCGCCAGCCATTCCTTGACCGCCACGCGCGCGTGCACCCCGATGACGGCGGCCGTGCCCACACCGGCGAGCAGCACGAGCGTCCCGCCCGTCGCCACGAGCGGCAGCGAGAAGAGGTTGCCGCCCACCGGCTCCCCGTCGGGAGCGGCGACGTTCAGGAAGGGCCAGTCGAAGGTCTGCGTCGCCCTTGCCAACAGATCCTTCACCGGCGGGATTTGGGCGACCGAGAAGATCGCGACGATGAGCGCGTACGGGGCGTAGGCGCGCAGGATCTCCGGGCGCGGGTCGTCCTGGTCGAGGTCTTCGCTGCGTACGCCGGTCAGGACGGCGACGCGTACGGGCTCCGCGGCGGGTCGGCGCGCACTGGGCACCGCCATCAGCGCGCCCGCGCCGGCCAACGCCGCCCCGATGTCGGCCAGCTGGGCGGAGATGTAGTTGGATGCCGCGAACTGTGCCGCGGCGAAGGCGAATCCGCACACCAGGGCGGGCACCCAGGTCTCGCGCAGACCGCGCCGCCCGTCCACCAGGAAGACCAGGAGCAGCGGCACGACCAGGGCGAGCAGCGGCGTCTGGCGGCCGACGACCGTGGCGACGGTGTCCAGCGGGAGTCCGGTGACCTGCGCGAGCGTCACCACGGGGGTGCCCATGGCGCCGAAGGCGACGGGCGCGGTGTTGGCCACGAGGGCGACGACCGCGGCTTTGACCGGGTCGAAGCCGAGCGCCACCAGCATCACCGCGGAGATCGCGACGGGTGCCCCGAAGCCGGCGAGCGCCTCGAGGAGGGCTCCGAAGCAGAAGGCCACGACGAGGGCCTGGATGCGCGGATCGTCGGAGAGCCGTCCGAACGAGCGGCGCAGGATGTCGAAGTGCCGGGTGCGGACCGTCATCCGGTACACCCACAGGGCGTTGACGACGATCCACAGGATGGGGAAGAGCCCGAAGAGGGCACCTTGCGCGGCACCGGACGCGGTCTGGCCGATCGGCATCCCGTACGCGAGCCAGGCGACCAGGGCGGCGACACCGAGGCCGATGAGGCCCGCGTGGTGGGCCTTCATACGAACGGCGCCGAGCAGGACGAGGACGGTGAGGAGGGGCAGGGTCGCGATGAGGGCGGACAGGCCGAGCGAATCGGCCACGGGTTCCAGTTGCTGCACGTACACGGACGACTCCCCGATTCCGTTTCCGGATTCCGCGATGCGGAACGTGATCTCTCACGCGTGGGGGAATGGTCATGTCGCCGACATGGGCACGTCAATGGGGCGTACGGGAGAACTTGTTCAGCGATGAACGACAGGGGTCTCCGGAGAGGGGCGTTCAGGAATCCGGAGAAGGGGCGTTCAGGAATCCGGAGAAGGGGCGTTCAGGAATCCGGTGAGCGCAGCACCCGCAGATGGCCGCGGCGCGCGACCTCCATCGGGTCCGCCCTGCGGGCGCCGCCGCCCGCCTCAGCGGCGCGCTCCTGCGGGCGGGCCGCCTCCCGCACGGCGTTGGCGAGCGCTTCGAGGTCGTCACCGCTGGGGCGGGCTGGACCGGAGGCGTCGGCGAGGCGGACGACCTCCCAGCCGCGGGGCGCGGTGAGGCGCTCGGAGTGCTCGGCACACAGGTCGTAGCAGTGGGGTTCGGCGTAAGTGGCGAGGGGGCCGAGGACCGCGGTCGAGTCGGCGTAGACGTACGTCAGCGTCGCGACGGCGGGACGGCCGCAAGCGGTGCGCGAACAGCGACGTACAGGGCTCACGATGTTGGACGGTACCGCACTCTTGAGCGGGCCGCGACGACTCTCCGCGAGGTCACCCCACCGTGTCGTGCTGTGATCCCCGCCACGGCGCGCTCCCACGGCGCCTCGCTGACCTGCGGTGACACAAGGGGCCTGGGTGACCAGTGGTGTTGAATCCGGTCACCACTAGGCGCAAATCCCGTCATTCATCGCGAGATCGACGGTCCTGGAGAGATACGGAATCGGGCCCAACCCTGGCCGGAATGGTCATCGGGCGACATGCCGCGCGCCGGACAGAAGCCGTACGGAAGCGGTACGGAAGCCGTACGGAAGCGGTACGGAAGCCAAGTGGAAAGCAGTACGGAAGCCCGGTGGAAGCTGTGCGGAAACGGCGATCTCGAGGACTACTCTTCGTCAGTGATGGACGACCCCGTACAGCCCCGCACCGCAGACCCGAGGCCCCGCCGCCGCGACCGCCACGGCAGGGGCATGCGCGGCCCCGTGGCGCCTCCCCAGGTGCCGCTGTCCGCCAGCCGCGCCGAGGTCTTCACCGACCTGGTGCAGGACTCCGTGGAGCGGCTGGAGCGGCGATGGCCGCAGCTGAGCGAGATCGACTTCCTGGTGCTCGAGGTTCCCGCGCTGGGGCGGGGCGGGGGCACCGGCGAGGACGACTGGAGCGATGACGTCGTGCCGCTGGGAGGCACGATCGAGGCTTCCGCCGACCGTCCCGCCCGGGTGGTCGTCTACCGGCGTCCGGTGGAGATCCGGACCAAGGGGCGGGACGAGCGGGCCGCGCTCGTGCACGAGGTGGTGGTCGAGCAGGTCGCCGAGCTCCTCGGACTCTCGCCGGAGTCGGTGGACCCGCGGTACGGGGAGGACTGAGGGCTCCCAGCCCTCGATCCCGCCCCGCCGCCCCTCCTGGCCCCGCCCGGCGGACCGTATAGGCCTTCCGGACCGTAAAGGCCTGCTTCCGGGCCGTTAAGGCCTACTTCTGCAGCACCTTCAGATTCTGTTCCGCCTCCGGCACCGACACCGTGCCCCTGTCGTCCGGCAGGGTCTGGATGGTGAACATCGGCACGCCGCCCTCGGGGTCCTCCAGCATGCGCGAGGCATAGACGGTGTCGCCCGAGCCCCCCGACACCGGCTCCACCGTGAGCGCGTACGTGCCCTTGAGGCCGCTCGGGACGGGGGCCTTGATCCCCAGGGTCGTGCCGCCCTTGACCGTGTACGTCTTGCTCGTCGACGAGCCGCCCTCGCTGCCCTCCGACGCCGTGACCTTCACCTTCCCGGTCTTGCCGGGGGCCACGAGCGACAGCGTGGAGCCCTTGGCGCGGTTGTCGGCCACCGTCGCGCGCGTGCCGATCGCGTTCGTGGCGGGGATGAACGCCGTCTCCTGGTCGGCGCCCTTGCCCCGGGTGACGCGCAGGGCCGCCACCACGGGTGACGCACCATCCGTCGGCGTCAGGACCAGCGAGCCCGCTTCACCCTTGGTGACGTCACCGAGGTCGACGGCGGTCGTCATGCCGGACTTGACGTGCAGGTTCGCGTGTCCGGCCGGGCTGATCGAGCCGCTCGGCGCGGCCAGTTGGACCTTCAGGTCGGCGTCGTCGGCGCCGGGCGCGAAGGCGACCAGGCGGACCGAGGTGGCGTCCTTGGGGATGCCGGGCAGGACCACACGGCTCGCCGGGTCGGCGGACGCGGGCAGCCAGTCGCCGCCGAGCTTGTCGTCCGATGACTGCACGGCTGCCGCGACCCGGCCGCTGCGCGCGCTCACGTGCATCGTGAGGTTGGTCTGCTCCTTGGGCGAGAGCGTCGACAGCAGGACCGGGACGCTGGAGTGCGGCTGGACCTGGATCGACTCCCCCACCTCGGTCTTGAGGGCGCCGTCCTTGCCGTACAGCTCGATGTCGACGACGGCAGCCGAGTCGTCCGGGTTGGTCAGGTGGACGTAGTCGCTGCGGTCCTTGGCGGTGCTCGCGCCCGGGAACCAGAAGTCCGTGTCGGGCGCCGTGCAGTTGGCGCCCTGGATGCCGCGGCCGCTGCCCACGGCGTACTTGGTGGTCTGCTGGACGGTCCATCCGGGGGCCAGCTTGCCGTCGGCGGTGCCGAGGAGCGCGGGTGACTCTCCCCCGGATTCCTCACCGGTGACGGGCTTGCCCGGTGCCTTCGAGGTCAGGAAGGGCTTGACGGCCTTCTTCTTGTCGTGTCCGCCGCCCTTCGGGGCGTCCGTCAACTCCTGTGTGGCGGGCAGCAGTTCCGCCTTGCCCGCCGCGCCCGAGGCCTCGCCCTCGGGCGTGAAAGCCGTGTACGACGTCTCGGCGAGGTCGGACCCGCTGGGCACCGGACAGAGCAGGCTGGTGCGCTCGACGGGCAGCCGCGCGGCCGCCTTCGCGCCGTCGTCGCCGCTGCCGTCGGGGGTGTTGGCCACGGCGAACCCGGTGACGGCGGCGAGCGCGGCCGCGGCGGCGATCAGGGACTGGGTCGTGCGGTTCACTGCTGGCTCCCGTCGGGGCGCTCACTGTCGGGGCGGTGCGGCGGCTGCGGAGGCAGGGGCGGCATCGGGGGCTGCTGCCCGTACGGGGCGTCGTACGACTGCCCGTACTGCTCGCCGCCGCCCTGTGCGCCTCCGTAGGCGTACGGGTCGTACTGGCCGCCCTGGTAGGGGTCCTGGTAAGCGGTCTGGTCGTAGGAACCGGCCGGGTACTGGGCGTCCTGGTACTGCTGTTCGCCCTGATAGGTGCCGTAGTCGGCGCCCTGGTGGACGGGGGCTTCCCACTCGCCGTACGACTGCGACTGCTGCTGGGGCACCGCCGCGTAGGCCCCTTCCTCCTCTGGAGGAGGCGGAGTACCGGCGTCATCCTGCCCGGCGCCTCCCTGGGCGGCCTCCTGTTCGGCCTGCGCGGCCCGCAGCCTGCGCGCCCTGCGCCCCTCCCCCTCGACGGGCTGCGCCGGGATGACGGGCTCGTCGGGGAGGTCGTCGTCCACGTGGCGGCGGCGTCCGGGAAGGGCGAGGACCACCAGGACCACGGCGAGCGCGCCCTGGACCCACAGCCATCCCGTGTGGCCCGCGGGCGTTTCGTGGGTGACGTCCAGGCGGCCGCCCGACGCGGGCAGGTCGAAGCCCTGCGCCCAGCCGTCCAGCGTGGTCCTGGTCAGCGGGCGGCCGTCCAGGGTCGCCGTCCAGCCCTCGTCGGCGGCGTCGGCGAGGCGCAGCGTGCGGCCCTCGTCGCCGGCTGGGATGTTCGTGTGCAGCTCCACGGGGCCCGCGGCGACCGGAAGGGGGTCACCGGACTCGGGGACGATCGCGGCGCGCGCGACCTGCCGGTCGACGCGCCACAGGGCGCTGCCGTCCTCCTGGCTGAGGCGGGTGAGACCGGGGGTGGAGTCCAGGGTGCGGCTCATCTGGCGGGGAGCGCCCTCGCGTACGAGGACGTAGCGCACGGCGAAGCCGCCGAGCTGGTCGGCCTGGTCGGCGCCGGAACCGGCGAGGAGCCGGGCGACGATCTTGTCCAGGCGCTCGTTCGAGCCGCCCGCTTCGGCGAGTTCGGCGTCACCGAGCCGCGCGCCCGAGCCGCGGACGAGCGTGTACGACACCTGGGCGGCCGACTCGCTGTCCAGGACGAGCGTGCGGGCCTGGTCCTGCGTGCCGCTCTCCTCGGCGACGAACGCGGGCACCTGCACCGGGTCGCGCCGCTCCAGGGGGCCGTCGGCGCCGCGGATCATCCACCCGGCGGCGACGAGCAGCGGCCCGGCGGCCGCCGCGAAGGCGATGAGGACGGCGACCGGCTGGCGCCACCCGAAGCTCTGCTCGGCGACACGCGTGCGTGCGCCGTCGGCACCGAGCGCGGCGGCGGCGAGGAGCGCGATGCCGTACCCGAGGGTCGCGGGACCCGCCCACGCCGAGCCGTTCGAGAGCGCGGCGAAGACGAGGGACACCAGCGCGACGATCCAGGCGGTGCGGACGGCGAGCTGCCGCTCGGTGCGAAGGAGCGCGGCCAGGGCGGCGAGCACGATGCCGATGAGCAGCAGACCGTCGACGGTCCCGGGACCACCGGGGCTGCCCCCGAGCAGGTCGAGCCCCGTCGCCGAGCCCGCGGCGAACTCCAGGCCCGCCTCACCGAAGAAGCCGAAGGGCAGCAGCGAGAGCGACCAGGGCGCGAGCATCAGGAGCGGGGTTCCGAGCGCGGCGATGAAGCGCAGTCCGTACGCCGTGATGTCGCCCCTGCGCACCACGAGGAGCGCGAGGCCGAGCACCAGGGCGATCGGCCACACGATCGGCGTGAAGGCGGTGGTGATCGTCAGGAGCAGGGCCAACGCCCAGCTGGCACGCCAGCTCCCGCGTGTCCCCTCCGGCAGGGTGAGGCCGCTCGCGGCGATGCCCGCGCGCGCCATGAGTGGCAGCAGGATCGCGAGGACGGCGGTGCCGATGCGCCCGCCCGCGAGCGCGCCCGTGGCGGCCGGCAGGAAGGCGTACGCGATCGAGGCCCAGGCGCGCAGCAGGCGGGACTCGACCAGCGGCCGTGAGGCGAAGTAGGCGGCGAAGCCGGCCAGCGGCACCGAGCCGACGAGGAGCACCGTGACCGCGAGGCCGGTGGACCCGAACAGCAGGGTGCTGAGCCCCGCGACGAGCGCGAGGTAGGGCGGCGCCGACTGTGTGCCGCCGGTACCGACCGGATGCCAGGCGTCGAGATAGCGCGCCCACAGGCCCGAGGAGTCGCCGGGGGCGGGCAGCAGCGCGCCGCCCGCGAGCGCACCGCTGCCGAGGAGTTCGCGGCAGGCGATGAGCGAGGCGAAGAGCAGCACTACGAAGAGCATCGGTCCCGGCTTGCGGGCCAGGCGCTTCAGGCGGGCGAACTGCTCGACCTGGAGGAAGTCCGCGTCGTCTCCGCCGGGGCCGGACTCGACGGCTCCGTGCCGTCCCGCGCCGGTGACGGCCTCGGGGTCGGAGCGGCCGACGACATTGCCGGCGACCTGTTCGAGGGTGGCGCGCACGGTGGCGCCCGGCGGCGGGAAGAGCGGCCGCATCTCGGCCGGTTCGAGCGCCGGCCTGCCGCGCAGCTTGCGGGCGGCGGCGATCCGTCCGGGCCGCAGCAGTGTCCCCAGGAGACCGGCGACTTCGTCGACCGCCTGGCCCGGGACCTTGCCGACCAGATACGCGACGGTGCGCAGCAGGGTGCCCACCACGAGCCGCAGGAGCACCCAGGGCAGCACGGCCGTACGGGCGTTGACGAGCAGGGTGTAGGCGGCGCCCGCCTTGTCCACGCGGTGCGGCGAGACACCCTGCCGCGCGAAGCGCGTCCTTGAGGGGCGGCGGTCGGGCGAGGGGCTGGCCGTACGCCCGACGCAGTCGACGGTGCGGCGCTCGCGCGAGGATGCCTCGGCGTGCCGCACGACGGCTTCGGGGGCGATGAGGACGCGGTGCCCCGCGTTCTGGGCACGCCAGCACAGGTCGACGTCGTCCCGCATGAGCGGCAGGCGCCGGTCGAAGCCGCCCAGTTCGTCGAAGACCTCACGCCGGATCAGCATGCCGGCGGTGGACACCGCGAGAACGGGCCGTACGTGGTCGTGCTGGCCCTGGTCCTGTTCGCGCCGGTCGATGCCGGTCCAGCGGCGTCCGCTGTTGGCGATGGAGACGCCGACTTCCAGGAGCTGGCGGCGGTCGTACCAGCCGCGCAGCTTGGGGCCGACGATCGCGACGTCCTTGCCGACCTCGCGTTCGTTCTCCACGACGCGGAGCAGTTCGGCGAGGGCGCCGGGCTCGGGCGCGCAGTCGTCGTGCAGCAGCCACAGCCACTGTTCGGGCTCGCCGTGCGGCAGTTCGGGGAGTTCGTAGGCCTCGTCGCGCCAGGTCCGGCTGACCGGGTCCCAGCCGCTGGGGCGTTTCAGATAGGGCAGCTCTTCCGGGGTCAGCACGCCGGCGGTGCGGTTCGCCTCGTCGACGGCGGTGCCGAAGCCGGAGCGCCGGGCCAGGTGCAGGACGCGGTCGGGGCCGAGTGCCTCGGTGACCAGGCGGGCGGAGTCGTCCGCGCTACCGGTGTCCGCGGCCACGGCGTTCTGCACCGGGCGCTCCTGGCCGAGCAGGCCGGCGAGGGCGTCGGGCAGCCAGCGGGCGCCGTCGTGGGAGACGATCACGGCGGTGACGACGTGCCGCGGGAACTCAGGGGCGGCAGCGGCGTCGTGGTGACTGGCTGCCGAATGGCTGTGCACGGACATCGAGGTACGGGCCCCGGTTCGATGGACTGCGGTGGACGCCTGCGCTTCATGGGGGCGCCGGGGCGTCTCGGACGGGGCCCCACACTAACGGCTGGCATCACAACAGCCCGCCGCCTGTGGATATCCCACGGGCGACGGGCTGTTCCTTACGTAGGGGTGTGTGGCGTTTGGTCGGGCGAACCAGCCGGTGTTCAGACGGCGGCCTTCTTCAGACGGCGGCGTTCCCGCTCCGAAAGGCCGCCCCAGATACCGAACCGCTCGTCGTTCGCCAGTGCGTACTCAAGGCATTCCGAGCGAACCTCACACGCGAGACAGACCTTCTTGGCCTCTCGCGTCGAGCCGCCCTTCTCGGGGAAGAAGGACTCGGGATCGGTCTGGGCGCACAGCGCGCGCTCCTGCCAGCCGAGTTCCTCGTCCGCGTCCTCGACCAGCAGTTCCTGAACCAGCTCGGTCATGTGCGCCCCTCGTCTGTCTGTGCGTCCCCGTGGTGCTTGCCGTTACCGATTTCGGCTGAACGACACGAGTGAAATTACAAGTGTGCCGATCCGGGCCAGTCAAGCCGAGATCTGCTATTGGGCCCCTTATTCACCCTGCGGAACCAAGGTAATGCGGAAAGTGTTCAAATCGGCATAAACCATGACACTTGCCTGTGGCCCATCCCGAGGCACCCCGCGACCGCCTTCACCAGGGAAGGACGCCGCGGAGATCGATCCCGTTGCGACCGGTCCACCGAAGCGAAGGGGATCACATTCGGGTCACGGGAGCACGCCGGGGTTTACGCGCCGGTTGATGCGCCATGTGTCCGGTGCGCCCGGTGCACAAACCTTTCACCGCGGAGAACAACCGGATGAGGTGAAACATATCTCGCATAGCGGACATAGAGTTGACAGGGAAGGTGTGAGCCGCTGTTCTAGTGGGCATGCTCGCAAAATTGGCACTCTCGACGACCCGCACCAGCGGGCTCCTCGGTGCTGTCCACGCGCGCTGTCGCTGTTCCTGCTCCAGCTGTTGAGCCTTCCCGCTTCCAGCTGTTGAGCCCGCTCCGGCGCTTCATCGCCCGAGCCACCTCTGCTCCATCGCTTCACCCCTCCCTCGCGACACCCCAGCACTCACGTTGAGGAACCACCGCACCATGAACAGCGACAGCGACCTCCAGATCGCCGGCGACATCCTCGAAGTCCCGCACCTCCTGCAGCCCGCTCGCGAGCACCCGGCCACCGTGGCCGAGTTCGTCGGCCTGGCCCGCACCATCGCGGCCGACCGCGCGCAGTGGGCCCACCTCGTCGCATACGACGCGACAAGCCGCTGGTACCACCGCCTGCGCACAGGGCCGGGATACGAGGTGTGGCTGCTCTCCTGGGTACCGGGACAGGGCAGCGGACGGCACGACCACGGCCGTTCCTCCGGCGTACTCACGGTCCTGGAGGGCGAACTGACGGAGCGTACGGAGCGCGGACAGCGCGCGCTCGGCGCCGGGGCCCAACGCGTGTTCGCGCCCGGGTACGTCCACGACGTCGTCAACGACGCCCTGGAACCGGCCGTCAGCCTGCACATCTACTACCCCGGCCTGACCGAGATGCCGATGCACGCGGCGCGGTGCGGCGAGCGGGCCACCGCCGCGGCGGCCGGAGATGTCGTAACCGCCTGACGCGTTGTCGTACCTGCCTGACATGCTTGGCCCCATGCGCATTGTGGTCCTGGCCGGCGGTATCGGCGGCGCCCGTTTCCTCCGCGGGCTCAAGAAAGCCGCGCCTGACGCGGACATCACCGTCATCGGCAACACCGGTGACGACATCCACCTGTTCGGGCTCAAGGTCTGCCCCGACCTCGACACCGTGATGTACACCCTCGGCGGCGGCATCAACGAGAACCAGGGCTGGGGACGTACGGACGAGACGTTCAAGGTCAAGGAAGAGCTCGCGGCGTACGGCGTCGGGCCCGAGTGGTTCGGGCTCGGCGACCGGGACTTCGCCACGCACATCGTGCGGACGCAGATGATGGCCGCCGGATTCCCGCTCAGCGCGGTGACGGAAGCCCTGTGCGAGCGGTGGCAGCCCGGTGTGCGGCTCATCCCGATGTCGGACGACCGCGTCGAGACGCATGTCGCCGTCACGGTCGACGGCGAGCAGAAGGCCGTGCACTTCCAGGAGTACTGGGTACGCCTTCGGGCGTCCGTGGACGCGCACGCCGTCGTGCCGGTCGGGGCGGACCAGGCGAAGCCCGCGCCCGGCGTCCTGGAGGCGATCGCCGACGCGGACGTCGTGCTCTTCCCGCCGTCCAACCCCGTGGTGAGCGTCGGGACGATCCTGGCCGTGCCGGGGATCCGCGAGGCCATCGCCGACGCGGGCGTGCCCGTCGTCGGGCTCTCCCCCATCGTCGGGGACGCGCCCGTGCGAGGCATGGCCGACAAGGTGCTCGCCGCGGTGGGCGTGGAGTCGACGGCCGCCGCGGTCGCAGAGCACTACGGGAGCGGGCTGCTCGACGGATGGCTCGTCGACACCGTGGACGCCGGAGTCGTGGAGCGGGTCGAGTCGGCGGGCGTCCAGTGCCGGGCGATCCCGCTGATGATGAGTGGCATCGACGCGACCGCCGAGATGGCGCGTGCGGCGCTCGCCCTCGCGGAGGAGGTGCGGGCGTGAGCTCCCTGGAAGCCGGCGCCGGGGCTCCGCCGTCGTTTCGGGTGTGGGCCGTGCCCGGCCTGCCCGAGGTGCGGCAAGGGGACGACCTCGCCAAGCTGATCGCCGCGGCGGAGCCGGGGCTCGTCGACGGGGACGTCCTCCTTGTCACCTCGAAGATCGTCAGCAAGGCGGAGGGGCGGATCGTCGAGGCGAGCGACCGCGAGGCGGCCATCGACTCCGAGACCGTGCGGGTCGTGGCGCGGCGCGGGACCCTGCGCATCGTCGAGAACCGCCAGGGTCTGGTGATGGCCGCGGCCGGTGTCGACGCCTCCAACACGCCTGCAGGGACCGTGCTGTTGCTGCCCGAGGACGCCGACGCCTCGGCGCGCGCGGTGCGGGAGGGGCTGCGGGACGCCTTGGGCGTGGACGTCGGCGTGGTGGTCACGGACACCTTCGGGCGTCCCTGGCGCAACGGCCTGACGGACGTCGCCATCGGGGCGGCCGGCGTGCGGGTCCTCGACGACCTGCGGGGCGGGTTCGACGCGTACGGCAATCCGCTGAGCGCGACGGTCGTCGCCACCGCGGACGAGCTGGCCGCCGCGGGCGATCTGGTCAAGGGGAAGGCCGGAGGGCTGCCGGTCGCGGTGGTCCGCGGGCTTCCGCACGTCGTCGGGGAGAGCGGTGGGTCTGATGCAGGGGCCCGGGTCATGGTGCGCGACTCCCGTGACGACATGTTCCGGCTCGGGACGTCCGAGGCCGTGCGGGAAGCGGTGACGCAGCGGCGGACCGTGCGGGAGTTCACGGACGAGCCGGTGGACCCCGGGGCGGTGCGGCGTGCGGTGGCGGCCGCGGTGACCGCGCCCGCGCCGCATCACACCACGCCGTGGCGGTTCGTCCTGCTCGAGTCCGAGGACTCGCGGGTGCGGCTGCTCGACGCGATGCGGGACGCGTGGGTCGCGGACCTCGAGGGGGACGGGAAGTCTCCGGAGTCCGTTGCCAAGCGGGTGCGGCGGGGGGATGTGCTGCGCAGGGCGCCCTATCTGGTGGTGCCCTGCCTCGTCATGGACGGCTCTCACACGTACGGGGACGAGCGGCGGGACGTGGCCGAGCGGGAGATGTTCGTGGTCGCGGCCGGGGCCGGGGTGCAGAACTTCCTTGTCGCGCTCGCCGGTGAGCGTCTTGGGTCCGCGTGGGTCTCGTCGACGATGTTCTGCCGGGATGTCGTACGGGACGTTCTCGGGCTTCCGCGGTCGTGGGACCCGATGGGGGCTGTGGCTGTGGGTCATGCGGCGGTTGAGCCTGCGGCTCGGGCTGTGCGGGATGCGGGGGACTTCGTACGGGTGCTGTGACTCGCCCCTGGGCGTTGGGGGGAGCGGCGGCTGTGAGCTCCGCCTTCGACTGCGGGTCCGTGGGGGCTCGTCGCGCCGTTCCCCGCGCCCCTTACGGGGCCCGGCCTGCGCCGCACCCGCACCCCCGAAACAACCGCGACCTCGTCGTGGCTGCTCGCGCCGTTCCCCGCGCCCCTTACGGGGCCCGGCCTGCGCCGCTCCCGTGCCCGCTTACGGGGCCTTGCTCAGAGCAGGGCGATGTCCGTCTTTGGCATCTTTGGTTTTCTGCGGGCCGGTGTGTGGCCGCTCAGGAGGATCAGGCGGGCCGCTCGGTGGCGTTGGCCCTCGTAGGGGGCCAGGAGGCGCAGCATCTCCTCGTCGTCCGCCGTGCGGTCGCGTGCCAGCGCGTAGCCGACGATGCCCGGCAGGTGCAGGTCGCCCACCGTGACCGCGTCCGGGGCGCCGTTGCTGCGCTGGACCGTCTCCGCCGACGTCCACGGGCCGATGCCCGGGATCAGTTCCAGGCGGGCCTGGGCCTTGAGGGGTTCCATCGCCGCCGCCTCCTCCAGGCGGGCGGCGACCCGTGCCGCCCGCAGGATCGTCGAAGCGCGCTTGTTGTCCACGCCCGCCTTGTGCCACTCCCAGGACGGGATCAGGGCCCAGGTCCTCGGGTCCGGCATCACGTGCATGCGCAGCTGGGCGGGGGCCTGGCCGGGAGCCGGTTCGCCGTACTTGCGGACCAGGAGGCGCCACGCGCGGTACGCCTCGTCCGTCGTGACCTTCTGTTCCAGGATCGACGGGATCAAGGACTCCAGGACCAGGCCCGTGCGGATCAGGCGGAGGCCCGGCCTGCGGTGCGCTGTCGCCGCGAGCAGGCGGTGGCGGGGGGTGAAGTCCTCCGGGGTATCCGACTCGCCGAGGAGGTCCGGGAGTTGGTCCAGGAGCCAGGCGGCTCCTGGACCCCATGCCTCCGCTTCCACCGTGTCGCCGCGCAGGGCTGCCCGGAGCGTGCCGGGGCCCTCGGGGGTGCGGCTCGCCCGCCAGGCCGAGCCGTCGGGGGTCACGCGGAACGTGGGGTCCGCGGGGCCCCTTCGCAGGGGGCCCACCGTCAGGCCCAGATTCAAGGGGTAGGGCGGGGTCCAGGTGCGGGTCTGCCCTGCCGTCGGGCGGCGCGGAACGCTCTGGGGCACGACCGTTTCGCCGCCGCGCACCGTGGTGCGGGTGGGGGCGGGGGTGGAGCGGGGGGCGAAGCGGGATGACATCTGTATGAGGGTAGGGGCTTTTTTGTCCCCTACCCCGCCCCTTCCCAGCTGTGACATTTGCGGCTCCGCCGCGGGCTGCTCCGGCGCAGGAGCCTGCTTACCGCATCACCGGCTCCGCCGCGTTCGTCCTCAAACGCCGGACGGGCTGATGATCACTGGTCCGACGAGAACCTGACCGACCCCGCCGGCAACCCCGCCCCGCACCACACCCGTACGCCTTCGCGCAGTTCGTTGTCGGCGCCGACGTCCGCGCCGTCGCCGATCACCGCGCCCGCAAGGACCGTGCGTGCGCCCACCCTCGCGCCGGCGCCGATGAGCGAGTCCGTGACGATCGCGTTCGGTTCGATGACCGCGCCCGCGAGGACCGTGCTGCCGTCCACCCGCGCGCCCTCGCCGATCACCGCATGCTCGCCGACCACCGTGCCGCCGGTGAGCTTCGCGTCGGGGGCGACCGTGGCGGTCGGCAGGACCAGGCGGTCGCCGCAGCGGCCGGGGATCGCGGGGGACGGGGCGCGGCCGAGGACCAGGTCGGCGGAGCCGCGTACGAAGGCCTGGGGCGTGCCCAGGTCCAGCCAGTACGTCGAGTCGACCATGCCCTGGAGGTGGGCTCCGGAGGCGAGCAGGTCGGGGAAGGTCTCGCGTTCGACGGAGACCGGGCGTCCTGCCGGGATCGTGTCGATGACCGAGCGGCGGAACACGTACGCGCCCGCGTTGATCTGGTCGGTGACGATTTCCTCGGGGGTCTGCGGCTTCTCCAGGAAGGCCTGCACCCGCCCCGTCCCGTCGGTCGGCACGAGGCCGTACGCGCGAGGGTCGTCGACCTTCGTGAGGTGCAAAGAGACGTCCGCTCCCGACTCCTCGTGTGTCGTGACCAGGGCGCGGATGTCCAGGCCGGTGAGGATGTCGCCGTTGAAGATCAGGACCGGCTCGTCGGGTCCTGAGCGCAGGCGCGATGCCACGTTGCGGATCGCGCCGCCCGTGCCGAGGGGCTCGGTCTCCGTGACGTACTCGATGTGGAGACCGAGCGCCGAGCCGTCCCCGAAGTACGGCTCGAAGACCTCGGCGAGGTAGGAGGTCGCCAGGACGATGTGCTCCACGCCTGCCGCGCGGGCCCGCGCCAGCTGGTGGGTGAGGAACGGGACGCCCGCCGCCGGAACCATCGGTTTGGGGGTGTGCACCGTGAGCGGACGCAGCCGTGTTCCCTTGCCGCCGACCAGGAGGATCGCTTCTGTCACCTGTCGTCTCTGCTTCCTGCTGGGGCCGGCCGAACTTGAGTCGCGGCCGGCCAGTGTATGCAGATGGCTTTGCAGATCGTGCAGTGCGCTGTGCGGGTCGTACGGTGTGCCTCGTGGTACCGGACCGGGCCTCAGCGGCCCTGGTGACGGGCCGAGTCGGAACGGGCCTTGCCCAGCTTCTTGTACAGGCGAAGACCGGGGCACTCCGTGGCGAATCCGTCACGGTGCCCGGAGATCACGTTGAGCCGGACGTTGCTGCCTTTCTTGTACAGATTTCCTCCACCGGACCTCAGATATGTCTTTCCGCTCGGGTTCGCGCCGTGCAGGCCGAGCTTCCATGCCGTCAGCCGGGCGATGGCGCTCACGGCGGCGGAGGGCGGGTTGGTGGAGCCGAAGCTGCCGAGGACGGCGACCCCCGTGGTGTTGCTGTTGAAACCGAGAGTGTGGGCCCCGAGGACGGGCTTGGCCACACCTCCGGCACGTCCTTCGTAGATGTTTCCGCACTTGTCGACCGCGAAGTTGTAGCCGATGTCACGCCAGCCGCTGCTCTTGACGTGGAAGCGGTAGATGCTGCGCAGCAGGGAGGGCGCCTGTGAGCAGCGGTAGTTGTTGCCGGACGCGCTGTGGTGCACGAAGGCGGCCTTCACGGTCTTCGTGTAGCCGAAGTTCTTCTCGCGGATCTTCTCGTCCGCGCCCCAGCCCTTGCGCGTGATGATGCGCGGCCGGGGGCCGATGTAGGGCTTGACCTTCCCGGCGTCCTCCGGACCGCCGCGGGCCTCGACGAGGTCGGACTCCGTCTCCTCCTTGCTGAGCTCCGGGATGGCGTCGGCACCCATCGGGGCGAGGTCGGCGTTGACCGCGGAGGACGCGGCGGCCTCGGCGGTCAGGGCCGGGGACCTGGGACCTTCGGGCGCGGAACCCTGCGGCGGGGGCTCGGCTCCGGGGTCGACGAGTTCGAGCCGCAGGCCCTCCGGAAGGGCCTGCTCCGTGGGGGACTCCGCGGAGCCGCGGTGCTCCTTGCGGTGCTGCGCCACCTCGCCCCGTACGCGGATCTCGACGCCGTCCGAGTTACCGACCCACAGGGGTGCCGTGGAGCCGCGGACCCTGCCCGAGGCCCGCTCCGGGTCGTCCGGGTCGGCGGCGTGCTCGTGGTTGTGGGTCTCCACGGGCTGCCAGCCGGACCAGGTGCTGGTGCCGCTCGCTCGCGTGCGGACCTGGACGCTGCCGTTCAGTTCGTCGTCCGGGTCGTCCCAGATGACGCCTACGAGGGAGAAGGGGCGGACCTCTCGCTGGAGCAGGCCCTGTTCACCGGCCACGCCGCCGGGCGAACGGTCGGAGCCGAGTGGAGAGAGCGGGAGTGACTGCGTGCTGCCGGGCACCGATTCCACCAAAGGCCCGGCAGGCGACTGAGGGGCCGGAGTCGCGGCGCGGGCACCGGACGACGGCAGGGTGAGGGGAAGGGCCAGGGCGGCCGCGCACGTGACGCCGATCGAGGAAGCTAGAAATCCACGCATACGACTGATAGTTGGCATAGCGGGACAATTCTGTCCATTGGGGAATTGACGGACCGTCGGTTCGTGTCCGCCGAACCGGTGGCCCGCGCTCCCCCGTCACGCCCCGGGGCAACGCGGCACGCGCGTACCCTTGCGCCCGTGAACGCCACCGACCGCACCCCTGCCGACCTGCTGCGATCCGCGCTCGCCGCGGACCCGGGCCGCCCGCTCATCACCTTCTACGACGACGCCACCGGCGAGCGCGTCGAATTGTCCGTGGCCACCTTCGCCAATTGGGTGGCCAAGACCGCCAATCTGCTCCAGGGCGATCTCGCCGCCGAGCCCGGTGACCGGCTCGCCCTGCTGCTGCCCGCGCACTGGCAGACGGCGGTCTGGCTGCTCGCCTGTTCGTCCGTCGGCGTCGTCGCGGACGTGGGCGGCGACCCGGCCGGCGCCGACCTCGTCGTCAGCGGGCCCGATGCGCTGGACGCGGCGCGTGCCTGCTCCGGGGAGCGGGTCGCGCTCGCGCTGCGGCCCCTCGGAGGGCGCTTCCCGCAGACCCCCGAGGGCTTCATGGACTACGCGGTCGAGGTGCCGAGCCAGGGCGACCGCTTCGCTCCGTACGCTCCCGTGGATCCGGAGGAGCCCGCCCTCGCGGTCGCCGGGGCCGGTGAGCTGACGGGTGCGGAGCTGGTGGAGCGGGCCCGCGACGACGCCTCCGGGCTGGGGCTCACGCCCGGCTCCCGGCTCCTTTCAGGGCTGCCGTACGAGACGTGGGAGGGTCTGAGCTCCGGTCTGTACGCCCCGCTGGCGGCCGGCGGCTCCGTGGTGCTCTGTCGCCACCTCGACCAGCTCGCCGACGGTGGGCTCGACAAGCGCGTCGAGGACGAACGCGTCACCACCACCGCCAAGTAGCGTCTCCCCCGGCAGCCCCGGCAGCCCCGGCAGCCCCCGACAGTCCCCCGTACGGCCCACACGAGCCCCTGGCCCGCAGGCCCCCGGCGTCACGCCGGTCCATGGTCGTAAGAGCGCACCATGCACCGACGTCGCTATGAGGGGTGGCCGTACACGTGTCCGACACCGCAGGCACGCCCGCCGGACCGGAGCACTCAGGTCCGGACGACGCCCAGCCTGAGCCGCCGGCCACGTACGCACCCGGCGCGGGCTCCAGCCCCACGGGCGTCGGCGTTGCGCGGCGCAGGCGGCGCTGGCTGCGCTGGACGGCCATGGGCGCCGCCGGGCTCGTCCTGGTGGCGGGGGGCGCCGGATGGGCGGTCTACAACAAGCTCGACGGCAACATCACCAAGGACACCGACGCCGCGGCGGAGCTGGCGCGCTACGAGAAGGAGCGGCCGACGGCGCTGGTGAACGGCGCGCAGAACATCCTGCTCGTCGGCTCCGACACCCGGGCGGGCCGGGGCAACAAGAAGTACGGCCGCGACCCCGGCACCCAGCGCTCGGACACCACGATCCTGCTGCACCTCGCGGCTGACCGGCACAGCGCGACCGCGGTGTCGATCCCGCGGGACGTGATGGTGGACATCCCCAGCTGCCGCAGGAGCGACGGTTCGCGGACGCGGGCCCAGTTCGCCCAGTTCAACTGGGCGTTCCAGTTCGGCGGGACGGCCTGCACCATCCGTACGGTCGAGAAGATGACGAAGATCCGCGTCGACCACCACATGGTCGTGGACTTCGCCGGGTTCAAGGACATGGTCGAGGCGGTCGACGGCGTAGAGGTCTGCCTGAAGAAGCCGATCAACGACAAGGACGCGCGTCTACGGCTTCCCGCGGGCCGGCACACCCTCAACGGCGAGCAGGCGCTCGGCTATGTGCGGGCCCGCAAGAGCATCGGCAACGGCAGCGACACCGAGCGGATGGACCGCCAGCAGCAGTTCCTCGCCGCGCTCGTCAACAAGGTGCAGAGCAATGACGTCCTGCTCAATCCGGCGAAGCTCTATCCGGTTCTCGACGCGGCCACTTCTTCGCTGACCACGGACCCGGCACTTGCGAATTTGCGTGGTTTGTACGAACTGGTGCGCGGCATGCGCAACATCCCCACAGAACAGGTGCAGTTCCTCACGGTGCCCCGGCGGTCGTATGTCTACGACGCCAATCGCGATGAACTCGTCGAGCCCGCGGCGGACGAACTCTTCACCCGACTCCGAACGGACGCACCCCTTCAAGTGACGCGCAAGGAGCCCGAAACCGCCCACCGCAACGAGCAGGCGGAAGGCTACGAGGACTCCGAGGACTACGAAGAGGACTACGGAAGCGACGAGAAGCCGGACGACCCTTCTCACACGCCGAGCCCGGCTCCCACTTTCCGCGGCAACACGGCCGCCGGAACGGCCTGCGAGTAAAGCCATCCTCAAGCGCAAGACCGCCTGCACAAAGAAATAGGGCGGATTGCCCAGTTGTAGGGGAGTGGAATTTGTCACCGGCGTCGTTCGACGCTGAACTGGGCGGATAGTGTGAGCGATCCGGTGCGCCGCCCCTTCGTGGCCGCGCACCGCTGGACGACTGACCGAGCGCCTTGTCTTGAGGGGGGAAAGGCGCCGCGTGGCCCCGACGGAGGACGCAGCTAACCGTGGACGCGCAAGGCCGTGGGCGGGCGGAGAACATCGATCCCGCAGACCAGTGGGTGCTCAACCCGAACACCGGCGATTACGAACTGCGACTGAGCCCTTCCGCAGGGCAGTCGGCAGTGCCCGGACCTCGCAGATCGCCGAGGTCCACGCCACGCCAGGGAACGCGCGGCCGCGATGGTCGACGCGACGAGCCCCGTGATGAACAGCGCGAGGTCCCGCCTCAGCGCAGACGCCGCAATCCCCAGCCGGAGGCGGCGGGCGGGCGGCGCAAGCAGAAGCCGAGGAAGTCCCGGAGCAAAAAGATCCTGACGTGGGCGGGCGGCACGCTCGCCTTCGTCGTCGTCGCGGCCTCCGCGGGTGCGTATCTCTACTACCAGCACCTCAACGACAACATCACCTCGGTCGACGCCGACGGCGCCGGTACCGGCGGCTTCAGCAAGGACCGCGCCATCAACATCCTGGTGATGGGCACGGACAAGCGCAGCGGCGAGGGCAACGAGAAGTACGGCGACAAGGGAAGCGTCGGTCACGCCGACACGACGATCCTGCTGCACGTCTCCAAGGACCGCACGAACGCCACCGCGTTGAGCATCCCGCGCGACATGATCACGGACATTCCGGACTGCCCGACGAAGCAGGAGGACGGCAGCGAGAAGGTCATCCCCGGCACGCAGGACGCCCGGTTCAACGAGAGCCTCGGGCAGAGCGACCGCACGCCCAGCTGCACCATGCGTACGGTCACCGAGATCACCGGCATAAAGATGGACCACTTCATGGTGGCCGACTTCAACGCCGTGAAGACGCTCTCCAGCGCGGTCGGCGGCGTGGACGTCTGTCTCGCCAAGGACATCGACGACCCGGACTCGCACCTGAAGCTGCCCAAGGGCAAGCACACGATCGAGGGCGAGGAGGCGCTGGCGTTCGTCCGGACGCGGCACTCCGTGGGCACCGGCGGCGACTTGAGCCGGATCGAGCTTCAGCAGCAGTTCCTCAGCTCGCTGATGCGCAAGCTCAAGTCGAACGACACGCTGACGAACCCGAAGAAGATGATAGATCTCGCCGAGGCGGGCACCGAGGCGCTCACCGTCGACTCCACGATCGCGGACATAATGAAACTCCGTGACCTGGGCATGGAGCTCGGCAAGCTCGACATGAAGAACCTCAGCTTCGCGACCGTGCCCGTGATCGACAACCCGGCGGAGAAGGTCCACACGACGGTTGTCCCGGACAGGACCAAGGCCGACCAGCTCTTCTCCATGATGCGCGCCGACGAGTCGCTGACCGCGGTGAAGAAGAAGGAGAAGAAGGAGAAGGCGGCGGTCGCCGCCCGCCTCAAGGGCAGCAAGTCCGACGCCTCCGAGGTACGGGTCAACATCTACAACGGCAGCGGGAAGACCGGCGCCGCTCAGGCAACTCTCACGTACTTGCAGAACACTGAGGGCATGTCCAAAGCCAGTCAGCTCGGCAACGCGCCGTCCGACCTCAAGAAGACGACGCTGGAGTACGCCCCCGACCAGGCCGACCAGGCCCGGCGGCTCGCCGATGTCATGGGGCTCTCCGGCTCCGCGATGAAGCCCGGCAAGAGCGAGAAGAACTCGCAGGGCCTTCCCGCCATCAAGCTGACACTCGGCAGTGACTTCAAGGGGGCCGGGGTGCCGATCAGTACCCCGTCGAAGGCCCCTGAGGGCATTCAGAAGGTCGAAGCGGACAAGACTGTGTGCGCCAAGTGACCTGAAGCGGCCATTCTGCGTCTCACCAGGCGCAGGATGGCCGTAATTCGGGGTAGCGCGGGGAGGGGCAGGGGATGGGGAGAAGCAGCGTGCGTGGGGAGGGGGCGCGAGAACGCGCCCCGCACGCCAGTGGTCATGGCCTGGAAGGAGGCCCGCCGCACGAGGGAGGGGAGCCCTCGGCGAGCGGCGGGCGCCGCAGGCGTGGTCGCGAGGGCGGTGGGGGTGGCGGTGGTAGCGGCCGGGCGCCGCGTCCGAGACGGCGGATACTCCGCTGGTCGGCAACGATCCTGTCGGTACTGATACTTGGCACGGCCGGCGCCGGATACCTCTGGTACCGGCACCTGAACAACAACCTGGAGACGGACGACCTGAACCTCGGCGAGCACCGGGCCCCGGAGCCCACGCCGAACGCGGCCGGCCAGACCCCGCTGAACATCCTGCTGATCGGTTCGGACGCGCGGGACTCCAAGGAGAACCAGAAGCTCGGCGGCGCCAAGGAGACCTTCGGCGGCACACCGCTCGCCGACGTCCAGATGCTGCTGCACCTGTCGGCCGACCGCACGAACATGTCGGTCATCAGCATGCCGCGCGACACGCTCCTCTCCATCCCCAAGTGCACCGACCCGGACGACGGCAAGGTCTACGAGGCGTCGACGCAGCGGACGATGACGAACCAGACGCTCGGCCGGGGCGGCCCCGGCTGCACGGTCGCCACCTGGGAGAAGCTCACCAACATCCACATCAACCACTTCATGGAGGTGGACTTCGCGGGTGTGGTCTCCATGGCCGACGCGATCGGCGGCGTGCCGGTCTGCGTGGACGCCAACATCCACTCGCGCGACAACCAGGGCCACGGCTCCGGCCTGAAACTGAAGAAGGGCACCACCGCCGTCAAGGGCGAGCAGGCCCTGCAGTGGCTGCGCACCCGCTACGGCTTCGACGGCGGCACCGACATCAGCCGCGCCAAGGCCCAGCACATGTACATGAATTCGCTGGTGCGCGAGCTGCGGACCAACGCCAACCTGAGCAGCCCCAACAAGCTGCGCAGGCTCGCCGAGACGGCCACCAGCGCGCTCAAGGTCGACGACGGCCTCGGCACCGTGAAGAAGCTCTACGACCTCAGCAACGAGCTCAAGAAGGTCTCGCCGGAGCGGACCACGATGACGACCATGCCCTACGAGTACGTGGGCGCACGCGTCATCCCCAAGCCGGGCGACGCCGAGCAGCTCTTCCGCCTCGTACGCGACGACATCCCCCTGGACGGCAAGGGCAGGAAGAAGCCCGCCAAGGAGAAGGTCTCGGACGACCCGGCGGCCGCGGACGGCGAGATCGCCGTGCAGGTGCAGAACGGCACCCGCACGGATGTCGAACCGCCGGTCAGCGGGCGCGCGAGCGCGGTGACGCAGATCCTCGCGGGGAAGGGCTTCACCAAGGCGGCGGCCGACACGGCGACAGCTCTTGCTCAGGAGAAGACCGTCATCAGGTTCCCGAGCGCCGACCTGGAGGGCGACGCCCAGCGGGTCGCCAAGTCCCTCGGCATGAAGCTGAGTTCGGTGAAGAAGTCGACGGACGTCTCCGGGGTCACCCTGGTCGTCGGCGCCGACTGGCGGCAGGGGAACACTCCCCCCAAGTCGAAGCAGGACGACAAGACACCGGACTCGGCCGAGGCGCTCAACGGCTCGGACAAGAAGGCGTGCATGCACGTGGACCCGAAGTTCACCTGGCAGTGAGTCCCGGGCCCGCGGCACACCGCGGGCCCGTCGGCCGCGCTCAGGCCTCGCTGAGCACGGCCGGACGCCGCGACGCGATGACCTTCTTGGCGAGGGAGCGCGGGCTGGTCAGAAAGCCCCAGCCCCACGACATGTGCATGGTCGCGAGGGCCACCGGGATCTGGATGCGTGCCTTCAGCGGGAGGCCCTTGCCCGCGGGCAGTGAGCCCGCCGCGATCGCCGCGAGGTAGCCGGCGGGGACGACGAAGCCCCAGGGCGTGACCAGGGCGCCCACGACGACGCCTGCCGCCATCGCGCAGACCGCGGTCGGCGGCGCGAGGTAACGCAGGTTGATGGAGCCCTCGTGGTAGCGGGCGACGACGTGCCGCCAACGGCCGTAGTCCTTGTACTGCTTGGCGAGCGCCTTCACGCTCGGCCGCGGGCGGTACTGCACCTTCAGCTCGGGCGAGAACCAGATGAGGCCGCCGGCCTCACGGATGCGGAAGTTCAGCTCCCAGTCCTGGGCGCGGATGAACTCCTCGTTGTAGCCGCCCTGTTGTTCGAGGGCCGCGCGGCGGAAGACGCCGAGGTAGACGGTCTCCGCCTGCTGGGCGGCGCCACCGGTGTGGAAGGCCGCGTTGCCCACGCCGATCTTCGACGTCATGGCGGCGGCGACGGCGTGCTCCCAGTCGTTCTCGCCCTCGGCGTGCATGATGCCGCCGACGTTCTGCGCGCCGGTCTCCTGAAGGAGGCGTACGGCGGTCGCGATGTAGCCGGGCGACAGGATGCCGTGGCCGTCCACGCGGACCACGATCGGGTGGCCGGAGGCCTTGATCGCCGCGTTCAGGGCCGCGGGCGTGCGCCCGGTGGGGTTCGGGACGGTCTGCACCTTCGCGCGGTTGCCCGCGGTCTCGGCGACCAGCTCGGCGGCGATCTCGTTCGTGCGGTCCGTGGAGGGACCCAGCGCGACGACGACCTCCATCTCACCGTCGTACTCCTGCTCGAGGATCGCGGAGACGGCAGCACGCAGATGCCGTTCCTCGTTGAGCACCGGCATGATCACGGATACGGCAGGAAGCTGCTCGTCGGGCGTCGCGTTCATCGGCGCCACGTTACCGCGAATGGGGGACACGGGCGCGCGCCGCCCGGCCTGCTGCCCCGGGTCGCAGATCGTATGGGCCTACGGTTCTCGCATTCCCCGGCCCACCACGAGTCCCCCCCTACCCGTCCGGCCAGGCCCGCCCGTCACCGCGGAGGTGTCCCCCCACGTGCCCACACCGCCCCGCCGCTCCCCCACCCCGCCCCCGCGTGGCATGCGTCCGCCTCGTGCGAGGCAACCGGCGCAGCAGCCAGCGGGGCGGCAGGTCAAGCAGCGCAGGCGGCCACGGTGGGTCATGCGGGTGGCGACGGGGTTCTCCTTGACGGTTCTCGTGGCGGCCGGGATCGGGCACGGCGTCGTCACCAGTCTCGACACCGAGATCGCACGGGTCGACGCCTTCAAGGACATGAAGAACCGGCCCAAGGGGGGCAACGGCATGAACGTCCTGCTCGTCGGCACCGACGGCCGGGACAAGATCACCAAGGAGCAGAAGCACAAGTACCGACTCGGCGGGGCGCCGTGTCACTGCACGGACACGATCATGATCGTGCACATCTCGGAGGACCGGAACCGTGCCAGCGTCGTGAGCCTGCCCCGGGACAGCTACGCCGAGATGCCCGAGCACATCGACCGGAACTCCGGCGACCGGCACAAGGCGCACCCGGTCAAGCTGAACGCGGCGTACGCGGAGGGCGGCCCCAACCTCACCGTACGGACCGTCGAGAACATGACGAAGGTCAAGATCGACCACTATCTCGAGGTCGACTTCACCAGCTTCATGAAGACCGTGGACGTGGTCGGCGGTGTCGAGATCTGCACCACCCGCCCGCTGAGGGATTCCTACACCGGGCTCAACCTGCCCGTCGGCACGCACAGGCTGAACGGCGGCGCGGCACTGCAGTACGTCCGCACACGGCACGTCGACGGCTCGTCGGACCTGGGGCGGATGCAGCGCCAGCAGCGGTTCCTCGCGGCGCTGATCTCCAAGGCGACCAGCAGCGGGGTGCTGCTCAACCCGCTCAAGTTCCGCGACGTGTCAAGGACACTGCTCGGCTCGGTCCGGGCCGACCGGGGATTCGGCACGAACGAGATGCTCGCCCTGGGGCGGGCGATGCGCGGCTTCTCGCCGAGGTCGTCGGAGTTCACCACCGTGCCGCTGCGCAGCAAGGGCGTGATGGTGCCGGGGATCGGGTCGACGCTGAAGTGGGACCCGGTGAGGTCCACGAAGCTCTTCCAGGCGCTGCGCGACGACCGCCCTCTCGCCGCGCACAACCTGGGGCGCAAGGCCATCGTCGACGTGTCACCGCAGCAGATCCGGGTGCAGGTCGACAACGCCACGGGCGTTCCGGGCCTGGGCAAGCGGGTCGACACCGGACTGCGGGCCACCGGGTTCAGGACGTCGCGGGTTCCGGGCAATGTGCCGGGCGTGCCGCTGAAGCGCACGATCGTCGCGTACGACCCGCGCTGGGACCGCTCGGCGAAGTCCCTGGCGACGGCGCTGCCCGGCTGCCAGATGCGGGCGGTGAGGGGGCAGGGCGCGGTCCTGAAGGTGCTGGCCGGCCAGGACTTCAGGCAGGTCAGGCCGGTTCGGGCGGAGGACGCCTACCAGGGCGAGTTCGGGGCGGTGACCGGTGACCAGGTGATGTGCCGGTAGGCAACCGCCGGTCGTGAACCCGTCGTGGGCCCGTAGGCAGCCGCCGGTCATGAACCCGTCGTGGGCCCGTAGGCAGCCGCCGGTCGTGAGCCTGTCGTGTGCCCGTAGGGCGCCCGCGCCCGGGAATCGGCAGGCCGCCAGCGCCGGCGCTCAGTCGTCGAGGCCCTCCGCGGCGCGCGCCTGCCGCAGCTCCTTGATGGCCCGGCGCCGCGCGAGACGGTGCGTACGCCGGATCTGCGCCTCCTGATACCGGCGGCGGTCCCGCTCGGTCTCCGGAAGCACCGGCGGCACGCCCCGCGGCTTGCCGTCGGCGTCGACGGCGGCGAAGACGAGGTAGGCCGACCCGACCTGCTGCGCGGGCGTCGACTCGTTCCACCGCTCGGCGAGGACCCGCACGCCGACCTCGATGGAGCTGCGTCCCGTCCAGTTCACCTGCGCCTTCACATGGACGAGGTCGCCGACCCGTACCGGCTCGAGGAAGGCCATCTCGTCCATGGACGCGGTGACCGCGGGCCCGCCCGAGTGCCGTCCCGCGACCGCCCCCGCGGCGTCGTCCACCAGTTTCATGATCACGCCGCCGTGCACCGTGCCGAGGAGGTTGGTGTCGTTGTGGGTCATGATGTGGCTGAGAGTCGTGCGGGACGCCGAGGTGGGCTTGCCCGGAATCTCCGATTCCGTGCCAGGGGCCAGGTCTGTCATGGGCTCTACCTTAAGTCTGACGAATGTCCCGGCCGCGCCCGACCGCTTTGCATCAGCTCTGCAACAGCCCTGAACCGAAATCACGCCTGCCCTGTAAGGCGCATGGGCTCAGACGGCACACTGGGCCACATGAGCGATTGGCCTGACGACCAGGGCAACGGCCGAGGATACGGCCGTGGCAGCGGGAGCGCGCAGCCTGAGGGCGCCCGCAGGATGCGGCATGTCCAGCGCGGCGGCCCGTCCGCCCGACCGGGCCAGCAGGGAGGCGTCCCGCAGCAGCCGTCGTACGACGACGGGTACGGCCAGCCGTACGGCGACGCGCGCGACGACATGTTCGAGCCCCGCAGCCCCCGCCAGGACGGCTACGACAGCGGCTACAACACCGGACAGGTCTACGGCTCGCCGAACGGCCAGGGCCAGGGCGGCCAGGGCGGCGGCGACGGGTACGGCACCCGCGCGCCCCGACCCGCACCGAACTGGCGGCGCCGCATCAAGATCGGCTCGATCTCCCTCGTCGTGGTGCTGCTCGCCGTCTCGATCGGCACGTACTTCTGGGCCGACTCCAAGCTCAAGCGCGAGGTCGACCTCTCCAAGGTCATCGAGCGCCCCGAGGGCGGCGCGGGCACGAACTACCTGATCGTCGGCTCCGACAGCCGCGAGGGCATGTCCGACCAGGACAAGAAGGACCTCCACACGGGCTCCGCCGACGGCAAGCGCACGGACTCGATGATGATCCTGCACGTCGCGGACGACGGCGGGAACACGATGATCTCCCTGCCCCGCGACTCGAACGTGACGATCCCCTCCTTCAAGGGCGCGGAGTCCGGCAAGCTCTACCCGAACCAGGGCCGCCAGACGAAGCTGAACGCGGCGTACGCGGAGGACGGCCCCGAGCTGCTCGTGCGCACCGTCGAGTACAACACCGGCCTGAAGATCGACCACTACGCCGAGATCGGTTTCGGCGGCTTCGCCAAGATCGTGGACGCGGTCGGCGGCGTCGAGATGGACATCCCCAAGGGCTTCAAGGACGAGAAGTCCGGCGCCGACTTCGAGGCGGGCAAGCAGACCCTCGACGGCAAGCAGGCCCTGGCCTTCGTCCGTACGCGCTATGCCCTGCCCGGCAGCGACCTGGACCGTACGAAGAACCAGCAGAAGTTCCTCGCGGCCCTGGCCAACCAGGCGGCGACGCCGGGCACGGTCATGAACCCCTTCAAGCTCTACCCCACGATGGGCGCGGGCCTGGACACGCTGGTCGTCGACAAGGACATGGGCCTGTTCGACGTGGCGTCCATGTTCTGGGCGATGAAGGGCGTCACCGGCGGCGACGGCAAGTCCATGAACATGCCGCTCGCGGGCTCGACCGGCGGCAACCTCCTGTGGGACAAGGCCAAGGTCAAGCAGATGGTGGAGCAGCTGAACAACGACGAGAAGGTCACCGTCTCGGGCGGCTGAGCAGTTTCGCGAGCACGACGAAGCAGTCTCCTGAGGACGTCGAAAGCACGTCGAAAGCACATCGAGGGGGCCCCGCCGGTCGATCGGCGGGGCTCCTTCGCGTGCCGTGGTCACGGCCTCGTACCCCGAACGCTTCGCCCGCCGAGAAGCCGCGGCTCCGGCGTGTCACGGTGGACCGGACCCTCCCTGAAGCCGGAGCCCCGCCATGGCAGATTTGCAGGTCGAATTCGACACCACCGCCGAAGCCGGAGACCTTGACCGGTCCGCCGAGCGACCCCCCGAGCCCCCACCCATATCCGAGCCCGGACCGGAGCCGTCCGCGCCGGAGCCCACCGCACCGGAACCGTCGGCGCTGGAACCGCCCGCGCCGGACCCACTGCGGCACGCCCGTTCCCTGCTCGCCGCGCATCCCGTCGCCGACGGCTACAGCGGACTGCCCTGGGCGCTGCGCGGACTGCCCTGGTACGACCTGGAGCTCGGCGACAGCGCCGTGGACGCCGACGTGCCCCGGCTGCGGGCGGGCGGCGTGGGCGCGCAGTTCTGGTCCGTACACGTACCGGCCGCCATCACCGGTGACCGTGTCCTCGGCGCGACCCTTGAGCAGATCGACCTCGTCAAGCACGTCGTCGGTGGCCACTCCGAGGGGCTGCGTCTGGCCCGTACGGCGTCCGAGGTGGCCGATGCCCGCCACTGCGGCCGCATCGCCACCCTGATCGGCCCGGCGCGCGCCGAGGCGCTCGGCGAATCGCTCGCCACGCTGCGCGCCCTGCACGCCCTCGGCCTGTGCTCGCTCACGCTCTCCGGTACGTCATGGGCGGGCCCCGAGGGTCTCACCCCGTTCGGCGAGGAGGTGGTGCGCGAGCTGAACCGGCTCGGGGTGCTCGCCGAGCTGTCCGGGGCCACCGAGGCCACGGCGCACCGGGTGCTCACCGTCTCCAGGGCGCCCGTCCTGTTCACCCGCTCGGGAGCCCGCGCGCTGCGGGACGCCCCGGAGAACCTGCCGGACGACCTGCTCACCGCGCTCGGCGCCGCCAAGGGCCTGTGCCTGGTGCCCCTGGCGGCCGAGCAGACGGGCACCTCGATCAGCGAGGTGGCGGATCACGTCGATCACGTACGCCGCCTCGCGGGCCCGGAGTGCGTGGGCCTCTCGGGGATGTACGACACCTCGGCCGAGCACCCGGAAGATCTTGCCGACACCTCGCGCTATCCGCACCTCCTCGCCGAGCTCGTCGAACGCGACTGGTCCGACGACGACCTCGCGCGCCTGACGTGGGGCAATGTCCAACGAGTGCTGCGCGGCGTGGACTTCGCGGCACGGGCGGCGCGGGAGAGACAGCGGCAGCAGGCGGCCGGCTGAGGACTTGGTCCTCCGCGGCCCCCTCAGTCCGCGGCGATCCGGCAGAGGCAGAAGGGATGCCCTGCCGGATCGGCGTATACGCGGAAGTCGCGCTCGCCGTTGTCGTCGTCCACGTCGAGCGGCTTGGCGCCCAGGGCGAGTACGCGTTCCTGGGCACGCTCGACGTCCTCGACGCGCGGACCCACGTCGAGGTCGAGATGGATCTGCTGGGATCCGGCGTCCGCGTGCGGCCAGTCGGGCGGGCGGTGGCCGGGGGCTTCCTGGAAGCAGAGACGCAGGCCGTCGGGGGTGTTGAGGGTGACCCAGTCGTCCTCCTCCTCGGCATCGATCTCGATCTCGCCGCCGAGCAAGTGTCTGTAGAACTCGGCGAGTTGATAGGGGTCCTGGCAGTCGAGCACGACGTTGCGCAGGCGTCCGACGGGTGCCATGGGCGCTCCTTTCTCCAGCGGGACTCAGCAGGCGCAGAGGCAGAACGGGTGCCCGGCCGGGTCGGCGTACACGCGAAAGCTCCGCTCGCGGTCGTCCGCGTCGAGCGCGGTGGCGCCGAGCGCGAGAACCTCCGCCTCGACGGCGTCCAGCTGCGCCCGCTCCACGTCGAGGTCCAGATGGAACTGCTGCGAGCGGGCGGCCTCGGGCCACTGCGGGGGTACGTGGCCGGGGACCTCCTGGAAGGCGAGCGGCACGCCGCCGTGGACTTCGAGGGTGAACCAGTCGCCGTCCCCCTTGGGAGTGCCGCCGAGGACGGCCGCGTAGAACGTGGCGAGTGCGAGGGGGTCGGGACAGTCGAGTACGACGACACCGAGTTTGGCGAGGGGCATGACTACTTCTCCTCGTTCGCGGGCGAGTTACTGGAAGCGGTCTGCTACCAGTAACGGTTACTGCATACTCCCGCACAAGAGGTAACGTCGCAAGCATGAATGACAGAGCACCCGCTCCCGGGGGTCTCGCGCTGATCCAGGCGCTGGTGAACACCTTGGACCTGGAGTCGGGCGCGGACGCGCTGGAGACGCCGGAAGGGCGCGCGCCCTTCGGGCTCGCCCCCGGTGCGGAGGTGGCGGCGGCGCGGGAGCTGCGGGAGGCGCTGCGGGTGGCGTGTCTCGCCCATGCGGGGCACGGGCCGCATGCACCGTCGACCCCTTTGGGTCAACTCCTCGCTGCGGCACCACTGTTGGTGTCGATCTCGGAGGAGGACGGCTCGGCGGGACTGGTCCCCGCGGAGCCGTCCACGCTCGCCTCACAGGTGGCGGCGGCCATCGCGGAGGCGGTGGCCGCGGGCACCTGGTCCCGCCTCAAGGCATGCGAGGCCCCGGACTGCCACTGGGCGTACTACGACCGGAGCCCTGCCGGGCGGAGCCGGTGGTGCGACATGGGGGTGTGCGGGGCCCGCGCCAAGATGCGGGCGTACCGGGCGCGGAAGTCGCCGCGGGGCCGCGGGCGGTAGGGCGCGCGCCGCGCCGCATCCGCCTCGCGACGAACAAGCCTTTCCCGCCCACCCACCCGATTACCCCGCAGTCTCCCCTGACCCCGCAGTCTCCCCTGGCCGAACAGGCCTTTCCCACCGCCCACCCGATTACCCCGCAGCGCCACCGATCGGCCGCAGTCGGCAGTGCTCGCCAGACGGAAAAACCCGTAGCGCCGTCGAGACCTCAGGCCGAAGGCCGGCCCATCGCCCGGTAAGTCCATCCGGCCCCCCGCCACACCGCGGGGTCCAGCGCGTTGCGGCCGTCCAGGATGAGTCGCTGCGAAACCACCTCGCCCAGCGCCTCCGGGTCAAGCTCGCGGAACTCGCGCCACTCGGTCAGGTGCAGTACGACGTCCGCGCCCCGCGCCGCCTCCACAGCGGACTCCGCGTACGCGAGCGTCGGGAAGAGACGACCCGCGTTCGCCATACCCTTGGGGTCGTACACGGTGACCTGGCCGCCCTGGAGGTGGATCTGCCCGGCCACGTTCAGCGCGGGCGAGTCACGCACGTCGTCCGAGTCCGGCTTGAACGTGGCGCCGAGGACCGCGACCCGCTTGCCGAGGAAGGAGCCGCCGCCCAGCGCCTCGCGCGCCATCTCCACCATCTGCCCACGCCGGCGCATGTTGATGGAGTCGATCTCACGGAGGAAGGTCAGTGCCTGGTCCGCGCCCAGTTCGCCCGCCCGCGCCATGAACGCCCGGATGTCCTTGGGCAGGCATCCGCCGCCGAACCCGATCCCGGCCCGCAGGAACTTCTTTCCGATCCGGTCGTCGTAGCCCAGCGCCTCCGCCAGCTTCACGACGTCCCCGCCCGCGGCCTCGCACACCTCGGCCATCGCGTTGATGAAGGAGATCTTCGTGGCGAGGAAGGAGTTGGCGGAGGTCTTCACGAGCTCGGCGGTCGGGAAGTCCGTCACGACGAAGGGCGAGCCCTCGCCGACCGGTCCCTCGTACACCTCGCGCAGGAGCTTCTCGGCGTGCGCGCTGCGTACGCCGACGACGATGCGGTCCGGGTGCAGCGTGTCCTTCACCGCGAAGCCCTCCCGGAGGAACTCCGGGTTCCAGGCCAGCTCGGCCTCCGCGCCCGCCGGAGCGTTCGCGGCCAGCTCGCGCGCCAGGCGGTCCGCCGAGCCGACCGGCACGGTGGACTTGCCCACCACCAGCGCGGGACGCGTCAGGTGCGGGGCGAGCTGCGCGAAGGCGCTGTCGACGTAGCTCATGTCACAGGCGTACTCGCCGTGCTTCTGCGGGGTGTTCACGCAGACGAAGTGGACGTCACCGAAGGCCGCGACCTCCGCGAAGTCCATGGTGAAGCGCAGCCGACCGCTCGAACCCTCGATGCCGGCGACGTGCTTGCGCAGCAGGTCCTCCAGGCCGGGCTCGTACATCGGGACCTCGCCCCGCTGCAGCATCTCGATCTTCTCGGGCACGACGTCGAGGCCGAGCACCTCGAAACCGAGCTCGGCCATGGCCGCGGCGTGCGTCGCACCGAGGTAGCCGGTGCCGATCACGGTGATCTTGAGGGCCATGCGGTGCTCCAGGGGTCTACGGCCGTCAGTGCGGTGCCCGAGCATAGTCGGGCCTCTCACAGGGCACGTTTCCGCCATCGCCACCCGTCGACCGCCCGCTGTCGGCAAGCTCACGTATCCCTCACGTGAGCAGCCCTCTAAAATTTGGGTTACTTAACGGTAATTAGCGTCCTTGGAGCGTGAGAAACCTTGGCCGGATCGGCTGATTTCGACCTGTACCGCCCGTCCGAGGAGCACGACATGCTCCGTGACGCGATCCGTTCGCTCTCCGAGGCGAAGATCGCGCCGTTCGCCGCGGCGGTGGACGAGGAGGCCCGCTTCCCGCAGGAGGCGCTGGACGCCCTCGTCGCCTCCGACCTGCACGCCGTGCACGTACCGGAGAGCTTCGGCGGCGCCGGCGCCGACGCCCTCGCCACGGTCATCGTGATCGAGGAGGTGGCGCGCGTCTGCGCCTCGTCGTCCCTGATCCCGGCCGTGAACAAGCTGGGCTCGCTCCCCGTGATCCTCTCCGGGTCCGAGGAGCTGAAGAAGAAGTACATGACGCCGCTCGCCAAGGGCGAGGGCATGTTCTCGTACTGCCTCTCCGAGCCGGACGCCGGTTCGGACGCCGCCGGCATGAAGACGAAGGCCGTCCGTGACGGGGACTCCTGGGTCCTCAACGGCGTGAAGCGCTGGATCACGAACGCGGGCGTCTCCGAGTACTACACGGTGATGGCCGTGACCGACCCGACCAAGCGCTCGAAGGGCATCTCCGCCTTCGTCGTCGAGAAGTCGGACGAGGGCGTCTCCTTCGGCGCCCCGGAGAAGAAGCTCGGCATCAAGGGTTCGCCGACCCGCGAGGTCTACTTCGACAACGTCCGCATCCCCGCCGACCGCATGATCGGCGAGGAGGGCACGGGCTTCGCCACGGCGATGAAGACGCTGGACCACACCCGCATCACCATCGCGGCCCAGGCGCTCGGCATCGCGCAGGGCGCCCTCGACTACGCCAAGGGGTATGTCCAGGAGCGCAAGCAGTTCGGGAAGCCGATCGGCGACTTCCAGGGCGTGCAGTTCATGCTCGCGGACATGGCGATGAAGATCGAGGCCGCGCGTCAGCTGACGTACGCCGCCGCGGCCAAGTCGGAGCGCGGCGACGCGGATCTCACCTTCCAGGGCGCCGCCGCCAAGTGCTTCGCGTCGGACGTCGCGATGGAGGTCACCACGGACGCCGTCCAGCTGCTCGGCGGCTACGGCTACACGCGTGACTACCCCGTCGAGCGCATGATGCGCGACGCGAAGATCACGCAGATTTATGAAGGCACGAATCAGGTTCAGCGGATCGTCATGGCGAGGAACCTGCCGTAGCAGGGATTTTGCAGGTCAGAGGCTGTTTCGAGGGCTTGACGGGGCATCGTTGACCTTCTGGCCGTTGCGGCCCGATCAGGGCCGTTCCTGGGCGTCATCCTGGGGGAATCCTGGGTGGATGCCGGGTTGAAAACGGCCACTGACCTGCACAAACAATGCAGCCCCCGGCATCACGCCGGGGGCTGTTGTCGTACACGGATCAGGCGACCTCTGACGCTTCCGTGGGGTCGTCGGCGCCGGGCGTCAACATCGTTGCGATGGCGGCCCGGCCGCGCTGCTCGGCCCCTTCGAAGATGTAGTGGTAGTACTCCCTCAGTACGTCCGTGCTGCTGTGACCCATCCAGTCGGCCACGTCGTTCTCGGGGACTCCGGCGTACAGCAGCCGTGACCCGTAGTAGTGCCGGAGTGAGTGAGCCTTGCAGTACTTCACCTGACCCTTGCTCAGAGCCTCCATCCCCGGCCACCGTTTTCACCCTCCGCGGTGACACTCCCGTTCACGCAGAGCAGTCGGATCCGACTCCGCATCCGATGCCGGCCACTCCAGAGTGTGAGCAGAACCGCGTCACGGTCGTGCAAATGGACGCCTATCGCCCAGCGCCCACGCAGGCCCCGGAGCCCACGCCTGAACCGAAACGTCCGGCCTCACTCGCTGACTCCAACCCCTTCCGAGCGTTGCTCTGAACCGCCTGAACAAACCAAAGAACGCCCCTGCCATTCTCGGCAGGGGCGTTCGTTTGTTGGTCACCGTCGCAGGCTGCGGGACTGTTCCAGCGCCCGAAGCGCTGAGTTGAGCATCGGTCGGTACCCAGGACAGGACTGCTCAGCAGGCAGTGCCACTACGTCCCAGCACGCCATGCAGCGCATCACCCCGGAGCGTTCCGGGTCGCTCTCCACGCTGCCACCACACTGGGGGCACTGCTCCATGACGACTCCCTAGGCGGCTACGTCGAACTCCCCGAGCTTGGCACCGCTCAGGAAGTCGGTCCACTCCTGGGCCGTGAACTCGACCACCCGGCCCGTCACGGGCTACGCACCGCCACCGTGCCGGGAACGTTGGTCGCGACTTCCACGCACCGGGGGTCGTTGTTGTTGTACTGGCACGCACTAGACGTGCGGAACTCGAACGCGGCGACTGCGGCCATGCGACTATCCCTTCCCTTCGCTGTGCGTGCGGGGAATCGGTCTCCGCACCCTTGTGCAACCCGCCCCGACCGCTCGACCTGTCCAGGGCTTCCACCGCCGGGGCGGGGCTTCTACTCAGCACGGACCACCATGGCGAAGGACGTACGCATGCGCCGAAAACCCGCGTGGCCGGACCGGCTCGTGTGACTCATGCACTCCACATCGACGGGCGCGGAGTCATCGGTCGGAGTGGCCTTCCAGCCGCAATGCAGGCACTCAGCCTCGAACGTCACGTCTGTGTCGGGGTGCTCGGTAATCCTGTGCATCACGTACCGCATGATCGTTCCCATACTCACAGCCCGCCCCTACGACTCCGCTCGTTGGCCTCAGCAACCCTGGCGCCCAGTTCCTCGGTCGGCCGCACCGCTGGGGCTTCGTAGTCCGGGCACCTCGGACTGCCGCATTCGCATCTGGGCCACTTCAGACCATCACCAGGGGCGAGGGCGGCGCCTTCTGGACCACCCGCGTCTGCCTTGCCCACCAGCAGCACCCCACCGACACCGAAGGCACCAGAGAGTTGCGACAGGAAGCGTCTGGCTTCCCCGCTGCCCATGTGGTCAGCCGAACCGTTGTCGTGCGCCTCACTGTCACCCACTGAGCCCGCCCTCCCGATCGATGCCGCCTCGATGTGACGACCGTAGGAATCGAGGGCTGCGACGCTCTACAAACTTGCATGAGCTTGCACACCAATTGCCTTTACTCGTAGGGGCATTGACGCCATATCTCCAGCTCAACGAAGCTGATGCAAGCCCGAGCAAGTACCTAGACCGGGGAGCCTGCCATGGCCGTAGAGTTCGTAGGGATCGACCCCGACACGGACCGGGACCACTGCCCCACCGTGTGGGCAGACGCGGAAGCTCAGGAGGTCTTGTTGCAGGGTTGGAAGCCCAGCCTTGAGACCCAGACGGAGTGCGAGGGAACCAGTCCCGCGAACGGTCCGGTGCCCGACAGCGAGGCCATCGTCAGGGTTCCGGCCCGGATGATTCCGATGATCAGGGAGGCATGTGATGCCGTCGAGCGTGCCCAGCTTCGCTGAGCTGCTTGGCCAGTGCGAGCGATCCGCCGTCCACCTGGAGCTGCGCGACTCATACGCCGCCACGGACCGGTTCGAAGCATGGAAGCGTGGCGAGCGAATCAATTGGGAGGATCGCGAGTCCTGGTGGCATCCCTATGACCAGTTGATCGCAGACACGGTGGCCAGGGGTGTGGTGATCCGCAGGGCTCGGGTGATCTCCGAACCGGTGTCGGAGTACATCCGCTGGGAGCACTACGTCACTCACGCCAACGTCACGGCTGGTGAGGAAGTCCGGTGGCTGCCCCGGCGACAGAGCACGGCCATCGCCCTGCCGGGGAATGACTTCTGGCTGTTCGATGATGCGCTGCTCCGGGTGCACCACTTCTCGGGTGACGGCGCGGTGATGGAGGACGAGGTCACGGCGGACGCGGAAGCCGTGAAGCTGTGCTCCACAGCCTTCGAAGCAGTGTGGGAGCGAGCCATCCCGCACCACCGGTACAAGGTCTGACGAAAGCCGGCTCCATGCCCCCGCACCCCTCCTCACGCGTTCAGAGGGCCCGCGAGCATCTTGCGAGGCGTCTGCGCGAGGTCCGGAAAGACGCGGGTATCAGCGGGCGGGAGCTGGCCGTCAGGTGCGGTTGGTCAGAGTCGAAGTCGTCCCGGATCGAGAACGCCAAGACGCCTCCCTCCGATGCGGATATCCGAGCGTGGTGCAGGGCTTGCGCCGCTGAAGACCAGGCCCCTGATCTGGTCGCGGCCAACAGACAGTCCGCCGAAGCGCATGTGGAGTGGAAGCGCCTACAGAGAACCGGCCTTCGGCGCCTGCAAGAGGCCACCGGCGACCTGTACCAACAAACTAAGACCTTCCGTATCTACGTTTCCGACGTGATTCCCGGATTCCTCCAGACCCCTGGTTACGCCACTGCACTGCTGTCGTCCATCGCGGACTTCCGAGGAACCCCAGATGACGTGAGCGATGCCGTGGCAGCCCGCATGCGGCGGAACAACGTGTTGAGCCAGGGCGGACGCCGGTTCTCCTTCGTGTTGGAAGAATCGGTGTTGCGCTACCAGTTGTGCACCGCCGACACCATGGCTGCGCAGCTTGGCCACTTGCTCGGGGTCATGGATCTTCAGAACGTCGCCGTGGGCATCGTCCCGTTCTCGATGCAACGGACCGTGTGGCCCATGCCCACCTTCACGATCTTCGATGAGGGCAGGATTCATGCGGACACGCTCGATGCTGCTTCCACGCTCACGCAGCCCAGCCAGGTCGAGCTGTACGCCCGTGCCTTTGAACGTCTCTCGCAGCACGCCGCGAGGGGAGCGGCAGCACGGTCCCTCATCGCGGATGCGGTGGCATCCCTGACCTGACCAGCAATGGCAGCGCCTCGCTTACGGGTGATCCTGGGGGAATGCTGGGCGCGCAACCTGCGAAGGGTGTGTTCGTGCAGCTCAGAGCGGTACATGCCGTACAGCACGCAGATCTACGAGGGCACGAACCAGGTCCAGCGGATCGTGATGGCCCGCAACCTGCCGTAACCCGCGGTGCGTTGACGCCTCGATCGCCCTTCCCTCGCTCCGAGGGGAGGGCGATCGGCGTTTCACCCCCGGGGCCGGCCGAGTACCGGCGGGCTTCCCCAGGGGGCCTCAAGGGCCGCCCGCAGCGCCTGCGTCGCCTGGGGGCCGATCCGGTCGGCGAGCGCCTCCTCCAGGCGGCGCAGGACCAGCTCGGCCTCGCGGTGCGTGCGCTTCCCCTCCGCCGTGCGCCGGATGAGCCGCTGCCGTCCCGACGAGGGGTCGGGGGCCTGCTCCAGGAGACCCGCGGCGACCAGACCGTGCACCGCCTGGTGGGCGGTCTGCCGGGTGACTCCCATACGGCGGGCCAGCTCGGACACCGTCGTGCCCTCCTCGTCGAGTACGGCGAAGAGACCCGCCTGAGTGGGCGAGACATGGATCTCCCCCGCCTCCTCCAGGGTCGCGAGGAGCGCGTCCTCGAACCAGCGCCTGGCGTCGCCGAGCAGTTGAGGGAGGTTGCGGCCGGTGGCGTGCATGCCGTGAGCCTATGGGTTCGGGGCCGGCGCTTGCCCGTCGTGGACTCATTATGTCAGGCTGCCTGACATTCTTCCTCGCTCAGCCATCCCCCGGGAGAGCCATGACCATCGAGTACGCCACCCGCCACCGGCGCTCCTCACGCATCCCCGCCGAACCGGGCAAGCCCTACGTCATCGAGAAGGGCGAGGGCGACCGCGCCCATCTCTTCGGCGACCTGATCACCATCTACGCGGGCGGCGAGCAGACCGAGAACGGCTTCAACTTCTTCACCGTCGAGGGCCCCAGGGGCAACGTCATCCCGGCCCACCTGCACCCCGACACCTACGAGGTCTTCTACGTCACCCAGGGCGCCGTCCGCCTGTTCGTCGAGGACCTGGAGGGCGAGCAGCTGGAGAAGCTCCTCACCCCCGGCGACTTCGGCTTCGTGCCCAAGAACTGTCCGCACGCCTATCGCATGGAGCGCCACCACAGCCAGGTCGTCGGTGTCGCGGCGGGGCCCGGCGGCACCTTCGAGCGGTTCTTCGAGACCCTCGGGGCGCCCGCCGAAGGGCTCGGTCTGCCGCGCGAGCCCGTCGTACCCACGCCCGACAAGTTCGCCACCGTCCCCGAGCGGTACGACGTGCGCTTCCTGCCCGAGCACCAGTGGCGCACCCGGTGAGCCCGACCGACCCGGCGCTGCGGGCGCTGATCGCCGCGCCCCACCCGGACGTCGCGCCGCTCCCGGCACCGGATCCGCGGGTCCTTCGCGGCGTCCCGTACGGCGAGGTGGAGGGCGGCCGTCCGCTGGAGCTCGACCTCTGGCTGCCGGAGCCCGCACAAGGGCCCGCCCCGCTCGTCCTGTTCGTGCACGGCGGCGCCTGGCGGCGCGGGCGCCGTGCCGACATGGGGCTGCGCACCCGGCACTGGAACCCGGGTCCGCTCGCGCGCATCGCGGCGGCGGGCTTCGCGGTGGCCTGCGCCGACTACCGGCTCAGCGGCGAGGCCCGCTTCCCCGCCCCGCTGGAGGACCTGCGCACCGCCCTGCGCTGGCTGGTGCTGCGCGGGCCGGAGCTCGGCGTCGACACCGCGCGGACGGTGGTGTGGGGCGAGTCCGCGGGCGGGCACCTGGCCTCGCTCCTGGCACTCGACCCCGAGATCTCGGCCGCCGGCGCGGTGATCTGGTACGCCCCGAGCGATCTCACTGTCCCTCGCGGCCCGTTCGACCCGCACAGCGCCACGACCCCGGAGGCCCTGCTGCTCGGCGCGGCCCCCTCGGCCGTGCCCGAACGGGCCCGAGCGGCGAGCCCCGTCGCTCGGGTCCACCGCGACGCCCCGCCCTTCCTCCTGATCCACGGCGAGGACGACACGATGGTCCCGGCCGCGCACAGCGAGGCGCTCGCCGGTCGGCTGCGGGACGCGGGCGCCCGCGTCGAGCTGCGCATGGTGCCGGGCGCCGACCACGGCTGGTACGGCGCGTCCGACGACGCGGTGGAGGACGTCTTCGCCCGCTCGCTGCGGTTCGCACGGGGACTCGTCAGCTGAGGCACGCGAAGGGCGGGGGCCGCCGACCGGCTGCCCCCGCCCTTCGCCTCACGTGCCGCCCTCAGCCGTCCAGTTGCTGGAGCGTCGCGTTCGACGGACCGCGCCGCGACTGCTCGTCGTGTGCCACGTCCTGCGCGGCGCCCAGTACGCGGACCGCGTTCTGCCACGTCAGTTTGGCCAGGTCGGGCTTCGACCAGCCGCGGGTCAGGAGCTCCGCGATCAGGTTCGGGTAGCCCGCGACGTCGTCGAGACCGTCCGGCGTGAACGCCGTGCCGTCGTAGTCGCCACCGATACCGATGTGGTCGATGCCGGCGACCTCGCGCATGTGGTCGAGGTGGTCGGCGACCGTCGCCGCCGTGGCGACGGGGCGCGGGACGGACTCCTCGAAGGCGGCGTGGACCTTCATGGCGTCCGGCGTCGTGTCCAGGTGGTGGAAGCCGTGCGCCCGCATGTTCTCGTCGGCCGCCGCCGTCCAGTCAACCGCCGCCTGCAGCACGAACTTGGGCACGAAGGTGGCCATCGCGACGCCGCCGTTCGCGGGCAGGCGTTCCAGGACGTCGTCCGGGATGTTGCGCGGGTGGTCGCACACCGCGCGCGCCGAGGAGTGCGAGAAGATCACCGGTGCCACGGAGGTGTCCAGGGCCGCCCGCATCGTCGTCGCCGCCACGTGGGAGAGGTCCACGAGCATGCCGCTGCGGTTCATCTCGCGGACCACCTCGTGGCCGAAGGCCGACAGGCCCCCGACCCCCGGCTCGTCCGTCGCCGAGTCCGCCCACGCGATGTTGTCGTTGTGCGTCAGCGTCATGTAGCGGACACCGAGCGCGTGCAACGCCCGCAGCGTGGCGAGGGAGTTGTTGATGGAGTGGCCGCCCTCGGCGCCCATCAGGGACGCGATGCGACCCTGAGCCCGCGCTTCCTCCATGTCCGCGGCCGTCAGCGCGCGCCGCAGGTCCTTCGGGTAGCGCGTGAGCAACTGGTCGACGCAGTCGATCTGTTCGAGCGTCGCGCTCACCGCCGCGTCGCCCGTAAGGTCCGTGCGGACGTACACCGACCAGAACTGCGCGCCGACCCCGCCCGCCCGCAGGCGCGCGATGTCGGTGTGGAGGTTGCCCGTCTGGTCGGCCGCGATGTCGAGGCGGTCGATGTCGTAACCGGCCTTCTCGCGCAGGGCCCAGGGCAGGTCGTTGTGGCCGTCGACCACCGGGAAGTCGGCGAGAAGGGCGCGGGCGTCGGCCAGAGAGGAACGGTCCGGTGCAGTCATGCCGCTCACTTCCCCGAGCCGAAGCCGAAACCGGAGCCCATGCTTTCGACCTTGGTACGGAGCCGCTTGCCCTTCTCTGTGGCCTGCTCGTTCAGCTCCTGCTGGAACTCCCGCATACGGCCGAGGAGTTCGGCGTCGTGCGCGGCGAGGATGCGCGCCGCGAGGAGGCCCGCGTTGCGCGCGCCGCCCACCGAGACGGTCGCCACCGGCACGCCCGCGGGCATCTGCACGATGGACAGGAGGGAGTCCATGCCGTCGAGGTACTTGAGCGGCACGGGCACTCCGATGACCGGCAGCGGCGTCACCGACGCCAGCATCCCGGGCAGGTGCGCGGCGCCGCCGGCCCCCGCGATGATCGCCTTGAGGCCGCGGTCCGCCGCCTCCTCGCCGTACGCGACCATCTCGCGCGGCATGCGGTGCGCCGAGACGACGTCGACCTCGTAAGGGATCTCGAACTCGTCGAGCGCCTTGGCCGCGGCCTCCATGACGGGCCAGTCGGAGTCCGAGCCCATGACGATGCCGACTACAGGTCCTGCGGGTCCTACAGGTGCGGTCATTCCGTGATCGTCCCTCTGAGATAGCCGGCCGCGTGACGCGCGCGCTCCAGCACGTCGTCCAGGTCGTCGCCGTAGGTGTTGACGTGGCCGACCTTGCGTCCGGGCTTCACGTCCTTGCCGTACATGTGGATCTTCAACTGCGGGTCGCGTGCCATGCAGTGCAGGTACGCCTGGTACATGTCCGGGTAGTCGCCGCCCAGGACATTGGCCATGACCGTCCACTTCGCCCGCGGGCGCGGGTCGCCGAGGGGCAGGTCGAGCACCGCGCGCACGTGGTTCGCGAACTGGGACGTGATCGCCCCGTCCTGCGTCCAGTGGCCGGAGTTGTGCGGGCGCATCGCGAGCTCGTTCACCAGGATGCGGCCGTCGCGCGTCTCGAAGAGCTCGACCGCCAGGTGGCCGACCACGTCGAGTTCCTTGGCGACGCGAAGGGCCAGCTCCTGCGCCTGGCCCGCGAGGTCCTCCGAGAGGCCGGGGGCCGGCGCGATGACCGTGTCGCAGACGCCGTCGACCTGCTGCGACTCGACGACGGGGTAGGCCACGGCCTGGCCGTGCGGCGAGCGGACGACGTTCGCCGCGAGTTCCCGCGCGAAGTCGACCTTCTCCTCGGCCAGGACCGGGACACCGGCCCGGAAGGGATCTTCGGCGTCCTCGACGGACCGGACGAACCACACCCCCTTTCCGTCATAGCCGCCACGCACCGTCTTGAGGATCACGGGGAAGCCGTCGCCCTCGGCCGCGAAGGCGGCCACGTCGGCCGGGTCCTTCACGATCCGGTGGCGTGGACACGGCACGCCGATCTCCATGAGCTTCTCGCGCATCACGCCCTTGTCCTGGGCGTGCACCAGCGCGTCGGGCCCCGGGCGCACGGGGATACCGTCCGCCTCCAGGGCCCGTAGATGCTCGGTGGGTACGTGTTCGTGATCAAAAGTGATCACGTCGCAGCCCCTCGCGAACTCGCGCAGCGTGTCGAGATCGCGATAGTCGCCGATGACGACATCGCTGACGACCTGCGCCGCGGAGTCCTGAGGGGTGTCACTGAGGAGCTTGAATTTCAGGCCGAGGGGGATACCCGCCTCGTGGGTCATGCGGGCGAGCTGACCGCCGCCGACCATGCCGACTACCGGGAACGTCACACCCCCAGGGTATCGGCCTGTATCGGCCACATCGGAACGGCCGGTTTCCGTGCACCGCACGGGCCCTCCCGTCACAGAGCCGACACAGTGTGGAGGCGTCCCCGCGCGACGGACGGGGGTCGCTGGTTAGCATGGCTGGGTTGACGCGACCGAATCACCAGATACGTCGACGAGGACGAGACCGAACGAATCGACGACGGGGGTTGGGGCGACCACCATGACGGAACGTGGCGCACTACGGGTGCGACTGGAGCAGCTCGCGCGCGAAGTGGCCAAGTTCGGTGCGGTGGGGGCGCTCGGCACGCTGGTGAACTTCAGCGTCTCCAACCTGCTGTGGCACACCACCGACCTGCAGGCGGTGCGCGCGAACGTGATCGCCACCGTCGTCGCCATCGCCTTCAACTACGTGGGTTTCCGTTACTTCACGTACAAGGACCGTGACAAGAGCTCCCGCACCAAGGAGCTCACGCTGTTCCTGGTCTTCAGCGCGGTCGGCCTGGTGATCGAGAACGGCGTCCTGTACGCGGCGATCTACGGCTTCGACTGGGACAGCCCGCTGCAGCGCAACATCTTCAAGTTCGTGGGCATCGGCATCGCCACCTGCTTCCGCTTCTGGTCCTATCGCTCCTGGGTGTTCAAGGCACTGCCCGCGCGGGAGACCGTCGCCCGTGCGGAATCGTTCCTGGAGGGCGGCGCCACGGCCGCGGCGCCCAAAGCGGCCGACACGAAGCGTCCTGCCGGGCGAGGCACGCGCTAGGCCCCGTCGCACGCCCCAGGCCCCGTCGCACGCGCTGGGCCCCGTCTAGCGCACCGTCTCCTCGTGCTCCCGGTCGCGCTTCTGCGGCGGCGTACGCGAGAGGAACAGCCCGAAGACCGGCGGCTTGGTCTGCAGCATCTCCAGGCGGCCGCCGTCCGCCTCGGCCAGATCCCGGGCGACCGCGAGGCCGATGCCCGTGGAGTTGCGGCCGCTGATGGTGCGCTCGAAGATCCGCGCGCCGAGATCCGCCGGGACGCCGGGCCCTTCGTCGGTGATCTCGATGACCGTCTGGTTGCCCGTGACGCGGGTCCGCAGGGCGACGGTGCCGCCGCCGTGCATGAGCGAGTTCTCGATGAGCGCGGCGAGGACCTGCGCGACCGCCCCCGGCGTGCCCACGGCCCGCAGATGCCGCTTGCCCGAGCTGACGATGGCGCGGCCCGCGCTGCGGTAGGCCGGGCGCCACTCCTCCAGCTGCTGCTTGATGACCTCGTCCAGGTCGAAGGAGACGGCGGAGCCGGTACGCGGGTCACGTGAGTTCGTGAGCAGCCGCTGCACGACGTCGGTGAGGCGCTCGACCTGTGCGAGCGCGATCGTGGCCTCCTCCTTCACCGTGTCCAGCTCGTCGGTGACGGTGATCTCCTCCAGGCGCATGGACAGGGCTGTCAGAGGCGTACGCAGCTGGTGCGAGGCATCCGCGGCGAGCCTGCGCTCGGCGGTCAGCATCCGGGCGATCCGCTCGGCGCTGCCGTCCAGGACATCCGCGACACGGTCCAGCTCCGGCACCCCGTAGCGCCGGTGGCGGGGCCTCGGGTCGCCGGAGCCGAGGCGCTCCGCGGTCTCCGCGAGGTCGGTCAGCGGCGAGGCCAGGCGGTTCGCCTGGCGTACGGCGAGGAGTACGGCGGCGATGATCGCGAGGAGGGCCACCGCGCTGATGATCAACAGGGTGCGGCCGACCTCCTGGGTGACCGCGGTGCGCGGCTCCTCGACGGTGACCTTCTCGCCCTCCTCGCCCTTGGCCGTGTCGTGGATGACGTCGCCGGTGGGGCGGCTGCCGATCTCGATGGGGGCGCGGCCGGGGATCTCGATGAGGGCGTAGCGGTCGGTGTCGACCGCGGCCACGTCCCGCAGGATCTCGGCGCTGATCCGCTCGTCGCTGATGAGCCTGCTGTCGACGATGCTGGCCAGGCGGAGCGCCTCGGATGTGACGCGCTCCTGGGCGCTGCTGCTGATGGTCCTCGTCTCGACGATGACGAGGCTCACGCCGAAGACGGCGATGACTACGAGGACCACGGCGAGGGTGGAGCTGATCAATCTGCGGCGCATTTACTCAGTGTGGCCGATCGAAGCGGGCCTCAGGGGCGCGGGGAACTGGCGTGTGCGGCGCCGCTGTGGCTGGTCGCGCAGTTCCCCGCGCCCCTGACGGGGCGCCCCTAACTCTTCTCGAAGCGGAAGCCGACGCCCCGCACCGTGGCGATGTACCGCGGGTTCGCCGCGTCGTCGCCCAGTTTCTTGCGCAGCCAGGAGATGTGCATGTCCAGGGTCTTGGTGGACGACCACCACGTCGTGTCCCAGACCTCGCGCATCAGCTGGTCGCGGGTGACCACGCGGCCCGCGTCCCGGACCAGGACCCGCAGCAGGTCGAACTCCTTGGCCGTGAGCTGGAGCTCCTCCTCGCCCATCCAGGCGCGGTGCGACTCGACGTCGATCCGCACGCCGTGCGTGGCCGGAGCCTGCTGCGGCTCGGCCGCGCCGCGCCGGAGCAGGGCCCGGACGCGGGCGAGCAGTTCGGCGAGGCGGAAGGGCTTGGTGACGTAGTCGTCGGCGCCCGCGTCCAGGCCGACGACGGTGTCCACCTCGTCGGCGCGTGCGGTCAGGATGAGGATCGGCGCCGTGTGCCCCTCGGCACGGAGGCGGCGGGCCACCTCCAGGCCGTCCATGCCGGGCAGCCCCAGGTCAAGTACGACGAGGTCGACGCTGCCCTGCAGCCCGGCGTCGAGGGCGGTCGGGCCGTCCTCACGCACTTCGACCTCGTACCCCTCCCTGCGCAGGGCACGGGCCAGTGGCTCCGAGATGGACGCGTCGTCCTCGGCGAGCAGTACACGGGTCATGGGGTGATGGTAGTCCGCGCCGGAAGAGCGTCGTGGGGTGATCACCCGCTGATGGTCGACCCCTGCGGCTATGGGGTGCGATCCTGAGGATCACCTTTAAATGTGGGCCGGTGGTTCCGTAGTAACCTGTGATCCATCTCTCAAGTCCTTCCATATGCCGCACTGTCGTGGCGTATGGTGACCCAACGCCTGATGCACTATGCAAGGACCTTTGGCCCGCTGTGCGGCCCTTAGGTCTCTTTTATGTGCGGGCCGGCTTCTGCCAGCCTTGAAAGGAATGACCTGTGGTCGGGCCCTGAGCGTGATGATGCGCCAGGGCGTGGATCCCGGAGTCGCCGTACCAGCGCCTTCCTCGACACGGAGCGCGAAACTCCCCCCGGGCGTGGGGGTGTGGACGGTACGACCCCGGTGCCGACCGCCCCCCACCGGGCGCGCACACGCTCCTGCCGCGCGTCCCGAACCCACGAGGATCGACCCATGGCGTCCAGCCTGACGAAGGACTCCGCCGGTACCCCCGGCTCTGAGAAGACCTTCTTCGGCCACCCCCGCGGACTGGCCACACTCTTCATGACCGAGATGTGGGAGCGCTACAGCTTCTACGGCATGAAAGCACTGCTCCCGCTGTACTTGATCGCCCCCGGCGGCATGAACATGAGTGCCACGACGGCGACGGCGATCTACTCCGTCTACATGTCGATGGTCTACCTGCTCGCCATGCCCGGCGGCTGGATGGCGGACCGCTTCTGGGGACCGCGGAAGACGGTTGCCATCGGCGCCATCGTCGTCATCCTCGGCCACATCACGCTCGCCCTGCCGAGCTCCGCGACGTTCTTCGCGGGCCTCGGCCTCGTCGCGCTCGGTTCCGGCCTGCTGAAGGCGAACATCTCCGCGATGGTCGGCCACCTCTACGACGGCCCGGAGGACCCGCGCCGCGACGGTGGCTTCACGCTGTTCTACATCGGCATCAACGTGGGCGCCTTCCTCGCCCCGCTGACCATCGGCACCGTGGGCGAGAACGTCAACTGGCACTTCGGCTTCGCGCTCGCCGCGATCGGCATGGCCCTCGGCCTCGGCCAGTTCATGCTCGGCTCGCGCCACCTCAGCGCGGAGAGCAGCGTCGTCTCGCAGCCGGCGACGCCGCAGCAGCGCGCTTCCGCCCTGCGCAACGGCCTGATCTGGCTGATCGTCGCGGTCGCGCTCTACTCGTTCCTCGGTGTGACCGGCAACTTCGCCGACTGGGCCCTGATGCCCCTCACCATCGCCGGTCTGGTCATCCCGGTCACCGTCCTGGTCCGCATGAAGCGCGACAAGGAGCTGACGGACCTGGAGCAGTCCAAGCTGTCGGGCTACGTCTGGTTCTTCATCGTCGCCGCCGTCTTCTGGATGATCTACGACCAGAACGGCTCGACCCTGTCGATCTTCGGCGAGCACTCGACGACGAACAACCTGCTCGGGTTCGACTTCCCGACCTCCTGGTACCAGTCGCTGAACCCGATCTTCATCATGGCGCTCGCCCCCGTGGTCGCCTCCGCGTGGCTGTGGCTGAACAAGCGGGGCAAGGAGCCGAGCACGGCGGTCAAGTTCGCCTCCAGCCTCACGCTGATCGGCATCTCCTTCCTCGTCTTCCTCATCCCGCTGATCGACACCGCGAGCAACGGCGGCAAGGTCAGCCCGATGTGGCTGGTGTCGATCTACTTCATCCAGACCGTCGGTGAGCTCTGCCTCTCCCCGGTCGGCCTCTCGGTCACCACGAAGATGGCCCCGGCGAAGTACACCGCCCAGATGATGGGTGTGTGGTTCCTCGCGGTCACCGCGGGCGACTCCGTCACCGGTCTGCTGACCTCCCCGCAGCTCGGGATCGATCTGAACAACTCGGGTGCGGTCGCCGTCGAGGCGATCATCGCGGTCATCGCGGGCTTCGGCATCTGGATGAACCGCAAGAAGGTCAAGGAACTGATGGGTTCCGTGAACTGACGTCCGTCACGCCCCCAGCGGGCTGAAGGACGAACGAGAGGGCCGCCGCACCTGAGGGTGCGGCGGCCCTCTCGTTCGTCCACTCGCGCGAACAAAGGATCGTTCACTAACCCGTGGCGGTGACGCGGAACGTTTCTGTGCCGGTGGCGGGGCCGCGCGGTGCAGCATCTGGCCATGCGACGTACGTTGCCGACCCTCGCCCTGTGTGTGGCGTTGCTGTCGTCCAGTGCCGCCGTCGAGGCCGCACCCAGACCACTGCCGGGCCAGACCTTCTCGTACGGGGAGCACCCGCGGCAGAACATCACCGTGTACGGCGACCGGTCCGGGCACCCCGCCCTGATGATCCTGCACGGCGGCTCCTGGGTGCGGGACACCGACTGGAGCGGGCGGGCCCGGTGGTTCGCGGACCGCGGGTTCACCGTGTACGACACCGACTACCGGCTCGCCTCGGATGCCGCCTGGCCCGCGCAGCGCGACGACGTCCTGGCGGCCCTGCGGTGGATCAAGCGGCGCGGCGGCGGTACACCCGTGGTGCTCGGATCCTCCGCCGGCGGGCACCTCGCCGTCAGCGCCGGGGCGTACGGCGCGGGACGCAAGCGGATGCGCGGCGTGGTGGCGCTCTCCCCCGTGGCCTCGCCCTTCCGCGCCTGGCAGGACGGCGGGCTGCGTGCCGCGTCGCCCGCGCAGCGCAAGCTGCGGGGTACGGCGGAGCTGCTCGCGGGGTGTTCCCCGAACCCTGCCGACCAGAAGTGCTGGAAGCGGTGGAAGGATCTCGCCGCCAAGTCGCACGCGTCGGGCACGGACGACCCGCCCATGTACCTCACGCACTCGGCGGGCGACTTCGTCCCGGTCGCCCACTCCACGGAACTCGCCCGCGCGCAGACGGTGGCGGGTTCGCGGGACGTGACCGTACACATCGAGCCGGGTACGGCCCACGGGGGCGAGCTCCTGAGGGATCCGGGTTTCGCCCAGACCGTGCTGCGGTGGCTGCGGGGCGCCCTGTAGGGGCGCGGGGAACTGCGCGAGCGACCCAAGACGGACCGCACCCGCCGGACGGGCGCCGCAGGCAGACGCGTCTGCGAGGCGCGCACCATCGGCCGGTGCGGGTCGTCTCTGGTTGCTCGCGCAGTTCCCCGCGCCCCTTCGGGCGTGTCAGCGCAGGCCGCGCCTCCGCCCGGGGAGGAACGTGAACACCGCGCCGCCCAGCAGGATCACCGTGCCCGCGACCAGCCCAAGCGCCCGCAACGCCCCGTTGTCGTCCGCGCCGGTCTCGGCGAGGTCACCGCCGCCGCCGGTCGAGGACGAACCCCCGGCGGAGCCGGAGCCCCCGGCAGAACCCGAACCGCCGGCCGCGCCGCCCGGCTGCGCAGCCGTGTCGATCTCCAGGGAGACCTCCGCCTTGGACGGCGTGCAAGTCGTCGTCGTACCGAGCGCCTTGACCGTGAGAACGCCGGGCGAGAGCGTCGACTTGCCGTCGGCGCCCGGCTTGTACGTGCCCGTCAGGTCAGGGATGGTCATCGGGTCGCCGGACTTGATGGGCTCCTTGTTGGTGGGGCCCTCGACATGCACCGTGCCCTTGTCCGCGCCGCCCAGCTTGACCTCCATCGACGGCTTCACCGAGTCGGCGGGGATGTCGGCGGGGCTGTCCATGACGGACTTCTTGAACTCGACGGTGAGGCCGTAGTTCCCGCCGTCCTTCTTGGCGTTGATCTGCACGGGGGACGTGGCGTCCTTGTCGCCGATGGGCGTCTTGCACTTGTAGGGGGTCTGGACTTCCTTGCCGGGGAAGTCGGTCTTGCCCCCGTCGTCGCCACCGCCACCGGTGGAGCCGCCGGTGTCACCGGCCGTGTCGCCGCCGGACGCGGAACCTCCGGTCGTGGACCCACCGGACGTGGACCCGCCCGACGTGGAACCGCCCGACGTACTGCCACCGGAAGTGCTGCCGCCCGAGGCCGTGCCGCCCGAACTGCCGCCGCCATCCGTCACCTTGATGGTCGCGCCCGCCTTGACCTCTTCCTTCGGCGTGCACTTGGTGTCGGTCGACATCGGCTTGCTGACGTTGATGTCGTACGCGCCCGGCGTGAGCGTGACGTCGCCCGCCTTGGTCAGCTTCAGCTTGGCCTTCATGTCGGACAGGATCATCGGGCTGTTCTTCTTGATCGGCGGGTTCACGCGCTCGCCCGCCACCGCCAGGTCACCGCTCTGAGCGCCGCCCAGCTTGATGGTGCCGGTCGGCTTCACCGTGTCCTTGTCCAGGTCGAGGATGTCCGGGTTCTTGGACGCGGCCTCCGTGGTCTTCCATACGACCTCGACCTCGTCGCCCACCTTCGCGGTGGCCGGCGCGGTGATCTCCACCTTCGTGGTGCCCTGCACCGGTGGAAGACCCGAGATCGGCGGCGGTATGCACTCCGTCTTGTACGCCACCTCGGCCGCCTGCGCGGGGCCCGCGCCCAGCAGGACGCCCGCTCCGCCGAGCAGCAGCGAGACCGAGGCCGCGCCCGCTCTCCGTCGTGTGCTGATCACGTGTTTCCCTTCGTCGTCGGGCTGTTCTCTGACGGTGCGGAGAGCTGTCCGGCGGCGGGTGCGGTCCCGGCGCCGGGGTCTGTGTCAGGGGTGAACCACGGGAGCGTGCCCGTGTTCGCGGCAGCGCCCTTGCCGGACGTACCGGATGAGCCGGATGTGCCGGACCTGCCGGAGTCCCGGGACGGCTTCGTACGTGGCGTACGGGCCGCCTCGTCCGCCGCGACCGCCCCCTGGGGCAGCCGCAACTTCGGTAGCCGGTCGGCCAGTTCGGCGATCCTGCCGGTGCGGTGGCGCCCCGCGGGGCGCGAGCCGCGGCCCCCTCGGCGGCGGTTCGGGCGGAGCCTGTCCACCACCGCCATGCCGATGCGGAAGACAGCGGCCGGTACGACGACGCAGAGCAGGATCCAGAAGACGGTGACGCCCCACGGGCGGCCGACGCCCCAGGGCTGCTCGGCGAGGACCTTGCCGCCGAACTTCAGGGAGACGAGGTAGTCGCCGTGCGCGCCGGCGGAGAGCTCGACCGGCAGCTTGATCTGGGCCTTCTTGCCCGGCGCGATGGTGCCGCGCCACTGCTGTTCCTCCCACTGCGGGGCGAACACGCCGTGGGAGGTACCCACTTGGAAGACCGGGTCCTTGACCGGGGCCGAGCCGACGTTGCCCACGGTGAAGACGAACTTGCGGGAGGGCGGGGCGCCGAACCAGGTCAGTACGCCGCTGGAGCCTTCGAGCCGGGTGTCGGTGAGGACGGAGAGCTTCCCGCCGCCCTGCTGCTCGGGCAGGGGCTTCACGGGGTGGCCCGCGACCTTGAAGGCGGCGTCCGCCTGCGCCTTGTCCCCCGTGACCGTGGCCACGTGGACCACGCAGGGGCAGGGCTTGGGGGGTTCGGCCACCGGGAGCTTCTTGCTGAAGGCTCCCTTGCCGTCGGTGGTCACGGCGCGGCCGGTGTCGTTGGCGCAGGAGTTCGTGCCGCCGGGCACGCCGTCGGCCGGGGTGGACTGGCCGCAGACCAGCATCATCACAAGGGCGTTCTTCCGCCACCCCTCGCCCTTGACGGTGATGTCGCCGCCCTTGCCCGCCTGGGCCTTGGAGAGGGTGACCGTCGGTTTCTCGGCGGCTGTGGCCTGTCCTGCGGCCGCCGGGAGCAGCAGGAAGGCCAGTGCCGCCAGGACGGCGGTTGCGGCGGTGTACCGCAGATGTGCCCACAACGGGTTGCCGTTCACAGCTGCTCTCCCTTTGCCGTCCCCACTCCCGCCAACTCCGGCGCTGTACTGCCCTGTTCGGGTTCCTCATCCGGTGGCGCGCTCCCGCCCGCGCCCCTGCGTCCGCGTACGAACCAGACGCCCGCCGCTGCCAGAGCGAGCACCCCGGCCCCCACCCCCGCCACCGCTCCCCACGGCACGAAGCGGGCCGAAGCCGTCGCCTTGTCGTGGGCTCCGCCCGCGGCCGTCACCGTGAGCGTGACGTCGACGGAGTCGAGCGCGGGGGCGTCCGTCCACGGTTCCGTCAGGGTGATGCTGCGGCCTGGCAGGAGTTCCACGCCCAGCGTGCGGGGTTCCCGGTCGAGCAGCGGACCGAAGAGGCCCTCCGCGCGCACCTTGAGCTTGGGGGTCAGGATCGTGTTGCCGCGGTTGACGACGTCGTACGAGATGCGCTCGCCCTCGGCCTTCACGCGTTCGACCGTGAGCGCGGACAGCGTCGGACCGCTCACCCGCAGATGTACGCGGACCCCGGCGTCACGGCCACCCTCCCGCGCGACGATCGCCCCAGGGTGGTCGCCGGGCACCGCGCTCTCGGGGACGCTCACGCTGAACGGCACCTCGGCGCGGGTGCGCGGCGGCACCTTCACCTTGCTGCGGGCGAACGTGATCCAGGAACCGGTGTCCTTCGGCCTGCCCCGATCGAGCGAGAACGCGCCGCCCTTGGTGTTGTCCGCGTCCGCGCCGCTCAGCTCCACCGTGCGCGGCTTCGACCCCGGATTGGTGACCGTCACCGTGTCCTCGAGGACGGAGCCGGGCGTGCCCTCCACGTAGAAATAGGGCCGCCCGTCCTTCGCCGGCCGCGTCCCTCCTCCCGCGGAGGGCGCGAGCGACCACGCTCCGGAGTCGTCGGCGAACACCGGAGTCGCCGGCGCCACGCCCGTCGCCAGTAAGGCCACGGCCACGGTGAGAGCACGGGCAACGGACAGCAGCGACGGCATCGGCGGCTCCTGGATCTTCGTACGCTCGGTACGCGTCGTACGCGTACGCGGTGGTCGGGCGGGGGCGCGCGCGGTCACCGCGTCCCCGCGACGCCGCGCACCGCGCCTAGCGCGACCGGGCCGCCTGGTTCCTGCGGGTCAGCCAGAGCGCGCCCGCCGCGCCCGCGAGCAGCACCGTGCCGCCGAGGGTGCCGAGCGCGATGGCGGAGTCCGCGGGGCCTGTCTGGGGAAGCTCCTCGCCGCCCGAGGGGGCGCTGTCCGAGCCGCCGGAGCCGCCGTCGTCACTCGATCCGCCTCCGCCGGAGCCACCGTCCGTGGCGCCTGAGCCGCCTGATCCCTTCACGTCCAGCGAGAGCGAGGGCTTGGGGCTGTTCGACGGCGTGCACGTCGTCGTCGTACCGAGCGCCTTGATGGTCAGGACACCGGCGGTGAAGGTGACCTTGCCGCTCTTCTTCGGCGTGTACGTGCCCGACAGGTCGCTGATCTTGATCGGGGTGTTGGCGGGGATCGCCTTGTCGTTGGGCGCCCCGGACACCGGCACCGTGCCGCTCTCCGCGCCGCCCAGCTTGATGAGCGCGCTCGGCTTCATGGCGCCCTTGCCCAGCTCCACCGGGCTGGAGGAGACGCCCTTCTGGAAGGACATGGTGAGTTTGTAGCCGCTGCCGCTCTTCACGCTCTTGATATCGATCGGCGAGACCGCGCCTTTGTTCCCGATGGGCGTCTTGCACTGGTAGTTGACGTCCTGGACCTCGGCCTGCGCGGCGGGGGCGGCCATCAGCACCGCCGAGCCGCCGGCCAAGGCCGTGGCAAGCGCGAGCGCGGCCCTTCGTTTCTGGTACGACACCTCGAGTTCCCCTCATGCCGGTCGTGGCGTGCCGCGGTGCGGATTTACTGACGGCACATCAGATTGGGCGCTCAAGGTACGCCCGGGGCCTTGCCGAGGGAAGACAAAGAACGCGCCGGATCCTCAGTGATCCGGCGCGTATATGAACCGTGGGTAACCCAAGGGGGAGCTGAGCGAGCCCTACACGGGCGCACTCAGCTCGGCCCACACCGTCTTGCCCGACACCCCCGGGGTGCGGACGACCCCCCAGTCCAGGCAGAGCCGCTGGACTATGAACATCCCGTGCCCGCCGGGCCGGCCGGCGCGGTGCGGGGTACGGGGCGCGGGCTGACCGGGGCCGCGGTCGGACACCTCTATCCGCAGCACCTTGCTGTCGGAGGAGATCCAGAGCTCGTCGGGGCCCTCGGCGTGCAGGCACGCGTTGGTCACCAGCTCGGACACGACGAGGAGGACGTCCTCCGCTGCCGCGCGCTGATCGGCGCCCGCCGCGGGCAGCCAGCCCCACGCCTGCAGCGCCTGGCGCGCGAAGTCCCGGGCGAGGGGCACGATGCCGCTGGCGCCGTTCAGGCTCAGCCTGCGGACCTGCCGCCCCTGACGGCCGGTGGCCGCTGAGGCGGCCTGGTCCGCGGGAGCGGCCGCGACGACGGCCTCGTACTCCGGGCCGCGGTCGCCCGGCGAGCAAGGCCGGGTGGTGCTCATCAGCGCTTCACCTCACCGACAAGGAGGACTCTGGACAAGGAACTGGACAAGTAGCGGGACTCCAAGAGGGATCATCGGCTGCTCGGCCGTTCCTGCTGTTGATTTGGCAACGTTTGCTTCGCGGACCGCTTGTCTACGGATCCAGGGTGTCTCCTGCCCGGCCGAACCGTGAGAACACCCACTTATTCGACGCGACCTGTGTGACGCTGGTAACGCGATGATCACACAGAGGCAACTGACGCGTAACTCTTGAGTACGCTCCGTCAGGAGGACTCCGGTCAGTCGGCCAACGCCTCCGCGAGCGTCTCGTGCACGGTGAAGACGGCCTCGGCTCCGGTGATCTCGAAGACCCGGGCCACCACCGGCAGCATCCCTGCCAGATGCACCCCACCTCCCGCGGCCTCGGCCTTGAGCCGGGCCCCCAGTAGGACATTGAGTCCGGTGGAGTCCATGAACTCCAGACGCGAACAGTCGACGACCAGTCGCGAGAAGCCGTCGTCGAGGCAGGCCTCGAGTGGCTCACGCAACAAATCGGCGGTGTGGTGATCCAACTCACCCACCGGAGTCACGACGACGCTCGGGCCCTCGGCCCGGACTTCGACCAGAAGTCGGCCCCGATGCGCGCTACCGACTGTCCCGCGGTCCATTCCGTCACTCACTTCCGACCGTCGTGGCTGTTGATGACGCCCCTGAACATTACGCCTTCCACACGCCCTCGGGTACCCGAACATCCGCCCGGAAACGGACATTTCACAGCACAACGCACTTGCGACCGGGCTGTGGAACCGGGTAGGGGTAGAAGAGACAGTAATCAACACGGACGGCTTTGGAGGCGCCGCACACCGCAGTGCACGTATTGGCATCGGCAGCCATATGCCGAGAACGATGGAGGACACCATGTCACCCCGGCTCGACGAATCGCGCACTGACCGAGCGACGTCGACACTCTCACCTGGCCGTATCGAGACCGAGATCCCGGGTCCCCGCACGGAAGCCGCACCGGAGGAACTTCCGGCCCTGACGGCCGTGGCGGACACCGTGGCGGAGACGGAAGCCCTCGAAGGGCTTTCCGACCTGCCCGAGATCCCGCCGTTCGACGAGGTGGGCCCGCTGGATGCGAGGGCTCTGTCCAAGACCCTCTTCGAACGCCTCGAGTCTCTCGAGGAAGGCACGCACGAGTACGCGTACGTCCGCAACACCCTCGTCGAACTCAACCTCGCCCTGGTCAAGTTCGCCGCCTCCCGGTTCCGCTCCCGCAGCGAGCCCATGGAGGACATCATCCAGGTCGGCACCATCGGCCTGATCAAGGCGATCGACCGCTTCGAGCTCAGCCGAGGCGTCGAGTTCCCCACCTTCGCGATGCCGACCATCGTCGGCGAGATCAAGCGCTTCTTCCGCGACACGAGTTGGTCGGTGCGCGTCCCGCGCCGCCTGCAGGAACTCCGACTGGACCTCGCCAAGGCGGGCGACGAACTCGCCCAGCAATTCGATCGCGCCCCCACGGTGGGCGAGCTCGCCGAGCGCCTGGGCATCTCCAACGACGAGGTCGTCGAAGGCATGGCGGCGTCCAACGCCTACACGGCGAGCTCGCTGGACGCCCAGCCCGAGGAGGACGACTCCGAGGGCGCGCTCGCGGACCGGATCGGCTACGAGGACCACGGGCTCGAAGGCATCGAGTACGTCGAGTCGTTGAAGCCGCTGATCGCCGAACTGCCGCCGCGCGACCGGAAGATCCTCTCGCTCCGCTTCGTCGCCAACATGACGCAGTCGGAGATAGGCGAAGAGCTGGGCATCTCGCAGATGCACGTCTCGCGACTGCTGTCGCGCACGCTCGTCAAGCTTCGCAAGGGGCTGACTGTCGACGAGTAACCCCGGCCGGTTGACCTCGCTGTCCTCTCGTCCTCGATCACCGGACGGGCTCGATTCCAGAGCCCGTCCGGTGTTCTGTTTCCCGGCCCTGGGTCCCTCAGCCCTGGAGAGTCCCTCAGCTCTGGAGCGGTCCCTCAGCCCTGGAGGGTCCCTCAGCTCTGGAGCGGTCCCTCAGCCCTGGAGGGTCCCTCAGCTCTGGAGCGGTCCCTCAGCCCTGAGCGCCGCCGCCACCGCAGCCTCCGCGTGCAGCCGAGTCGTCGGGAAGAGCGGCACCGGGCTGTGCTCCTGCCCGATGAGCAGCTCGATCTCGGTGCAGCCGAGAACCACGCCGTCGGCTCCTTCCCGTACGAGATCGTCGATGACCCTCTGGTACCCAGCGCGGGACGCCTCACGCACCACCCCCAGGCACAACTCCTCGTAGATCACCCGATGCACCAGCGCGCGCCCCGCCACGTCCGGCACCAGCACATCGAGCCCCCGCGCGGCGAGGCGCTCCCGGTAGAAGTCCTGCTCCATGGTGAACGCGGTGCCGAGCAGCCCCACGCGCCGCAGACCGCCCCGCAGCACCGCGTCGGCGGTCGCGTCCGCGAGATGCAGGAGAGGCACGGAGAGGGCCGCCTGAACCTGTTCAGCGACCTTGTGCATGGTGTTGGTACAGATCAGCACAAGATCGGCCCCGGCAGCCTCGACCCCCTCGGCGGCACGCGCGAGCACATCCCCCGCCCGCTCCCACTCCCCCGCGACCTGCAGCTGCTCGATCTCGGCGAAGTCGACGGAGTACAACACGCACCGCGCGGAGTGCAGCCCACCGAGCCGCTCCCGTACGAGTTCGTTGAGCAGCCGGTAGTACTCGGCACTCGACTCCCAACTCATGCCGCCGATGAGGCCGATGGTCTTCATGGGTCTACTCATCGGGCCAGGGTCGCACCCTGCCCCGCCACTCCTCAGGTCGGCAGCGCCACGCCGTGGATGACCGCGGGCCCGTGATCAACACCCTCCAGCGCGAAGGCCGACGGGCTGCGGGGGCGGGAGTGGGTGGCGCACGGCGAACTGGGCGCCTAGCAGCAGCACCGCAGAAACGTCCCGCTTCACCACGGGCATATCGCCCATCCCGCGGGACCTTCCTGCACCCGCCGTCACGCCACCCTCGCGCCCCGGCGCCACACCTCCGCCACCAGCGGAACTCCCGGACGGTAGGCCAGGTGGACGTGGCTCGGGGCGTCGAGGAGGGCGAGGTCCGCGCGGGCTCCCTCGCGGATGACGCCGATGTCCGTGCGGCGCAGGGCCGCCGCGCCGCCCGCCGTCGCGGACCAGATGGCCTCGTCCGGGGTCATGCCCATGTCCCGTACCGCCAGGGCGATGCAGAAAGGCACGGAGGACGTGAAGGAGCTGCCCGGGTTGCAGTCCGTGGAGAGGGCGACCGTCGCGCCCGCGTCCAGGATGCGGCGGGCGTTCGGCCACTCGGCTCGGGTGGAGAACTCGGCGCCGGGCAGGAGCGTGGCCACCGTGTTGCCCTGAGCCAGTGCGTCCACGTCCGCGTCCGTGAGGTGCGTGCAGTGGTCCGCCGATGCCGCGTCCAGCTCCACGGCGAGCTGAACGCCGGGGCCGTACGAGAGTTGGTTCGCGTGGATGCGGGGGTGCAGGCCCTTCGCCTTGCCCGCCGTGAGGATCGCGCGGGCCTGGTCGCCGTCGAAGGCGCCCTTCTCGCAGAAGACGTCGATCCAGCGGGCGTGCGGGGCGCAGGCCTCCAGCATGGGACCCGTGACCAGGTCTACGTACGCCGCCGGGTCATCCGCGTAGTCCGGGGAGACGATGTGGGCGCCCATGTACGTGACTTCGTCCGTGTGGCGGGCCGCGATCTTCAGGGCCCGGGCCTCGTCCTCCGTGTTGAGGCCGTAGCCCGACTTCGTCTCGAAGGTGGTGGTGCCCTGGTGGAGGGCCTCGCGGAGGTAATGGGTGAGGTTCGCCTCCAGCTCGGCGTCGGTTGCGGCGCGGGTCGCCGCGACCGTGGTGCGGATGCCGCCGGCGGAGTAGGCGCGGCCCGACATGCGGGCGTTGAACTCCTGGGTGCGGTCGCCCGCGAAGACGAGGTGGGAGTGGGAGTCGACGAAGCCGGGGGTGGCCGCGCGGCCCTGCGCGTCGTGGGTCGCGTCCGCCGCGGGGGCCTTGGCGGCCGGGCCCACCCAGGCGATGGCCTCGCCGTCCAGGACGACGGCTGCGTCTGTCAGGAGGCCGAGGGGGCTTCCGTCCCCTTGGGAGGGGTCGTTCGTGACGAGGCTGGCGATGTTGGTGATGAGGGTGGTGGGCATGGGGGCTCCGTTGTGGCTGGGGTTCGGGCAACTTCTCTTTCCCCGATCCCGCCCCTTCCCGAAAACTCGCTCTGGCGCGAGAGCCTTGGTGGCCGTCATCACCGGCTCCGCCGAGTTCGTCCTCAAACGCCGGACGGGCTGAAAATCCAGCCGCGGGGCAATCGGGCGGGTGGGCGGGAAAGGCTCGTTCGGGGCGAAGCTGCCGGGCGGGCAAGCGGGGGAGGTTCCGCCGGCGGCGGTGCAGGGCCGCCGGATCAATCTCGCAGCGCCGCCACCGCCTCAGCCAGCGCCCCCGGCACGTCGGGCACCAAGGCATGGGCCCCGTCCCTTACGACATGCCGGCCCCCCACCACCGTGTGCCGCACGTCCGCAGACGTGGCTGCGAAGACCGCCGTCTCCGCCGCCAGGCGTGGCAGTGGGCCCGCCGTGCGGACCGAGTCCAGGGCGATCGTCGCGAAGTCGGCGAAGGCCCCGGGCTCGATCACTCCCGCATCGCCCCACCCCAGCGCCGCGTGTCCGTCCACCGAAGCCGCCCGCAGCAGCGCCGCCGCCGTCCAGTGGCCCCGCGTGTGCGAGCGCAGGCGTTCGTTGAGCTCCATGGCCCGCGCCTCTTCGAGGATGTCGATGACCGCGTGGCTGTCGCTGCCCAGGGAGAGCGGGCTGCCCGCCTGCTGGAGGCGGACCGCCGGGCCGATGCCGTCCGCGAGGTCGCGCTCCGTCGTGGGGCACATACACGTGCCGGAGGAGGACCGGCCCAGGAGCGCGATGTCGGCGTCCGTGAGGTGGGTGTTGTGCACGCCCGTCGTGCGGGGGCCCAGGACTCCGTGGTCCGACAGGAGCCGGGTCGGAGTGCGGCCGTGCACCGCCTGGCACGCCTCGTTCTCCGCCTTCTGCTCGGAGAGGTGCACGTGGAGGGGCGAGTTGCGGGACGAAGCCCACTGCGCCACCACGCCCAACTGCCGTGCCGGTACCGCCCGTACGGAGTGGATCGCCGCGCCGATGCGCGCGTGCTCGCGGTCCTTGAGGGCCGAGGCGCGTTCCGCCCACGCCTCCGTCGTTCCGTCGGAGAAGCGCAGCTGGTGGCGGTTGGGGGGCTTGCCACTCGTCTCCGTCAGGAGGCCGGAGGCCACGTACGCCGTGTCGAGGAGTGTGATGCGGATGCCCGCGTCCGACGCAGCCTCGATCAGCGCCTCGCCCATCGCGTTGGGGTCGGTGTAAGCGACACCCCCCGGCGCGTGGTGCAGGTAGTGGAACTCGCCCACCGCGGTGATGCCCGCGAGCGCCATCTCCGCGTACACCGCGCGGGCCAGCGCGTGGTACGTCTCGGGCGTCAGGCGGTCCGCCACCGAGTACATGACCTCCCGCCACGTCCAGAACGTGCCGGAGCCGACCTGGACCGTGCCGCGCAGGGCCCGGTGGAAGGCGTGGCTGTGGGCGTTCGCCAGGCCCGGGAGGGTCAGGCCGCGCAGGACCGTCGCGCCGGGCGGGGGCGTCTCGACGCCCCTGCGGACGGCCGTGATGCGCTCGCCCGTCACCTCCACCGCCACGCCGGGCTCCACCGTGGGGTCGAGCCAGGCATGCTCCAGCCAGTACGTCCGAGTCGTCATCGGCACGCCAGCCCTTCCAGTACGTCGGCCAGTGCGGTCACCCCGGCCACGCAGTCGTCCTCGGCGGCGAACTCGGCCGGGGAGTGCGAGACGCCTGTGGGATTCCGTACGAACAGCATGGCGGTGGGGATCGACTCGGACAAAATACCCGCGTCGTGTCCCGCGCCCGTGCCCAGGACGGGAATGCTCCTGCCCATGGCACCGCCGAGGATCGTGCCCAGTTCGTCCCGCAGGGCGTGCTCGAACTCGACCACCGGCGTGAAGGACTCGCGTACGACATCGAGGTCGATGCCGTGCCGGTCCGCGTACTCACGGGCCGCCTTCTCGATTCCCGTCACGACCGTGTCGAGGGTGGACTGGTCGGCCGCGCGGGAGTCCAGCCAGCCGCGGACCAGGGACGGGATCGCGTTGACGCCGTTCGGCTCTACCGAGATCTTGCCGAACGTGGCGACCGCGCCCGCGAGTTCGGCTTCCCTGCAGGCCGCGAGCACCGTCTCCGCGTACGTGAGCATCGGGTCGCGCCGGTCCACCAGGCGTGTGGTGCCCGCGTGGTTGGCCTCGCCCCTGAAGTCGAAGCGCCAGCGGCCGTGCGGCCAGATCGCCGACGCGATGCCCACGGCGTCGCCGGAGAGGTCGAGGGCGCGGCCCTGCTCCACGTGGAGTTCGACGAACGCGCCGATGCGAGCGAGACGTTCGGGGTCGTGGCCGATCGCCTCCGGGTCGTAGCCGGCCCGCTCCATCGCCTGCGGCAGAGTGACTCCGTCGGCGTCCGTCAGCCGCCGGGCCGCCTCGACGGTGAGCTTGCCCGCCGTCAGGCGTGAGCCCACACAGGCCAGGCCGAAGCGGGCGCCTTCTTCGTCGCCGAAGTTGGTGATGGCGAGGGGCTTGGTGAACCGCGCACCCCTGGCGCGGAGTTCGTCCAGCGCCGCGAAGGCGGAGACGACCCCGAGCGGGCCGTCGAACGCGCCGCCGTCCGGGACGGAGTCCAGATGGGAGCCGGTGACGATCGCGTCGCCCCGGGCGGGGTCGCCGAGCCAGGCCCATTGGTTGCCGTTTCGGTCGACCTCGTGGTCGAGGCCGCGCGCCTCCGCCTGCGCCTGGAACCAGAGGCGGCACTCCGCGTCGACGCCGGTCCAGGCGAAGCGGCGGTAGCCGCCGGAGGCGCCGCTGCGGCCGATGGGCCGCAGCGAACGCCACATGGCGTGGAACGTGTCGCTCACGCCGTGTCACCCTCGCGCATCGGGATCCGTACGCCCTTCTCGTCCGCCACGGACTCCGCGATGTCGTAGCCCGCGTCGACGTGCCGGATGACGCCCATCCCGGGGTCGTTGGTCAGGACACGGCGGATCTTCTCGCCGGCCAGCTTCGTGCCGTCGGCCACCGACACCTGGCCCGCGTGGATGGAGCGGCCCATGCCGACGCCGCCGCCGTGGTGGATGGAGACCCAGGAGGCGCCGGACGCGACGTTCACCATGGCGTTGAGGAGCGGCCAGTCGGCGATCGCGTCCGAGCCGTCCAGCATGGCTTCCGTCTCGCGGTACGGGGAGGCCACCGAGCCGCAGTCGAGGTGGTCGCGGCCGATCGCCAGCGGGGCGGCGAGGGTGCCGTTGCCGACCATGTCGTTGAACATGTCGCCCGCCTTGTCCCGCTCGCCCTGGCCGAGCCAGCAGATGCGCGCCGGAAGGCCCTGGAAGTGGACGCGCTCCCCGGCCATCTTGATCCACCGGTGCAGGGACTCGTTCTCGGGGAAGAGGTCGAGGAGCGCCTTGTCGGTCTTGTGGATGTCCGAGGCCTCGCCGGAGAGCGCGGCCCAGCGGAACGGGCCCTTGCCCTCGCAGAAGAGCGGGCGGATGTAGGCGGGGACGAAACCGGGGAACGCGAACGCACGGTCGTAACCGGCGAGTTGGGCTTCGCCTCGGATGGAGTTTCCGTAGTCGAAGACCTCGGCGCCCGCGTCCATGAAGCCGACCATCGCCTCGACGTGCTTGGCCATCGACTCACGGGCGCGGGTGGTGAAGCCCGCCGGGTCCTTCGCCGCGTACGACGCCATGTCGTCGAAGTCGACGCCGGTCGGGAGGTACGCGAGCGGGTCGTGGGCCGAGGTCTGGTCCGTGACGATGTCGATCGGGGCACCCTCGGCCAGCATCCGCGGGAGCAGCTCCGCCGCGTTGCCGAGCAGGCCGATGGAGAGGGGCTTTCGCTGGTCGCGGGCCTCCGTCGCCAGCTGGAGGGCGTGCTCCAGGCTGTCCGCCTTCACGTCCAGGTAGCGGTGCTCGATGCGGCGCTCGATGGCGCGCGGGTCTACGTCGATACAGATCGCGACGCCGTCGTTCATCGTGACGGCGAGCGGCTGGGCGCCGCCCATGCCGCCGAGCCCGGCGGTGAGGGTGATGGTCCCGGCGAGGGTGCCGTTGAACTTCTTGGCCGCCACCGCCGCGAACGTCTCGTACGTGCCCTGGAGGATGCCCTGGGTGCCGATGTAGATCCAGGAGCCCGCGGTCATCTGGCCGTACATGGTGAGGCCGAGCTGCTCCAGGCGCCGGAACTCCTCCCAGTTCGCCCAGTCGCCCACGAGGTTCGAGTTGGCGATCAGGACGCGCGGGGCCCACTCGTGGGTCTGCATGACGCCGACCGGGCGGCCGGACTGGACGAGCATCGTCTCGTCCTGCTTGAGGGTCTTCAGCGTGCGCACCATGGCGTCGAAGGAGCGCCAGTCGCGGGCGGCCTTGCCGGTGCCGCCGTAGACGACGAGCTTGTCGGGGTGCTCGGCGACCTCGGGGTCGAGGTTGTTCTGCAGCATGCGGAGGGCGGCTTCCTGCTGCCATCCCAGGGCGCTCAGTTCACTGCCGCGCGGTGCCCGTACGGGGCGGGGTCCTGACATGGCGATTGCCTCCTCGCGAAAAGCTCTGCTTGCGGTCTGCTCGTGGTGCGCTGCTGTGACCTTGTTATTCACATCCTGCGATGTTGAATAGAGCTAGTCAATACGTGGACGGGGCAGCGGTGCCGCGTCGCGGATGATTGGCTTGAACGCATGAGTGATCAGGACGCGGAGACCGTGGAGCCGTCCGCGGAGACCGTAGAGCTGCCCGAAGGGACCGTAGAGCTGTCCGAGGCGGGCCAGGAGGCATCCGCGGAGGCACCCGCGGTCCGGGCCGCGCGGCGCGACCACGCCGTCCGTGCCGCCGTCGAGCAGGGGCTCGTCGACCCCGCGGCCCCCATCGTCGGTCTCCTGGACGTCACCGGCATCCGCAACGCCGCCGCCACCCTGCGCGCCGCCTTCGAAGCGGTGACACCGCCCGGCACACCCGTCCTGCACGCCTTCGCGGTGAAGGCATCGCCCCTGGTCCCGGTCCTGCGGCTGCTGCGCGACGCGGGCATCGGCGCCGAGGTGGCGAGCCCCGGCGAGCTGGCCCTCGCGCGGGCCGCCGGCGTGGCGCCCACGCACACCGTCCTGGACTCGCCCGCGAAGACCCTCGCCGAGCTGCGCGAGGCCCTCGCCCTCGGCATCGCAGTGAACGCCGACAACCCGCAGGAACTCTCCCGCATCGACGCGATGACGCGATCGGCGCCCACCCGCTCCCCCATCGGTCTGCGCGTGAACCCGCAGATCGGCGGCGGCTCCATCGGCGCCCTGTCCACCGCGACGGCGACCTCCAAGTTCGGCGTCGCGCTGCTCGACGAGGGCGCCCGCGAGTGGGTCGTCCAGGCCTACCTCGACCGCCCGTGGCTGACCCGCCTGCACGCCCACTCCGGGTCGCAGGGCATGCCGCTCGAAATGATGGTGCGGGGCGTCGCGGCGACGTACGAACTGGCCGAGGAGATCAACGAACGGGCCGGCAGGCAGCAGATCGACACCATCGACATCGGCGGCGGCCTGCCCGTCAACTTCGGTTCGGACGAGGAGAGTCCGACCCACGCGCAGTACGCGCGCCGCCTGAAGTCCCGCGTGCCGGGACTGCTCGACGGGCGCTACGGCCTGGTCACCGAGTTCGGCCGCTCGCTGCTCGCCAAGCACGGCACGATCCTGGCCCGCGTCGAGTACGCCAAGTCGGCGGGCACCCGGCGCGTCGCGGTGACGCACGCGGGCGTCCAGGTGGCGGCGCGCACGGTGTACGCGCCCGCGTCCTGGCCGCTGCGGATCGCCGCGTACGACGCGAAGGGGCGCCCCAAGAGCGGTGCGCCCGTCGGCCAGGACATCGCGGGCCCGGCCTGCTTCGCGGGCGACCTGCTCGCCGAGAACCGCCCGCTGCCGCTCCTCGAACAGGGCGACTACGCGGCGGTGCTCGACACGGGCGCGTACTACTTCGCGCACCACTACTCGTACAACAGCCTTGCCAGGCCGGGGATCTACGGCTTCGCGGCGGGCACGGAGGATGTGGCGGGCGAGCCCGTCGCCTTCGCCACCGTGCGCGAGCCGCAGACGCTGGAGGAGATCGTCGCCGAGTCGGGGGGCGGGCGGCGGGACGCGCTGCGGGACCTCTGAAGCAACTTCTGAGGCAACCTCTGAGGCACCTGTGACGTACCACTGACGTACCGCTGGCGTACCGCTGACGTTCCTCTGAGGTTGCTCAACTCCCGCATGCAACGCCCCTGCCGGGGCAGACCCTCCCTCCGGGCAAGCTCTCTCGGGGGAGAAGATCCTGTGACGACATCCGACACCGCCAACAGCACGCCACCACCCGCCGAAGAACCTGCGCTGCACCGCGCCATCGGCCCCAAGCTCCTGATCCTCTTCGTGATCGGCGACATCCTCGGCACCGGCATCTACGCCACCACCGGCAAGGTCGCGGGGAAGGTCGGCGGCGCGCTGTGGCTGCCGTTCGCGATCGGCTTCGTCGTGGCGATCCTGACGGCGGCGTCGTACGTCGAGCTGGTCGGCAAGTATCCGAAGGCGGCGGGCGCCGCCCTCTACACGCAAAAGGCCTTCAAGGTCCCCTTCCTCACCTTCATCGTCGCGTTCATGGTGATGGCATCGGGGCTCTCGTCGGCGAGCGCGGCGGCGCGCGCCTTCAGCGGCGACTACCTGAGCGAGCTGACGAGCGACGCGCTCCCGCCGACGCTGATCGCGATCCTCTTCATCCTCGCGCTCGCGGCGCTGAACCTGCGGGGCGTCGCCGAGTCGGTGAAGACGAACGTGGTCCTCACACTCGTCGAGCTGACGGGCCTGGTCATCATCCTCGCGATCGGCGCGTACGCGGTCCTGAGCGGGGACGGTGAGCCGTCCCGCCTGACGGACTTCGAGGCGGGCGGCGGAGGCACGGGCTACGCCCTGATGACGGGCATCCTCGGCGCGACCGCGCTCGGCTTCTTCGCGTTCGTCGGCTTCGAGGACTCGGTGAACATGGCCGAGGAGACGAAGGATCCGACGCGCACGTTCCCGCGGGCGATCTTCATCGGGGTCGCGGTGACGGGCACGATCTACGTCCTGGTGGCGCTGGTGTCGTCGCTGCTCGTCGACTACAAGGTGCTCGAGGGCTCCAGCGGCCCGCTGCTCGAAGTCGTGAAGGCGGGCGGCATCGACTTCCCGCACAAACTCTTCGCCCTGATCGCCCTGTTCGCGGTCACCAACTCGGCGCTGATCAACATCATGATGGCCTCGCGGCTCTGTTACGGCATGGCCAACGAACGCATCCTGCCGCGTGCGATGGGCCGGGTCCTGTCCCGCCGCAAGACGCCGTGGGTGGGCATCGTCTTCGTCTCGCTCCTGGCCATCGGCCTGGTGTCGACGGGCGAGATCGAGGGGCTCGGCGACACGACGGCGTTCCTGCTGCTCTGCGTGTTCGCGGTGGTCAACGTCGCGGTGCTCGTCCTGCGCCGCGACCCCGTGGACCACAACCACTTCCGTGCGCCGACGGTGCTGCCCGTGCTCGGCGCGATCACCGCCGTGATCCTGGCGAGCCCACTGGCGGACCGTCCGGCGGAGGTCTACATCCGGGCCGGGGTGCTGGTCGCCATCGGGATCGGCCTCTGGGCGGTCAACAGGGTGGTCATGAAGACGCGGGGCGAGGACTGATCAGACGCTGACGCGATAGGCGAGCTCACGCCGCTCAGGGCAGGACCGTGAAGCCCTGCACGTGCTGCGGTCGGACGGCGGAGAAGTGGCGGCGGTCGAGCGTCGCCACTTCGGCGATGCGCAGGCGCTCGGCCACGGCGACGACGGAGGCGTCTACGGCGCCGAGAGGGAAGTCGGCGTATTTGCGGACCAGTTCGGCGATGCGCACATAGTCCTCGGCGGCAAGTTCCACTGCCTCCAGGGTTCCTACCGCGAACAGGTCGAGGAACACGCCCTCGTGTCGGGGCCGAGCCTGCGCTCGATGAGCTGGGCGGTCTCGACGACCACTGGCGCCGGCGCCAGCAGACGTCCGCGCAGGGAACTGACGTGCGCCACGCACTGCGCGTGATCATCGTCGTCCTCGTCGGCGATCGCGTAGAGGACACCCGTGTCCAGGAGATGGCACTTCACCGGGTCTCGTCGCTCCACTCCGCGGTCAGCTCACGATGCCTGCGCGCCGTGTCCGTGTGCCCCGACCGCCCCATCCCCGCGAACGCCGCGAAGCCCGGTCGCTCCATCGCCGGAGGCAGAGCGTCCGCGGCCTCCGCGAACGGTGCGATCTCCGGGTCGGTGTCCACGACGGCCCGGAGGTGCCGCAACTTCTCCGGTGGCAGCCGGTCGATCAGCTGCTTGATGTGCTCGTAGTCCTCCGCTGCGGTCATTCTCCGAGCGTACGCCGAGGGGTCACCCCTGCGCTGCGGCCACGGGGCGTTCACCCCTTGGAGCTACTCACTCCACGAACAACCCCCGCGCCGCCGCCCCCGCGTCGAACTCCTCAAGCCTGGCCTGCGCGTCCGGAAGGCCGTCGCACATGGCCTCCAGGAGGACGCGGCCGAGCAGCATCGGGGCGCAGGCCGTGTCGAAGGCCAGGCCCGTGCCGACCGCCGCCGGGAGCAGCAGATCCGAATGTGCTGCCACGGGGGCGAACGCCGAGTCCGCGACCGTCACCACCGAGAGGCCCGCCCCTTGCGCGTAGGCGAGCGCGTCGACCACCTCGCGAGGGTGGCGGGGCAGCGCGAAGCACAGGAGGGCCGAGGCTCCCGCCCGTACCGCCGCGTCGATCCGGTCGGCCAGCATCGTGCCGCCCTCGTCGAGGAGGCGTACGTCGGGGTGGACCTTCGCCGCGAAGTACGAGAAGCCGTACGCCTGCGACGCGGCGGCCCGCAGGCCGAGGACGGGGAGCGGGCGCGAGGAGGCCAACAGCCGCCCGGCGCGCTCCACCGGCGCCGGATCGGCGAGCACCTCCGCCAGGTGCCGGAGGTTCTCGATCTCCGCCTCGACCGCCTGCTGGTACTCGTTGAGGGAGGCCTCGCCCGCCGCCTCCGCGGGCGCCAGCTCCCGCAGGTGCCTGCGCAGCGCCGGATATCCGTCGAAGCCGAGCGCCACCGCGAAACGGGTCACCGATGGCTGGCTCACCCCGGCGAGCTCCGCAAGTTCGACGCTGGAGAGGAAGGGGACGTCCCCCGCCCGCCGCACCATGCAGTGCGCGATGCGCCGCTGCGTGGGCGTCAATCGGTGGCCCTCGAAGAGCACTTGCAGCCGCGCCGCAGGACTGTCACTCATACCGTTCCCCTCACAACACCCTGACTCTCACCCAGGTTTGACCACAGCTCCGTGAACCGGTCGAGCAGCCCGGCCGCCGCCGTCACATCATCCGTCAGCGGCCGGTCGGCCAGCTCCGCGTCGAGGACGGAGTCCGCGAGCTCGAAGGCCCGGCCCACCGGCAGGTCGGGGTCGAGCCGCATGTCCCGCTGCCTCAACGCCCTTACCGCAGCGACCAGTTCGCACCCGACCACCAGTCGGTACGCCTCGCACGCCCGCAGCGTCTGCCGCGCCGCGAGCGAGGCGAAGCTGGCCTGCTCCTCCACGCCGCGGGAGAGCACCGCGTGGCCGAGGGAGGCGGGCGCCGAGAAGGCCCGCAGGTCACCGAGGGCCGCCCCGGCCGCGTACTCCAGGATCATCACGCCCGATGACGCCGGTTCGCCGTCCGCGAGGAAGGGGCGCAGGCGGGTGAAGCCCGGTTCGTTCAGCGTGGAGAGGCGGGAGGTCGACAGGCGTGCCGCCTGACTCACAGCAAGCCTGAAGTGGTCCAGGGACAGGGCGAGTTGGGCCAGGTAGAAGCCGCCGTGGTGGTACGCCGCCATGTCGTCCGCCGAGATCAGCGGGTTCTCCGCCGCCGCGTTGATCTCGACCGTCAGGACGTCCTCCAGCGCGTCCGCCGCGTCGTGCGCGGGCCCGTGGATCTGCGGCACGCAGCGCAGGCCGTACGGGTCCTGGATCCGGCCGAGCGGCGGCGTGGGGCGGTCGGGGGCGCCGAGGATGAGCCGCATGCGTTCGGCGACCATGTACGAACCCGCGTGGCGCCGCGCCTCGTGCACGGGCAGCGCGTACGCCTCGTACGAGCCGTCGACCGCCATCAGGGTCAGCGCCGCCACCACCTGCGTGGCCGCGATCAGGCCGCGCAGTTCGTGCAGGGCGAGCGCGGACTGGCCGAGAGTGAGGGCGTTGCTGCTGATCAGGGCGAGGGCGTCGTTGTTGTCGAGGGGCTGCGGCGCGGGGGCGGCGCCCGCCCCCTGCCAGGGGTGCTCGCCCGCGAGCGCGAGGCCCATCTGCGCGAGCGCGGCGATGTCGCCCGTGCCGACCGAGCCGAATTCGTTGACCTTGGGGTAGGCGCCCGTCTCCAGCGCCTCGCAGAGCGCCGTGACGACGGTCGGGCGCAGCCCCGCGCCACCCGCGAGCAGCTGGTTGGCGCGGACCGCGAGCATCGCGCGCACCTGCCGCGCGGGCAGCTCATCGCCGATCGCTCCGGCATGGCTGCGCAGCAGGCGCAGACCGTGGTCGGAGGCCGCCTCGGTGGGCACGGACTCATTCCGGTTGGCGCCCACACCGGTGGAGCGGCCGTAGACGCGACCCCAGGACGCGATCTCCCGCGCGGCGTTCCACGAGCTCTCCACACGCTTCATCCCGTCCGTGCCAGGAACGGGCTTTGCGGTGGATTCGGCCATGCGTACGACATCTGCGACCATCAGTCCGCGGCCGTCCAGGACGACGACCGAGCCGCTGTCGTCGGTCGCCCTGGCAGGTGCCCTGTCCGCGATACGAGACGACATCACTCGTAAATCCTCCTCAACCGGACGCTCCGTCTTGCCCTGCGACCACTCGTTACCAGTGATTTACGCCGGGGCGTGGACAAGCTATTGACAATCTATTCAGTCAACGAGAACTCTGCATGACGATATACAGCCGGGCAAGGGACTCCTCATGATCCAATTCGATACGGTCCACAAGCGCTTCCCGAACGGCACAACCGCGGTCCATGACCTGACCCTTGAGATGCCGGAAGGGGGCGTGACCGTCCTCGTCGGATCTTCCGGTTGCGGCAAGACGACGACGCTCCGCATGATCAACCGGATGGTCGATCCGACCTCAGGGACGATCAGGGTGGGCGGCAAGGACGTCCTGGAGCAGGACGCCGCCGAGCTGCGCCGCTCCATCGGTTACGTGATCCAGCAGTCCGGGCTCTTCCCGCACCGCACGGTCCTGGACAACATCGCCACCGTGCCGCTGCTGCTCGGCTGGGGCCGCGGGAAGGCGCGGGCGCGGGCGGCGGAGCTCCTGGAGACGGTCGGCCTCAACGCCGACGCCGGGAAGCGCTACCCGCATCAGCTCTCCGGCGGCCAGCAGCAGCGCGTCGGCGTGGCGCGTGCGCTCGCCGCGGACCCGCCGGTACTCCTGATGGACGAGCCGTTCGGCGCGGTCGACCCCGTGGTCCGCACTCAGCTCCAGGACGAACTCCTGCGCCTGCAGCGGGAGTTGAACAAGACCATCGTCTTCGTCACGCACGACATCGACGAGGCGGTCCGGCTCGGCGACCGCATAGCCGTCTTCCGCACCGGCGGCCACCTCGTGCAGTGCGCGAGCCCCGCCGAGCTCCTGGCCCGCCCGGCTGACGACTTCGTCGCGGACTTCCTGGGCGCCGAGCGCGGCCTGAAGCTGCTCTCCTTGACGACGCTGGCGGACGTCCCGCAGGCCCCGGCCCCGGAGGGCGGCGCGTGGACGCTGCGGCTGGACGCGGCGGGAGCCCCTGTCTCGTGGCGGCACGTGGACGGAGCGGCCGATGACCTCCCCATCCGTCCCCTGCGCGACACCGACTCCCTCCTCTCCGCCCTCAACGAGTCGCTCTCCGCACCGACGGGCCTGGTGGCCCGGGTCGACGCGAACGGCATCCTGACCGGGGTGACATCGCGGGACGACATCCACGACCGGGCAGGCAGCGCCCCGTCAGGAGCGCGGGGAACTGCGCGAGCAACCACATCCGACCGGCATTCGCCGGTGAACGGCAGTGGGCAGACGGAATCGCGCCGCGAGGAAGGCACCGGCGGCACGGACGCCGCCGCCACCACAGCGGAGCGTCCCGCATGACCGTCGACTGGTCGTGGATAGCCGACCACACCGACGACCTCACCACTCTCACCCTCTCCCACCTCCAGGCCGCCCTCACCTCCGTACTCCTCGGCCTGCTCATCTCGCTCCCCCTGGCCGTCGTCGCCCACCGCGTGCGCCCCCTGCGCGGCCTGCTCCTCGGCCTGTCGAACGTCCTGTTCACCATCCCGTCCATCGCGATCTTCGTGCTGCTCCTGCCGGTCAGCGGGCTCACCCGCACCACCACCGTCATCGGCCTGACGATCTACACGCTCGTCGTGCTCCTGCGGAACACCGTCGAGGGTCTGGACTCCGTCCCGGCGAAGACGAAGGAAGCCGCGAAGGCCATGGGCACCCGGCCGCTGCGCACCCTCCTCACCGTCGAACTCCCTCTCGCCCTGCCGGTGATCATGGCGGGCGTGCGGATCGCGACGGTCATGGCGATCTCCCTCGTCTCCGTGGCGACGTACATCGGCGACGGCGGTCTCGGACAGCTCTTCACGGACGGGTTCCAGCGCAACTTCCCCACCCCCGTCATCGTCGGCGTGGTCCTGACCCTGCTGCTCGCGCTCGTCGCGGACGCGCTGCTCGTCACCCTCCAGTACGTCCTGACTCCCTGGACCCGCCGCAAGAGGAGCGCGTGACATGTACGAACTCTTCAAGAACCTCGGCGCCTGGCTGGTCAGCGGCGAGCAGTGGGCCGGGCCCGACGGCATCGGGCACCGCCTCGTCGAGCACCTCCAGTACTCGCTGCTCGCGACCCTGATCGCCGCCGCGATCGCGCTGCCGCTCGGGCTGCTCATCGGGCACACCGGGCGCGGCGCCTTCCTCGCCATCAACCTGTCGAGCTTCGGGCGCGCGCTGCCCACGGTCGGGCTCGTCGTGCTGGTCTTCCTCGCCAGCGGACTCTCGATGTGGCCCGTCTACATCGCGCTCGTCGCCCTCGCCGTGCCGTCCATCGTGACCAACACCTACGCGGGCATGACCGCCGTCGACCCGGAGGTACGGGACGCCGCGCGCGGCCAGGGCATGCGCTGGCACCAGGTCCTCTTCCAGGTCGAACTGCCCCTCGCGCTCCCGTTGATCATGACCGGGCTCCGCCTCGCGCTCATCCAGGTCGTCGCGACGGCCACCATCGCCGCGTACGTCTCCTTCGGCGGGCTCGGCCGGTACGTCTTCGACGGGCTCGCCCAGCGCGACCTCGTGCAGGTGCTCGGCGGCGCCGTGCTCGTCGCGGTCGTCGCCGTCGTTCTCGACCTCGCGCTCTCCGCACTGCAGCGCGCCCTCTTCCGCCACCGCCCCGCCAAGTCGGCCTAGGAGCAAGCAAGATGGCTTCCATCAACCGCAGGACCGCCCTCGGCGGACTCTTCGCCGCGGCCTCCGTGCCCGCGCTCGCCGCCTGCAGCGGCGGCATCACCTCCCTCGACGGGGGCGGATCCGGCGGCGGGGGCGGTGGCTCCAGCAAGAACGGCGTCACCATCGGCACCGCCAACTTCACCGAGAACCAGGTGCTCGGCTACCTCTACGCCGCCGCCCTGGAAGCGGAGGGCGTGAAGACGACCGTCCGCCCCAACCTCGGCACCCGCGAGATCCTCATCCCCGCCCTCAAGGGCGGCGACATCGACCTGCTGCCCGAGTACCAGGGCGCCCTCCTGCACTACCTCGACACCAAGTCGAAGGTCACCGAGGAGGGCGAGATGCAGAACGCCCTCGCCATGGCGCTGCCGCGCGGCCTGCAGATCCTCCCCTACGGCAGGGCCGAGGACTCCGACGCCTTCGCCGTCACGCGGGAGACCGCCGACAAGTACGGCCTCAAGACCCTCGCCGACCTGGCCGAGCACAACGGCAAGCTCGTCATCGGCGCCGCTCCCGAGGTCAAGAAGCGCACGGTGGGTTCGGTCGGCCTCAAGGACGTGTACGGCGTCGAGTTCAAGGAGTTCAAGTCTCTCGACTCCTCGGGCCCGCTGGTGAAGGGCGCTCTGAAGAAGGGCGACGTCGACGTGGCGAACCTCTTCACCACCGACACGGACATCATCGCCGAGAAGTGGGTCGTGCTCACCGACCCCAAGAACCTCATCCCCGGCCAGCACATCGTCCCGCTCATCGCCGACCGCAAGGCCGACTCGACGGTCCGCAAGGCGCTCGCGCGCCTCGGCAACGCCCTGACCACCAAGGACCTCACCGAGCTCAACCGCCTGGTGGACAAGGACAAGAAGGATCCCGAGGACGTCGCGGACGACTGGGCGGCGCGCAACGGCATCAAGAAGAAGTAGCTCGCCCGCTCGGCCCGCATAAACAGCTCAGCAAGCAGGGAGTTCACCGGATCATGGCAGACACTCTCGTGGAGCGGCGCTCCATCGACGTCGTCCCCGACGACGAACGGCACGGCACCGCGTTCAGCCAGTTCACCCTCTGGCTCGGCGCCAACCTCCAGATCACCGCGGTCGTCACCGGCGCGCTCGCCGTCGTCTTCGGCGGCGACGTGGTGTGGTCGGTGACCGGCCTGCTGCTGGGCAATCTGCTCGGGGGCGCCGTGATGGCCCTGCACTCCGCGCAGGGGCCGAAGCTCGGCCTGCCGCAGATGATCCAGTCCCGCGCCCAGTTCGGGGTGCGCGGCGCCGTCGTACCGCTCCTGCTCGTCATCCTCATGTACGTCGGCTTCTTCGCCAGCGGCAGCGTCCTCGCAGGACAGGCCACGGCCCAGCTCACGCACACGAACGACACCACCGGCATCATCATCTTCGCGGTGGTCACGGCCGTGGTGGCGGCGATCGGCTACCGCGTGATCCACGTCCTCGGCCGGGTGGCGAGCGTGATCTGCGCGCTGGCCTTCATCTACCTGGGCATCCGCCTCCTGGACCGCGTGGACCTGTCGGCGCTCCTGAACGACGCGCACTTCGACCTGCCGATGTTCCTGCTCGCCGTCTCGCTCTCGGCGTCCTGGCAGCTCGCCTTCGGCCCTTACGTCGCGGACTACTCGCGCTATCTGCCGCGTACGACGTCGGGGCGTGCCACCTTCTGGTGGACCCTGTCGGGTTCGGCGCTCGGCTCGCAGTGGTCGATGACGTTCGGCGTGCTGGTGGCGGCGAGCGCGGGTGAGGCGTTCCTCGCCAACCAGGTGGGATACGTGGTCGGCCTGGGCGGCACGGGCCTGATCGCGTCCTTCCTGTACTTCGTGATCGCACTCGGCAAGCTGACGATCAACGTGCTCAACACCTACGGCGGCTTCATGTCGATGGTGACCAGCATCAGCGGATTCCGGGGTCAGAAGACACTCTCGCCGCGCGGCAGGACGGCGTACATCGCCCTGATCATGGTCGCGGGCACGGTGGTGGCGCTGCTCGGCAAGGACAGCTTCCTGACGTCCTTCAAGGACTTCCTGCTGTTCCTGCTGACGTTCTTCACGCCGTGGTCCGCGATCAACCTGGTCGACTACTACCTGATCTCCAAGGAGCGCTACGACATCCCGGCGCTCTCGGACCCGCACGGCCGCTACGGAGCCTGGCGCTGGGACGCGCTGACGGTCTACGGAGTGGGGCTCCTGGCCCAGCTGCCCTTCCTGGTGACGCACTTCTACACCGGGCCGCTGGTGGAGCCGCTCGGCGGCGCCGACATCTCGTGGATCGTGGGCCTGGTCGTACCGGCGGCCCTGTACTGGCTCCTCGCCCGCCGCGACACGTCGCACATCCCGACGGGGGACCAGGAAGAGGGGAGCCGGGGAAAAAGGGGGGATAGCCCCACTGTCAGGCCGACATCGGCTGCGTAACGTAAAAACCATGGACACCCGTGACGCCGAACTCAAGAAGGAACTCGACGCCACTCTGCATGCCCGCAGAGAGCTGGGCGAAGAGTATGAGTCCGCGCTGGTCGACTCCTTCCTCGGCAAGGTCGAGCAGCGCCTGGACGGCACCATCGACCGGCGGATGCGCCGGCACATGGCCGAGCAGCAGATGGTCGTCGCCCGCGGCTCCCGCGCGCCGAGCAGCGCCGTGGACTCCTGGGGCGAGCGCTTCGGCTTCGGCATCGTCTCGCTGATCCTCGCGATCCCGCTCTCGGCGATCGGCGTGGTGAACGCGGACCTGCCGGGCCTTTTCGTCGCCTGGGGCGGCATCGTCGGCGTGAACGCGGTGCATTCGATGCGGGGCATGAGCTTCGGGCGCGGCAGGGACCGCGGTCGCAAGTCGGAGTGGGACGACTGAGGCAGCGGTTCCGGGCGACTGGGCGGATTCACGGATCCCCGCGGATTCCGCGGATTCACGGATCCCGCGGATTCTGCTCTGAGCAGGACCGGTGGCGCGACTCCCGCCCGTAGGCGGACCGTTCCCGCATGACCGCCTCCGTCGCACACCTCAGTGACCCGCACCTCACCACCGGCGCGCTGGCCGCCGCGCCCGCAGCCGGCCTGCGCCGCGCGCTCGCCCGCGTCCTGGCCATCGAACCCCGGCCCACCTGCGTCGTGATCACCGGCGACCTCACGGAACACGGCCGCCCCGACGAGTACGAGCAGCTGCGTGAACTCATCGCGGGCTTCCCGCTGCCCCTGCACCTGACGACCGGCAACCACGACGATCCGGCGGCCCTGGTCAAGACGTTCGGCGGCGAGACTCAGCTCGGCGGCACCCGGTCCACGCGCTACGCCGTCGAGTACGCCGACTTCACACTGATCGCCCTGGACACGAACGTGCCCGGCGCCGGACACGGCCACCTCGGCGATGCCCAACTCGGCTGGCTCGACGAGACGTTGGCGGCCCGCCCCGAGCTCCCCGCCCTGGTCTGTCTGCACCACCCGCCCGCGGACATCGGCATCCCGTACCTGGACGGCATGCGCCTCGACGACGCCGACGCCCTGACGGAGGTCCTGGCCCGCCACCCCCACGTGGCCCGGGTCCTCGCGGGCCACGTCCACCGCCCGATCACCGGCGCCTACGCGGGCACCACCCTGTCGACCGCCCCGTCGACGTACCTCCAGAGCTCCCTCGCCCTGAGCACGGACCGCCCCATGGGCTACGCACCCGAGCCGACAGCCTTCCAACTCCACCTGCGAACGGCCACGGGCTGGGTCACACACACGGCACAGGTGAGCCATGCGGCGGCACAGATCCAGGGGTACTGACAAAGCGGCGGACAGATCACCGACGCGGCGCTAGGTTAGTCACATGACTAACTCAGCCGGCCGGCCGACTTCACCGCGCGGCGAACGCCGGCGCGAGCAGTTGGCCGACGCCGGCGTGGAGTTGCTGGCGCGGGACGGCTGGCCCGGTGTCACCACCCGTTCCGTCGCCGAGCGCGCGGGCGCCAACCTCGGCCTGATCCACTACTACTGGGGCGGGCTTCCGGCACTGAAGGCGGCTATCGCCCGCCGTGCCGGCGAGCAGGTCTTCGACCCGGTGACCGAGCAGCTCAGCACGACCACGACGCTCGAAGAGGCGCACTCCAAGCTGATCGAGCTGCTGTCCGCCCCGCACGACGGCAGAACCGCCCGGCTGACGGTCGAGCTGATCGCGGGCGCGGCCCGTGAGCCCCTGCTCGGCGAGGTACTGCGGGAGTCACTCACCGAGACCAGGGCCCGACTGCGGTCCTGGCTCAAGGGCGTTCACCCGGACGCACCGGACGGCAGCGAGATCGTACTGATCGCGCTGCTCGACGGCATGCTGCTGCACCGGATGCTCGACCCCGACCTGGACACCCGGGAAGCGCTCTCGGCCCTGTCGCACTTCCTGCCGGGCCGCGCCGCACCCGACGAGAGCCAGACCCCCTGAAGGCTCAGCCCTGAAGGAACAGCCCTGGAGGATCCGCAGTGGAAGCGACCAAGCCGAGCTGGGCCTTTGGCGCCGGTGCCACCCGCGTCGAGAGGGGACTCGCCTACGCGGTCTCCGTGTTCGGCATCTGCGCGCTGGTGGTCGGCGGACGAGGTCTCGGCTGGTCCTGGTGGCAGTGGCTCGTCGGCGTCCTGCTCGTCCACGATCTGGCCGGTGGCGTCGTCGCCAACGGCCTTGACAGCGCCAAGCGCTTCTACCACTCCCCCCTCACCTGCACCGACTCGGTGTTCGCCCGCTTCCTCCACCACCCGGTGGGCTTCACGGCCGTCCACTTCCAGCCGGTTCTGATCGCCCTGGTGATACCGGGCGGCGCCTGGTGGTGGGGGCTGCTCTGGTACGCCTGGGCCCTCACCGGCGCGATCGCCGTGGACCTCGCGGACGAGCAGCTCAAGCGGCCGGCCGCCCTCGCCTTCGTCGTCACCGGGATCATGGTCGCGGCCTACGTCGACTCCCCTCCCGGGCTCGACTGGCTGCCGGCCGTACTGCTCCTGAAGCTGGTCCTCGCGCACGGGGTGCCGGAAGGCCTCGGCCGACCCGCCGCGACGGAAGACGGCCGGCGAGACGACGCGATCGGCGGAACTGACTTCAGCTGACACCGGGGCGAGCGATCATGCCTCCGGGTTATGAGAACCGGTATTGGACGCTCCGCCGCCCTCCCCGCGAACCTGGGGCCCCCGAACGCCCCGTCCAGGAAGTGGGACCCCTGTGAGAATCGTCGTCATAGGTGCCACCGGCACCATCGGATCCGCCCTCGCCGACGCTTTGGAGACGGGCGGGGGCCACGAAGTCGTCCAGGCCTCTCGGCGAGGGCCCGTCACGGTGGATCTGGCGAAACCCGAGTCGATCGACGCGTTGTTCGCCGGAGTCGGTGCCGTGGACGCGGTCGTCGCGACCGCGGGAAGCGGGCGGATCGCGCGGATCGACGCCTCGTCCGACGACGACTACTTCCGGGGGCTCGAAGGCAAGATGCTGGGCCAGGTGCACCTCACCCGCCGGGCCGCGCGCCATCTCAAGGACGGTGGCTCGCTCACCCTCACGAGCGGCATCTCGACGTTCTCCGAGCCGGGCCTCTCCTTCACCGCCCTCGTCAACGGAGGACTCGGCCACTTCGTGCCGGTCGCCGCGGCCGAGATGCCGCGCGGTATCCGGCTGAACTCCGTGAGCCCGGGGTGGGTGTCGGAGACGTTGGAGAAGATGGGGCGCGACGGGGCGCAGGGGACGCCGGTCGCCGAGGTCGTCCACGCGTACGTCGGGCTGATCGAGGGGACGGCGCGGGGCCTGGTGGTGGAACCGGCAGCGAAGTGACGCCCCGTCACTGCTGTGGAACGTGTACGAAGTTCATGCGCGGGGACCGCCGCACCCCCGGTTTCCCAGGGGGCGGGACGACGGCGGTCCCCGCGGGGGACTTCGGCCGGGTCAGGACCGGGCCGAGGTCCGGGCGTTCAGAGGTCCGGGAGCCGCTCCGGAGTTCCTGTACGCCGACAACCACCAATGTGCCGCAGCCGTGTTAAGCGGGTGCTGCGCGGACGTGTCGCGCTCGTACCACTTCCGCGAAGTTCGTCCCACGGCCGCGCGCACGCGCGGCGGCTCCCACGGCTCACGGCACACCTGGCGGCTAGTGGCCCTGCTGCTCCGCCAGGAACGCCAGCAGGTCCTGACGGCTCACCACACCGGTCGGCTTGCCCTCGACCAGGACGATCGCCGCGTCGGCGCCGCCGAGCACGGACATCAGGTCGGCGACCGGCTCGCCGGAGCCGACCTGCGGCAGCGGGTCCGACATGTGCTTCTCCAGCGGGTCGGAGAGCGAGGCGCGCTGTGCGAACAGGGCGTCCAGAAGCTCGCGTTCGACGACGGAGCCGATGACCTCGGCCGCCATCACGTCCGGGTGGCCCGCGCCCGGCTTGACGATGGGCATCTGCGAGACGCCGTACTCACGCAGTACGTCGATGGCCTCGCCGACCGTCTCCTCCGGGTGCATGTGGACGAGTGAGGGCAGCTCGCCACCCTCCTTGCGGCGCAGTACGTCACCGACGCGAGGCGCGTCGCCTGCCTGCTCCAGGAACCCGTAGTCGTTCATCCATTCATCGCTGAAGATCTTGCTCATGTATCCGCGGCCCGAGTCGGGCAGCAGCACGACCACGACGTCGTCGGGCCCGAGCCGCTCGGCGACCCGAAGCGCCGCCACGACCGCCATCCCGCAGGAGCCGCCGACGAGGAGCCCCTCCTCCTTGGCCAGGCGCCGCGTCATCTGGAAGGAGTCCTTGTCGGACACCGCGATGATCTCGTCGGTCACATTGCGGTCGTACGCCGTCGGCCAGAAGTCCTCACCGACGCCTTCGACGAGGTAGGGCCGCCCGGAGCCGCCGGAGTACACGGAACCCTCGGGATCGGCGCCGACGACGGTGACGCCGCCCTCGGAGATCTCCTTCAGATACCCGCCCGTCCCGGAGATGGTGCCGCCGGTCCCGATGCCGGCCACGAAATGGGTGATCTTCCCCTCCGTCTGCTCCCACAGCTCGGGGCCGGTGGAGTGGTAGTGGGAAAGGGGGTTGTTCGGGTTGCTGTACTGGTCGGGCTTCCAGGCGCCGGGCGTCTCGCGCACGAGGCGGTCGGAGACGTTGTAGTACGAGTCCGGGTGCTCGGGGTCGACGGCCGTGGGGCAGACGACCACGTCGGCGCCGTAGGCCCGCAGCACATTGATCTTGTCGAGCGACACCTTGTCCGGGCACACGAAGATGCACTTGTAGCCCTTCTGCTGGGCCACGATGGCGAGCCCGACCCCGGTGTTGCCGGATGTCGGCTCGACGATGGTGCCGCCGGGCTTGAGCTCCCCGCTCTGCTCGGCCGCCTCGATCATGCGCAGCGCGATGCGGTCCTTCACGGAACCGCCGGGGTTGAAGTACTCGACCTTGGCCAGGACGGTCGCCTGAATGCCCGTGGTCACGTTGTTGAGCCTCACCAGCGGGGTGTTGCCGACGAGGCTGATCATCGAGTCGTGGAATTGCACCGTTGTCTCCGGGCTGCGATGTAGTGCGACGAATGGGTGTCGTCAGCGTAAGGCTCCCGTTCAGTCGTTCACCTCCGCTTGCGATTGGCCGACCGTCCTTACGGGGCAATGAGTTGATGTAGGGCGGTACGAGGAGGTGGCTGCAGGGCATGTCGAGGGCGAGGGTGGCGCGGCGGATCGCCGCGGGCGCGGCTTACGGCGGCGGAGGTATCGGGCTGCTCGGGGCGGCGGCCGTCGGAGTGGTCCTCGCGGAGGTCCAGCTGGCGAAGCGGTCCGTCGGGAACAGCGGGGAGCATCCGGCTCCACCGCGGGCCGACGGGCGCTATGGCTGGGGGTTCGCGGACCGGGAGGGCGCTGAACCCCTGCGGTTCGCGATGCTCGGTGATTCGACCGCCGCGGGGCAGGGTGTGTACCGGGCGAGGCAGACCCCCGCGGCGCTGCTCGCGGCGGGGCTTTCGGCGGTGGCCGAGCGGCCGGTGGAGCTGCGGAACGTGGCGCTGCCGGGCGCCCAGTCGGACGACCTGGACCGCCAGGTGACGCTGCTCCTGTCCGACCTTTCGTCCTGGGCGCCGGACGTCTGCGTCGTGATGATCGGCGCGAACGACGTGACGCACCGGATGCCCGCCACGCGCTCCGTGCGCCTTCTGTCGTCGGCGGTGCGGCGGCTGCGGACGGCGGGCGCGGAGGTGGTGGTCGGGACCTGCCCCGATCTGGGGACGGTGGAGAACGTCTACCAGCCCCTGCGCTGGATGGCACGCCGTGTCTCACGCCAGCTGGCTGCCGCGCAGACGATCGGGGTGGTCGAGCAGGGCGGGCGGACGGTGTCGCTCGGGGACCTGCTCGGCCCCGAGTTCCTTGCCAACCCGCGGGAGCTGTTCGGTCCCGACAACTACCACCCCTCCGCGGAGGGGTACGCGACCGCGGCGATGGCGGTGCTGCCGACGCTGTGCGCCTCGCTGGGCCTGTGGCCGGAGGAGGAGCGGCCCGACGTGACGCGCCGGGAGGGCTTCCTGCCGGTGGCCCGTGCGGCCGCGCAGGCCGCGTCGGAGGGCGGCACGGAGGTGGCGGCCGCGATGCCCACGGGCCCGCGAGGCCCCTGGGCCCTCCTCAAACGCCGACGCCGCCGCCGCATCCACCACACCCCGGACCCGGACCCGTCCCCGCTGCCGCAGTAGCCCTTCGGGGGGCGGGGGCATGCGGGGCCGGGTCTGCCACCGGGCCGGTGGGACGCTGCGGGCCCGTCGCGCCCGAGCCGCAGCCCTGCCGGGGGCGGGTGAGCGGGGTCCGGTTTGCCACCGGGCCGGTGGGGCGCTGCGAGTCCGTCGCCCCCGGGCCGCAGCCCTGCCGGAGGCTGCGGGGCCGGTGGGGCGTTGCGGGTCCGTCGCGCCCCAGCCCTGCCGGGGGCGGGTGAGCGGGGTCCGGTTTGCCACCATGCCGGTGGGACGCTGCGGGCCCGTCGCCCCCGGGCCGCAGCCCTGCCGGAGGCGGGTGAGCGGGGTGGGCGGGGTCCGGTTTGCCACCATGCCGGTGGGGCGCTGCGGGCGGTCCCACACTGGGCCGCCGCTCCGCGGCGAATCTCTCCCACCCACCCGATTACCCGGCAGCGGGCCGGCCCTCCCGCAGGCGCCCCGAGGCTCCCCATCCGCCCGATTAGCTGGCGGCGGGCGCACCACAAGCCCCCGCAAGCCGGTGTGCGGGCGGGAAGAACCCGCCGCGCCGCCACGCAGCGAGACCGCCGGGTGATCGGGTGGGTGGGTGGGGAAAAGGCCGGCGCGCAGCGACGGCAACAGCTTCAGGGGACGCACCCGCCCCAGAGGTGCCCGGCGCCAGGGGCCCGGATGGGGAAGTTTCATGCGGCGCGGCGGGGTGCTCCCGGCGCCAGGCCGGGGCGGGGCCGGAGAGAGCCCTGCGCACGCCAGAGGCCGCGGCCGCCGCCCGGCTGAGGGCTGTTGCCATCGGCGCCCCGCCAGACTGAGCCCTGCGCACGCCAGAGGCCGCCGCCCGGCTGAGGGCTGTTGCCATCGGCGCCCCGCCAGACTGAGCAAGCGCTTAGAAAAATGCGGCCCGCATCACAGTCCCAGGCCGATGACTGGCCGCGGTACGTGCAGGTAACTTCCCAGGGAGTCCCGAGAATCCCGAGCCCGTCAGCCAGCCGCGCGCCCCGCACCCACTTCCGCCCGGGGCGCCCCCGCCAGTAGGAGTTCCGCGATGCCCGAAGCCGTGATCGTCTCCGCCGCCCGCACCCCGATCGGCCGCGCCTTCAAGGGCTCCCTGAAGGATCTGCGGCCCGACGACCTGACCGCCACGATCATCGAGGCCGCCCTCGCCAAGGTCCCCGAGCTCGACCCGAAGCTCATCGACGACCTGATGCTCGGCTGCGGTCTGCCGGGTGGCGAGCAGGGGCACAACCTCGGCCGCATCGTCGCCGTGCAGATGGGCATGGACCACCTGCCGGGCTGCACGATCACCCGGTACTGCTCCTCCTCCCTGCAGACCTCCCGTATGGCCCTGCACGCCATCAAGGCCGGGGAGGGCGACGTCTTCATCTCCGCCGGTGTGGAGATGGTGTCCCGCAGCGTGAAGGGGTCGAGCGACGGCCTTCCCGACACCCACAACCCCCTCTTCGCCGACGCCGAGGCCCGCACCGAGGCCGTATCCAAGACTGAGGGCACCGACTGGCACGACCCCCGCGAGGACGGTCTGATCCCGGACGCGTACATCGCGATGGGGCAGACCGCCGAGAACCTGGCCCGCGCCAAGGGCGTCACCCGCAAGGACATGGACGAGTTCGGCGTCCGGTCCCAGAACCTCGCCGAGGAAGCCCTGAAGAACGGCTTCTGGGAGCGCGAGATCACCCCCGTCACCACCCCCGACGGCACCGTCGTCAGCAAGGACGACGGCCCCCGCGCCGGCGTCACCCTCGAAGGCGTCGAGGGCCTCAAGCCCGTCTTCCGCCCCGACGGCCTCGTCACCGCCGGCAACTGCTGCCCGCTCAACGACGGCGCCGCCGCCCTCGTGATCATGAGCGACACCAAGGCCCGCGAGCTCGGCCTGACCCCGCTCGCCCGCATCGTCTCCACCGGCGTCACCGGCCTCTCCCCCGAGATCATGGGCCTCGGCCCGGTCGAGGCCAGCAAGCAGGCCCTGACCCGCGCCGGTCTCACCGTCGACGACATCGACCTCTTCGAGATCAACGAGGCCTTCGCCGCCCAGGTGATCCCCTCCTACCGCGACCTGAACATCCCGCTCGACAAGCTGAACGTCAACGGTGGCGCCATCGCCGTCGGCCACCCCTTCGGCATGACCGGCGCCCGCATCACCGGCACCCTCGTCAACAGCCTCCAGTTCCACGACAAGCAGTTCGGTCTGGAGACGATGTGCGTCGGCGGCGGCCAGGGCATGGCCATGGTCATCGAGCGCCTCAGCTGACCCTTCGGTACCTGTTGCCACCTGCGAATCCCCCGCGTCTCCATTGATTCGTGACTCAATCTCCCCCAGGATGTGACCTATCTCCTGGGGGAGATGCATATGCCCAGGTCAGAGCACATCTGCGGTTAAGCACCGGGCCGAAAGACCTGTCCAATTCGTGACGTAATGCACTGACAGGTGGATCGTGCAGGCTTCAAGCTGATGTAGGAAGTCGGGGGTCGACTTGAAACCGGGAGTACGTCAGTGAGCGCCATGCCTCTTGCCTTGCTGCTCTCCACGGCCGCTGCCACGGCCGTGGGTGCAGCCGCCCTGCACGCCGTGCACGGGCTTCGGAAGCAGATCACGTCGCTGCGCACCGAGCTGGCCCAGAACCGGCCGGCCACCGCGCACGCCACCGTGCCCGCCGCCCGCACCACTGGGGACACCGACGAGATACGCACGGCTGTCGCCGAGGCCCTCGCCGAGGAACGGGAGCGCGAGCTGGCCGAGGCGCGGGCCTTCTGGGCCGCCCAGGAAGCCCGTGATGCCTCGGACGCGCCCTCCCTGCTCAGCGGCCTGCCCGGCCTCTCCGACATGGCCGACGAGCTGTTCCTGCCCCGCCAGGCGGACTTCTCGGGCCTGGAGGCGGACAGCCTGGAACCGGTCATCGAGCCGTACGGCGATCCGGCCGACGAGTTCGCGGCCGACTCCCCGGAGCTGGCCGCGGCCCGCCGCCGCCACCCCTCGCACCCGGACTTCGTCCCGGTCCAGTCCCCCGTCAACGGCGACCACGAGCGCACGGTCGCCTGTCTTGAGGAACTGGCCGACGCCCGCACGGCGCTCGCCGACGTCCGCCCCGGCCCGCTCGGCACGCTGGACGTCTACGTCTTCGCGGACGGTACGACGCTCTGCATGACCCCGGGCCACCGCGAGACCGCGGAGCTGCTGGCCGACGCCCTGCGCGACGGCCACACCCCGGTCCTGCTCGGCGGCTCCGGAGTCTCCGGTGCCTACGCGCTGACCTTCGAGTGCGGCACCGAGAACGTCTACATCCTGGCGGACCGCGTCATCGCCTCGGTCTGACCGAAGCGGCCCCGGCGAGCGCCGGGGTCACACCCCGGCGCGCTTCTGCGCCTTCTCCACGAGGATCAGCGCCTCCGCGAGCTGACCGGAATCCTCCAGCACAAGGGCCAAATCCCGCCCCGCCACCGTGATCTGGTCGGCCGCCGCGAACATCCCGGCGTCCGGCATCTCCCTCGGCTCCGCGTCCGGCACCTCGATCCGCTGCGCCCACGCCGCCAGTTCCCTGGCCAGAGCGAGCGCCTCGGTCGCCGCCCCCCGCTGCAGGCGACTCTGCGGGGCGGCCCGCAAGCGGTCGGCGAATTGGTCCACTGCGGCCGTCAAAGGCGTCGTATCAAGCACCCGGCGACCTTATGCGCCCGGGCGGGACTGTTGCCAACGTCCCAACGCTCAGGCACGGTGGCGTGAAGGACGGAACACATCGCGACGCGTCCGGAGGCGCCGATGTCCCAAGTCTTCTCCGAGGAGACCCACCGCAACCTGATCGCCCGAATCCCCCACTGCACCGGTCGTGAGATCTCCGACTGGATCCGCGCCGTTGACGAAGGCCCTTCGCTCTTCCGCTTCGAGGAGAAGGTCAGCTGGCTCCGCGCGGAGCACAACCTGGCCTATGGGCACGCCAAGGCAATCATTCACGAGTACGACTTGCGGCGGGCCGCGCGCAAGCTGCTCTGACTCCCCTGTCCCCCTCACACACAACCTGCAACCTCACAGACAACGGCGAAGGGCCCCGCGGAACGGATGTTCCGCGGGGCCCTTCGTTGATTCGGCTGGTTCGGCTGGTTCGGCCGAGAGTCAGCCGCGTCAGTCGTTGCCCTGCAGGATGGCGATCAGACGCAGGAACTCGAGGTAGATCCAGACGAGCGTCATCGTCAGACCGAACGCCGCGAGCCAGGCCTCTTCCTTCGGGGCGCCGTACGCGATGCCGTCCTCGACCTGCTTGAAGTCCAGGGCGAGGAAGCACGCGCCGAGCAGGATGCCGACGATGCCGAAGACGATGCCGAGACCGCCGCTGCGGAAGCCGAGGCCGTCACCGCCGCCGAAGACCATGAACAGCAGGTTCACCGCGGTCAGCAGCAGGAAGCCCATCGCGGCGGCCATCACGAAGCCGTAGAAGCGACGGTTGACGCGGATCCAGCCCGCCTTGTAGGCGACGAGGACACCGGCGAAGACGGCCATCGTGCCGAGCACGGCCTGCATGGCCGCGCCGTCCGCGATGCGGTTGTCGACGACGCTGGAGACGACGCCGAGGAAGACACCTTCCAGGGCCGCGTACGTCAGGATCAGCGCGGGCGATGCCTTGCGCTTGAAGGCCTGCACCAGGCCGAGCACCATCGCGATGAGGCCCGCGCCGATCGCGATGCCGTACGACTTGCTGATGTTGGCGTCGTCCACCGGCAGCAGCGCCCAGGCGAGGGCGGCCGTCACCAGGAGCGTGCCGAGTGTGGTGGCCGTACGCATGACGACGTCGTCCATCGTCATACGGCCGGCGGTGGTTACGGGCGCCTGGGGGGCACCGTGCTGCAGGTCCTGCTGGGCGTACGGGTTCGTCGCGTACGGATTGGTGGGCGCCTGCTGGCCGGCACCCGCGTACGGGTTGCCCTGCTGGGTCTGCGTCCCCACGGCGGGTCCCCCGGCCTGCGGCTGCGTGCCGAAGCCCGCGTAGCCGTTGTCGCGGCTGAACCCCCGTCGCGAGAAGACCGGGTTGCTGCTCCTCATTTCACTCCTCCATGGCCACCGGCGTGGCTTTGGGTCAAGAGTAATGCGTAGGCAAAAGGAAGACCCTAGTGCTTGGGGAGGATCTTTCCCTCCTTGTGACCAAGAACGTCTCGCCCGATGCTCTCTGTTCCCGGTGGGGCCGGGGACACACCCTCGTCGGCCGCGGTGCGGCGGCTGCGCCGGACGAGTGGCACCAGCGAGATCGCGACGGCTCCGAGCACCGCGGCCACGGCGAACGTGGTGAAACCGAGGGACGCGTTTCCGCCGGAGACGACGGCACCTCCCAGCCACGGTCCGACGACCGCACCCGTACGCCCGACGCCGGTGATCCAGCCGAGCCCGGTGGCGCGCTGGGCGGGCGTGTAGACGGAAGGAGCGGAGGCGTAGACCATCACCTGCGCCGAGAAGAGCCAGATGCCGGTGACGAAGACGATCACGTACGCGATACCGAGCGGCAGCTCCGCCTTGAGCAGGGAGGCGCCGCAGGCGGTGAGCAGGAACCAGATCGCGGAGATGCGTACGGCGCCGAACTTGTCGGCGGCCCGTCCCGCGACGAGCATGCCGACGATGCCGCCCGCGTTGATCACCATGAGGAAGGTGACGGAGGAGGAGAGGGAGTACCCGGAGGCGCGCATCAGCTCGGGCAGCCAGGTGGAGACCCCGTAGACGAGCAGCAGACCGGCGAAGGACGCGAGCCACAGGAGCGGGGTCGCGAGCCGCTGCCCCGGGGTGAAGAGCGAGGCGACGGCGGCGAAGCGGCCCTTGGCGCCCGCCTCGGGGGCTTCGTCGAGCGTCGGGGCCGGCAGCGAGTAACGGGCGGCGACGGCCTCGGCCTCGCTCGCACGGCCCTTGGCGAGCAGCACGCCGGGCGACTCGGGCAGCCACTTCAGTACGAGGGGGATGGCCACGGCCGCGGGGATCACGCCCGCCCAGAAGACGACGCGCCAGCCGTGGTCGGGCCCGAGCCAGAGCCCGAGGCCCGTGGCCGCCATGCCGCCGGCGTGGTACGAGGTCATCATCAGGCCGGTGGCGAGCGCGGCTCTGCGCGGCGGCGCGAACTCGGCGACGATCGCGAGGCTGATCGGCATCAGACCGCCGAGCCCGAGCCCGGCGATGAAACGGCCGCCTCCGAAGACGGCGGCGGTGGGCGCGAGCGCGCAGACCGCGGAGCCCAGCGAGAACAGCGCGACGCTGCCCGTGACCATCGGCTTGCGGCCGATCCAGTCGGTGAGCGTGCCGCAGCCGAGGGCGCCGATGAGCATGCCGAAGGTGGTCCAGGAGCCGATGGTGCCCGCGGTCGACGCGGTGAAGCCGAAGCCCTCGTCGTCGATGAGGTGCGGCATCACGGCGCCGTAGATGTTGACGTCCATGCCGTCGAAGAAGACGACGAGCCAGCACAGGGCTATGACAGGGGCTACGGATCTGAAGGTGCGCTGGGGCGCGGCACCTTGGGGAGCGGTCACGGGGCTCTCACTTCTTTGTGGGACCTGGTGGGGACGGGGTTTTCACGGCGGGCTCAGTGGAGCGGGAAGCCCGTGTAGCTCTCGGCGAGGTCGGTCTCGGCCGGGCGTGCGGTGGTGATGCGGTCCAGCTGAGCGAGCTGGATGCGGTCGTCGAAGGGGGTGGCTTCGGGGGCGCGGTGCAGCATCGTGGTCATGGCGTACGAGAAGCGCTCGGCCTGCCAGACGCGGCGCAGGCAGGTCGCGGAATAGGCCTCCAGGCGGGCGTCGGAGCCGGTCTCGCGGTACTCGACGAGGGCGCGGGCGAAGGTGACGACGTCGCCGACGGCGAGGTTGAGGCCCTTGGCGCCGGTGGGCGGGACGATGTGGGCGGCGTCCCCGGCGAGGAAGACACGTCCGTGCCGCATGGGCTCGTGGACGTGGCTGCGCATGGGGGTGACGGACTTGGAGGTGATGGGTCCGCGCTTGAGCGTCCAGGCGGGGTCGTCCGTCTCAAGCCGGCGGTCCAGCTCGTCCCAGATCTCCTCGTCGCCCCAGTCGGCGGCGTCGGTGCCCGCGGGGACCTGGAGGTACGCGCGCGTGACGGTCGGCGAGCGCATGGACAGGAGCGCGAAGCCTCGGTCGTGGCGGGCGTAGACCAGCTCGTCGTGCGAGGGCGGTACGTCGGCGAGGATGCCGAGCCACCCGAAGGGGTACGTCCGCTCGAAGACCCGCGAAACGTCGGCGGGCACGGCCTTGCGGGCCACGCCCCAGGAGCCGTCGCAGCCGACCACGTAGTCGCACTCCAGGACGTCCTCACGCCCCTGGTGACGGAAGCGGACGCGCGGGCTCTCGGTCTCGGCGCCCTCGACGGCGAGCGCCTCGGCCTCGAAGAGCAACGGGCCACCGGCGGCGAGCTGGAGGGCTATGAGGTCCTTGCAGACCTCGGTCTGGGCGTAGACCATCACGGACCTGCCGCCGGTCAGGGCGGGGAAGTCGACGCGGTGCCTGCGGCGGTCGAAGCGCAGCTCGATGCCGTCGTGCGGGATGCCCTCGCGGTCCATGCGTGCGGCGGCGCCCGCCTCGCGCAGGATGTCGACGGTGCCCTGCTCCAGGATCCCGGCGCGCTGGCGCTGTTCGACGTAGGCGCGGTCGCGGGTCTCCAGGACGACGGAATCGATGCCGGCGTTGTGCAGCAGGCGGGCGAGGAGCAGGCCCGCCGGTCCGGCTCCGATGATTCCGACGGTGGTGCGCATCGGCCGACCCCTCCACTTGTTCGACAGTCGACATTCGACCATCGACTTGTTCGTCTGGTGAACTTTCGTTCATAATGTGCTGACGGGAGTCTCCGACCGGACCCAGCGGCTGTCAACGGTTCCGGGGCAGCCAATTCCGCCCGTGATCCACCGTGTTCCACCCGTGCGAGGAGCGGCGCCATGCCAGAAGAGTCCGTACGCCCCCTGGAGCGCGGCCTCGCGGTGCTTCGCGCCCTCGCGGTCGCCGAGCAGGTCAGGGCGGGCGACCTCGTGCGCGCGACCGGCCTGGCCCGCTCGACGGTGGACCGGGTCGTGGCGACCCTGGCCCGCCTCGGTCACGTACGCGAGCACGGCCAGGAACTCCACCTCACGCCCCGCCTGATGGAGCTCGGCAACGCCTACCTCGCGGCGAGCGGGCTGAGCGGCGAGGTCGCGGCCCGCACCGCACGGCTCGCGGACGACCTCGACGAGTCGGTGTCCCTCGCGGTGCCGGACGGCGACGGCGTCCGCTTCGTCACGCAGGCCGCGCGGCGCCGCGCGATGTCGGTGGCCTTCCACATCGGCGACCTGCTCCCCGCCGAACGGTGCGCGCCCGGAGCGCTCTTCGCCGCCGAGTGGGACGAGGCGGCGTGGGCGGCGTGGCGGGCGCGCACGGCCGCCGACCCCTCGGGGGACGCCTTTCCCGCGCTGCCACCGGGCCCCGTGCCCCTGCCCCCGGATCTCGCGGGCCGTGTGGAGCGCTCGCGCGTGACGGGCTGGGCCCTTGACGACCAGCTGATCGAGCCGGGCCTGATCGCGACGGCGGTCCCGGTGCGCGACGCGGCGGGCCGCGCCCGGTACGCCCTGTCCGCGGTGAGCCACACCAGCCGGCACACGGCGCGAGGCCTCGCGGAGCTCGTGCTGCCACGCCTGCGGGCTGAAGCCGCGTACCTGGAGTCCCTTCCGCCCGCCACATCGCCGTACGAAGAAGCCGAGTTGACGCCCGGTCAGCCGCTGGACGCCGTCGAGGCGAAGGCCGAACTCGGCCCCGGCTTCCTCCAGTCGCTCGCCCGCGGCCTCGGCGTCCTGCGTGCCCTGGGCCGGGCCCGCGGCGACGGCCTGCCGCTCACCGCGATCGCCGCCGCCACCGGCCTGCCACGGGCCACCGCGCGCCGCTGCCTGCACACCCTGGAGCTCCAGGGGTACGCCGCGCACGACGGCCGCCTCTACCGCCCGCTCCCCCGCATCCTGGAGCTCGGCTACGCGCGCCTCTCCCGCCTCGGCTTCGCCGACATCGCCGAGCCGCACCTGCGCCAACTGACGGGCCGGGTCCACCAGTCGGCATCGGTGACGGTGCTCGACGGGACGGACATCCTGTACGTGGCGCGGGCGGCGACGGTCCGCGTCATGAGCGTCCACATCACGCTCGGCACGCGTTTCCCCGCCTACCCCACCGCCATGGGCCGGGTCCTGATCGCCGGGCTCCCGAAGGAGGACCGCTCGCGGCTCCTGAAGGCCGCCCCGCCCCGCCCTCTCACCCGGCACACCGTCACGGACCCGGCGGACCTGCACCGCGTCCTGGAGCGGGCCGCCGCCGCCGGCTACGCCACCGCGGACGAGGAGCTGGAGGAGGGTCTGCGCTCGGTCGCCGTACCGATCGAGGACGCGGAGGGGCGCGTGGTCGCCGCACTGAACGTGGCCCAGCACGCGGGCACCGCCCCGCTCAAGGAGACCGTCGGGGCGCTGCTGCCCGCACTGCGCGAGACGGCGGCGGCGATCGAGGCGGATCTGCACACGGCGGCACGCTTCAACAGCGCGCTGATGCCTTGGCGGAAGTACCCGCCGACGTCTTAGCGGAGGTGCCCGGAGCCGGACTTGAACCGGCACGCCCGCTAGGGGCAGCGAGGTTTAAGCTCGCCGTGTCTGCATTCCACCATCCGGGCAGGCCATGGGCTCCGCATCAAGTGATTCGACCCTATCGGGAGGCGTCCCCCGAACAGCGGAACAACAGCCCGATGTTGTCTTATTTTATTGACGTCTGAGGGTGCATCAGCCACCGGTACGGCCCATCGGTACATGCCGCAGGCCCTTCCACCGCTGTGCGGCCTCCGTGACGGAATGACGGAATTTCACCGTCTCCGCCCAGCCCGCGGGGCACTGGGCGGGTGGTACCCGTCTCAGGGGCCGGGGTCATCCCCAGGTATGACACGGGCGCCCGGAGTCCGACTGCAGAGGGCCCCCGGAACCGGAACAGCGGCTGACTACACGGCTCGGATCCGCAAGGACGATGGAGTACGTCCCCACTCGTCGTCCCGACAGGAGCACCGCCCCGTGACCACCACCCCCTTCGCCGCCCGCAGCACCGCGGTGGCCGCACGCGCCACGGATCTCTCCAAGGTGTACGGACAGGGCGAGACCCAGGTGGTCGCCCTGGACCATGTCTCCGTCGACTTCCGGCAGGGCGAGTTCACTGCGATCATGGGCCCGTCGGGCTCCGGCAAGTCGACCCTGATGCACTGTGTCGCGGGGCTCGACAGCTTCAGCGGCGGCTCCGTGCGGATCGGCGAGACCGAGCTGTCCACCCTCAAGGACAAGCAGCTCACCAAGCTCCGCCGGGACAAGATCGGCTTCATCTTCCAGGCCTTCAACCTCCTGCCGACGCTGACGGCCCTGGAGAACATCACGCTGCCGATGGACATCGCGGGCCGCAAGCCCGACAAGCAGTGGCTGGAGCAGGTCATCTCCATGGTCGGCCTGGCGGAACGGCTCAAGCACCGGCCCACCGAGCTCTCCGGCGGCCAGCAGCAGCGCGTCGCCGTGGCCCGCGCGCTGGCCTCGCAGCCCGACATCATCTTCGGCGACGAGCCGACCGGAAACCTGGACTCGCGCTCGGGCGCCGAGGTCCTCGGCTTCCTGCGCAACTCCGTACGCGAACTGGGCCAGACCGTCGTCATGGTCACCCACGACCCGGCGGCCGCCTCGTACGCGGACCGTGTGATCTTCCTCGCCGACGGGCGGATCGTCGACGAGATGCACGGGCCGACGGCCGACGGGGTCCTTGACCGGATGAAGCACTTCGACGCCAAGGGACGGACCAGCTGACCGCCGTGCGACGTCCGTAGGCGCTGCCTGCGGGTACGTCGTGGCTGGTCGCGCAGTTCCCCGCGCCCCTTCGGGCGCCACCCTCTCTTCCACCAGGACTCACACCCATGTTCCGTACCGCCCTGCGCAACGTGCTCGCGCACAAGGCCAGGCTGTTGATGACCGTGCTCGCCGTCATGCTCGGCGTCGCTTTCGTCTCCGGCACCCTGGTCTTCACCGACACCTTCGGCAACGCCTACAAGAACAAGTCGGCCAAGAGCTTCGACCACGTCTCCGTCGCCATCCAGCAGTTCGGCGGCGAGGACGACGAGACCAAGCAGAAGCCGCGCCTGACCGACTCCCTGCTCAAGAAGGCGGACGGCCTGCCCGGAGCCGACTCCGCGATCGCCGGCGTCACCGGCTTCACCGCGCTCGCCGACAAGGACGGCAAGCTGGTGGGCGGCGAGTGGGGCACCTCCGGCGCCAACTACTTCCCGGGCAAGGACGGCAAGGACCCGCGCTACGACTTCACCAAGGGCGCCGCCCCGAAGTCCGCCGGTGACATCGCCCTCGACTCCCGCACCGCCGAGCGCACCGGCTACAAGATCGGCGACACCGTCCGCTACTCCACCGACGGACCGGTGAAGAAGGCGAAGATCAGCGGCGTCTTCGACACCGAGGACGGCAGCGTCCTGGCGGGCGGCAGTCTGGTGGTGTTCGACAACGACACCGCGCAGAAGGTCCTCGGCAAGACCGAGTACGACGAGATCGACGTCAAGGCCGCCGCGGGCACCTCCGAGACGGCGCTCAAGAACTCGATCGACAAGATCCTGCCGAAGGACACGGACGCCGTCACCGGCGCCGAGCTCAAGTCCGACCAGGACCGCATGATCGAGCAGCAGACCAGCTCGATGAGCCAGGTCCTGCTGATCTTCGCCGGCATCGCGCTCTTCGTCGGCATCTTCATCATCGCCAACACCTTCACCATGCTGGTCGCCCAGCGGACCAAGGAACTGGCCCTGATGCGCGCCGTCGGCGCCTCGCGCCGTCAGGTGACGCGCTCCGTGCTCATCGAGGCGTTCCTGGTGGGCCTGGTGGCCGCCGTGACCGGCTTCGCGCTCGGCATCGGCGTGGCCGTCGGCCTGGAGTCCCTGATGAACTCCGCGGGCGCCTCGCTGCCCGACGGACCGCTCGTCATCGCCCCGCTCACGATCGGCGTCGCCCTGATCATCGGCGTGGTCGTGACCATGCTGGCCGCCTGGCTGCCGGGCCGCCGCGCCGCGAAGATCCCGCCGGTCGCCGCGATGAACAGCGTCCACGCGACGCCGACCGCGCGTGGCCTGATCGTCCGCAACACCATCGGCTCGATCATCGTCGCCATCGGCACGGTCATGATGTTCATGGACGACAACTACGTGATGTCCGGCGGCGCCGCGACGATCCTCGTCGGCGTCATCGTCCTCACGCCGCTCCTGTCGCGCCCCTTCATCGCCGCGTCGGCCCCGCTCCTGAAGCCCTTCGGCGTCCCGGGCAAGCTGTCCCGGCTCAACTCCGTGCGCAACCCGCGCCGCACGGCATCCACCGCCGCGGCCCTGATGATCGGCCTGACCCTCATCACGGCGATGACGGTGGTCGCGACCTCCATGAGCAGCGCCATCAACAAGATGGCCGCGGACTCCCTGAAGGCCGACTACACCGTCTCCATGGCGAACTACGAGCCGCTGACCCCCGAGGTCCGCGAGAAGCTGGACAAGCTCCCCGACGTCGAGGCGAGCAGCCCGCTGCGCACCACCTACGGCGAGCTCGACGGCTCGTACGGCCAGGTCACCGGCGTCGACGCGAAGGACTTCGGCAAGGTGGCGAGCCTGGACTTCACCAGCGGCTCGCTCGCGGGTCTGCGCGGAAACTCCACGCTCCTGGACAAGAAGACCGCGGACAAGAAGGGCCTCAGGACCGGCGACACCGTCCCGGTGACGTTCGACGACGACAAGACGGTCAAGCTGAGGATCGCCGGCGTCTACGAGCAGAACGAGATGATCGACGGCCTGTTCACGCCGCTCGCCGTGGTCGACGCGCACATGTCCAAGATCACCGATCAGCAGGTCCTGGTGAAGATGGAGGGCGGCACCTCCGCCAAGGCCGAGGACTCCATCGTCAAGGCCCTGGGTGACAACCCCGCCCTGAAGATCCAGGACAAGGACGCGATCAGCAACGAGATCGGTGGCGCGATCAACATGATGCTGAACATGCTCTACGGCCTCCTGGCGATGGCCATCCTGATCGCGGTGCTCGGCGTCATCAACACCCTGGCCATGTCGGTCTTCGAGCGGAAGCACGAGATCGGCATGTTGCGGGCCATCGGCCTCGACCGCGCGAAGGTCAAGCAGATGGTGCGCCTGGAGGCGGTCATCATCTCCCTGTTCGGCGCGCTGCTCGGCATCGGCCTCGGCCTCTTCATGGGCTGGGTCGCGGGCAACAGCATCTCCGGCACGCTGAAGACGTACTCCATGGAGATCCCGCTCGGCCGCATCGCGATCTTCCTCTGCATCGCGGGCCTGGTCGGCGTCCTCGCGGCGATGTGGCCGGCCCGCAGCGCGGCCAAGCTGAACCCGCTGATGGCGATCAAGGCCGAGTAGCACCGGCCGGTACGTGAACCAGTGGGGCCCCGGGCGATCGCCGCCCGGGGCCCCGCTCAGCTGCGTCCTACCGCCAGGCGCGGGCGCGCAGCGGCATCCCGGAGGCGCCCGCCTCCGGGGTCTTCACCGCGAGGACCTGGTTGACGCCGATGCGGTTGCGCTCGAAGGCGAGCGCGGAGGCCGCCATGTAGAGGCGCCAGATGCGGGCGCGGCCCGGCGACGTGAGCCGCCGGCCCTCCTGCCACCGTGCCTCCAGGTTGGCGACCCAGCGGCGCAGGGTGAGGGCGTAGTGCTCGCGGATCGCCTCCACGTCGCGCACCTCGAACCCGGCGCGCTCCAGCTGCCCGACGGTGGACCCCACGGGGGCGAGCTCGCCGCCGGGGAAGACATAGGCGTCGATGAAGTCGTCCACCTCGTACGTCGACTCGTCGGCCTGCGGGCGGCGCCCGATCTGGTGGTTGAGGAGCCGCCCGCCGGGCTTCAGGAGGGCGTGCAGGTCGTGTGCGTACTCCAAGTACCTCTCGGCGCCGACATGTTCGGCCATGCCGATGGAGGAGATGGCGTCGTACGGTCCGTCGCGCACGTCGCGATAGTCCTGGACACGGATCTCGACCCGGTCGGTCAGACCCTCCTCCGCGATGCGCTTCCTGGCGTACGCGGCCTGCTCGTGGGAGAGCGTGACGCCGACGACGGTGACGCCGTGCTCGCGCGCCGCGTGGATCGCCATGGAGCCCCAGCCGCAGCCGACGTCGAGGAGTCGCATGCCGGGCTTCAGGGCGAGCTTGCGGGAGATCAGTTCGAGCTTGTCGCGCTGGGCGTCCTCCAGGGTGCCGTCCGGCGACTCCCAGTAGGCGCACGAGTAGACCATCGAGGGGCCGAGCACCAGCTCGTAGAAGTCGTTGCCCACGTCGTAGTGGTGGCTGATGGCCTGTCGGTCGCTGCCCTTGGTGTGCAGATGGAGGGTGCGCCGTCTGCGCATCTCCTCGGGCGGCGGGGCCGGCGGCAGGAACGGCGCCGCGAGGCCGACCAGGGTGCGGGCCGCGGCGCGGAACTCCGGGTCGCGCAGGGACTCCCGCAGGCTCTTGGCGTCCTCGTCGCGCTCCCAGATGAACTCGGCGAGTTCGTCGAGCGCCGCGTACAGATCGCCCTCGACGTCCAGGTCACCGGCCACCCAGGCGCGGGCGAGGCCCAGCTCCCCCGGCTTCCACATCAGACGGCGCAGGGCGCGGCGGTTGCGTACGACGAGGGTGGGGGCACCCGGCGGGCCTGCTTCCGAACCGTCCCAGGCACGAATGCGTACGGGGAGCGGGGCTCCCAGCAGTTGTTCGGCGAGGCTCTTCAGCCGCAGTGCGGCGTCTGGCATGGTGCACACCTCCGTGATGGCGATCCCGGACAGCTCAACACCACGTAAACACCAACCGGACGCTCCCGCAGTCCCGTTGCCGCGTCACGGATCGGCAAAATACATGTAACCGCCATGTATACGGGGGCGGGAAAAACCCGAAGGGGCCGCCCGCACCACGGATGGCGGGCGACCCCTTCGGGTCTTGTCAGTGACCGGAGGTCAGGAGGCCTTGGCCTTCTCCTCGGCCTTGACGGCCGGGGCCTCCGCCTTGGCCGCCGCGGGCTTCGGCGCGGGCTTGGCGGCCTCGTAGAACTCCTCGCGCGGCGTCTCCATGGCACCCAGCGAGACGACCTCACGCTTGAGGAAGACCGCGAGGGTCCAGTCGGCGAAGACGCGGATCTTGCGGTTGAACGTCGGCATCGCCATGCCGTGGTACGCGCGGTGCATGTACCAGGCGAGACGACCCTTGAGCTTGATCTTCATCTTGCCCATGACGATCATCGCGACGCCCTTGTGCAGGCCGAGACCGGCGACCGCACCCTTGTTGGCGTGGCTGTACTCCTTCTGCGGGAAGCCCCGCATGCCGGAGATCACGTTGTCGCCGAGGACCTTGGCCTGACGCAGCGCGTGCTGGGCGTTCGGCGGGCACCAGGCGTTCTCGTTGCCGGCCTTGCGGCCGACCATGTCCGGCACCTGGGCGTTGTCGCCCGCGGCCCAGATGTAGTCGGTGCCCTGGACCTGCAGGCTCGTCTGGGTGTCGACGTGGCCGCGGGGGCCGAGCGGCAGACCGAAGCGGGCGAGCGCCGGGTTCGGCTTGACGCCGGCGGTCCACACGATGGTGCTGGAGTCGACCTCGAGGCCGTTGTTCAGCACCACGTGGCCGTCCACGCAGGAGTCCATGCCGGTCTTGAGGTAGACCTCGACACCGCGGCCCTCGAGGTGCTCCTTGCCGTACTGGCCGAGCTTCGGTCCGACCTCGGGAAGGATCTTGTCCGCGACGTCGACGAGCACGAAGCGCATGTCCTCGCGCTTCACGTTGCTGTAGTACTTGGCCGCGTCGCGGGCCATGTCCTCGACCTCACCGATGGTCTCCGCACCCGCGAAGCCACCGCCGACGAAGACGAAGGTCAGCGCCTTGCGGCGGACGTCCTCGTCGGTCGTGGAGTCGGCCTTGTCGAGCTGCTCGAGCACATGGTTCCGCAGGCCGATGGCCTCCTCGATGCCCTTCATGCCGATGCCCTGCTCGGCGAGGCCGGGGATCGGGAAGGTGCGGGAGACCGCGCCCATCGCGATGACCAGGTAGTCGAAAGGCAGCTCGTACGCCTCGCCCACGAGGGGGGCGATCGTCGCGACCTTGCGGTCCTGATCGATGGTGGTGACCCGGCCGGTCAGAACTTCCGCCTTGGGCAGCACGCGTCGCAGCGGGACGACGACGTGCCGAGGCGAAATGCTGCCGGCGGCGGCTTCGGGGAGGAAGGGCTGGTAGGTCATGTACGACCGGGGGTCGACGACCGTGACGGTCGCCTCTCCGTAGCGCATCTTCTTGAGAATGCGCCGAGCTGCGTACAGGCCTACGTACCCACCGCCTACAACGAGGATCCTGGGACGCTCCGTGGTGCTCATGCCATCGAGTATCCACCTGCCCGACGGGGGTCGCTCGTGCGCCCCTTCACAAGCATGGGTGGACCCTCTGCTATAGTTCGCCGCCCACGTGACGCAGGCCATAGAGCCCCAGGGGAACCACGCGATGACCCGGGACGTTGTGCACCCCTTGTGAGCTGCCGCTCTGGCCCCTCCGGCGCACTGGACCACTCCGCCACCCGCCCCTCGGGGCACACCCCCGAACCTTCAGTGTCGTGGGTCGCGGGACCCCCTGGGAGCACTCTCAGGGGGCCAGAACCCAAAAACATCGTCCAACCGAGCCGATTTCCTTGTGAAGAACTTCACGAAGTTCGTGCGGCACGCTCAGGCGATGGACCATCCGATGCCGTCGAGGATGTCGTGCTCGCTGACGACGACCTCCCTGGCGCCGGTCCTTTCCATGATCGAAAGGAGCACGAGAACACCCGAGACGATGACGTCCACGCGCCCCGGATGCATCACCGGGATCGCGGCCCGCTCGTCGTGCGTGGCCCCGGCCAGGCGGCCGGCGATCTCGCTGACCTGCTCGTAGGAGACCCGGGAGTGGTGGATCGCCGCGGAGTCGTACTCATCGAGGCCGAGCGCGATCGCGGCCGCAGTGGTCACCGAACCCGCGAGGCCCACCAGGGTGCGTGCCTCGCCGATCGGCACCGTCCGCTCGGCCAGGTCGAGCGCCGCCGCGATGTCGGCGCGGACGGCGCCGAGTTCGGCGGGCGCGGGCGGGTCGGTGCGGATGTGCCGCTCCGTCAGGCGCACGCAGCCGATGTCGACGGAGCGGGCGGCGCGGACGTGGTCCTCGCCGACGACGAACTCCGTGGAGCCGCCGCCGATGTCGACGACGAGGTAGGGCTTGGCCAGATGGTCGCTGCCCGCGAGCTCCTTCGTCGCCCCGGTGAAGGAGAACTCGGCCTCCTGGTCACCGCTGATGACCTCGGGCTCGACGCCGAGGATGTCCAGGACCCCGCGTACGAAGTCGTCGCGGTTCTCGGCGTCGCGGGACGCGGAGGTCGCCACGAAGCGCAGGCGCTCGGCGCCGTGCGCCTTGATGACCTCGGCGTACTCGCGGCACGCGGCGAAGGTCCGCTCCAGGGCCTCGGGGGCCAGGCGGCCCGTCTTGTCCACGCCCTGGCCCAGGCGGACGATCGTCATCCGGCGGTCCAGGTCGACCAGTTCGCCGGTCCGCGGGTCGGCGTCCGCCACAAGGAGGCGGATGGAGTTCGTACCGCAGTCGATCGCGGCGACGCGGGTCACTTGGCGGGCTCCTGCTCGGCGCACGGCGTGACGCACGGCCCCTTGGCCCACCACTGAGGCAGCATCGCGATCGCCTCGTCGCCCAGGGGGTTCACGCCGGGGCCCGCGGCCAGGGAGTGGCCGACCAGGACGTGCAGGCACTTCACGCGGTCCGGCATGCCGCCCGCGCTCGGGAAGCCCTCAAGGACCTCGATGGCGTCACGGCGCGCGACGTAGTCCTCGTGCGCCTTGCGGTACGCGTCGGCGAGATCGGGGTCCGTCTTCAGCCGCTCCGACATCTCCTTCATGACGCCGTTGGCCTCAAGGGTGCCGATCGCGGAAGCGGCCCGCGGGCACGTCAGGTAGTACGTCGTCGGGAACGGCGTCCCGTCCGGCAGGCGCGGCGCCGTCTCGACGACGTCCGGCTGCCCGCACGGGCAGCGGTGGGCGATGGCCCGCAGGCCGCGCGGCGGGCGGCCGAGCTGCTGCTTGAAGGCCTCGACGTCGGCGTCGGTGGGCTCGGTGCGCGGAGTGGTCGGCGGGGGCGTTTCCATGCCTGTCTTTCGATCGGTTCCGTAGAAGTTCTGTTGCGATCAGTGGTCGTCTGAGCTCAGTCGTCGTCGGCCGGGCGGTCCGCCTTGTCGACGCCGTCCCAGACGTTCGCGTACCAGGGCCTGGCGGCGGCCCCCTGGTCGGTGCGCTGCTTCTTCGCCGCCTCGGGGTCGATCACCGTGTATCCGGTCTCGCCCGGCATCACATAGTGCAGCCGGTCCCGGACGCGCTGCTCCGCGTACGCGTCGTCCCGCCAGCGGGCCTTCTCGTCCCGCAGCTTCTCGACGTTCTCGCGGCGCTCGGCCTGTTCCTTGCGCTGGTCCGCGATCTCCGCGCGCTGGGAGACGTACTGCCTTATCGGGTAGGCGAGCGCGACGACCAGCGAGCAGAGCACGAGCGCCAGGAGCGCCGCGCGTCCCGTGAGCCGGGAGCGGCGTGCCTGGCGCTTGGTCTGGGAGCGGTAGACACGCTCCGCGGTCTGCTCGCCGAGCAGTCGCAGCCTGGTCGCGGTGGAGAACCGGTCGCGGTCCTTCACGGCCATGTGTGCCGCCTCCCCGATACGTACGTACGTCCCCGCACACGGTACGGGACCGAGTACGGGGACGTAGGTAACTACTCAGGGCAGCTGAGCTCAGCCCTTGAAGCGGGGGAACGCCGAACGGCCGGCGTAGACCGCCGCGTCGTCCAGGATCTCCTCGATGCGCAGGAGCTGGTTGTACTTGGCGACGCGCTCGGAGCGGGCCGGGGCGCCGGTCTTGATCTGGCCGCAGTTGGTGGCGACGGCGAGGTCGGCGATGGTGACGTCCTCGGTCTCACCGGAGCGGTGCGACATCATGCACTTGAAGCCGCTGCGCTGGGCCATCTCGACGGCGTCCAGGGTCTCGGTCAGCGAGCCGATCTGGTTGACCTTCACCAGAAGGGCGTTGGCCGACTTCTCCTCGATGCCACGGGCCAGGCGCTCCGGGTTGGTGACGAACAGGTCGTCACCCACGAGCTGCACCTTGTCGCCGAGCTTCTCGGTGATGACGTTCCAGCCGGCCCAGTCGTCCTCGAACAGCGGGTCCTCGATGGAGACGAGGGGGTACGAGGAGACGAGCTCCTCGTAGTACTCGGTCATCTCGGCGGCCGAGCGGGACTTGCCCTCGAAGGCGTACGAGCCGTCCTTGTAGAACTCGGACGCGGCGACGTCGAGCGCGAGCGCGATCTGCTCGCCGGGGACGTAACCGGCCTGCTTGATGGCCTCGAGGATGAGGTCGAGCGCGGCGCGGTTGGAGTCCAGGTTCGGGGCGAAGCCGCCCTCGTCGCCGAGACCGGTCGAAAGTCCCTTGTCCTTCAGGACCTTCTTCAGCGTGTGGTAGACCTCGGTGCCCCAGCGCAGGGCCTCGGAGAACGACTCTGCGCCGATCGGCGCGATCATGAACTCCTGGATGTCGACGTTCGAGTCGGCGTGCGACCCGCCGTTCAGGATGTTCATCATCGGAACGGGCAGCAGGTGCGCGTTCGGGCCGCCGAGGTAGCGGAAGAGCGGCAGGTCGGAGGCCTCCGACGCGGCGTGCGCGACGGCGAGCGAGACGCCGAGGATGGCGTTGGCGCCGAGCGAGCCCTTGTTGTCGGTGGCGTCGAGGTCGAACATCGCCTGGTCGATCAGGCGCTGCTCGGTCGCGTCGTACCCGACGAGCTCCGGGCCGATCTGCTCGATGACGGCGAGGACGGCCTTCTCCACGCCCTTGCCCTGGTAACGGTTGGGGTCACCGTCACGGAGTTCGATGGCCTCGAAAGCACCGGTGGACGCACCGGACGGAACGGCGGCACGACCCGTGCTGCCGTCGTCGAGGCCGACCTCGACCTCGACCGTGGGGTTGCCTCGGGAGTCCAGGATTTCCCGGGCTACGACGACGTCGATGGACGGCACGAGCATCTCCTTCTGGGATGTGACGCGGGTACGCGAGGCGTTGGCCTCGCGGACACGAGCCTAACCGGCTCCCGGGCAACAGCCAGCCGAGCGACCGTCCTGTGGACAAACCGAGAGCAAAAAGTTTCCGAACGGAACAAAGCGGTGGGGCGCCGGAGGGGACAGACGAACCCCGCCCCGGTGCGTACGGGGGATACGCGCACCGGGGCGGGGGTCGGCGTCCTGCCAGAACTAGCTCAGGTGGAGCTGCTGGCCCGGGTAGATCATGTCGGCGTTGTCGATGATGTCGCCGTTGAGCTTGTACACCTTGTGCCAGCCGCCCTTGACTTCCTTGGCCTCGGCGATCTTGGAGAGGGTGTCACCCTTCTTGACCTTGTACTCGCCGTCGCCCTTCTTGACCGTCTTGCCGGTCGGGGTCTCGACGGTCTTCTTGGACTCGGTCTTGGGAGCCTCGGCCTTGGGAGCGGCCTGCTGCGGCTGCTCGGTCTGCGCGCTGGGCGCGCTCTGCGGCTGCTCCTGCTGCGGCTGCTCCTGGGTCTGCTGCGGGGCGCTCTCCTGCGCACCGCCACCCTCGTTGGAGGCGCCCGAGAGGCCGACGCCGCAGCTCGGCCAGGCACCCTTGCCCTGGCCCGCGAGGACCTTCTCGCCGATCTCGATCTGCTGGGCCTTGGAGGCCTTGTCAGCGGTGGGGGCGTACTTCGTGCCGCCGTACGCCGCCCAGGTGGACGACGAGAACTGCAGGCCGCCCGTGTAGCCGTTGCCGGTGTTGATGGACCAGTTGCCGCCGGACTCGCACTGGGCGACAGCGTCCCACTCGGAGTTGGTCGCTGCGGAGGCCGAGCCGGCCGCCATCAGCGGGGCGGCGACAGCGACACCGGTGACGCCGGCGAGCGTGGCGACGCGGGTGGCCTTGGACGCGCGGCGGTGCTTGCCCTTGCTGGAAAACAGCATGAGTGATCCCCTCACCGACGCCTGCGAGGTGAGCTGTCGGGTTCGGGCCGATGAAGTTGCCCGGCCGCGCTTCTTGAGCGCGACTTAACCCCTAGCCGTTCCCGTCCGTCTCTCCGCCTCGCTCTCGCGAGGCTCAACGGCCGGGTCCGGCGGAAACCTTGGGTCCCCCGCTCCTGCCTACGGCGCATTACGCGACGACTGTTCCCGAACGGCCGTTGGCAGGACTCGGCGTACCGACCGGCGGGGCCCGCTGTGGCGAGCGGTCACGACCGTAGTCATGCGATCGCCGGAATTTCAAAGACGATCAGGGCTTCTGAGACCCATGTCTCACTTGCGCCAATTGGTACATCGAGCGCAAAGCGACTCGCCAACTACCCCTACTTTTCGCCCAAATCGAGGCTCTGACCGGGCAGGATGAGATCGGGGTCGGAGCCGACCGACTGCTCGTTCTCGGCGTACAGCTCAGCCCACCCGCCCTGCACGTCGTGCTCGTCGGCGATGTCCCAGAGGTTGTCTCCGGAGCGGACCGTGTATGTCCCCTCGGAGCCGTCCTTCTTGCGCTCGTCGCCGCGGGAGGCGTGCCGGCCCGCCCCCTCGCGAGGGGCGTCGGCGGACGGCTTGTCGTCCGCGCTGTCGCCGCGGTGGCGGCCTTCGCCCTCGCCGGTGGAGGGGGTGGGGGCGGGTGAAGTCTCATCGTCCGGGCCGGACTTGTCCGTGTGTCCGGACTCGGGCGAGTTATCCGCCTTGCCGTCTTCGTCGTGATTCTTGTCTCGTGACTCGTCGTCGGTGGCGGGCTTCTCGGACGGCTCGGCGCTGTCCGAGGAGTCGGCCGACCCGCTCGGTGACGTACTCGGCTCGGGCGACTCGCCGGAGTCCTTCGAGTCCGACGGCTTCGACGACTCCGGCGTTTCCGACGGCCCGTCAGAGGGGTCCGTGGAGTCAGAGGGCTCCGAGGGGATCGTCGTGATCGGAGCACCCGGGTCGACGTCGGCGGCGGCGCCGTCCTGGGTGAGGCCGGCGATCGGCGCGCAGCTCGGCCACGCCTCGGGCCCCTGGTCGTCGAGGACCTTCTCGGCTACGGATATCTGCTGCGAGCGGCTGGCCTGGTCGGCGCTCGGCGCGAAGTCGAGGCCGCCGTAGTCCTCCCAGGTCTGCTGGGAGAGCTGGAGTCCCCCGTAGTAGCCGTTGCCCGCGTCCGCGCTCCAGGATGCGCCGCTCTCGCACTCCGCGAGCTTGTCCCACGTGGCGGTGTCCGCCGCGCTCGCGCTGGTGGCGCCGAGCAGCGGGATGGCGATGGCCGATCCTGCGACTCCTGCCGCGACGATCAGGGCCGGGGCCTGGCGGGGGCGTCGGTGACGACCATTGCCGGAGAGCATGCGGTTGCCTTTCGCGTGACTGGAGCGACGACTGCGGCACGGGATGCCGAGTCGTCGGTGAACGTAGCGGCAGTCGAACGCTTGTCACAAGTCGATGCAGCGGAGATCACGTGAAAGTCACAGTCTTGACGGTCCGTCAGCTAAACGTCGTTTCAGGTGCCGAATATTTGCTCCGCTGTGCGGGTGCGAACTCCACGGGAAGCGTGCGGAGTCCGCGCATGATGAGCCCGCCGCGCCATCTCAAATCACCCGGTTCCGCCGCCAGCCGCAGGTCAGGGAGGCGCCGCAGGAGGGTCGCGAGGGCGGCCTGCCCTTCGAGCCGGGCGAGGGGTGCGCCGAGACAGTAATGAATGCCATGGCCGTAGCCGAGGTGTTGGTTGTCGCGGCGGGAGAGGTCGAGCGTGTCCGGCTGATCGAATCGTTCGGGGTCACGATCGGCGGCGGCGAGGACCACGAGGACGGGGTCGCCGGCGGCGATGTCCTCCCCTCCGATCGTCAGCGGCTCGGTGGCGAACCGCCACGTGGCGAGTTCGACGGGACCGTCGAAGCGGAGGAGCTCCTCGAGGCCGGTCTCCAGAAGACCGGGGTCGCCGCCACCCCTGAGCGAGTCCTGCAGGCGCTCACGCTGCTCGGGGTGGGTGAGGAGGGCGTAGGTGCCGTTCCCGATGAGGTTGACGGTGGTCTCGAAGCCGGCGAAGAGAAGGATGAACGCCATCGCGGCGGCCTCGTTCTCGGTGAGGTGCTCGCCGTGGTCGGAGGCGCGGATGAGTCCGGAGATGAGGTCGTCGCCGGGTTCCAGGCGCTTGCGGTGGATCAGCTCGGCGAGATAGCCGCGCATCTTCTTCACGGACCGGGCGACCCCGCCCCGTGGCCCTCCCCCGTGCCGGATCATCATCCCCGCCCAGTCGCGGAAGTCGTCCTGGTCCTCGCGGGGCACGCCGAGCAGGTCGCAGATCGCGTAGATGGGGAGCGGGAAGGCGAAGTCGTGGATGAGGTCGGCCTCCCCCTTCTCCACGAACTGGTCGATGAGCTGGTCGGTCAGTTCCTGCACTCGCGGCGCGAACTCGGCGACGCGGCGGGGCGTGAAGGCCTTGGAGACGAGGCGGCGCAGGCGGGTGTGGTCCGGCGGGTCGATGTTCAGCAGATGCGTCATGAGGTTGGCGCCGCGCTCGCCGGGGATGCCGGTCTTGCTCCTCGCGTGCGCGGGCTCGTCGTGATGAGCCGGATTCTTGCTGAGCCGCTGGTCGGCGAGCGCCTGCTTGGCATCGACGTAACGGGTGACCAGCCAGGCCTCCACGCCACTGGGCAGCGTGGTCCTGCGCACGGGCGCGTTCTCGCGGAGCCAGGCGTAGGCGGGGTAGGGGTCGGTGGCGAACTCCCATGTGAAGAGCTCTGGCCCCTGGGCCTCGGGCGAGGGGGCGGTGGCCCCTGCGGGGCAGGCTGCGGAGGTGTCCCCTGCGGGGCAGGCTGCGGAGGTGTCCCCTGCGGGGGCGGGCGGCTGGTCTTGCATGGGGTCGACGTTATCCCGGCGTACGGGGGCGGGTTCTGGCCCCGGGGCCCTGGACGACCTCGGGCGGCCCGGAGCCTTGCGTGCCGAAATCACCGGCTCCGCCGAGTTCGTCCTCAAACGCCGGACGGGCTGAAACACCCTGCCCCAAAGCCCCACCCACCGAAATCACCGGCACCCCCAAGCCCGCCCTCAAACACCCGACAGGCTGAAACACCCTGCCCCAAAGCCCCACCCACCGAAATCACCGGCACCCCCAAGCCCGCCCTCAAACACCCGACGGGCTGGAATTCCCCTCGGCAGCCAGCACCGCGGCCCGGTAAGCGCGGGCCGCCGCCCGCAGGGCCGCCTCCGGGTCCACGTCCTCCCCCTCCGCGCGCAGCGCCAGCGCGAGGAGTTCGTAGCCGACGCCCTCCCCTGCCGGGGCCGGCACCTCAAGGCCCGCCGTCCGGACCCGTGAAGCCAGCTTTGCCGCCAGGGCCAGGCCCGGCTGGCCCAGGGGGATTCCCTCCGTCACCGACGAGCGCTGCTTCTCCTCGGCCTTCGTGCGGAGCCAGTGCGCCTTCACGTCCTCGGGGGTGTCCGCCGAGTCGTCGCCGAACACGTGCGGGTGGCGGTGGATCAGCTTCTCCACGATCGTGCCCGCCACGTCGTCGATGGAGAACGGCTCCTCCTCGCCGGAAGCGTCCTCGGCGATCCGCGCGTGGAACACCACCTGGAGCAGGACGTCGCCGAGCTCCTCCCGCAGCTCCTCCCTGTCGCCCTCCTCGATCGCCTCGACCAGTTCGTACGCCTCCTCGATCGCGTACTTCGCCAGGCCCTTGTGCGTCTGCTGGGACGACCAGGGGCACTCGACCCGGATCCGGTCCATCACCTGCACGAGGTCGAGGAGCCGCGCGCCCGGCAGGTCGTACGACGCCGGAAGCAGTTCCAGGTCGGGCATCGAGACGCGGCCCGAACCCGCGAGCCTCGCCAGGCCGTCCGTCAGAGCGCGGTCGCCCTCGGCCGTGGCGATGACCAGGACCGTGCGGTCTCCGGCACAGGCCTCCACCAGCTCCTGAGCCGTGGGCGACGCCTGGTCCACACGCACGCCCGCCTCGCGCAGATACGGCAGCTGGGGGTGCGTGGCGTCGGCGCACAGGACCTCGTCGGCCCCGTGCAGCGCCTGCCACGCGGGCCAGGAGAGGAGGCCGGGGGCCACCCGGTGGCTCGTGGTGAGGAGGATGACGCGGCCGGGGGCGTCGGCCGGGGGCGTGGTTTCGTTCACCCGTCGAACGTAACCCACGCCACTGACAGCCCCCTCCCCGCGCCGGTCACGCCTGCTTGGGGCCCGCCGCGCCGTCCCCGGAAACCTCGCGCACCCACGGCGTCTTGGAGTCCGCGCGCTTGCTCTTCTCCACGTCCCACGTGCCGTAGCGCGGGTTCAGGTCCACGCCCAGCTTCTTGGAGGCCTTGGAGAGTTCCTTCCAGAAGACCGCCTGGCCCTCCGGCGCGTTCATGTCCGCGCCCAGCTTCTTCGCCAGCTTCTGGGCCTCGATCTCCGTACGGAGGCTGTCCTCCAGGCGGGAGGGGGCGACGCTGTACTGCTGCAGCCAGCCCTGTTCGAGGGCCTTCTTGCCGCCCGCCTGCTGTTCGAGGCCCGCTCTCATCGTCTGGATGTCGCGGCGTGACACGTCGACGCCGGCGTCGACCGCCGCCTGGTGCAGCACCTTGTCCAGGACCATCGTGTGCAGCGTGCTGCGGGTGAGCCCGCCGGTCTTGGCGATGGCCTGCTCGTACTGCTGCGCGTCCGGGATGGCGGCGCGCTGCGCGTCCCGCACCTCGTTCACCCGGCCCTCCAGCTGCGAGACCGTGATCCGGTCGTTGCCCACCACGGCCGCGGCGCCCGGATGGGCTTCGGCGCCGCAGGCGGTCAGGAGGGGGGCCGCGGTGATCGCGGCGGCGGAGAGGGTGAGCGCGGTGCGACGGCGGCGGTGCAAGTGAGCCTCCCGGGAGAGATTGTGCGGCAGTGCACAAAGTCTTGCGGTGATCGATGTTAGGCAGTGACCGGTCTCTCGGCCACCTATTCGACCAACGATTCGGGTGGAGTTGGGGCACCCTTGGCCCTCGCTAACCGCGCACCTGTCCTAGCCACTGCAACGTACGCCGGATGTCGCCCGGGAACGGGTGCCCCACCCCGTGCATCCGCTCGGCGTCCATGAGCAACCGCGCCAGCGTGTCGTGGGCCGCCGCCCGGTCGCCGAGGGCGAGGAGGAGGTGGCCGATGCGGCGGCGGATGTCGAGAGGGCGCTCGCGGTCGTCGGATGCGTAGCGGTTCTCGTAGTAGGGGAGCAGGGCGCGGTACTCCGCGAGGGCCGCCGCCGGTTCGCCGAGCTGTTCCAGGCACTGCGCGGCCTCGTAGCGGAACTGGAGGGAGTGCGGGTCGGCCTGGCCCGATTCGGCGGCGCGTTCGTCGGCGAGGCGGCGCAGTTCGGGCAGGGCGCGGCGGTACTGGCCGTCGTCCATGAGCGTGGCCGCGTACTGCTTGCGCAGGGAGCGGACCACCGGGGAGTGCTCGCCGTGCTTGGCGGCGGCCGCGGGCAGGATCGAGCCGAGGATGTCCACGGCCTGGGTGATACGGCCCTCGCCGAGGAGCCGCTTGACCTCTTCGACCGCACGCACCACATCGGTGTGGCTGCCGGGAGTCTGACGGTGGTCGGGGCGGTCCGGCTGGATGGCGGGCGCCGGCGCCGGGGTGGCCGCGCGGTCGGGCCACGGCGCGTGCGGGCGCAGGAAGGGGCGGGTGGGGTCCAGCGGGCCGCCGGTGGGGATGCCGCGTGCGGGGAGCAGCGGGGCCAGCTCCTCGTAGACCTCCTGGGCGCTGGCGTGCCGGTGCTGGGGGTCCTTGGCCAGGAGCCTGAGCACCAGGGCTTCGAGGGCCTCGGGGACCTCGGCGCGCAGGCGGCGGACCGGGAGCGGCGGTTCGTAGAGGTGGCGGTGCAGGACGCCGAGCGCGGTTGATCCGCTGAACGGCACGTCGCCGCTGAGGAGTTCGTGCAGCAGGACACCCAGGGCGTACAGATCGGTGTACGGGCCGACCGCGCCGCCCATCGCCTGTTCGGGCGCCATGTACGCGGGGCTGCCGATGGGCGAACCGGTGTGTGTGAGGCGGGTGGTGTCGGTGTCCATGACCGAGGCGATGCCCAGGTCGAGGATGCTGACCGTGCCGTCCTGCTTGACCATGACGTTCCGCGGCTTGAGGTCGCGGTGCACGATCGGCACGGCGTGCACCGCGGAGAGCACGGCGCACAGCTGCGCGGCGATCGCGACGGCCCACTGCCACGGGTAGGGGTCGTGCTCGGCGAGGTGGTCGCCGAGGTCCGCCCCGTCCACGTACTGCATGACGAGGTAGAGGTCCTCGCCCTCCGTGCCCGCGTCGTGGACGGTGACGAGGCCCGGGTGGTCGACCTGTGCGGTGACGCGGCACTCGCGCACGAAGCGGCGGCGCAGTTCGTCGGCCTCGGCGCCCGCGACCCGGTCGGGGCGCAGGAGTTTGACCGCGACGCGGCGGTCGAGGCGTTGGTCGTACGCCGTCCAGACCTGGCCCATGCCGCCCTGGCCGATGAGCGTGGCGAGTTCGTAGCGCCCCGCGATGAAGCGGCCGCCGCGGCCGGCCGTCCCCGGTGACACGGTCAGCTGCCGCCTTCCTGCTTGCGCAGGTAGTCACTGAGCTCGTCGAGCTCGGCCTGCACTTGGTGGATGCGGGCCGGTGCGGGGCGCGTGGGCGGGGGCGGCGTCTGCTGGACGGGCGGCTGGACCGGCTGCTGGTGCAGCTGCGTGGGCTGGAGGTGGACGGGCGCGGGGCCCGGCTGCTGCGGGTAGCCGTACGCGGGCTGCGCGCCCGCGTAGCCGCCGTACTGCTGCGGGCGGTGGCGGCTGAAGTGCCGTATGTCCGCGAACAGGTAGTAGGCGACGGCGGCGAGGAGCGTGGTCAGGAGCACCACCATGCCCGCGTTGCCCGGGCCCTGGAACTCGTCATCGCCCGGGTCGACGCCGACGAGGACGAGTGCCGTCACGTCGAGCGCGGTCACCAGGCCGAAGAGCACCCAGTCGTAGGACTTGCGGGTCACGATCGCGAGCCGCAGCAGCGGCGCCCAGGCGAGCAGGCCGCACGTCACGACGGCGAGGACCACGAACAGCACGCGCAGCGTCACATGAGTGCCGCCGGAGTTCGGCGGCGGTTGCTGCGGCGCGTAGCCGTGGCCCTGCATGGCTGCTCCTGGTGCCTGATGCGGCCGCACGCTCCCTCCGAGGGGAACGCACGGCCGAAAGTCGAAATACGAAATACGAACCGGTGCGGATTCGAGCGTATAGGCCGACAAGGAGAAGCGGTCCAGGGTTGTACCGAACCGTTGCCGTACTGGTCACGTGCCGATCGCCGCCGGTACTCCGCCCGGCCGGAACCGGTCGTATCACTCCGGTCGTCTCACTCCGGCGGAAGCGTGCCGTCCGTCAGTCCGTCGTGCAGGCCCCGCACCAACTGCTCGCCCAGCCTGGTTGCTCGGTGACGACCGGCACGCCTCAGCGGGCCGCCGCAGAAGCTCGGCAGGCCGCCGCACGGCGTCGCGGGCTGACGCCCCCACGTTCAACCGCGTTGCTGCACGGGCCTCACAGCACGTGTCGCACCCACACATTCGGCTCCACATACACCGCGTACCCGCGCTCCGGGTCGCAGAGCGCCGGCACCAGCGCGCCCGGCACCTCGACGGGACCGGCCGTGTCGAACGGCAGCCCCGTCCACTCCCGCCACTGTGCGATCGAACCTGACACCGTCATCGACGCGTGCGCCACCTTCTCGATGCTGCCGCCCGCCCGCACGTGCACCCGCAGCCACGGGTCGGCGGGCAGCCCGTCCTCCCGCTCGCGCTGTGCGTACGCGTCGATCAGCACGTCCGGTTCCAGGTGCTTGGCGTTCGGGCGGACCGGGGCGACGACTTCCGCGAATCCACGCGCGCGTGCGTTCTCGCGCACCGCGGCGAGCATCCGCCCGGAGACACCCCGGCCGAGGAACTCCTTCGCCACGGTGATCTCGATCGCGCTCACCGTGTCGGGCTTCCTGCCGTGCCGCTGGTCGGAGAACGCCCACAACATGACCTGGTCCCAGCCGCGGTCCGGGAGCTCACCGCGCCCGGCGGCACCCAGCGCGAACGGCACGCTGAACGCCTTGGCCGCGACCGTGCCCCGCTCGTCCGTGGCGACCAGGACGTACTCGGGAAGGTCCTTGACGATCCAGCCGATCATCGACCACGCGATGGGATCGTTACCGATGAACTCCGGCCAGGTGTCGTCCATCTCCCAGAGGGGTCCGGCGAGTTCGGGCCGGTCGGCCAGCGTCGTGATCTTCAGGTCCATGCCCCGGACGGTAGCGGGCAGGACCCCGCCTGTTAAGTCATTTGTTCCCACGTACGAGACCGTGCGCCGGAGCCCGTATGCCGGAGCCCGTATGCCGAAGGCCGTACACCGGAGTCCGTACGTACGACCAGGCGTCAGCGCGCGTGGAACCGGCCGGGCGCCGCTGTCGGACCGCCCCCGGCCGGTAGCTTCTGACGCGGGCAGCCCGACAGGACCCGCTTCATCGCGTCCCGTTCGGCGCCCGTCACCCACACCTCGTACTTCTTCTTCACCGCCACCTGCCGCGCCACATAGGAGCACCGATAACCCTTGTCCGGCGGCAGCCACGTGGCCGTGTCGCCGTCCCCCTTGCCGCGGTTGGGGCCCGCGTCGACCGCGAGAAGGTTGAGCGGGTCGTTGGCGAAGGCGATGCGCTTGCTCGGCTCCCACCCGCCCGCGCCCTTCTGCCAGGCGTCCGAGAGTGCTACGAGGTGGTCGATGTCGACCTGGCTGCGACCGCGCACGAAGGTGACGTCCTTGCCGGTGTACGGGTCGGGCGAGAGCGCACCGGACGACACCTCGCAGTCCTCGCCGTCGCGGTACTTCACGTCCTCCAGATCGCGCTTGAGTACGTCGTCGCGGGTTCCGCAGCCGTTGGAGTCCGTGTCGGCCCACGGGCTGCCGAAGCGGTCGCGGTCGTAACCGGTCTTGGGAGCACGGCCCTTGACGGTGAGCGTGTCGACGGCGGCGAGCGCGGCGCCCGCCTTGGCGTCGGGCCCGGAGGCGCCGCCCGCCTCGTCCTTCGGCGAGCAGCCCGTGACGGTGGATGCGGTGACGACCAGCGCGAGCAGCAACGCGGCCCGAACTCCCCTGCGGCGACGGCTCACTGGACGGTCACCTCCGCCCCGATGGCGAGCGTGCCGGGCGTCACGACATCCGCGTACACGCCGATGGACATGCCGCGCGAGGCGGTCAGCGTCTTGAGGATGCGGTTGTCGGCCGGCAGACCGCGCTGGGCCTGGGTGGTCATGACGCAGCGTTCGACGCGCTCGACGACGCGCAGGCGCGGGCCGCCGTCGAGGGCGATCTCCCGGCCGACCCAGTCCTCCTCGATCCACGGCTCGTCGGTCTCGACCACGATGTTCTTGCGCAGCCTGCGTACGTCGACGGGGTCGGAGTCGCCGAGCAGCTCACCGAGCGCGCGCAGCGACGCCGTGCCGACGAGGGAGACGGCGCCCGCGTCCTGATGGCTCACCTCGCCCTCGCGCACCAACTCCACTCCGGCTCCGAAGAGTTCGGCGAGCCGGGGGTCCCCGGGCCGCAGCGTCTCGCCGTCCGGTGTGGTGAGGACGGGGTCCTCGCCGTCGTACACGGCTTCGTACTCCATCATCCCCGGCGTCCGCCGGAACCGGCGGGAGTTCTTCCCGCTTCCCAGCTTCCCGTCCTCGTACCGCAGGGCCCACAGCCGGTCGCCGGCCACGCCCCGCTCGTCGAGGACGAGCCGCTCGCGCTCCTCCCCCAGCATGGACTTCACCGGAAAACAGACGAGTCCCACAACGACCCCGAGCCCCACGGCACTTCCCCTCCCCTGGCCCACACGCTCACGTCTCTCGACGCCACCGTATTACCCCCCGGCATTACCTCCGGCGTAATCGACCCCTCCCCGGCCTTGCGGAAGTATCAACGGCACACGCAGGAACGCCGACCGAGGAGTACGAAATGACCGCCACGCCTTCCACTCCCGCCACCCACTCGGCCGCCTCCACCGAGGACGCCACCCGCGCCGGCGTCCAGGCCTTCCTGCAGTGCAGGCTGACGGGGGACACCGAGGGGCTCACCGCCCTCTTCGCCGACGAGGTCGACTGGGTGCTGGCCGACAACCCCGGCGTGCCGTGGATCCGGCCGCGGTCCACCGCCGCCGAGTGCGCGGCCCAGTCCGCCGAACTCGCCGCGCACACCGTGCCGGAGAAGGCCGGTGCCGGCGTCGACATGATCCTCGTCGAGGGCGCGGATGCCGTGATCTTCGGCCAACTCCGGGGCACCGTGCGGGCCACCGGCAAATCCTTTGAAGGCCCCTTCGTGCTGCGGCTGACCGTCGAGGACGGCCGGATCACCCGGCACCACCTCTACGAGAACAGCCGGTCGATCGCCGACGCCTGCACCCCGTGAGCCCGACGCCTGCACCCCGTGAGCCCGACGCCTGCACCCCGTGAGCCCAGGCGGACTCGACCTCCGACCCGGCCGAAATTCGTTCACTCGACTTGGTCGACCGAACAAGTGCCGTCTACCGTCCCACGGGGAGCCGACAGCCCTCCACTACGACTTGGGCAGCCAGAGCTGCGGACAGGTGGTCATCGTGCCGAACACTGAGAGCACCAGCACCCGGAGCTCCATGAACCCCCGGGAATCCAGGCATTCCCGCAAGCATTCGAACCCCGCGATCACGGTGCGCCCCGCCGTCGCCGCCGACCTCGACTTCCTCGTCCGGGTCATGGAGACCGCCGCCACGTCCCACCTGGAACGCTGCTGCTGGGAGCCGCTCTTCGGGGAGTCCACCGAGGTCACCCGGGAGATCCTGCGCGCGCTCGCGCTCTCGCCCGGCACGCACTGGTGTCACCTGTCCCGCTTCTGGGTGGCGCAGACACAGGACCCCGACGAGGCCCCCCGCCTGGTGGGTGCCCTCACCGCCTACGACCCCGCGACCGACGGGCACGCCGCGATCGGCGAGCAGTGCGCCGCCCTCGCCGCGACCGGCGACTGGCCCGGCACGGCCGCCTTCGAGGACGCGTTCGAGCGCCGGCGGATCTTCCAGTCCTGTCTGCCGCCGGACTACGCCGACTCCTGGGGGATCGAGAACGTCGCCGTCGTCCCCGAGTTCCGCGGGACCGGCGTCGTGGAAGCCCTGCTCGACCACGCCCTGGAGCTGGGGCGCGAGCAGGGCTACGCCTGTGCGCAGATCCTCTGCCTCAACGGCAACACGCGGGCCCAACACACGTGGGAGCGCGCGGGGTTCGAGGTGCGCGCCGACTACCGGGGGCGGGAGTTCGACGCGCTGATGGGGGCGCCCGGCCTCAAGCTCCTGGTGCGCGAGTACGCATAGCCCCGCCCCGGGGCTGGTCCTACTTGGCCCCGGGGCGGGGCCGGTCCTACTCGGCGCGCGTGAGGTTCAGCGTCGCCTCCAGGAGTCGCTCCAGATCCGCCGCGGAATCCGCGTCCGCCGCCGAGTCCCCCGTGCCGTCACCCATCACCAGGTGCCGCAGCGTGAGTCCGTCGAAACCCTGGAGGAAGAAGCGGGCCACGACGAGGGGTTCGGCGGACCGGACTCCGCCCGCCCGGGCGAGAACACCCGCGACCAGGTCCGCCGCCGTCTCCTCCAGGTCGCGCTGGTGGCGGCGGAGCAGCTCGTGCAGTTGGGGGTCGCGCACGGCGTATGTGGTCAGCTCGGTGAAGAGCCGGAAGCGGCCGGGCTGTTCGCGCAGCGACTGCCAGAGCGCCTCGGCCATCCGGCGCATGGACCGCTCGGAATCGGCGTGGCCCTCGTGTCCGCCGGGGCCTTCCTGCTCGCCGGGGCCTTCCTGCCCGCCGGGGCCTTCCTGCTCACCAGGGACGGCGCCCCGGACCAGCTCGACGAGCTCCGAGGTCATGTGCTCGATGACCGCGCGGTAGAGATCACGCTTGGTGCCGAAGGTGTAGTGCACCGTCGCCTGCGCCACGCCGAGCTCGGCGGCGATGGCGCGGGTGGATCCGGCGTCGACGCCCTCGCGGGCCATCAGTTCGATGGCCGCTCGGACGAGTTGAGGACGCCGCTCGGCGGCGGGGATGTGGGCCATGGCCCCAGCGTATCGACGAGAGCGACTCCATCAGACGCCCCTGACGCACGACTCCGTCGGTTGACTGAGTCAGGTGACTCTGTCGAGTGAGGCGGCCAAGAGCACCGCCACGCCCCCGGATCCCGAGGGCGGGCGGCTCCGCTCCGCTCTGCTCTGCCTACGAACCGAGGATCGAGGTCAGGAACTCCCCCACCCACCCCAGGAGTTCACGCCCGACCAACGGCTTTCCGCCGACCTTGGCCGTCTTCGGGCGCGGGACCAGGAGCTGGCGGGCGTTCGCCTTGATGACCGTGCCGGGGTAGAGACGCTTGAGCCTGAGCTCCTGCGACTCCCGGAGCTCCACCGGGGCGAACCGGATGTTGTTGCCCTGGAGCACGATCTCGCCGACCGAGCACGCACGGGCCAGCATGCGCAGGCCCGCCACCAGGAGGAGGTTCTCCACGGGCTCGGGCAACTTGCCGTAGCGGTCGGTGAGTTCCTCGCGCACCGCCTTGACGTCCTCTTCGCTGCTCGCGGAGGCGATCGAGCGGTAGGCCGCCAGGCGCAGGCGCTCGCCGGGGGCGTAGTCGTGCGGGACGTGCGCGTCGACCGGCAGCTCGACCTTGACCTCCAGCGGCGGCTCCTCCTCCACGCCGCCCTCCAGGGACGCACGGTAGTCGGCCACCGCCTCTCCCACCATGCGTACGTAGAGGTCGAAGCCGACGCCCGCGATGTGTCCCGACTGTTCGCCGCCCAGGAGGTTGCCCGCGCCGCGGATCTCCAGGTCCTTCATCGCCACGTACATGCCCGCGCCCATCTCCGTGTGCTGGGCGATGGTGGCGAGGCGCTCGTGGGCGGTCTCCGTGAGGGGCTTCTCCGGCGGGTAGAGGAAGTAGGAGTAGCCGCGCTCGCGGCCTCGGCCGACACGGCCGCGCAGCTGGTGGAGCTGGGAGAGGCCGAAGTTGTCGCCGCGTTCGACGATGAGGGTGTTGGCGTTGGAGATGTCGATGCCCGACTCGACGATCGTCGTCGAGACGAGCACGTCGAACTTCTTCTCCCAGAAGTCCACCACCACTTGTTCCAGGGCCTGTTCGGACATCTGGCCGTGGGCGGTGGCGATGCGCGCCTCGGGGACGATGTCCCGCAGGCGGGCCGCCGCCCGGTCGATGGACTCGACGCGGTTGTGGATGTAGAAGACCTGGCCCTCGCGAAGGAGTTCGCGGCGGATGGCCGCGCCGATCTGCTTCTCCTCGTAGGGACCGACGAAGGTCAGTACCGGGTGGCGCTCCTCGGGCGGCGTGGTGATGGTCGACATCTCGCGGATGCCGGTCACGGCCATTTCGAGCGTACGGGGAATGGGGGTGGCCGACATGGTCAGGACGTCGACGTTGGCCCGCAGCTTCTTCAGCTGCTCCTTGTGCTCGACACCGAAGCGCTGCTCCTCGTCGACGATGACCAGGCCCAGGTCCTTGAACTTCGTCTCGGAGGAGAAGAGGCGGTGGGTGCCGATGACGATGTCGACCGAGCCGTCGCGCAGGCCCTCCAGGGTCGCCTTGGACTCCGTCTCCGTCTGGAAGCGCGACAACGCCCTTACCTTGACGGGGAATTGGGAGTAACGCTCGCTGAAGGTACCGAAGTGCTGCTGCACGAGCAGCGTCGTCGGGACGAGGACCGCCACCTGCTTGCCGTCCTGGACCGCCTTGAAGGCGGCGCGGACCGCGATCTCCGTCTTGCCGTAGCCGACGTCGCCACAGATCAGGCGGTCCATCGGGACCGTCTTCTCCATGTCGTCCTTGACCTCGGCGATGGTGGTCAGCTGGTCGGGCGTCTCCACGTACGGGAAGGCGTCCTCCAGCTCGCGCTGCCAGGGGGTGTCGGGGGCGAAGGCGTGGCCGGGGGCCGCCATGCGTGCCGAGTACAGCTTGATGAGGTCGGCGGCGATCTCCTTGACCGCCTTCTTCGCGCGCGCCTTCGTCTTCGTCCAGTCGGCGCCGCCCAGGCGGTGCAGGGTGGGGGCCTCGCCGCCGACGTACTTGGTGATCTGCTCCAGCTGGTCGGTGGGGATGTAGAGCCGGTCGCCGGGCTGGCCGCGCTTGGCGGGGGCGTACTCCACGACCAGGTACTCCCGGGTGGCGCCCTGGACGGTGCGCTGGACCATCTCGATGTAGCGGCCGACGCCGTGCTGCTCGTGGACGATGTAGTCGCCGGCCTCCAGGGTCAGCGGGTCGATGGTCTTGCGGCGGCGGGCGGGCATCCGCTGGCCGTCCTTGCCGGCCGCCTTCTGTCCCGAGAGGTCGGTCTCGGTGAGGACGGCGAGCTTGAGGGCCGGGTCGATGAAGCCGTAGTCGATCGAGCCGCAGGACACGTGCACGACCGAGGGCGTCAGCTCGCCGAGGTCGCCATCGAGGCGGGCGGCGATGCCCTCGCCGCCCAGGACCTCGACGGTGCGGGCGGCGGGGCCGTGGCCCTCCGTCACATAGACGGTGCGCCAGCCGTCGGCCAGCCAGCCCTTGGTGTCCGCGAGCGCCTTCGCGGTGTCGCCGCGGTAGGTCTCGGTGGCGTGCATGCCGAGCTTGAGGGTGTCGTCGTCCAGGTCTTCGTCCGCCGCGAACGGCGAGACCGACCACCACATCATGCCGAGGTCGCTCGCGTGGTCACGGACGTCCGCGATGCCCCAGAGGGAGGCCGCGCCCACGTCGATGGGAGCGTCGCCGCCACCGGCGGTCGCCGCCCAGCTCGCCTGGAGGAACTCCTGGCTGGTCGCCACCAGGTCGGCGGCCCGGGTGCGCACCCGCTCGGGATCGCAGACCACGGCCATGGAGTCCTGCGGCAGGACGTCGAGCAGCAGCTCCATGTCGTCGACCAGGACCGGCGCGAGGGATTCCATGCCCTCGACGGCGATGCCCTCGGCGATCTTGCCGAGTAGTTCGCCCAGCTCGGGGTGGGCCTCGGCGAGCGCGGCCGCCCGCTCCCGCACGTCGTCCGTGAGGAGCAGCTCCCGGCAGGGCGGGGCCCACAGGCCGTGGTCGGCGACTTCCAGGGAGCGCTGGTCGGCGACCTTGAAGTAGCGGATCTCCTCCACGTCGTCGCCCCAGAACTCGACGCGGAGCGGGTGCTCCTCGGTCGGCGGGAAGACGTCCAGGATGCCGCCGCGCACGGCGAACTCGCCACGCTTCTCGACCAGCTCCACACGGGAGTACGCGGCGGCCGCGAGGGCCTCCACGGTCTCGTTCAGGTCCGTGCTCTCGCCGGTGCGCAGGGCGACGGGCTCCAGGTCTCCCAGGCCCTTGACCTGCGGCTGGAGCACCGAGCGCACGGGGGCGACGATGACGGAGACGCGGCCCGTCTCGGGGTCGTCGGGGCGCGGGTGCGCGAGGCGGCGCAGGATGGCGAGGCGGCGGCCGACGGTGTCGGAGCGTGGCGAGAGCCGCTCGTGCGGGAGCGTCTCCCAGGAGGGGTACTCGACGACTCCGTCCGGCGGCAGGATCGTGCGCAGGGCGGCCGCCAGGTCCTCGGCCTCGCGTCCGGTCGCCGTCACGGCGAGGACGGTGCGGTTCGTCTCGCGAGCGAGAGCGGCGACCGCGAAGGGCCGGGCGGCGGGCGGGCCGACCAGATCGACGTGCATGCGGTTGCCGTCGGTCGCGGCCTTGACCGCTTCGGCGAGTGCGGAGTCCTTGACGACAGCGTCGAGCAGACCGTGCAGACTCATGTGGGCTTTCGCTTTCCGTCCAGGTTCCGGAGCGCGCGGGGCAACGCGAACCGCCCGGCACGTCGCACGGGCCGGGGGATCTCCAGCGTACGACTCCGGAGTGACAGGCGCTGCACGGAAAGCGCGTATCGGCACACACGCATCGGCCCCCGGCAGGCATCGCCTGCCGGGGGCCGCTTTCCCCGCACCCCCGTAGCGGGAGCTATTCGGTGGCGATCGCGTTCAGAACGTTCATCCGGCCCGCCCTGAACGCCGGCACCAGCGCCGCGAACAGGCCCACGAAGGCCGAGCCGATGAAGACGGTGATGATCGTCGGCCAGGGAATCTCCAGGACCTTCAGGCCCTCCAGAGCCAGGAGCTTCTGGGCCGTCGCGCCCCAGCCCATGCCGAGGCCGAGGCCGAGCAGCGCGCCGAAGAGGGCGATGACCACCGACTCCATGCGGATCATGCGACGCAGCTGGCGGCGCGAGAGGCCGACCGCCCGCATCAGGCCGATCTCGCGGGTCCGCTCGACCACCGAGAGGGCGAGGGTGTTCACCACGCCCAGGATCGCGACGATGATCGCGAGGCCGAGCAGGCCGTAGACCATGTTCAGCATCTGGCCGACCTGGTCCTTCAGGGTCTGCTTGAAGTCGGTCTGGTCCATGACCTTGTACTGCGGGTAGTCGGACATCGCCGCCTTCAGCGACTTGTACGCCGCGTCCTGCTGGCCCTTCTCCGCCTTGGCGAACATGATCTCGTTCGGCGGCATCCGGTCGGCGGGCACGTACTTCGCGGCGGTCGAGATGTTCACGTACATCGCGCCCGAGTCGATGGAGGTCTCGCTCGACGTGATGGTCCGGACCGTCATCTCGCCCGTCCTGCCGTGATCGAAGGCGACCTTCACCTTGTCGCCGAGGCCGATGCCGTGGTCCTTGGCGAAGTCCTCGCCGACCGACATGGAGTCCGGCTTGTAGGAATCGGCGAGCTTGCCGGCGACGGTCTCGCTGCGCAGGTCATCGGCGTACGTGGCGTCGGCGGCGCTCAGACTCACCTTCTTGGCGACCTTGCCGTTCGGGGCCGTCAGGTCCGCCTTGATGTCCTTGTACTGGGTGATGTGGGCGATGTGGTCGGCCTTCTCCAGGGACTTCGCGGCCTTCGGGGTGATCGCCTGGGTGTTGTTCGACTGGATGATGAAGTCCGCGCCGACCGACTTGTCGAGCTCGTCCGTGGCCGAGGCGACCATCGAGGAACCGACCACCGAGAGGCAGGCGACCAGCGCGAGGCCGATCATCAGGGCCGCGCCTGTGGCGCCGGTGCGGCGCGGGTTGCGCAGGGCGTTGCGCTCGGCCATCCGCCCGATGGGGCCGAACATCCTCAGGAGTACGGCGCTGATGACGCGGACGACTCCGCTCGCGAGGACCGGGCCGATGACGACGAAGCCGATGAGGGTGAGGACCACGCCGCCGCCGAGGAAGAGCGAACCCTCGCTCGCCTTGTCCGCCTGGGAGGCGGTGTAGAGGCCGAAGGCGCCGGCGCCGGTGAGGAGCAGTCCGATGACCGCGCGCACGGCGCTCGCCTTGCCGTCGGCCGGTGTTCCCGCGTCGCGCAGGGCTGCCATCGGGGAGACCTTGGCGGCACGTCGCGCGGGGAGGTAGGCGGCCAGGACGGTGACGACGATGCCGAGGACCATGCCCACCACGGGCGTCGTCCACGTGACCGTGAGGTCCTGGGTCGACAGTTCCATGCCCATGCCGGACATGAGCTGCATGAGGCCGATGGCGAGCCCGACGCCCGCGCCGACCCCGAGGACCGAGCCGATGACGCCGAGCAGCAGCGCCTCGACGAGCACGGAGCGGTTGACCTGCTTGCGGCTCGATCCGATGGCGCGCATCAGGCCGATCTCGCGGGTGCGCTGGGCGACCAGCATCGAGAAGGTGTTGATGATGAGGAAGATGCCGACGAGGAAGGCGATCCCGGCAAAGCCGAGCATCGCGTACTTCATGACGTCCAGGAAGCCGCTGACGCTCTTGCGGCCGTCGTCCGAGGTCTCCTGCTGCGTCCTGATCTTGTACGCGGTGGCGTCGGCGCCCATGGCCCGGGTGACGTCACGCTTGAGCACCGTGTCACTGACGCCCGCTTCGGCCACCACGTTGACCTGGGTGAACTTGCCGGTGGAGCCGATGAGTTCACGCTGGGCTGTCGCGGTGTCGAAGTAGACGATCGCAGCGCCGGGGTTGGTCACCTTGAAGGTGGCGATGCCGGAGATCCTGGCGGCGTGGTCGCCGGAGACGGCGATGGTGCGCAGCTCGTCACCGATCTCGAGGTGGTGCTTGTCGGCGGTGTCGGAGTCGATCATCACGTCGGTGGGTCCGCGCGGTGCGTGCCCGGAGGTGATGTCCATCGAACGCAGGTCGTTGCGCGTCCAGTTGCCGGCGATGGTCGGGCCGCCGCCGGTCGGACCCACATCCTTCTTCTCGGAGTTGACCACGGTGACGGCGGTGCTGCTGACCGCGCCCTGTGCCGACTTCACCCCGTCGGCCTTCTCCGCCCGGTCCACGGCCGATGCGGGAATCGACTCGGGCCGGCCGCTCTCCCCCGTCTCCCCCGTGTCCTTCGCGTCCTTGGACGTGACGGTGACGTCCGCGGACGTCGCGGCGAAGAGCTTGTCGAACGTCGTGTTCATCGTGTCGGAGAAGACGAGCGTGCCGCAGACGAACGCCACCGACAGGATCACGGCCACGGCGGAGAGCGCCATGCGGCCCTTGTGCGCGAAGAAGTTGCGCATGGAGGTCCTGAGGACGGTCATGACGTACGCCCCCGCGCGTCGAAGTCCTTCATGCGGTCGAGGACGGTCTCGGCGGTCGGCGAGTACATCTCGTCGACGATCCGGCCGTCCGCGAGGTAGAGGACCCGGTCCGCGTACGAGGCCGCCACCGGGTCGTGCGTGACCATCACGATGGTCTGGCCGAGCTCGGTCACCGACTTGCGCAGGAAGCCCAACACCTCCGCTCCCGCACGGGAGTCGAGGTTTCCGGTCGGCTCGTCACCGAAGATGATCTCGGGGCGCGCGGCCAGGGCGCGGGCCACGGCGACCCGCTGCTGCTGGCCACCCGAGAGCTCGGTCGGGCGGTGCTTGAGGCGGCCCGCGAGACCGACGGTCTCCACGACCTGGTCCAGCCAGCCGCGGTCGGGCTTGCGGCCCGCGATGTCCATCGGGAGCGTGATGTTCTCGATGGCGTTGAGCGTGGGCAGGAGGTTGAACGCCTGGAAGATGAAGCCGATGCGGTCCCGGCGCAGCCGTGTGAGCTTCTTGTCCTTCAGGCCGGTGATCTCGGTCTCGTCGAGGTAGATCTGCCCGGAGGACACGGTGTCCAGGCCCGCGAGGCAGTGCATCAGGGTCGACTTGCCGGAGCCGGAGGGACCCATGATCGCGGTGAACTGCCCGCGGGCGATGTCCACATCGATCTCGTCGAGTGCGACGACCCGGGTCTCCCCGGACCCGTACGCCTTCACGACCTGGCGTGCCCGTGCCGCCACGGCCGTACGCCCTCCAGTGCCCCCGTGCCTGGGAATGGTTACAGCCGTTGTCACGGTAAGTCTCCTAAGTCGCTCATGCGGTGAGTCGGATGTGTTCGCTACGCATAAAGAGTCTGGTCGTCCGACGGCCCCCGCGCGCTGGTGCCCAGCGCAGTCTTCTGCTGGGGAAAACCCCACCCCCGAAGGTGTGGTTGGTCCGACCCGAGGTCTTCCGCGGCCCGTCCCGTCGACATAAAGCCAATCTAAGAAGCGACGGCGGCCTTCTCCTCCTCCAGCGGTACGAACGCTCCCCGGTCCGTAGTACGGAGGTTCCCCTAGGGGAACTCCACCCGCCGGGGGAGCCGCTCTCGGGGTCGTTCCTCCTTCCCGCCGATCGGACACCGGCCCACCAGCCGGGATGCTCTCCACCCCTGCCCCGGACGCGCGACGGGTGAGAAGGTGGCCGAAAGCAATTAGATGCAGGGGGAAGGAATCTCGGTGGGCGGCATACCTTCGGCCACGCAGGACGCACGGCGGCGCGGTCCGGTCGTCGCCGCCCTCATGCTCGCCATGGCGCTCGCCGCCCTCGACTCCACGATCGTCTCGACCGCCATCCCGCAGATCGTCGGCGACCTCGGCGGCTTCTCCGTCTTCTCCTGGCTCTTCTCCGGCTATCTGCTCGCCGTCACCGTCACCCTGCCCATCTACGGCAAGCTGTCCGACACCTTCGGCCGCAAGCCCGTCCTCATCGCGGGCAGCATCCTCTTCCTGATCGGCTCGGCCCTGTGCGCCGTGGCCTGGAACATGGCGGCGCTCATCGCCTTCCGCGTCGTCCAGGGTCTGGGCGGCGGCGCGCTCCAGGGGACGGTGCAGACACTGGCCGCCGACCTCTACCCCCTCAAGGAACGCCCCAAGATCCAGGCGAAGTTGTCCACCGTGTGGGCCTCATCGTCGATCGCGGGCCCCGCGCTCGGCGGTCTGATCGCCGCGTACGCCGACTGGCGCTGGATCTTCCTGATCAACCTGCCCGTCGGGGCCGTGGCCCTCTGGCTGATCGTGCGCCACCTCCACGAGCCGGAGCGCGAGGAGGCCGCCCGGGGGCGCACCGACTGGGCGGGCGCGTTCGCCGTCTTCGCCTGCGGCGGCGTCCTGCTCACCGCGCTGGTGCAGGGCGGTGTCGCCTGGGACTGGCTCTCCGCTCCGTCACTCGCGCTGTTCGCGGGCGGGCTGCTGCTCGCCGGGGCCGTCGTGGTCATCGAGCGGCGCGCGGCGGAGCCGATCATCCCCGGCTGGGTCTGGCGCCGGCGCACCATCGCCGCGGTCAACCTCGCCCTGGGCGCACTCGGCCTCCTGATGGTCGCGCCCACCGTCTTCCTGCCGACGTACGCCCAGTCCGTGCTCGGCCTCGCGCCGATCGCCGCCGGGTTCGTGCTCTCCGTGATGACCCTGAGCTGGCCGGTCTCCGCCGCCCTGAGCCAGCACGTCTACCGCAGGCTGGGCTTTCGCGACACGGCGCTCATCGGCATCGGCGGGGCCGCGCTCTTCCTCTTCGCGTTCCCCTTCCTGCCCTACCCGGGACAGGCCTGGCAGCCGGCCCTGATCATGCTCCTTCTCGGCGCGGCGCTCGGCCTCTTCCAACTGCCGCTGATCGTCGGGGTGCAGTCCACCGTCGGCTGGTCCGAACGCGGCACGGCCACCGCCTCCATCCTCTTCTGCCGCCAGATAGGCCAGACCCTGGGTGCCGCGCTGTTCGGCGCGGTCGCCAACTCGGTCCTCACCTCGCGGCTCGGCGGCGCGGGCTCCCTGGACTCGGTGGCCCATGCCCTGGAGGACCCGGGCGCGGTCGCCGACCCCGAACGGCTGCGCCGCGCGGTCGACTCGGCGGTCGACACGGTGTACGTGGGGGCGGGGTGCGCGGCGGTGATCGCCCTCCTGGTTCTGGTGTTCCTGGCCCCGCGGCGGTTTCCGGTAATCGGGGCGGAGACCCCGGAGAACGGGGAGGTGGGAGCCCCGGAGAACGGGGACGTGGGAGCCCCGGAGAGCGGTCGGAAGGCCGAACTTGCCCCGCGCGAACGCCCCGTGAACAGACCGGCCGAATAGACCGACCAACCAGTATGGGCAAAACCCTTCGCGGCCGCGCTACTTACCAGTAGCGTGCTCGATCCTCACCTCTCGCTCCCTGCGGTCCCGCACCGGACCGACGCCGCGCAAGGAGAACCCGGGATGTCCTACCCTCACCAACCCCACGTCCCTCCCCACAACTCCTCCCCCTCCTCTCAGTCCTCCCCCTCCTATCCCACCTACCCCTGGCAGCCTGTCGCGCCGCCTCCTCCCCCACCGCCCCCAAGGCCCCCGCGCCACCCCGCCCTCGGCCGGCACAGCGACCTGCGCCACCTGCGCAGCGCCTACCGCTGGCAGCGCCGCGTCGCCACCCTCACGGCGCTCGGCTACTTCACGCTCTTCCTGATCCTCTCCGCCCTCGCCCCGTCCCTGATGACGGACACCGTCTCCGGCGGGCTCTCCACCGGCCTGCTGCTCGGCCTGTGCCAGGTGCCCGTCACTCTGCTCGCCATAGCGCTGTACGAGGTCACAGCCCGCCGCCGGGTCGACCCGATGGCCGAACGGCTGCGCAAACTGGCGGAGTTGGAGGCCAACCGATGAGCTCCTCCACCCTGCCGGTGAGCCCCTGCACCCCGCCGGTGAGCCCCTGCATCACCCTGGCCGCCGACTCGGCACAGGCCATGTCCCTGGTGGCGTTCACCGCCGTCGTCACCCTCACCCTTCTCCTGTGCGTGATGACGGGCCCCGACCGCGACAACCTCGGCGAGTTCTACACCGGATACGGCGCCCTCTCACCCCTGCGCAACGGCCTGGCCATCGCGGGCGACTACATCTCGGCGGCGACCGTGCTCGGCACCGGCGGAATCATCGCGCTCCTCGGATACGACGGGGTCGTCCTGGCCCTGAGCACGGCACTGTCCCTGATGCTGCTCATGTTCCTGCTCGCCGAACCCCTGCGCAACGCGGGCCAGTTCACCATGGGCGACGTACTGACACGCCGGATGCCGGGACGCGCCGTACGCATCACCGCGTGCGCGGCGACACTGGCCGCGCTCATCCCCCTCATGCTGGTACAGCTCGCGGGCGCGGGCGACCTGCTCTCCTTCATCCTCGGGTTCTCCGGCGAGGGCGTGAAGACGGGATGCGTCGTCGCACTCGGCGCGCTCATGATCAGCTACGCGGCGATCGGCGGTATGAAGGGCACCGCCCTCATCCAGATCCTGAAGATCGTGATGCTGCTCGGCTCCGGAGTGGTCATCGCCGCCCTGATCCTGCGCCGCTTCGACTGGGACCTCGGCGCGCTGCTCGCCGCCGCGGAGAAGGGCAGCGGGGTCGGCCCCGCCTTCCTCCAGTCCGGTCTGCAGTTCGCGGGCGGCCCCAACCCCCGCCTGGACATGATCAGTTCGGAACTCACCGTGGTCCTCGGCGGCGCCTGCCTCCCTCACGTGACGATGCGCATGTACACGGCGCGCAGCGCACCCGAGATACGCCGCTCGATGTCCTGGGCGGTCTCGTCGGTGGCGCTCTTCGTCCTCATCATCACCATCGTCGGCTTCGGCGCGACGGCGATGATCGGGCGGGCGGCGATCGCGCAGGCGGATCCGCAGGGCAACACGGCCTATCTCCTGGGCTCCAAGGCGGTGTTCGGCGCGAACGCCTCGACGTTCGAGACCCTGATCTTCACGACGGTCACCACAGCCATCTTCCTGACGCTGCTCGCATCCGTCGCAGGAATGATCCTGGCGTGCGCCAACTCCCTGGCCCACGACGTCTTCGCGCACCTGCGCCTGCGCAAGGAGCTCACCCCGCGCCGCGAGATGACACTGGCCCGCGTCTCGGCACTCGCCATCGGGGGCCTGGCGATCGCCCTCGCGGTCATGGTCCAGCACCACAACCTGCAGCCACTGGTCACGCTGTCGTTCTGCCTGGGCGCGTCGGCCCTGGCCCCGGCGCTCGTCTACAGCCTCTTCTGGCGCCGCTACACCCGCAGGGGCCTCCTGTGGACCCTGATCGGCGGCACCCTCGGCTCCGTCATCCTCATGACGGGCACCAACCTGGTCTCGGGCGCCCCCACTTCGGCGTTCCCGAACCACGACTTCAACTGGTTCCCCTTCACCACCACGGGCATCGCCTCCATCCCCCTGGGCTTCCTCCTGGGCTGGCTGGGCACGGTGTCATCGGGCCCCGGGGAATCGGAGGAACAACGCAGGAGGTACGAGGCGGTGGAGGGCTGGATTCTGGCGGGGGCGACAAGAAGGTGACTGCGGGGCAATCGGGTGGGTGGACGGGAAAAATCCGGCGCGAAGCGGCGGTCTAGGACACCCGCCCGGTCAGCGCGGCGAGACTGCTGCGCACATGCTCCATGTGCGCCCGCACCTCGTCCCACTCCTCCCCGTGCTCCCGCAGCATCCGCTCGGTCTCCCGGGCGATCCCTTCCTCCCGCACCCCCGCGGCGGCGACCAGCTCCGCACCGCGGGCCTCCGCGTCCTCCTGGCCGTGCCTGGCGGACTCCTCCGCCTCCGCGAAGGCCCGCTTGGCCTCGGACAGGCGGGCCTCGGCGGCGGCCACGAGCGAGGCCTCCTCGGCCTCCGCCTCCGCCTCTCGCGCGGCGATCTCCCGCTCGGCGGCCTCCCGGCGCTCGGCGTGCTCCTTCTCCTGCTCCTCCAGGAGTGCGGCGCTGCGCTGCCGCGTCTCCCGCAGTGCGGCAAGGGCCTCCCCCCGCCACTCCTTCACGTCACGGCGGGCCGCGATCCGCGACTCGTCCGCGGCGGCGCGGCAGGCGAGCAGCCGCTGCCGGGCCCGCTCATCGGCCTCGCCGAGGATCTCGTCGGCGTACGCACGAGCGGCCTCACGGACCTCCCGCGCCTCGGCCTCGGCCACCTCCGTCACGCTCCGCACGTCGGCCTCGGCCGACTCCCGCACGGCCGCGGCCTCCGCCTCGCCCAGGGCGAGGATGCTGCGCGCGCGTTCGCTCAGCTCCTCGTACGTCTGAGGGGCGAGCCGCGAGACCACGTCCCGCAGCCGCTCCGCCTCCGCCTCCATCTCCTTGGCGAGGACGGTGAGCCGTGCGGCACGTTCCCACGCGCCGTCGCGGTCCTGGGACAGGTCGAGGGCGTACGCGTCCACCTGCTCGGGACGGTAGCCACGCCCGCGCACGACGACGAAGCCGTGCTCCTCCGCCGTTGAACCGCTGCTCATCCTTGAATCCCTCCTCCGACGCCACCACGCGCGTATTACGCGATTGGCGCACATCTTGATGGATCAAGCGGAAGCGCTCATAACGCGACACTCCGCACATCTCATCCGCTCAAGGATGCGCTATTTCTTACCAGGAGTCGGAATCGGGGGGCTCCGGGGTAATCGGGTGGGTGGGAGAGATCCGCCGCGAAGCGGCGGCACAGGAACGCACGAGGCGCCCGACCCTGCACAGGGTCGGGCGCCTCGTTCACCGCGGCGGGGCTACAACAGCCCGTCCCACATCTGTTCAAGCAGCACCGACCACCAGCTCTCCGGCGACGCCAGGGCCGCCGGGTCGAGTGCCGCAAGCTGGCCCTGGAAGTCGACCGTCCAGCGGCCCGCCTGCTCCTGGTTCAACCCGTACCGCAGCCGCCACATGCGACCGAGCAGTGCCAGGCAGCGCGCGAACTCCGGGAGCCCCGTGTTCACGAACTGCGGCGGCACCGGCGCCCCGCCCGGACCGGCCTCCACGGGTACGGCGACGATGTTCGCCGTGCCGTACTGGACGCAGATCGCCCGGCCGAAGTCACTGCCCATGACGAGGTACGAACCGGCGTCCGCCGCCGGCTGCACCCCACGCTCCTGCGCCGTCTCCGCGAGCGTCGGCACCGGACGGCCCGGCTGGGCCTGCGCCCAGAAGAACGGCCCGAAGTCGACCGGCAGACCCGCCACGACGAGCGTGTGCGCCACGAGGTCGGGCACGCCCTGCCGGGAAACCGCCCGCTGGTCGAAGCGGAAGATGCCGGGCCCGAACGCACCCACCAGCTCCTGCGCCACACCCTCCGGCGGAATCGGCGGCGCGGGCTGCACCTGCGGCAGCGGCGCGCGCACCGGCGCGGGGCGTGCCGGACCGTCCGCGACCTGGTGCAACTCGGCCTGGTGCGCGATGAGCTGCTGCATGCCTCCCTGCCGGGACCCGTGGTCCCTGCCGTACGGGGCGATGCTCGTGATCCGCGCCTGCGGCCAGGTCTCACGGATCATGCGGGCGCAGTACGCGCCGGGCAGCTCGCAGGACTCCAGCTCCGTGTGGAGTTCGAGGACCTGCTGCGGCGGCACGTTCATGCCGCGCAGCTCGTGCAGGATCTGCCACTCCGGGTGCGGCGTACCGGGCGCCGAGCGGCGGATGAGCTGCTGCTCGGAGCCGTCCTGCGCGCGGTAGCGGAGTACGGCCTGGTAGCCGGGGCCGACGGTCGGCTGACCGGTGGGCGGCTGCGGGTAGCCGTAGGGCTGGCCGGGAGCGGGCTGCCCCGGCGCGGGCGGGGGCATGCCGGGAGCGCCCGGAGCACCCGGAGCCTGCGGCGGCATGGGCGTGCCGGGGCCGCCGACCGCGGGTCCGGCCAGCATGGTCGCGGCGTGGTGGACACCCCCGCCGCCGGGTGCTCCGGGAGCGCCGGGAGCCCCAGGAGGCTGGGGCGCACCGGGAGCTCCGGGCGGGCCAGGAGGCTGCGGGGCACCAGGAGCACCCGGCGGCTTGATCCCACCGGGCCCACCCAGACTCGGGTCCGCCAGCATCGTCGCCGCATGGTGCACACCACCGGGAGGCGTACCCGGAGCACCGGGCGGGCCGGGAGGCTGGGGCGCACCGGGAGCTCCCGGCGGGCCAGGAGGCTGCGGGGCACCAGGAGCACCCGGCGGCTTGATCCCACCGGGCCCACCCAGACTCGGGTCCGCCAGCATCGTCGCCGCATGGTGC
>NZ_JBVIPU010000018.1:0-50323 GCF_055577645.1 Streptomyces sp. NPDC033180 | reverse complement strand
GGTGCACACCACCGGGAGGCGTACCCGGAGCACCGGGAGCACCGGGCGGCTGCGGCGCGGCCGGAGCCGCGGGCGGCTGCGGTCCGTCGGGGCCGAGCGAGGACACGAGCTGCGTCGGGACGTAACCGCCCGCCGGGGTGCCCGGAGCACCGGGACCGGACGGCGGCGGCGGCGTACTGCCCGGCGCCACACCGGGAGTTCCCGGGGCGCCGGGGGGCGGCGGCGTACTCGCACCGCTGCCGCGCGCACCGCGCGGCGGCGCCTGCGCCTTGCTGGTCGCGGCGTCGGCGATGTCCCCCGCGCCGGGAGGCACGGAGTGCTGGGCGGCGGCGGGAGCGGAACCCTGCGGATAGCCGTACGCGGACGGGTCCGGAGCGCTCACGCCCGCAGGCGGCGGCAGGTTCGGCGCCGGAGCGGCCGGGGGCTGCGTGCCGGGGGCTCCGGGCCCCTGCGGATAGCCGTACGCGGACGCGTCGGGAGCACCGGCGCCCGGGGGCGGCGGCAGGTTCGGGCCGTCGAGCGCGGGCGCCACCGTCGTCGACGGAAGACCGCTGCCGCCGTGCATCAGCGCGGTCTTGGCCTCCGGCGCCACACCGGGCGGCGGAGAGTCCTCATCGTCACCGCCGACCAGCGGCGGCGCGAACACCGTCGCGGGCGCCGGCACCGAACGGTCGTCGCCGGACTCCGCGTTGGTGTCCGTACCGGCCCACGGGGTGTCCCCGGCCGGCGCACTCGACGACCCGGCCGCGGGCCACGGCGTACCGCCACCGGGCGCTTCGGGAGCGGCGGACGCGGCCGCAGGAGCGGGAGCCACAGGAGCCGAAGGCGCGACAGGTGCCGCGGGGGCGGCCGGTGCAGCCGGTGCGTCCGAAGCCGGCGTCCCCGCCGACTCCGACCTGCGATCCGGAATGCCCAGCTTGTCCGCCGCCTCCTGAAGCCACTCCGGGGGGCTCAACAGGAACGACGTCTGATTCAGGTCCACCCGCTCCGGCGGAGCAGGCGCCGCATCCTCCGGCGCCACATCCGGGACGCCGTACTCCTCTTCGTACCGGCGGATCACCTCACCGACCGGCAGCCCCGGCCAGAGCGTGGCGTCGCCGCTGTCGCGCGCGACGACGAGCCGCTGACGGCCGCCGTCGGACACCGGACCGTCCTCACGGTCCTCCGCCCATACGACGAAACCGAGCTCGAACTCCCTTACCCGCACCGCACGATGCTGGTACCCGGGCACATCGCCGTTGATCCATTCCTCGGCGCGCTCCTGCGCCTGCGCGAAGGTCACCATCGCCAAGTCACTCCCCCACCGGGACGGCGCGCGCGAAGCCGCCGTCCACCATCAGGTTCGCCACGGTCTCCAACTCCGGCGGATTACCCGCGAGCCGGGACAAGAACGCGTCGAAGTCGTCACCGCACGGCAGCAACAGCCGCTGCACCCGCTCGGCCGGCGCCCATCCGGCCGCTTCCGAGACGTCCCGTGCGTCGTCGTACGCGCAAAACCACACCGAACCGATCCGGTCGCCCTTGACCTTCACGGCGAGAATGCCGCCCTGCACAAACCCGACTCCCAGATAATCCTTGGTGAGATGGTCGCGCAGGCACTTGTTCACGTACACCAGGTCGTTGACCGCGGCCTCGTCCCGCACCGTGAAGAACGGCTGGTCGATCAGGAGGCCGAGCTCCGCGTCGAGCGCCGTACCGACCGGCGCGCAGCCGCCCGCCGCCTTCAGGAAGGCACGGTAGGCACCGGGGAGCCGGTAACCCAGCTCCTCCTCGGCGCCGAGGACCTCCTGCTCGGTCACCGCGACCGCCGACTTCGGCAGCGCGAGATGCGCGGGCCGGGTCTCCTGGAGCGGGCGCGTGCCCCTCTTGTTCTGGTCGACCGGCGTCGTGGCGATCCCGCCGTGGTGCCGCAGGAGCGCCTTCACCTCCACCGGGACCAGCTCCAGGCGCCGGCCGCCCGGCACGTGGTGCCAGGTCCAGCCGTGCGGGGTCGCCACCGGCGGAATCGTGTCCCACAGGTCGTGTTCCGCCGCGGCGAGCGCCGCGTTCGCGGAGACGTAGTCCGTCAGACGCAGCTCGTCGACCCCGAAGCCCTCCGGAGGCTCGGCGATCTCGGCGGCCGCACGCGCGTAGGCCGAGAAATCCGGATAGCCGTGCTCGTCCACACGCACACCTCTGGGATGGCGCGTGGCCCGGACCGGATCCGGGAAATGCACGACCTGCCCGGCGTAGGCCGCGTTCGGCGGTGCGGCCTGCTGCCCCAGCCGACCTGTCGTCATGGCGGTTGCCCCCTGCGGCACTGTTAATGGTTCTGCGGATCGCTGTGCGTGAATGTCACTTGCACGGATTTACGTGCTTCGTCCTGCGTTCCGCAGTCTGCGGATGTCGACAGCCTATGCGTAAGGACGACACCGGTCACCGGGCCTCCGGTTCCATGACCAGCAGCCACCGGACCGTCACCGTGCGACGAAAGCCAGGCGTGTCGCGGTGCCCCAGCTTCCGCACCACCCGCCCCATTTGACAGGCTGTCTCCGCAACGCGGGGGCGTGGCACACGCGGTCACAGCCGCGAGTTGCGGGGAGGGAAGCACCACCATGCACACGGCACAGACCGGCACGACCGGCCACACGGCGGCCACCACGGCGCCCACGACGACCGCCGAGAACCCCACCGACACGGGAGATCCACGCGTCGGCTGGAGCAGCGCGTCCACGTACGCGCCCACGCTGCGCCAACGCCGCGACGGCATACTCCCCACCGTCGCCGCCGCACTCTCCGTCCGCGGCGCGACCCTCACCTGCACCGCGGGACGCGGCGAGGAACCTCCCGCTCTGCACCCACTCGTACAGGACTTCCTCGACACCCTCACAAGCAGCCAGCGCGAACGCTTCACCGGGCGGTGCGCCGAAGCGATCCTCATCTCGCGCCACCTCACGGCGGCCGACACCAGCCGCTCCAAACGCGCGGCACGAAAACCGATGACCAACGGCGAGGCCCGCAAAGCCCTCAAGCACGCCAAGCTCACCACCCGCCGCATCCGCGAGGACGGCGACCCCCTGCACGGCGGCTTCGCCCGCCCCTGCCGCTCCTGCACCGCCCTCACAGCGCACTTCGGCGTACGGATCGTGGAACCCCCGACCCCGGAATCCTGATCCCCACCACCGAGCCGCGAACCGCGAACCGCAACGAGGGCAGCCGCACATGCACACGGAACAGCACACCGACCACCCCACCACCCCCACAGCGGCGTCACCCCGCTTCCCCGTCCCCGTCGACGCCGCCCTGCGCGCAGCCGGCTGGCGCCCCGGACGCTGGGACATAAAGCAGGCCGAGATCTGGGCCGACGTCCTGCGCCGCCACACCTCACCCGCGGGACACCAGCACGCCGTCTTCCCCGCCGCCGTCGAGGCCTGGGCCGAGTTCGGCGGACTGCACATCACCCCGCAGGGCCCCGGCCGCCACATAGCGCCCGCCGCCGTGCACCTGGACCCCCTCTACGGCCTCCACCTGGCCCGCACCCTCGGCGACCTCGGCCGCGCCCTCGACACCGAGGTCTGCCCCATAGGAGAGGAGACGGAGACCCAGGCACTCCTCGCCATCGACGCCGAAGGCCGCGTCTACAGCCTCGACCACAGCGGCGACTGGTACCTGGGCTCCCACATCGACGCAGCCCTCGCCACCCTGGCATCGGGCACCCAGCCGGAACGCCTCAAAGCGGGCTAGAGCCGCCCGGCGACGCGGGCCGGAACCCGGACCCGGCGGCGACGCGGCCTAGGCCCCCGCGACAGCGGCAGCCGCCGGCAGCACCGCCGACACCCGGAAACCACCCGCGTCCGTCGGACCCGACACGAAGACACCGCCCAGCGCGATGACCCGCTCCTTCATCCCCACCAGGCCGTTGCCGCCACTCGGCAGCCGGGCATCCCCGGGGCCCACCTCCGGCGGCGGCTCGTTCTCCACCTGCATCGCGATCTCCGCACCGCGGTGCGCGAGCCGGACATACGTCTTGGCGCCCGCCGCGTGCTTGTGCACGTTCGTCAACGCCTCCTGAACCACCCGATACGCGGTCTGCTCGACATCCGCCGCGTACGCACGGGACTCACCCTCCACGGACAGATCCACCGCCATCCCCGCCGCACGGGACTGCCCCACCAGCTCATCCAGCTCCGCCAGACACGGCCCGTCCTCGTCCACCGCACGCGAGGCGGCGGCAGCCGCGGCGAACCCCACGGCGGCCAACGGCACCGCGTCGGACACCGAACCATGCCGGCCACCCGCCACCGGCGTGGCCTCCCCGGTCCGCAGCACACCCAGCATCTCGCGCAACTCCGTCAGAGCCTGGCGCCCCATGTCCCCGACAAGAGCGGCGTTCTTCACGGCCTTCTCAGGATCCTTCCTGGCGACAGCCTGCAAAGCAGCGGCATGCACGACCATCAGACTCACCCGATGCGCGACGACGTCATGCATCTCCCGAGCGATCCGTGTCCGCTCCTCGTTACGCGCCCACTCCGCCCGCTCCTCGGCCCGCTCCGCGAGCAACTGCAACTCGCGCTCCAGGCTGTCGGCACGCTCCCGAAGACTCTCCATCAGCCGCCGCCGGGCGCCGACATACAGCCCGAGCAGGATCGGCGGCGCGGTGACACCGATCGACGTGGTGATCGCGATGAACGGTATGAACCCCTCCGCGAACCCCAGCTCCCCGCTCGCCATGTCCTGCCGCGTCCGCACGAGAGTCACGATGAGCGTCCCGAGCAAGGACATCCCGGCAAGGGACCCGATGATCCGCCGAGGCAACTCGGACGCCGCAAGCGTGTACAGCCCGACGATGGTGAGAAAGATCCCCATCTGAGCAGGCGTGATCGCAATCGAAATGAGCACCACGGCGATCGGCCACCGCCGCCGCAACACCAGCGAAGCCCCGGCCAGCACCCCGAACGCGACCCCCACCCCCGTGGGAATCCCCGTGTCCCCCGCGAACGCGAGCCCCTCGGCCCCGCACTCCGCGGCCGAGGCCAACGCGAGCCCCACATCCAGCACGGCACTGCGCCGCCGCTCCCACCACCACGGCCCGGTCACGGCCGCGCTGTGCTTCTCCCCCGTCGTGGTCATGCCTTCCAGCCTACGGGCGACAAGCTCTCCTTTTCCGGCGAGTTTCCGGCTCCGTGATCGAACGCACGCGCTGTTCGATGCGAAACGAAACGGCCGGAAATCCCTCGAACTGTTGAACCGCTTCCCCTTTCCGACCGGACGTTCGCATTCCGGACGAGGGTCGTCGCATGACGGAAATCACGAGCAAGTACGCCGACTTCGAGGGGTTGCGGGAGCGGGCGATTCGCGTTGCGGCGGGAGGGGTTGAGCCGCCGCCAGATCCGCGACGAGTTGAGGCTCTTCAACGACGACATCCTGAACCGCCTCCTGGAAGGAGAACCGCCTCCGGAGTGGACGAAACGCCCGAACGCGAAGGACGACCTGAGGGAGCGGGCGCGGGAGCTGCGGATCCAGGGACTCACGTATGACCCGATCCAGGTCGAGCTGGGCTGCTCGAAGAGTTCGATCTCACTGTGGGTACGGGATCTGCCCAAACCCGAGCGGCGGGACCCATCGGAGCAGGCGAAGCTGGCGGCACGAAAGCGGTGGGAGCACGAGCTGGCGGTGCGGGACAAGGAGCGGCAGCGCGTGAAGGAGGCCGCGAAGCAGGACGTGGGCACCTTGTCAGACCGCGAGCTGTTCCTCGCCGTCGCATGGAAGGGGCTTGGTACGGCATAGTGTTGGGTGCCTACTCGGCGACCTGACCAAATGTCCGGTTCGCCGCGTTTATTCCCCCATGGTGTAATCAGGCAGCACTGCGGTTTTTGGTACCGTCTGTTCAGGTTCAAATCCTGATGGGGGAGCTGCAACTTTTGTCGGGTCCTGACCGCCACGGTCAGGACCCGCCCTCATTTCCGCCCCACATCGCCCCGGTATCCTGCGGATGTCCAATCCCCGCACATCCGAAGCCGAAGGGCATCCCCGTGAGCGCCAACTGCCCGGCAGCCGTCGTCGTCCTCGCAGCGGGTGAGGGCACCCGTATGAAGTCGGCCACTCCCAAGGTTCTGCATGAGATCTGTGGCCGTTCCCTCATCGGGCACGTCCTCGAGGCCGCGTACGCGCTGAGCCCGGAGCGGCTCGTCACCGTCGTCGGGTTCGCCCGCGAGCAGGTCATCGGTCATCTCTCCGCCGTCGCCCCCGACGTACGCACCGCCTACCAGAGCGAGCAGAAGGGCACCGGCCACGCCGTCCGTATCGGTCTGGACGAGCTCGGCGGCGCCGTGGACGGGACCGTCATCGTCGTGTGTGGTGACACCCCGTTGCTGACGGGCGCGACCCTGCGGAAGCTGGCCGAGACGCACACCGGGGACGGCAACGCCGTCACCGTGCTGACCGCCGAGGTTCCGGACGCGACCGGTTACGGCCGGATCGTGCGGGACGGCGAGAGCGGCGCGGTGACCGGGATCGTGGAGCACAAGGACGCGACCGAGAAGCAGCGTCTGATCCGTGAGATCAACTCCGGTGTGTTCGCGTTCGACGGGCAGCTGCTCGCGAAGGCGCTCGGCAAGGTGCGTACGGACAACAGTCAGGGCGAGGAGTACCTGACCGACGTTCTGGGGATCCTGCGGGAGGCGGGGCATCGCGTGGGCGCTGCTGTCGCCCTCGATCACGAGGAGATCGCGGGGATCAACAACCGTGTGCAACTGGCGCAGGCCCGCCGTACCTTGAACGACCGGCTGCTCACCGAGGCCATGCTGGCGGGTGTGACGGTGGTGGACCCGGCGTCGACGTGGATCGACGCGACGGTGACGTACGAGCGGGACGCTCTTGTGCATCCCGGCACGCAGCTCCATGGCGCCACGCATCTCGGGGAGGGCGCCGAGGTGGGGCCCAACACCCGCCTGACGAACACCAAGGTCGGTGCGGGCGCCCGGGTGGACAACACGGTCGCGTTCGACTCGGAGGTCGGGGAGCAGGCGAGCGTCGGTCCGTACGCGTATCTGCGGCCGGGCACCCGGCTCGGCGTGAAGGCCAAGGCCGGTACGTACGTGGAGATGAAGAACGCGAAGATCGGTGAGGGTTCGAAGGTGCCGCATCTGTCGTACGTGGGTGACGCGACGATCGGCGATTTCACCAACATCGGTGCTGCGAGCGTCTTTGTGAACTACGACGGTGAGGCGAAGCACCACACGACGGTGGGGTCGCACTGCAAGACCGGTTCGGACAACATGTTTGTGGCTCCTGTCACTGTTGGGGACGGCGCTTATACGGCGGCGGGTTCGGTCATCACGAAGGATGTTCCGGCAGGTTCGCTGGCCGTGGCCCGTGGCCAGCAGCGGAATATCGAGGGTTGGGTGGCGCGCAAGCGTCCGGGCAGCGCGGCTGCGAGGGCGGCGGAGGCGGCGTCCGGGGAGTCCAGGAATTCGGCAAGCGGAAGCTGACCGGAAACAGGTGCGTCGTGCACGGCGTACCGTGATAGATGCACACCATTTCGGCCGGCTCAGCGCTTCGGACTGCAATTTTCCGGGGCGTGCGAGGACGGCAGCGGGAAGAACTCGTCTGAGGAGACTAGTGCTGTGACCGGGATCAAGACGACCGGCGAGAAGAAGTTGATGCTCTTCTCCGGCCGCGCCCACCCCGAGTTGGCCGAGGAGGTCGCACACAAGCTGGGTGTCGGCATCGTGCCGACGAAGGCTTTCGATTTCGCCAACGGTGAGATCTATGTGCGGTATCAGGAGTCGGCTCGTGGTGCGGACTGCTTCTTGATCCAGAGCCACACGGCTCCGATCAACAAGTGGATCATGGAGCAGTTGATCATGATCGACGCGCTGAAGCGCGCGTCGGCCCGCTCCATCACCGTGATCGTGCCGTTCTACGGCTACGCGCGCCAGGACAAGAAGCACCGCGGCCGTGAGCCGATCTCGGCCCGTCTGGTGGCGGACCTGATGAAGACGGCGGGCGCGCACCGCATCCTCACGGTCGACCTGCACACGGACCAGATCCAGGGCTTCTTCGACGGCCCGGTCGACCACCTCTTCGCGCTGCCGGTCCTCGCGGACTACGTGGGTGCGAAGGTCGACCGCTCGAAGCTGACCGTGGTCTCCCCCGACGCCGGCCGTGTGCGCGTCGCCGACCGCTGGTGCGACCGTCTGGGCGCCCCGCTGGCGATCGTGCACAAGCGCCGTGACAAGGACGTCGCCAACCAGGTCACCGTGCACGAGGTGGTCGGTGACGTGAAGGGCCGCGTCTGCGTCCTGGTCGACGACATGATCGACACGGGTGGCACGATCTGCGCCGCCGCCGACGCGCTGTTCGCGCACGGTGCGGAGGACGTCATCGTGACGGCGACGCACGGCGTGCTGTCCGGTCCGGCCGCGGACCGTCTGAAGAACTCCAAGGTGAGCGAGTTCGTGTTCACGGACACGCTGCCCGACCCGGGCGACCTGGAGCTCGACAAGATCACCGTGCTCTCGATCGCGCCGACCATCGCGAACGCGGTGCGTGAGGTCTTCGAGGACGGTTCGGTGACGAGCCTCTTCGACGAGCAGGCGTAATCGTCGTACATCGCTCGACGTCGTAGATCGATCGACGTCATAGATTGATCGACTTTGAGGCGGCCTTCCCGCCGGGTAGACTCACGGAGTTGCTCGGCGAGGGAGGCCGTACTCATTGCAGTACGGCTGTCCGTTATCGACGCGCTCTTCGTAGCAGGCCGCCAGTCGTGGCCGGGTGACCGATTTCTTCCGTCACCACTTTTACGAGGAGTGCACATGTCCGAGGTGAAGATCACCGCCGAGGTCCGCAGCGAGTTCGGCAAGGGTGCCGCCCGCCGTCTGCGTCGCGCCGACAAGCTGCCCGCCGTTGTCTACGGCCACGGTGCCGACCCGATCCACATCGCGCTGCCGCACCACGGCACGCTGATGGCACTGAAGACCCCTAACGTCCTGATCAACCTGGACATCGACGGCAAGAGCCAGCTGGTCATCCCGAAGGCCGTCCAGCGTGACGCCGTGCGCATCGGCATCCTCGAGCACGTCGACCTTCTCCTCGTCCGCAAGGGCGAGAAGGTCAACGTCGACATCTACGTCCACACCGAGGGTGAGCTCGCCCCGGGCGGCAACCTGCTCGAGCACGTGCTGAACGCGCTGCCCGTCGAGGCCGAGGCCACGCACATCCCGGAGTCGGTCACCGTCTCCATCGCCGGTCTCGAGGCCGGTGCGACCGTTCTCGCCAAGGACATCACGCTGCCCAAGGGCACGACCCTGGCCGTCGACGACGACACCGTCGTCCTGCAGGTCCTGGCCGCGCAGGCCGAGGAGGCCGCCGCCGAGACCGAGGGCGAGGGTGACGCCGCCGAGGCCTGAGCCTCGACTGCGTTCGACTCTGCCGACCGCCGCTCCGCGCTCCTGCGCGGGGCGGCGGTTGGGCTATGAAGGAGACATGCAGATGACGACGGACCTCGGTACGCCCTGGCTGATCGTGGGCCTGGGCAATCCAGGCCCTGGGTACGCCATGAACCGGCACAACGTGGGCTTCATGGTGGCCGATCTGCTCGCGGAGCGGATCGGTGGCTCGTTCAAGCGGAGCGGGCGTGCGCAGGCGCAGGTGCTCGAGGGCCGGATCGGTCCCGCGGGCCCGGGCAGCCGCCGGGTCGTCCTGGCGAAGCCGATGTCGTACATGAATGTGTCGGGTGGCCCGGTGACGGCGCTGCGCGACTTCTACAAGATCCCGACGGCGAACATCGTCGCGGTCCATGACGAGCTGGACATCGACTACGGCATGCTGCGGCTGAAGCTGGGCGGCGGCGACAACGGCCACAACGGTCTGAAGTCGATGACGAAGGCGATGGGCCCGGACTACCACCGGGTGCGGTTCGGGATCGGGCGTCCGCCGGGGCGGATGCAGGTGGCGGACTTCGTCCTGAAGGACTTCGCTTCGGCGGAGCGCAAGGAGCTCGGCTACTTCGTGGACCGGGCGGCGGATGCTGCTCAGGCCCTGGTGATCGAGGGGTTGGAGCGGGCGCAGAGCTCGTACAACTCCTGAGCGGTGTCCCCCGGGACGGTTGACTGAGCGCATCGTCATGGCCAAGGATCGCCGCCATGAACGCGCTGCTTCTCCTACGCCGGACGGCGATGGGCGGGCTCGCGGCGCTGCTGCTTGTCGCGGGCGTCTGGGCGTCCTGGGGCACGGCGCAGCACGTGATGCTCACCGATGAGCGTGAGCGGGGCACGATGCGGGTGGCGCGGTGCTCGTCCGACGACTGCTTCGGTTCGTATGTCCCCTCGACCGCGGGCTTCGAGCCGCGCGATGAGGTCGTGATCGACCGCTCGATCGCGGAGAAGAAGGGGTCGAGGATTCCGGTGGCGGTGAAGCCGGGCACCGACGAGGTCGTACGCACGGGTGGCCCCGGGTTCCTCCACGCGTGGTTGCCGCTGGGCGGCGCCCTGCTGCTGGCCTCGGTGGTGGTGGCCGGGGGCCTGCGGCTGTCCCGCGTGGCGTGGACCCTGGCTTTGGCGGGCACCGGCCTCCTGACGGCATCGTTCGCCACACTGACGTTCTGACCCACTCAGGCCCACCAGGCCGACCGCTGCGCGGCGCTACCCCGCAGCCCCTTCGCAACGCTGATCTTCCAGCGCCACCGCTCCAGGCTGCTCCTGGTCCCCGCTCACGCGGAAAGCCCGCCGCTCCGCGGCGGATGTCTCCCACCCACCCACCCGATCACCCCGCAGCCACAGGGGCGCGCGATACGGCTGGGTGACATCGGCCCCCTCACCACCAACCGCCGCCGCCACCACTCCACGCCCACCCAACCCACTGCTGGGCGGGACTGCAAGCCAGATGCCCACCTGACGCCAGACAACGGACGGGAACCCCGCCCCCCCAACCCGACGCCGGGCAATCGGGCGGGTGGGTGGGGAAAATCCGCCGCGGAGCGGCGAGATGACAAGCCGGACGCACACCCGACGAGCAGACGGAAGCCCCCCACCCGACGCCGGGCAATCGGGTGGGTGGGCGGGAAAGATCCGCCGCGCAGCGGCGGGGCAGAGGCGCCACAGCGGACCCGGCGGCGCCTAACCCGCCCTGCGAGCCAGCGGACCCGGCGACGACGAACGCGCCCCGCGAGCCACAGCGGACCCGGCGACGACGAACGCGCCCCGCGAGCCACAGCGGACCCGGCGGCAACAACCGCGCCCCGCGAGCACCGGCGCCCCCGCCAGCAAGAATCAGCCCGTGTTCCGCAGCCCCGCCGCCACACCGTTGACGGTGAGAAGCAGCGCGCGGCCCAGCAGCGGGTCCGCTTCCTCGCCCGCGGCCACCGCGTCGCGCTGGCGCTTGAGCAGCGCGACCTGGAGGTACGAGATCGGGTCCAGGTACGCGTCACGGATGCCGAACGTCTGCTGGAGCTCCGGGTGGGAGCCGAGCAGTTCCTCGCTGCCGGTGATCCGCAGGACTTCCTGCACGGTCAGCGCGTGCTCCGCCTCGATCACGTCGAAGACGTGCTTCAGCTCGTCGGGGACGAGCGTGTCCACGTAGTGGCGGGCGATCCGCAGGTCCGTCTTCGCCAGGGTCATCTCCACGTTCGAGATGAAGTTCCGGAAGAAGTGCCAGTGCTCCTGCATCTCGCCGAGGACGGTGTCCAGACCGGCCTCGCGCAGCGCCTTGAGGCCCGAGCCGACGCCGAACCAGCCCGGCACGATCTGCCGCGACTGCGTCCAGCCGAAGACCCACGGGATGGCGCGCAGGCCGTCGAGCGAGACGCCCGAGCCGGGGCGGCGGGAGGGCCGCGAGCCCAGGTGGAGGTCGGCGAGCTGGTCCACCGGCGTCGACGCGAGGAAGTACGTCGGCAGGTCCGGGTCCTCGACGAGCTTGCGGTAGGCGGTGTGGGCCGCGTCCGAGACGACGTCCATCGCCGCGTCCCAGCGGGCGAGCGCCTCGTCCGACTGGCGGGGAGAGGTGTGCAGGGCCGAGGCCTGCAGCGTCGCGGCCACGGTCAGTTCGAGGTTCTCCCTGGCCAGCGACGGCACGAGGTACTTGTCGGAGATGACCTCGCCCTGCTCGGTCACCTTGATCTCGCCCTCCAGCGTGCCCCACGGCTGCGCGAGGATCGCGTCGTGCGAGGGGCCGCCGCCGCGGCCGACGGTGCCGCCACGGCCGTGGAAGAGGCGCAGCCGCACGCCGTAGCGGTGCGCGACATCACGCAGGCGACGCTGTGCCCGGTGGATCTCCCACTGCGAGGTGGTGATGCCGCCGAACTTGGACGAGTCCGAGTAGCCGAGCATGACCTCCTGGACGTCACCCCGGAGCGCGACCAGTCTGCGGTACGACGGGTCGGCGAGCATCTCGTCGAGGATGACGTCGGCGGCACGCAGCTCGTCCGTCGTCTCCAGGAGCGGCACGATGCCGATCTTCGCCCAGCCTGCGTGCAGGTCGATGAGCCCGGCCTCGCGGGCGAGGACGGACGCGGCGAAGACGTCGTCGGCGCCCTGGCACATGGAGATGATGTACGACTCGATGACCTCGGGCCCGAAGACCTGCAGGGCCTTCTTGATGGTGAGGAAGACGCCGAGGGTCTTCTCGCCCGCGGCGTCCAGCGGGGCCGGGGAGGGGCCGAGCGGCCTGCGGGAGCGCAGCTCCTTGGCGAGCAGCTTCTGCCGGTACTCGCGCGGCATGTCCACGTACCGCCAGGACTCCTCGCCCAGGCGGTCGAAGAGCTGACCGAGCGCGTGGTGGTGGGCGTCGGCGTGCTCTCGTACGTCCATGGTGGCGAGCTGCAGACCGAACGCGGCGAGCGTACGGATCGTGCGGTTCATCCGGCCGTCGGCGAACAGGGCGCCCTTGTGCTCGCGCAGCGACGTCTGGACGAGGGTGAGGTCGTGCAGGAGCTCGCCGGTGCCGAGGTAGTCGCGCCCGTCCTCGTGGGCCGTGCCGCGGGCCAGGCGCTCCTTGGTGTTCTCCAGCTTCTGCCGGATGCAGGTGGCCTTGAGGCGGTAGGGCTCCTCGGCGTTCAGCCGCTTGTAGCGGGGGCTGATCTCGGGCAGCCGCTCCAGGTCGAGCTGGAGGGAGGCCTTCAGTTCCTCGGTGGCTCCGGTGTAGCGGATGGAGTTGGAGAGGAAGCCGCGCAGCTCGTCGACGAGTGCGAGGGCGTCGTTGATGCCGTGCTCGTGCTGGAGGATCAGGACGTCCCAGGTGACGGCGGGCGTCACGTTCGGGTTGCCGTCGCGGTCGCCGCCGATCCAGGTGCCGAACGTCAGCGGGCGGGTGCCTTCGGGCAGCTGGACGCCGACCCGCTCCAGCTCGGCGGTGAGGTCTTCCAGTACGTCCCCGACGGCGCCGGCGTGCAGCTCGTCCAGGTAGTAGATGGCGTTGCGGGCCTCGTCCGCGGGTTCCGGACGGACGACGCGCAGCTCGTCGGTCTGCCACACCAGGTCGATGCTCTCGGCGAGGCGGGTGTCGTGACGGCGCCGGTCGGACTCGATGACCGGGGTCTCGAGGAGCTCGGCGATGCGGCGCAGCTTGTTGAGGACGGAGCGGCGGGCGGCCTCGGTGGGGTGCGCGGTGAAGACGGGGCGCACGTTCAGGTGCTCCACGGTCTGGCGCAGGTGCTCGGGGTCCGCGTCCTTGAGCCGGTCCGCGGTACGGGTCAGGAGCCCGCCCTCGGCGGCACGCCGGGCGCGCAGCTCGCGCCCGCGGTGGACCTGCTCGGTCACGTTCGCCAGGTGGAAGTACGTGGAGAAGGCGCGGACCAGCTTGGCCGCGGTCTCCAGTTCGGTGCCACCGAGCAGGCGTGCTGCGGCCTCGCCGTCCTCACGGGTCAGGCGGCGGACCTTCTCGACCAGTTCGAGGAGCTCTGAGCCCTCCTGACGTACGAGGGTCTCGCCCAGCAGGTCGCCGAGGCGGCGGATGTCGGCGCGCAGCTCGGTGCTGGCTGTGGTGTTCGTCTGGTCGTCGGCACTGCTCACAGGTGCGGCTCCTTGCAGTGTTGAAGCACGTCAGGTCTGGGAGGGGTCCCCGGGCGGATATGAATCCGCGTTCCGGGGGAACTAGAGAGAGCGGACCGCGCTGTCCGACTGTTCCCAAGGATAGGTGTCACATCGCGGCACGGACTCGCGGCTCTTGCCGCCGGGTTCCGCGCTGCCATACTTACGACGCCGTAGGTTACGGGACCGTAGATAACGCGGAATCCGTGACCGTGCGCCCGCCGCACCCGCGCCGTGACCCTCAACCCTCGACCCCACAGGGGACGTGCCCATGACCACACCTTCCGATGCGTGTTCCGACACTGATGTGATCGAAGACGCTTCGCGATCGACGACCGATGCCGATTCGTCATCTCCCATCCCTTCCGCGACGCTGGGCGGTGAGCAGAAGCGGTCCCTCGAACAGATGGCGCTGCTGCTGTTCATCACCGTCCCGTTCCTCGCCCTGGTCGCGGCGGTGCCGCTGGCCTGGGGCTGGGGGGTGAGCTGGCTCGACCTCGGCCTGCTGGTGTTCATGTACTACCTGGGCTGCCACGGCATCACGATCGGATTCCACCGCTACTTCACGCATGGCTCCTTCAAGGCGAAGCGTCCGCTGCGGATCGCGCTGGCCGTGGCGGGGTCGATGGCGGTGGAGGGCCCGCTGGTCCGCTGGGTGGCGGACCACCGCAAGCATCACAAGTTCTCCGACGCGGAGGGCGACCCGCACTCCCCGTGGCGCTTCGGCGAGACGCTCCCGGCCCTGATGAAGGGGTTGTGGTGGGCGCACATCGGCTGGATGTTCGATGAGGAGCAGACGTCGCAGGAGAAGTACGCACCGGACCTGATCAAGGACCCGGCGCTCCGCAGGATCTCCCGCCAGTTCCTTCTCTGGACGATCGTGTCCCTTGCGATCCCGCCGCTGGTCGGTGGCCTGGTGACGATGTCGTGGTGGGGCGCCTTCACGGCGTTCTTCTGGGGCTCGCTGGTCCGGGTCGCGCTGCTGCACCACGTCACGTGGTCGATCAACTCGATCTGCCACGCGGTGGGCAAGCGGCCCTTCAAGTCGCGCGACCGCTCGGGCAACGTGTGGTGGCTCGCGGTCCTGTCCTGCGGCGAGTCCTGGCACAACCTCCACCACGCCGATCCGACGTCGGCGCGGCACGGTGTGCTGCGGGGCCAGGTCGACTCGTCGGCGCGGATCATCCGCTGGTGCGAGCAGCTGGGGTGGGCGACGGATGTGCGCTGGCCGTCGGAGTCCCGTATCGACTCCCGCCGGAAGCCGAAGACCGTCGGCCCGGCATGATTGACGACGTGGCGACCGACTCCGGCAATTCCAGCCCCTCCAGCAAAGAGAAGCAGCCTCGGCGTACGCGCCGGACCCGGATGACGGGTGCCGAGCGCCGGGAGCAGTTGCTGGACATCGGCCGCACGCTCTTCGCCGCCAAGGGTTTCGAGGGCACGTCGGTGGAGGAGATCGCGGCGAAGGCCGGGGTCTCCAAGCCTGTCGTGTACGAGCACTTCGGCGGCAAGGAGGGTCTGTACGCGGTGGTGGTGGACCGCGAGATGCGGGCGCTGCTCGACGGGGTGACGGGGGCGTTGACGGCGGGCCATCCGCGCGAGCTCCTGGAGCAGGCGGCGTTCGCCCTCCTCGACTACATCGAGACGTACACGGACGGCTTTCGCATCCTGGTCCGCGATTCGCCGGTGGCGCAGTCGACGGGCACCTTCGCCTCGCTCATCTCGGACATCGCGACGCAGGTGGAGGACATCCTGGGCCAGGAGTTCAAGACGCGGGGCTTCGACCAGAAACTGGCTCCCCTGTACGCGCAGGCGCTGGTCGGCATGGTCGCGCTGACGGGCCAGTGGTGGCTGGACGCCCGCAAGCCGAAGAAGGCGGAGGTGGCGGCGCACCTGGTGAACCTGGCATGGCACGGCCTGGACGGCCTGGAACCGAAGCCACGCCTGATAGGCCACCGCAAGAGCTAGCCCGGCGGTGCGGGCGCCCTGCGGTGGGCACCCTTCCGCTTCCGGGGCAGGCCCCCCGGCCGCGCAGCCGGGGGGTAGGGATATTCACCCCTCCCGCTCCAGGAACTCCAGGCGGTTGCCCACCGGGTCCTCGGCGTAGAAGCGCCGGTGGCCGGGCAGCGCGTAGTCCCAGGTGAGGGGGGTGCCCCGCGAGGCCAGTCTCTCCGCGTACGCGGAGATGTCCCGCACCCGCAGTCCCGGGTGCGCCTTGCGCGCCGGGCGGAAGTCGCTCTCGATACCGAGGTGCAGCTGTACGGCCCCGGCCCCGGCCAGGAACCAGCATCCGCCCCGCCCCGCCAGCTCCCCCGGCTTGGGGACCTCCGTCATGCCGAGCACCCCGCAGTAGAAGGCCCGAAGCTCCGGCTCGCTCCCCGGTGGCGCGGCCAGCTGGACGTGGTCGATGCCGGTCAGCATGGGGCTCAGCCCTCCCGCCGGGCCACGGCGAAGACCCTGCGGAAGGGGAAGGCCGTGCCGCCCGGCCCCGCCGGGTACGCCTTCCTCAGCAGCTCCCCGTACTCCGCGAGGTACGCCTCCTTCGCCTCCGCGTCGTCCGCCAACGCCGTCAGCACAGGCCGCAGGCCCGTCCCCTTCACCCAGTCCAGGACCGGGTCCTCCCCCTCCAGGAGGTGCAGATACGTCGTCTCCCACGCGTCCACCTCGCAGCCCAGCGGGGCAAGCCGTTCCAGGTAGGCCGTCGGCGTGAGCACCGCGTCCGCGTGGCGGAGCCGCCCGCCGAGCCGCTCCCGCCACCGCTCGGACTCGCTCAGCTCGCGCATCAGGACGTGGCTCGGGGCGTCGAAGTTGCCGGGGACCTGGAAGGCGAACGAGCCGCCGGGGGTCAGCGCCGCGATCCAGGCAGGGAAGGAGTCCGGGTGGCCCGGCACCCACTGGAGGGTCGCGTTGGACAGGATCAGGTCGTACGTCCCCTCGGCCGGCGCCCAGCCCCCGGCGTCCGCCGCGGCGAAGTCAAGGCGGCCGCCACCGGCCGTGGGACCCGCCAGGCGCTCCGCCTGCTCCAGCATCTGGGGCGAGTTGTCGTAGCCGGTGATGTGCGCCGTCGGCCAGCGTTCGGCCAGCAGACGCGTGACGTTGCCGGGCCCGCAGCCCAGGTCCGCGATACGCGGCGGACGGTCACCCGTGGCGGGGAGTTCGGGGACGCGGGCCAGCAGGTCCACGAAGGGGCGGGCCCGGTGCCCGGAGTGGCGCAGGTACTGTCCGGGGTCCCACGTGGGCGAGGAGCTGGGGGTGGCGGACATCAATGGCCTCCTCTGGGGGCGGACCTCGGCGCCGTACAGAATCCGCTTCGGCGCCGTGCGGAATTGCCGACGCCATGGTCGTCGTAAAGCCGTACAGATCCATCCTCAACCCCGAAGTCTCTTGACGTCAAGAGACTTCACGTCGACAGACCCCCTACACTGATCGTCATGGAGGACGAGGTCGACCGTCTGGTCGCGGCATGGCGCCGGGAGCGCCCTGACCTCGACGTGGAACCACTCGAGGTGCTCAGCCGTGTCAGCAGGCTGGCGCGGCATCTCGACAGGGCCCGTCGGCTCGCGTTCTCCGAGCACAATCTGGAGCCGTGGGAGTTCGACGTACTCACGTCACTGCGGCGCGCGGGTGCGCCCTATCAGCTCTCCCCCGGACAGCTCCTCACCCAGACCCTGGTGACGTCCGGCACGATGACCAACCGCATCGACCGGCTCGCGAAGAAGGGCCTCGTCGAGCGGCTGCCCGATCCGAGCGACCGGCGTGGCGTCCTGGTGCGGCTGACCGAGGAAGGGCAGGACCGCGCGGACCAGGCCCTCGCCGGACTCCTCAAGCAGGAGCGGGCGATCCTCGCCGAGCTCTCCCGCGGACAGCGCGGCGAACTGGCCGGGCTGCTACGCCAGTTGACCGCCCCGTTCGACAACATCCCCGGCTAGGTCGACCGGCCCCACCCCTGCCCTGCGTGCAAGAGCGACGGCCGCGAGCGTGGAGTGGACGCCCAGCTTCCCCAGCACGTTCTGCATGTGCGTACGCACCGTGTGCGGGGAGAGGAAGAGGCGCTCGGCCACGGCCTTCCTGCCCAGGCCCGCCACCATGCAGCGCAGCACCTCGCGCTCGCGCGGGGTCAGCGACTCCACCAGGCGCTCGGATTCCGTGCGGTGCTTGCGCGCGGCGGTCAGCTCGCGCAGGACGCCGGTGAGCAGCGCGGGCGGCAGATGCGTCTCTTCCCGCAGCACGCCCCGTATGACCGTCAGGAGCCGGGAGAGCGAGCAGTCCTTGGCGACCCAGCCCGACGCGCCGGCCTGCAGTGCGAGGGCCGCCCTGCGCGGGTCGTCCCTCTCGGCGAGCACGACCGTACGGACCATCGGCTGGCCCGAACGGACCCCGGCCACCAGGGATATGCCGTCCACCAGACCGTCCGCGTTGCCCTCCTGCACCGAAGGTGCGGGCCGCACGCCCTGCACGGCGCTCGCTGACGCGCCCAGGTCGGCGTCGACGAGCAGCACGTCGTATCTGCGCCCCTCGGCTATCGCCCGCTCCAGGCAGCGCAGTGCGGCCGGGCCGCTGCCCGCCGCGGACACGTCGACGTCGGGCTCCGCCGCCAGTGCCGCCGCGAGCGACTCGGCGAAGATGCGATGGTCGTCGACGACCAGGACTCGGATACGAACCACTGAAACCCCCTCCCCCAAGCTCTCCTCGAAGAGCAGGGGATACCCCATCGTCGGAGGACGTACGGTGCGGGTACGACACCTGGAACGGGGGTCACCGCAGTCGCACGGCCGCCGCCGAGCTGTGACTGCCACCCCCACGCCGGGTGCCGTACCCGACTGTCTCGCCCCCTGATCAGTGCCGGCCCCCACCGGCACTGCCACTCAGAGTAGGGCCGCACGGCAGGAGCGGAAGGTAATTTACAGAACTGACTGGCCAGCGCGTTTATGGTGAGCCGTATGTTTCGTATTGAGACAGGAGTCGACAAAGAACGGTTCGCTCTGCTCCTCGCCGGTCTTCAGGACGCGAACTCCAGGGCCTCACCGGTGCTCCGCGCGCTGCGGGGCACCCCGCAGGATCGTGAAATACCGCTGGCCGTCTGGCTCCTGGAACGCGCGGAGGGCCTCGTCGGCGGCCTCGCCGGACACACGTGGGGGCGCTGGCTCCATGTGAACCACCTCTGGGTCAGCGGGAAGCACCGGGGCGCGGGCCTCGGCGCCCAACTGCTCGCCGAAGCGGAACGCATCGCGCACGAGGAGCGGGACTGCCGCAACTCCCGCGTGGAGACGTGGGACTTCCAGGCGCCGGGGTTCTACCGCGGCCAGGGCTACGAGGTGGTGTCGGTGATCCCCGACTACCCCGAAGGAGCCAAGGAGTTCACCCTGACGAAACGGCTGGGGTAGGCGAGCAGGCGGGGCCGGGGAGGGTCACCTCTCCCGGCGTGCGCCCGCCGACGGGACCGCCGGGAAGATCCGTGGGGACGTGAAGCCCGCCGAAGTGAAGGCCTCCAGGATCGACTTCGTCACCGGCTCCGCGTCCGCCTCCTCCACGAGGACGATCGCCGAGCCGCCGAAGCCGCCGCCCGTCATGCGCGCGCCGATCGCACCCGCCGCGTTGGCACAGGACACCACCAGGTCCAACTCCTCGCAGGAGATGCGCAGATCGTCCCGGAGGGAGGCGTGGCCCTCGGTCAGGACGGGGCCGATCGCCCGCACCTCCCCCGCGTCGAGCAGGCCGATGACCTGCTCCACCCGGTGGTCGTCCGAGACGATGTGGCGTACGTAGCGGCGGATCTGCTCGCCCGTCAGTTTCGCCAGGGCGGCGGGGAGTTCGGCGTACGGGACGTCCCGGAGGTGGGACACGCCCAGTTGCCGCGCGCCCTCCTCGCAGCCGGCCCGCCGTTCCGCGTACGCCCCGTCGCCCAGCTCGTGCTTGACCCGGGTGTCGACGACGAGCAGCCGCAGGCCGTGCGCGGCGAGGTCGAAGGGGACCTGCCGTATCGACAGGTCCCGGCAGTCCAGGTGCAGGGCGTGGCCCTCGGTGGCGCACGCCGAGGCCATCTGGTCCATCACGCCGCACGGCACGCCGACGAAGGCGTTCTCGGCGCGTTGGGCCAGGACCGCCAACTCGGGGGCAGCCAGCCCGAGTTCGTACAGGTCGTTCAGGGCGAGTGCCGTGACGACCTCCAGGGCGGCGGACGAGGACAGGCCCGCCCCGGTCGGCACGGTCGAGGCGAGGTGGATGTCCGCGCCCCCGGAGACGGCGTGGCCCGCCTCCCGCAGCGCCCAGACCACGCCCGCGGGGTAGGCGGCCCAGCCGCCCTGGCCGTATTTCGACAGGGGTGTCAGCTCGTCCACCGGCAGTTCGGCGACCGGAGCGTCGATGTCCGCCGAGTGGAGGCGCAGGACACCGTCGGCGCGGCGTGCCACCGCCGCCACCGCGGTGTGCGGCAGCGCGAGCGGCATCACGAAGCCCTCGTTGAAGTCCGTGTACTCGCCGATGAGGTTGACCCGGCCCGGGGCCGACCAGACGCCCGCCGCCTCATACCCGTACAGCTTCGCGAACTGCCGCGCTACGTCCATCAGTTACCCCTTGACCCCTGTTGACCCGGTTGACTGCTGTCCCGGTTGACGCTGGGCGAACGCCCATGCGTCGGCGACGATTTCCGCGAGGTCCGCGCGGGACGGATTCCAGCCGAGCCGCTCCCGCGCGGTGGCCGCGGACGCGACGAGGACCGCCGGGTCGCCGCCGCGGCGCGGGGCCATGACCTCGGGGATCGGATGTCCGGTGACCTGGCGGGCGGTCTCGATGACCTCGCGCACGGAGAAGCCGTTGCCGTTGCCGAGGTTGCAGATCAGGTGCTCGCCGGAGGTCGCCGCGTCGACGGCGAGGAGGTGCGCCTGCGCCAGGTCCGCGACGTGGATGTAGTCGCGGACGCAGGTGCCGTCCGGGGTCGGGTAGTCGTCGCCGAAGACGTTGATCGCCTCGCGACGGCCCTGTGCGACCTGGAGGACGAGGGGAATCAGGTGCGACTCGGGGTCGTGCCGCTCGCCGTACCGGCCGTAGGCGCCCGCCACGTTGAAGTAGCGCAGCGACACGGCGCCCAGGCCGTGGGCGGTGGCCTCACCGGTGATCATGTGGTCGACGGCGAGCTTCGAAGCGCCGTAGGGGGAGGTCGGTGCGGTGGGGTCGGTCTCCGTGATGGGGCTGCTGACCGGTTCGCCGTAGGCCGCCGCGGTGGAGGAGAACACCAGCCTGCGCACGCCCGCGTCGCGCATCGCGGCGAGCAGCGCCATCGTACCGCCGACGTTGTTGTCCCAGTACTTCTCGGGCTTCACGACGGACTCGCCGACCTGGGAGAAGGCGGCGAAGTGCAGCACGGCGTCGAAGGAGGAGTCCAGCCACTTGGCGGCATCGCGGATGTCGCCCTCGATGAACGTCGCGTCGGCCGGGACTCCCGCACGGAAGCCGGTCGAGAGGTTGTCGAGGACGGTCACCTCGTGCCCGGCCTCGATCAGATGCTGGGCCACCACGCTTCCCACATAGCCCGCCCCGCCGGTGACCAGGTACTTACCGCTCATGAACTCGCTGCCTCTCGCAATCGCTGGGCCGCGGCTTCCGGCGGCACGTCGTTGATGAACACGCTCATGCCGGATTCGGAACCCGCGAGGAACTTCAGCTTGCCCGAAGTGCGGCGAATGGTGAAAAGCTCGAGGTGGAGTGCGAAGTCGTCCCGGTTGACCGCGGTATGTCCTTCGGCGCCCTCCAGCGCGCCGAAGGGCGCCTGGTGCCACGCGGCGATGTACGGCGTGAGCGGCTCGCTCTCGGCCCCGCCTTCACCTTCGCCCTCACCTCCGCCGAAGATCCGGTCGAAGCGCCTCAAGAGTTCCAGATACACCTGGGGAAACTCTGTGCGCGCCGCTTCGTCGAGCCCGAGCAGGTCCGGGACCCGGCGCTTGGGGTAGAGGTGCACCTCGTAGGGCCAGTGCGCGGAGTAGGGCACGAACGCCACCCAGTGCTCGGCGTCCAGGACCACGCGCTCGCCCGCCGACTCCTCGGCCACGACGTCGTCGAAGAGGTTGCGACCCGTCGCCTCCTTGTGCGCGGCGAGCGACCGCAGCATCAGGGACGTACGCGGGGTGACGAAGGGATAGGCGTAGATCTGCCCGTGCGGGTGGCCGAGGGTCACACCGATCTCGGCGCCGCGGTTCTCGAAGCAGAACACCTGCTCGACGGAGGGGAGGTGCGAGAGCTCGGCGGTCCTGTCGGTCCAGGCGTCGAGGACGAGGCGGGCCTGGTCCTCGGTGAGGTCGGCGAAGGACGAGTCGTGGTCGGAGGTGAAGCAGACGACCTCGCAGCGTCCGGCGTCCCCGGCCAGTGAGGGGAAGCGGTTCTCGAAGACGACCACGTCGTACGAGGAGTCGGGGACCTCGCTCAGACGCTCGCCCGCGGAGGGGCAGAGCGGGCACTCGTCGGCCGGCGGGTGGTAGGTGCGGCCCTGGCGGTGCGAGGCGATGGCGACCGCGTCGCCCAGGAGCGGGTCCCGGCGGATCTGGGATGTGGTGGAGATGGGGTCCAGGGGCCTTTGGTCGACGGCGTCGCGCACGGCGTCGTCTCGCGAGTCGTAGTAGATGAGCTCACGACCGTCTGCGAGACGGGTCGAGGTCTTCTTCACTTCCGGGCTCCTCACCAACACCCACCCAACATAACCGCACATAACAAATCACAAGGCAACAGCATCGTCAATGCCTGCCAGCTGCCACCTGCAAGCTGAGCGTCGGCTATGCGCCCGATCACAATCCAACAAAGAACACCAACAGAAGTCTTCAGTTATTGAAGGGAGGGGCGTAGGTTCCGGTCTGATCAGTTCGCGCAACGAAGCGAGTTCACGCATGCAGTCCCCCACACAGACCCTGGCCGAGGGGCTTCGGCTGCCCACCAACGGCCTTGACTACGCGATCCTGGCGATCTACTTCGCCGTGGTCCTCGGCATCGGCTTCGCCGCCCGACGCTCCGTGAAGACCAGCCTCGACTTCTTCCTCTCCGGGCGCTCCCTGCCCGCCTGGGTCACCGGCCTCGCCTTCGTGGCCGCGAACCTCGGCGCGACCGAGATCCTGGGCATGGCGGCGACCGGCGCCCAGTACGGTGTCGCGGTCGTCCACTGGTACTGGATCGGCGCCATCCCCGCGATGGTCTTCCTCGGCCTCGTGATGATGCCGTTCTACTACCGCAGCAAGGTCCGCTCGGTCCCCGAGTTCCTGCTCCAGCGCTTCGACAAGTCGGCGCACCTGCTGAGCTCGGCACTCTTCGCCTTCGCGGCGATACTCATCGCGGGCGTGAACCTCTACGCCCTGTCGATCGTCGTCGAGGCGCTGCTCGGCTGGCCGCAGTGGGTGGCCATCGTGGTCGCCGGGTTCTTCGTCCTGGCGTACATCACGATCGGCGGACTCTCCTCGGCGATCTACAACGAAGTCCTCCAGTTCTTCGTGATCCTGGCCGCCCTCATCCCGATCTGCGTCATCGGCCTGAAGAAGGTCGGCGGCTGGGACGGTCTGAGCGGCTCGATCGAGAAGTCGCACGGCGAGAACTTCATGACCGCCTGGGGCGGCACCGGCATCGGTGACGCCAACCCGCTGGGCGCGAACTGGCTGACGATCATCCTCGGCCTCGGCTTCGTGCTCTCCTTCGGCTACTGGACGACCAACTTCGCCGAGGTGCAGCGCGCCCTGTCCGCGAAGAACCTCTCCGCCGCCCAGCGCACCCCGCTGATCGCCGCGTTCCCGAAGATCTTCATCGTCTTCCTGGTGATGATCCCGGGCCTGGTCGCGGCCGTGCTCGTCCCGAAGATCGGCACCGCGGGCTCGGACCTCACCTACAACGACGCGATCCCGTACCTGATGCAGGAGCTGCTGCCCAACGGCGTGCTCGGCATCGCGGTGACCGGTCTGCTCGCGGCGTTCATGGCGGGCATGGCGGCCAACGTGTCGTCCTTCAACACCGTCTTCACGTACGACATCTGGGCGAAGTACGTGGTCAAGGACCGCGAGGACGGCTACTACCTGAGGTTCGGCCGGCTCATCACCGCGATCGGCGTCCTGGCCTCCATCGGAACGGCCTTCATCGCCTCGTCGTTCTCGAACATCATGGGGTACCTCCAGACGCTGTTCTCCTTCTTCAACGTCCCGATGTTCGTGGTCTTCATCATCGGCATGTTCTGGAAGCGCGCCTCGATGAAGTCCGGTGTGTGGGGCCTGCTCGCGGGCACGACCGCCGCGATGGTCAACTACTTCTGGATCTACAAGCAGGGCGTCATCGACATCCCGACCGACCAGGGCGCCAACTTCGTCTCGGCGATCGTCGGCTTCGTCGCCGGCGCCGTGGTGATGGTCGCGGTCACGCTCTTCACCGCCCCCAAGCCGGAGGCCGAACTGGCCGGTCTGGTCTACGGGACGACCTCACCGGGCATCGACGAGCCACCGGCCGAGGGCGACGACGCCTGGTACCGCAAGCCCGCGCTGCTCGGCTGGGGAGCGGTCGTGCTCGCCGCGCTCTGCTACCTGCCGTACTCGCTCTAACCCCGATCGGAGGTCTGGAAGAACATGTCTGAACTGCACGACGAAGTCTCCGCACTGGAGCGCAAGTCCGCCACGGCGGCCCGTCTCTTCGACATCCGGCGGATCATCGGCGGTCTGTTCGTCGTCTACGGGATCATCGTGACGATCGCCGGAATCTCACCGTCCGACGCCGACATGAAGAAGGCCGAGGACATCAACATCAACCTCTGGACGGGCCTGGCCATGCTGGCGCTCGGGCTCTTCTTCCTCGGCTGGCTGTGGCTGCGCCCCACGCCCCCGCCCACCGAGGTCCCTGAGGACGAGTAACAACCCCGGACGGGGCCCGAGTTCACTGCGGTGGTGACTCGGGCCCCGTCGGCGTCTCCGCGTCGTCCGTGAAGGCGGGTGCGGGCCGTTCCGCGCGGTCGAGCAGCCCCGTGCGCGCCGCGAGCGCCGCGGCCTCCAGACGGGATCCGACGCCCAGCTTCATCAGGACGCGCTGCACGTGCGTGCGCGCCGTGCTGGGCGCGATCCCCATTCCCGCGGCGATGAGACGGGTGTCCTCGCCGTCCGCGACCCGCACCAGGACCTCGACCTCGCGCGGCGTCAGCATCTGCAGCAGCCGCTGCCCCTCGTCGTCGGGCTGCGCGGCCGGATTGAGCAGCTCGCTGAACGCGCCCTGGAGCAGTTGCGGCGCGACCGCCGCCTCACCGGCTCTCGCCTTCATGATGGCGCGCTCGACGCCTTCGATGCGCTCGTCATGGCGTACGTATCCCGAAGCACCCGCGGCGAAGGCCGCGGCGATGCCGCGCGGACTCGGCACCGGGCCGAGCACCACCACGGCGACCTGCGGCCGCTCCCGCTTGATCTTCACGACCGGATCGAACATGCCGGCCTCCGCCGGCGTCGCCGTGCCGAGCAGGCAGACCTCGGGGGCCCGGCTGATGACCAGCTCCGCCGCCCCTGCCGCGGGCGCGGCCGCGGCGAGCACCCGGTGTCCACGCAGCTTCAAGGCCGAGGCTAGTGCCTCGGCGAGCAGTCGGTGGTCGTCGACCACCATGAGTCGCACACCCATCGAGCAACCCCCCACTTTCCCCCACGGATCCCCCACGGATCGAGGGCCCCCCGGCCCCACGCCCACTCATCCCCCGGAAGCTACACGCTTGTTCGACGCTGCGCGCCCCCTACCGGCGATAAGCGGCCCGGAATGCCGAAATCCCGGCCACATACGAGTGGGAGGGAGCACGTGCGTACGGAACGGCGCACGCGCGAGACGAAACGGCCCCGCTCCTCATCGGGAACGGGGCCGTCCGGTGCGTACGCGGAGGTCAGGAGACCTACTGGGCGACGAAGCCCAGGGCCGTGTACTCCTTCTCGTCCTTCGAGTACGGCTTGCTGATCAGCTCCTTGCCGAGGTACAACCTGCCGTCGGTGTAGAGGAGTTCGTTCGATTTGGGGACCATTCCGCTGATGGCGCTGCCGACGGACTCGGCCGCGGGGGTCTCCAGGAGCTTGGTCTCCTTCATCGTCTTGCCGTTGATGGAGACGACCTGGGCGCCCTTGTCGTAGCCCGCGTCCTTGTAGGCCAGGATGTTGCCGCCGTCCATGCGGATCGGGAACATCTCGCCGTCCTCGCCCGCGTCGGCACGGTCACCCGTGGTCTTGCCGGTGGCCAGCGAGAACGCGATGATCTCGTTCGTCTGGCTGTAGCCGTCACCACCGCCGTCGTGCTGGCGGGTGGGGACGTAGAGCTTGTCGTTGCCCACCGCAAGCGAGGTGCAGGCGTAGATGACGTTGACCTCGCAGTCGTGGTCGTACTTGCCGTCGGGCAGCGAGATCTTGGCGCGGAGCTTGCCCTGGTCGTCGAGCGAGAAGGCGTCCGTGACGCCGCTCGCGGTGATCTCCTGGGTGTCCTGGCCGAAGACGACGGGGCGGGTCGAGATGATCTTGGCGTTGTCGACGCCCGGCGTCACCGGGTACGTCCACTTCGACTTGCCGGTCTTGGCGTCGAGGAGCTGGACCTTCAGCTTCTCGTCGCCGTAGTCACCGCACTTCTGGACGGCGACGAGCTGCTCGCCGCCCGCGTAGCCCTCGTCCTGGCACTCCTTACCCGGGGTGGGCTCCCACAGGTGGTCGCCCGACGTGAGGTCGAAGGCCGCGCCGCCGGCGCTGGATCCGGCCGCGACGGTGCTGCCGCTGATGGTGACCTCCTGGACGCGGGCGGCCATGCTGCCCTCGTCGATGGTCTCCGTCCAGAGCTTCTCGCCGTCCGTCAGGTCGACCGCGGAGATCTGTGAACAGGTCTTGTGGTCGCCCTTCTTGGTCCGCTTGCCCTCTTCGTAGGCGACCGCGACGATGCCGTCCTTGGTGACCTCGCGCGAGCTCGCGCACGTCTGCCCCTTCAGCGGCAGCGTCCACAGTTCCTTGCCGTCGGACGGGTCATAGCCGACGATCTTGTTGACGCCCGCCTTGGCGTAGACGTCCTCGGTGAGCCAGGAGCCCTTGATGCTCCAGACGTCGTCCTTGGGGACCTCGGGCTGCGGGAGCTGCATGGAGACGGTGGCGCTGGTGTTGGCCGGCACCTTCTCCTTGCCGGGGCCACTCGGGCCCTGCTCGTCGCCGCCCTTCTGCTCCTCGTCGCCGCCCTCGCCGCCACCGGTCGAGCCCTCGGAGCTCGCCTCGGTGTCGTCCTTCTGCGTCGAGGCGTAGTAGACACCGCCGCCGACGATCAGGGCGATCGCGACGACCGCACCGATGATGATCTTCATCTGGCCGCTGAGCTTCGAACCGCCCGAGCCGCCGGGGACGCCCGCCTGCGGAGCCATCGGCATCGTGCCGGGCTGCTGGTAGGCGCCGTACGGGGCCTGCTGGCCGTACGGCTGCGTCGGCTGGTTGTACGGCTGCGTCGGCTGGCCCGGGTAGCCGTAGCCCTGGGGCTGGCCGGGGGGCGGGGTGCCGGGAGCCTGCGGTGCCTGCGGGTAGCCGTAGTTGGGCTGGCCCTGCGGCGGCGGGGGCGGCGTCGGCGGCTGGGCGGGCGGCGGGGTCTGCGGGTAGCCGTAGGACGGGTCCTGAGGCTGGTCCTGCGGCTCGGGCGCCTTGCCGAAGCCCACCGGCGGGGGGTCCTGCGGTGCGCCGAAACCGCCGGGCGGCGGGTCCTGGGGGGCGCCGAACCCGCCCTGCGGGGGCTCGTTGGGCGGCTGGGGCGGCTGGGTCATGACGTCGATTCCTTGGGGACGAGAGATGAACTGAGCGACGAGGAGGGCGCGGGCGCCTGCCCGACGGAGAAGATCACTTGCCGTAGGCCAGCATCAGCTTCTCCTGGCCCTTCGCGCTGCCCGAGAGCCGCGTGGTGGAGATGTAGAAGCGACCGTCCACGTAGTCGACGTCCTTCGAGTAGAAGCCGCTCTCGATCTCAGCGGTCCCCTCGGGGTTCTTCAGGAGCGTCTTCGGCTTGTGCGAACCCGAGAGCGGGATCGAGACGACCTGGCCGCCGGAGTCGTACGAGGGGTTGACATAGGCGATGAGCGAACCGCCGTCCATCTTCATCGGCAGCATCGATTCCTCCAGCGGCGACTTCACGCGCCAGGCCTCCTTGCCGGTGGCGAGGCTGATCGCCACGACCTCGTTGGCTCCGGAGGTCGCCTCGGTCGGAAGGTAGAGGTTCTTGTCGTCGGTCGTCGCGCCCAGGCAGCCCTGCAGACTGCCGCCGAGGAACGTCGAGCCGCCGCACTCCGGCGCGAACTTCTCGTCAACGCCGACCTCGGAGCGGGTGTCACTGCTGTTGGGCTTCAGCGTGGTGATGTTCCACTGCTTCTTGTCCTCGTTGGTGAGGTAGACGATCGTCGGGCTCTCGGAGTAGACCCGGCCGATCTGCCAGCCCTTGGGGAACTTCTTCGTCCACGCGGCCTTGCCGGTCTTCGGGTCGATCTGCTGGAGCTCGTCGTGCTCCGTGGAGGAACCGGCACCGCACGACAGGGCGCGGAGCATCTTCTTCCCGCCGGTGAAGCCGCTGGGGAAGCAGGTGCCCTCGTCCTTCTTCTCGGAGACGAAGAGCTCCTTGCCGTCGCTCATCCGCAGCGCCGTGCCGGACTGGGAGCGGCCGACCATCAGCGTGTCACCGGTGATGGAGAGGTCGACGTTGAGGGACATGTCGAAGAGCCCCTCCTCCTCGACCGGCTTCGTCCAGCCCTTGGCACCGGTCTTCAGGTCGACGACCCGGACCTGGCTGCACTTGGCGTCGTCCTTCTGCCCGTCCTTGTACGCGACGACGATCTTGTTGTCGTCCGTGACCTGCGGGGTCGTGCCACAGATCTTCTGCGGGAACGTGACCGTCGGCCAGGCCTCCTCGCCCGTTTTGACGTTGTAGGCGGTGAGCTCCTTGTACGCCGCCTTGACGGCGATGTCGCCCTGGACCCACATGCCGTTGGCGTCGGCGCCCGAACCGGGCACCTTGGGCGCTTCCTTGTAGAAGAGCACCTTCGACTCGCCGGGCTGGCGGCCCGCGTTGAGGTCCTCCTTCTCGCCCTCCCCGTCGCCACCGCCGTCGCCCGGGTTGACCGGTGCGGACTCGCTGGCCTTGGGGTCGTCGCTCTTGCCGGCGGTGTGCTTCTTCTTACTGCCGCCGTCGTCACCGCCGACGACCGCCCAGGCGACACCGCCGATGACGAGCGCCGCGGCCGCCACGGCCGCCACGATCAGACCGGGCTTGCCCTTGAAGGGGTTCTTTCCGCCACCGCCGCCGGGCGGGGTGCCGGGCACGCCGGGGCCGCCGGGGAACTGCTGCTGCGGGTAGCCGTACTGGGGCTGCTGGGCGTAGGGGCCCGGCTGCGTGGGCTGGCCGTAGGGACCCGGCTGACCGGGCTGCGTGGGCTGGCCGTAAGGTCCGGGCTGGTTGTACGGTCCCGGCTGTCCCGGCTGTTGCGGGTAGCCGTAACCCGGCTGGGGTGCGGGCGGCGTCTGCGGGTAGCCATAGCCTGGCTGGGGCGCGGGCGGGGTCTGCGGGGCTCCCGACGGCGGGGCCGGTGGCTGACCGGGCATCTGCGGTGGCTGGCCCGGTGGCTGCGGAGCGGCTCCCTGCTGTGGATCCTGCGGTGCTCCGAAACCGCCGGACGGCGGCTGGTTGGGCGGCTGAGTCATCAGCGCTTCCCCCTTCACTGATTTTTCGGCACGCCAAGCGGTGCTCAGGCCGACCTTTCTATCACCCTGAGCGCCTGGCACAACTGACCGGTCCGCCCCCTGTTCCCAAGGGAGGACCGGCCCGTGATGCGTCCGTTACGAGACCTCTACGCGCTCTCCGCGAGCTCCAGCCAGCGCATCTCCAACTCGTCGCGCTCGCTGACGAGTTCACGCAACTCGGCGTCCAGTTTCGCCACCTTTTCGAAGTCGGTGGCGTTATCGGCGATTTGGGCGTGCAGCCACGTCTCCTTCGTGGACATCTTGTCCAGCTGCCGCTCGATCTTCTGGAGTTCCTTCTTCGCCGCGCGGGCGTCGGCGGAGGAGACCGCCGCCTTCTGCGGGGCGGCGGACGGCGCGGCGGACGCGGCGAGCGGCGCCGACGGGACGCCCGCCTGTGCCATCCGCTTGCGCCGCTCCAGGTACTCGTCGATGCCACGCGGCAGCATCCGCATCGTGGCGTCGCCGAGCAGCGCGAAGACCTTGTCGGTGGTGCGCTCCAGGAAGAACCGGTCGTGGGAGATCACGACCATGGACCCCGGCCAGCTGTCGAGGACGTCCTCGAGCTGCGTCAGCGTCTCGATGTCCAGGTCGTTCGTGGGCTCGTCGAGGAAGAGGACGTTGGGCTCGTCCATCAGGAGCCGAAGCAGCTGGAGCCGCCGCCGCTCACCGCCGGACAGATCACCGACCGGCGTCCACTGCTTCTCCTTGTTGAAGCCGAACGTCTCGCAGAGCTGCCCGGCGGTCATCTCCCGGCCCTTGCCGAGGTCGACCCGCTCACGCACCTGCTGCACGGCCTGCAACACCCGCAGCGTCGGGGAGAGTTCGGCGACCTCCTGCGAGAGGTAGGCCAGCTTCACGGTCTTGCCGACGACCACACGCCCCGCCTCGGGCTGTACGTCGCCGTCGGAGCGCTGCGCCTGCGCCATCGCCCGCAGCAGCGAGGTCTTGCCCGCGCCGTTGACACCCACCAGGCCGATGCGGTCGCCGGGACCGAGCTGCCAGGTCAGGTGCTTGAGCAGCACCTTGGGCCCGGCCTGGACGGTCACATCCTCCAGGTCGAAGACGGTCTTGCCGAGCCGCGTCGTCGCGAACTTCATCAGCTCGCTGCTGTCCCGGGGCGGCGGCACGTCGGCGATGAGTTCGTTGGCGGCCTCGATGCGGTACCGGGGCTTGCTGGTGCGGGCGGGTGCGCCGCGCCGCAGCCAGGCCAGCTCCTTGCGCATCAGGTTCTTGCGCTTGGTCTCCTCGGTGGCCGCGATGCGCTCACGCTCGGCGCGGGCGAAGACGTAGTCGGAGTATCCGCCCTCGTACTCGAAGACGGATCCACTCTGTACGTCCCACATGCGCGTGCACACCTGGTCCAGGAACCAGCGGTCGTGGGTGACGCAGACGAGCGCCGAGCGCCGCGTGCGCAGGTGCTCGGCGAGCCAGGCGATGCCCTCGACGTCCAGGTGGTTGGTCGGCTCGTCGAGCACGATCAGGTCGGGCTCGCCGATGAGCAGCTTCGCCAGCGCGATACGGCGCCGCTCGCCACCGGAGAGCGGACCGATGACGGTGTCGAGGCCCTGCGGAAAGCCCGGCATGTCGAGCCCGCCGAACAGGCCGGTGAGCACATCCCGGATCTTGGCGCTGCCCGCCCACTCGTGATCGGCGAGGTCACCGATGACCTCGTGCCGCACGGTGGCCTCGGGGTCGAGGGAGTCGTGCTGGGTGAGCACGCCGAGCTGCAGCCCGCCGTTGTGCGTGACCCGCCCGGAGTCCGCCTCCTCCAGCTTGGCGAGCATGCGGATGAGGGTCGTCTTCCCGTCTCCGTTGCGCCCCACGACGCCGATCCGGTCCCCCTCGGACACGCCGAGGGAGACACCGTCGAGCAGGGCACGGGTGCCGTACACCTTGCTGACTGCCTCGACATTGACCAGGTTGACGGCCATTAACGCTCCAGGGAAGGGGATCGATCGACCTCCAGCGTAGTCGCCCGTACGGGACGGCCATCGCCCGCTCCTGGGTGCCTGGACGATCACCCTTTGTGATGACGGTCTGCGGAAACGGCGGCTACCGTTGCGGGACAGGCCGAAGAATCCCGTACATGGGAGGAACCATGACCGCCGAGTCCCTGCACGACGGGTGCCGCTGGCCAGTACCACCGTTGGACGGCTACACCGTGGACGACCTGTTCACGCTGCCTGATCTCCCGCCGCACACAGAGTTGCTCGACGGGAGTTTGGTCTTCGTGAGTCCGCAGCGGGATTTCCACACCATCGCCATCGACCTCTTGGTCAACGGGCTGCGCCGCACATCGCCGCGAGAGCTGAAGGTCAGACGCGAGATGACCGTCGTGCTCGACAAGCGCAACGGCCCGGAGCCCGACATCTCCGTCGTCCGCTCAGAGGCCGTCACCAGCCGGGCCCTGACGCGCTACGCAGCCGCTGACGTCACGCTCGCCGTGGAGGTCGTGTCCCCCGAATCCGAGGCCCGCGATCGCGACACCAAGCCCCACAAATACGCCGCGGCGGGGATCCCTCACTTCTGGCTCGTCGAGATGACGGGCGACGACAGCCACCCAGTGGTCCAGGTCTATCAACTCGGTGGCGTCACCGGCACGTACGCCCTGACCGGAATCCACCACGACCACCTCAAGATCAGCGTCCCGTTCGACGTCGACATCGACCTCACCGCCATCGACGAGCTGTAGGCGCCCGCTCCACAAGGAGCCACCCGAGCAACGCCATCCCCACCGCGACCGGCGCCGTCACCCGCACCGCGATCAGCAGTGCCGTACGCCCCTCGAGAAGTCCCCCGAATCCGACCATCGAGAGGCCGAGCACGCCGAAGAGGCAGAGCGTGACGCCCACGGCCGCTGCCGGACCCGAGGCGGCACCCGGCGCCGCACTCATCACCTTCCTTGCCGTGCCCGGATTCTCGAAGCGCCGGAACACCGCGACCAGCACCCCGGTGACCACCACCGCGGCCCCCATCCGCAAGGGAACCTGCACCCACCACTCCCCCGTGGCGGGCTCCGGCAGCGGCACGTCGGCGGCGATCAGCACCCCGTACACCCCGAGCATCGCCGTCAGGTGCCACAGGAACGCCGTCATCGAGACCCCGTTCGCCGCCACCACGCCCCGCCACACCCGCGGGCGCTTGAGCCACCGCGTCGCGGGTCCCCGCAGCAGCTCCACCGCGCCCACCAGCCAGACCCCGTGGCAGAGCAGGGCGAAGGTCGGCGGTGCCATGTTCGAGACGCGCTCGCCGGGCATGCCCACCATCGAGAGGGGATACGGGCCGAGGGCCACCAGGGCCGCGGCTCCCGCGAGGCCGGCCACCGCCATGGCCGCGGGCACCCGCACCCGCAGCCTGCCGTCCGCCCGCAGGAAACCGAGCTGATGCACGGCGAGCCACACGAAGGCGAAGTTGAGGAACTCCACGTACGGGACGCCGAAGGCGAAGCGCGCCACGTCCACCGCACCCGCGGCAAGAACCAGAGCGCCGAACGCGCCCCACCCGTACCGCTCGTGCAGCCTCAGCAGCGGCGGCGTGAAGGCCACCATCGCCAGGTAGATGCCGATGAACCACAGCGGCTGGGCCACGAGCCGCAGCGTCACATCCAGCAACGCACCACGCTCGCCCAGGAGTTGGACAAGGAGCGCGGCAGCTCCCCACACGCCTATGAACACCATCGTCGGCCGCAGCAGCCGTTGCAGCCGTGCCCGCAGGAACGCCGAGTAGACGCAAACGCCGGGAGCCTTCCGGCTCAGGGAGCGGTACGAGAGCGCGTGCGAGAAGCCGCCGACGAAGAAGAACACCGGCATGATCTGCAGCGCCCAGGTGAGCAGTTGGAGGTCGGGCACGACCGCGAGGAGGTTGCCGACCTCGGTGCGGCCGTCGTCCCCGACGGTCACCGCCGCCATCAGCCAGTGGCCGACGACGACCGTGCCGAGCGAGGCGACCCGCAGCAGGTCGATGTACCGGTCACGCCCGGTGGGCGTCTTCTCGGCCAGTTCGCGAACGCTTGATCCCATGTACGTACGGTCGCGCGCACCGCGGGCCCGGCGTCAGCGCTCACGTACTCAGATCCGCGCCTGAGTACCCGCGCTCCTAGAGCAGCGTGGCGCCCGGCGCCGGAGAGTCCGCCACCCGCGCGGTGCGGCAGGTGCCGGAGGCCGCAAGCGCTTCGGCGACCTGTCGCGCGGACTCGGCGTCCGCCGCCAGGAACGCCGTCGTGGGCCCGGATCCGGAGACCAGCGCGGCCAGGGCGCCCGCCTCCGTGCCCGCGGCGAGGGTGTCGGCGAGCGAGGGGAAGAGAGACAGAGCCGCGGGCTGGAGATCGTTGGCGACGGCGCCGGCGAGAGCCCGGACGTCCCCCTCGCGCAGGGCATCGAGGAGCGCCGGGGACGCCTTCGGGTCGGGAGCGTCGGGGGTCAGCCGGTCGAACTCGCGATAGACCGCGGGCGTGGAGAGCCCGCCGTCGGCCACCGCGAACACCCAGTGGAAGTTGCCGCCGACCTCCAGGATCTCCAGCTTCTCGCCACGCCCCGTGCCGAGCGCCGCCCCGCCCACCAGGCTGAACGGCACATCGCTGCCCAACTCGGCGCAGATGTCGAGGAGTTCCTCGCGCGAGGCATCCGTCCCCCACAGCGCGTCGCAGGCCAGGAGCGCGCCCGCGCCGTCCGCGCTGCCGCCGGCCATGCCGCCCGCGACGGGGATGTCCTTGGCGATGTGGATGTGCACATTGGCCGTACGTCCATGGCGCGCGGCAAGGAGCTCGGCGGCCCTGGCCGCCAAGTTCGTGCGATCCAGGGGGACTTGCGCGGCATCGGGCCCGGAGCAGGTCACGCGAAGCTCCTCGGAGGGCGTCACGGTGACGTCGTCGTACAGCCCGACCGCGAGAAAGACATTGGCAAGGTCGTGAAAGCCGTCCGCGCGCGCGGCGCCCACGGCGAGCTGGACATTGACCTTCGCGGGAACGCGGACGGTCACACTCACGAAGCGGCTCCCTTGTGCTCGGCGATCCGCGCGAACTCTTCCACAGTCAGCGCCTCGCCGCGCGCCTGTGGCGAGACTCCGGCGGCGACGAGGGCCGCCTCGGCCGCTGCCGCCGAGCCCGCCCATCCGGCGAGGGCGGCGCGCAGGGTCTTGCGACGCTGGGCGAAGGCCGCGTCGACGACGGCGAAGACTTCCTTCTTCGAAGCGGTGGTCCTGACTGGTTCGGTGCGGCGCACGAGCGAGACGAGGCCCGAGTCGACGTTCGGCGCGGGCCAGAAGACGTTGCGTCCGATGGAGCCGGCGCGCTTCACGTCGGCGTACCAGTTCGCCTTCACGGAGGGCACGCCGTACACCTTCGAGCCCGGTGCCGCGGCGAGGCGGTCGGCGACCTCTGCCTGCACCATCACGAGCGTGCGCTCGATGCTGGGGAAGGTGTCGAGCATGTGCAGCAGGACCGGCACGGCCACGTTGTACGGAAGGTTGGCGACCAGCGCGGTCGGGGCGGGGCCCGGCAGCTCGCGCACGAGCATGGCGTCGCTGTGCACCAGCGCGAAGGAGTCGGCCTTCGCGGGGAGGCGGGCTCCGATGGTCGCCGGCAGCGCACCGGCGAGAGCGTCATCGATCTCGACCGCGATCACGCTGTCCGCGGTGTCGAGCAACGCGAGGGTCAGCGAACCGAGACCGGGACCGACCTCGACGACCACATCCTTCGGGCCGACTTCCGCGGTGCGGACGATGCGGCGGACGGTGTTGGCGTCGATGACGAAGTTCTGGCCGCGCTGCTTGGTCGGGCGTACGCCAAGGGCGGCTGCCAGCTCGCGGATGTCGGCGGCGCCGAGAAGGCTGCCGGGCTCAGTGTTGCTCACCCCCCCAGGTTACGGGTCCTGGCCCCTGGGCCCCCACCAGCTGCCGGTGCCCCCGCGGCCACCTGACCGACCAAGCCTCCCCACCCACCCGCCCGATCACCCCGCATCCGACCCTGGACGAACAAGCTCTCCCGGCCACCCACCCGATTGCCCCGCAACGACCAGCGAACAGCCGCAGTCAGCAGCGCTCGTTACAACCGCCCCCCACAATGCGGCCAAGGACTGGCCCCCCGCTGCACGTACAGCTTCTTCGCACGGAACGTCTGCTCGCTCGCGGAAGCGTCCTGCGGGCGGCCCGAGCCGCCGAGGCCCTGCCAGGTCCGCGTATCGAACTGGTACAGCCCCCCGTACGTCCCCGACGGGTCCACCGCGTTCGGGCGGCCGCCCGACTCGCAGTGCGCCAGCGAGCCCCAGTTCAGGCCCTCCGCCCCCGCTACCGAGCTCGGACGCTGCTTCGTGCCGACCTTCACGATCTGCGTCTGCGGCTCCCGCACCACCTCCGACCGCAGCCGCCGCGGCTTCTGCTTGACGCCGTTGACCGTCCGCAGCGCGTACGTGATCCGGCGGGTCCCCTGGTGCCCCTGCCGCTCGACGACCTCCGTACCGGCGAACAGCGACGCGTCCCGCGTCCGCCGCACGTCGAACGGGATCGGCTCCTCGCGCACCTCCTTGCGCCCGGAGATCCGCATGACGGTGATCGTCTGCCCGTCGCGCGGAAAGCTGTCGGGCTGAACGGAGGTCGTGTCCTGGCCGTTCAGGCTGATCCCGGACTCCTCGACCACTTCCCGCACGGTCGCCGCGTTCGTACGGACGGTCCGCTCACGCCCGTCCGCCATGATCGTCACCGTGCGCTCGGTCCGTACGTCGAGATCGAGGCCGTCCCGCTCGATCCGCTTGCTCCGCGAGGCCGACAGATAGGCGCCATCGGCCCGCACCCCGAGCTGCCGCAGCGCCCCGTCCACCGTGCGTGCCGTCGTCCACACCTCGCGCCGCTGCCCGTCGAGGGTGAGCTTGACGGGCCGGCCGTAGCGGACGGCGATCTCGTCGCCGCTGGCCAGGGCCGTGCTCGCGGTCGGCGCCACGATGTCGTGCGTGCCGAAGTCCACGCCCTCGTCCTCGAGCAGCTCGCCCACGTCGTCCGCGAAGGTGTGCAGGGTCCGCGACTCGCCGTCGACACTCAGCCGCACGGCCTTGTCGTTGGCGACGAAGGCGGAGGTGCCGCCCGCGAGGAAGGCGACGACCAGCGCCTGCGGCAACAGCCGCCGCAACGACTCGGGCCGCTCGGAGGGGGCCTGCGAGCGCGGACCGGGCCGCGGCTTCGTCTTCTTGCGCCGGGCGGCCCGCCGCGCCTCGGCCCGCCCTCCGTCGGGGATGACCACCGTGGCCTGCCGGGGGAAGAACTCCGGCTCCGGCTCGTGCTCGGGCTCCGGCTCATAGGTCGTGCCGCCCCCATAGGACGTCTCGTAAGACGTCGCGTACTGCGGCGACTGCGGCGCATGACTCACGACGACGCTCCAGCGTTCTCGTTCTGGTCCGGATCGGGCGAGGCGGACCAGAACCTAGCGGAGCAACCGTCACTCTCCAAAGCAGCGCGACTACGCAGTGTCGTGGCGCTGCCCTGAACCGCGGGGGTATGGGCGTTATCGGTCAGTAATCAAAGGCGCGTGCCGTGTTGGCCGAGATCGCCTCGGCCATGGCGTCCTCGCCGATCCCCCGCATCTCGGCCATCGCCCGCAATGTGACCGGAATGAGATACGGCGCGTTAGGCCGTCCGCGGTAGGGAGCGGGCGTGAGGAAGGGCGCGTCGGTCTCCACGAGGACGAGTTCGAGCGGGGCGACCGCCAGCGCGTCCCGCAGCCCCTGCGCGTTCTTGAACGTCACATTGCCCGCGAAGGACATGAAGTACCCGTGCTCCGCGCAGACTTGGGCCATCGCCGCGTCACCCGAGTAGCAGTGGAAGACGGTGCGTTCCGGAGCCCCCTCCTCCTTCAGGATCCGCAGCACATCCTCGTGCGCCTCGCGATCGTGGATGACCAGAGCCTTGCCGTGCCGCTTGGCGATCTCGATGTGGGCGCGGAAGGACCGCTCCTGGGCGGCCTTGCCCTCGGGCCCGGTGCGGAAGTAGTCGAGCCCGGTCTCGCCCACGCCCTTGACCTGCGCCAGCGCCGCCATCCTGTCGATCTCGGCGAGCGCGGTGTCCAGCGCGGCGTCGCCGCCCGCCTCGCGCGCGCCCTGCCGGGACCAGCCGTCGGGATCGCCGTGCACGATGCGCGGCGCCTCGTTGGGATGCAGGGCGACGGTGGCGTGCACGCTCTCGTACGCGGCGGCCGTCTCCGCGGCCCAGCGCGAACCCGCCACGTCACAGCCCACCTGCACGACCGTCGTCACGCCGACCGCCGCGGCCTTGGCGAGCCCCTCGTCCACCGTCCCCGACTGCATGTCGAGGTGGGTGTGGGAGTCGGCGACCGCCACCCGAAGGGCTTCGGGCAGCGGCGGCGCGGCGTTCTTGGCATCGGCGTCTTTGGAAGTGGAAGGCATGCCCCGATCCTACGAAGGAGGCCTCAGCCCGACCTCACCAGACGTCGGCGTCAGCCCGCCTTGCGGTGGTGGAAGGGATGCAGCAGCGCCGACAGGTGCCAGTGGTGCTGCTTGGGCTCCCGGGGCCGCGCCTCCTCGGCCCCCGCCTCCTCCGCCACGACCGCCTTGGGGGTGTGGTGCCGCTGCATCAGATCGAGCACCGACGAGACCTGCCCGGCCCGCATGATCCGTACGACATGTCCGCCGCAGTTCAGGCATGTCGGCCGGGTCAGGGGCGACGGCACGTGCCGGCCGTCCGCCACGTACGTCACGAATTCCTTGCCCTTGCCGTCCACGTGATGCTCGATGTCGTACGACTGTTCCCAGCCGTGCCCGCACCTCATGCAGGCGAAGGCGTAGGACTCGTGAACGGTGTCTGTCGCGGTGGACGCCGTGGTGTGGTGACCCGTGTCGGCGATCTCACTCATGCCAGCTCCTCTTGTCCGCTGGACAAGCGCTGCCGGATCGGGCTTCCCCCGACCGGAAGCGTGGGGACGGGTGCGTCCCCTTTGACCAGTGGACGCCTTTCCCGGAGCGAGCGCATCAGACCTGTCGACAGTTGAAGCCGATTTGGCCTTTCCTTAGCCTTCAGGCCCGCTGCACGGCCCGCACTTTGCCTTTCACGATAGTCCTTTGCCGTCCGATGGGGCGGCCCGAGCCGCATTCTTTGCCGCGACAACCGCATCGAACACGTCGCGCTTGGGTAGCCCCGCATCGGCCGCGACGGCGGCGATCGCCTCCTTGCGTCGCTCCCCCGCCTCCTCGCGCACCCGCACCCTGCGCACCAGCTCATCCGGGCCCAGGTCACCGGGGCTTTTCTCCGGTGCGCCCTCGACGACGACGGTGATCTCACCGCGTACGCCGTCGGCCGCCCACTCGGCGAGTTCCTTCAGCGAACCGCGCTTGACCTCTTCGTACGTCTTGGTCAGCTCGCGGCAGACCGCGGCCCTGCGCTCGTCGCCGAACGCCTCGGCCATCGCGACGAGGGTGTCGTCGATACGGTGCGGTGCCTCGAAGTAGACGAGAGTGCGACGGTCGTCGGCCACCTCGCGCAGCCGCGAGAGCCGCTCGCCCGCCTTGCGCGGCAGGAAGCCCTCGAAGCAGAAGCGGTCCACCGGAAGCCCCGAGAGCGCGAGCGCGGTGAGCACGGCGGAGGGCCCCGGCACGGCCGTGACCCGGATGTCCTTCTCCACGGCGGCGGCGACGAGGCGGTACCCGGGGTCGGACACCGACGGCATCCCGGCATCCGTCACGAGCAGCACCCGCGCACCGCCGACCAGGGCCTCGACCAGATCGGGCGTGCGCGCGCTCTCGTTGCCCTCGAAGTACGAGACGACGCGCCCGCCCACCTGCACGCCGAGCGCCTGCGTGAGCCTGCGCAGCCGCCGGGTGTCCTCGGCGGCCACGACGTCGGCGGACTCCAACTCGGCCGCGAGCCGCGGCGGAGCGTCCGCGACATCGCCGATGGGCGTGCCCGCGAGGACGAGGGTCCCGGGAGAGGGGTTTCCGGGGGACGGGTTGTTGGGAGAATCTGCGCTTCCTGTCACGGTTCCATCCTCGCAGGGGCCGGGGCGCGGGACTCACACAGTCGGGTTCCCTACGATGGCGCGGTGACCAGTACCGCGTCTTCCCCGGACACCCGCCAGGGCCAGGCAGCCGAGGAGCAGCAGCCGTCGTGGCAGCACAGGCTGCGCCGCTTCGGTTATGTGGCGCGTCCCACCGAGCCCACCGCCGATGTCCGGGCCCGGCTCGTGCCCGCGTACACGGAGCCGAGCCCGCGCCTGTGGGCGTCGATCGGCATGCCGAAGCGTTACGCAGGTCAACTGGTCCGGTGGTCGGGCTGGATCGGCCCGCTGCTGATCACCCTCGTCGCGGGGCTCACCCGGTTCTGGAATCTCGGCAGCCCCAAGGCCGTGATATTCGACGAGACGTACTACGCCAAGGACGCCTGGGCGCTGATCCACCGGGGCTTCGAGGTCAACTGGCCCGAGAAGGTCAACGACACCGTCCTGCAGCAGGGATCGGGCATCACGGTCCCCACGGACGCCGCGTACGTGGTGCATCCGCCGGTCGGCAAGTACGTCATCGGCGTCGGCGAGTGGATGTTCGGTTTCGACCCCTTCGGCTGGCGCTTCATGACGGCGGTGCTCGGCACCCTGTCGGTCCTGATGCTGTGCCGGATCGGGCGGCGCCTCTTCCGCTCGACGTTCCTGGGCTGTCTGGCGGGCGCGCTGCTCGCGGTGGACGGGCTGCACTTCGTGATGAGCCGCACGGCGCTGCTCGACCAGGTCCTGATGTTCTTCGTGCTCGCCGCGTTCGGCTGCTTCCTCATCGACCGGGACAAGGCGCGGGAGCGGCTCGCGGCCGGGCTTCCGGCCGACGAGGACGGCCGGGTCCGCCCCGACGCGTACGTCGCCGAGACGCTGCGCCTGGGGTGGCGCCCGTGGCGCTGGGCGGCCGGTCTCTGCCTGGGGCTCGCTTTCGGGACCAAGTGGAACGGCCTGTACATCATGGTCTTCTTCTGCTTGATGACGGTCCTGTGGGACGTGGGCGCCCGCCGCGTCGCGGGCGCCGACCGTCCCTACCGCACGGTCCTGAAGCGGGACGTGTTCCCGGCGTTCGTCTCGACGGTGCCGGTCGCGATCGGTGTGTACGTCCTGTCCTGGCTCGGCTGGATCCTCTCCCCGACCGACGGCACGGGCGGCTACTACCGCAACTGGGCGGCCACGGACGGCAAGGGCGGCTCCTGGACGTTCCTGCCCGACTGGCTGCGCAGCCTGTGGCACTACGAACACGCGGTCTACGACTTCCACGTGGGGCTCTCCTCGCCGCACACCTACCAGTCGAACCCGTGGAGCTGGATCGTCGACGGCCGCCCCGTCTCGTACTTCTACGAGTCGCCGCTACCGGGCAAGGACGGCTGTCCCTCCGGCACCGCGGAGAAGTGCGCCCGCGAGGTTCTCGCGCTCGGCACCCCGATGCTGTGGTGGGCGGGCGCCTTCGCGCTGCTCTACGTGCTGTGGCGGTGGGTGTTCCGCAGGGACTGGCGTGCGGGCGCGATCGTGTGCGGGATCGCGGCGGGTTATCTGCCGTGGTTCATGTACCAGGAGCGGACGATCTTCTTCTTCTACGCGGTCGTCTTCGTGCCGTTCCTGTGTCTGGCCGTGGCGATGATGATCGGCGCGATTCTCGGTCCGCCCGGGTCCAGTGAGCGGCGGCGGGTCGTGGGGGCCGCGGCATCGGGCGTCCTGGTCCTGCTGATCCTGTGGAACTTCATCTGGTTCTGGCCCATTTACACCGGCCAGGCCATTCCGATCGATTCCTGGCGGGCCCGGATGCTCCTGGATACGTGGGTCTGATCCACGTGCGTGTAGTGCACACCTTGGACACCTTCGGATAACGGCAGCCTCGTACGTCCCCCTCGCCACTTATCGTTGCCGGCGAGCAACCTTCCCGAATTCATTCGGGAAGGCTCCTGGGGAGGGGACGCGGCATGCACAAAGGGGTAAAGATCACTCTGGTCGGTGGAGTGTTCGCCGTCATGGTCGGGGGCGCGGGGTACGGCGCGTACAACTTGGTGAACGGCGTGACGGGAGGCGGCGGTCCGTCGGCGTCCGGGCCCGAGACGGTGAAGACGGGGCCGCCGACGAGCGGCGAGATCGCCGATACGACGGAGAAGTTCTTCGCCGCGTGGGCCAAGGGCGACGCCGAGCAGGCCTCTCGCTACACGAACAACGCGGAAGTGGCCTCGCGGGTCCTGACCGGCTACCGCGAGGACGCCCACCTGACGAAGGTGAAGCTCACGCCGGGCAGGGCCACCGGCACGACCGTGCCGTTCTCGGTCGAGGCCACGGTGTCGTACAAGGGGAAGACCGAGCCCTTCGCGTACGACTCCGAACTGACCGTCGTCCGCGGCAAGACCTCCGGCAGTGCGCTCGTCGACTGGTACCCCTCGGTCGTCCACCCGGACCTGAAGAGGGACGACACCCTGGCCACCGGCGAGGCCGCAGCGCCCCCCATCGAGGCCGTCGACCGGCACGGTCAGGTCCTGGACAAGAAGGGCTACCCCTCGCTCGGCCCGGTCCTCGACCAACTGCGGGCGAAGTACGGCGACAAGGCGGGCGGCACACCCGGCGTCGAGCTCTACGTCCAGCACGCGGACGAGGCCGCGGGCACCGAGACGCTCCTCACGCTCGCCAAGGGCAAGGCGGGCAAGCTGAAGACGACGCTGAGCGCGCCCGCGCAGCGAGCCGCGGAGAAGGCGGTGGCGCAGCACGCGAACTCCTCGGTGGTCGCCGTGCAGCCGAGCTCCGGCGAGGTCCTCGCGGTCGCCAACCACCGGCAGGACGAGTTCAACGCGGCGTTCCAGGGCAAGCTGGCCCCCGGATCCACGATGAAGATCGTCTCGGCGGCGATGCTCATCGACAAGGGCGTGACGAAGGCGAGCGGCCCCGCCCCCTGTCCGGACTCCGCGGTCTGGCAGGGCCGGCGCATAGACAATCTCCCGGGCCTCGCACCCAACGAGAGCGCGACCCTGGCGGACAGCTTCGCGCGGTCCTGCAACACCGCGTTCGTGAAGCTGGTCGACGAGGACGGCATCACGGACGAGTCCCTCACGGAGGAGGCGCAGAACGGCTTCGGCCTCGGCCTCGACTGGAAGGTCGGCATCCCCACGCAGGACGGCACCGTCCCCGCCACCGCGGGCGGCGAGCGCGCCGAGGCCATCATCGGCCAGGGCAAGGTGCAGATGAACCCGCTCAACATGGCGTCGGTCACGGCGACCGCGATGACGGGGGCCTTTCGGCAGCCGGTCATCGTGGACCCGGGCCTCGACGACCGTCAGCTGGCCCAGGCACGCGGCCTGCCCGCGTCCACGGTGCAGCAGCTGCGCCAGATGATGAACCGCACGGCGGTCAGCGGCACCGGCGCCCGCGCCATGTCCGGGCTCAGCGGCAGCATCGGCGCGAAGACGGGATCGGCGGAGGTCTACGGCCAGGAGAAGCCCAACAGCTGGTTCACCGGATACCGCGGAGACGTGGCGGTCGCGGCGGTGGCCCAGGAGGGCGGGCACGGAGGGGATACGGCCGGCCCTATCGTGGCGGCGGTGCTTGCCGCAGGCAGTTGAGGTGATTGGTCGGGGGCTTCATGAAAGCCCCCTAGTGTTGGGCCTTCCGGTGCAGGGCTTGGGGGCTCTGTGGTCTGGGATCTGCGGAGGGTCAGTGGGCAAGCGAGGGCGCGTCAGCGAGCGCAAGGGCATCAAGAACATCACGGGCAGACCGGGCACTTCGGGTGCTCCGGGGGCTTCAGGCATCCCGGGTGCTCCGGGGGCCTCAGGCACCCCGGGTGCTCCGGGCGCGAAGAGCGCCAAGGTGCACCCCGGTGTGCTCGGCGGCGCTGCCGCCGTGGTGGTGTGCGGCGTGGGCATCGCCGCGTACAGCCTGATGGGCGGCTCGTCCGACGACGGTGGACCGACGGTCGACGAGAAGCCGGTGGCCGCCGGCCCGCCGACGGCCGCCGAGGTCCGTGCCACCACGCAGGACTTCCTCGCCGCCTGGGAGAAGGGCGACGTGGCCAAGGCCGCGGCGCTCACGGACGACAGCTCGGCGGCGAAGACCGCCCTCACCGCGTACGCCAAGGACTCCCACCTCACGCAGGTGAAGCTGGCGCCGGGCAAGCGGGCGGGCGCGCAGGTGCCGTTCTCGGTCACGTCCACGGTCTCGTACGAGGGAAAGAGCAAGCCCTTCGCGTACGAATCCGAGCTCACCGTGGTGCGAAGGAAGCACGACGGCAAGACGCTCGTCGGCTGGCAGCCCTCGGTCGTCCACCCGGACCTGAAGGACGGCGACCGCCTGGTCACCGGTGAGGCCGGGGATCCGCCGATCAAGGCGGTGGACCGGGACGGCGGCGAACTGACAGCGGCGAAGTACCCCTCGCTGGGCACGGTGTTGGACAGCCTGCGCGAGAAGTACGGCGACAAGGCGGGCGGCAAGGCGGGCGTGGAGCTGCGCGTCGTACGCAAGGACAGCGCGAAGGACGCCGAGAAGTCGGCGACGCCGAAGGACGACGCGAAGGCGACGCCCGACAAGACGCTGCTCACGCTCTCCCCCGGCACTCCCGGCACCCTGAAGACCACCTTCGACGCCTCGCTCCAGGCGACGGCGGAGAAGGAGACCGCCAAGCGCAAGCAGGCTTCGGTCGTCCTGGTGAAGCCGAGCACGGGCGAGATCCTGGCGGCGGCCAACTCGAACCCGACCGGCTTCAACATCGCGTTCCAGGGCTCGCTGGCCCCCGGTTCGACGATGAAGGTCGTCACGTCGTCGTTGCTCCTGGAGAAGAAGCTCGCGGGAGTGGACAAGAAGCACCCCTGCCCGAAGTACGTGACGTACGGCGGCTGGAAGTTCCAGAACGACGACAAGTTCGAGATCAAGGACGGCACGTTCCGCGCGAGCTTCGCCCGCTCCTGCAACACGGCCTTCATCAGCCAGGCCAAGAAGCTTCAGGACGACTCCCTGACCAAGCAGGCGCAGGAGGTCTTCGGCCTCGGCCGCGACAACTGGTCGATCGGTGTCCCGTCCTTCGACGGCGCGATCCCCGTCCAGAGCGACGCGCAGATGGGCGCCTCTCTGATCGGCCAGGGCGGGGTCCGCATGAGCCCGCTGAACATGGCGTCGGTGGCGTCGACGGTGAAGTCGGGCACGTTCAAGCAGCCGTATCTGGTCTCCCCGGACCTCGACAAGCGCACGCTCGCGACGGCGCCCCGCAAGATGTCGGGCGCGACGGCTTCGGCCCTGCGTGACCTGATGCACTACACGGCGGTGGCGGGAACGGCCGTGAAGCCGATGTCGGGCCTCGGCTCCGACATGGGCGCGAAGACGGGCTCCGCGGAGGTCGACGGCCAGAAGAAGCCCAACGGCTGGTTCACGGCGTACCGCGGTGATCTGGCGGCGGGAGCGGTGGTGCAGGAGGGCGGCCACGGCGGGGACTCGGCGGGGCCGCTGGTGCGGGCGATGTTCCTGGCGGACAAGTAGCCGGTCATGTCCGGGGGCCCGCCCGTCCGCTATACGGATACACGGTCGCGTGCCCGGTACACGGACCGCTAGCGTGCCGGGCATGAGCGCTACAGATTCCCCCGCCCACCCCCGTTTCGCCGCGGCCCTGACCGAACTGGGCCTCGCTGACCTGGTCAGCGAGGTCCGCCGCTTCCCGGAGGCGACACGGACCGCCCAGGAGGCCGCCGCGGCCATCGGCTGTGAGCTGAGCCAGATCTGCAAGTCACTGATCTTCGCGGCGGACGGCGTCCCGGTCCTGGTCCTGATGGACGGCGCCTCACGGGTCGACCTGGAGCTCGTGCGGTGGGAGCTGTGCGCGGCGAAGGTGACGCGCGCGAAGGCGGACGTCGTCCGGGAGACCACGGGTTACGCGATCGGCGGCGTACCGCCCTTCGGCCACGCGACGAAGACCCGGGTCCTGGCGGACCGCTCCCTCCTCGACCACGAGGTGGTGTGGGCGGCGGCGGGCACCCCGTACGCGGTCTTCCCCATGACGCCCAAGGACCTGATCAACCACGCGAACGGCACCCTGGTGGACGTGCGCGAGCTCGCCAAGTGACGCCGCTTGTCGCGTCGGCGGTACTGCTGGCCGCCGTGACGCACGCGAGCTGGAACGCGATCGCGCACCACATCACGGACAAGCTGGTCGGCTTCACGCTCATCTCCGGTGGCGGGCTGCTGATCGGGCTGCTCATAGCCCCCTTCGCGGCGATACCGGCGGCCGGGGCATGGCCGTACCTGGCGATCTCCGCACTCATCCACGTCGGCTACTACGCCCTGCTCATGAAGTCGTTCAAGCTCGGCGACTTCGGCCAGGCGTACCCGATCGCGCGCGGCACGGCACCGCTGGTGGTGACGGTGCTCGCCGCGGTCTTCGCGGGCGAAGTGCCCGACGGCTGGCAGGCGGCAGGCGTCGCGGTGTCGTGCGCAGGCCTGACGGGGTTGGCGCTCTGGGGCATACGAGGATCAGGCCGACGCCCCGACTGGGCGGCGATAGGCGCGGCGCTCGCCACGGGCGTCTCGATCGCGGCGTACACGGTGGTGGACGGCCTCGGCGTCCGCGCCTCCGGCTCCTCGATGGGCTACATCGCCTGGCTGATGATCCTGGAGGGCCTGGCCATCCCGCTGTACGCGGCGTACCGCTGGCGCGGCGAACTGGTGGGCAGATTGCGCCCGTTCGCGACGGTGGGCCTGCTGGGGGCGGCCCTCTCCGTGGCGGCGTACGGCCTGGTCCTGTGGGCCCAGACGAAGGCGGAGCTGGCCCCCATCTCGGCACTCCGGGAGTCCTCGATCATCGTCGGCGCGGGAATCGGTGCGGTGTTCTTCAAGGAGAAGTTCGGGGCGCCGAGGCTGGTGGCTGCGGGTCTGATGGTGGCGGGGATTGGGCTGATGCTGCACGCGGGGTGAGAGTGGGTGAGGCGGCCTCAGCCCTGCGCCGCGTACGAGAGGAAGCTCCGCCAAGTCCCGGTGGTGAGGGCGAGTTGAGGTCCGTGCTGCACTTTGGAGTCCCGCACGTGCACTGTGTCGGGACGTTTGGCGACCTCTACGCAGTCGCCCTGGCTGCCGCTGCTGTAGCTGGACTTACGCCAGGAGAGGGCCACCTCGACGCAGTCATCACCCTGCGAGCCGCTGTAACTGCTCTTGAACCAGGCCAGCTCGGACGTGTTCATAGCTACAGCTCTGCCGTCGCGTACGACAGGAAGCTCCGCCACGTTCCGGCGGCGACGGCGAGTTGAGGCCCGTCCTGCGCCTTGGAGTCCCGCACGTGCACTGTCTCGGGGCACGCGGCAACCTCGACGCAGTCGCCCTCACTGCCGCTGCTGTAGCTGGACTTGCGCCAGGAGAGAGCCACCTCGACGCAGTCGCCGGAACCGCTGCTGCTGTAACTGCTCTTGAACCACTTCAGCCCAGTGGCACTCATACCGCTCCTCGCAATCGCTGCAACAAGGCCCGGGAGTCACCCAAGGAGTGGGCCTGTGAGCGCATCCTGGCATACCGCATCTGGAGTGTGCTGACTGCGTTGGGGCTCGGGACGAACTGACCGGTCTCCTGCCCCTCAAGGTAGCCGAACCACTTGTTTTCCGGAGTCTCCAGGAGCTGCATGGGACCGTGCAGGCCAGCGTGATGCTCTTGAACTTGTGGCATCACCTGCACCTCTACGTTCCGCAGCTTCGCCAGCTCCAGAACATGGTCGATCAATTCCCGCGTGACCTCCGCCCCGCCCGTCCGTCGTAGCAATAGGTGCTCCTCCAGGATGAAGCTGAACGCTGTGTTCGGCCGCTCCCTCAAGAGCCGTTGCCGTTCCGCCCTGGCCACCCACTGATCCTCGATCTGGTCGTCGCCCAGCGGTGGCAGTTGGTCCACGAACAGCGTGCGCGCGTATGCTTCCGTCTGCAATAGCCCCGGGATCAGGCGGCACTCGTACGTGCACAGACTCACCGCCTTCGCCTCCAGCCGAGCCCACTGCCGAAACCAACTGGCCAACCCCGGCTGCCGCGAAAGATGCCGCGCCGCACCCCGCAGCGCGCCAAACGCATCCAGGGCCTCCTCCGCCCGCTCAACGAAGTCCGACTGAGGAAAGCGGCGGCCCTGCTCGATCTTGGCGACCGTCTGGACCGAGTACGGCACCAGCTCGGCGAACTCCTCCTGGGTCAGGCCCGCCCTCCTCCGGAAGGCCTTGAAGACCTCGCCGAACGTCCGCAGACTGTCCGACACCTCCGGCTCACTGCAGCCCGGCGACCCGCCCGCACCGTCCGTCATACGAGGACACCTCCCGTACGCCCGCCCCGCGTCACACTCCGAACCCGCCCATGGTTACGGTCAGTTGCCAGCCCTGTCCACTCTCCGTACTAGTACTCTGACGCAGAGTGCTAGTCGCTGACCTGGCGTGCAGAGCTCGCAGGCGGCCACTTTGGGGCCATGAAGCCCACTTCAGCTCCTCAAGTGCCGGTCACCGTGCGTGTGTTCGGCCAGCGGTTCAGCTCCACGCCGCGAGGCGCCCGCCTCGCCCGCCACCTCACCCTGCACCGGCTCAACGCCTGGGACATCCCGTACGACTCCGAGGCCTCGGACACCGCTGCACTGCTCGTGGCCGAACTCGCCGCCAACGCCGTGACGCACGGCCGAGTTCCAGGACGGGACTTCGAGCTGCGGCTCAGCCTCGACACACGCACCCTCCGCATCGACGTGTCGGACGCGCGCGGCGAGCGTCGCCCGGAGGGCCCCGGCGCAATCGGCACCCTGCCCCCGCAGGCAGAGAGCGGCCGGGGCCTCCTCCTCGTCGAGGCGCTTGCCGACCGGTGGGCGGTACTCGGCCGCCTGCCCATCGGCAAAACGGTCCGCGCCGAGCTGGACCTGGCAGATCGCCTACGCGACCGATACCCGGAAGCCGACCACTAGGCGAAGTGCAGCCGCAGCCGACAGGACACTGCTCCCTCGATGACGGCCAGGCCCACTCGGATGTGACACCGCCGAACACGCCTCCCCCTGCTCCAGCAACGTCACAGCGACAGCCCCTTGAGCGCCCGCACAAGCGCCTGCGCCCTCGAATCCGCCGTAACTCCCTTGTTCATCCCGTTGGTTACGTACCCGAAGCCGATCCCCGACTCCGGATCCGCGAAGCCCAGTGCACCCCCGCGCCCGGGGTGGCCGAAGGAGCCGTGGCCCAGGAGCGGGGACGACCCGCCGTGCAACATGTAGCCGAGGCCGAAGCGGGTGTGGACTACGAGGACGCGGTCGGGGCCCGAGGATGCTTCGGTGCGGGCGGCGGACAACGTCTCCCGGGTGAACAGCCGGGCGCCGCCGTCCACTTCACCGATCAGCGAGGCGTAGAACCGCGCAAGTGACGAGGCCGTCGCGATGCCGTTGGACGCGGGGAGGACAGCCGCCCGGTACGCCGGGTCGTTCTCGTCCGGCGTCGGGGTGATTGCCCCGAAGGCGCGTTGGGTGAGGGAGTCGGGGTCGGCGTACGCCTCGGCGACGTTCCGCCGGGGCCGGGTCTTGAGGCCACCCGGGGGCTCAGGGGGAGAGATGCGCCCGATGCGGCCCACTCGCCCCGCCTCCTCCTCCGGGAGTCCGATCCACAGGTCGAGGCCGAGCGGACCGGCGATCTCCGCGGCCACGAATTCCCCGAGGGAGCGGCCCGTCAGGCGCCGCACCAGCTCACCGGTGAGCCAGCTGTACGTCTGCGCGTGGTAACCGTGGTCTTTGCCCGGCTCCCAGAACGGGGCCTGCGCCGCGACCACCGCCGCGGCGGCGTCGGGGTCCGCCGCCTCGGCGGGCGTCAGCGGACGGTCGAGGGCGGGCACGCCCGCTCGGTGCGCCAGCAGGTCCCGGACCAGTGTCCGCTCCTTGCCCTCCGTCTTGAACTCCGGCCAGTAGGAGCCCACGGGTGCGTCAAGGTCCAACTCGCCGCGCTGGTGGAGGAGGAGCAGGACCGAGGCGGCCACTCCCTTCGTGGCCGAGCGGACGATCTGGGCGGTGCCGTGCTCCCAGGCCCCGCCCCCGTCGACGTCCTTCGTGCCACCCCACAGATCCACGACCCTGCGACCGTCGTGAAAGACGGTGACGGCGGCGCCCGCTTCCCCTCGCTCAGCAAAGTTGCGAATGAAAGCATCGCGTACCGGCTCAAATCCGGCAGCCACTCCGCCCTGTACGGCACCCCCCGCCCTCGCCTCTGTGCTCGCGTCCACATCGACCTCCACCCCGTCGCTCATAGCAAGGAGAACAGTCCCACTCCGCCACCGATTCCCCACCGATCACCCCGAGGGCCCTTCGAAACAAAACCGAAACGGAACTCCGCCCTCATCCCTGGCGCCCATCCGACGCTTCCCTCACTCTGAGCTCAACCAGTAACCTCTTAGGCCAGTAGGCAGGGTGCACAAAGGTTGCGGGGGGCAATTCATGGGGGGCAATCGGCCGGCGGATTGGCATGTCCTTGACTTGGACAAGGACCCGACACCCGGAGATCCGGACCGGGTTCGGAACCTTGCCAAGAACCTGCATGACTTCGCCGACGACGTGTCGAAGGTCCTCCGTGACATCAAGGGGATGGCGGGCGAGGACGCGATCCTCACCTGGGCGGGCAAGACCGCGGAATCCTTCACGGCGGAGTTCGAGGACGCGCCGGGCAA
>NZ_JBVIPU010000017.1:135951-193083 GCF_055577645.1 Streptomyces sp. NPDC033180 | reverse complement strand
CGTCCGCAGCGGAACCCCTCCAGTGGGCCCAGCCGATCGGACCAAGCCCGCAGCGCAACAGCGCTGCGGGCACACACGTGCGGGCATCCACGTGCCCTGAACAGCGCAAACACCGACCCGGACACCATTCACACCGCAGGTCCACACAGACACCGCGCGTGGGCCCGGGTGCGACGAGTCCCGCAGAGGGCTGTTCTCAAGAGCATGGGGCTCTTCGTCATGCCGCACCGCAGCCAGGCCTTGCACCCGCTCAGCCTGGAGGTCACGCCCATGATTGCGATAGCCGCCCCCGCCAAACTCCCAGTTGTGTAACCCTCCTCGCCTTCCGCTGCCCCTACCGCAGACGCGGAGCAGAAGGGCCCGCCCGGCGCGACCCGTCCGCCCTCCCTGATCCTGCAAACCGCCAGCCGCACGCGACAAGGGGTGCTGTGCATAGGGGAGTTACATCAGCGCGTAGCCATTCGTAGCCATTCTCGTCACCTCCCGATGTCAACCTCTTCGAAGGGGCGACAGAGCGAACTCCAGGTAGCCGTGGGTCATGCACCTGGTCATCTTCCTGGTGCTGGGAAGCGGGAGGCACCTCCGAGGCGCAGAATGCAACGGCCGGGCTCAAGGATGCACCCGCCATGACTACGGTGGCCGCCACGAACAAGCGCCGCCGAATTTCTCGGGCAATGGCTCGGGGCCGCCGGGAGTTACCCGGGGGCGTCCTGCATGAGACCGGTGCTTGGTGGTGAACCACGTCGTCGGTCCGATGAGCCTCGGCACCTTGATCGTCAGTCCGCGGGAGCACCTCGTGGCCATGGCGGAGCTCGACCATACGGCAGCGGGAGAACTCGGCCCCTTGCTGCGCGTGCGCGATAACACTCGTGTCGTAGAGACGTTGTGCCAGCCCGAGCAGACCTGCATTTGCATGTGGTCGCACGGCCGCGACGCGCGCAAGCACCTGCACATCGCGGTCCAGCCGGCGACCGCTGAGGTGCGGGCCCGCTATGGCGGTCTGCGCTCCGAGCAGCTCCAGACCCGGATGCTGGCTGACGGTGCCGAGCCGGACATCACGGAGGGTCGAGCAGTTCTTCGAGCGGGCTCGCGAGCTGTTCCGAGCGATCATCGACAACAGCGCCGAAGACCGCAGCTGATCACCAGCACCGCGCCAACGTCACAACACCGTCGGGCCGTTGCGTATCAGTCAGCACCTTCTAATCAATCCCCCGTAACGACACATCGAGCCGTGACCAACTCGCATGGAAATCGGAAAGGACTCTTTCAGAATGCCATGCTGTGGTTCGCTGTTCGGCGAGCAGCGCGAGCAGCGCGAGCAGCGCATGAGCCTCTCCGAGTCGACTGAGTGCCACCAGCGCAAACGGCACGGCAAACATCAGGCCCGCGAAGGATGACACGAGGTTGGTCAGGAACCCCAGCCCTTTCCACCATCCGCGGAGATCGCCAATGACTCCTAAGCGATGATCACGCCGCCCATCGGCGGCATAACCTCGCAGAGCGTCTTGGTGAGCGGCGGCGTTTCGTGCCACATAGTGCGAACTCGTTGCAGCACGCATCCCCCAGATCATTCCAACTCCTCGCATCCTAGCCAGAGTTGCGCTGGTCACCGTTGGTCCAGCAGTAGTTCGCTCTCGCTCCACGATGCGGCGGCCTAGCTGACCTGCGCCAGCAGCGGCCAGGAATCCATCCCGCTGGTCCGCGGCTCCCCGGCCGTCCGCTTCCGCCGAGGTCTTCGACGGCGACGGCCTGGCAAGCACGGAGACAAGGCTACGACTACCGGCACTTGCGACGACGGCTCGCTTTCCCCTGCCCCGGCACTGCCTCGCCCCGCCGGGGTAGGGGGCAAGGACGGAATGCAGCCTTCGCACTGGTCACCGCGTGCTCTGTCGTAGCGGGGCGGGTGGCACAGCGCGATGCCCTGCACATCGTTGTGCAGGGCATCGCGCTGTGCTGCGTCTCTCCCACTCGAACGAGTATCACTTAAGCGGCAGCGCCTGCCTCCGGCAGCGGGGTGGGGGCGATGTCGTCGTCCGGGGCCGGGATCGGCTTGATCGGCTCGTCCTTCTTGTCGTCCTTCTGCTGCTCGTCCTGTCCCGCACCGGGCTTCGGCTTGGGGCTGCTGAGCCAGGAGGTGACCTTGCCGTTGGAGGTCATCGTGACGTTCACGACGCCCAGACCTCCGGTCTCACCGAACTTGATCGTGCCGCGGCCGTTGATGACACCCACGGACTTGCCCTTGGAGGTGATCTCCGCGCGGAAGGTCTTGCCGGTCTTGTAGACCTTGGCGACCGAGCCGTCGACCAGGCCCTTGACGGCGACCAGCTTCTTGCCGGCCTTGCCCTGCTGCACCACGGTGATCACCGAGTGCGGCGCGGCGGTGTGCGAGCTCGCTGTCAGCGCGCTGGGCAGGGCGGCCGCCGGGCCCGCGGGGGCGGCCCCGGAGACGTCGTCGGGGGTGGGGTTCGGGATCGGGTCGGTGATCCCGTCATCGGGGGTGGGGTTGGGGATCGGGTCGGTAATCCCGTCATCCGGAGTGGGGATCGGGTCGGTAATCCCGTCATCCGGAGTGGGGTTCGGGATCGGGTCGGTAATCCCGTCATCCGGAGTGGGGTTCGGGATCGGGTCGGTAATCCCGTCCCTCTTCTTCTGCTCGTCGCTGTTCGGCTTGGCCTTACCGGCCTTTTCCGCCCACAGCTTTCCCTTGTAGGGATGGAAGCTGTAGTTGACGCCGTGGTGCTTGAGGACAGTCTTTCCGGCCTTCAGCGTGCCGATCTTCTTACCCTGGTAGAAGATGTCGGCCTCGAACTTCCCGCCGACCTTGTAAATCTTACCGACCGAGCCGTCCGCGAGCTTCTGCGTCTGGACCAGCTTGCGCTGCTGGGCGACGGAGAAGACGTCCATGTTGTGGTTGCCGGCGTGCGCACCCGAGGTGACGGCCGTCTGGTGCTCCGTGCCGGAGTCCTGCGCGGCGGCATAGGCGGCGGCCGGCGCACCGAGCGCGACGGCAGCACCGAGGGTGATGGCGGTGGTACGGATCGTGCGGCGCGAGTACAAGTGACGCATCATGGGAAGTCTCTCTTTCTAAGTGAGGAAGGGCCTTGTCCCTTTCCTCCGACACCCATAACGCTACGGTTTTGGAACGACACGCCGCGTCAGTAAAAAGGTCAGACGCACGCTGACCGAAAGGCCAATAGACGGACCGCTGGCCCCCAAATATTTACAGACAGGGGACCGCCCCCGCAGCGCCGGACCACCTGCCGGGGGCAGGTCGAGGACACCAGGTCAGACCGCTGATCACGCACGGGGTACTGGCATGTCGGGGGCCCCACGGCTCCAGCAGGTCCCACCACCAGGAGATGGCAGCGGCAGGAAGTCGATGCGCTCCCGGTCCATGCCGAACCACTTCGTACGGGCCCTCTCCCAGCCCCTGACCTTGATGATGGTCTGTGCCACGTCCGCTGCGAGCAGCCCAGTGGTCTCTCGGTCATGGTCTCCCCTCCCCTTGGACCGTCGCCGACCCTGTTCGGCAGCACCAGGTGCCCTTTGCCATCGAACCTTGATCGTGTGCCATCGGACTTTGAGTGTCCGCTGACGAGCAAGGGCCAGTCGGAGAAGCGCCCACATGGCCAAGATCCCCGACGCTGTCGGGGATCTTGGAAGGTGGCGGGCCGCGGGGTGGATCAGTGGGCCTGATTGTTGGTGTGCTTGGGCAGGCAGAACATCAGCGCCCACATCAGGGCCAGGAGGCCGCCGACCCACCACAGCACGGTGACGAACGCGTCGCGGTTGACCGCGCCGTCGGGAGAGCCGCCGGTGATGGCGAAGAACACCACGGCGGTCAGCGCGGTGCCCAGCGCGATGCCCAGGTGAATGGCGGTGTTGAACAAGCCCGAGGCCGAGCCGGCGTCCTCGTGCGGGACCCTGGCCAGCGACAAATCGGCGAGCGGGCCGGAGACCATGCCCAGGCCGAAGCCGATCAGCACCACCGGAGCGGTCATCGCCAGAAGGGACAGGTCGGCCTGGTGGCTGCCGATCTGGAGCCCGTAGGTGACCATCGCAGCGGTCGCGACGAGGGCTCCGGCCTGCGGCAGACGGCGGGCGAAACGTCCGGCGGTCTTCGCTGCGACCGTCGCGCCGCCCAGTTCTCCCACGGAGAGCAGCACGAAGGCCAGGGCCGCGTGGAGCGGGCTCATACCCAGACCGCGCTGCAGGTACAGCGTCCAGGTCATGAAGAACAGGCCGCACAGCAGGCCGTGCAGCAGGTCCGCGGCCATGCCCCCGGAGAACTGCCTGACCCGGAAGAGGGCCAGGGGCACCAGCGGGGCGTTGCCCTGCCTGCGCCGCTGGTGGCGCAGGAAGACACCGAGGACAAGGGCGCCGGCGGCGAGCATGACGAAGCACCACAGTGGCCATCCGTGGGCGTGGCCCTCGGTGAGCGGGAAGAGGATCAGGACGATGGCCAGGCCGGACAGCAGCATGCCGACCAGGTCGAGCCGGTCGGCCTTGCGGACGGTCGATTCGGGGATGAATGTGCGTCCGAGGAGCAGTACGGCCAGCCCGACGGGGACATTGACCAGGAAGATAGGCCGCCAGGACAGCCCGAACAGGTCGGCTTGGGTGAGTACGCCGCCCAGGACCGGGCCCATGACGTTGGCGATGGCCAGGACGGCCCCGTACAGGCCGAAAGCCTTGCTGCGGTTCTGGCCTTCGAAGGTGACGTGCATGGTCGCCAGGACCTGCGGGATCATCACGGCCACGCCGACGCCCTGGAGCAGGCGGGCGCCGATCAGCACGCCCTGGCCGGTGGCCAGACCGCACAGCAGCGAGGCGGCGGTGAACACCACGGTGCCGATGAGCAGGATCCTGCGGCGGCCGTAGATGTCACCGAGCCGTCCGCCGGTGATCAGCCCGACGGCGACGGGCAGGGAATAGGCGGTGGTCAGCCACTGCACCGCGACCGGCCCGGCGCCGGTCGACTCCTGGATCGCGGGCAGGGCGGTCAGGACGACCGACTGGTCGAGCATGTTCATCAGCTCGGCGGTCAGCAGCACCAAGAGGGCGATCCAGGCCGCCAGGGCCATTTCGGGGCGGCGAGGTGCTGGGTGGGTTGGGGTCTGGGTGGTGTGCTGCGGCTCGTTGCCGAGCGCGGAGGAAGACACGACGGGAAAACTCCTGATCCAAAGGAATCGGGGAGCCCTGCCGACAGCCGCACCGGGGCCGGAAAACACCAGAGCCCGGGGCAGACGGCAGAGCTGCACCCGGGAAAGAAACTGCGGGGAAGGGTGACGCAACTCAGGCCAGCGCGACGTCCGCCCCCGGACACGTGCGACACAACAGCACGCGGGGAACACGGACGACTACATGGCCTGGTTGATAAGACGTCACCTCAAGATCGACACAGAAGGAACAGGAAGTCCGGTCGCTGCCACCGAAAACTCGGCACAGGAACCGGTCCACCGTACAACCCCTGAGCCCCCGCCGCACACCAGTGACGAGGCAACACCGCTCCAGCCGCATATTGAGGCATAGGGGCTAGCCGGTCCGGGTCACGATTCGCTCAGGTTGTGGTGGCGGTGGGCGGCATTGAGATAGTCGTTCAGCCGTGTGAGCTGGCCGGGGCCGGTGGCGGCGTCTCGTGAGGGCAGGACGAATTCGGACAGGGCGATTTCGGGTGGCAGCGCGGTGGGTTGCGGCAGTTGGTCGTACACCTGCTGGATGCGTCGGCGCAGAGCGTCGGACAGCGGACCGTCGGTGAGCAGGGGTGGGATGCGCAGGCCGTGTTCGTCAAGGGCGTCGAGGTAGTGGCGGACGGTTTCGGTGACGGCTTGCTGCGGCGTCGTGGTCCAGATGGGCGGGCGTTCGGGTGCCAGGCACGCGAAGTCCGCCGCACAGCCGTCGGGGTGCGAACCCAGGATGGTGTCGGCGAGGTGGCGGGCGATGACGGGTGAGGAGTGGAATCCGTCGCGGTAGGTGCCGGTGGCCAGGATCAAGCCGGGGAGGGAGGGGACCGGTCCGATCAGGGGGAAGCAGTCCAGGGGGATGGGGCGGCGCCCGCACAGCCACTGCTCGACCTGCGCGGAGAAGATGTCCTGGTCGATCTGGGTGCTGACGGCCTGCAACAGATCGGCGGTGGTGCCGAGTTCCGGACCGGTCGGAGGGTGGGCGCTGATCACGCTGGTGGCACCGACGTACTGGCGGTGCGGGCCGGCCAGCGGCACCACGTGCATACCGCACGAGGCGGCCCGGTTGGGGGTGCGGATCGTTTCCGGCGCCCCGCCGGTCTGCGGTCGCCGGGTGATGGCGGCCAGGCCCGTTCCGTGGAACATCGGCGGCACGGCGCCGGGAGGCAGTACGTCGTCAAGAAGGGTCAGGCTCATGCTGCCCGCCGCCACCACAACGGTGCCGGCGGCGAGTGTGTCGCCCACGGTCAGATGCACCCCACGGACGCTGCCGGAGCGAACGGCGATGGAGCGGGCAGTCGCGGGAACCATCTGAATGCCCCGGGCCTTGGCGGACTCCTCGAGCGCGGCCAGAACGCAGCGCGCATCCACCGCGCCCTCGTCCGGCAGATACAGAGCCCGCAGGGGACGGAGATGTCGTTGCGGGTTCAGGCCCTCGATCGTGCTGGGGTCGACGTCCTGGTGCGCCTGGTGGTGCTGGGCGAGCGCACGGCGGATCGCCTCGAAGTTCTCCTCGGCGATGCGGCCCGAGGCGCTACTGAGGATGATGAACGTGCCGTCGGTGACGGAGGCGGTCAGAGCGGCGGCGGTCTCGGATGCCGAGGTGTCGGTGAGCATGTCGCGCCAGGCGGGCCAGTCCGCAAGGGCCTGGCGGGCGATCGCGAATTTGGCCCGGGAGGCCGGGTGCTGGTCGGTGTTGGTGGTGACCTCACCGAAGCAGTTGTTCATGGCGCCGGCCGCGACGGTCGCCGCTCCCTCACGCCCTGGTGGTCCGATGACCGCGATCCTCAACTGAGGTGCCCTACGGGCTACTTCGACCGCGATGGACAGCCCCAGCACGCCGTTGCCCACCACGGCGACGTCCACGACAGATTCCGTCACCACCGTCTCCTGTTCCTTCGCGAGTCGGTATCGGTTCCGGCCTGACCGCTGGCTGGCCGGCCACCCACCGGTGAACTGCAGGCGTGGCATCGCCTGGCATGACCGCAGTGGCCTATCAGCGCAACACGCGTTTGCCGCGGCGGCACAGACCCGCGCTGCCGGCTGCCCCGGTCAGGTGGCATTGCGTGGCTTGCCTGCACGGTCACAAGGAAGCCGACCGTCGCCGTAGGCGGTGTTGAAATCCTCACTGATGTCGTTCTCGACCGTCGTCATGGCGACCGGCGTGACCTTGATGACGCCGCTGAAGGGCCGCTCGACATCACGGATGACGAGGAGTACGGAGGTCAGCAGCACGGTCAGGATGACAAGACCGGTGGTGACAAGGGCGGCGTTCTGACGTGGCAGGCACAGAGCGAGGGTGATGACCAGGAAGGCGAGGGCGGCGAGCATGAGCCAGTACACGGCGCTGGGAATGGCGGGCGTGGACTCGGCGATGCGTGTCTGGCGTGCTTCGGAGCGCTCCTTGTCGGCGGAGACGAGCATGCCGAACGCAGAAGCGTCGTCACCCATCTGCCGCAGAGCGGTACGGAAGTCGGTACTCCATCTGTTGGGTGCCTCCGAGGCCTGACCGTGCGCCATGGCGGGCCACTCCTGGGCGCGCACCGCACGCACGTAGCAGACGACATCGGCCTGCAGGCGCTGACGTTGAGCCGCTGGCGCGTAGTCGGCGACCTCGAACATGTGGTCCACGACGCCCGCCTCCTTGCGCACCGCTTCGTCCGCCTTGCCGTTCGATCCCGAAGCCGTGACCAGGACGAAGGCGAGGACAAAAACGGTGAGGGTCTGCAGCGGCAGCACGAAGTCGCGGATGGTGAGAGCAGGTGTCTCCTCGGCCTCCAGTCGGCCACGCAGGAAACGGTGGCCCACCAGCCCTGCGATCAGAGCCAGGGCTGCGGCCACGACCGTGATGACCAAGATGTTGCGCCTCCACCTTGCTGGGTGTCAGCCAAGATCATCTCCTGCCGCCGTCATCTGCAGCTGACGCGACACGGCCTCGGCTGGCGCTCACCCGGGCGGCGGCAGAAGCAGCGCCCGGACCTCACGGGGCCGGTCACGAGTTGGACAATCCCGTGCTACGAAGCTCCTGGCAGACGGTGGCACGATCAAGCTCCCTGACCCGACCGGGTGGGCGGCAGGGTGGTGTCGTCCTCGACCGCCGGGAGGGACAAGACGGTGCGGGCGCCTCCGTCAGGGGCGTTGGCGAAGTGCAGCCCGGCGCCGATGACGGCTGCCTGGCCCGTGACGATGGTCAGACCGAGGCCGTGGCCCCGCCCTCTGCCGGGATCGCCGGTACGAAAGCGCTGTGGTCCGTGGTCGAGGATGTCCTGCGGGAAGCCCGGTCCGTGGTCGCGTACTTCCACAGTGGATCCGTCGACTGTGACGACGGTGGGAGGCCGCCCGTGTTTGTCGGCATTGGTGATCAGATTGGTCAGGACCCGGTCCAGACGCCGCCGGTCGGTGAGTACGTGAGCGTCGCGAACGATGCGCACCTCCACCGGAAGGCCGGTGGCCCCTACCGCACGCCGCACCAACGGCGCGAGATCATGGGTCTCGAGGTCGGCCTGTTCCGTGCCCGTGTCCAGCCGGGAGACTTCCAGGAGGTCCTCGGTCAGCAGGTGAAGGGCCTTGATCCGATCGGTGATCATCTCCTTGGGACGCCCCTCGGGCAGCACCCCAGCGGCGGCCAGCAGCCCGGCCAGCGGCGTGCGCAGGTCATGGGCGACATCCGCGGTGAAACGCTTCTCCGTTTCCAGGCGGTCGTGCAACGCCCCGGCCATCGAGTCCAGTGCTTCGGCTACCGCGCGGACTTCATCCCGGTCTGCGCCCGGCCTACTGCTCACCGACATGCCAACCCGCGCGTCAAGGTCCCCCTCGGTGATGCGGCGGGCAACAGCTGCCGTCCCGGTCAGCCGACGGCTGATGCGTCCCGCGATCACGAGTCCGGCAAGGGTGACCACCACAGCCGCCGCCACAGCAGATGCGAGGATGGCGGCGTCCATCTGCTCGAGGTGGCTGCGGGTCTTCCCGTATGGGGACCACACGGCCAGGATCTGCCCCTCTGTCGGGGTGGCGGCCCACATCACCGGCTGGCCATCACGGCTGCCGACCATGCTGCCCTGCATGCCCCGTCGCGTCAGCTCCCGTAGTTCTCTTGGGAGACCCGGTGGATCGAGCGCCCATCGAGTGCTCTGTGCGGTCATGCCATAGGAGTAGTACCCGACGGCCTCCTCCAAGTCATAGACGGCGTCGGTGCGTTCCCGCTCGACGGTCTGGCGGGCAACGACGTTGTGGACCAATACCCCGAGCACGACCGCGACCGTGCAACTGGCGGCCGTGACGGTAAGAGCGACCTTCCAGCGCAGGCTCGATGCCCATGCAGGGCGCAGTTGCCGAAATGCCGCGCGTGCTCCCGCCGTCATGCGTCACTGTCCGTGCAGGGCGACTCCGCAGCATTTCCGGCAGGGCACTGGTCCAGCGCCAGGCCGTTCAGCCGCATCATGTCCTTGTCCCACTTGTAGGTGGAGACACTCACGTACAGGGGGTTCGACGTCGGCTCCCTCACGGTCAGATGCCCAGCCGCAACCTCCACAGCCTGCAAGGCCCCCCGGCGCGAGAGGACCCGGGTAACCGCCCCGTGCATGGCCGTATACACGCGCAGTTCGCTCACCCTCCCGTCGATGTCGACCGCGGTGATCAACTCGGGTTCTCCGTCCTGGGTCAAGTCCCGGTACACCGCAGGACGCACCTGGCATGCAGCACCGGTGCAGGCCCGTAGAAGGTCCACAGCCCGGGGGTCCACCAACGTCCCCGCTCCCCTGTCGGCCCTGCCTGCGGCGGCCAGGTCGGCCTTCACCACGTCCACTGCGTCGACATCGCGCATGCTTCTGGAACGCACCACAGCCGTTCCCGGGACCTGGGCGGGCAGCCCAGGGTCTTCACCGGTCCGGGGCGGCGAAGGACGCGTCTTCGGCCACAGCGACAAGGGCGCCTGAACTGTGCCGGCGTCACCGTCGCTCCGCAGTCCCTCGGCGTCGGCGCATCCAGCCGCGAACAGAACACACGCGGCTACGGCGTAGCGGCGCCGATGCCACTGCAGGTGGTGCTCGACCATGGCCCCATCATCAGATGGGGCCCCCGCCACACCCGGACAACACTCCCAGGACCTTTGCGCGAGTGGAAACTCCGCGCCCGACAACCCCGCCGTGGCCGGCCAGGGCCGTGAAATCCGCCGACAGTACGTTCCGGTCAACATGACTGGACGCCACCCACGTCACTCTGACGTCATGTGCGCACCACGCGTATCGCTGTCTCACCGTTCACGAGAACAGCTACCACCTCACCGAACCGGAAGCACGGCGGTTTCAGGGTGCAGTGGCGGGCTGGTCAGCGCAGGATGGGTGGATGGACCCGGACAGGTTGAGGCCTGCGACACATGACGGCGAGGTGCTGGACGAGCCGCGACGTACGGCGCTGCTGGAGGAGGCGGTGCGGGCGCGCGCCACTGAGGGGTGGCGGGTGGAGTCCCGCAGCCCGCTGAGGATGGTGCTGGTCAAGAAGCGGCATGGGAATCGTCTTCTGCATGCGATGTCAGCCGTCCTGGCTGTACTCACGCTTGGTGGCTTCAGTGCGCCCATGGCGACCTCCATCCGGGAACGGCTGACTGTCACGGTTGATGAGTGGGGCCGCGTACATGAGGCCGCGGCGAACCGTTCTCCGGCCGCTCAGGGCGAACAATCAGCCTGAGTGCTTTCTGGGCTGTCGCGGCCCGTCCGACTGTGTTTCGGGCAGTGCGCGGTTTGGGGACGCACGGAACACCACCCGCCATGATTCATCAGCCGCAGCGCTATCGTTCTGTGCATCTCCGTCGTGGGTGAGCAGGACCCCCGAGTCCAGCTGGCCGGCCAGTGCTTTCGCACATGCGTGCGGGGTGGCCGGGTCACGGTAGGCGCCGACGACCAAGATGGGGTCGGCGCCTTCAGCTCGAGACGGTGTTGGCCCGGACCGCGATGTTGCTGTCATCCGGATTCTAGGCTGTACCGGAGAGCCGCGGCAGGCCGGTGCCATCGCCCTCGTTCACAGCCTGAAGTGCAGTGCGCAGGCAGTCCAAGCGGATTGCGCCGAGCGCGTCGACAACTGGGCTCGGGCACCCACGTCAGCGCCCGTTCAGGAGCAAGCCGGACAGGCCGACCAGTTCTTCCGTGAGGCGTGGGCGGGTGCGGAAGCGGGGGATTCTGAGTACGTCGTTGATCAGGCCGAGCACGCCGTGCACGACCAACTGGGCTTGTGTCTGGCCCAGTTCGGGTCGGACTCGACAGACGAGTTCGACCCACTCGGCCACGAAGTCGTGCTGGATGCGGCGGATGGTGTGGCGCTGGTCGTCGGGCAGGTGGTGCACCTCGGTGACCAGGGCGGCGATCAGGTCGGTGTGGTCGGCGCACATCTCCACGTAGCCGCGCGTCAGTGCGTCGAGTGCCTCGTGCGGTGTGTGTGCGGTGGACATCGCTCTGGTTACTTCGAGCTGCAGCACCGCCGCGCCCCGGTTGAGCATCTCGAAGAGGATCTCGCCCTTGCTGGAGAAGTGCTTGTAGACGCTGGGCCCCGCGATGCCCGCGGCCGCGCCGATGTCATTGAGGCTGACTTGGAGGAAGCCTCGGCTGCTGAACAGCTTGGTGGCCGCCCCGACCAGGGTCTCCCTGCGTGAGGCCAGAGCGAGGCCTCCGCCCGTGGCGGGCATCGGAGCGGCGGGCGCGTCGTCGTACGTGACGCCCTTGCGAAGCAGCGTGATGGACAGCTCCGCGATCCGCTCGCGGAGCCGGCCGGCGGAGCAGGGCACGCGGTGATGGCCGGGGCTGACGGCCACGCTGAGCGCGGCCCAGGTCAGCATGTCGGCGGCCGCTTCGGAGAGTTCCGGCCGGTCGCGGCGGAGCAGGAGGGCGATGGCGTCGCCCAGGTCGCGCATCTGCTGCCGGGCCTCACCCTGGCGGTCCTCGGGGAGATGTCGAGCCTCCCGCTGCCACAGCACGGCCAGTTCCCTGCGCTCCGATGCGATGTCGACCAGGCCGCGCATCGCGTCCTCCGCGCTGTCGGCGGCGTTGACCACGTGCTCGAAGCGGTCGTAGGTGTCCGACAGTACGTGGGCGAGGAGATCGGGCTTTCCGGTGAAGTGCCGGTACAGGGCGGGCGCCGAGATGCCGACCGCGGTGGCGATCTCCGACAGGGAGACGCCGTGGAAGCCCTTCTCGTGAAAGAGCTCGGCGGCTTTCTTGATGATCGTCTCCCTGCGGTCACGCGGGCGTCTGGCAGGTCGACTGGTCATGGGGATCAGGCTAGCGCAGGTTCACTTAGAGGCTGCAGGGCGCCTGCCTGCGTCGCTCGTCACTTTCACAAGTGAAGATGCAATAGCCATGGAGACTCCGGGACGTTCCCACCTCCCCCGTCAAGGCCATCCACGCTCCGACACGAAGCCGACACACAGCAGAAACTCGTCGGCGTACACCTCTTGCACCCCTCGATCCGCATCTCTAAGTTAATCCTCGTTAGCCAATGGAGGGAGCAGGTATGAGTGTGCGGGTGCTCGGCGTAGGGATGGTGCCCTTCGCCAAACCGGGCGCGAGCGACTCCTATGACGTGATGGGCGAGCGGGCCGCGAGGGCCGCCCTCAGCGACGCCGGGATCGGATACGAACAGGTCCAACAGGCCTATGCCGGCTACGTGTACGGCGACTCGACCTGCGGTCAGGCAGCCCTGTACGGCGTCGGGCTGACCGGGATCCCCATCCTCAACGTCAACAACAACTGCTCCACCGGATCGAGCGCGCTGTGGCTCGCCCGGCAGGCCGTCGAGAGCGGGGCGGCCGACTGCGTCCTTGCTGTCGGCTTCGAGCAGATGCAAAAGGGTGCGCTGAAGAACTTCTGGGACGACCGGACCGCGCCGCTGGCCCGCGGTACCAGCGCCATGACCGGCATACAGGGGACGGACGAACAGGCGCCCTTCGCCGCCCAGTTCTTCGGCGGTGCCGGCCGCGCCTACGCCGAGCGGTACGGCACCCGACCCGAGACCTTCGCCCGGATCTCGGTCAAGGCCCGCAAGCACGCGGCGCACAACCCGTACGCCGTCTTCCGCGCACAGGTCTCGCTGGACGAGGTGTTGGCCTCGCCGCACATCTACGGGCCGCTGACCCGGCTCCAGTGCTGCCCGCCCACCTGCGGCGCCGCGGCAGCGGTGCTGTGCAGCGATGACTTCGCGCGCCGGCACGGGCTGAGCGCGGAGGTGGCGATCAAGGCCCAGGCGATGACCACCGATACGCCCGGCGCGTTCGACGGCGGCGACATGATGAAAGTCGTCGGTTACGACATGTCGAAGAACGCTGCCGAAGCCGTCTACGAGGCATCCGGCGTGGACCCCCTCGACATCCCCGTGGTCGAACTGCACGACTGCTTCACCGCCAACGAGTTGATCACCTACGAGGCGCTCGGCCTGACGCCCGAGGGCACGGCCGAGAAGTTCGTACTCGACGGCGACAACACCTACGGCGGCCGTGTCGTCACCAACCCCAGCGGCGGCCTGCTCTCCAAGGGGCACCCCCTGGGCGCCACCGGACTCGCCCAATGTGCCGAGCTCGTCTGGCAGTTGCGCGGACAGGCCGCCGCACGCCAGGTGGACGGGGCGCGTCTCGCGCTGCAGCACAACATCGGTCTGGGCGGCGCCTGCGTCGTCACCCTCTACGAAACGCCCGGGAAGGTTTCATGATCCACCGAAGTGACCTGCGGTTCTTCGCCCAGGCGACCGGACAGCACGATCCCGTCTACACCGATGTCGCGGCCGCCAGGAAAGCAGGCCACCGGGACCTGCCGGTGCCGCCCACCTACCTGTTCTGCCAGGAGATGAAGCAGGCCGACGACCCCTTCGGCTACCTCCTGGACCTCGGCGTCGACCTGGCCAAACTGCTGCACGGGGAACAGAGCTTCACCTATCACGCCCTGGCCTACGCAGGCGACGAGTTGACCTTCAATTCCCAGCTCACCGGCGACTTCACCAAGAAGGCACTGCGCTTCCTCGTACGGACCACGAAGGTCACCCGGGACGGCGCACCGATCGCGGACCTCAGCACGACGACGGTGGTGACCCCGTGAAGCTCCAACTGGCCCCGGTCAGCCGGACCACGCTCGCCCTGTACGCGGGAGCCTCTGGGGACCACAACCCCCTGCACATCGACCTCGACGCCGCCAGGAACGCCGGCTTCGACGACGTCTTCGCCCACGGCATGCTCTCCATGGCCTGCCTCGGGCGGCTGCTGACCGACCTGGTCCCCCAGGAACGCCTCCGCTCCTACCAGGTCCGTTTCACCTCCATCACCCCCGTCCTGGCCGAGCCGGTGTGCGAAGCGAGCATCACCAAGGTGGAGGACGGCCTGACCCACCTGGACCTCGTGATGTCCCTCGAGGACGGCACCGTCACCCTGCGCGGCAGCGCGATCATCGAAGGAGAACTGTGAGCAAGCTCAGTGACCGCGCCGCCATCGTCACCGGATCGGGCCGCGGCATCGGCCGTTCGATCGCGCTGAAGCTGGCCGCGGAGGGCGCCCGCGTCGTCGTCAACGACCTGGACGCCGGGCCCGCGGAGGAGACCGTCGCCGAGATCAAGGCCGCCGGCGGTCAGGCCGTCGCCTGCCCGGGCAGCGTGAGCGAGGAAGGCTTCGCCGAGCGCGTCGTGGACGTGTGCACCGAGTCGTTCGGCGGCTTGGACATCATCGTCAACAATGCCGGATACACCTGGGACAACGTCGTACAGAAGATGACCGACGAGCAGTGGGACGCCGTCCTCGACGTGCATCTCAAGGCGCCGTTCCGGCTGCTGCGGGCAGCTCAGCCGTATCTGAAGGCGCATCCGGTGGCCCATCACCGCAAGGTCGTCAACATCTCCTCGATCGCGGGCCTTGGCGGCAACGCCGGGCAGGTGAACTACTCCGCAGCCAAGGCGGGCGTGGTCGGGCTGACCAAGACCATGTCCAAGGAGTGGGGCCGCTACCAGGTCAACGTCAACGCGGTGGCCTTCGGTCTGATCGAGACCCGGCTGACCTCCGGGGCGGGAGAGATCGAGGTGGAGGGCAGGGAGATCAAGGTGGGGGTCAACCCCGATCTGCTGGCCGCGATGGCCCGCATGATTCCGCTGGGCCGCGGTGGTACGCCCGAGGAGGCGGCGGGCGCGGTGTATCTGCTGTGCCTGCCGGAGTCCGACTACGTCAGCGGCCAGGTCCTGGTGTGCGGGGGCGGCTATGAGTGAGCTGGATCTGCTGCGCGAGACCACACGCAAGTTCCTGGCCGACCAGGTCACGCCGTACCCCGACCGGCTCGTCGACCGTGAAGTGTGGCGCAGGGCCGGAGAGTTGGGGCTGCTGTGCTGTTCGGTCCCCGAGGAGTACGGCGGGGGCGGCGCCGGCTTCGACGCGGACCTGGCGGTCTTCGAGGAGCAGGGCAGAGCGGGTGACACCGGCTGGGGCAACTTCGTGCACAGCGGCATCGTCGCCCACTACCTCCTCGCGTACGGCACCGAGGAGCAGAAGCTGCGCTGGCTGCCGGGCCTGGCCTCCGGTGAACTCGTCGGCGCGGTCGCGATGACCGAGCCGGGCGCGGGCTCCGATCTGCGCGGCATCCGTACGAAGGCGGTGCGCGACGGCGACGACTACGTGCTCACCGGGTCGAAGACGTTCATCACCAACGGCGCCTCCGCCGACCTGGTCATCGTGGCCGCCCAGACCGGTGAGGGGCTGTCGCTGATCGTCGTGACGGACGGCATCCGGCGCGGCCGGGTGCTCGACAAGCTCGGCATGCACGCCGCCGACACCTCGGAGCTGTTCTTCGACGACGTGCGGGTGCCCGCGGCGAACCTGCTGGGCGTCGAGGGCCGCGGCCTTGCCCAGCTGATGCAGCAGCTGCCGCAGGAACGCCTGATCATCGGCGTGATGGCCGTCGTCGCCGCCGAGCGTGCGGTGGCCGAGACCGTCGCGTACGTCAAGGAGCGGCGTGCCTTCGGCGGGCCGTTGATCAAGCTGCAGAACACCCGTTTCGAACTGGCCGAGTGCGCCACCCTCGCGCGGGTCGGGCGGGTCTTCGCCGACTCGTGCGTGGAGCGCCATCTGCGCGGCGAACTCGACGCCACCACCGCGTCGATGGCCAAGTGGTATCTCACCGACGTCCAGTGCCAGGTGATCGACCGCTGTCTGCAACTGTTCGGAGGCTACGGCTACATGCGCGAATACCCGATTGCCCGGATGTACGCGGACGCCCGCGCCCAGAAGATCTACGGCGGCGCGAACGAGATCATGAAGGAGCTCATCGCCCGATCCCTCGAGGAGGGCCGGCCATGTACCTGACCCAGGCCCTGCAACGTGCTCTGCAGCAGTCCCCCGACGCGCCGTTCACGGTGTTCGGTGACCGTACGCGCACGGTGCGCGAATCGGCCGGGCGCATCGCCCGCCTGGCCGGCGCGCTGCGCGGGCTCGGCCTCGGGCCGGGCGACCGGATCGGCATGCTCGCCCTCAACTCCGACCGCTACCTCGAATATCTGATGGCCAGCTGGTGGATCGGCGCCGTCGTGAATCCGGTCAACATCCGCTGGGCAGCCCCGGAGATCCGCTACTCCCTCGAGCAGTCGGGCACCCGCATCCTGTTCGTCGACGACGCCTTCGCCCCGCTCGTGGAGCAGCTGCGCGACGGCCTCGACGTCATGGTGCACTGCGGCGAGCAGCCCGCAGCCGACGGCTTGTCGTCGTACGAGGACCTGCTGGCCGACGCCGAACCGGTAGCGGACGGCCGGCACGGCGGCGACACGCTCGCCGGGGTCTTCTACACCGGCGGCACCACGGGCTTCCCCAAGGGCGTCATGCTCAGCCACGCCAACATGATCGTCTCCGCGCTCGGCAGCCAGGCCGGCAGCCAACTCGCCGTACCCGGCGGCCGGATGCTGCACGCCGCTCCCCTGTTCCACCTCGCGGCCCTGGCCGCCTGGAACATGCAGATGCTCGTCGGCGGCGCCCACGTCATCATCCCCTCCTACGAACCGGTCGCCACCATGCGGGCCATCGAGGACCACCAGGTCACCACCGCCATGCTCCCACCGGTGATGATCCAGATGCTGGTCGACCATCCCGACCGCGAGGCCCACGACCTGTCCGGCTTCCAGAGCTTCCTCTACGGCGCCTCCCCGATGCCTGAGGCCCTGCTCCAGCGCGCCATGGCCGCCTTCCCCTCGGCCCGCTTCACACAGGCGTACGGGATGACGGAGGTGGCCCCCGTCGCCACCCTGCTCACCGACGCCGACCACAGCTCCGGCCACCGGCTGCGCTCCGCGGGCCGCGCCGCGCCGCACTGCGAAGTCAAGGTCGTCGGCCTCGACGGAGAGGAAATGCCGCGCGGTCAGGTGGGCGAGGTCGCCATCAGCGGCGGCCACGTCATGAGCGGCTACTGGGGCCGGCCGCAGGAGACCGCGGCGGTCTTGCAGGACGGCTGGTTCCGTACCGGGGACGGCGCGTACATGGACGACGACGGCTACCTCTACATCGTCGACCGCCTCAAGGACATGATCGTCACCGGCGGTGAGAACGTGTACTCGGCCGAGGTCGAGAACGCCCTGGCCCAGCACCCCGCCGTCGCCACCTGCGCCGTCATCGGCGTCCCCGACGACTCCTACGGCGAGCGGGTCCACGCCGTCGTCGTGCTCAAGCCCGGCGTCACGACGACCGCCGACGACCTGCGCACGCACTGCAAGACGCTGGTCGCCGGCTACAAGGCCCCGCGCACCGCCGAGTTCGTCGCCGAACTCCCCCTCTCCCCCGCGGGCAAGATCCTCAAGCGCGAGCTGCGCAAGCCGCACTGGAAGGACAAGGACCGCTCGGTCAACTGACCGACCAGCGCCCTGCACGTGGCCCCAGCCCTCATGGCCCCAGCCCTCATGGTCCCAGCCTCGTGGACCCAGCCCTCGTGGACCGCGCCGTCGCAACGCGTCCCGAGAACACCCCTGTCACGCCCTGACGAGAGGACCCCACGTATGCGCAGCAGCCTGCGCCGCGTCGTGACCTTCATCTGCGCCACCCTGACAGCCGCCGCCCTGACACCGGCAGGCACGGCGGCAGGCGCGGACCGGCCCCCACCGCGAATCGCCCTCGCATCGACCCCGGACCGCTCCACCTCCACCGGCGGGGACGCACTGCTGCAGATCACGACACCCGGCAAGAAGGACCCGGTGCGCGTGAAGGTGAACGGGCGCACGGCGGACGGCTTCCAGCGCCGGCCCGACGGAACCCTGCTCGGCCTGGTCACCGGCCTCAGAGACGGCCGCAACCACATCACCGCCGAATCCCGCGGCCGCACCACCACCCGGACCTTGACCAACCACCCGGCCACCGGCCCCGTCTTCTCCGGCCCGCAGGCCAGGCCGTTCTACTGCCAGACGACCGCATTCGGCCTCGCCCCCGCCAGGCAGCCACACTGCTCAGCACCCACCAAGATCAGCTACAAGTACCGCAGCACAGCAGGCACGTTCGCGCCGCTCACCGACCCGGACCAGCGCCCGGCCGACCTCGCCACCGCGACCGTCGACGGGCGGCAGATCCCCTACATCGTCCGCGTCGAGACCGGCACCCTCAACCGCGCCGTCTACGAGATCGCAGCCCTCCACGACGGCACCGACCCGACCCCTGTGAAGCGCGCCCGGTCCTGGAACGGCCGACTGGTCTACAGCTTCGGCGGCGGCTGCGCGGGCGGACACCATCAGGGCGCGCAGACCGGTGGCGTACTCAACAACACGTTCCTGTCCAAGGGGTACGCGGTCGCCTCCTCGACCCTCAACGTGCTGCAGACCAACTGCAACATCCCCGTCTCGGCCGAGACAGCCATGATGGTGAAGGAACACTTCACCGAGACCTACGGACCGGCGAAACACACCATCGGCTGGGGCGCGTCCGGCGGCGGCATCCAGCAGTTCACCATCGCCGACTCCTACCCGGGGGTCCTGGACGGGATCATTCCCACCGTCGGCTTCCCGGATGTGTTCACGGGAGAGAAGACCACAGCCAGCGACTGCAAGCTGCTCGCACGCTACTTCGCCGGAGCCGGAAGCTCGTTCACCTCGAAGCAGCGGGACGCGGTGGCCGGCTTCCTCCAATACGGCACCTGCATCGGCGCGGAGCAGGGCTTCGATCTGCGCAGACCGACCGTGCGCTGTGACAAGTCGATCCCCGCCGCGGCACTGTGGAACGCCACGACCAACCCCGGCGGTGTGAAGTGCACGCTGATGGAGGCCTACGCCAACCAGTTCGGCCGGGACCCGAAGACCGGCTTCGTACGCAGCACCCTGGACAACGTCGGTGTGCAGTACGGCCTCCAAGCGCTCAAGAGCCGGCAGATCAGCCCGGCCCAGTTCATCGCGCTCAACTCCTCGATCGGCGGGTTCGACGACAAGGGCGCACCGGTGGCCCGACGTTCACAGGCGGACCCGCGGGCGCTGACCGAGGCCTACCGCGACGACCTGCTCAACGGCATGCACCTGGGGCTGCGCAGCACCCCGATCATCGACAACCGCGTCTACATGGACCAGATCCCGCTCGACGTCCACACCGCCCAGTGGTCGTACATCACCCGGGCCCGACTCAAGGCGGCCAACGGAACCTCCGCCAATCACGTCATCATCGAAAGCAAGCCGGCCCCGAGCGAGGCACAGACCGCGGACGCCTACGTCCTGAAGTCGATGGACCGCTGGCTGACCAACATCGCCGCCGACCAGACCGCACGCAGCAAGCAGGCGAAGGTCATCGCGAACAAGCCGGGCGACCTGTCCGACGGCTGCTATCTGACTCCCGACAAGCGCATCCACACCCCCCTGACCTACCCGGCGAGCGGCCCCTGCGCAAAGGACTATCCGATCGGCTCGGACCCGCGCCTGCAGGCCGGCGAACCCCTGTCCCAGACCTCGCTCAAGTGCGCGCTGAAGCCAGTGGACTTCTCCGACTACCGAGTGCCCTTCACCGGACCTGAAAGGGCGCAGCTGCGCAAGGCCTTCTCGAAGGGTGTCTGCGACTACACCCGCCCGGGTCCCGCCCAGAGCGAACGGCCAAGCACCTGGATCGACTACAGCCACCGCTGATCCAGCCCCCGACGCCCACCGCGCTGCCCGGCCGGGCGGTGCGGTGGCGCGACTTGCCCCGACTGCCCTCGAGCGACCGTGCAACGACGAGAAACCCACACACCAATTGAACTCGGGCGACACCCCCCCTGAGTTTCAACACTCTGAGCGTGAAAAGCTCACCGGCTCAAAGGCGACAGTTATGCAGGCATTGCCCCGCGGCGCACAATCATCTCCCGGACCGCTCCCTATCCTGGACCTCATGATCAGGGATGGACGAGCAGCTCGGGCGGGAGCGGCGGCATGGGTCGCCGTGGCCGCGTTCACCGTGGTCAACATCGCCGCGGCAACACGGTGGCACAACCCCAACTACAGCATCCGCCGAAATTTCATCAGCAGCCTCAGCACCACCGAATGCCTCAACCAGGCCGGCAAATTCGTGTGCTCACCTTGGCACTTGACCGTCGACATCACCTGGGTGGTCGTCGGCTTGCTCATCGCACTCGGCGCGTACCTGCTACGCAGCGTCTTCCCACAGTCCCACCAGGCACACGCAGGCCTCTGGCTACTCGGAGCCAACGGCATCGGCCTGGCAGTCGTGGGCGCCAACCCCGACAATCTGCGCCCCATTCTGCACAGCGCCGGTGGAGCACTGGGCGGCATCGGCGGTGTTCTGGGCGTCCTCTTCCTGGGGTTGGCACTGAGGCGCGACAGTTTCTGGCGGCTCTTCGGGTACACCGCGATCCCTCTCGCCATTCTGTCCGGTGTCAGCGCCCCGCTGATGAGCGTGTCCACAAACTGGGTCGGTCTCTTCGAAAGCCTTCTCGTCTACCCCGTGACCTGGTGGATGACCGCAGCCGGAATTCATTTCCTCATCAACGCCGGCAAGGTACGGCCTCCCGCCCCGACAACCCCCTGAGTGGCTGTTGTTGTTCCGAACCTGATGGCAGTGTTTTAGCTGGTCAGGCTGAGGGGCGGCCGTGTTGTGGGAATGGTGGCCTGTCGTGTCATCGCTGCTGCGGAGGTCGTGGATGCCGTCGGTCGTGGGGTTGCTGGCTCCGGCGTCCTGTCCGAGGCGACTGCCGCGGCCGTCGTTCAGACGTTCCATCGGGTCGCCCAGAGCGCGACGGCCAGTCCGCGACTGCTCCACGGCGACCTCCACGTCCGGCACATTCTCGAGAAGCATGGGACCGTCCGGGCCATCATCGACTGGGCGGACGCCGCGGGCGGCGACCCCCTGTTCGACCTGGCCCGGCTGTCCATGCATTCCGAGGACGGAGGGCTGCCGGAGCAGTTTCTATCGTCGTACACGGACGTCCATCCGCTGCCGGACGACATCGACCCACGACTGCGCCCGCACCGGGTCGTCTGGGCAGTCCACGCCCTGCTGTGGGAGATCGCTGCGGATGGCGACTGGATCGCCCCGATGGTGAAGAACATCGAGAGCGAGTTGGCGAAGCTCGGCACTCGCTGATGGCGTCGGGGCCGTTGGGCGAGCAGGCGTCGCGGAAGGGAAACGCTGACTCGGAGGACTCCACCTCCTGTGGCAGCACCACGACTTTGTCCGCCTCTGGCTGGGGAGGCCGGCCGCACTGGAACGTCACCCCTGTCGGGCGGTATTGGCCTGCGCTTCGATCTCGCCGGCCGTGCGGTGGGCGTCGCCGGTCAGAACGGTCAATGCGCGGTCCGCGGCCCAGTCCTCGGCCGCCGGCCTCCGGCGGCGTGGAAGCACCACGCCGCGGACCACAGATATGCAAGAACGTGGACGAAGTCGACGACGATCTGGATCGTGATGCCGCGTCGGACGGATTCATCGTGGATCAGGTCGAGTTGGTGACGGGCGCCATTGACCAGCGGACCACAGAACGGGCGTACCGCTTCCTGGCGGCGTCTTGGGACTACCAGGTGAAGGTTGCGGTGGTGCGGGCCGGCAGGGTGTAGACGAAGGACTGGCTGCCCCAGTTCACGCGCACCGACTGGCTGCTGGTGCCGCCGTTGTGGGCGATGAGGGCCTTGGAGCCGTCTGGGTTGCGCCAGGCGACGTTCTGCACAGTGGTGTTGGCGGTGGAAGAGATGCGGTAGGCACCGGGTTTCACGAACTTGGTGAGGTGGCCAGTGGTGTAGTACTCGATGGTGTAGTCGACCTGTCCGGCCCGTGAGCCGCCTTCCTGCACGGTGATCAGTCCGGTGCAGGTGCCGCATCCGCCGTTGTGCGGACCCATGTTCTGGTTGAGCGCCAGGCTCCACTTGACCAGGCTGCTGCTCCAGTTACGGGTGTAGTTGACGATGTCGGCGAGGTCCTCGTTGTGCTGGTTGGCGATCCAAGTACCGCCCGAGTGCTCGGTACTGAACTGCTTCACGGTCGGGTACTGGTTGCGGACCTGGGTGCCGACCGCCGGGTCACCGAAGTACCCGTGCCAGGCGATCCCGCCGAACAGCGGGTCGTTCCGGACACCGGCATCGGCGAGGATCGCCGAACCGAAGTTGGCGTAGTCACCGTAGTTCCAGTCGTGCACAAGGACCTTGGTGGTGATGCCGGCCGCGCGGAACGCCGGGTAGACGTGGTTCTTGGTGAACTCCACGAGTCCCGAGGGGTTCCAGCTCATGCCCGGGTAGTTCATCGCGGTCGGGTTGCCCGCCTGGCAGCAGTTGGGCTCGTTCTGCACCGAGATGTAGTTGATCGGAACTCCGGCGGCCTGGTAGCTCTGGATGTACTTGACCAGGTACTGGGCGTACATGGGGTAGTACTCCCACTTGAGCCAGCCCATCTGGTCCATGCGCCCGTTGTCCTTCATCCACGCCGGCGAGCTCCACGGCACGCCCTTGACCTTCAGCGCCGGGTTGAGCTGCTTGGCCTGCGTGGTCAGGAGGCGGACATTGGTGTCGTAGCCGTTGGCGCCGAAGTCGTTGAGGTCACAGCAGGTGTCGTCGAGCGAGACCATGCCCGGCCGGGACAGGTCGGAAGCCCCGATCGGGTTACGGACGAAGGACAGTCCGATGCCCGCGGTCGGAGAGAACAGTTTCTGCATGACGGTGTCGCGGGTGGCGGCGGTGATCGGGCCGCCGCGCAACAGGTAGGCGGTGGTGTCCGTGATCGAGGCGCCACCGCCCTCGAACTGCTGGTACGTCGTGTTCTCGTCGACCGTGATCGTCTGCTGAGCCGTTCCGCCCGCGGGGCCGAACCGCAGCGGTGTCTGCTGGGCCAGACCGCGCGTCACGGTCCGTCCACCAGCGTCGGAGGTGGTCGTCAGCCACAGGTTCACCGGCTCGTTGACCGCCTGAGCCGTGCCGCTCGTCACGGCGAGCGTCGCCGCCGTGACAACACCGGCGAGAAGAAAGCGAGTTGCCCGAGAGATACGGGACCAGGGACCGGATCGTGTCATGTTGTCGCCCTTCGCAATGGTGGGGCAGAGCAAGGCACTCAGAGGCATGACCAGGAGGCCGGTGCATGACAGGTTCACGGCGAAATTAAAGGTCTGAACCAAAGACGTCAAGCCTCACGGCACACGTCGCCAATCCCGGCAGAGATTCCAAGCCACTGTGACCGCAGTCGCCTCGGCGTTCTTCCTCGGCGAACGACGAAGGGCCGGCGAGGGGCCTTCAGAGAGCGGTACGGGAGTCTTCTGCCGGCGGGACCGCGTCGCACGAGCACCGGGCGCTCAGGGGAAACATGGTCATCGGCGAGAGTTGCGGTTGCGTGCCTGCCATCACCTGGCGTGGCGGCATGAGCTGAGAAGCCGCGCCACCGGCGAAAGCGCATAAATCTGGCGCGACCCAACCTCCACGCCTGGCGGACGACCCAGGCGAAATGACGCTCACTCAGGCACATACGCCTGGCCAGCGCAGGCGCCGACAGATCGTCGTCGAAGTGCTCGGAGATGACCACGCACAGCTCGTCCATGTCCCTGCGGGCCGACGGGCACGGGCACGGGCACCAATTCGCCGGTGAACTTCATGGTCGCCCATACCAGTTGACCGGCGCTCGCGCTCTCCTTGATCGTGATCACAAGGCCCACCAGGGTGACAAGCGCAAGCAGCGAGGAGGGCGGGTCCCAGCGCTTGGTGGGGTCCGCGCCGTTGGGCAGCGCGAGGACCAGCGTGGCGATGAGCGCCGCGACGCCGTCGCGACGGGCGCCCTGCCACCGTGCGAGGAACGGCTCGTCGCCCTGGAGAAGCGGAGAACCAACGGTTCGTCCTGGCAGCCAACGTGGCAGATCCTCACCAGCACTGCCCCAGCATGGTCATCTCACCGAGAGGAGAGGTCCTCGCCGAGGCTGACTCTGGCGAGTCCGCCGTAACCAGAAGCACGATCGACCTTGACGAGTCCGCCAATTGGTACCTCGGCCAGCGCCGACGAGACCTACTCAAGACGAGCTATCAAGATCGAACAGACGTATAGCAATGGGACGGTCGTAGGGCCCCTACGGCCAGGCATTCCGAGAGTTCCGATACCCGACTCCACCATTAGCGATCCACCCGGAGGAGACCGTCGAAGCCCATCGCGCGTTCGTCGCCCGGCGCCGTTCCCTGCGGCCGGCCGAGGGACACCGCACCCCTGCCGACGCCGAGTGGGAGGACTTCCTCGGCCACTTCGAGCGCCGTAAGCTCTTTACCGGGATCCGCGCTCGCGCCTACGGCACCACCTGCGTCCACAAGCAAGCCTGCGTTCGCTGTCCTTCCTGGGCCTACCCAACCTCGCCCAGCTCACCGCCCGCACCGGCGGCGAAGCCACTGGGTAGCCCTACGCTTCTACGTAGCCTCTCCTTGGATGCACAGGTTGCTCGACCACCTCTTACTAGGGGTCAGCCAAGGTGAGACCAGAGCCACAACGGCTCGGCCACGCCCCTAGCTTCCGTTCAGGCCCAGTTCGGCAGATCGGTGCCCCACCGGGTCGGTGCACGGTTCCAGTTCGCGGGTGCGCCCTCGTAGTGGACCGGGGGCAGGGCATGACGCAGCAGTCCGTATGGCGATGCGGTCTGGGTGAGCCAGGATGCGGGGTCGTAGGTGTCGGCTTCGCCCTGTGCGGGGGTGGGGTGGATGTCATGCAGCAGCCAGGACGTCGTACCTGCCAGGGAGAGGCGAAGATGCCGCCCGCCGCCGGTGGCCTGGCGGTCGCTCAATGCACGTAGGACAGCGGCAGCGAGCAGATACCCGGTTCCGTGGTCCAGTGCCTGTGCCGGCAGTACACCAGGGCGGCCGTCGGCCGTAGCCTCGATTGCGGCGATACCGGTACCGGCTTGGACCAGGCTGTCGAAGCCGCGACGCTCGGCCCAGGGGCCGGACCAGTCCCAGGCGCACAGTTGGGCGACGATCAGGTCGGGATAGCGGGCCAGGAGCGCGTCCGGGGTCATTCCGTGCCGGTCCAGGGCACCGGGGCGGTAGCCGGTCACCACCACATCTGCCTGGCGGAGAAGGCCCTCGAAGACGTGCCGACCGCCACGGCTGGTGAGATCCAGCAGCGTGGAGCGTTTGCCCAGGCCAGTGTCGGCGTGAGCATCTGCGTCCTCGGGCAGCTGGGGGGCGTCCACGCGCAGCACGTCGGCGCCCAGCAGCGCCAGAGTGCGGGTGGCGACGGGGCCGGCGATGACGCGGGTCAGATCCAGGACCCGCACTCCTTGGGCCGGCACGGATGCGGGCGCCAGCAGCCGGGGGCTGCCCCCGCCGACGTGCCGCGTCTCGACCAGGGCTGGTCCGGCCGCAGCGGGTGCGGAAGCCACGGCCACGGCCAGGCCGCCTGCCGCGTAGACGGTCTCCTGGACCTCCCGGGCCGGACGCGATGCCAGCTCCTTCGAGAGCACACCCACCATTGCCTGGTCCCCTCCCGTGTCCGCGATACCCAGGGCGCTGAGCAACCGGGCACGGTGGTGCGGGTAGTTGGCGTGGGTGCGAACCCATCCGTCGGCCGCCTGCCAGAACCCGGACAGCGGAGCGAAGGAAGTCGGAGCCCGGCCGTCGATCCGCAGATGGCGTTCACTGACGAACGCGGTGGCCACCGCCGCCTCGTTCACCCGCACCCCGGGCACCGGTATGCGGTTGCGCAGCGCCAACAGTTCCGCCGCCGCCAGCGAGGACACTCCCACGCTGGCCCGCGCCAGTTCCCTCACCGGCAGACGCGACGGCAGGAGAGCGCCCGCCCCCTCGAAGGACACGCCCCCAACCAGATGGCTCCGGCCCCCCAGGACCGCCCAAGCGTGTGCGGTGGCCGCATCCTCGGTGTACGTCATCCGTTCATTGTGCGGTGCACCCCAGGATGACGCTGCCAGCAAGACGTTGTGACTTTCTCCCTCACGTTGGGCTGGCCCCCCTATTCGGATAGCCGGGTCACGTCGCCGTGCCCCGGCTACTCGACTTAGACGGGTCTGAGAGCTCGTAACAGGATCTTGATGCTGGCGATCGGCGGGTGGCGCACGCTCGTGGTGCTGGCTGTCCTGTCCAGCGCACTGGTGACGGGTGACGGTGCCAGATCCGTGGATCCTGGTGAGTCGGGCCGCGCCCAGCAGATGGTGCAGGCGCAGGACAGCGGCGACTCCATCCGGGAGAACGTACTGATTCAGTCGCGTGGCGCTGATCGGGACCTACGGTTCACGCAGAACCCCGAACTGCGCACGGCCACCAGGGAGCTGGTGGCTGAACTGCGTCGGTCACCGGGCGCGGTGCGCGAGGTCGGCTCGCCGCTCTCGGCGCACGCTGAGCGCTGGATTTCGCGAGACGGCCGCTCCGGCCTTGTCTGCCTTGTCACCTTCGAAGTGGCGGGCCCGGAGAGACAGTTCAAGGCGCACTATGCAGCCGTGGAGAAGGCCGTGGAACAGGTGCGGGAGCGCCACCCGCAGGTACGGTTCGCCCAAGCGGGCGACCAGAGTCTCTCCGAGGCCGTCAACGACGGGATCAAGGATGACCTCAAGCGTGCCGAGATGACCTCTCTGCCGCTCACCCTCCTGATACTGCTGGTCGTCTTCGGCTCTCTGGTCGCCGCCGGGATCCCTCTTCTGCTGTCGGCGACCACCGTGGCGGCGGCGTTCGGCCTGCTGCAACTCGTCAGCCATTGGGTGCCGTTCAACAGCGCTGCCTCCGCCATCGTGCTGCTGATCGGCATGGCCGTCGGCATCGACTACTCGCTCTTCTATCTGCGCCAGGTGCGGGAAGAGCGGGCAGCGGGGCACGACCTGCGCGAGGCCCTGCGGATCACGGCGCGCACATCAGGCCACGCCGTCGTGGCCTCCGGCCTGACCGTGATGGTCTGCATGGTCGGCCTGCTGTTCACCGGAGTGGATGTCTTCAAGGGGCCTGACCCTTGGCACCATCCTGGTGGTCGGTCTCGCAGTGCTCAGCTCCGTGACGGTGCTGCCCGCGCTGCTCGCCACACTCGGCCAACGGGTCGACAAGGCCCGTATCCCCTGGCTCGGCAGGCGCAGGATCGCGGCAAAGGAGTCGCGCCTCTGGGGCCGGATAGCACGCGCGGTCGTACGGCGGCCCGTCGTGGCCGGCGCGACAGCGGCCGTGACCCTGCTGGTCATGGCCCTGCCCGCGCTCGGCATCCGGCTGCAGGACGCCGCGGTGACCGCCAGCCTGCCGCCCGGTGTCTCGACCGCAGTCGATGCAGCCAGCAAGATGCAGCAACAGTTCCCGGGGGCCGCGACCGCGGCCCGGGTGGTCATCGACCGTGCGGACGGTGCATCGGCCGACAAGCCCGAGGTACGAAAGGCAATCGACGCGCTCCACGAACAAGCTGCCGCCAGCCGTGGCGCGCTGCGCGAGCCGATCACGGCCGTGCCGGTCGGCGACGCGATGGTAGTACGCGTACCGCTGGCGGGCGCCGTCACCGATCCCGTTGCCAATCGGGCCCTGGAAACCCTGCGCGATCAGACTCTGCCCGCGAGGGTTGGCACGGTGAAGGGCGTCGACTACGCGGTCTCGGGCAAGACCGCCATGCCCCACGACCTCGCGGAACAGGTGAACGACCGGACTCCGATGGTCTTCGCGTTCATCCTCGGCCTGGCGTTCCTGCTGCTCGCGGTGACCTTCCGGTCATGGACCATCCCGTTGGCTTCGATCCTGCTCAACCTGATGTCCATCGGCGCCGCTTACGGGGTCCTTGCCTGCGTCTTCCAGGACGGCAACCTGGAATCGCTCCTTGGGTTCAACTCCTACGGCGGAGTGGTCAGTTGGCTAACGCTCTTCATGTTCATCATCCTGTTCGGCCTGAGTATGGACTACCACATCTTCATCCTCAGCCGGATCAGAGAACGGTGGCTCGCGGGCACAGAACCGCGCGAGGCGGTCATCGGCGGCATCGCAGCCAGCGCGGGCGTGGTCAGTAGCGCGGCACTCATCATGACCGGCGTCTTCACGGTCTTCATGACCCTGTCCGCCATCGAATACAAGATGCTGGGCCTCGGCCTGGCGCTGGCCATCCTCATCGACGCCACCGTTGTACGCGGTGTGCTGCTTCCAGCCGCGATGTCCCTGCTCGGTGAGCGGGCCTGGAGCCGCAGAACCGGAACGATCACACGAGCCTCATCGCCACCGTCTGTCCGGATGGCCGGGTCCTAGCTCCGACCAAGGGCGCGGCATCCAATCCGAGCGAGCCGTCGTCGACAGGCCGGGGCAGCGCCCCTAGTGCTGTGACCGCGTGGGTCCGCCGGGGTGGGTCGTTGGGTCGAGCCGCCGTTTCAACGACCGTTTTCAAACCACGGCCCGTTGCCAGAGCCTCCCGGTAGCGTGCCGGCAACCAGATCCGACTCCACTTCGGGAGAACCACCATGGACATCGTGCTCATCGCTGGCTTGTGGCTCGACGGGTCCGCCTGGGACGACGTCGTGCCCGAACTCACCGCGCTCGGCCACCAGCCCGTGCCGCTCACCCTCCCAGGACAGGGGGGCGGCGCGGTCTCCGCGACGCTTGACGACGAGTTGAAAGCAGTGCTTGCCGCGGTTGACGCGGCTCCCGAAATACCCCTGGTGGTAGGGCACTCCGCAGCATCGACCCTGGCCTGGTTGGCCGCCGACGCACGACCGGAGAAGGTGGCCAAGGTCGCCCTGATCGGCGGCTTCCCCGCCGCTGATGGGCGGGCCTACGCCGATCACTTCGCGATCGAGGGCGGCGCCATGCCCTTCCCGGGCTGGGATTCCTTTGAGGGCGCGGACGCCGCCGACCTGGACCAGCAGGCCCGGGAACGCTTCGCGTCCGCCGCCGTTCCTGTCCCCGAGGCGGTCGCGAGGGGAGTCGTACGCTTGACCGACGAGCGCCGCTTCGATGTCCCCGTTGTGATTGTCTGCCCTGAGTTCACCCCTACCCAGGCCAAGGAGTGGGTCGCTGCCGGTGAGAGTTCTGAGCTCGCCCGTGCTGCCCAGCTTGAGTACGTGGACTTCGACTCGGGCCACTGGCCGATGGTCACCCGTCCTCGCGAATTCGCCCGCGTCCTGGCATAGGCTGCCAACTCCTAGCGGTGCCGGGTTACTGACCTGTTCGAAGTGTTGTCGTAGTGCGTGATGGTTGGTGATCCCTGTGGCAGGCCGGTGGTATGCGCTACGTATAGGGCGGTGGGCTGGCTGCCGAACGGCAGCACTTTCGTGAGCGGGATCGGTTCGAGTCTGGCGAGTGGTTCAAGCGGCGTTCGGCCGTCCCGGCAATGGCCGCGGGACCGGCCGCAGTGCCTTTGTGCAGGTGCGGATGGCTGCTCTGGTGAAGGTGGGCAGTCATGCGGTGCTGGAGGCGGAACTCGCCGGCTGCCACACCGGGGAAGTGACTCTGGTGGGCCGCCTGCCCCGCTCATGCGGGCCGGGTCAACTGGTTCTGGCTGACCGTGAGTTCCTCGGTGTCCCGCTGTGGCAGGCATTCACCGACACTGGGGTCGACCTGCTGTGTCGGGCGTCCGCCAACCGTGTCCAGCCCGTCGACAGGCCACTGCGGGACGGATCATGAATCTCACGTATCCATGCCAGCACCGATGCCTCGCACCGTGATCCGGTCACCGTCCGGGTCCTGACTTACCGGCTCAAAGGCACAGACGGGGACTACCGTCTGGTCACCAGCCTCCTGGGCACCCGCCGCTATCCGGCCCGGCAACTGGCCGCCCTCTACCGCGAACGCTGGGAGATCGAAGCAGTCTTCGGCCACCTACGAGGTGGTGGATGTGCTGTTCATCCGCCCCGACGTCGCCGCTGTCAAGGTGCATGCCCAGTACCTGACGCTCGATGGTCAGCCCATTGGGAACCCGGGTACGCCGCTCTACGTGATGGCGAAGGAGGACAGTCAATGGCGCCTGGTCGCCTGCCCGAACACGGAGATACTCGGCGCGTGACCTGACAAGGGGCGCGCGGGTTGGGTGAGTTGTGAAGCTGACCTGGGCCCGCGCAGCCTGTTCCCATCCTGCCCTGTCCGGGGTCTTCCGCTCGCATTTCGGCGAGTTGTTCGCTGAACTCGCAGCTCCATGGGAGGCGGCACGTCAGTCCGCGCTCCACGAAGCCCGGGGCGGTGAACGCCGCAGGGCATCCGGCGCCGGGCGCGCGCCGAAGCTGGTCTTCTGCGACCGATGGCTGCTCACTCTGGTTCACCTGCGTCACCAGCTGCCGCACGAGGTGCTGGCCGAGCTGTTCGGCGTGGACCGCTCCACTGTCTCGGCGGCCATCCGGCAGGTCCGACCACGGCTCGCGGCCCATGGCTTTGCCGTGCTCGACCGGCCCGGAGTCCGGTGCACACCCTGGAGGACGCTTTCCCTACGCCGAGGCCGAAGCCCGTCACGCTCTGACTCGACGGCGCCGAAACACAGGTCAGGCGCCCGCAACCAGGGCGCCCCGGACGCCGCGCCTTCGTATCGGGCAGGCGACGGCAGGAGACGGCAGGAGACGGCAGGACACGATCAACACCACCACGATCAGTGACGGGCAAGGCCGGATGCTGCTCTCCGCAGTCGTCCGGCCCGGCCGGATACACGACCCGGCCGCCGTGCGCACCGAGGGTATCGCCGAACAGTTCCGCCTCCGTTCACCGGTGAAATCCGAGGTCGACGCCAAGTACGCAGGGCTCGCCAAGGAGTTCCCTGGCCAGGTCACCGCCCCGCCGAAGAAGCCGAAGGACACCGCGTGCGACGGCGACAAGCGAGCCTGGATCGAGGCACGACGGCACCAGTCCTCGGCCCGTTTCTGCGTCGAGCACACCCCCACTGAACTGCGGCAATAGGCACCCCTGCGACGCTTCACCGGACGCCGCGAGACCTACTCCGAGACCCGCCTGGCCATCGCTGCCCTGATTTCCGACCGCTCCGCGAAGCGGCCCACCCGCCGGCGGACACGCACCGAACTCGTCCTCGTCCGCGACAACACCCGCTGATCGCACACCGCCGAATCGCCAGGCCACCAGTTCCGACCTCAATTCCCCCCGAGGTCGTTGGTTCAGAGAAGGGGCCCCGTCACATCGTGGGGCAACAGATCCGGTCGCACAGCCACCTGGACCGGCCCCTGAGCGAAGGTCATCTTGCGGGCCTGGGGATCCGGTTGGTTGGTTGATCGTCCCGATGCCCAGAGCGAACACAGCGTGGCAGCGACCGGAGGAGGAGGGGGCAAGAAAGGGGGTGGCGTCAAGCACGGATGTCGGAGCGCCGGTTCTTGGGCACGTCGTTGACGAACCGGTAGCAGAACAACATCCCACAGGTGCTGACCGGCCTGCTCGATTGCGGGTGGCTTCGCGCAGTCCATCACCGGCTCGACGACGAATGACCGTCCGCCCCCCTTCCGAGACGATCAGTTAGTGATCCAAGTCGCACCCAATGAAAAGGGAGTGGCACCTCCACTCAGCAATACCAGCTCGAGGAGGGGCGCCCGCTTCGCCCAAGGGTCACGTTCTCCGCTGGGGCGACCGATGTATCAGCGGCTTCGCCGCGCTCTGACCACAAGCAGAACAGTCAACGGGCCGATTACCGCCCCGACGGCTACGCCTATCAATGCGATGGTGAGACCGCTCATATGCCTCTGCCTTCACTGTCGTGACTACTTCAGCGTCTGGTTCAGCGTCGGCATGGCGGCGCCACCGGCTGGACCACCAGCCCCTGCTCCAGCTGCTCCGATGCCACAACCGCCAAGCGCCCCCCGACCGTTGTCCCCCCAGGTCCAGCAGCTGACCCGACGATGACAGCCGCCACTGCTCCGGTAACGCAACCAAAGATTGCGCCGCCGACTGCGTTGATTGCCGACTGCGTTGATTAGAGAGTCAATGCCCAGGTCAGAGAAGCTAAAGAGTCCTGACGGGTCGATGCGGTTGACGGGGTCGCCTGCGGCGTAGAGATAGGGGTTCTGTTCCTGGCCTGAAGGATCACGCTGAGTGAAGCGGCCGATGTTGGGGTCGTAGTAGCGGGCGGAGAAGTGGTACAGGCCGGTGACGTCCTGATAGCCGCCGGCGAACCAGTAGGGCTGGCTGACCTTCTCGCTGCTTGGCGTGCGGGTGACCCCGCGGGGGCTGTAGGGATACGAGTTGACCTTCGCGCCAGTCTTGTCGGCGGTGGCGACGACGGAGCCGAGGGCGTCGGTGAGGTAGTAGTGCGCCTTTCCGTCCCGGGTCATGGAGTTGAGTGTGCCCTCCGGCTCCCGGTTGAAGCCTGCGTCCACACCCGCGGTTGACGTGGCTGAGAGGCCGATCGGGCCGTTGTGGAAGTAGGTGTCCCCGAGCTTGATCCGCTCGCTCTGGTCCGTGGAGCCGTACTGGCCGGCGTAGGTCTTGCCGCCGACGGTCAGTGAGGTGAGCTGGCTGTGATCCGACCACTTCTCCCCGGTGCGGGTCCCCTCCGGGGTCGACGCCGCCGCCGTCTCGTTGCCCTCCTGGTCGTAGGACCAGTTGGTGGACGAGTCGTTCTTCGCGGTGATCTGCTGGGCGTCGTTGATCGTGTAGGTGGCGCCGCGAGGGCAGTCCTTCGCCGTGCCCTGGCTGGTGAGATTGCCGGCCAGGTCGTAGCAGTACTGCCAGGACACGTTCAGCGTGGAGCCCTTGTTCTCCGCCGCGTAGGAGAAGCGGCCCGCCCCGTCGTATCTGTAGCTGGTCTTGGTGCCTGCCACGGTGTCCGTGCTGGTGCGGATTCTGTCGCCGTGGGTCTTGGCACCGGTGCCATATCCGTAGGTGTAGGCGAGGTCGACCAGCGTGGCGCCGGACAAAGTCTCCTACCGGGCTGTGAGGTCCGGGGCGACCTCGGCGCCCGGTACAGGTGGCGCCTCGGTGACGTCGAGGAAAACCTGGTCGGCCTGCGGCCAGCGTTCGGCCACGCCGGATTTGATGCGCTCCATGACGAGTTCCACCACCTCGCTGTCCCGGCCGGGCGCGAGGTCGATGCGTGCAGCGACGAGCGTCGAGTCCATGCCGAGCCGCATCGTGAGCAGGCTCGCGACACAGTCGATCTCGGGCTGCTCGGCGAGGAAGTGGGCTATCTCCTCGCGCAGTTCGGGGTCGACGGACTCGCCGATGAGTTGGTCCCTGGCCTCCTTGCCCAGGCGGTAGGCCACCGCGATGAGCAGCAGGCCGATCGCCATGGAGGCAGCTGCCTCGTAGACGACCTCGCCGGTCGCCATGTGCAGGCCCATGCCGATCATCGCGAGGGTCACGCCGAGCACGGCGGTGCCGTCCTCGGCGATGACGGTGCGCAAGGCCGGGTCGGAGCCGATGCCGCCCTCCTGTCGCCGCACCTGCCACAGCGCGCGGACCAGGGAACCACCCTCGGCGAGGAACGCGACCCCGAGTACGACGAGACCGATGATGTAGCCAGTCGTGGTTTCGGAGCTTTCGGAGCGCATCGCCTCGATGCCCTGGAAGATGGAGAAGCAGCCACCGGTGACGAAGATGCCGACGGCGGCGAGCAGCGACCAGAAGAAACGTTCCTTGCCGTAACCGAAGGGGTGTTGGGGGTCGGCCGGCTTACGGCTGCGGCGCAGCGCGGCCAGCAGAAAGACCTCATTCATGCTGTCGGCGACCGAGTGAGCCGCCTCGGAGAGAAGCGCGGGTGAGGCCGCGAACAGTCCGCCCGCCACCTTGGCCAGGGCGATGACCAGGTTCGCGGCAAGCGCCACCCACACGGTGGTCTTCGTCTCCTGGTCCTTCGACGACTTGTTCCTCGCGGCCTGCTCGCTTGGCGCTCGCTCGGCCGACGCCGGTCTGCTCGACGGTTGCTCGGTCGACGGCTTGGCGGTCATCAGGCCTCGCAGTTCTGGTGGGTCTCAAGGGTGCTTGCACTGGACAACACGCCGTCGTGTACCCCGGGGGGTGCGGCTCCAGACGTGCAGGAGCCGTCGTTGCGGACGTGGGCCAAGCGCGCATGGATCCGATTCGTCCGCGGGCGCCCGACCACGACACACACCAGGACCGCGGTGACCGCGGCAACGGCCCGACGCGGTCGCGGGGACAATGCCGGAGCCGATGCCGCCGCTCGCGCAACACGGCGAGCGAGTCCTGCCTCTGCTCGGACGTCACCGTGTGATCCACGCCCAGGTGTCATGCCCCTGATGTACTCGGATAGGGTCCGCGTGCACCGTGAGCGACTGCCACGTGGCGCGCATCGTTCCCTTTCCTCATGTACGGGGTACATACGGCATGGATTTCGTTTTCCACCTGCTCTTCCCACTGATCATCATGCTGATGTTCTGGGCCGCCTACGCGATCGTGCGCCGAACGCGGCAACGGCGCACGGCGTGGGAGAGCGGACTCACCGCGTCAGCGCGGGTGGTGCGTGCCTGGGTCACTGTCCAGATGGTCAACAACGTGGCGCGGCGCATCCAGTGGCACGAGTACGACTTCACGACGGCGGATGGTCTGGCTGTCCGGTTCAAGGAATCAGGTGGCCCGACGAGCCGGGAGCCAAGCGACGAGACGCTCGTGTACTACGCGGGCGACGAGCCGGACAAGGCCACTGCCTCCGAGCCCCAGCCAGGTAAGGATATGTTCGGGATGGTTTTCGGTCTCGGCGTCCTCGGGGTGGGGGTCGTCATCCTTACCAAGGTGATGATCCAGTACTGGTGATTGCTCCTCCACTCGCGGGCAGAGCGTCCGGGACGGGGCGAGGCTGCGCAGACGTTGACGCGCGTCGGCCTCCGGCCGGTGTCGGTGCTCACGGACGTGGTCGTGCAGCCAGATCACCCGCTTGCGGTCTTCCTCACGGCCGAGGTGGGCACGGTTCTGAAGGAACCGTCAGCGAGGGGAACCTACATCGATGAGCACTGTGACTCTGATCTCTGCTGTGATAGCCCTGGCCAGCGCCTCAGTGACGGCCGCTCTTGGTTACTGGACTCAGCGGCGCTTACGCACTGCGGAACAGCGCAATCTCATGGGTGTCTACGGAGCCTCGCTGGCGTGGTCAGCCTTTGATCTGCAGAGCAGGCTGTTCAACATCCTGTACGGCCATGTCGTGGACCAGACGCCTGGGTCCAGGCACGGATTCTTGACCGCCTTCCTGGCCAACGGCACTGCGGAGGAGGCCGAGTACGCGCGGCGCAGCACGGTCTTCGTACTCGCCGAGTATCTCGGCTGGGTGGAAATTCTCCGCCGGGACGTTCAGTTTCTCGACCTTGGCCGGTCACGCACGAACCAGAATGTCATGATCAAGATCTCCGAAATAGGTAAAGCTCTCAACCAAACCTCTCCCGAGAGCAACAACCTGCGTCTCTTCCGTGCGCAGCAGCGGGCGATCGGCGAACTGATGGTGCACCCGGAAGGCGAACCCGGTCGACGACGGTGTCTCGGCTTCGCGGAATTCTCCTCCAGACTCGATGTGGACGAGAGCTTCCGTAGTTGGTTCCGGCAGCTCCTCACGGACATCGACGGCCTGGCCGAGGATGCCGGCCCTGCGACCTTCCGGATAGCAGGGATGCAGCAGCATCTGATCGCCCTGATTGATCTGCTGGACCCCAAGTCCGAGCGATTCCCGCAGTTCCGGGAAGTGTTCGACCCTGACCGCTATACGAGGCGCGCTGCCAACTGAGGAACGGATCAAGGCCAATGGGGGGTGGGTCTTCGTTCACAGCACAGTGGACCTTCGAAGGGTGTACGCAGCGTGGACCGCCTGTTGGGGCGCGCAGGAGCGAGAGCCTGGCGGGTCGTCTGCCGCCGTCGGGGCGGACGTCGCGGGTGACGTCGCGGGTGACGTCGTGGCTGCGCAGGCACGCGGAGAACCCCGGGGCCCTCGACTTCGTGGCTGGGGCGAGGCGGGTTCCGTGTGGGCGAACACCACCGCAGTGACGAGCCCTCCGGTGGTGGCTGCGACCAGGGGTGAGTAAGCGCCTCGCGTCCTGGCCGGACGTGATTGCCGAGGTGGGCGGTGAGGTAGGAGTCAGCGTCCAGGCGCAGGCAGGTGGATTCCAGTACGACCAGGCCGCGCAGCGCGGTGGAGAAGGTCCGCGGGAGCAGGAGTCCGCTCTCCGCAGGGCAAACCGGCGGTAGACCTTCTGCCAACGGGCACCGAACAGTGGTGGTAGCCGGCGCCAGGAACCGTGTCGTGCCGTGAGATGCCCCGAGTGCGAACGCCCGCCCCCGGGAGAGGTACATTGCGTAGTGACCACCGCGGGAGCTCGGGAGTAGCCGGGCTGAGAGGGCGGACGGGACTTGCTCCCCTTTCCGCCGACCGCATGAACCTGGACCGGGTAATGCCGGCGTAGGAAGGGTGTTGACGATGGATACTGCCTCCGTACCTGCCCAGAACGGCCCTGCCGTTTCCCGTGCTGCTGTGGCGGACGTGATCGCGTCTCTGCGGACCTCCGCACCCCTTGTGCACTGCCTGACCAACGTCGTGGTGTCGCAGTTCACCGCGAACGTGCTGCTCGCGGCGGGGGCCGCCCCCGCGATGGTGCACAGCGCGGAGGAGGCCGGAGCACTGGCCCGAGTGGCCGGAGTTGTCCTGGTCAACCTGGGGACGGTGACCTCCGTGACGGCTGAGGCAATGCGCGTTGCGGTCAAGGAAGCGGACGGGGCCGGGCGCCCGTGGGTGCTCGACCCGGTGGCGGTCGGTCCGCTGCCCTGGCGCACCGAGCTCGCCCACGAACTCCTGGAGAGCGCACCCCCCGCGGTCGTTCGCGGCAACCCTTCCGAGATCCTGGCGCTGGGCGACGGCGGCACGGGCGGGCGCGGCGTGGACAGTACGGACGCCCCTGAAGCGGCGCTGGCCGCGGCCGACGCGCTGAGCCGACGCTACGGCTGCGCGGTCGCCGTGAGCGGTCCGGAGGACGTCCTCACCGACGGAGCGCGAGTGGTGCGCGTGACCAATGGGCACCCGCTGCTGCCCCTGGTGACGGGAACCGGCTGCTCGCTCGGCGCCCTGGTGGCCGCCTGCACAGCCGTCACCGGCGACGCGCTGCTGGCCGCCACTGCCGCGACGGGCCTGCTCACCGTGGCGGCGGAAACCGCCGCCACCCGCTCGACGGGACCCGGCACGTTCGCGGTCGCACTGATCGACGCGCTGCACGAGCTCAGCCCGGACCGGCTCGCCGAGACTCTCAACCTGCGCTGAACTTGCGGGTGTTGCGGGTGTTGCGGGTGTTGCGGGGTTCCGCGGTGAGCGGTCGGCCTGGACGTCAGCCGCTGATCAGCCGCTGATCAGCCCCCGCCCGCCCAGGGGGGCGACCCCAACACCAAGTCTGCCAGTCCCCTCAGACACACACCCTCACCCCTGTGGATAACTCAAGGTTCCTGCACGTCAGGGGCCCTCCCCTTTCCCTACACCTCTTTCCCAGCACCTCTTTCCAAGCACCTCCCGATGCGTCTCCACCCCCTCCCCCGGTCGGGAGACCCCAAGGAGCACCCCATGCGACCACCACTCGACCTGTCCCTGTATCTCGTCACCGATACCCGGCTCTGCGGCGACCGCGGCGTCGCCGCCACCGTGGCAGCCGCCGTCAAGGGGGGTGTCACCGCTGTCCAGTTGCGCGATCCGGACGCGGATGCCCGCACGCTGTGCGCGCTCGGCCGGTTGATCCAGGCCAAACTCGCGGGCACCGGTGTCCCCTTGATCGTCAATGATCGCCTGGACGTGGCGGTCTGGCTGGACGCGGACGGCGTCCACCTGGGGCAGCGGGACGTCTCCCCCGCGACCGCCCGGCACCAGCTCGGCCCCCACGCGTACGTCGGCCTGTCCGTCAGCCGTCCCGAACAGCTGGCGCACGTACCCGATGCCGTCGACCACCTCGGTGTCGGTCCGGTGTTCCCGCAGTCCACCAAGCCGGACGCGGACGCCCCACTCGGTCTGGGCGGCCTGGCCCGCATCGTCCGGGAGAGCCCGCTGCCCTGCGTGGCCATCGGCGGGATCGGCGTGTCCGAGGCCGCCGCGGTCAGGGGAAGTGGCGCGGCCGGGATCGCTGTCGTGAGCGCGGTCTGCGGGCAACCCGACCCCGAGACCGCAGCCCGTTCCCTCGTCCGCACCCTGCGATCGGAGGTCTCCGCGTGACCAGCCCGCCCATAGCCCTCACCATCGCCGCCAGCGACCCCTCCGGCGGCGCCGGGATCCAAGCCGACCTGAAGGCGTTCTCCGCAAACGGCGCGTACGGAACAGCAGTTCTGACCGCCCTGACCGCACAGAACACCCAAGGCGTCACCGGCATCCACGCCGTCCCCCCGGCGTTCGTCACCGAGCAGCTCGACACGCTGTTCGCCGATGTGGCGGTGGACGCCGTCAAGATCGGGATGCTGGCTGACGCCGCCATCGCCGCAGCCGTCGCGGACGCTCTGGAGCGGCACCACCCCCGGTACGTCGTCCTCGACCCCGTCATGGTCTCGACCAGCGGTCACCGCCTCCTCGAGGCCGATGCGGTGACGGTGCTGCGCGACCGTCTCCTGCCGCTCGCCGATCTCATCACCCCGAACCTCCCCGAGGCCGGCGACCTCCTCGGCGCCGCCTGCGCAACGAACCGCACCGAGGCCGTCGAACAGGCCCGCGCCCTCCTCAAGACCGGCGCCAGGCGCGTTCTCCTCAAGGGCGGCCACCACACTCACGACGCCGAGTCCGTCGACATCCTCGTCGACGCCGCGCACCCCACAGACGCCAACGGCACGAGCATCACCGAGCTGTCCGCACCTCGCGTGGACACGCGGAACACCCATGGCACCGGCTGCACCCTCTCCGCCGCGATCGCCGCCCTCCGCCCCCGGAGCGACGACTGGCAGACCGCTGTCCGCGCCGCGAAGGACTACCTGACCGGGGCCCTGCGTGCGGCCGACACCCTGCGCGTCGGCCACGGCCACGGCCCCGTCCACCACTTTCACCAGTACTGGAGCTGAGCACCATGACCACGACGTTCTGCGACGAGCTGTGGACGGCCACGGCCGAGATACGTTCGGCCATCGACAAGCTGCCGTTCGTCACCGGCCTCGGCGACGGCACTCTGGACCGGGAGAAGTTCGTCTACTACCTGGCCCAGGACGCCCATTACCTGCGCGGCTACGCCCGCGCGCTGGCCAGCGCCGCCGCGAAGGCGGACCGGCCGCAGGACATCGCGTTCTTCGCGAAGTCCGCCCACGACGCCGTCGCCGTCGAAAGCTCCCTGCACGAGAGCAACGTCGTCGACGTCGATGCCTGGACCCCCTCCCCCACCTGCACCGGCTACACCTCCTACCTGCTCGCCGTCGCCCACACCCAGGGCTATCCGGAGCTGGCCGCCGCGGTCCTGCCCTGCTTCTGGATCTACGCCGAGGTGGGCCGGGCGCTGCTCGAGCAGGCCGGCGACCTCGCCGTCCACCCGTACGGCGACTGGATCGGCACGTACGCCGACGAGGAGTTCGAGGCCGCCACCGAACACGCCCGACAGATCGTCAACCGGCTCGCCGACCAGGCCGACCCGGCCACCCGCGCACGGATGCGTACGGCCTTCACCACCGCGTCCACCTGGGAGTGGATGTTCTGGGACGCCGCCTGGCGTGTGGAGTCCTGGCCATTCGACGCCGCTCCTGCCCAGGTCTCGGAGCCCGCGAAGTGACGATCACCACCGAACCCACCACCCCGAGACCGGCCCCCGCGAACGAGGCGCCGCTCACCCTCGACCAGCCCACCCCCAAGGTCCTTACCGGCCTGGACCAAGGCACCTTCTGGGCCAACCTGGGCGTCAGCCTGCTCGGCTTCAGCGGCATGCTGGTCGTCCTCGACCCGCTGGGCACCGGCAGTCCGACGTTGTCGTTTGCCGCCGCCGTCACCGCGTCCGTCGTCGGCACCCTGATCGGCACCGCCGCCCTCGGTCTCGCCGCCATCACCGGGGCCCGCACCGGTGCGCCCTCGATGGTGCTGCTGCGCGGCCTGTTCGGCGCGAAGGCGTCCTACCTGCCCACCGTCCTCAACGTGCTCCAGATGGTCGGCTGGGCCGTCTTCGAGCTGGTGGTCATCTCCACCGGCTTGAAGATCCTGGCCCGCCAGGCCTTCGGCGAACCGGGCCCCGGCTGGCTGTACGTGCTCGTCGCGGGCGCGGTGACCACAGCGCTCACGCTGCGCCCGCTCGGCGCCCTGCGCATCATCCGCCGCTACGTCACCATCGCCGTCGTGCTGGCCATCGTCTACCTGGGCTGGGACCTGGCCGGCCGCGGTGTCCCGATGGAGGGCGGCTCCTGGAAGGACTTCTGGTTCGCCGCCGACAGCGTGATCGCCGTGTCGATCTCCTGGCTGCCGTTGGTCGCCGACTACTCACGCCACTCCCGCAGCGAGAAGGCGGCGTTCGGTGGCCTGGTCATCGGCCAGACCCTCGCTGGCGTCGCGGGCTCGGTCCTCGGCGTGGCAGCCCTCGCGGTGATCGCGTTCGACAGCACCGACCCGTACAAGGTCTTCGACCCCTTCACCGCCACCAGCGTCGGCGTGATCTGCTTCGGTGTCCTGGTGCTGCGCGAGGTCGACCAGTCCTTCGCCAACGTCTACTCCACTGCCGTGTCCGCCCAGAACCTGCTCCCCCGGGCGGACCGCCGCGTCCTGTGCCTGATCAGCGGCACCCTGGCCACCGCCCTGGCACTCCTGGTGAACATGGACAGCTACGCCAGCTTCCTCTACCTGATCGGCGCGGTCTTCATCCCGATGTTCGCCGTCCTCGTCGTGGACTTCTTTGTACTCGGCGGCCACCGCACCTGGGACGTCTCCGAACAGGCCCCCACCCGCTGGGTCATGCTTCTGCCCTGGACGCTCGGCTTCGCCACCTACCAACTGATCGCACCCACGAACATCGCCGGCTGGTCCGACTTCTGGGCCTGGCTGCAGGACACCGTGGGCCTCACCGTCCAGCCATGGATGAGCGCCTCCCTGCTCTCCTTCGCGGTAGCTGCCCTCGCCACCCTCTCGGTGGGCCGCAGGCGTCGCCACGTTGCGACATCGCCCGAGTCGCGCCCCGAGTAGTGCCAGGCACCGCGGGTGCGCGCTCGTGAGATGGCCGCTCATCACTGGGGGGCCGCGGAGCAGGATCCCACCGCCATCGATGCGCTCTTCGGATGCGGGCAGCGGGGCGTTCCTGCCGTGAGCGCTGTGTGCTCCAACGGACGCGCATCCTGTCGCCCCCCCCCGCCCCCGCGGCGATCCGGGCCTGCTCGACTTAAGCCCCGTTCCCCGATGAGCCGTCAGCCGTCAGCCGTGCAGCAGTACCGCGGGTGCGCTACACCAACCGCCTACCCGAGCGCCTGGCCGACCGGGCCGGTCCCGCCTACAGCACGGTCGGCCTGGCACTGCACGCCTGAATCCGGAGCTGCTGCTCGCGCAGCGGCCCGTCATGGCAGAACTACCCCGTCCCCGCGCGGTGAGCCGTCACGCTGCCCGCGTGCACACCACCACCGGCACGCGTTCGCGCGCCACGGCGAGGAGATCCGGCAGCACGACAGCGTTGAGCGCTCTACTTGGCCGCCGGTGCCTCCTTCAGCGCTCTGCTACCAGGGCGATGAAGGCTGCTTCCGTTCCGTCCTCACCCACGCGGCTGCCGGCGCTGGGCGCGTCGGGCACACAGGTGTAGCCCGCTGGCAACTCACCCGACGGCTTGACGCATGCCGATATCGGAATATGATTTTGTCCATGGCACGAGCAGCGACGACGTCGGACGTCTTCAACGCGATCGCCGAGCCTCAGCGCCGGGAGATCCTGGTGCTGCTGCGGGCGGGTGAGCGGTCGGTGACCGAGGTGGCCCAGGAGTTGGAGATGACCCAGCCAGGGGCGTCCAAACACCTGCGGGTGCTCCGGGAGGTCGGGCTGGTGCGCGATCGCAAGGCGGGCAAGCAGCGCCTGTACGGCCTTGACGCCGGCGGGCTGCGGTCCGTCCACGAGTGGACCGGCGGTTTCGAGCAGTTCTGGAACGAGAGCTTCGACCGACTGGACGCCTACGTGCAGGACCTGAAGCAGACAAGGAAAACGGAGTAGCTGATGAGTGCGACAGAACCGGGAACGCCGACGCAGTCGGCCACAGCCGACCGGGAGACTGCCATCTCCCGGATCATCGACGCCCCACGGGAGCTGGTGTTCGAGGCGTTCACCGAGGTGCGGCACCTGTCGCGATGGTGGGGGCCGGAAGGGTTCACCACCACCACGCGGGCGTTCGAGTTCCGCGTCGGCGGAGAGTGGGACTTCGTGATGCACGGACCGGACGGGACGGACTACCAAGAGTGGATCACCTGGACCGCGATCGCCCCGCCGGAACGGATCGCGATGCTCCACGGTGAGGCCCGCGACGACCCGAACGCCTTCGAGTCGGTCCTGACGTTCGAGCCCGACGGCGCGGCGACCCGGATCGAGATGCACACGGTGTTCCCCACCAAGGAGCAGCGCGACGAGGCGGTCGAGAAGTACCACGCGATCGAAGCCGGCCGGCAGACCCTGAACAACCTGGCTACGTACGTCACCGAGACCGTTCGGAAGGGAGCTGAGGACTGATGACCGGGAAGGTCTTCTTCAGCGTGTCGATGTCACTGGACGGATTCATCGCGCCCGATTCCCCCGAGGAGTTGATGGGGCGACAGTGGATGGAACTGCAGCAGTGGGTCTTCCCGCAGCGGTTCTTCCGCGAGAACCTGAAGCTCGGTGCGGGCGGCGAGGAGGGGCGCGACAACGACATCGTGCGGGAGACATTCGAGCGCACCGGCGCGAGCGTGATGGGCAAGCGCATGTTCGACGCCGGCGAGCAGATGTGGCCGGAGGAGGCGCCGTTCCACACGCCGGTGTTCGTCGTGACGCACGAGAAGCGTGACCCCTGGGAGCGGCCCGGCGGGACCACCTTCCACTTCGTCAACGACGGCATCGAGGCTGCGCTCGACCAGGCCCGCGAGGCCGCCGGCGACCGCGACGTCCGTATCGCGGGAGGCGGCGCGACGATCCTGGAGTACGTGAACGCGGGCCTGGTCGACGAGTTCTCGATTGCGCTGTCACCCGTGCTGTTCGGCTCCGGAATCCGCCTGTTCGAGGGCGTGGACGCGGGTCGCGTAGCCCTGGAGCAGGTCCGCGCGGAGGCTTCCCCAAGGGTGACGCACCTGACCTACACCGTCCGGAAGCGGTGACGGTCCCGAACTCAGCGCTCTCCCGCCGAGGTCAGCTGCCCGCGGACGGCCCGGCCCGCCCTGGGACGACGGATGGCGATGCGTGCTCGCCTATGGGGCGGGAGCTGGCAATGTGCGCCGACACGGTCTCCGACCGCTGCCGGCAGTGATCAGAACCACAAGGAGACGACACGGCCGCCTCTCCCTTCCGCTCTGCCACGTACCCGTCGAGGTCAGCGGGCGACGTACGTTGTACTCGCCGAGTCCGTCGGCCTTCCAGAGCACCTCACGCACCTCACGCATCTCTCGCAGATCGGCGTGCAGGGGATCTTTCGCGAAGTCACCAATCACGGGACCCTGCCATACGCCGCTGCCTGCAGTCTGGTGATCAAGGAATGCTCTCCGCTCTCCGCTCCCCACCTTCCCCAAACAGTTCAAAGACCCAGGCAAGTGGGGCGAGGAGCAGCCTCGGCCTTTTCAAAAGTTCCCATCAGTGAGTGGGTGTCCTGGAGTGCTTCGCCCACTGTCCCGGTGATCACACGTCATCCAGAATGCCTCCATGGCGACCGGCGATCCGATCAAGTACCTCCAGTTCGCGGCGGAGCTGCGCCGCGGGATCCGGGGCGGCACCTGGCCGCCCGGCAGCAAACTGCCGACCGAGGTGCAGTTGGCTGCGACCCACGGCCTGTCGGTCAACACCGTGCGGCGCGCATTGGAGGTACTGGCTGCCGAGGGGAGTGTTGAGCGGCGCCAGGGTGTGGGCACGTTTGCGCGGTCCGCGCCTCCTCCACCGGGTGCGCGGCGGCGGATTGCAGTCTTGCTGCCTGAACGCGACTGGTACTTCCCGCCCGTGATCGCAGGCATCGAGGCCGCCGCAGCCCGTACCCGAACGACGATCGACGTGCACACCACCGGGTATGCCGACCGCGGCTGGGACCGCCTCACCCGCCTTTCCGACCACCTGGCAGGCGCGGAGGGATTGCTCATCACGCACCCGGGCCCCGCCGACGCCGCCATTGCCACACGCACCCGCCTACTGAGGGAACTCCCGCTGCCGTACGTGCTTTTGGAACGAGCGCCGTCTGGCATTGGTGACCCCAGCGAGCACGTGACCACTGACCACGCCGGCGGTGTCTATCTCGCCCTCGCGCACCTGGCCGCACTGGGCCACCGCGACGTGGCGCTCGCCTGCAGGCCGAACTGTGCACCCAGCCGGGGCATATCGACGGGTTTCACAGAGGGAGCCGCCGCACTCGGGCTGCGCGTGACTACCCAGCTGGACTGGCCGCCGGTCACCGACTGCGACACTTTCGAGGAGGTCCTTGCCGCCCAACCCCCGCTCGCGGATACCGTCCTGGACGACGTTCTCAACAGCGGCGCGACCGGACTGATCTGTTTCGGCGATATGGAGGGATCCGCGCTGCTGGCCGCCGCCCGCCGGGCCGGGGTGCACATCCCCGGCGATCTCGCTCTGGTCTCCTGCGAGGACCGGCACGCGGCCACTGAGCGGGTGCCGCTCACCTCGGTCGCACCGGAGAAGTTCCGCCTGGGCTCGCTGGGCCTGGAAACCCTGCTGCGCCGCCTCGACGAACCAGACGCCGAGCTGCGCCAGGTCTGGCTGCGGCCCCGGCTGACCGTCCGAGAGTCCTGCGGGGCACAAGCCGCCAATCCTTCTTGATTCCTTCCGCCGGGCCCCGGAAGCGTGCCGTGCATGCCGACACATACTCATCGCTTACGGACCACCTTCCCCGTCGGCCTGTTGTCTTCGCTGTCTGCGTGGGCCCGCGGTAGGGACCGCTTCGCGCGCGTCCCCCTGACCGGCACGTTGACCGCTGCCGTGCTCGCCTCGGACCCCTCCGCCGCCACCCTTCTCGGACAGGGCGCACCAGCCAGAACGAAGCGTTGATGCTGCGCGACAGGCCGATTCCGCGGGTGAAGGCCCGGATCCCGGACCGGTAACGGGCCGGGGCGACAGTTGCCTGAACTCAAGCGAACCCGGTGCCGAAAGCGGCAGTCGACCGCACCCTTGCCGAGATCCGCGGCATCCTCGTGCTCCGAGACAGCGGCGAAGCTCTTCTAAGCGAGACGCACCGAGCGACACTCACTGCCAACGAGAGCCTGCCATAAGGGACACCACCAGCACGGGACACACACCGCCGGAACAAACAGGGCACTGAGGTCGTGGTCGCGAAGCAGGCCCGCGGCCTCTACCGGGGCGGTGCGAGAGATTGGTCCGAGATCCGGCACTCCGAGACGGTCAATGCCGAGGTTGTCGGGTACACCGGACCTGTCCGCCCGCGCAGCCGCGTCCCTGGCCGTGCGTCTCCCCGACGGCCAACGGCGCCTCACCCAGGCGCTACCCGGCACTCTGGCAGTGCAGGTCTCCGCCCATGTGCAGGCGTCCGGGCCCGGACGCGCAGCCCGTACCGATACGGGCGACCGCTACACCACCACTGGCCACGGGGCGGTGGTGGAGGTTCCGTCGTTCTGTCGCACCGCGCTGGAGGTGCCGTGGAGGGAGCGGGCTGCCTCTGGCACGAGCGGGCGGGCACTATCTCGCCGGTGGCCTGGGACCGCGGAGTCTTCGCCCTGACCTTCCCTGCTTCGATCGTCGGGGGTCGACGGCTGAGCGGTGGTCCCCTACTGAGCCTCGTATGCGATGCGTTGGTGGGTGAGCTCGCACGAGTCTGTTGGCCTCATGGGAACGAGTCGATTGGCCTCACTCCGGAGCTGCTGACGGTCCGTGTGGCGTCAGGCGGAGAGATCCGTCACTGAGCGACGGTGAATGCCCCTTCGATGAGGACCGGAACCGTGGTGCAGGCGTCCAGTTCGGTGGCGACAAGGACGTCCTCGGCAAATCCCCCGCCGATGAGCTCCCGCCCGGAGGAGCAGGCGGCCACCGCAGCGCTGACGTCCGAGGTCGCCTGGAAGCTGGCCGCTGCCATGGCGGCTTCCGGCGAGAGCGTGTCGCGGAGCCGCTCGTGCAGCGCGGCGATGATGGCTCCCGCGCCGAGCAGGTCTTCCATGGCGGGCCGCAGGCTCCCGTCGGGCCAGAGCTCGCCCGAGGCGATCACCGCGACGGGGCGATCGACGGTCCCGTAGCCCTGGCCAACGAGCCAGTGCGCCGCGGCCGTCGCGTTTCGGAGGGCCCCGGCAACCACACGTGACTCGCCGGCCGAGGCAGCGATGGCGGAACCGTTGGGTGAGGGAAGCACCAGGCGCGGGGTGAAGGGGGCGCGTCGCAATGATGCGGGAGAGAGCGACCAGGGCGCTGACGCGGTGGCCATGCGACGGCCGACTGCCAGGTCTGCGCCTCTCTGATCGGCGAATGTGGAAGCGGTCGCGTCACGCCAACGATAGGGGTAGACCCGCGTCCCGGACTCCACCGCGACCGTCACCGAGGTGGTGAACGACAGCACATCGACTACCACGATGCAGGCGACATCTGCTGCCAGCCGTTCCGCACCCGTGGGACCCCACTCGAATCGAACACCGTGGCCTGCCTGCAGAAGACAATCGTCCATGACCAATGATCATGCCAGCGGAAGGGACTGGTCAGGAACCTGCGGTGGCCTCCTGGTGGGCCTTTATATGGACGAGGCGGTGGGGGTCGCTGCCGGTCTCGAGATGTTGCCGCCGAAAGGGAGGCGGTCCACTATGGCCGCGCAGAGCCTGGGATCGGTGAACGTCTTCGTCCGGACCGAGGGGTTGGGTTGGGACAGCGCGTGGAGAAGCTGCCGGTTATGCGAGGTTGATTGCCCACCTCGGACGTTGACGCTGCGAGTCTGGCTGGCAGGCCAGCAGTCTGGACGATCGGTCTGCGGGGTGGTCGTGCCCGGGTACATGTACGTGTTGTCGAAGAACACGAACTGGGTGCCCGCGCGGGCGTCGACGAGGGTGCAGGCGGCCTTGTTGGTCGCCCCCGCTCAGTCGGCCGAAGTGTTCTGTGTCGCCTCGCGTGCTTCGGTGAGGGCTCGCTGCCTGAGGTTGCCGCCGAACAGCTGAATCATGGTGGCGGCGCTACAAGACCGACACCGCCGCCCGGCTCGACGCGTAAGGCGACGGCACCAGCCTCTACAGCAACCCGCCAGCCTCCCCGAGATACACAAGCCGCGGCGTTCGGAGCGTCTCGGTCGAACGGACGTAGCCAGCCCGAGGACATCGCCCCGTCGCCTCTCAACCAGACGTATCCGGTGCCGACCAGCCCGGTGGGGCGATCCCCGGGAGCATGTCGAAGAGCGCGTCGGTCGTCCACACCATGCCTAGGTCTGACCTCTCGTCGAGCCGCCCGCTGTAGACCCCCACCAGTGCCGTGACCGACTCCTCGTGCATGAGAACGCCGCCGTCAACTGCGACAGGTTCACCGGGTCGAATGTGCATCACGACTGGTGCACCGGACTGGCCCGGGCGGGTCCTGGAATCGAGGAGGAAGCCCGGGAGGCCGTCCCATCGGGCAAGCGGCTCACTTGCCACCGGAGCTGCCGTCCATACGGCGAACGGCCAACTGCCAGTGTTACCGAAGGGGAACCCCAGGACGAAGAGACGATCCGTGATCCGCAGGGGGATCTTGGCATCAGCGTCGGGACCAAGAGTCGCTCGACGGTCCAAGGGGTGCAGATCACGCACTGTGGGCCAGGTGTTGGGCAGGAACGCCTCGACCGCGGCCTCCGGAGCATCGCCGATGTACAGGGCCGCCACGTCGACGCGCTGTTCACGGTGGCTGTGCCACCGCGGCCTGTTCTGGTCTTCGTCGTCGTACAGCTCAAAGTCCCGGTTGGCGGGATGAAAGCCGTCCGCCGCCTGCCCGGCAAAGCGCACGCGTACGTAGTCCGGGCGCAGTCCCGTCCCTTTGGGATCAGCTTTCCCCGTGTCGGACCGCAGGCCACTCAGTACATGCCAGGCAGTGACAAGCCAGAAGTCCCCCGGGGTCCCGACCAGGAAACCCGTGGCCGGCCCGAGCCGCATGTCGCTGGCCTCGCCACGAGAGCGGTGCCAGGACTCGAGGTACAAAGCAGCGAAGGACAGCGTATGAACGCTGCGGACTCCATCCATACAGGCAGACTACGACTCACTGGGCCGACGTTGACGCCCGCGGCGTGACCCGCTGCGCTCAGCCTTGCCCCGGATGGGCGGCTGACACTCGGCGACATCCTGCTGGTTGAACTCGCCCACGAGGCCGAGGCCGTCAGCATGAGCTGACAACGCCGCTGACTACGTCCATCTCTGGACCGTACGTCGCCGTCACACTGGAGTGAACTGAGCTTGCCTCAGCTGTGATGCGTCTGGGTTGGAGCGCTGCTTGTGAGGGCTGGGGCGCGGTTCGCCGGCCTTGAGAACGCGTCCGACGTCGTGAACACCTACCCCCCGATCATCCTGCTGCTTCCGAAGCAACGCCCGGCTGCGGCCGGGTCCGCATGCCCCAGCGGGCAAGAGAGGGGCCGGCAGCACCCAGCGCCGCGAAGAACAACGCCAGCAGCAGCCAGCCCGCCGTGCCGAGGCCGAGTACCACCGTGGTGAGGATCGCTGGGGCGAGAGCCTGGCCCGCGCTGAAGCCGAGGCCGAGGAGACCTTGGTACTGGCCCTGGGCATGGTCGGGGGCAAGGCCGAAACCCAGAGCGAAGCCCGCCGAGGACTCCCAGACCTCTCCCAGGCTATGGACGAAGATCGCTGCCAGGAACAGTCCCGCTGCCGCCCAGACCGGGGTGTACGCCGCCAGCGCCATCATCGGGCAGCTGACGAGGAAGAGCAGCCCCGCGGTGCGAAACGCCCTGCCGCCGTCGTGCGGGGTTTCGATGCGGGAGCCGATCCTGGTCTGCATCAGTACGCAGAAGGCGGCATTGACGGCGAACAGCGCGGCCACCGTCCAGCGCGGCGCCTCGGTGTGTTGGGAGATCCAGATCGGCAGGAGCAGGGAGACCACCGGGTATTGCAGTCCCATGGCCCCGTAGAGGGCGGTGAACGTCAGGAACGGGCGGTCTGTGAAAGCGAGCCAGCGACGCTGCCGCGGCGGTACTGCCAGCACCGGATAGCGGGGCAGCAGGAGCAGAAGCACTGCGCACAGGGCGAAGCTCGCCGCATTGCCCAGGATCAACGTGACATAGGCGCCACGGGTGTCCGCGGCCAGCGCCAGCCCGGCACCCACCGTTCCGACAATGACGCCCAGGTTGACGAACGTGCGCAGCTTGGCCCGGAACAGGGCCGGGCGATCACCCCCGACCCGGACCACCAGAGCGCCCCAGGCCGCCCCACCGGCCGCCGCGGCGATCTGGTCGACCGTCGCGATGATCGTGAGCGCGGCCCAGCTCTCGACGAGGACGAGGGTCGCCATCGACATCGCCTGTACCGCGAGGGCCAGCATCATGATCGTGCACGCCCCTCGCCGGTCGGCGAGATGCCCTCCGGGTATCCCCGCGCACAAGCCGATCACTCCGGCGAGGGTGAGCGCGGCACCGACCTGTACCGCGGGCAGGCCAACGACCAGGGTGAAATAGAGCGCTGACGCCGCGTTGAACAGACCGTTGCCGACCCGGTTGACGAAACTGGCGGCGACCAGCACGCGCTCCGGCCTGCTGTCCCCCGCCATGCGGCCTATTCGGCCTGCCAAGCCGCCCTTGATCATGGACGGCAGGCTAGCAGCGGTCGCAGGACCCCCCGCGGGTGTACCAAGATCGCGTGCCCTGATCGCGACACAGGCCGGTGAACCGCCGCAGCCTCCGCCCGAGCGGCGGCCGTGGCGCACTGCGGCCACCAGCATCACGGCCTGGGGCCGCGGATGACTGACCAGAGGCGGGGCCTCGGCTGCCGCCTGGCCCCAACCCAAGGCGGACCTCGTCCGGCGGTTCCGTCCGGCGGCGGCTCCGTCCGGCGGCGGTTCCGTCCGGCGGCGGTTCCGTCCGGTTCTCCGAACTTCGGCATACGCATCCGATGCAACTCCGCCGGAGGGCGCGGAACCTACCCCCGGCAAGCACAACTGCGGCTGCGGGCTCACTGGCCGTCAACAGCCCAGTGGGGCCGCGTGGCGCGCTCGCCGGTCTCGACGACACCAACCTGAAACTGGCGCTGCATGGGATCGTGCACGCCTCGCAGTGCGGGACGCAGGCACACCGCCTCTTCCCGCCTCCCCGCCGATAGTCAGGCGCTGCTGGGGGCCACACGCGTAGGCCCCAGCCTGTCCTCGACCGCGGCTGGCGTTTGCCACGCGCCCGGTCCCTCAACCCGCCCGCAGGGGTGGGTTGAGGGACCGGACGACGGCTCCGGCGCGGCGGGGGTTACCGCTTGTGGGCGGGGATCGAGTCGGTGCCGGCGGGCCGCTTCACCGTCTCGCTGTAGTTCGGCGTGGCGCTCTCGGCCTTCTTCGCGGGCTTGGACTCGGTCCCGGCCGGCACCTTGACCGCCTTGGAGTACGAGCCCTCACCTATCTTCTTGGCGGGCTTGGAGTCGGCGCCAGCCGGGCGCTCGACGGTGTGGCTGTGCCCCTTGCTCGGGGCGGTGGACGCGTTCGCGACGGCGGCGGTCGAGCCGAGCGTCCCGAGCGTGATGAGCGCGAACGTGGCGATCGCTGTGGACTTCTTCATGCGGAGTCTCCGTGATCGTGGGTGCTGCTTTGCCTTGCCCTTCGATCCTCACAGCCAGCGCATTTCGTCTCTGTCTCTGACGGCCCCTGGGGATGAGAAGCCGATGAAAACCCCCGCGCGCACCGTCGGCACTCTCAGGGTCAGCCAGTGCCAGGCGGCCGAGGGTGAAAGACCGTGCGACCTCCTGCGAGAGTGCACGTATCAGGACAACGAAAGGACCCCTCATGACTGACAGCCTCGTCATGACGTCGGCCTCAGCGGCGATCGGCTGTCTACGGCGAGGGAGCCAGGGCTCTGATCACAGAGGCGCGAGAGTTCTGGCGCCTCGCCGCCGCAGAGCGGCAACTTCCTGGCGGTGCACCGCGCGACCGCGAACTAGCTCACAGCTCACAGCTCACAGCTCACAGCTCAACAAAAACTTGAGGGTGCCCAACTCCATTACGTCTACCGGCGTGGGAATTGTCCGCCCCGTGATGCTGTGCGAATCGTGCTCCCAGGGCTGGGGCCTCAACACCGTGCTGTGCTACGCGAGCGCCACCCGCTGGCAGGACACCATTCACGAAGGCCGGCCCCGGCCCAGCCGGCTCGACCCGTTCAAGCCCTGCCTGGAGCGGCGATTCGCCGAAGGATGCACGAGCGTCACCCGGCTGCACCGCGAACTGCTCGCCGAGAGTGCGCCCGTCTTCTATGGCATGGTCCGCGCTCATATCGCCACTCTTCGCGCCTTTCCGTCCCCAGTAACGCCCCCACCACCGACGGTTCGGCAGGTGACCGGCTGGCTCACCCGCCACCCCACCTCCTTGAGCGAGGACGACCGCACAGCTTTGAAGGCCGTCCCGGCCCGCTGCCCCGAGTTGGACACGGCCGCCGAGCACATCCGCGGCTTCGGCGAGATACTCACAGACCGCCTCGGCGCCATGCTCCCCAGATGGATCGACGCCGTCGAAGCCAGCCAACTGTCCGGCCTCACCGGCTTCGCGCGCCGCCTGCGTCGCGACTTCGACGCCGTGGCAGCCGGACTCACCCTGGAATGGAGCTCCGGCGGCACTGAGGGCGCCGTGAACCGCATCAAGAAGATCGAAAGGCAGCTCTGCGGACGCGCCGAATTCGAACTACTCCGCAAGATGATCCTGCTCCAGTGACCCTCCGCGACCGCTCTCCAAACGCCCAACCCGGGGTTCAGCCTGCCTCCAGCTTCAACCAACCCTTGCGAGGACCGGCGGCGGGCCTCTCATCCCGCGAGATCCACCAGCGCCTCGTGGCGCACAGTCCACCTCGTCGATGCACAAGAGATCGACGCTGTCGCACCGCTACTGACCCTCCGCGCCGCTGCACACCTTGTCGTGGCTACGCTGCCCCTGTCCCGCCGCCGCTGATTCGGAACGGTCTTCGTGCCTCCTCCTCTCGAACTCTGGTTGCTCCCAACGGCCTTCATGCTGATCGGCGCTGTCACGAGCACGCTTGCGTGTCGTGCCCTCCTCCGGGACCGGAGACTGCGCCGGAAGGGCGCGAGGGCGGAGGGGGTGGTGACCCGCTTGCACCCCACCAGGCTGAGTTCCAACAGCTCGGACCCCCCGACCACCGTGTACTACCCGGTCATCGCCTGGACCACGGCCGACGGCTGCACCATGGAAACCGAGGGCCACATAGCCCGCGCGCTCCACCGCAACGCGCCACCCGGCACCCCGGTCACGGTCTACTACGACCCGGCAGACCCCTCCCGCTGGACGCTCCCGTCCGCGGGCACCCGCATCTACTTGCTCGTCGGCGCAGGAGGGACGGCCTTTGCGCTGATTGGGATAGGAATCGCGCTGGTAATGGTGTTCTGGGGATCTTCATTTGAAAGGTGTGATTGGGGTACGAGCGACTACAGCACCTCGTGCCCCTAGGGACCGACTGGCGCGGACTGCATAAGGGAACCAGCCCTCCACCTGGAGGACTTCAGTAGCAGGTTGGCGTCGCGTCGGTCCAGGACCACTGACTCCCGCTTTCGTGAGCACCGCCTATTCGCGCCAGTGCGCGACTCTGCATCTCGTGCCGAAACGACGTCCCAACACAACCGCGTACATAGCCACGCGGCGGATGGTGTCGAACGATGCGCCAACTGGCTCGACCGCTCCCCAAGATCTGTGCCAGAGCCCATTTCTCATGAACATCCGCGCCGCCGCTGACCGTCAACTGCCTCTCGAACCGGTGGACAAGCGCTGTCGTCTGAAGTGAACGAAGCCAGCGGGCCGTGCCACTGGTGCGAGGGGTCGAGGTCAGGGCAGCCCCAGGGCTCGCAGCAGCGGTCCAAGTTGAGCGGCTCGACCTGGTGCTCCCGCTCGTACCGGTGCCCGTGCGCCAACGGCATCATCCCAGGGCAGTCGCTCAACAGGGCGTGCCCACGCCTGGTCTGCGCCCACGCGGCCCGGCAGTGATCGCATTGCGCCCGCCCCCACCGCAGGCGCAGGCGGTGCCGGTTCAACGCGGCCGGTTGATCCACGGGACGATCCACCGCGCGGCGAGCTGCGACACGAAGAAGCCCGCCGTGCACACGTACACGAGGATCTGCGTAAACGTCGACGTCGTGGGATCGACGGTGACCAGCACGCAGGCAAGGACGAGAAGCGCCCCGCCCGCCCAGCGCCACAGACGCATGACGGAGGGGCGTACGGGCTTCGGAGTCTGCGTACTCACGCGGCGGATTCCTCAATTGTGGGCGGCGGGTGGTACGCGCAAGCATGCACCAGGGCCGCCACAGGGACCTGATCCGCGGTGTGCGCCTGACCGCGTACTGCCGGGAGTACGGGTCGGCGTGAACCGCCTGCCCCTCTCCCTGCGGCTAGGCCCCGCTAGGCGCCGACATTTCCTGGAACACCAAGGGGCAACGCACCACATCGTCCGATCTGCCAGGGCCGTGGTCCTGGCGCACGACTCGCAGCCCCCGCCGCCGAGGCCCGCGATTAAGGCCACCGACAGTGCCGAGTACGCGGCCGACCTGGAGCAGATCACTGCCGACATGACGTAACCGTTGATGCCGTTCACGGTGCTCGCGCTGCGGCGCGACGAGGGATGGGAGTACGACGAACACGGGCGCGGCAGACGCGTCCTGGAGCCCTTCGCGGTCGTGCCCGGCCACCTGACCCTGCCCGAGGACGTCTTCGTCCGCCATCCCGCCATCGAGGAGTGGACACGATTGTGGGGCCACTATCAGGCCCGTGACGAGGCCCGCGCCTTCGAGCTGTGCGTGGCAGCTCGGGAGTGCGAGGGCACGGATGGGACGAGGGCGAGCAGTGATCGAGCCGGATGAGGACGCGCGGCCCATCGCGCACCGGGAGCGCGCTGCCGATCTGTACGACCAGGCGGCGATGACGATCGCGCTCATGCAGGAGGCTCAGGAAGGCGCCACACCCGTCATGCGGCGGGAGATCCGCGGTACGTGCGAGACAGTCGCGCTCGGTTCGCTGGAGCGCTATCTGCTGCTCCTCGACGTGGCCGACGCGCGGGGACGGCACGGTGAGCGTGCCGCCTGCGCCGACACTCAAAGCCCCGTGGGCTCAGTACCTCTTTACGCCCCACCCCATCCACGGTCTGAAGACCGTGGAGAACCGTACGTGGCGGCCGGGCGGCGCCTATCGCGGGCGGCTGCTGATCCACTGCGCCCAGCGGCCCGAGACGGGCCCCAGGATCGCGCCGACCCGAGAGATCGCCGAGCAGAGCGCGCCGACGCCGGGATGATCCTGGGTGTCGTCGACCTGGTGGAGGTTGTGCGCGATGCCGGCGGCGTGTGGGCGTCACCGGGGCACTAGCACCGTCCCGGCCAGCGGCCGGCTCTGGACGCCGACGGTAGATCTGTCGTCCGGGCTCGTCGTCGGTCAACACCTCCTCTGGTCTGGGAGTTTCGCGGGTGCGGGGTCTTTCGACCCCCCTCATTGGGGACGTTCAGCACCGGCTACCCCTTTGCCTCTCATTTACATTTATTGCAATAGAACAAACCCCACCACAAAGGACACCCCGTGAACGCCCTCCGCGACTTCGCCGAGATCCGCCAGCAGGCCGCCGCCGAATGCGAAGCGACGCGAGGGCCGCGCAAGCGCACCACCAAGATCGTCACGCGCGGCAGGAAGAAGCCCGTACCCCGCACTCACGTCGACGTCGAATAGCGCACATCCCGACACCCCGCGCGTTCCTATCCCCAGGACGCGCGGGGCCGCGTGCAGCGACACCCCCGTCGCTGTTCGCACCCTGCGCCCCATCGGCTCTTCAACCGCTTCCGGCCGGTGGGGCGCAGTCATCCCACCACTCCCTGTGAGCTGCGGGGTGGTGCCCGGCGTCACCCGTCGGGAACCCGCTTCCCGCTCCCCGCCCCCACTCCCCGCTCCGTACTCCGTACTCCGTACTCCGTACTCCGCGAAAATTGACGCATAAGTAGACAAGGCGGGGAAACAGCGAGCAAGCGGATGCCGACCACCGAGTACGAGCTGATGATCGCCACCCGCATCACGTGCCCCCAGTTCGACGGAATCACGCCCACCCAGCTGGACAACGACGAGTTGGACGACCTCGGCTGGCACCGCTCGCGCCGTTTCTGCTCCTGCCCGCTGATGTGCCCGCCCTTGTGCGGAAGAGGCCTTCGGCGATTGCTCGGCCTAGGCCTACGCGTACGCCTACGACCACGGCGCTACCGCCTGACCCGCCCGGAGAGTCCGAGATGACCTGCGCCGATTACACCGCCGCCATGCGCGAGGCCCTCGCCTACGCAGACATCCCCCGCTGGCAGCGCCTCTTCCTCGCCCGCGCCGCCCTCACCCGCTGAAAGGCCAACCCACATGACCCGCACACTCGACTCGCGCCGTACCCGCATCCTCACGGCCGCCACCGGTGGCGCGCTGGCCATCGGCCTGATCGCCGGCGCCATGACCATGGGCCAGGACTCAGCGGAAGCCGACACCCCCGCGCCGGTCAAGAACCAGGCCCCGGAGCAAGCCGGACAGCGCGTCGCCGACATCGCCAACAGCGCCCTGACCGGCGCTATGCAGCGCATCGGCGATCACGTGAAGAAGGAATGCGCCGGCTCCGAGGTCGCCTGTGCCCGCACGCTCGACGCCGTCACTGATCTGAACCTGACGTGGGGCGAGGACTTCCGCATCGTCTTCGACAAGGACGGCCGCTGGGACACCAAGCCCCGGCCCCGCAGCGACAAGTAACCCGCGTTCGCTCCGCACCCTGTTCCATCACCGCCCGCCTGGCCCCGCCCCTTCTCTCAGAGACACCTTGATGACCATGCCCACCGCCCCGTTCGGACGCGAACACCGAGCTTCTCGGTCGGGCCCCCACAGCAACAGCCCATCTCCCGGAACCGCCCACCGAGCAGAAGCTCACCCCCGCCCGGCGGCGCGAGACCCTCGACGACGCCGACATCGGCCTGACCCGCCAGTGATCGGGCGCCCCGTCAACCACGTCCTCCATCTTCTGTTGACCCTGGCGACGCTGGGCCTGCGGAGCCTGCCGTGGGGGTCATGGGTCATCATCGCCGCCTCCAACCAGCACGCACGCCGCCCGCTCCACATCGATGTGTGGGGCCGTATCACCGCACGCCACACCGCCTACTGGCCCCGCCGTGAAGGAGCACGCTGCGCCTGAAAACGATCTCCCGCAAGCCGTCCTCAACCCCACGACGGGCAGATACGAGATCCGGATGTGGGTCAGCGACGAGACCACCGGTGTCCAGCGCCCCATCGACCTCGCGCCCGCTCACACGGAAGTCGTCGCGACTGCCATGCAGGATGCTGTCGATCTCGCCGTCCACCACAACGGAGGGGGGGGGGGGGGGGGGGGGGGGGGGGGGGGGGGGGGGGGGGGGGGGGGGGGGGGGGGGGGGGGGGGGTGGGGGGTGGGGA
>NZ_JBVIPU010000017.1:106795-135942 GCF_055577645.1 Streptomyces sp. NPDC033180 | reverse complement strand
GGGAGGGAACACCTGGGTTTAGCGCCCCCCTGACCCCTTAGCCTCTTAAACGGAAGTTGTCGGGGGTGCAGGGTGGGGGGTTGTCGATCTCGCCGTCCACCACAACGGACGCTCCCCCCCCCCCCCCCCCCCCCACGCACTCTGAAAGGCCCCGCTCCGTGCACTACGACCGTCCCCGCCGCGACCCCGACGCACTGCGCCCGCGCTTCGAGATCGTCGTCAACCGGTACGGCGCGACGCTGGGCACCCGCCCGAGCACGAACGCGCGACGACTGAACGTCATCGAGACCCGCTCCGCCTCCACGATCGACCGCGCGATGACGATGGCCTCCCAGATAGCCGAGAACCACGACCTCGTCATCCGTCACCATCTCGCCCGCCGCGAGAACGGCATGACCTACTACCCCTGCGTGAAGAGCACCGACATCCCCCTGCCTACGGATCGACGTTGTCAGTGCTGCCAGGCACCCTGACCAGACAAACCGATACCCCGAGGAACGGAGCCGCGCCATGCTGGACGTGTACCACCGGGCGAACGCGTGGGCACAGAGCGCCAAGGCGGCTCGCGCGCACGCCGATGCGCTGCACACCCTACGTACCGCCGCCCAAGCCCATCCTGAGATCGCCACGGCACTCGCCGCCCTCGACCTCCAGCAGCTCGACTCCCACGGCCTCGACACGATCGGACTCGACCTCAACCTGACCGAAGCGGAGCGTGAAGCCGATCTGGCGGCTGGGCACGCCGAGGCTTACCGACGCGCGGCCGAGGCGGACGGGAACCGGCGCTGCACGTGTGGGCACACGCTGAACCACCATGCCCGCAAGCTCACGGACGCGGGCACGCTGCCGTGCGTCACAAGCTGCGACGGGGAGCCGTGCCGTTGCCTTGATCTCGACCTGCCGTCCTGATCGATATGTCAGACTCCGGCCTGCACCCCTGACCGAGGCCCACAACAGGCCCTGTACCCGCCGGAGTACGTCATGGCATCCGACGACATCGAGTCGATGGTCGAGAACATCAGGTCCGTGAGCATCGAGTGCCGCAGCCTCACCAAAAAGGGCGCCCCGTGTCCCATCGAGGCGGGCCCGAGCGGTCTGTGTCACGTCCACGACCCCGATAAGCAGTGCGGTGCGCCCATCGGAAAGGACAAGCGATGCGGCGCGGCCACCGGCGGAATCCGTTGCAAGAAGCACTCGGTGTCCGCCTGCCGCGAGACGACGAAGGCGGGCCGCCCCTGCCCCAACCAGCCTGGCCCTTCCGGTCTGTGCCACGTCCACGACCCCGCGATGCGTTGCGGAGTGCGCAAGCGCGGCGGCCAGCGCTGCACGATCACCACTGGCGGCGGCCCCTGCAAGGCCCACGCCTGAAACCTCGGCCTTCACGTCACCGCACCTGGGGGCCTTCAGCGTTCAAGAAGCCCCGCATCGGAGTCGGCGCCCCCTCAGCTCGCGACCGCGTCCAGAGGGCGCGGCCCTCCGGGCCGCGCAGTGAGCCGGGCGGCGACGAGTCGGAGCAATCTCAGTCAAAGAGTGCGCCTTGTTGCCGCCGGTCGCGTGAACCAGCACGGTGGCAGCGTCAGTTGATCACGGCATTGAGGAGCTTCTTTGTCGCACGATCTCTCCGCACTCAGCCCACACCGCGCCCTGGAGGCCATCAGGACCTGGTGAAGGACGCCGGGGCGTGCCGAAGTTCGTCTCCTTGCGCTCCACCCTGTCCGCCGGCGATCCGCGCACCCCATCGAGCGATCCAGCCGCTCCTCCCCCGCACCCCGCTGACTCCGAACTCGTTGACGCCTTCTCGGTCTACCGCGATCAGCTCGAAGCACCCACGGAGGAAGAGACAGTGGTGTGTCCTCTGCAGCCCCTCGCCTACTCAGGCCTGGGATCCCACCGCGTTCCGCCCGGCCCATCGGCGTCGGCGTCGGCGTCGACGTCGACGTCGACGGGCCACGCACACGGCCCGCAACGGCAACTGTCAGCCGAGCAGAGCATCAGCGCGGAACGCACGGAAGACGATCTGCGTGCGGGCCAGTTCCTGCGCATGGTGAACTACCACCACACTCCGGCCAGTTGGAAAGACAAGCTGGTGGCCGAACTGCATCGCCATGCGGAGAATTTCGCGACAGTCACCATCGCCGACCTTGAGCGCTTCTCGCGAACCGGAGTGTGGCACAAGCGCGCGCCGTGGGCTGCGGCCAGCCTTCTACGAGGGGTACCGGGACAACCATGAAGTCGCCGCGGCTGCCTGCGCGGAGGCCGGGGTCGTCGTCTGGTTCGTCGTCTGCACGGCCTTCGTGGGCGCCCCGGTCGAGACCCAGTTCGACTACGTCCTCGCCAACCGGATCAAGCTCGTGCCGGAGAACCCGCGCGGTGAACGGCTCGCCATGAACTGGGAGGAGATAGGCGACCTGCACCGTCACGGCCACGTGGTCACGCCGCACACCGCCTCCCACGCCCTCGCCCTCGCCCTCGCCCGCAAGGTGCTGGCGCAGGAGCACATCAGCAAGTACGCGGCAGCCGTCAGCTCGGCGCCGGACGGCGCGATCACCGTGTGACGTCGACAACCGCAGGCGCCGACGTACGCCCCAGCGGCCGATGGAACCGGGCCACACTGTCCGCCGAGCGTCGCTCTGCGGACAGTCCGCGCCTGCGGGCCTGCATCGAAAAATCAGATCACTCTCCACGGAAACATCTGTTGGACAGGGTTTCGGAGGCACCCAAAGATAGGTGGACTACCGCCTGACTGGAGGCCGAAATGGCGAGTGAAGAGACGGAAGTTGTCGTCGTCGGGGCGGGCCAGGCCGGCGTCGCGATGAGCGAGCACCTGGGGGCCGAGGGCATACCGCACATTGTCATCGAGCGGCACCGGATCGCCGAGCGCTGGCGCACGGAACGCTGGGACTCCCTGGTCGCGAACGGGCCCGCCTGGCACGACCGGTTCCCCGGCCTCGAGTTCCCCGACATCGCCCCCGACGCCTTCGCGACGAAGGAACAGGTCGCGGAGTACTTCGTCGCGTACGCCGAGAAGATCGGCGCCCCGGTCCGCTGCGGCGTCGAGGTGACGTCGGTGCGCAAGCACGAGGGCCGGCCGGGCTTCCGGGTCGAGACGTCCGAGGGTTCCATCGACGCGCGGTTCGTCGTCGCCGCGACCGGCCCCTTCCAGCGACCCGTGATCCCGCCGATCGTCCCGGACGGCGCGGTGGCGACGCAGATCCACTCCAGCGGTTACCGCAATCCGGAGCAACTGCCCGAGGGCGCCGCCCTCGTGGTCGGTGCCGGCTCCTCCGGGGTGCAGATCGCCGATGAGCTGCGCAGGGCCGGGCGCCGCGTGTTCCTGTCCGTGGGCCCGCACGACCGGCCGCCGCGCGAGTACCGGGGGCGCGACTTCTGCTGGTGGCTCGGGGTGCTCGGGCTCTGGGACCTGACCACGCCGCCGCAGGGCGCCGCCCATGTCACCATCGCGGTCAGCGGTGCGCGCGGCGGCCACACCGTGGACTTCCGCGCGCTCGCCGGTACCGGTGTCGAACTCGTCGGCATGACCGCGTCGTACGACAAGGGTGTGCTGCGCTTCGCGCCCGACCTCGCCACGAACATCGCGGCCGGCGACGAGAAGTACCTGGAGCTGCTGCGGGGGGCCGACGCGTATGTCGAGCGCAACGGACTCGACCTCCCCGAGGAGCCGCAGGCGCACGTCCTCGGCCCCGATCCGGCGTGTGTGAGCGACCCCCGGCTCGAACTCGACCTGGCGGAGGCCGGGGTCACCTCGATCGTGTGGGCCACCGGCTTCGCCGCCGACTACGGCTGGCTCGACGTCGACGCGTTCGACGAGAACGGCCGGCCCGACCAGCGCCGGGGCATCTCCTGCGAGCCCGGCGTCTACTTCCTGGGCCTGCCCTGGCTGTCCCGTCGCGGGTCGAGCTTCATCTGGGGTGTCTGGCACGACGCCCGGTACATCGCCGATCACATCACGACCCGGCGCGGATACCTAGCGTACGGCACCAACTGACCCGCGTACGGCACCAGCTGAGGAGCAGACCATGGCAAACGCCCCGATCGTGGCCGGCGGGCACACCCGGATCCGGCCGTTCAACACCCGCGACACCTATCCCGAGCAGAGCCTCGACAACGACCTCTGCCAGGCCGTCGTCGCCGGCGACACGGTGTACGTGCGCGGTCAGATCGGCCAGGACCTCGACACCAGCGCATCCGTCGGCGTCGGCGACGCCGAGGCGCAGGCCGAGCAGGCCATGGCCAACATCAAGATGCTGCTCGAAGAGTCCGGCAGCCGGATGGAACACCTGGTCAAGCTGACGATCTACCTGATCGATCCGCGGTATCGGGAAGCCGTGTACCGCACGGTCGGGCGCTGGACCAAGGGCGTCCACCCCATCTCCACCGGCCTGGTCGTCTCGGCGCTCGCCCGTCCCGAGTGGCTGTGCGAGATCGACGCCGTCGCCGTCATTCCGAGGACCGTCGCCGTCATTCCGAGGGAGGAGCGGGCATGACGTTCTCCCTTGTCGTACGCGACGGTGAGCGGTTCGGCATCGCGGGCAGCTCGTCCAGCCCCGCGGTCGCCGCCCGCATCGCCCATCTGCGGCCCGGCGTCGGCGCCGCGAGCTCACAGAACATCACCGACCCCATGCTCGGCACGGCCCTCCTAGACGGCCTTTCCGCCCACGGTGACGCCGAGCGCACCCTCGCAGACGTCACCGGCGCCACAGCCAACGAAAAGACCATCGCCTACCGGCAGTTGACCGTCCTGGGGCGAGAAGGCCCCGGCTTCGCCTACAGCGGCCCGCACACTCTCGGCACCTACGCGTCGGCCACCGCGGACGGCGCCGTGGCGGCCGGCAACATGCTGTCGGGGAAGCACATCCCCGGCGTGCTCCTGGAGGCGTACCAGCAGGCCACCGGAGAGCTCGAGGAGCGGCTGATCGCCGCGATGAAGGCCGCTGTCGCGGCGGGCGGCGAGCAGGGCCCGGTGCGCTCGGCGGGGATGGCGGTCGTCGCGGACGTCGGCTGGCGGGTCACCGACCTGCGCGTCGACTGGGCCGACGACCCGATCGAGCGGCTCGGCGAGCTCCTCGACGTGTGGCTGCCGCAGCGCGACGACTACGTGACGCGCGGCCTCGCCCCGGCGACCTCGCCCTCGTACGGCGTTCCCGGATATGAACGATGAGCGCCCTGAAAGAGGCCGCCCGCACGGCCGTCGACCGGCACGCCGACGATCTGGTCGCGCTGTCCGAACGCCTGCACGCCGACCCGGAGACCGCCTGGGAGGAGCACCGGGCGGCCGCCTCGGTGCCGGAGCTGCTCGACCGAGCCGGGTTCGACGTCACCGCGTCCTACCTGGGTCTGGACACCGCGTTCCACGCGTCCTTCGGCAACGGGCCCACCCGGATCGCACTGTGCGCCGAGTACGACGCGCTGCCCGGCCTCGGGCACGCGTGCGGGCACAACCTCATCGCCGCGAGTTCGGTCGGCGCCGCGCTCGGCCTCGCCGCCGTGGCCGACGACGCCGGGCTGACCGTCGAGGTCTACGGCACTCCCGCCGAGGAGGGCGGCGGCGGCAAGATCGAGCTGCTCGACCGGGGGGCCTTCGCCGGAGTCGACCTCGCGATGATGGCGCACCCGGCGCCCGTCGACGTCGCCGAGGCCCGCCCCTTCGCCGTCAGCCACTCGAAGGTCGCCTACACCGGCAAGTCCGCGCACGCCGCCGCTTACCCGGAGGCCGGGATCAACGCGGCCGACGCCTTCACCGTGGCGCAGGTCGCTATCGGCCTGCTGCGCCAGCAGCTCCCGGCCTCCGCGCGCGTGCACGGCGTCGTGACGCATGCGGGGGACGCACCGAACGCCATCCCGGAGCGCTCCTCGGGCCGCTGGTACGTACGGGCCGAAACCCTCGCGGAACTCGCCGAGTTGGAGCCGCGCGTCATGCGGGCCTTCGAAGCGGGCGCCCTCGCGACCGGCTGCGACCTGGAGATCGAACCCGAGAGCAAGCCGTACGCGGAGTTCCGCGCGGACGAGAAGGCTCTGGCGCACTACCGTTCCAACGCCGTCGCCCTGGGCCGGGCATTCGCCCCGCCCGGCCAGGCCGCGCGCATGAACCGGGCCTCCACCGACATGGGCAACGTGTCGCAGGTGGTGCCCGCCATCCACCCCTACATCGGCATCGGCTCGCTGCCCGCCACCAACCACCAGCACGAGTTCGCCGCGTACTGCGTGGGCTCCACCGCACAGCGGGCGCTGCTCGACGCGGCGACGGCGCTGGCGTGGACGGGCGTGGACCGCGGCCAACCGGCAGAGGAGGCGTCGACATGACCGTGACCGAGCCTCAGGACACCACGGCCGAAGTCCCCACCGACGTGGCCACGTTGCGTCGCAGCATCGCGGCGGGGGCCGTCGGCGTCTTCGTGCACTGGTTCGACTGGGCCGCGTACGCCTATCTCGCCGGCACCGTGGCGAAGGTGTTCTTCCCCGCAGGTGACAGCACGACCGGACTGCTCGCGGTGTTCGGCGTCTTCGCCGTCTCCTTCGGCGTACGGCCGATCGGCGCCCTCGTCTTCGGGCCGCTCGGCGACAGGATCGGCCGCAAGCGCACGCTGTCCCTGGTCATCTTCATGATGTCCGGCGCGACCCTGGCGATCGGCCTGCTGCCCGGCTACGACTCGATCGGGGTCGCCGCCCCGGTCCTCCTGGTGGTCCTCCGTCTGATCCAGGGGTTCGCGGCGGGCGGCGAGTTCGGCAGCGCGGCCAGCTTCCTCGCGGAGAGCGCGCCACGCCGACGGCGCGGATTCGGTGTGAGCTGGCTGGAGGTCGGCTCACTGCTCGGCTTCCTGGCCGGCTCGTTCGTCTTCCTGCTCCTGTCCACGGGGCTCGACGACGCCCAGCTCACCTCCTGGGGCTGGCGGATCCCGTTCCTCGTCGCGGCGCCGCTCGGCATCATCGGCGTGATCATCCGCAACAAGATCGAGGACACCCCGGAGTACCGGGCGCTGGAGGAGAACGACACCGTCCCGCGCAGCCCGGCCCGCGAACTGCTCCGCTCCCACAAACGCCAACTGCTGCAGGCTGCAGGCCTGATGGCGGCCATGCACGTCCCCTTCTACGCGGTGCTGACCTACCTGGTCACCTACGAGACCGACCACCTCGGTCACTCGGCCGACAGCGCGGCCCTGCTGTCCACCGTCATCTCCCTGCTCGGCCTCGTGCTGGTGCCGCTGTTCGGCGGGCTCTCCGACCGAGTGGGCCGCAAGCCGGTGTTCATCGGGGCGACGGCGGCCCTCCTGGTCGTCTCCACCCCGGCGTTCTGGCTGATGAGGACCGGGATGGCCGGAACCTGGATCGCCGGTCTCGCGCTCGGCGCGATCCTGGCGGCGATCCTCGGCACGTACGCGGTGTGGTCGGCGGAGGTCTTCCCCACGCGCACCCGGCAGAGCGGTCTTTCGATCTCGTACAACGTGACGGCGGCGCTGTTCGCGGGCACCGTGCCGTATTTGATGACGCTGCTCATCTCGGCGACCGGGAGCACGCTGGTGCCGGGCCCGTATCTGATGGTGTTCGCCGTGGGCGGTCTGATCGCGGCGCTCTCCCTGAAGGAGACGGCCGGTTCGGCGCTGCTGCATGCCGAGGACGTGGCGGCTCGGACGTAGAGGGCGCCTAGATCGGACGTAGATGGCGCCTAGAGTCGGCCCCGCACCCGGTTCGCCTAGCACGAGGGCTCGTATGACGTCGCCGTTGGGTTTCACGCTCGTTCAGCTGCGTTACTTCCTGGTCGCCGCCGAACGCGGCTCGATGACGGAGGCGTCGGCGGAGCTGCACATCGCGCAGTCCGCCGTGTCCGCCGCCATCCACAATCTGGAGCGGGACCTCCAGGTGCAGTTGTTCATCCGCCGCCGGGGGCGGGGCCTGACCCTGACCCCTGCCGGGGAGCGGCTGCGGGTGCAGGGCCGTGACCTCCTGGCCCGCGCGCGCGAGGTCGAACTGGAGGCGCGGGGGGACGGCGCGGCGCTCTCCGGGCCGGTGACCGTGGGCTGTTTCGTGACCCTGGCCCCCTACTATCTGCCGCGCCTGTTCAGCGAGTGCACGCGCCTCCACCCCGGCATCGAGATCGACGTGGTGGAGGCGGAGGCGGACCAACTCGTGGAGGCCCTGACCGCGGGGCGCATCGACTTCGCCCTCACCTACGACCTGGGCCTGTCCACCGAGCCGCAGCTGCGCAGCGAGACGATCGCCCGTGCCCCCGCCTACGTCATCGTCGCGGCCGACCACCCACTGGCGAGCCGAGGCAGCGTGCGCCTCGCCGAACTGTCCGCGGAACCGCTGGTCCTCCTCGACCTCCCGCACAGCCGCGACTACTTTCGCTCCCTCGTCGCCGCCACCGGCACCGCCCCCGACGTCCGCTACCGCACCCGCAGCTACGAGACCGTGCGCTCCATGGTGGGCCGGGGCCTCGGCTACTCCGTGCTCAATCAGCGCCCCGCGACCGGCCGGACCTACGGCGGTGGAGAAATCGCGGAACTCGAACTCCGCGACGCCGGGCGCCCGTTGGAGGTCAGGATCGCGACGCTGGACGGCATGACGCAGACCGCGCGGGCCCGTGCGGTGATGGACGTGCTGCGGGCGAGCGCCGACGAGTCGTAGAAGCCCGCTACAGCTCGACGCAACCCGCCACCGCCCGCCCCTGGACACGGATCACGCGCTGGACCTCGGTCCGGGCCGGAGCGGCGTCGCGGCTCACTGTTGGCAGGCCGAAGCTTGTCCTCACGCGCCACCGGGATTCTGGGCCAGGTCGCAGCACTGGCGCTGGCGGCGAAGCTGCTGGTGGGCACGGCGTAGGCAGCGTTCACCGCAATCGGCGCGAGCGGCGCGCTCACCCTCGGCCACGCGGTCGGTAGAGCTACATCGAGGCGAGGGCTGGAAAACCACCTCCCCGCGGTGCAGTTCAACAGTTTCTCTCCTCTGGTTCCGCAGGCGTCGCACAGCTCGACTCAGTTCACCCTGGTTGCGTGAAGAGGTGGCAGAAGTGTCGGATGCAGCAACACCGCAGCCCACTCCAAGGGTGCGGGAAGTTCTCACTGCGGCAGCGCGGAAGGCTTCAGAAATGGGCCATTCCTACCTGGGGGTGGAGCATCTGATGCTCGCCATTCTGGAGGACTCGGGAGCCGTGCCGACGCAGGCGGTGGCAACACTCATGGATCCGATGGCCATCCATGCTGCCATTGTGGACCTCATGGCATCGCCCGCCTACAACACTCCGTCACGCAACATGATCATTCCGCCGGACTAGAGATCCTGGACCTTGCAAGGGGAAACCGAACACCAGGCTGAGCGCCTTCCTCTGTACTTCGTTGAGCACTTTCGCGAGTAGGCCGACACGAGGTCCAGAATCAGGGCATCGATGTCCCCAAGCTTCTGGAAGCCCCCTCCCTGCTGGTCCCCGAAGAGATCGCCACGGAGAACGACATCACGGTCAACGATGTCTGGGAGCACCCTGACCCACGACGAGTGGGAGGTGGCTCTCGGACTGCTGGAGGAACTCGGCGACGTCCACCCGCTTCAGCTCGGCTTTTGGGAAACCCTCGCTGCGGCTGCCGAGCAGATGCAGCTGGAGAAGAGCACGGCTTGGTGTCGTTGGCGCTGCTACGAAACCCGTAACGGGACCCCGCACCGAACTGGCCGCTCTGCTGGACGCCCAACACCGCCCGGAGGAGGCTCACACCGAGGCGCAGCGGGCCCGCTGGATCTACACCCAGATCCTCCCCCCAGGCAGCGCCGAGCCGCCGCTCCCCTGCTCACTGATGCCGGCCCGACCTCCCGGTAGCCAACCGGTCCAAGACTCACCAGAAACCCCAAGGCGCCACTACGCCGCGATGCATGCCATCACACGGTCGAAAGCCCGTCGGTGAAAGTATCGGTGGAAGTAGGAGAGGTAAGTGTCCCGGTCCGGGTGGCCTGCTCCGGTGCGCTCGGCGACCTGCCCGAGACGGATGCGAAACGGCAGTCGTGCACGGCCAGTTCGTGGAGCACCCCGTCGCGAGCGGAGGCTTGGCCGGCCTGGACGACGTGGCGTACGCATGCCGAGCCCCACATGCCCAGCAGCACTGTCAGCTGGTAGCCCTGGCGGGTCGTGCGGGCGTCAGTGGCTGCGGCCAAGTGCGGCAGTGCAGCGCTCTGCCAGGCCTGCCATCTCCACGTCCCGGGGCGGCTGGTAGGGATCCCACGCTGTCGGTGGCAGGGGGCGGGCGGAAGAACTCTTCCGAGGGTTCGAAGGAGGCTCCACAGCGCCGGGCCTCGCTCGCGTAGTGCTCACACATCGCCTCGGCACGGTCCTCGAGCGCGCGTCGGCCGGTTAAGGAATCGTGGGCCAGGGCGATCCAGGACGCGCCCGGCCCTCCCAGCGGCCCGGTGGGCGAGGCTCCGGCTGCTGACTGCACCAGGTCACCGACGTCCCGGAGGAAGTCGAAGGCTGCGGAGAGCGACTCCGAGGCGGTCGCGAGGCTCCCGGCGAAGTGCCAGCCGTGATAGATGCGCCCCCAGTTGTTGCGGCTGGTGGGCGCGGTGCCGCCTCGGCTCTGACCGGGTGGCCAAGAGGTGGGCTGAGGCCTGTGCCCGAGGGGTCGCGGGAAAGGGCATGGGGCGGTGCGCAACGTGGATACTCTCTGGTGTGTGATGAACGACGGCCCCATCCGTACCACCGCCGCCCGCCTCTTTGACGCCTTCTGGGCGGGGGGGATCTCGAACCCACTGGAGATTGTGGAACAGATCTCCCACCTCCTGTATCTGCGCGAACTGGACCGCGTGCAGGGACGCTGGGAACGGGGGGCAACGGCATCGGCAAATCCGGAGAGGGAACCGATCTTCGCCCCGGACGAGCAGCACCTTCGCTGGTCCCATCTGATATGCCTGACGCCGCAGCGCATGTACACGTTGATCGCTGACGAGGTATTTCCGTGGCTGCGCAGTCACGCGTTCCCGGGGCTGGCCTATTCGCAGCACGTCAAGAACGCTCGTTTCACGATTCCGTCCCCGAACGTCTTGACGAAAACTGTCGGCCTGCTTGAGGACGCCCTCTCGGCCGACGCCGCCCAAGCAGCCGATCTGTACGAGCGTCTCCTCGCTCCAGTCGCCACGGCAGGCCCTTACGGCGCCTTCCGTACGCCTGTCCATCTGGCGGATCTGATGGTGGCCATGGCTGAGCCTGCGGCCGATGACGAGGTTTGCGATCCTACGTGCGGCGTGGGTGGTCTGCTGACTGCTGCCGCGCAGTTCGTACACCGGTCCGTCTCGACAGTGCAGCAGGGAACGGCAGAAGTAAGCGGTCGCCTCCACGGGTTCGACTTTGATACGACGATGCTGCGGTTGAGCAGCATGCGGTTGTCGCTTCAAGGCTTGGAGGGTGCCGACCTACGCCATCGGGACAATCTCTCAGAGGGGGCGGCGGCGGACGGCGAGCGCTACTCGGTCGTCCTGGCCAATCCCCCATTCGCCGGGAGCGTCGACTACGAGTCTGTTGCACCTGAGTTGCTGGAGATGGTCCGGACCAGGAAGACAGAGCTTCTTCATCTCGCCATGGCGATCCGGCTGTTGAAGTCGGGAGGACGCTCAGCCGTGATCGTCCCTGCCGGGCTGTTGTTCAGCACTACAGCGGCTCACCTCGAAATGCGTCGGATGCTGGTGAACAAGCATGGGCTTGAGGCTGTGGTGAGTCTGCCTGGCGGTGTCTTCAAGCCGTATGCGGGAGTATCGACGGCGATCTTGTTCTTCACCAAGGATGCAGGACGGGCAGACAGTGTTTGGTTCTACGAGCTCAAGGCGGACGGCTGGAGCTTGGATGATCGGCGCGCGCCGCTACTGGCGGAGAACAAGCTAGGGCTGGTTCCCGACAGTGTGCTCGACGCTGCCGACCACGCGCGCAACAACCTTCCGGATCTCATGCGGCGTTGGCTTCTACGTCATGGCAGCGAGCGTCGGCGTGCCCGGTCCGAGCAGAGCTTCTGCGTGGACCGGGCGGAAATCGCCGAGGAGGATTACAACTTGGCACTGGAGCGTTTCCGCCAGAACCATGAGATGCAGCGGGCCGCGGAGGAAGGCATTCGGCTGGGGGACTTCGCTGAGATCTTCGCCGGCTCCGTGCGTGAGATCAACAAGGATCCGGAGGAAACGGACGCGGACGACCGCAGGCGGGTTCTGACACCGTCCCTGTTGACCAATGTGCTGCCAGATACGGCGGATCTGCCCCTGCGCGCGGACGACCGTGAGCCCCCGCGCCGACTGCGGCAAGGAGACATCGTCGGACGGGACCTTGCCGGTACACGTCACTGGACGCCTGTACCCAGCCAGTACGAAGGAGTGCAGCCCGGTCAGGGCCTGATCATCATCCGTCTTACCCGTGCGGCTCTTCCCCTTGAGTATGTGGCCGCCTACCTGTCCAGCCCGCTGGCCGAGCAGCAGCTTCCGAAGTACGGGACGATCCCGCGCATCAAGGCACGCGAGATGGCCAACGTCTGGATCCCTAAGTGTGACGGCGACCCCTCCGAGATCCGCGCCTTGCTCGTCATGCTTGCAGAAGGGGAACGGGAGGCATCGCACATCCTGGACGAACTCCACCGAGCCCGAATCCGGGTTTTCGAAAGCGGATCGGGTTCAGCCCGGCGAGGGCGTCTGGAGGATGCCGCCGCGATGAGCTCGTTGACCGCACAGAACCTGCGTCAGCACAACGATCCCTACAAGCTTTTTCAGGAGTCATATCCCTACGCAATAGCCCGCGCAGTGCGCAAGTTCCGGCACGCTCTTACCCTGTCGGAGAAACATGAGGCGGCGATCCAGTGTGCCGAGTCCCTGATCCTTTCTCTGGGCATCATGGCACTCGCGGTGGCCACCGACCGCGGCCGCCAGGAGCTGCCAGCCATCGCTCAATGGCGTCAGTCCGTTGAGCAGGGTGGTGTCTCTCTCGGTCACTGGTTGGCTGTAGTCAGGGCAGCAGCCGAGGACGCCCGGCAACACGGGGAGACGGCCGCAGGCCTCGTGGAGGCAACGGTCCGCAAGAAGGGCGGGAAGGGCTTGGCCGCCGACCTCGACCAACTGGTGCAGCTGCGCAACAAGATCCGACACGGCGCCGCCCCTCGGACGCGCGCCGAGCACGAAAGGAGCCTGGGACGCATCGAACCCCTGGTACTCAGCAGCCTGTCGGGGTGCGCCTTTCTCGCCCAGTCCCAGTGGGTGCACACACACCGCCTCCAGTGGCTCCCGGAGTCAGGAACGTTCCGTGTATCGGGCCTGGCCCTGATGGGCGATCATCCCGACTTCGCCACCGTCACCTTCGACACGGCCCATCCACTGGTGGACGACCGCCTCTATCTGATTATGCCGCACGACGCGCCGGTGCCGCTGTCACCGTTCTGCCTCCTGGACGACTGCCCGGCCTGCCTGGCACCAGAGTTGTACTACCCCGACCGCCTGAAGAGCTCCACAGCCATGCTGAAGAGCCTCGACAGAGGCCACGAGTTGGATAATGAGGTCATCTTCCGGGAACTACGCGGATGGGGCACGGGGTGACTGGATACTCGTCGGCGTTCGTTGTGGATACCACTCCTTCGGCCACGGCTCAACAGTCGCCGTCAGGGCGTGTTGCACAAGGCCGTGAACTGGGCATCTCCTGTGTATGGCTGGGGTATTGAGGGCCGAGCGCGTGTGCGTGGAGAAATCAACCCGGCTACAAGTGACGCGGTGTGCGCGGCGGCTGAGAGTGGTGCGGGAGTGAGGCGGCGGCCGCCCGCGTCATCGCTGTACAGGTCGCGAACGACACCTTCGCCGCCCGAGGCACCGAACCGTGGGGACAGGGATCGACCGCGGTCGCCTCCGACTCCACCCACGTGTGCGCCTACGACCAGAACCTGCTCACCGAGTGGTGCTTGCGCTACGGCGGCCGTGGGGTGCTCATCTACTGGCACGTAGAAAAGAAGTCCCTGGCCATCCACTCCCAGCTCATCAACTGCACCGCCTCCGAGGTCGCCGCGAGGATCGAGGGCGCCATGCGGCACGACACCACCATGGTCGTCGAGGCCACTGCACAGACAGTCATGGCCAGTCGGCAATCGGGTTCGTCATCACGAAGCCGCTGAACTTCGACCTGCTGCCGCGCATCAAGCGGATCAACAAGGTGAAGCTGTACCGGCCCATGGCCGGCGAACCGGACGCCTACCCACAGCTGACCCCCCGGCGCCGACCCGCACGATCCGCTGGGAACTCATCACCCAGCAGTACGACCCGGTGATCAAGTATGCGACCGCGATCCGTACGCGGACCGCGTCCACGGCCGCCTGCCTGCCTGCCTGCCTGCCTGCCTGCCTGCCTGCCTGCCTGCCTGCCGCGGTTGTACGCGGTGACGAGTGCCTCGCGGACCGCGCCGTCGGTGTCGGCCTGGAGCTCTCCAGCGACCGCCTCGACGGCTGTACGGAGGTTGTCGATCGAGGCGAGCTTGAGCTCTGCCCACAGAGGCGATTCGAGGTCTGCCTCCAGGGCCTTCGCGAGGCGCCAGATCTCACGGCAGATGCGCGCTAGTTGACGTTCTTTGCTACCTCGTCGCATACCGGGCTATCCCGCAAGGCGAGCAGTGACAGATAGTCGTTGCCGTCAGGGGCGCGGTGGGTGACTTGAAGGCTCCAAGAACCCTTGGTGAGTGACGTCAGCCCGGTCTTCTCATGAGTGCGCCGCTCGGTGACTTTCCACTGCCGCTTGCGGAGCGAACTCACGATCGCGGCGACTTGCGCCTCTGCTGCAGGAGAAAACGTAGCCCAGTCCGCCGCGCAATCCTTCATTCTTTGATCCACGGGCACTTGAGCTTCCGGGCCGACACCCGCATCCTTTGCTGCGGCCACCAGGTCTGCGCGAATAGCCGACTGCTTCCAGTCCCTCGAAGGCGCGGTCGGCGACTTGGTCTCAGTCTCGGCCGTCGCTTTCACCGACGTGGTACCGCCGCACCCCGCCGTGAGCGCGAGAACCATGAGGGCTGCTCCCAATCCGGCGCCCCGTCTCCTCGAACTACTACACATGTCTTCCCCACCCCTATCCGACGCCCCAGGCATCATGCGTGGGGCGCCACGGAGTGTTGCACAACCCTGGGGGCGCCCCGCTTTCAACCCTGACCAGTCTGTTCCTACGCTGGCCCATCCGGACTCTCCGCGCCGATCGCTACCGGGTCTGCGACGTCGCCTCCGGACTCCTTCAAGATCCGGTCGACCTCCGCTCGGCCCGACGCAATGGCTCGGCGGTCTCGGCAAGGGGCTTGCTGTCGTCCTTTACCGAGTCCTGAAACTCCACGTCAGGCCCCGGCACTTCGACGGTCGGCACGCCAGGGAACATGCCCGATCTGAGCAGCATGAGCCTCGACTCGGTGATGTCCGCGAGCCCCGGAACGGCGAGCTCGGACCTTCGTGCCCAACCACTCATGCGCCACGCGATGCGGGCCTTGATCTCCGCAGCGGTCACCGCGGCGCCGTCGGCATCGTCGCCGAACGTGCCACCGGAGTACCCGGCATTCCGGATCACCCCTCGCCCGACAGTTTCCTCGATCGTGGCCCGGTGCTCCTCGTGCCGGATCGCGAACTGGTTCAAGGTGATCGCTTGGTCGCTGGTCGGCGGGATGTTCATCGCCGCGAAGGACCTCGCGGTCCTGCCAGGACACGCCCGCACCCGGCCCGGCGGCCTGGAGGTAGCCGGGCGGGGCGATGGTCCATGACTTGGCAAGACGGATGTCCCGCATCCACGACGTGTACGTCTCGTCGATCGCCGACAGGAACGTCTTCGCGCCCTGAAAGTCAGACGTGCCGAGGCCGACCGTGCCGGAGATGTCGAGCCAGTCCGGGGTGTCCATGGTGTTGGGATGCACGCGGCGAGGAGCCGCTTCTCTATCCCGGCCGGGAGCTGCCTGGCGGGCAGGAAGTCCTTCGTGGCCGCGAATTCGGTCAGCGCGCGCCGGTTGCCGAGGTTGTCCTCAGTGCCCTCGTACACCCCGTGCAGGACAGAGCCGGGCTCGTGCCCATCGGGTCAGGGCGTCGGCGGGGCGGAGCAGGACCAGGAGGCTGCCCTCGTACAGCCAGGCTTGCGCGGGGAGCTGCTTCACGGTGCGGGCGATCAGCTTCTTCACAGCAGGCCCCGCGGCGGCCGAGCTCGCGCTGCTGGCCTGCGCCGTCATGGCCCGCGGCGCAGCTGCTCGCCGGTGACGCCGAGCGGGGTACGCGGGTCGTCCTTGCTCGCGGACCGGTAGGCAATGAATGACGGTGCCGCAGGCGATCAGGAAGACGACCGCGGCAGCCTCCGGGGTGAGTTTGCCGAGGCTGCCGTGTGTGACTGCGCCCGGAGGGACTGGCCGGTGACGCCCTGCACTCCCTTGCCGCCGCCGGCCCTGTGAACAGGTGCGGGACTCCCGTCTCGTGCGCCGACCGGCCGGGCTATGTCGAGGCGTGGGCGCGAAGAAGGCCGTACGGCATGCCGACGAGGATCCAGTCGAGTAGTGAAGCCGCTACTCCCGACTACCCTGCCGGGCCACACTTATCGACCCTCTTCGCGTCGGCACCGCCCCGGGCGAGGGCACCCCAGCTCACTCTATGAGCTCCCTGTCCGCCGATTTCAAAATCAAGTCCCGTTCTCTTGCCGGCGCGGTCGCTCAGTTTGAACGCCGTATCGCGCGCCCAAGGGTGGCCAGAGGAATCCACGAATGCAACTAGATGAAACTCAAGGCTATTCGATTTTTTTGCTCGTCTTCGATTTGAACGACGTATCCTTCTTGAGGTCGTCCAACGTGATTCCGTACTGAGTGCACGGAGCGACGGCCCGAAAATGTACGTGCACGGACGGTCCAGAAGCCCTATCAGAGATTCCGTCCTCTGTTTGAACAGGTGTGAGGCTCATCGTGGCGCCGGAAATGGCGTCGAGCGATCGATCCGCAAATATGAGGTCGCTGTTATTTTGAGGATCTGGCCAGACCGTGATCATGTTGGCCTGTTCGGCTTCTTCTTGCTCCAGCGCCAACTGCGACTGTTCTATCTGCCCTCTGGATGCCGCTATCCCTACCCAGCTGACAGTTGCGGTGATAAAGAGGCCGACGGCGGCCGCTATATAACGGCCACTTGGTTCGGCCAATGCGGTTCGGGGCGGGTGCTTTCCTGTGTGGCCCGGCGAGTAGCGCGACACTCTCTCCAGCTGGGTCGTCGCGGAGTGGAGGGGGCAGCGCTGTTCGATGCATCAGGCGACCCGCCGCTTTCACTGGCCTCGGGGTCGCCCACAGCTCCCTGGTCACCCGTCAACTTCATCCTCCTGCCAGCGACTTGAGAGGCGGCGAGCGTACCGGTCCGCGCTGCGAGGCCGCGAGCGTTCCGGCTCGTCGCTTCAGGTCGGTTCCTGGCGGCGGCGGTCGGGTTTGCCGTCATTGCCGCTCGCGCGCTCTCGGAGGTCTTAGCTGGAGGCTTCTGTGGTGGGGGGTGGGATCCCAAGCCGATACCTCTGCACCCCGGCGCAACATAGACCCGAACCTGTGAACGATCGGCCGCCGCTTTCCCGCCTCGACCTGCTGCGCTTCCTACGGCGCGTGCAGGAGCGGGACCTCGCGCCCACCGACGAGTGGATCGCCGAGGAGGAGCAGCGCCAGGCCGAGCGGATCCGTGGCGAGCAGGCCCGACCGCCGACCCCGGACTGGCTCATCGAAAAGGGCTTCAGCGGGCGCACCGCGGTATACGTGCACGTAGGTGGATGCTGGAGCGGCCGGAGGCGCACCGAGGGCATCACGCGCGATCAGGCCCGGCAGGCGCTCGCGGGCGGGACGGATGCGTGTCCGCACTGCCGACCTGACACCGAACTCGGCGTGCTGGAGTGATCCAGCGGGCGCACGCTGAGTACATGGATCCCGACAAGTGGCAAAAGTGGGGGCCAGGGAACAGGCCTCCGCCTCCGCAACTGTCCGACCTGCCAGAACAGGAGCCGGTCGACGCGGCACGCCGCACGGTGATGCTCGACTGGACAGTGAATGAGTACGTGGCCAACGGGTGGAGAGTGGAGTCTCGATCTCCGACCCAGGCCATCATGGCTCGTGGCGAGCCTGTGAACCATGTGCTGCACGCCATCCTGACGATCTTCACGTGCCTCCTCTGGGGCATCGTGTGGATCGCCATCGCGGCGTCGAACAAGATCGAGCGCGCGGTCATCACGGTCGACCTCGCGGGGCACATCGATGTCGTGCAAGCCCCCGGGCGATAGCTCGTGCGTCATGCACCTGATGGACTGAGGGAGGCGGGATGACTAGCACTGCCCCGATAGTCGTGCATCCGCCATCCGGTACGGGCGGCCGGCGGGTGACGGCGCGCGGGCAGTTCCTCGGCCCCGCGCACTCCGATGGTGACGTGATCGAGTTCCTTCGCCGTGTCGGGCTGCCGGTCGGTGAGGGGCTGTTCGATGATCCGGCGTGGGTGAACTGGAGGGGCGGGCGCGCACACCACCACGAGGCTGCGTAGGTGATCAGGATGAGGCGCCGTCTAAGGCACTGAGAGCCGAGATGGCTGCTGTTGCGGGTGGCGACGAAGCGACGGTAGAGGTCGCCCTGGAACGCATCCACACAGAGTCGAGAGGGGCGGCGGACAAGTGCGAGGTAAACTGATGTCCGTCCCCCACGACGCTTGGCAGCGGTCGAGGCTTGGGCATCTCTCACGTCGTACGCCCTCGCCGCAACGTACGCGCCGTAGTCCCCGATGCGGTATCCCGGAGCGCGGGTGCCCAGTGCTCACGCAGGTCCCGTACGACTGCCGGCGCCGCCATCGTCACAGAGCACCTGAAGGAGGAAGAACCCCCCTGGCCACGAGGCCAGAGAATCGGCGAGGTTCAGAGGAACTCACGGGATGTCGCACAACACTTGGTCAGACTGCGACGGAGAGCAGGTCCACCACGAAGACGAGTGTCGAGCCCGCCGGGATCAACGGCGAGGGTGACTGGTTGCCGTAGCCGAGGCGCGGGGGAACGATGATCTCGCGTCGGCCGCCGACCTTCATCCCTCTGACCCCGCGGTCCAAGCCCTTGATGGCCTTGCCACCGCCCACGGCGAACTTGAACGTCTGGCCCCGGTCCCAGGAGGTGTCGAATTCCTTTCCGGACGCGAAGGTGACCCCGACGTAGTGAACCTGGACAACCCTGCCCGGCTTCGCCTCAAGCCCGTCCCCCACGACGAGGTCGCGCATTGTCAGTTCGGTGGGAGCGTCACCCTCCGGAAGGTCGATCTCGGGCTTCGTCAGTTCACTCATTGCAGCCTCATTCTCTCGCCGCCGGAAGCCCTCATACAGACCAGCCAGGCTCATGGACACTCTATGCGGCAGATCATCATGCCGTCGTGAACGCTGATCTGCCGGTTCTCGATGATGGCGAGGCCCTGCTCCTCGCCTCCCCGCATCGCCCATGGGTGTCGCCTTGTAGCGCGTGGCCATATGCGCGGAAAATCCTTCAGCCTGCGCTGATAACGGCCGGTTCTGGCGTGGGGCCGTGCCACCTGAGCACGCCGTGGCACAGCTCACCGGTGAGGGCACAGCTACCGAAGCGAAGCGCACGCGTTCCATGCCGCGTGCCGGCGGCTGATGGGTATATCCGCCGATCACGCGGTCGTAGCCCAGGATTTGGTCACCACGTGCCGTGCGATCTCGGCCGCAGTGCCCGGTCAGCGCCCCGCACCCCAGCACCCGCACCCGCCGGACCCGGCAGGAACCGACCCCCCGCACCGGCCCGCGCGGCACGCCCCCCGCGCCCGTCTACCGCAGCCGCCGGCCGGGCCCGGCCCACACCGCCGGCAGCCGCCCCGGCTGTGCAGCGCCCCGCCGGCGACAGCGTTCGCGGAACGGCGGTTCCCGCCCGCCGGGCTCAGCTGAGGACCAGGGTCGTGGCCAGGGCGGGGCCGAGGGCTCCGCCCATCAGGTAGACAAGGGTGAACAGGCCGATAGCGGTGGAGCGTTGGCGGTCGGGGACGGCGGAGGCCGCTTCCTGCGCTTGGGTTCCGTTCGCGGCGGTCGCGCTGAAGACCGCAAGGCCGATCGCGATGTACAGCACGAGCGCCGAGTGCGCGAAGACGGCCGCCAGGACGGCGAGTGCTCCGGCCGCGAGCAACAGCGCGCGTACTCGGGTTCGGCCCAGGCGTGCCGCGACCGTGCCGAAGGCCAGGGTGAGTGCCGAGCCGACGACCATGGCCACCAACTGGCCCGTGGCCACTGTGGCCGTCGTCCAATGCGCACGGTCGGCGATCAGCTGGGGAATCGCGAACAGCAGCGTGAAGTACGACGTGGACAGCAGAAGTGTGATCAGCGTCGAGCTGCCGAAAGGCCTGGAGCGCAGGGCGGTCGCGGGCACGTAGCCGTCGGGGCGGCGCCGGATGTGCACGACCAGGGTGCCGGCGGAGATGACCGCGACGAGCACGGCGGGCAGAGGGTTCGAGGGCAGCAGGACGAGACTGCTGGAAAGGATGGCGACCAGCACCGCGCCCCGGGAGTCGAAACGGCCCTCGGCGGGGGGCTCCTCCTTGGTGTGGCGGCTCACGGCGGGCACGGCCACCAGGGTGAGCACCAGGACGGCCAGCGCGGCCCGCCAGGAGACCGCGTCGGTCAGGCGCTCGCCCAGCAGCGGTCCCACCGCGCCGGATATCCCGGACCCGGCGCTGATGACGACCATCCGGCGGGTGGTGCCGGCCAGGTTCATCGCGATCGCCATCATGCCCGCGCCGCCCGCGGCCTGAGTGGCGCGGCCGACGAGGGTGAGCGGCAGCCACGGCGAGACGACCACCAGCACCGTGCCGAGGGCCACAAGAGTGGCGGCGAGCCACAGCGTGGGACGTGTGCCGCGCCGTCGCAGCAGTGCCGCCATGAGCGGTGTCGCCACCGCGAGGGCCAGGGAGAACACGGTGACCAGCCGTGAGGCCGTGGTCGTGGTGACGTCGAGCGATCGGCTCAGGTCGGCCAGGATCAGCACGGCCGCGTTGTTGGCGGCGGCGACCGGGGTGGCGAGCAAGGCCAGCCGCAGGATGGGGACGTGTTGCGAGGATCTCGGGATGGAGGCAGTGGTGCGCGCGCGGCGCGCACCACCCCGGCCGGTGAGGGTCTGCATGGCGCTTCCCGTGGGTGTCGGCGGGTGACGGAGGGGCAGGTCAGAGCGTCGTCACGACCTGGTCGTAGGGCAGGCGGGGCAGCCGCGGGAACCAGGCATCGGGGCCCGGGCGTCCGATGTTGACGACCATGAGCGGGGCGTGGTCGTCGTCGAGGAACTCTTTGCGCAGGCCCTCGGCGTCGTAGCCGGTCATGGGCCCGGCGGCGAGTCCGGCCGCGCGGATCCCGATCAGGAAGTAGGCGGCTTGCAGCGCCCCGTTCAGTGCGGCGGCCTCCTCGCGCACCGGGCGCTCGGAGAAGTAGGCGTCCTTCGCGTCGGGGGCGTAGGGCGCCAGCTCCGGCAGCTCCTCATGGAACTCGCAGTCGGTCGCGAGGATCGCGATCAGGGGCGCCGAGGCCGTCTTGACCCGGTTGCCCTCCGCCAGGTGGGACAGCAGTCGCTCGCGGGCGTCGGGTGTACGGACGAGGACGACGCGCAGCGGGTTGGTGTTGAACGCGGTCGGCCCGTACTTGACCAGGTCGTAGACCGCCTCCAGCTGAGCGTCGGACACCGGCTCGCCGGTGAACGTGTTCGCGGTGCGGGCCTCGCGAAAGAGCAGGGCCTGGGCGGCGGGGTCGAGCAGCAGGCTCATGTCGTCTCCAGAGTCACTTCAAGGCTATGTCTCTTAAGCCAATATATTTTGACGTTGAAAGAGAAGCATGTTTGCCCTACAGGGTCAAATCTCTTAACCTTGAAGTACATCGGAACGAGGAGGAGAGGCTGCATGGCCGACGCGGTGGACCAGATGGCCGAGCAGTGGCGCACGGAGCGGCCCGACCTGGCCGACCAGCTGGAGTCGGTGGAACTGCTCGCACGCATCTCCCGCATGCAGCGGGTGTTCGACCAGCACTACAAGAAGCTGTACGAGGAGTTCGGCCTGAACCTCGGCGAGATCGACATGCTCTTCACGCTCCGCCGCGCCGGACCGCCCTACACGCTCTCCGCGGGAGCCTTCGTGAAGGCCGTCATGGTGACCGCGGGCGCCATCACCAACCGGCTCGACCGCATGGAGGCCAAAGGCCTGGTCGAGCGGGTACGGGAAAGCACCGACCGGCGCTCGGTGCAGATCCGCCTCACCGAGCACGGCAAGGCCCTCGCCGACGAGGTCCTCGCCTCCCACATGCGCAACTACGAAGAGATCACCGCACCCCTCGACCCCCAGGAACGCCACCACCTCAACTCGGAGTTGCGCAGAATCCTCGAAGCCCACGGCGACACCACCCTCGGCTGAGCACCCTCCCCGTGAAACGAAGTGAAGAGCCGTCGCCAGGTCAGGTGTTGAGGAGAGAGCCCCCGAGAGGGGTGGGGCTGTGGAGTGCGGTGTCGCGGTGCCGGATGGTGCCGATCAGTCCGGCAGTGCGCAGGACGGTCGCGTGTTCGCTGGCGCTCGGTGATGTGATGCCTGTGTGGATGGCGAGTTCCTTGGTGGAGCAGCCGGGGTGTTCGGCGATGGCGGTGAGCACGATGGCCCGGGTGCGGCCCAGGAGGGCTTCCAGTGCCGCGTTGGTTGTGGACGGGCCTGACTGCGTCTGCGGGACGAGCAGGGGCTGCGTTGTTGCGAGGTGATCGCTTCGGACGGGGAAACTCATCACGGGCTGAGGCGTTGCGTCGGCGTCGACAGCGGGTATCTGGGCCCCGAAGACCGAGGGGACGAGAAGCAGCCCGCACCCGTCAAGGTGCAAGTCGTCGTCGAGACCCGAGAACATGGCGACCTCCAGAACGGGCGGGTTCCATCGGATGCGCCGCGGGTCCAGCGAGCCGAGTATCCCTTCCATGCCGCCTGTCAGCAGCTGCCGCATCCGTGCCCCCCCGGCCCGCGGCCAAAGCGTTGGTGATCTGCGTCCAGTAGGGAGACAGGACCACGGCGCAGACCTGGGCCAGGCTGTCGTAGACCCGCTGCAGCAGTTCCGCGTCGTCGGGCAGGTTCCGTGCCCACGACGGGACGGAATCCCACTGCGCCATGAGCGCGAGGTCCGCGCGGATCTGGGACCGGGGCGTGAAACGCACCCGTTCCAGCGGCTCCTGAATACTGCCGACCCCGGTGGGGACCAGAAAGTCGGGCGACCAGCCTCGGGCCGGAACGAGGTCGATAACCGCGCGTGCCGCGGAATCCAGCCCAGCCAGCTCCCCGAGAGCCTGTTGTCTCCAGGCTTGGAACCGTGGCCGTTGGCTGTGCGGACGGAGCGTGCGTACCGCGGCGCTCAGCTCCAGCAGGGGATGCGGGGCCTGCGCCACTCGCGTCCGTGCCAGGTCCTCCACCGTGAAATGAATGCGGTACACCACACACTGCTCCCTCCGTACGACACGCTCCGGGGTGATGTTTCGGGAATGCCGTTGTTCGGTCCAGACCGAATCAGGTCGCCTGTAGCTCCTGGGGCAGCAAATGCTGTGTGTGCACACCAAGAAGACGTCCGCTCGGAGGGGGGCGGACGTCGCCAAACCGGTCAGATCACGCTGATGAGGCACGTACGAGCACAGGCCGATTCGACACCATGGCTCTGCGCCGTAACGCAGACATGAGTGTTAAGGGCCTTGGCCGTCCGCCTGATCACCCACCACCACGTCCAACGGCTCTGTAAGGGTCAGTCAGCCCAACAATCGGTTCCTGACCGCGGCCGGGTCTCGGAGTCATGCACGTTTCGGCGGACGGTGGGCCGGGCCCGCACCCGCCCACCGCGGCGCCGCGCAGTGATCCAAGTATGCGAAGAGGCCACCACCGGTGCCGTGGACCACAGTTCGCCACGCGCTGACCGGGACACTCTGGAAGCCGTCATGCGCTCTCTGTACGGGTAAGGAGGGCTCACCCCAAGCGTTCAGCTCCTGCGTTTGCCCGTGCCAGGTACCGGCCGCTCGTCCTCGGCCCGGGCTTCTGCGGGGTCGGCCGGCCGAGCCGTGAGCTTGAACCACGGGGATCCAGCATCGAGCCAATCGAGCCAGAAGAACCTCGGCTGACGTGACCTGGGATTGACCTGCCCAACCTGACCAAACGCGTAGGGGTACCCCCTCACCGCCTCGGCGACCTCACCGGGCGGGACGAGCAGGAGCGTGTCGCACAGCGGGCCGTTCGCGGCGCGGGAGGTGCCCCGGCTCGGTGCCGCGCGCATCCGCTCGGCTATGCCGTCGCAGGGCTCAGCAGTCCCCGGACGATGACTTGCACGACCTCCCAGAGTTTTTCCTCCAGATCGAAGGCCGTGCGGGCCAGCGTCCAGCGCAGTGCGAGACCATCGACAGCGGACGCCAGGGCGAGGGCCGCCGCGTCGGCGCGGCGTGCGGCTTCGTCATACGTTCCGGGGTCCGCCTCGCACACCTCGAGGAGAAGGGTGCGCATGCATTCCGTGTACTGCTCGTGGTGCGCGCTGTAACAGGCCCTGATATCAGGGATGTTCTGCGCCAGTGAGAGCAACTCCAGCGCCAGCGGGGCCTTGTCCGGGTCTTTCGTGAGTTCGCGGGCGAACCCGCGGACCAGTTCTTCCAGGCGCTCAGCGGCCGGCCTGGGGGCGGCCATCAATTCATCCATGGCCTGCATCTCGGCGGACAGCATCTGGTGGACGAGCCCGGTAGCCAGCTCTTCCTTGTTCTTGAAGTACCAGTACAGAGCACCTTTGCTCAGCCCTGATTCCTTGACGATGTCGTCCATGCGGGCCCCGTGGTAGCCCTGCCGGGCAAAGACCGTGGCCGCCGCCTGGAAGATCTGGCGCCTCCGCGCCGCACTGCGCTGCTCGTCCGCCATTTCGCCCTCTTTCCCCGTCGTTCCATGCCCGTCGTTCTTGGAATCGAGCACTGTTTTCATCACCAACAACATAGCGCTAGACCGGCCAGTCGGTCTAGCACTATGGTGAGGATCGACCGACTGGTCAGTCGAGTTTTGAAGGAGTCGCGGTGAACCCCCAGAAAACCCCGGACGAGGCACGTCCGGCCCCGCCCCTGCTACACCGGCTCGGCGTCTGGAGTGCCACGCATGCATGGCGGGTGGTGGCCGTCTGGCTGGTCGTACTGGTGGGGGCCGGCCTGCTCGTCCCCCGGTTCACCGACAGCCTGACCGGCTCCTCACTGAGCATCACCGGCTCGGAGTCCGCGCGCGCCGAGAAGCTCATGAAGGAGGAGTTCGACAGCGCGATCACCGAGGACGTTGTCGTGGTCTTCGACTCGGCGACCCGCTCGGTGAAGGACGCCACGTTCCGTGACGCCGTCGAACGCGGCATCGCCCAACTGAGGGACCAGGACGGCGTGGCGAGCGTCGAGGACCCCTACGCTCCGGGCGGGGAAGCCCAGTTCTCCAGCGACGGCCGAACAGCGCTCGTGCTGGCCGGCCTCACCGGCGACGAACGTGATCGTCAGGCGGTCGCGCCCAAGCTCCAGGAGGCGCTGGACGACACCGCGCGCGACGACATCAAGGTCATGCTGACCGGGTCTAGCGCGCTCAACGCGGCGGTGGTCGAGCAGGAGGACAAGGACCTCGCGCGGGCGGAATCGATCGGCCTGCCGATCGCACTGATCGTCCTGCTCGTCGCTTTCGGCACGCTCGTCGCCGCGGGCCTGCCGCTGATCCTTGGTGTGTTCGCGCTTATGACGTCCTTCGGCGCCCTGGGAGCTCTCAGCTACCTCACCAACTTCGACACGTTCGTCCAGGCCGTCGTCACCATGCTCGGTCTAGCCCTTGGCATCGACTACTGCCTGTTCATGGTCACCCGGCAGCGTGAGGAGCTAAGCAGCCGCCGCGACCGGTCGATCCCCCAGGTCGTCGGCGCCACCATGGCGACCGCGGGCAAGGCCGTGTTGTTCTCGGGGTTCACAGTCCTGGTGTCGGTGGCCGGGCTCCTGCTCGTACGCGCACCCGTCTTCCGATCGATGGCGCTGGGCGTCATGGTGGCGGTGGCCGTCATGCTCGCGGTGGCGATGACGCTCCTGCCCGCCGTACTCGCCCTCCTGGGCACCAGGATCAACCGCCTTGCCGTTCCTGGTCTGCGCCGTGCCGTGCAGCATCCGGATCCCGAGCATTCGGTCTGGGCACGCTGGACACGCGTGGTGTTGCGCCGTCCCGTGCTCGTGGGAGGCATGGCCACGCTGGTACTGCTGCTCGCGGCCGCTCCCGTGTTCGGGCTCAAGCTCGGATTCGACGTGGGCGCGAGCGCCGTTGCCGATGCCCCGGCCGGCGCGGGGTACAACCTCGTCGCGAAGAAGTTCGCCCCGGGAACAGCCACCCCCGTGCAGGTCGTCGTGACCAGTTCCGACGGTGCGCTGGACAACGCGGGGCTGAAGTCTTTGGACCGGCTGAGCACGCTCGTCAAGGACAACAAACAAGTCGACGGCGTCCTGTCGCTGACAGACACGCTGAAGGAAGAGACCGGCACGGCGGACCAGGACGCTTTGCGCACCGCGCTCGCCGACGACAAGGGCGAGCTCGACCGCATCGTCAACTCATCGGGCCATGCCACCATCCTGACGGTCTTCTCCAAGAGTGCGCCGGACTCCGACGAGACCATCGATCTCGTCCACTGGATCCGCGACACCGCCGCCCCCCAGGCGGCCGGCCCCGAAAGCGGCCTCGTCGTCGACACCGGAGGTCTGACCGCGCAGACCATCGATGTCGGCGCGGAGATCAACAGGGGAACACCGTGGGTCCTGACGGCCATCCTCGGGATGTCCTTCCTACTGCTCCTGCTCGCCTTCCGCAGCCTGGTCCTGGCGCTCAGCGCGATCGTGATGAACCTTCTCTCCGTGGGTGCCGCGTTCGGCCTGCTGACCTGGGTGTTCCAGGACGGCGCGGGCGAGGCGCTGTTGGACTTCACCAGCCGCGGCTTCATCCAGGCCTACCTGCCGATCCTGACCTTCGTCGTCCTTTTCGGTCTCTCCATGGACTACGAGGTGTTCCTCATCTCCCGGATGAAGGAGGAGTGGGACCGCACCAAGGACAACACACGCGCCGTCACCGTCGGGGTCGTCCACACCGCCAAGGTCATCACGGCGGCAGCCGCCATCATGGTGGTGGTCTTCGCTTCATTCATGATCACCAGCGTGGTCGAAGTGAAGCAGATGGGCTTCGCCCTGGCCGTCGCGGTCCTCGTCGACGCGACACTGATCCGCATCGTCGTCGTACCGGCGGTGATGCGCCTGCTCGGAGCCGCCAACTGGTGGCTTCCCAAGTGGCTCGACCGGGCACTTCCCCGCGTGCAGCTCACCGAAGGACCGTCCCCCGCGGGGGACGGCACGGACCACAGTGACGCGGGCCGGGAATCGGCCACAGCACGGACGACAGCCTCCGCGTCCTCATCCGACTGAGCCCGTGCTGTAACCGCCGCGCACACAGGGAGCACCAGTGTCTGGCACTCACGAGGCAGCTCGCCGCTGGCTCGGTCTACTCTCGCTGACCCTCGGCCTCTTGGTCATCGGGTTGGACACCACCATCCTGACCGTTGCTCTGCCGACCCTCGCCACGTCGCTGGAGGCGACGACCTCCCAACTGCAGTGGTTCACCACCGCCTACACGCTGGCGTTCGCCGCCCTGCTCCTGCCGCTGGGAGTGCTGGGCGGCAGGCTCGGCCGCCGACGCGTCCTGGCCGCGGGCTTGTGGCTCTTCACAGCGGGGCTGGTCGTCGCCGTGCTTGCCGAAACCTCGGGTGCGCTCCTGTTCGCCCGCATCATCATGGGGGCGGGGGCAGCCGCAATCGCCCCGCAGGCGCTGCTACTTGTACCCCTGCTCTTCCCACCGGGCCAGCAGTCCCGGGCGGCAGCTCTCGCGACGTCCACGTTCGCGCTGGGGCTGCCGCTCGGCCCGCTGATCGGTGGAGGCCTGTTGGACTCGTACTGGTGGGGATCCGTCTTCCTGATCAACATCCCCGTCCTGGCCCTCGCGCTTGTCGGTGTGCTGCGGTACGTCCCCGAAGTCAGAGGCCCGCAGGCCCGTCTCGACGTCGTCGGGTCCCTGCTGGCAATGACGGGAGTCTCCGCCCTCCTCTACGGCGTCATCGAGGCACCGAACCGGGGCTGGGGCGATCCGCTGGCACTGCTCGCGATCTTCACGGGTGTGGCTCTCCTCTGCGCGCTGCTTCTCTGGTTGCGACAGGCCGTACATCCTCTGGTCGACCTCTCGCTCTTCCGCAACGCCCAGTTCGCGTGGGGCACAGCCGCCATCTGCGTGGTCATGTTCGTACTCCTGGGCATCCTGTTCGTGGTCCCGCAGTTCCTCCAGCAGGTCCAGGGCCACGACGCCATGGCCACCGGGATCCGGTTGATGCCGATGTTCGTCAGCCTGCTGGGGGCGACGGTGGCGACCGAGAAGCTGGTGAGCAGGTTCGGCGTCAAGTGGGTTGTCGCGGTGGGCATGCTGCTCTGGGCCCTCGCGCTGATACTTCTTGGGCAGCTTGCCGCCGACAGCTCGTACACAGCCACTGCTGTCGCGCTGGCGATCGCCGGCCTGGCGCTCGCCCTGACGCTGCCCACCACGTTCGATGCCGTGCTCAGCTCCCTCCCGCCGGATGCCGCCGGTGCGGGCTCGGCACTGGCCAACGCCTGCCGTCAGATCGGTGCCGCCGCGGGCATCGCCGTACTGGGCAGCGTCCTGCACACCGTCTACCGCGATGAACTCGACGACGGGGCGGCACCCCAACTCGTCGGCGGGTCCATGGAGGCCGTGCGTGACAATCTCGCCGGAGCCGAAGCAGCGGCGGCCACGCTGCCCGGCAGCCAGGGGCACAGTGTGCTCGCCGCTGCCCAGGACTCGTTCGTCTCCGGCATGTCAGCGGCCTCTCTGGTCGGCGCCGGGGTCGCCGCGGTGATGTCGGTCCTGGTCGTGGCCATGCTGCCGGCGCGAAGCAGCGAGGGCCAGCAGGCGTCTGTCGATGCGGAATTGAACCGTCGGGGGGTACCTGGAATCCGGCCTCGGGGGGGGGGGGGGGGGGGGGGGGGGGGGGGGGGGGGGGGGGGGGGGGGGGGGGGGGGGTGGCGGGAGGGGGGGGGGGGAGAGAACAACAGCAGTACGGGAG
>NZ_JBVIPU010000017.1:37308-106785 GCF_055577645.1 Streptomyces sp. NPDC033180 | reverse complement strand
CACCCGAGGTGCTTCTTTGTATGGAGCCGTTCCCTGTTGGTAGCCCCCTCCCCCCCCCCTTTGCCATTCTGTTTGTCGCCCTCCCCCCCCCCCCCCCCCCCCCCCCCCCCCCACCATGCCCTCACCGAGGGCTGACCCGGGCCCTGACTCCGGGGCTGGGGCGCAGGTTCACCAGCAGTTCGGGCTTCACCTCGGAGCCCTGCGGGAGAAGTTCGATGTCCAGGCGCTGATTGAGCAGCACCGTCAGCAAGTGACCTTCCATCATGGCCAGATGGCTTCCGGGGCACACATTGCTGCCCGTACCGAAGGGCAGGTAGGCACCCTTGGGCAGCGCCTTCTCCGCCTCCCGGGTGAAGCGGTCGGGGTCGAAGCGTTCAGGGTCGGGGAAGACTTCCCGGCGCCGGTGCAGGCTGAAGGCGTTGACGAACACCATCGTCCCCGCCGGCACCCGGTAGCCGCCGATCACGGTGTCCCGGATCGCCTGGCGCGGTATCACCGCAGCGGGCGGGTACAGCCTCATCGCCTCCTTGAACACCTGCAGACAGTACGGGAGTTGCGCCAGGTCCTCGTAGCGCACCGACCGCGTTGCCAGCACACGGTCCACTTCCGCGCGGACTCGCTCAAGGATCTCTGGATGGCGTGCCAGCAGATACAGCGTCCACGCCTGAGCGTCCGCCGATGTCTCCTGTGCGGCGCCCCAAGCGGTCAGCACTTCATCGAGGAGCAGCTCCTCGGTCATGATGCCGCCATCCTCATATCGCGCGCCCATCAGGTCGGACAGGAAGTCCTGCGGCAGTTCGTCCGGGCTCTGCGCCGCATTGGCCGACCGCCGTTGCCGGATGAAGCCCGCGATCCACCCCCGGAAGATGTCGATGTTCCGCCTGGCCCGCATGTTGCGCGGCGTGGGTATCCAGATCGGAAGGGCGACCGCGCTGGTGATGGCATGCATCTCCCACTCGAACGCCTCCGTGATGGCCCGGGCGATCGACTGGTTCTCCCGGGTGGAGGCGCTGAACAGCAGCCTGGTGACGATATCCATCGTGAGGGCGTTCATCTCGGCGACGAGGTCGACGTCAGCGCCACTCCCCCAGCGCTTCACCGTGCTTTCGGCCACAGCGACGATGGCGTCCGCGTGCTGGGGTATCCGGCGTGGCGAGAAGTGCGGCACCACCAACCGGCGCTGCCGGCTGTGGAGTTCGCCTTCGCTGGTCAACAGCCCCTTGCCCATCAGCGGTGTGAGCGCACGGGTCTGGCGTCGGCCGCGGCCGAAGTCGGCCGCACGGTCGATCAGGACCTCTCTGGCCGTCGCCGCGGAGGAGACGACGACGGCCGGGCTCCGTCCGATCCGGAAGCGCACTACGCCGGCGGATCCCTCCGCAATCTCGTGCAGAGCAGCGATGGTGTCCTCCTGGAGCTCGCGCGCGTGGCCGAGCAACCGTCCGCCTCGGGCCTCCGGCAAGGGTTCCGCCTCAGCGGCCAGCCCCTCCGACTCGCGGTATGCGGTGGTACTCAAGCTCCTGCTCCTTCCGGCCTGGTGCGGTCGAGCAGTGTGCCGGCCCGCTGGTGTGAGCGGCACACGCTCCACAACCGCCGCAGGGAGGAGACCAGGCCGGGGCTCTCGGTGAGGCGGTAGGCGGAGTCCTCGGGCAGGCCGGCCATCAGCCGGGCGTGCGCTTCGGGGTAGTTGTGGTACGGCAGCCCGGGCATCAGGTGGTGCAACGCATGCAGCCTGAGTCCGACCGGCGCCCACAGCTCGCCGAGCACCCTGGCCCGCGGGTGGTTCACCGTGTCCATCATCTGCTCGACGATGCTCATCTCGTCCTCGTCACCGACGTACCGGTGAGCGGCCAGCAGACGCACCGAGTTGACGAACGCGACCGCGACGAACAGGGCGTACCACTGGACGAGGCGGCCGATGGGCACCGCTCCTGTGGACAGCAGCACAGCCGCGCCCGCGATCCACGCCAGGCAGAGGAACTCCTGGATCCGCCAACTCCACTTCTCCTCCGCGGTGGGCTGCCGTCCACGGTAGTCAAAGTCGATCTTCAGTGCGGACAGGTTCCGGTACAGGTACTCCCGCACCTTGGGCACGAACCAGGAGACCGGCGTCACGATCCCAAAGCGGTAGGGGCCGAAGAGGGGAAGGACGAGCGGAGTGATCAGCAGTCCCACGATGTTCGACGGCGCCATCCTGGCGAGCGGCAGGTACTCGGCATCCTGCGGCGTGCCGTACAGCTTCCGGTTGTGGTGCTCTCCATGGCACTCGTACATGAAGATCGGGATCATCATCGGGATGCCGAACAGTGCGTTCCAGCCCAGACGGAAGGGGCCGAAGGCCTGCTTCTTGCGGAAGTGCGCGATCTCGTGGATGAACGCGAAGCAGCGGAACACCGCGAACACCGAGACCAGGAAGACGAGCACGCCGAGCACGCTGAAACCGCCGAGAGGCTCCACCGCCCAGAAGGCGACAGCCCCGACCGTCACGGAGAGGAGGAAATCCGTCCAGTAGATCCCCATCCTGGGGCGGAACAGGCCGTGCAGGAGGTCGTGGGCCTCCTTCACCGAGAAGCGGCTCATCGCGCGTTCGAGTTCCGGCTCCCAGGGGATGGCCCGCCGTTCGGCTCCGTCGGCGACCGTCATCATGCCCTCCTGCCGCGGAACCGGCGCAGCGCGATACGCGCCTTGCGCACCTTCGTGTCGGCGATGTCGAGGACGGTGCCCAGCGTGGTCATCGTGACGAGCATCGGACCGGATCCCGCCATCAGCACGGGCCGGTGCTCGTTGCCCGTCACCTTCATGAACTCCGGTTCCTTGATGGCCGACAGGGTCAGGTCCGCGCGGGAGAGCCTGTGCACGTACGGCAGTCGCCAGATGCCGGGAAGCGCGGCGTGGGCACGCAGGCCGGCCTTGGTCGGCGGCAGTTTGATGTCGTTCTCCAGGCGCCACAGGGCCCGGTTTTCCAGGCTCCGGTGCCATTTCTCGACCAGCCCTGCCACGCGGTGCGGGTCGAGGTGGTGCCAGGGGGCGGACTGGGACAGGAACAGCCGGCGCTCCAGTCCGGCCCGCAGCTGGGCGTGCTCGACCGTCTCCTCGTCGGTGCGGCCACCGGTCTCGGTCAGCCACCGCGAGACCCGGAAACGGCCCAGGAGGGCAGCACCGAAGACCATGTAGTCCAGGAGGTGGTCGAGGATGAAGAAGCGGCTGTCGGCGATGGCCGGCCCGTACTTCGACTGGACCATCGAACGCATGATCCGCCAGTCCGCGGTGACGGCGCGGTTCACGTGATCCAGGTAGTCGAGATCGAGCCGGCCCTGGCGGACATCGCGCTGGGCGATGTTGGCGATGTGCCAGGAGGTGGACATCGACAGGCTGATGCCCTGGCTGTAGAAGGCGTCGATGATCGAGGAGGCGTCGCCGGCCATGGCGTAGCGCTTGGGCGAGATGAACGTGTCGGTCATGCGCTGGACGTCCCGGTAGGCGCTGAACTCCAGGACGTTGTCCTCGGTCAGCCAGTCAAGCAGGGGGTAGCGGCGCAGGATCTTCCAGAAGACGTCCCGGGCGTTGCCGTCCTCGGGCGGGCGGCCCTGGCTGTAGGTCACGCCGACGCTGATGCGGTCGCCGTTGAGGCGGATCAGCCAGATCCAGTAGCCGTCACCCCAGAGGTGGAGGGTGTTGCGGTCCCGGTGCGCCTCGCCCCCGTCGGGGAAGGAGAAATTCCAGCGCTCGTCGAAGTTCTCGTCCGAGCAGTTGGAGAACTGCGCCCACGCGGCGGTGGTGGCGAAGCCGTCGTCGAGGTGCAGTTCGTGGTCGAAGCGTTTGGCGAGCACCCGGGTGCGGCCGGTGCAGTCGACCATCCAGCGGGCAGATATCTCCCCGTTCTCCTTCTTGTTCCGCGAACTCCAGCGCAGGACATGGTCGTCGTCGCCGAGGTCGATGTCGCGGACCAGGCCGCTGTCGAGGAAGGTCAGCCCTTCGAAGTTCCTGGCCCGCTCGCGGAGCACCGCTTCGATCTCCGGGCGGACGATCTGCGAGTCCTTGAACATGGTGCGGTGGAAGAGCGGATCCTCGATCTTCTCGATCCAGTGCGCAGGCAGATCGCTCTCGAACCCCCACTCGGACACCGACTCGTCGAAGCTCGTGCGGCCCTCGAGGCCGTGGGCCATCCAAAAGCCCTCCTTCCCGAAGGACTCCTCCAACGACTCGTCGAGTTCACCGATGGCGCGCAGGAAGGCGTTGGAATACACCAGCAGGGACTCGCCGACCTTGTAGCTGGCGAGTTGCTTCTCGGTCGGCTGATCAATGATGACGACGGTCAGGCCTCGCTTGGCCAGTGCGATGGCATTGATCAGGCCGACCACGCCAAAGCCCATGACGCAGACGTCGGCACGTATCCGGTTCGGGCTCGTGACCTGATCTTCGGCCGGGGCGGGCCCGGTCTTCTCGGCCTTGGCCACTGCCGCTGTCTCTATCGGTTCGGGCACCGGTTCTCCTTAGTCGGCGGGGCGGGGGGCGAGGCGGGCGAAGCGCCGGGCGACCCGGCGATGGCGGTGCGCGAAGAGCTGCTCGACCGTCCGGCGGTACAGGGGGGTGATCGGACGCAGATGGGGCTTGAGGAGGTAGGTGAGCCGGTCGGTGAGCACGGCCCCGCCCGGCCTGTCGTCGACGGTGCGTTCGTGGATCCAGGCGTGGGCGGACGACATCCTGGACACCTCCAGGAACCGGCGCCCTTCCTCCCGTTCGGCGATGGTCACGTCGTCGTAGTCGTAGGGAAGAAGGCGGCCGAGCAGGATCCAGGAGCGCCCGAGCGGTTCAGCCAGCGGCACATCGGCCAGGGAGGGACGGTCGCCGCGCATGGCGCGAGGGACGGTCATCCGCATCAGGGGGGCCAGTTCGGCGTTGATGCCGTCCAGGCGCGTGGCGGCCGTCCAGACCTGGAGTCGGTCGGCTCCCGGGAGGAAGGTCGACCGGTGGACCCGCTGCCAGAGTTCGGCAGGCTTGCCTTCGAGGTCGGGGAAGTAGGCAAGGACCGAGGGCGGGGGCCGGTGGCCGCTCCCCGTCGGGGCCGTGTCGCTGCTCATCGTGTCACTCATGGCCAAGGTCTCCCGTGGGCTGCTGGTCGGCGTGCTCGTCTGGCAAGTGGAGCCGGTATCCCAGGCGCTGGGCTTCGTCGCGCAACACACGTACGAGCTCGACGGAGAGCTTCTCCCCGTGGCTGACGACCGGGTCGTGCAGCCGGTGCGCGAGGATCATGGTCTCCGCGGTGCAGGCGTACGTGACGCCGCTGGGCACGCCGAAGTCCACACCGAGGTCCTGGCGCCCGGGCATCTCGACCAGGCCGCCTGCGACCACCTTGAGATCGGGGCGGGCCTTCTTCAGCTGCGGGCCCACGTTGGGAGGCTGCGACACATCGCAGACGGCGGCACCCCGCCGGACGAGTTCGGGCTTGATGAGCTGGTCGGGTGTGGAGGTCGCCGCAAGGATCAGGTCACCGCCGGGCTGCACCGCCTCAGCGTCCAGCGACCAGGTGAGCAGGCCCTCCTTGGCCAGTTCGGCGGCGATGCGGGCGTAGTCCACACCCTCGGCTGCGCGGTTGCGGACGGCCCACGCCAGAGAGCCGGCAGAGGGGTTGCCGCCGAGTTCCGCCAGGTGCGCCACGACCGCCAGCGCGGCTGCGGTCAGACGCTCCTGGCTGCGGCGCCGGTTGGCCGGATTGCCGACCAGGACCAGACTGCCGACCTTCTCGGCCAGCAGCAGGCTGGAGGCCAGGCCGATCGAGCCGGCACCGCCGAGAACCACGCAGCAGGCCGCGTCGAGGCGGATGCCCTGCTGGACGGCGGCTTGCTCCAGTCCGTCCACGGCGGCGGCGACGGTGTACGCGTTGCCGGTCGTCACCGGGACCTTGACGTCTTTGAGAGCCGTGGCGTTGGCGGTGACGACGGACGTGTAGGCGCCGAGCCCGACGAGTTGGGCGCCGCGCGCCACGGCGTCGTCCACGGCCTCCTGGACCAGCGCCGTGGCCTTGGCCGTGGGCATGTCCAGCAGGCGCTGCGCTCCGTAGGGCAGGGCGTAGATCTCACCGTAGGAACTCTCGCCGGTGTCGGTCTGCACGCGGCACCTGCCCACCAGCATGGCCGCGGCCGTGTCGACGTTGCGGCACTGGTTCATCCGGTCGAACAGGACGCGTACCTGTTCTCCGGGCAGACCAAGGCGGCTGTCGTAGCTCTCGTAGCTGGCCATGTCGGTGGGGTGGGCGATGAACGCCCAGCGCGGTTCCCCTGTGCGGGGGCGCAGTGGCTGGTCAGGCACCGCGGGACGCGCCGGCAGTTGGGCAACCGCCTGCTCCCGCGCTTCGTTCGCGTCCCGCGGGCCTGTCTTGGGGAGCAGGTGGGCGAAGAAGCGCCGGCTGTCACCCTGCTCGATGACGCCGAGCCCCCGGTCGAGGGCCGCCAGCAGCGTGTCGCATTCCTCCTCGGTGACGGTCAGCGGCGGCTCTACGCGCAGCACGCTGTTGGCGAAGTAGGCGGGGGCCAGGCGGATTCCCTCATTGCGCAGCAGGTAGCCGCAGAGGAATCCGGCCAGGCCTTCCTGGTCGGCGAGGGAGCGGAAGAGACCCTGGCTGAGATGGATGTCGGGGTCGTCGGACAGTTGCACGCCCAGCAGGAGGCCCTGGCCGCGTACGTCCGCGACGAGGTCGGGATGCTGGGCTGCGACCCGCCTGAGGCCGTCCAGCAGATAGGCGCCGCGCTCGTCGACCTGTCGTACGAGTGCCTGGTCGTCGGCGGTCAGCAGCTCCACGGCGCGCACGCCGACACGGGAGCAGAACGCGTTCCCCCCGAAGGTCGAGGTGTGGCGCAGGCCGAAGTCCTCGGTGAGCGAGTCCTCGCCGAAGAGCACCGCGCCGATGGGGACCATCCCGCCGCCCAGGGCCTTGGCCAGGGGCATGATGTCGGGCACCACTGCGGTGTGTTCGCAGGCGAACAGGCGTCCCGTGCGGCCAAGGCCCGTCTGGACCTCGTCGATGATGAGTTTGGCCCCGAACCGGGTGCACAACTCGCGTGCTGTGGCGAGGTATCCGTCCGGTGCGGGGACGATGCCGCCCTCCCCCTGCAGGGCTTCGACGATGAACGCGGCTGTCTCCTCGCCGTGTTCGTCAAAGGCCTTCTTCAGGGCGTCGGCGTCACCGAAGGGAAGGTGCATGAACCCGGGAGAGGGGGCTCCGAACGGTGTCTGGTAGCGCGGCCTGCCGGTGGCGGACAGCGCGCCCAGGGTCTTGCCGTGGAAGGAGTTGCGTGTGGAGATCACCAGGGTGCGGCCGGTGGCTGCCCTGGCCAGCTTCAGCGACGCTTCGACTGCCTCGGCACCGCTGTTGCACTGCCAGACCTGGTTGAGGTGCCCCGGGGCGGCCTGGGCGAGACGCTCGGCCAGCAGCGCGGAGGCATCAAGGAGGGAGGGCAGCGTGAGGCTCGGCTCGGCCGACTGCTGGAGGTCGCTGATCGCCTCCCAGATCTCCGGAGGGTTGTGGCCAAAGGGCAGTGCCCCGTAGGCGCCGGCGAAGTCGAGGTAGGAGTTGCCGTCGGCGTCGTAGAGCCGAGTGCCGGCGCCGCGCACATAGTGGACGTCCATGCCGAGACCGTCGAGCATGCGGGCGACATAGGGGTTGGAGTGCCGGCGGTATCGTTCCGCGGTCTCGCCACGGTCGACGACGCCGCTCAGCCGGGCGCGAAGCGCGGCCCTCTTCTCTTCGGCCGTGCTGGTCAAGGGTGTGGAAGCCACGTTGGTGTCACCGTCCGTCTTCGGAGTCGAGTGCCGCGAGGAGTCGATCGACTTCCTCCTCGGACAGGTCATCGAGGTTCTCGAGGGCGCGGCGGGCTTCTTCAGAGGTCGGCCCGCGCTGGTTTCCGGCTGCTGTGAGGGTGCGAGCGATGTCCCGCAGGGTCGCGCCCTCCATGAGCACGGTGATCGGGATTGATGTCCCGAGGTCGTTCTCCAACCGGTTCTTCAGCTCGACGATGGACACGGAGTCGATGTCCAGGTCTCTGGCCGAACGGTCCGGGTCCAGGGCTTGGGAATCTGCCTGCATGAAGTCGGCCAAGTGCGTGATGAGCCGCTCCAGTACGGCGCTCTCCTCCAGGCCTGCGCCCACCGGTGGGTCCGCGACGTTTGTCGAGGCGGCTGCCGTGTCGGTGCTGGGGCCCACGTGCTTGACCCAGTGCTTCTTGCGCTGCCAGGGGTAGGTCGGCAGCGCGACCATGCGTGCCGGCCCCGGGTGCAGCGCGCTCCAGTCCACCGCGCACCCGGCGGACCACAGCTGGCCGACGGCTGCCCACAGCCCGAGCCGTTCGTCCTGGTTCTTGCGCAGCGTGGCCACGGCGACGCCCCCCGCCCCGTTCTGGTCGAGGGCTTTCTGCAGATGCGGCAGCAGCGCCGGGTGGGGTCCCAGCTCGACGAAGGCGCTGACTCTGTCCGCCAGCATCGCGTCCACAGCGTTGCTGAACAGGACCGGACGGGCGGCGTTGTCCGCCCAGTGCTTGGCCCGCAGGTGTTCCCCGGGCAGGAGCGCACCGGTGACCGAGGAGTACACAGGGGTGCGCGAGGCTACCGGCCGCACGTCCTTCAGGTCTGTCAGCAGCTGCTCCGCGACGGGGCCGAGCCCGGGACTGTGGAAGGCGTAGTCGGTTGCCAGACGGGTGACACGCCACTGCGAGAAGTGCTCACGCAGTTCCTCCAACGCCTGGGCCGGACCGGAAAGGACCGTGCCCTGGGGGCCGTTGACGGCGGCGATGCCGACGCCTGCTCCCGGGGCGGACGGCGCGGACTGCGCTTGGGCCAGTGCCACGGCAACCTCGTCGGCGGGTGCCCGGACGGCCAGCATCGCGCCTCCGGCGGCGTGCTGGTGCAGGGCCTCGCCCCGGGCGAGCAACACCTGTACCGCCTGCTCGCGGGAGAGGGCCCCCGCGGCGACGGCAGCGGAGACCTCGCCGACGCTGTGTCCGCACACGGCCTCCGGAACCAGGCCCCAGCCACGCAGGCGTTCGGTGAGGGCCGCCTGCAGTGCGGCGATGGCGAGTTGCGCGAATCGGGTATCGGCCAGGGCCCGTTCGGAGTCAGGGCCGGCCAGGGTCGACAGGAGCGAGGGCCCGCCGGCCCGCGTGACAGCCTCGTCCCACGCCGTCAACTCCTCCCGGACGAGGGGGTCGTGCGCGGCGAGTGCGATGCCCATACGCGGCCATTGCGCCGACTGCCCGGAGTAGACGAACGCCAGCTTCTGCCGCGTGGCGGGGAGAGCGGCGAGGGTGGCCGGGCTGCTTGCCGCACGCCGCAACGCGTCAGGAAGCAGTTCGGGGCGGGCCGCACAGACAGCCGCGCGCCGGGAATGAGGTCCTCGGCGCCGGGACGCCGCTGTGGCGGCCTCCCGGATCTCCGTCGCTTCCATGCCCTCCAGGTGCGTGGCGAATCGCTCCAGCTGCGCCGAAAGAGCGGGCCCGGTTCGCGCGGAGAGGGGAATCAGGACGGGGGCGTCATCGTCCGCTGCCAAGGGCCCTTCCGGGGCGTCGGCGTGATCGCGCACCGCGGGCACGGCGTCAGGGTGGGCGATGATCAGATGCGCGTTGGTGCCACCGAAGCCGAAGGAACTGACGGACGCGTAGCGGGCTTCCTCGGAGGTCCACGGTTCCAGACGGCGCGGTATCGCGAAGCGCTCGCCCTCCAGCTCGATGAACGGGCTGATCTCGCCCAGGTTGATCTGCTGCGGTATGCGACCGTGACGGACCGCGCCGACGACCTTGATCAGTGAGGCGACCCCCGCTGCGGACTCCAGGTGACCGAGGTTGGCCTTGACCGAACCCAGCCAGCAGGTGGGTGCTTGGTCACCTCCCGCTCCGTACACGGCGCGGATCGCCTCGTACTCGATCGGGTCTCCCAGGGGCGTGCCGGTGCCGTGCATCTCGACGAACGTGATGTCCTGCGCGCTCTTTGCCGACGCCTGCAAGGTGCGGCGCAGCAGCGCCTCCTGGGCCAGCGGAGAGGGCGCGGTCAGGCCGTTGGTCCTGCCGTCCTGGTTCGTGCCGTCCGCGAGGATGACGGCTTCGATCGGATCACCGTCGGCGAGCGCGTCGGACAGCCGCTTGAGTGCCACGAGACCGGCGCCCTCGCCGCGGACCATGCCATCCGCGTCGGCGGCCAGCGCCTTGGTGCGGCCGTCCGGGGCCAGCGGCAGCGCGCGGCCCGTCATGGTCGTGGACAGCGGAGACAGGATGAGGTTGACGCCCCCGGCCAGGGCCCGGCCGCAGTCACCCGCCCGCAGGCTCTGGCAGGCGAGATGGATGGCGACCAGCGAGGAGGAGCAGGCCGTGTCCACCGCCATGCTGGGGCCCTGGAGCCCGTACTCGTAGCTCACGCGGTTGGCCAGCAGACTCCGTGCGCCGCTGCCCGTGGAGAGCCGGCTGCCGACATCGGGCCTGGCCGCGAGCGAAGCGAGCATGTAGTCCTGGTGGCCGACGCCGATGAAGACCCCCGTCGGCGTTCGCCTGAGTTCAGCAGGTGTCCAGCCTGCTCGTTCGGTGGCTTCCCAGGCGATCTCCAGCAGGACGCGCTGCTGTGGGTCCATCAGGTCGGCTTCGGCGTCGCCGATTCCGAAGAAGCCGGCGTCGAAGCCGTCGACCTCGTCGATCTGCCCGGCGTGCTGGGCGAGCCGAGCGAAGGCCGGGTCGTCCAGTGCGCTGAAGTCGATGCCGCGCCAGCGGTCGCCGGTGAGCGGGCGCACCGCGTCACGGCCCGATTCCACCAACTCCCAGTACTCTTCCGGGCTGTTGGCTCCACCCGGCAGACGGCAGGTTGCGGCAACAATGGCGATGGGCTCGGCCATGCGTCGCTGCTGGTCCTGCAGTTCCGTGATGCGCCCGCGCAGGGATCGGATGGTTTCGGCGGCGCGGAGCAGTGTCTGGTCGGTCGAATTTCCGGTCATGGCGGCCCCCCTTCTCTCAGGACGTGCTGTCGAGCTCGGCCAGCAGCTGGTTGAGCGCATCGGATGCGTGGTCCGCGGAGGGCTCTGGCTTCGTCCTGTCCGTCGGCCGGCTGCTGCCTGCCGCTGCCACTGCCGCTTGCGCTTCCGCTTCCGCTTCCGCTTCCGCTGTCGAAGAGGCATCGCGGCGTTCGAGCACGTCGGCAAGTTCCGCCGAGAGTCGGCTGATCGTGGGGTGGGACCACACGAGTGCCACAGACAGGCGCAGTCCCAGCTCCTTCTCGAGCCGGTTGCGCAGTTCTACGCCCATCAGGGATTCCAGTCCCAGCTCCGCGAAGAGCAGCTGGTCGGGGTCTGTGCCGGGCAATCCGCCGGGCAAGATGCTGCCGAGCGTGGCGCGCAGCCATTCAGTGAGTCGCGTGCGGCGCTCCTCTCCGCTGACCGCCTGGCCCAACAGCCCCTGCGTGCCGGACGTGGTGGACGAAGCGCTCTCCTGGGGCATCGAGGCCTGGCCGGCCGCGCTGCCCGCGGGGCCGGCGAGTTCCGACAGGTGCCGCAGCGCGACGCCTTGTATCTGGGCCAGAAGTTCTCCGGCGGTGTCCACCAGGGCCAGATCGATGCTGATCTGGTCGTCTGCCTCGTGCAGCCAGCCATAGGCGGTGCCGCGGTCCGCGGACCACAGGCGCGGGGTGACGTGGACGGCTCCGATGCGTGCGACGGTGAACTCGTCCAGTGGCGGAAGGTCCTCGTCGGAGTCGAAGAGCGCATCGGCCAGCGCCGGCAGCGAGGGCTCCAGGAGGCTGGGGCCTTGCGCGGGGCGGCCGGTGGGCAGCTGTGCGGGCACGGTCACCTCGACTTGGGCCATCGCTGATCGGGTGGGGAAGGGGTCGGGTACGGTGCCGGCCGCGACAGTGCACGTGGCGCCGGTGATCCACCGGCCGGATTCGTGGAAGAGGAACGACACCAGCGCTGAGGACGGGTGGGCGGTGTCGCCCCCGCTCAGCAAGGCGAGTTGGAGGGGTACCCCGGGGTCGGCCGGGAGCCGTCGGCGCATGTCCACATCCCGTATCCGGCACACCTCGCCGACGCCCGCCCGGTCTGCCGCCCAGGCAGCCAGTGCGACCAGCTCCGCGGCCGAGAGGGCGGGCCGTCCGGCGACGTGGTGCTCCTCGCGGGTGCTGGGCAGCGTCAGGTCGGCGATGAAGGTGCCCGGCTGCAGCGCCACCTCCGTCAGGACTCCCGGAACGGCCTTGGAGGCGGCGGCGTTATCGGGGGGCTGGTGGGCCTGCTGCCGCTGGAAAGGATGCCCCGGCAACCGGGGTGCCCAGTCACGGGTGACGTCATCGGCCACTGCGGCTGGTCGTCGGCCGTGCTCGTACAACTCGGCAGCCACGTCATACAGGCCGTAGGGCATCGGCCGATCCCGGTAGGCCGTTGCGAGGGCGGCGACGGGCCGGCTGCGGCTCTCAAGGCTTTCACGCAGCGCGACGAGCAGCACCGGGTGAGGGCTGATCTCCAGGAGATGGGTGATGCCGTGGTCGGCCATGGCGACGACGGCCTCCTGGGCCCGGACCGGGCTGGTCAGGTTCTCCTTCCAGTAGGCGGTGTCCAGCCGGCCCTCGAAGCGTGCGCCTTGGACGGAGGAGTAGAAGTCGATCGATTCGGCGCGTTGCTGTGTGGGTTGCTGTCTGGGTTGCTCAATGTGGCCCAGCGTGTCGACGAGTTGTTCGGCGGGGCCATGCATCAGTGGGCCGTGCGAGGGATAGTCCACCTTGACCAGCCGTGCGTCGCGCCCCAGACGTTCGAACTCCGCCATGGCGTCGGCCAGGTCGGCGCCTGCTCCCGAGAGCACACAGGTGCGGGGGCTGTTGTCAGCGGCAACGGTCACGGGGCTGCCCACGCTCAGCAGGATGGCCCTCGCCTCGTCCGCACCCGCCTCGACCACGGCCATGCCGCCCCTGCCCCGTGCGGCCTCCACCGCGTCGTTGCGGGCCCGAAGGACCCGGCAGGCCGTCGCGAGGTCGAGCTTCCCGCCGGCGACGGCCGCGCTCACCTCCCCCATGCTGTGGCCGACCACTGCGTCGGGCCGGATTCCCAGCTCGGCGAGGCCGGCGGTGAGTGCCAGCTGGACGGTCATGATCAGTGGTTGGGCGACGGAGATGTCGTCGAGGTCCGCGCTCTCCTCACCCTGCAGCGCCCGCAGCGGGCTCCATCCCAGCAGGGGGGCGAACGCCGCGTCGATGTCCTCAACACGGCGTGCGAACGCCGGGCTTGTGCGCAGGAGCTCCCTGCCCATGCCGTCCCACTGCGAGCCGTGGCCGGAGTACACGAAGCCCAGTCGCGCGAGGGGAATCTGGGCGGTCGGTGAGATCGGCCGGCCCCGCGCAGCCACCTTCTCCAGCTGCCCGAGGAGTTCTTCCTGGTCGGCTGCGACCAGCCCGGCACGCCACGTGAAGTGGGTGCGGTGGACCGCTGCGGCACGGGCGGCCTCGTGGATCTCAGCCCAGCTGTCGGCTGTCCGTACGTGCTCGGCCCACGAGCCCGCCAGGGCGACCAGCGCATCTTCGTTGCGCGCGGACAGCGGCAACAGGGCAGGCCCGAAGGCCGCCCGCACACCATGCCGTACGGGGGAACGGTCTGGCGTGCGGGCGATTATGGCGGAGGCGTTGGTGCCTCCGAAACCGAAGGAGCTCACAGCCGCGCAGTGCGCCTGATCCGGCCAGGGCAGCTCCGTTGCAGGGACGCGCAGACGGAATGCGTCCAGATCGATGCGCGGGTTGACGTCGGTGAAGTGCGGGTTGCGCGGGATGACGCCCTTGCTGAGGATCAGGGCGGTCTTGATCAGACCGAGGATCCCTGCGGCTGCCTCCAGGTGCCCGATGTTCGCCTTGATCGAGCCGACGGCCAGCTGGGGCCGGTCCTCGCCGAGCGCGCCGGCCAGGGCCGTGGCCAGGGCGCGCGCCTCGATGGGGTCCCCCAGCGGAGTTCCCGTCCCGTGCAGCTCCACGAATCCGAGCTGGTCGGCGGAGGTGACGCCCGCGCGCTGCAGGGCATCGACGATCAGCTCGGTCTGGGCGCGTCCGCTCGGGGCTGTCAGGCCGTTGGTGCGGCCGTCTTGGTTGACGGCGGTCGCGCGGATGACGGCGTGGATGTGGTCGCCGTCTGCGAGCGCGTCGTCCAGGCGTCGCAGGACGACGGCCCCGGCGCCCTCGGATCGTACGTATCCCTTGCCTGCCGCGTCGAAGGTGCGGCAGCGGCCGTCGGGAGCAAGGGCGGTCAGAGCGGCCGCGCCCAGTTGCGCCACCGGCGAGAGCAACGCGTTCACTCCCCCGGCCAGCGCCAGGTCGCACTCGCCTGAGAGCAGGCTCTGGGCCGCCAGGTGCACGGCGACGAGCGAGGAGGAACAGGCGGTGTCCACCGTCAGTGAGGGGCCTCGCAGGTCCCACAGATAGGACAGGCGGTTCGCGGTGATCGCGTGGGCGAGTCCGGGGTTCGTGAACGGTCCGGCTGCGGCCGCCTGAGGCTGAGCTCCCAGAAGTATGGCGTGGTCGTGCGTGGCCTGGCCGAAGAAGACTCCGGTACGGCTTCCTGCCAGGTCGCCGGGGACCACGCCCGCGTTCTCCAGGGCACGCCAGGACACTTCGAGGGCGAGTGCCTGCTGTGGATCCATCACGGCTGCCTCGGCCGGGGAGATCCCGAAGAACGCCGGGTCCCATCGGCCGATGTCTTCGAGGAATCCGCCCCACTGGGCGCCGGCGAGGTGCTCGCCGGCCGCCCGTACGGCGGCGGTGAACTGGGTGCGATCCTCGGGCACTGGGGTGATCTCGTCGCGTCCCTCGAGCAGCAGCTGCCACAGAGCTGTCGGGCTGTCCGCGCCGGGGACCCGGCAGCCGAGCCCGACGACCGCGATGTGGGCGGCTTCGGGGGCCGTGTCAGCCACGGTCGTCCTCCCGCAAGGTCTTGCGGCCAAGGAACTGTGCGAGGTCGTGGATGGTCGGGTGGTCGAAGAGCCATTCCGGCGGCACTTCGAGCCCCAGCCGCTCGCCGGCAGCACCCGAAACGGCCACCACCGCAGCCGAGTCGAGCCCGAGTTCGACGAACGTCATGTGCCAGTCGACGCGTTGCCCATCGGGAAGTTCAAGGTCCGCGGATATCGCGTCCTCCAGCATGGCCGCGATCTCGAGCTCGTTCCCGTTCACCACAGATTCGGTGTTCACCGCTGTCCTCCCTCAGATATGGGCCCCCGGCGCCACAGAGCGACGGGCCTCAGCTCGTCCGCGCTCCACCGCCGGACGGCCTCCTGGCGCCGGACCTTTCCGCTGGTGGTCCGGGGTACCGCTCCGGCGCGCAGCAGGCCGACCGCGGCCACCGGGATGCCGTGCTCCTCCAGCACGGAGTTACGCGCCGCGGCTATGACAGCGTCGTAGTCGACGTGATCGCCGTAGTCGGTCAGTTCGCAGACCAGCACGACCTGTTCGGTCTGCCCCGCCTCGGGGCCGCCGTGGCCCTGCGGCACGCTCAGCGCCGCGGCGCGCGCGGCCAGAGGGTGGCTGTCCTCGACGGTGCCCTCGATGTCGTGGGGATAGTGATTGGTGCCCCGGTGGACGATGACGTCCTTGATGCGGCCCACCACACAGACTTGGTGGTCGTGCCAGACACCTAGATCTCCTGTGCGCAGGTAGGTCCGCTCGCTGTCCTGGTGGGCGGACCGCGCCAGCCGTGCGCGAAAGGTGTGGTCCGACTCCTTCGGGCGGCCCCAGTAGCCGCCCGCCACGCTGGGCCCGTGTACCCAGATCTCGCCGACCTCGCCCTGCTGCTTGCGGACCCGGGTAACGGGATCGACCATCGCGATCTCGGTGTCCCTGGCGAGGGCCTGGCCGCATCCGACCAGGACGGTGTTCCGTGTTCCTTCGCCTGCTGCCACCCGCTGCTGCCCGCCCAGGGCGTCCGCGGAGACCTCGGACAGAGCTGGGGCCGCCTTCTGGCCCAGGCAGCTCACCACCAAGGTGGCCTCAGCGAGCCCGTAGGCGGGCATCATGGCGTGCGGGTCGAAGCCGTAGGGGGCGTAGGCCTTGGCGAACTGCTCGATGGTGCGCGGGCGTACCGGTTCGGCTCCGTTGAGTGCATGGCGCAGGGCCGACAGGTCCAGGCCCTCGCGGCGTTCTTCAGTGATCTTCTGTACGGCCGTCGCGTATCCGAAGTCGGGTGCGATCGTGAAAGTGGCCCGGGTGCGGCTGAGGGTCTGCAGCCACCGCAGCGGGTTGCGCAGGAAACCCGCGGGGGTCGCCATGTGCAGGCTCATCCCTGCCCACAGCGGGTGGCAGACCATGCCGATGAGTCCCATGTCGTGGAAGAGGGGCAGCCATCCTGCCGCCGCCTGTCCCGGCCCCGTTCCCAGGTTGGCGCTCATGTGCGTGACGTTGTGCACGAGGTTGGCGTGCGAGACCATCACCCCCTTCGGGTTCGACGTCGAGCCCGAGGTGTACTGCAGCAGCGCAAGGTGCTCCGGCCGTGACTGCGGTCCGGGGAAACCCGGCCCCGTCCTCGAGCGGTCGGCTGCCTGCGGATCCAGCACCACGGGGTTCAGCCCCGCTGCCCGGCTCACCTCACGGAGCCTCGCGTGCAGGTCCGGTTCCGCGATGATCGCCGAGGGCTCGCAGTCCCGGAGGATCTGTTCGAGCCGATGGTCGTAGGCCCGGCCGGCCCGCGCCGTCGACAGCGTCGGCGGGTGGAAGGTGACGGCCACAGCATCAGCAAAGGCGCAGGCGAAGAAGGAGGCCACGTAGTCCAGGCCGTTGGGCAGGGCGATCAGGACGAAGGGCCGGTTGTGTGTCCGCGACGGGAGGTCTGCCAGGGCCGCCCCCAGGGAGGCGGCGTAGCCGCACAACTGCGCGTAGGTCAGGGACTGTTCGCCGCTCTGCGGCGTCGTGTAGGAGATGGCCGCGGTGTCGCCGCGCCTCTCGGCGTGCGCCGCCAGGGCGTGGGCCAGGGTCTGGCGGTCAGACACGGGGGGCCGGTGTATGACGGGTGGCATCAGGCCTCCCCTCGTCCCCGAGGGCATCGATCATTCCGTCCACAGCGATCTCCGTGAGCCAGCGGTCGACCGCCGCGATGGAGTCGTCCAAGGGCGTGGGGCGGAAGCCGAGTTCGCGCTGCGCGCGGCTCGTGTCGTAGAAGAGTTGGTTGACGGTGAGCTGGGCGTTCTCGGGGACCAGGAAGGGGGATTTGAGCGGGTCCTTGCGGAAGGCGGCGACCAACGCACCGACCCGGCCGGCTGCCGTCACGGCGAAGTTGGGGATCGCGCGCTTGGGCGGCGGGCATCCGATGACGCGGGCCACCTGTGTGAACAGTTCGCGGTAGGTGAGGTTGACCGAGGAGATGATGTAGCGGCGTCCCGGCTTTCCCCGCTGCATGGCTGCTCGCAGGCCCTGGTTCATGTCCTCGACAGAGGTGAACGCGGCCCCTCCCAGCGGGTAGGCCGTCAGCTTCCCCTGGCGTGCGGCCTCCACCAGCATCGCCCAGCCGTAGCGCCGGTCGCTGTAGGGAGCGATACATGCGCTGAGGTTGACGATCACCACTTCGGGGCCGTCGGCCCGCCAGCCGCGGAGCAGTTCGCGCTCCCCGGCCCGTTTCGTGATCATGTAGCTGTTGCTGCAGGCGGACCGGGAGATGTCGAAGTCCTCGTCGGCGAGTTCACCGATGGCCGGGTAGCCGATCGCGGAGATCGAGGAGGCGTGCACGATGCGGCGCACCTCCGCGGCCCGTGCCGCCTTGATGAGGTTGGCGCAGCCCTGCACGTTGACCTGTTCCATGAGGGGGTGCAGCTTGTTGAGGGTCACGGCGATGCCGGCGAAGTGGTAGACCTCGTCGATGCCTTGCAGCGCTTCCTCGAGTGAGGCCGGATCGGTGACGTCGCCGCGCCGGACCTGGCAACGGTGCAGGTGGTGTTCCAGGCCGCCGGGGCCCTCGCCCGGCTGGAGGAGGACGACGACGTCTGCTCCGTCGTCGATGAGGTGGCGCGCGAAGGCGGAGCCAAGGCTCCCGGATGCTCCGGTGATCATCACTCGGGTCACAGGACCAGGTCCTTTCCGTAGACGGCATAGGTGCGGACGGGGTCGGTGCCGGTCTGCGCCATGTAGGAGCGGCTCTGCCAGTTGTGCTCGTGGATCCAGGTGGTGTGTACGTCGCGGTAGGAGCCGATCTGCCCCAGGGCCACCTTGGCGATCTCGCCGACCAGGACGCGCCCGACTCCGAGGCCCTCGTGTTCGGGCCGTACGCCGATCATCAGGACGACGGTGCCCCGAATGTTGGCCTTGAGCTCTGGATAGCGCTCCATGAAGGCGTCGGTGGCTTCACCGTTGGCTACTTTCAGCAGCTCGTTGCCGTCGGCGGCCAGCATGCTGAAGGCGATGGTCTGCCCCTGGTACTCCACGAACCGGGTGAGCCGGGGGTCAAGGAGCTCGCGCAGCTCGCCGAGCTGAAATCGCAGGACCGGCTTGCTGATGGCGACCATGTCGTGGTTGTCGGCGAACGAGGCGGCCAGCAGCTCCTGGACGAGATCGATCTCGCTCTCCCAGCGCTCGGGGTCCAGATCGCGGATGCGGAGACCGAGCCGCTCGGACACTGCCTCTCCGCGGCGTGCCAGGCGGGCCATGGCGTCAGCGTCGTGGTCAGCCCGCCAGCTGAAGGTGTCGGTGTGGAAGTCGCGCTGGTAGCCGGCCTGGGAGAGGAGTTCGGCATAGTGCGGGGGGTTGTGCGGCTGGAACACCGCGGGCTGGTTGTCGAACCCGGCTACGAGAAGTCCGAACTCCTGCGTGGCGCAGTAGGAGTAGGGGCCTGCGATGTGCTCCATGCCGCGGTTGCCCAGCCACTCTTCGGCGGCGGTCAGCAGTGCGGAGGCGACCTGGGGGTCGTCGACGGTCTCGAACCAGCCGAAGAAGCCGGTCTTGCCAAAACGTTCCACGTAGGCGGGGTCGATCGTCGTGGAGATGCGCCCCACGGTCCGGCCGCTCGAGTCGATGGCCAGGAAGTGCTCGATCTCCGCCTCGGAGAAGTACGGGTTGGTATCAGGATCCATGAACCGTTGCACGTCGGAGGAAAGCGGTGGGACCCACCGGTCATCTCCCCTGTAAAGGTCCGCCGCAAAGGAAACGAAACGGTCCACCATCTGGTGACCACGCACAGGAATTACTGACAGCACAAGGTCTTCCTCCCCCTCGACGACCGGAAGCCCGGAATAAGCGAAAGTCGGCTTGAGGAGTTGGCTGAACTTTTTCCATCTCTCACGGGCCGATCGATCTCGGATTCAACCGTCCACGCCGGTGGAAATCAACCATGTTTATCGGCAGGTCCCGACATTTCGACCACTTGCACCTTCTCACCTGCACTTTTAGCTTTGAGATACAGAATTCATTTTCATCTGGCGGGTGGCATGAAAACCGTTTCCAGACAATTGGCAAACGAGCTGGGAACCCTTTGAAATAGCGGATGTGGCGTGTTAGGTTCCATCACTCAAAGCAGGCCGCACGGGAATGAGGTATTCCACTTACATCACCGGATTGGACACTCAGAAAGGAAGTGATCGTGAAGAAATCCGCCGTACTCTGCGGGATAGGCACATGGTTACCCCCGAAGGTGGTGACCAATGACGACCTGTCCGAGCAGCTGGAAACAGACGATGAGTGGATCCGCACCAGAACAGGCATCCGCCAGCGCCACATCGTCGATCCGGGCATGTCTACGGGAGACCTCGCAGTCGAGGCCGGCAGGCGTGCCCTGAAGTCCGCGGGCGGCGAGCCGGTGGATCTGGTCATCCTGGCAACGACCACGCCCGACCACCCGTGCCCGGCCACCGCACCCGCCGTGGCGCACCGGCTGGGCCTCATCGATGTCGCCGCCTGGGACCTGTCAGCCGTCTGCAGCGGCTTCCTCTACGGACTGGCCGCTGCCAGGGGGTTCATCGCGGCCGGTACAGCCAACCGCGTTCTGCTCATCGGCGCCGACGCCTTCTCGACCATCCTGGCTCCGAACGACCGCACCACCCGCCCGATTTTCGGCGACGGCGCGGGTGCCGTCGTCCTACGTGCCGGAGAGCCCGACGAGCCTGGCGCTCTGGGGCCCTCCTCCCTGGGCAGTGACGGCTCCTTGCGTGAACTGATCACCGTCCCGGCAGGCGGTTCGCGTCTCCCGGCCGGCCCTCTGGAGCACTCGAACCCCGACCCCGGGCGCTACTTCACCATGCAGGGCAAGACCGTCTTTCGTCATGCGGTGGCCCGGATGGTGGGAGCTGCGACGGAGGTACGCCACCAGGCCGGCTGGTCCGCATCGGAGGTGGACGCCTTTGTCGCGCACCAGGCCAACTACCGCATCCTGCAAGCAGTCGCGGACAAGCTCGGCATCCCCATGGAGCGGTGCGCCATCAACCTCGCACACGTCGGCAACACCGCCGCCGCCTCCATTCCGCTGGCGCTCGCCGACGCCGCAGCGAGCGGACTGCTCAGGCCCGGACACCGCGCACTGCTGGCCGCCTTCGGCGGCGGCGCCACCTGGGGCGCCGCCGCCCTGACCTGGCCGGACCTCGTCCCGGAACGCACCTGAGCGGCCAACCACGCTTCCTCCTCCTCGCACGGCGCGGATCGCCTCATGCGCTGCGGCCCGCTGAGCACCTGGTCACCACCCACCCAACGTAAGGACTCGCCATGCCCTCCCTGACCCCTTCCGCCCGCTCCCTCGAGGAGCAGATCAGCTCGCTGCTCGAGACCCGGTTCGGTGTCGACGCTGCCACTGCCACCCCCGACGTCACCTTCAACGCACTCGAACTGGACTCACTCGCGCTCGTGGAACTCTCCGACGTCCTGCAGGAACTCTTCGAAGTGCCCATCGCCGATGACGACCTCGGCGCCGAACAGACGATCGGCGAAGCCGCCGCCCTCGTCCAGGCCAAGCTCAACGAACCGGAGCGCATAGGGAAGAAGGCATGATGCGCAGCCCTTTCCATGCGGCGATCACCGGGATCGGCATGGTCACCCCCGCAGGAGCGACCGCGGATGAGACCTGGAAGTCCGTCCTGGCCGGACGTCCCACCGCGGAACCGGACCCGGCACTGGCCGGGCTGCCCGTCGAACTCTCCTGCCGTGCGGCGGAGTTCGACGGCGACGCGGCGCTCGGGCGCCGCGCCGCATGGCGGCTGGACCGTTGCACCCAGCTGGCCCTGGCGGCCGGAGGGGCAGCCGTCGAGGACGCAGGCCTGGCTCCGGACGTCTGGGACGGCCCCCGCGTCGGCACCATCCTGGGAACGGCGTTCGGCGGAATCGGCACGTGGGAGCGTGAGCACCGCAGGCTCATCGAGCTCGGTGCCCAGCGCATATCGCCGCTGACCGTTCCCATGTCGCTGACCAACATAATGGCGGGACGGCTCGCCACGGACCTCAGGGCCGGTGGCCCCAGCTTCGTGACGAGCTCGGCGTGCGCATCAGGCGCCACGGCCATCGGCACGGCCCGCGAGCTACTCCGGTCCGGGGCCTGCGACATCGTGCTCGCGGGGGGCGCGGAGTCCAGCCTCGTGCACTCGGTCGTAGCCGCCTTCGCCAAAGCGGGCGCCCTGTCGCACTACAAGGACGACCCTTCAAAGGCGTCCCGCCCCTTCGACACCGCACGCGACGGCTTCGTCATCGCCGAGGCCTCGGCCGTACTCGTCCTGGAACGCCCTGAACACGCAGAGGCGCGCGGCGCGCAGGCGTACGCGTATGTCAGTGGATACGGCGCGTCCGCCGACGCCGGACATGAGACCCGTCCCGACCCGGAAGGGACGGGCGCCGAGAGGGCGGTGCGGGCCGCTCTGGAAGACGCGGACTTCTCCCCCACCGACGTCACCCACGTCAACGCCCATGGGACCTCCACACCGCTCAACGACGCAGCCGAAGGCCGCATGATCCGCAGAGTCCTCGGAGGTCACCCCATCACCACCTCGGTCAAGGGGGTGCTGGGGCATTCGCTCGGCGCCGCCGGTGCGGTCGAGGCCGCGATCACCGCTCTGTCACTGAAGCACCAGATTGTCCCGATGACCGCTGGACTCACACATCAAGACCCTGCTGTCGACCTCGACATCGTGGCGGGCACGTCCCGTCCCGTGACCATGGAAGCGGCGCTGAGCAATTCCTTCGGATTCGGCGGTCAGAACGCCGTGCTCGTCCTCACCCGGCCGTAGGAGATGACGATGACGACGAGCACCATCGCCGCCGCCCAGGATCCCAACGTGCAGCTGGTCATAGACGTTCTGCCCGCACTCCTGGTCATCCTGATCGTGTCCGCCCTCTGCGGGAAGCTTGCCGTCGCCTTGGGCCAGCCCCGCGTGGTCGGAGAGATGGTCGCCGGCATCGCCCTGGGGCCCACCCTCTTCGGCCGGATCTTCCCCGACGCCCAGCAGTCCTTGTTCACCCCCTCGGTGAAGCCGGTGCTGTATGTACTGAGCACGATCGGTCTCACGCTGTTCATGTTCCTCGTCGGCCTGGGGCTCGATCACGAGAAGGCGCCACGCGGATATCAGCGCACCGCGGCGACGCTGGCCATCTCCAGCATCGTGCCGGCCCTCCTCCTGGGCTGCGGCGCGGGGCTGCTCTTCCATCAGGAGCTGTCCCGGTCCGACGTCAGCCCGGGCATGTTCTCCTTGTTCGTGGGCGGCGCCTTGGCGGTCACGGCGTTTCCGATGCTTGCGCGCATGCTCTACGACCAAGGGCTCGAGCGCTCCCCGCTCGGAGTTCTCGCTCTTCTCGCAGCAGCCGTGGACGACGCCGTGGCCTGGTGCTTCCTGGCATTCATCGTCGCCTTTCACAGCAACGGCGGACTGTCGCAGAGCGTTCGCGTCGTCGTCCTGTCCGCCATCTTCACCGTGCTGATGCTGACCGTCGGACGCAGACTCCTGCGCAAGCTGGGCGAGAAGACACGTGCGCGGGGCGACTTGACCACCGGACAGTTCCATCTCGTACTCATGGTGGTGCTGGCTGCCGGGTGGTTCACCGAGGAGATAGGCGTCTACGCGGTCTTCGGTGGCTTCGTCGTCGGACTGGCCATGCCGCGCGAGAAGACGTTTCAACAAGCGGTCCGGCAGCGGCTCCTGGACACCGTGCAGGTGCTGCTCGTGCCGGTCTTCTTCGCTTTCTCAGGCCTCAACACCGAGATGGGCGGCATCACCGACGCAGGCACACTCCTGCCTCTGGCGGCCCTGCTGTTGGCGGCTTTCGTCGGCAAGTTCAGCGGCAGCCTGGCAGCGATGCGCGCGAACGGTTTCAGCTGGCGCGAGGGATCGGCCATGGGGGCGTTGATGAACGCCCGCGGCCTCATGATCCTCATCTTCGTCAACGTGGGTCTGGCCGAAGGCATCATCAACCAGAAGACGTTCTCGCTCCTCGTGCTGGTCGCCCTTATCACCTCCGCGAGCGCCATGCCCTTGTGCAGACTCTCACTCGGCCGCAGCCCCGTGAGTCTGCTGACAACGCCGCACGAGCCAGCTGATCCGCCTACAGTGTCGAACGAGTACACGAACAGAGGTGGTTGACCGCACCTTCACAGCACCTGAGCCAGAAGCTTGTATATCGACGGGGGAAGGTCGGTACATGGCACACGTATGCCTTCGTTTACTGAAGGCCTTGATCAAGGGCTTGTTGCCCTGCCTCCTGTTGGGGCACGCCCTGTTCGGGCAGGTCGCCCCGCGCCCTACCGCGGAGCAACTGGCCGCGCCCGCTGCCGCGTCGGTGACGGGCGTGTACCAAGCCGCCGACGACGACGGCGCAGACCACGGCCGGCCAGGCGACGCCGTCTGCTGCGAGGAGACGCCCGGTACGGCGGCACTCGACCGGGGCCCGCACACGCCGGCAACGGCCGATCCGCCTTCTCTGACGCCGTCGCCCTTTGCGGAATCCGCAGCGATGGCAGGGACGGCCTCGCCCAGGGGCCCGGACGCACTCACGCAGGCCACCAAGCCGGCCCTTCCGGCGCCATTTCGTCCCACGCTGCAGAGCTGGCTGATCTGACACGACCGAGTCCCCGATGCGCACAGCACGTCGACTCGAGCTTCGTCATGTCAGAAAGGCAGCACCATGCGTTCTGCGAACGGTCTGATAACCCGCCCCTCACCTGAACGCCCGCATCGGCTCGAAGGAACCCGCCGCGCAGGCGAGAGCCTGCCCCAGACCCTGTTCATTTCCTGCACCGAAACCCAGATCGCTCCCACACGGTTCGTCTCACGCCCTGAGCAGCTGTTCGAACTGCGGAACATCGGGAACATCGTGCCTCCGTACAACCCCAAGGTCGTCTCTGGCGCGATCGCCACCATCGACTACGCCCTTTCGCTCACCAACCTGCGTGACGTAGTGATCGCGGGGCATTCAGGCTGTGGCGCCGTGGCAGTGCTGCTCAACCAGGAGCACAGCGCCTCGCCCGCCCTGAGCCGGTGGCTGGTCGTCGGTAGTTCACGAGCGGCCTGCCAAGACGCCGCCGGCGGGCGGGCATCAGGCGCCATGGGCAAAGACGCTCTGGACCGCGCAGCCCGGGCACATCTCCTCATCCAGCTCGCGCACCTGGCCCAGTACCCCGGCCTCGAATCCGGCCAGAACAGTGGGCGTCTTCGACTCCGTGCCCTGTTCCACAGGGCTGAGTCCGCGACGACGGAGGTGTACTCGCCACGCGATGACTCGTTCAGGCCTCTGGCGCGGGAGGGCAGCGGACGGCGGCGCTGACGAACGCTCGCACGAAGGGATCTTTCCGTGCGCTCCCGCCTCAGCAAGCGGCTCGAGGCCTGCTCGGGGTGGGGGCGCCGGACAGTCCCTCCCCCCTCCAACCCCCCAACCGCGTGCAGGTGGACGTCCCCAGGTGTCGGTACGCGTTCCTCAGCGCACCCCCTGTGAGGAGCGCACCCCCTGTGAGGCCACAACGTCGTCGCTGAGCAGGTGAATTGGTTCAGGAGTCCGACTCGTCGCCGCCCGGCTCGCTGCGCGGCCCGCACCGTACCGTGCTGCGCACGACAACCTCCTTGAAGGCCGCCGCGGCGCGACCTGTCAGGACGAGCCCGCGCGGGCGGTCGTCGGCGCGCGTGAACTGGACGACACCGTCACGTCGGCCAAGGCTGATGTTGGTGAAGGTGTAACCGATCCGGACGGGCCCGGGTTCCCGGCCCGCCAGGCGGGCCGCAACGACGTCGGCCACACCCCGGCCCATGGGCAGGGCCGCCTGGCAGGACATGCGGCTCGGTGCTCCGCCCACCGACACCGCAGCAGCCGCGTCGCCGACGGCGTACACCTCAGGGTGCGAGATCGAGCGCAGGGTGGCGTCGACGAGCATCCGGCCGCTCTCATCCGTCGCGAATCCTGCCGCGCGTGCCAGCTCCGGCGCCTGGAACCCGGTGGTCCACACGACGGCATCGGCGGCGAACGACGCGCCGTCGCGCGTGTCCAAGCCGTCCTCCCGCACCGCCGTGACCAGGGTCTTCGGATGAACCGAGACGCCCAGCCGGTCGAGAGCGCGCCGCAGGTGAGTCCGGGCGCGCGGCGCGAGCCCGGACCCCACGTCATCGGAACCGGTGAACAGCCTGACTCGCAACTCTGGGTAACTCTCGGCCAGTTCCGAGGCTGTTTCCAGTCCGGTCAGCCCTGCGCCGACCACCGCGACAGTGCCGCCCGACGCGATCTCGGCAACCCTGTGCCGCAACCGTGTTGCCTGCTCAGGATCGGCGACTGCGTACGCGTGCTCGACCACCCCCGGGACATCGTCGAGCCGCGCCCGGCTGCCCACCGCGTACACCAGGGTGTCGTAGCCGATAGCCTCGGGCACGGTGTCCATCCACACGCCCCGGCCGGGGGTGTCGATCGCGGTCACGCGTCCGACGACCAGCTGGACCGATGCGGCACTGAGCTGTTGACGCAACGACAGTGCCGCCAGTCGCTGCCCAGCGGCCAGCTGATGGAGCCGGACCCGTTCGACGAACCGGTCCGAGGGGTTGACCAGCGTGATGGTGACATCGCTGCGGCGCAGCTTGCGGGCAAGGTGCTTGGCCGCCAGCAGACCGGCGTAACCGGCGCCCACGACGACGAGGCGATGACTCATGGCTTGACTTCCTCTGTGACTACGGGCGGCCTCGGTGCCACCGCGGACAATCGGGCGCCGTGCGTCGGTGTCAGGCAGCGGACCTGGCCACCGCAACCGCCCAGGTGATGTACAGGATGTTGGTCACCAGCCGAGCCACCGCACCGACCGGCCGCTCCAGCAGCCGGGGCCGGTCCGGGCGCGCGCGGCGCAGCGCGTCCAGGTGGGACACCAAGTAACAGGTGATCAGGACGGCGGCGCCCCAACCCCCGGACTGCCTGCCGCACGGCACCAGCATCAGCGCACCCACCATGACCTCCGCCGCCCCACTGGCGGCAACGAGGAGCCGCTCCCGGCCGAGCCATGCGGGTACCAGCGTGCGGAAATAGCCGGGGGCCAGAAAGTGTGCGACTCCCGTGGCGATCAGGAACACCGCCAGGGCAACGGAAGCGATAGCGTGCATGGCACCATGATCGAATCACCTCGTGCCTGGGCGCTTGAACAAAACGATCGCCGCATCGTCTTCGCCTCGGGCCCCGAGGCGACGATGTTCGCGGAGTCCCGCCCCTTCCGCGTCGCTCAACACCGGCTGCCCGCTTGGAAAGCCGTGCTGCCGATCGGCGGCCACGCCGAACTCCTCCAGCCGGGACGGCCCGTGGTGGCGGCGCCCGGGCTGATCGTTCCGCCCCAGCTGGCCCACACCTGTGCGTCGACCTCTGCCTACATCGCCCTGTTCATCGACTCCTGGCTGCTGCCCTCGAGCCAGGGGCCGATACGGCTCGGTGCAGGCGAGGTCCGCCGCTTGCTCGCCGCGCTCGGCATCACCGATTCCGACAGCCCCGGCACCTGCGTGGACCTGGCCGCCGGATACGCCGAGCTGCGGACACTCGCTGGGCGCCCCTCCCTACTCGATGCGAGAGTCGCCCACGCTGTCCACCTGTGCATGGTGCGCGATCCGGACATGCCCATCACCTCCGTCGCCACCGAGGTCGGCCTGTCGGCCCCGCGGCTGCGCACCCTGGTCCGGCAGGACGTGGGCATAACGCTTGCCCGCCTGCGCCGTTGGGGCCGACTCCGCGCCGCGATCGCCGATTTGCCGGACTCGACTGCCGCCCGGGCCGCAGCCACCGCGGGCTTCGCCGACCAGGCCCACCTCGCGCGTACCGCGCGGGACTTCATCGGGCGTACATCTGCCTCTCTGCAACGCGCTGATAACTGATGCTGGCCCGAACTCCCGGTAGCCAACCGGTCCAAGACTCACCTGAAACCACCAAGCGGCCACCACGACGCGATGCCTGCCGGGGCAGGCTCGTAAACCTTCGCGATGTCCGCTGAGAGGTCGTAGTCTGCCCGCTTGGTTTCGTACTGTCCGCCGAACGCGCCGCCTCATGGGCGTACCGGACGACGAACACACCAGCCCGGGTGATCCGGATACTGGCAGCGGAGGATCGAGACCCGCGTCGTGGCCACCCGTTCGTCACGCTGGTCAACAGGCCCGAGATATGCGCGGTGACCGGCGAGTACATGTTCCACAACGAAATGCGAAGCATCATGAAACTGCAGACTCTGACTACCTGCTCCCTGGCCACGGTCACCGGCGCAGTGCTCCTGACGGGGTGCTCGCAGGGCGACTCCGCTGCCTCGAAGACTCCGGCGGACACGCAGCACAAGAAGTCGTCCAGCAGCACGTTCGAGGTGCGCGGCCCTGCCTCTGAGCTCAGCGTGGACACGACGGCCGGTGACGTCCACGTCGTCGCCTCGGACCGCTCTGGCTTGAGGGTGACCGAGAAGATCACGTATTCGGCTGACAAGCCGAGGACATCCCACAGTTCACGTGGCGGAAAGATCACACTCAAGGATCACGACTGCCGGTCGGGGAGCTGCTCGGTCAGCTACCGGATCGAGGTTCCCGAACGCTTGGCCTCCAAGGTTTCCAGCGGGGGCGGCGACATCACCGGGGCGGGTCTGACCGGGGACACGGTCGCCGAGACGAACGGCGGTGATGTGGATCTCGCGTTCGCCAAGGCTCCGACTGACATCGATGCCTTCAGCGCGGGCGGCGACGTCGGCATTGATCTGCCGGCCGGAGAGTACGCGGTGCAGACCCAGGCCAAGGGTGGAGACCGCACCGTCGGCGTGAAGACCGACAAGGGCTCGGTGCACAAGGTCAAGGCGCGCAGCAACGGCGGCGACGTGGTGGTCGCACAGCACTGACGTGCCAGTCAGACGCCGCCGATGCAGAGCCCCGGAACGCACGCCTTCTGTAGTCGGCTTGGCACGGCCTCGGGGCTCGTCTGAACCTCACGGACGGGGCAGCAGCATGCCGAGCGCCTGGTCGGCGAGTGCGGCCGTGGAGTCGAGGACGGGCATGATGCGCTGCGCCTCGCCTGCGACCAGCGGGATCTCAGTGCAGGCGGCGATGGCCATCTCCGCTCCTGCCTCCTGAAGTTCGCTGACAGCGGCTGCGATGTCATCCCGCGCCCGACCGGTGTCACCACCCTCTTTGACGTCGGCGATGGCACGGTTGACCCGGCGCGTCTGCGTGTCCGGGACGACATGGACGATCTGAAGGCCCAGCCGTTCGCCCGCCACGTCGTACAGGCGCGCGACGCGGGTTCCCTCGGTGGCAAGGACACCGACCCGTTCCAGGGAGGGCTGGAGGGTGCAGCAGGCTCTGAGGGCGGCGGAAACCATGTCGAGGATGGGTATGTCGGTGTGGCTGCGCAGTGTGTCCCGGTAGGCGTGGGCGGTGTTGCAGGGGATGGCGAGGCATGTGGCGCGGGCCTGGTTGAGCCAGGACACGCCGGTGAGCATGGCGCCGAGGGGGCAAGGGCCACGTCCCAGCAGAGCCTCCGTGCGATCGGGCACCGTGGGGTCGGCCCAGATCACGACGGGGAGGTGTTCCTGGTCCCGCTGAGCCGGTGTGCGTTCGATGAGGCGGCGGTAGAAGTGGGCGGTGGCCATCGGGCCCATGCCGCCGAGGATGCCGAGCAACGGGCGCACGGCTCCTGGCACTGCCGTGGCCGGTTCGGCCCGGGTGCGCTCTGCACCCATAGTGTGCGGTGCCGCTCCGGCGGTGCTCTTCAATGCCGTTTGCATGCGGAGAAGTCTTGGGCTACCAGGGCGCTGCGCGCTTCGTCAGAGGGTCCGAAGACTCGGCGGCCGACCTGTGCCGGCGTCCCATCCGGCACGGTTGCGGCGCCAATGGCAGGCGTCGGGTCGACGGGTCGTTCAGGGGTACGGAGAGCTTCCCTGATGTTGGGATTTCACGACGAACTCTGGCCCACCGCACTCGCTTAGCGTCGCAGGCATGTATCTGAGGAGGAGTCGAAGGTGACCGAAGATCTGCACAGCCGCGCGGTCGTCGCCGACACGCACAATGATCTGCTGATGTCGGTGGTGGAGCGGCCCCCGCACCGGTGGGCGGAGTTCTTCCGCGAGCGGTGGCTTCCGCAGCTGCGCGAGGGCGGGGTGGACATTCAGGTCCTGCCGGTGTTCGTGGACGACCAGTTCCGCCCCGAGGGGGCGCTGCGCCGCACCCTGAGGATGATCGAGTGCGCGCACGTTCTCGCCGAGGGGAACCCCGATCACGTACGCCTGTGCCTGGACGGCGATGACATCGATGCCGCCATTGCGGAGGGTCGGATCGCGCTGGTGCTCGCTCTGGAGAGCGCGCCCGGCGTGGACGCGGACGTGGAGCTGTTCCGGACGCTGCACCGGCTCGGGCTACGGATGGCCTCGATCGCTCACTGGGGGCGCTCGGCGCTCGGCGACGGCAGCGGTGAGGACGCCACCGGGTCCAGGCTCACCAGCGACGGTGTCGAGGCACTGCGTGAGCTGGAGCGCCTGGGCGTCGTGTTCGACATCTCCCATCTGGGAGCGGCCGGTGTGGCGCACGTGCTGGAGTTCGCGGAACGGCCGTTGATCGCCTCGCACTCCGCGGTCCGCGCACTGTGCGATCACCACCGCAACCTGACCGACGAGCAGATCCGGGGTGTCGCGGCCACCGGCGGTGTCGTCTGCGTCAACTTCGTCCCCGACTTCCTGGCTGCGGAGCGAGAACAGCAGACGATCGACCGGATCGTCGATCACATCGAGTACGTCATCGACCTGGTCGGCAGCGACCATGTCGGCATCGGCCCGGACTTCCTGCGGGAGGTCGCCGCGGACATCACCCCGCCCTGCTGCGACGGCGGCGACTACACCGGGGTCGCCCTCGATGCCTCACTGCCGGGTCTTGACGGGCCCGCCGAGTTGCCCGCGCTGACAAAGGCCCTGTTCAGGCGAGGGCTTGACGAGGACACCATCCGTGCGGTCCTGGGCGGCAACGTGCAGCGGCTCTTCCGCGAGCAGCTGGGCAGGGCGCGCTGAGCGGCGCGACGCCTGGGCAGCCGTCGCTTCATCTTCCCGATGCTCGCGGACCTTGAGGAGCCTGTGGTGTGCGAGTCGTTCTCCGCCGACCCCGGCTGCCGTGGCCCGCAGTGCGGAAGTCGTGGCCGCCCATGGAGCCCGCCATCTCGGTACCGAGCCCGAGCGCCTGGGCAGCGACAGCGTCACGCACCTGCGGTCGACGTTCGGCGCCGCCCTCGTACGGGAGGCATCGGCCGCTCTGGCCTCGCTCGCCGGCCAGGCCGACGTCGAGGCCCGCGACGTCTGGCACATCACCGCGGTCCCCACAGTGATCAAGGCAAGGAGTGGATCCAGCTGTAGCGGCGATCCGCCGGACAGTTGTGAGACGGCCCCTGGGGCAGGTCCTTCGCGGACCCGTCCCAGGGGCCGCCGTGTGTCCCGGGCAGCGCACCGGCCTCGGCAGCGCGACGAGACACGCAGTACATGCGAGTGCGCCCCGTGACGGCCGGGGCGCACAGACGGTGAGGTGAGTTCAGCGGTGCATCAAGCGGGGCACGGCCTCCAGAAGGGTGCGGGTGTAGGCGTGCCGGGGTGAGCCGATGATCTCGTCCACCGTGCCCGCTTCCACCAGATGGCCCGCGCGCATCACCGCGACGGAGTCGGTGACGTAGCGCACCACGGCCAAGTTGTGCGAGATGAACAGCATGGACAGGCCCAGTTCGGCGCGGAGTTCGCGGATCAGGTTCAGGACGGCGCCCTGAACGGATACGTCGAGTGCCGAGGTGATCTCATCGGCGATGAGCAGGCCCGGCTTCGCGGCCAGGGCGCGGGCCACCGCGACCCGCTGGCGCTGCCCGCCGGACAGCTCTCGGGGGTACTTCCGGGCTGCCGCGGCGGGCAGCGCCACCAGGTCCAGGAGACGTTCGATCTCTGCTTGCCTCGAGGCGGGCCGGGTGCGGGGACCGATGCCCTCGGCGATGGAACGGCCCACGCTCATACGGGGGTTGAGCGAGGAATACGGGTCCTGGAAGACCATCTGTACCCGGGCCCTGTCGATGCCGGTGATGGTGCCTTGGTGGGGTGTGAGGCCGGCGACGGCGCGGGCCAGGGTGGACTTGCCCGAGCCGGACTCACCGACCAGGCCGAGCGCGGTTCCGGGCGGCACGTCCAGGGTGACGTGGTCGACGGCGGTGAACTTGCCGTATCGCACGGTCAGTTCGTTGATCTTCACTGTGCCTCCCAGCAGGCGGCCTTGTGCCCCGGGCGCAGTTCCACCAGGGCGGGACGTACCTGGCAGCGATCGGTGGCCAGGGCGCACCGGTCGGCGAAAGTGCATCCGGACCCCACTTCGGCGGGGGCGGGCTGGCGGCCGGGGATGGTGTCCAGGGGCCTGGTGCGGTCGGTGTCCATGTCGGGCAGGGAGCCGATGAGGGCCCGGGTGTAGGGGTGGGCGGCCTGGTCGGCGAGTTTGTGCACGGACAGTTCCTCGACGACGCGGCCCGCGTACATGACGACCACGCGGTCGCAGAGTTCGCTGACGACGGCGATGTCGTGCGAGATGAACAGGGCGCCCGCGCCGCTGTCGTCGACGACCTCCCGCAGCAGGCGCAGCACCTCACGTTGCACCGTCACGTCGAGTGCGGTGGTGGGCTCGTCAGCGATGATCAGCTGAGGGGTGCCCATCAGGCCCATGGCGATGACGGCTCGCTGGCGCATGCCGCCGGACAGTTCGTGGGGGTGCTGGGCGGCGGTGTGCTCCGGTTCGCGGATGCGGACCTGGGTGAGGCGTTCGATGGCCCGCTGCCGTGCTTCGGTCTTGGTGGATCCGGCGTGCACGGTGGCGACCTCGGCGAGCTGGCTGCCGATCCGCAGCGCGGGGTTGAGCGAGGCGGTGGGGTCCTGGAAGACCATGGCCAGGGAGGAGCCCAGGAGCGCGCGGCGCTCGCGGGCGTCGAGAGTGTCGACGTCCGTGCCGCACAGCCGGTAGCGGGCGGCCGCGACGTGCCCCGGGTAGGGGACGAGTTGACCGATGGCCGCGGCGGTCATGCTCTTGCCACTGCCGGATTCGCCCAGCAGGCCGACGATTTCGCTCGCGCGGATGGTGAGGGACAGGTCTCGGACGGGCCGGATGTCGCCGGGGAAGGTGACGGTCAGGTCGCGTACCTCCAAGACCGCGTCCGGCACGGGGGCGTCGGAGGCAACCGGGGCGGGTTTCGGTGCCCAGACGGCGCCGGTGGCCTGGGTGGTGCGGGCGGCAGCCTTGGCGAACGCGTCGCCGAGCAGGGAGAAGCCGATGCCCGCGAGTGTCACGGCGAGGGCCGGGCCGACGATGACGACCGGGGTGACGTAGACGTGCCCGAAGGCTTCGAACAGCAGGCGTCCCCAGTCGTAAGAGGGGGGTTGCACGCCGAGTCCCAGGAAGGACATGGCGGACAGGCCGACCAGGGCGCCGCCCATCGCCTGGGTGAGGTTGAGGATGAGCGGTTCGGCGATGTTCGGCAGCACGTGCCGGGTCAGGATGCGAAGGCGCGTCACGCGCAGCATGCGGGCGGCCGCGATGTAGTCGGCCTGCGCGATGGAGGACGTCAGGGTGTGGGTGATGCGGGCGAAGGTGGGGGCGAGGGCCACGCCGATGCCGAGCACCGCGCCGCGCGCGCCGAGCCCCACGATGACCGCGGTGAACATCGCCAGAAGCAGGGAGGGAAAGGCGACGAGCGCGTCCACCACGCCGATGACGAGCCGCCCGGGCTTTTGCGGCAGCACGGTCGGCAGCACGCCGAGCAGGATGCCGAGCGCGGAGCCGATCAGTGTCGCCAGCGCCGCCAGTTCCAGGGAAAGGCGGGTGGCCACGAAGGTGCGGGCCAGCAGGTCGCGGCCGAGCGCGTCGGTGCCGAGCGGGTGGGCACCGGACGATCCGGCGTTGATCGCATCGGGGTCGAAGCGGGAGGCCGTAGGGCCCCAGATTATCGGTGCCACGACGGCCAGGGTGAGCAGAGCGATGACGATCACCGCGCCGGTGAGCGCGGAAGGGTTCCTGAGTAGGCGTCGCATCAGCTCTCCTTGCGGGCGGTCAGGGTGGACTTGGGATCCAGGGCGCCCAGCGCGATGTCGACCACGAGGTTCACGCTGAGCACGATCGCGCCGTAGACGAGGATCACTGCTTGCGCGACGGGATAGTCCTTCTGCGTGATCGCTTCGACGGTGCGCAGACCGAGCCCCGGCCAGGCGAACACGTTCTCCACCAGCACGCTGCCGGTGATCAGGCCGCTCAGCAGGAGCCCGCCCATGGTGAGGGTCGCGGTGAGGGTGTTGGGCAGCAGATGGCGGAGATGGAGACGGCCGGTGGGCAGGCGCTTGGCTCGGGCCAGGCGCATGTAGTCCGAGCCGAGTTCGCGCAGCGTCTCCACCCGGGCGACCCGGGCGATCATGGCGGCCGGCCCGATGGCCAGGGCGACCACGGGCAGGATGTAGGAGGCACCACCGGTCAGTCCTGCGGGCGGCAACCAACCCAGAGTCAGCGCGAACACGATAACGAGGACCAGCGCGTACAGGTATTCAGGCACGGCCACCGCCGCCCCGGTGAGGGCCCCGAAGACGGTCTCGGTGCGCTGGTTGCGGCCGTTCTCGGTGCGGATGGCACCCCACATGCCCAGCGGGACCGCGAGCAGCAACGCCACGAGCGTCGCCAGCGTGGCGAGCGCGATCGTGTTGGGCAGTCCGTCCTTGATGACCTGGGACACCGGCTGCGCCGAGATGAAGGAGGTCCCCAAGTCCCCGCTGAGCACGCCACGCACGTACTGGATGAACTGGACGGGAATCGAGTCGTCGAGTCCGAGTTCATGGCGGCGCTGGTCGATGAGTTCCTTCGGCGCCGTGGGGCCGAGCATCTTGCGCAGCGGGTCACCCGGAATCAGGTGGATCATCGCGAACGACGCCACGAGCAGGGCCGTCAGGGAGATCGCGAAACGCACCAGGTGCTTGGCGCAGAATCGCGGTGTCAGGATCCGGGTGCGGGCCTCCCGCTGCGGGGCGGCGGGAGCGTCGTCGAGATGTGCGTGGGAGCTCATCGTGGGCCTCCGGTCATGTGGATCGAGGTGGGCTCGAACAGGCCGGAGGTCAACTGGAAGGTGGAGTTGCGGGCCGCGACGGTGGCGGTGCGGTCCACGACGGGCACGATGTCGCCGCTTCGCAGCAGGGACACTTCGGAGGCACGCCACAGCTCGCAGCCGGCCGTGCCGGGCTGTTTTCCGGCCCGCGCGGTCTGGTCCTCGTAGCGTTTGTTGCTCAGGTGCGCGAAGTTCCCGCCGTCAGGGGTGAAGGGCCCGGACAGCATGCCGAGCAGTTGGGTGGGGAGGGTGACGCCGAGGGGCTCCCAGATCACGTCCCAGTCCTGGGTCACCGATTCCACTTCCGCGTAGGCCGCATCGACTACACCCCGCATGCGTATGTCGACGCCCACGTCCTGCCACGCCTTGTCCAGGTACTCGGCCGCGGCGGTGGCGGCCTCGCCGGAGGAGGCGCCGTAGACCATGCGGATGCTCAGGCGCTTGCCATCCTTGGTGCGTATGCCGGAACCGCTGCGATGCCAGCCCGCGGCGTCCAGACCTTTCTCGGCTGCCACCTTGTCGAATGCGGGCAGGTTGCCGGACACGGTGTCGCCGGGGCAGGGGCGAGGAATTTGGATGAGGCCGGTGGCCTTGCGTCCAGTGCCGCTGGAAGCGATGGCCCCCAACTGCCGTAGATCCACGGCCTGCAGCAGCGCGCGGCGGAGTGCCGGATCGTGCCCGGGGTGTCCTGTGCCCTGATGGAAGAAGAACTCCGAGGGGCCGATGGACTGTTCGGTGGTCGTCACGCCGGGGATCTTCTGCATGCGGGCCCGGTCGGGCCCGTTCAGCATCACGCCGTTGAGCTGGTCGGAGATCATCATGTTGGCGGCGGTCTGCTCGCTGGGAACCACTTTGAGGACCACCCGCCCAGGGGCCCGACCGTCGGTACCCGCCCCTCCGGGCCCCCACGCGTAGTGCTTGCGCAGGGTGAAGGTGTAGCTCTGGTTGGGCTTGGCGGAGGTGAGCTGGAACGGTCCGGATCCCGAGGTGGCTCGCGCGAAGACGGAGCGGTCCTTCAGCCCCTTGCCGCACACCATGAACATGAAGCGGGTGCTCTCCAGGATGAACCCGAAGGCCTTGGGCGTGGACAGCGTGACCGTGTTCGCGGACCTGTCGGTCGTGGCCTTGAGGCCCTCGGGGACGGTGACGCCCAGCGTCGGTGACTTGGTGGCCGGGTCGGTCACGTGCCTGACGTTCTCGGCGACGGTCTCGGGAGTTACCCGACTGCCGTCGGCGCAGGTGACATCGCGGCGCAGGGCGAAGGTGACCGACGAGGGGCGGACGTCCCACTTCCTGGCGAGACCGGAGACGACTTCCCCGTCGGGCGTGACGTGGATGAGGGTGTCGTACGCCAGGGACAGCGCCGTGTAGGTGGTGGTGTTGCGCACCTGGGCCGGATCCAGCAGGCCCGGGTCGCCTCTGACGGCGAAGCTGAAAGTGTCGCCGCCTGTCGAACCGGCCGGCTGGGCGGTGCCGCATCCGGCGGCCAGCAGCGACGCCGCGGTACACCAGGCCATGACTCGCGCGCGTGTCATCGTGGGCTCCAAAGGGGGAAGTTGGGGGGCCCTCGCCTGCGTCTTACCGGAGGCTGGGGAGGGGCAGTGACAGGCACACGGGCAGGGTCCGGTCAGCGGAAGCGGTGCTCAGCCGCGCAGGCCCTCGACGGCCACACGGGCGGCTCGCCCGATCGCCGCGTCGGCGCGGGGATGGCGCTCGGCCATGGAGTAGGTGCGCAGGAAGACGGCCACGGCATAGCGCCGGCCATCGGGATAGGTGACGACACCGGCCTCGTTGCGGATGCCGAACTCGGTGCCGGTCTTGCCCGCGATGCGTACGCCGTCCTCGAAGCCTGAGGTGAGGCGGTGCTGCCACACTTGTCGGCCCATGACAGCGCGCACTTGCGCACATGCCTCGGCGGGCCCTGCCCGGTCGTGCCAGATCGCGGCCAGCAGACCGGTCACTTCGCGCGGGGTGCTGGAGGGCACGCGGGCCGGGTCACGCACGCTGAGCCGCCGGATCTCCTCCTCCCTGGCGTTGGCCACGCAGGTGCCGAAGTCCGCGCCGTCCGGCATGCCCAGCTCGCGGCGGACGGGAATGTCCAGTTCCCGGCAGCCGGACACCCCGAAGCCTGAAAAGCCCAGGTCGTCCAGCGTGGCGCGGACGTTGGCCTTGCCGACGACGTCAAGGAGCACGTCGGTGGCCGCGTTGTCGCTGATGGACATCATCAGGTAGGCGAGATCGCGGGCGCTCAGCTCGATGTCGTACTGGCAACCGTCACTGCCCGAACCGCCGACGCGGTACTCGGCGGTGACCGTGTGCCGCGCGCGGCGGTCCAGGACTCCGGCGTGTGCCTGGCGGGCGTACTCGAGGAGGATCGGGATCTTGAAGACGGAGGCCAGGACCACCCGCTCGTCGGCGCGGAAGGACACCTCCCCGGGGCCGTCGAGATCACGGGCGTGGACGAAGCCGTCTGCCTGTGCTTCGGTGAAGATCGCGGCCAGGGCTGGTGCCACCACAGGGACGGTCGTGCTCCGGTCGGTGCTCATGCGCTGCTCCTTGCGCCGGGTGCGGGTACTAACGACGGAGGAAATCGATGGCGGTACGTGCAGTCCTGCCGACCACGGCGTCCGCCTTGGGCTGCCGCGTGGCCGGCGAATGCGTGCGCGCGAAGACAGCGACGGCGTAGCGCCTGCCGTCGGGGTAGGTGACGACACCGGCCTCGTTGCGCAGGTTCCACATGAAGCCGTTCTTGGCCGCGACGGTGATGCCGTCCTCGAAGGCGGCGAGCAGTCGGTGCGTCGAGAGCTGGCGGCCCATGAGGTCACGCACCTCGGCGCAGGCTTCGGCGGAGCCGGCCTCATCACGCCAGATCGCCGTGAGCAGACCGGTGACTTCTCGTGGCGTTCCGGCCTGGGCGCGTTGCGGGTCGAGCACTGACAGGGCACGGATCTGGTCGTCGCTGATGTGCTCGAGCTGGGCGTCGATATCGCCTTCGGGATCGATGCCGAGTTCGGCCCACTCACCGCCGTACAGTTCACGGGCGGTACCGATGGGGAAGCCGGTGCAGCCGAGCCCGGCAAGCGTCGCCCGTACGTTGTCGGCGCCGACGAGGCCGAGGAGCTTGTCGGTGGCGGCGTTGTCGCTCATCGCCATCATGAAGTAGGCCAAGTCCCGGGCCGCGAGCACGACATCGTCGAGGCAGCCGTCGGTGCCGATGCCGCCGCCCTCCTTCTCGGCCACGGCCACGGTGTGCCGTCCGGCGCGGTCGAGCGTGCCCGCCGCGGCCTGGCGGGCGTACTCCAGCGCGATCGCGATCTTGCGAACGGATGCCAGGATCACCGGTGCGTCGGCTCGGTAGGAGACCTCTGCCCCGCTGTCCACGTCACGCACGTGGACGTAGCCGTCGGCTTCGGCGTCCTTGAAGAGCGTGGCAATGCGATCAGCCGGTGCGGTGTCGTGGGGGTGGGACGGGGCGGTCACAGGTACTCCACGGGAGGGTGAGGGACTGGGGCTCGGTCAGCGCACCTTGGGCGTGGCCCGGCCGCTGTAGTGAAGGAAAGATGTGCCGTCCGGGGTTGTCTCGAAGACCACGGCATCCCACAGGCACGCCTCGTCGTGGCGGCCGAGGAAGGTGCGCTCGTCGACCGCGGTCAGCTCGAACTCCCGTGAGGGGGCGAGTCCTTCGAGGGCGCCGGTCGGTTCGGTGCGCAACCGCAGTGTGCCCTCGTGCGCTGTCGCGGTGATGCGGCTGCCGGCCCTCTCGTACACCCCGGCGAACCGTGTCGCGTCCACCGTGACGGGTTGTGCGGGCGGGGCGAGAGGCAAGGGCACAACCACTCCCGCCAACTCCTGGAACAGCTCTTTGGCCACAGCGTGCTGGAACTCGAAGGCGCGGCCGCCATTGGTGAGCAGCGCGACCACGGTGTCGGTGGACGGCAGCACCCACAGCATGGCGTGCTGCCCGATGGTGTCTCCGCCGTGAAAGGCGACCTGCTGTCCGTCCCACGTCGTCAGCCCCCAGCCCAGGCCCCACTGCTCGGCGTCGACATGCGGGTTGGGCACCTTTACCTGCGGGGTGCGCAGCGCCTGAGGATCGGCGAGCAGCTCCCCCGGGGCCAGGTGGGCGCGGCCGAACGCCACGACATCCTTGGCACGGGCACACACCAATCCCGCCGGACCGATGGAACGCGGCAGCCCCCACACGTCGACCGGCGCCCCGTCGTCGCCATGCCCCAGGGCCGTGGCGAAGAGCAGCGCGTCCTCGGGGAGGGTGCAGGTGTGGGACAGCCCCAGCGGCTCGATGATCTGAGCCTTCAGCGCCGCGTCCCACCCCGACCCGGTGAGGCGCTCCACTATCCGGCCGGCGACAACGAATCCCGCGTTGCAGTACGACTGTCCGGCTCCGGGCGCGAACAGCTGTCCCAGCCCGGCACAGGCATCCACGTACTTCCGCAGGCAGTTCTCACCGCGCCCCGTGTCCACGAACAAGTCGCCGTCGATCCCCGACGTGTGGGTCAGGAGATGGCGAACCGTGACGATGCGCGTGGCCTGGGCATCCCGCACGCGAAACTCGGGCAGCACTTGTGCCACCGGAGTGTCCAGATCGAGCTGTCCCTGCTCGATGAGCAGCATCAGCTGCGTGGTGGTCCACACCTTGGTGATGGAACCGATCTGGAACAGCGAGTCCACGCTCGCCGGCATCGCGGTGGACCGGTTGAGCACCCCAGTGGCGCATGCGAACGTCTCGCCTCCTTGATGGGAGAAGGCCAAGGAAGCGCCAGGTATGTCGAACTCGAGGGCCAGCGCGGCCAGACGGCTGTGCCACTGGCCAACATCAACACAGGAAGTCACGGATCCATCCTTGAGCGAAGGGGGAGCGGCGAGAACGCCACACTATGGCTGTATCTCTGCGCTCCTCATGGCCAGGCAGACGAAAGGGCCGGCCATGATTCGTACAGCAAGACGAAGAGCGCCCGATCGTGACGGGGAGCTGTCCGCCCCTCACCGCACGACGTCCGGACGGCACCCCTCCGCTTCCTCCAGCACCAGCCACGTACGCGTATGGCGCGCACCCGGAAGGCGCTGGATCTCGCTGAGCACCACATTGCGCAGCGCCGTGTTGTCCGGAGCGCGCACCAGGACCCCTCCGCCAAGGCCCGATCCAAGATGCGGCTGTTGCACCGCAGTTCGCTCAGGATCGCCTGGTCGATCTGGTCGACGCACGGCCGGGCGGGCCGCGGCGGTGAGGTGCCCTGGGCGGACAGGATGGGAGCTCCGCACGAAGACCGATGCCGCGGCTCGTAACCGACGACGATTTCGCGTCCGTGCCACCCGCCTAGGGTGGAGTCATCGTCGGCGGCTCCACTGGTCACCCGGTGCGCGGTGCGCCTGCCTTCTCGTGCGAATGACCGCTCTCGGGCTCCCTGGGGGAAACGAACATGCCCTTGCTCGAAGTTGACGACTGCGCCCTGGTCGTCATCGATGTACAGAAAAACTTCTACCCGCCCAAGCGGCTGGATGTGGACCGCCTCCACCTGAACGAGACGGTGCAGCGCATCGCCTGGCTCGCCGCCCTCGCGGGCGAACTGAAGATCCCGGTCGTCGTCACCGAGGAGGAGCCCGACTACAACGACCACACCGAGGACGCCGTCCGTACCGCCCTTCCGGCCGACGCGGTGACCTTCCCGAAGAACGCCTTCGCCGTCTGGGACAACCCCGACATCGCCGCGGGCATCGAGGCGACCGGGCGGGGCACCACGGTACTCGTCGGCCTTGAGACGGACATCTGCGTCGCGCACTCCGCCATCCAGCTCCACGAGGCGGGCAGGCGCGTCGTGGTCATCAACGACGCGAGCTTCTCACCGGGCCAGGCCCACGAGGCCGGCCTGCGCCGTCTCGCCGCCTCAGGCATCGAGACCCTGTCCACCAAGGAACTCTTCTACGACTGGGTACGCACCATCGAACGCGCCAACGCCCTCCATGAGGCAACCCCAGACCTTGCTGTCCCGCCCGGCGTCAGACTCTGACCCTCTGTCCCAATGCGGCCACCACAAATGTCCGCTGCCCGATGGCCCCACAAGGACCGCCGCGCAACGGATCCTCGGGGGAGGCGGCCCGCTGGCGGGAGACCTCTACAAGGGACCTCCCGCCAGTGGAGGCCGGCCCGCACTCAGGCGTCTCGACGTCCTCGGAGACCCGGCGGACGCGGTAGCGGAAGGTGTTGGGGTGGACGAACCGACATACCCCCGTGAGGTGAGGGGGTATTCGATGGAAGACCGAGCCTCCCGGCTGACAGGCTTTGAGCATGAGCCTCCAGCCCAACGACGTATCCGACACCTCCTGGCTGGGCACGCCGATCGACGCTCGCCCGCTGTTCGCGCCCGAGCTGGCGTCGCTCCTCGACCTGTTAGGCGGCCTGCGGCGCAACGAGTGGAACAGGGCCGCGGTCCCGGCCTGGACTGTCCACGATCTTGCCGCCCACATCCTGGGCGACTTCCACGGCCGTCTCGGCTGGAGCACGGTGAGCCATCAACGCGCCGTGGCGGCTGAAGAGACCCTGGAAGCGTTCATCCACCGGGTCAACCAGGAATGGATCGACCTTCACGTCGATCACAGTCCCGCCGAGCTCATCGACGCCCTGGAACTGGCCGGGCCCCAGGTCGCCCGTCAATTCGAGGAATCCGACCTCGGCGCAACGGGTCTGGGAGTGTCCTGGGCAGGGGCCGACCCGGCGCCCAAGTGGCTGGACATCGCCCGGGAGTTCACCGAGTACTGGACGCACCGCCAGCAGATCCGCCACTCCACCGGCCGGGACACCGATCCGGAGCCCAACGCTCTGTCCGCGGTCCTGGACACCTTCATGCGGGCTTTGCCGCACACACTGCGTCACACACCCGCACCCTTCGGGACGCAACTCGAGGTGGTCATCGATGAGCCAGCCGTCGGCACCTGGACCGTGACCGCCACCGCGGGCCGATGGTCACTGGCCGAAACACCCACCGGCCCGCCTGCCGCATCAGTACGGCTGGACCCAGAGACCGCCTGGAGACTCTGCACCCGCGGCATCGATCCCGACACCGCCCTCGCCCGAGCCCGCATCAGCGGAGAGCGCCAGATCGCCGAAGCCGCCTGCCAGATCGTGTCCATCGTCTACTGATGGACACTGCTGCGTCGGGGCCACTGTCCTGGCCGTGTCGCCATCTCTCGGCGCCCTGCCGGCGGGGCAGTCTTTGTCCAGAGGCCGCTGAGGTCGCGCCGTCGCGGGCATCCTTGGGATCCTGATACAACGTCCGTACCCGCACGTGGAGTTGCACCCATCGAGCTGTACGCATACGGCGTCGTCCGCGGTGGGCAGGCAGCCACGCCCCGGCCAGAGGAGAACACCGTGGGCCGCACCGGCGACCATCCCTTGACACCGAGCCCCGGCAGCGACATCACCTCCGGGAAGCCGGACGGCGGCGCTGCGGCGCTCGCCGTGCCTTCCGCCCGGGCAGCGCATAAACACCGTGACGTCGCACGCATCTTCCGGGACATCGACACCTTCGACCCGGACAAGTTCGTCGCCCACCTCACCGAGGACGTGGTGTTCCGCTTCGCCAACAGCCCCGAACTGACCGGCCGCCAAGCGGTACGGCAGGGCGTCGCCGACTTCTTCACCGCCATCGCGGGACTCTCACACCACCTGCTGCACACCTGGGAGATGGGCGACACCGTCATCGTCCAGGCCGAGGTCACCTACACCCGGATCGACGGCAAGCAGGTCACCGTACCCAATGCCGACATCCTCACCTTCCGCGGCGACAAGGCGCAGGACTGGCGCATCTACATCGACCTCACGCCGGTGTACGCCGATTAACCGATCACTTCAGGTGAGGTCCGGCGGAAAGGCATTGATCGCCGGGCTGGGTGGCCGGGCTGGATGGCCGGTGACGGCGTGCTCGCGCTGTTCGGTCAGTCGTTCTGGCGCAGGGCTTGCAGGCGCTGCTGCTCGGCGTCGTCGGCATTGGCGGCCGTGCGGTGGGCTTCTGCGAACTGGGTGATAGTGGCAATCAGGTCATCGCGGGAGTTCAGTCCTTCCTCCCCGGGCTGGTTCAACGCCAGGCGCAAGGCATCCGCCAGGGCATCACGCAGGGCCGGCCAGGTCCCGGTGGTGAACCAGCCTTGGCCCCCGTGCTGAAGGAAGTGCTGGAGCGCGCCCAAGGCCGAGTCGTCGTCCCTTCCCGGTCTGGCCCATGCTTCGGCCAGAACACCGAGGACACGCAGGTCGTTGAGCGGGAGGCGCACCATCACCTGGGCCGCAGTCAGGCGTTGCCGCAGGTCATGAAGGAAGGCTGCCTGTGATGGAGGCAGAGTCAGGGCCAGGTCCGTCAAGGCAGCGTGCAGTTCGGCTGCTTCCACGGCGGGCAGTGGCACCACAGCGGCGGAGGTTCCGCGGGCGAGCGCCAGATCGACGGCTGCCTGTCCGGGCAAGGGGTCGTCTGTGGGAAACCACGTGAGCACCGGCAGTTCCGTTCCGTCGACGACCCGGTCGGCGGGCAGGGGCCCGGTTCGTAGGCAATGATCCTGTCCGAGGGCGCGGTCGACGTCGGCAGGAGATGGCGCAGGCAGAGACCGGCCCTCGTGGTGAGGGGGCGCCTGCCCTCCAGGCAATAGCCTGATGGGCGTCCGGGGGCGTTCCTCGTCGTGGAAAGAGAGCTCGATCCGCCAGGGCCTGCCGGCCCGCAACCGGGCGATGCCGTGTGAATGCGGCACAGGTCACTCCCTCTAGGACAGTTCGGTGTGGACTCGGTGCAGGTAGCTGAAGTCGTGGTCGTGATGGCGCTGCCGCACCGGCCTGATCTCGCGGGTCGCGACGTTCAGGGCGTAGCCGCCGACTGCGCCGAGGAACCAGCTCAGGTTGGGCAGCAGCAGGGAGCCGCCGGCCGACGCGGCAAGGGCCACGGTCACCGTCATCGACCGGTGCATCCACACGAGCCGGCTGTCTCGCGCCGCGGACCGGTAGTCCGCCAGTGCTCGTTCCAGTTCCACCCGCAGTTGGGCGACGACTTCGGCGGGATGTTCGTAGTCGCGCCGCAGGTCGCCCAGTAGGCGGTGCAGAGCGCGCATCAGCCGTAGGCGTTCGTCCGCGTACTTCTCCCGGAAGGCGAGCACATCGCCGAGCCTGGTGTGTGCAGCAGGCACCGGCAGCAGCTTGCCCAGTTCCATCTCCCAGGCAAGGGCCCGGCTTTGTGCGGCGGGCCGCAAGGCCAGTCGCTGTGCACGCGCACTGTCCGTATACGGAAACAGTCGTCGTTCCGTAGCATGCCGGGCAATCTCTCGTACGGTCACCCCGACCACCAGCTCCTGGACCTCCTTCGCCACTGCCAGACGCCCTTGTTCGCCTGGACAGCGGGTGGCCAGGCCTGTCGAGAGAAGCTGCGTCCGAAGCCACAGGTTGATCTTCGTCAGATAAAGGAACGCGTCAGGTGGCGAGGCGGGACGTGGCGGCTCCGCGCTGGCTGCGAGGCGCCGGAGTTCTTCGGCCAGAACCGTACTGAGGTGATCGAAGGGATCAGCGAGGGGCGTGGCGCCGGGAGCGGAGAGGCCCGACAAGCCATCCCGAGCGTAGGTGACAGGCGTGTAGAGCTGCATCTGCTCCAGCTCCTTCAGCGGCTGCGCGACGGCGGCTTCGCGAATCTCCGGATCGAGGGGGACCACGGAAGCGATGCCGTCCCAGTACAGCAGCGACTGGTGCACCACTTCGGTCGGCGGGTTCACCAACGGGTAGTAGAGCAGGACAGCCATCGTGGACCTCCGAACCGGCGTCCAGCACTGCTGATCACGGTAGCGGCGGAACAGCGAGGTGTACGGCCGAACGAGAACGAGCGGTGGTGGGGGACTGCGCAGGCCGTGCTGGCTCAGAGAGCGGCGCCGCTCGGCGCGGCACGCAGCCGGGCGAACGGGTCCCCCATCGCCGTGAACAGCGCCCAGGACGAGGTCGGGTCACCCCGTCCGTGGAGGTCCCGGCGCGCGCTTCTCAGCGCTTCGCTCACCGTCCGCCCGGCAAGCAGATGCGCGTACAGGCACTCGTTCTGGGCGAGGCTGCGGGCGTCGTCGGCCGACCAGTTGCTGCCGACGACGGCGGCAGCGCCCTTGAGCAGGAGCATCGCACCGATCCCGAAGGAGTTCCCGAAGCCGGACTCCTGCCCGGACTGCGCCGACTCGCACGAACCCAGGACGAACAACGCGTCAGGGTGCACGGGGAACCGCGCGAGTTCGTCGGCCGTGAGCGGCCCGTCGGCCAGGAGGAAGTGGCTGGAGGCCGGGTCGGTGCGGAGGTAGTTCGTGTGGCCGGCGAAGTGGACCAGGGTGTGGTGGGGCACCTCGGCGAGGAACGCGTCGCGCGTGCACGCGGACAACAACGTCGTCTCCACACCGCGCGCCGTGAGCAGATGGTGCAGCATCGCGCCCTCCGCTGCCGCCGACGGAAGGTCGCCGGTCGGGTCGGCGACCACGAGAGCCCGCTCGACGGCCGGGTTCACCGGGGCGTCGAGACGGGCCGCACCGCGCAGCAGGGAAGGCGTCCGGCACAGTGAGAACCGCAACCCGAGCCGGTCGTCCCCGGTGCCGAGCGCCTCCCAGGGCACGGTCTGCGCCGTTGCGTCGCCGGAGACGATCAGTGTGTCGGCGCCTTGGGCGTGGAGCGCGTCCCGGACGGCGGCGGGCAGCAGCAGATCTGCCAGCCGCCCGGTGATGTAGTCGATCTCGTCCTCCGGTGTCTGGCTGAGGACGGCCAACAAGGCGTCGAGCACGGCCGGATTGACGTCCGCGCCAGTGCGATGGGCGAAGCCGTGGGCGCCCACGAGATACGTCACCAGCTCGCTCTCGGCGCGATCGAGCCGCTGCGCGAGGCCTACGGTGCCCTCGGGCCACGGTGCCCCGGCCAGATCCCGCGGCTCGGCGCTGAGGAACGAGCCGACGCGCGGAGCGGGCCCGCCCGGCGTCCGGCGCAACTCCCGCAGCCTCTGCCGGATCACGGCGCCCCGACGCTCACGGACCTGTTCGTTGGCATAGGGAGGAGTGATCCGGATCCGGTCCGACGGGCGGCCTGCGCCCCGGGCATCGGCGTGCGCGCGTCCGTGCCCGGTGCCTCGGGCGTCGTGGTTCCGCGAGTCACGTCCCGGTGTGGTGCCGCTGTCCTGCGCACCCCGCCCGGCCGCGTGAGTGCCGTCGCCCGCCGGCTCGTGCCAGGAGTAGGGGTGCGGGATGTGACCGGCCCGGGTGTCGGCCGTGGCCGCCGGCTCGCGCCGCCGCCCGCCGGTCGCCGTCGTGGCCAGGTCTCTCCGCAGGCGGGTCTCGGCCGCCGTCTCCAAGTGGGCAAGCTCTGTCACCAGGGCCCTCTCCTCCCTCGCGTCGTCAGCCCGCATCGGGGCCCCCGCCATGCCCGGCAGGGCGCGGGAGAATGCCGCCTCCTTCGCAGCTTCGGCGTAGAAGAGCGCCCGGGATCCGGCGAAGGCGTCGAACCGCTCCAAGTCGGCGTGGAACGTCAACAGAAGGTCGTAGGCCCGGCCGATCCGGTCGTAGTCGTGCTGGTCGAACCGGGCGACCGCCGACCGGGACAGACGCTCGTCGATGCCGATCGCGCGCAGGCTGAGGTCCGCCGCCGCGGCATCGTCGGACAGGACCCGGAAGACGTCCACGATGGCTTCCAGCCAGGCGAGTTGGTCGGTGTCCGACTCCGTCGACCAGTCCCGGTCCGCGTACAGGGCGAGCACGTCGAGGGCAAGCATCTCCCGGCCCGCGGCGCGCAGGGCACGCGAGGTTCTGAGGGCCACCTGGACGGCGGGCGGCAGGCCGCGGCCCGCGTCGATGTCGGCGAGCCACGCGCGTACGTCACTCTCCAGCTGCTCGGTCCGGCCGGATTCGAAGTGGGTCGCCATCAGGTTGCTTCGGGCGACGTCCGCGAGGTCGGTCCACCCTTCGCGCACGGCTGTTCCCAGTGCCTCGACAAGCAGCACTCGGGCCTCGTCGTGGCGCCGCTCTGCTGCCAGGTGGAGGCTCAGGGTGACGGCTGCTCCGACGCGCGTACGGTCGTCGTCCGCGGCGTCGAGGATGGCTGTGCAGATCCGTTCGGCCTCGGCCCCGGCGCCGGTGGTCCGCAGTGCGAACGCCAGCTCGTGCCAGATGTCCCAGCCCGTGTGCCCGGGTACCTCCAGAGGCGCCGCCCACCGGTGGAGCGGGCCCGCCAGGCTTTCCTGGCCGTGGGCGTGCAGGTTCACCAGCAGCTTCGTGAGAATCTCGACGTTCTCCGCCTCGACCCCCAGGCGCCCGATCGCCTCGGCGCACTCCCCGACGTGCTCGGCCGTCGTCGCGCCGTAGGTCAGGAGGTCGCCGGTGACGCGGTAGAAGTGCCAGGCGGGGGCGAGCATGGGGTCGCCGTCGACGTCGGTACGCTCCGCGATCCGGGCCAGCGCCGGCGCGAAGAGGGCGCGGTGGTCCGTGGAGACAGCGGCCAGCCGGCAGCGGGCCAGGTCGATGTTGACCACGTCGACAAGGTCCGTCCCGAGCTCGTCAAGGTGTTCCAGCAGCCGGGCCGCGGCGGCATGGTCCCCAGCGCCGATCCGTTCATGGGCCCGCGCCCACAGGTCAGCCACGGCGACGCCACCAGCCACGGCGCTGCTTCTTCCCACCCCGCGGATCCCAGCTCCAGCCCATGGTCCACGGCGGCGCGGGCAGGTGGGCCACGGTGCCGTCCGTCAGCCGGAGGGGATGGCCGTCGCGGGGCGGCGGAACTCGCAGTCCGACCGCCGGTACGACGTAGTCGGCCCCGCTCGGGTGCTCGGCGAACACGACGCCCAACTCGACCCGTCCCGCTCCGCGCGGGAAGTCGTCCTGGAGGGCGGACACGGCACGTATCACATTGCGCTGCCCGGCCAGCCGGTCCTGACCCCCGCTCCGGCTCCCGGCGAGCCGGCCGAGCGTATTCCGGACGGCGGACGGCAGGAGCGCGGCCGCCCCACGGAAGGCATCCGCCTCGGCGGGCAGGCCGAGATCGGCGCGGATCAGGTGCCGCCCGCCGCCGGAGGCAACCGCGTCCGCCCGCAGCCACTCGGCAAACACCGGCAGGAAGTCGTACGTCACCACCAGGGCTTCGTCGGAGGCAGGCGGCAGCCCGGAGAAGAGCCCGTCAACGGTCACCGACCAGTGCTCCAGGTCGGTGACCTGCGAACCGAACGGACTGGGCTGACGACCGGAGGCGCGCACGGCGTCCGCGAGGGCGCTGCGCAGCCGGTTACCACCCGCCCGCGAGGCTCCCTCCCGGCTGGAGGCGATGCGCGGTCGCTCGAAGGTCACATCCGCGCCGGGGATGTCGGAGGTGTCGCGGGCGGCGACGCGGACCTGGGCCGCGAGCGGGCGGACGTACTCCAGGACGCGGACGAACTCCGTCCGAAACGACTCCTCGACCGACCCCTTCAAGGTCGTCCAGCTGTCCCCCCACTCAATACGGGGTGTCAGGTCCGGACCGTCGAAAGTGGCGCGGAGGTCCCCGATACGGACCGGGAGGTCCGAGTCGGGCATACCGAGCTGGTTCGGCGCCGCCAGCAGCGGAACGGGTGAGACGTCCTCGTGCAGGAACAGGCGGGCGAACAACGGCTCTTGGTGCATAGGTCCCTCATCCCAGTGCGTGCAGGAAGCCGAAGAGGCGGGAAAGCTCCCGCACCGCGTCACGGAACGCGGGCAGGTCGCCCTCGGCGAGGGCGGTGGCGGCGGTACGTGCGGTGGCCGCGACCCGCTCGCCGTCGGGGTGCAGGGTGTGGCCGAGTCCGCGCACCATGTCCGCGGTGCAGGGGTCCGCCTCCCCCCGGGCCAGACGGGCGACCGTGGCCTCGTAGAGGGGGAACACGTTCTGCGTGACATCCATGGCGCTGCGCAGGTTCTCCGCCGCCCCGCCGAGCAGGTCAAGGCAGGTCGGGAAGTCCGCGGAACGGGCGCAACGGGCCAGCGCAGCATGGGCGTTGAAGAAGTGGCCAGCCGCCGAGTACAGGCTGAACAGGCCTGGTGACTGGAACGTCATCCGGGCCGCCCGCTCGTGCGCCGACGCGGCCCGGTCGTACAGCTCCGCGGCCGTGTCCGATCCGGCGAGCCGCGCGGACGCCCCATAGACGAAGCCTTCACTCTCGTAGAGCCGATAGCCCGGTTCCACTCCGGCTCCGGTGCCCGGCACCGGGTCAGGAGCCCGGGCGCGCAGTACGTCCGCCTTGTCAAAGAAGTAGACGGCGAGTTGGTACATCCGCGACACCCCTGTGTACTCGGCGGCCGTGAAGTAGCGGTAGCCGAGGTTGGAGTAGGAGTCGGCCGCGTCCACCCAGCGCTCCGCACGCTCGTGCCGCAGACCCCGCGCGCGGACGTGCCGTTGCAGCCGCTCGGACCGTTCCATCACCACGGCCACGTCGCCGGTCAGGCGGCTCACCTTGTAGAGACGGCTGAGGAGGTCCAGTTGCTCGTCGGAGGTGCCGGTGTCGTCCGGCACGGTCAGCAGCCGGTCCGCCGTCTGCAGACAACGGTGGGCGTGCCGTCGGGCGTCCTCGGGCCGGTGCAGGACGTACATCGTCCGGTACGCGGCCCGCTCGGCGGCGTCCAGGGCGGCCGCGGTCAGGCCGAGCCGGTCCTCGACCTCCGCCATCCGGCGCTCGCACCGCTCCTCCAGGTCCCGGGCACGGGACCGCAGCGCCTCGGGCGGCTCCGGCCGGTCGGGCTGCCGGAGTTGCCGGCCCACCCAGTCGGTCACGGCCAGCGCGAGATGGGTGTTCCGCGTCAAAGACGCATCGACGAGGTCGAGCAACCGGGGCACCAATAGCCCCAGGTGAAGCAGCATCGACCCGTCCGGCTGTCGCAGCAGGGCGGGCCCGGCCAACAGCGGGACCAGCTCGTCGACCACGGAGTCGGCCATGGCCTCGGTCTTGGCCTCGGTCATGGCCGCGGGATCGGGCGCATCGCGGGCGGTGTCGGTCTCAGTGCGTCCCGTCTCAGCCGCTCCTGTTTCCGACTCGTCGAGCTTCCCCCACAGAACCCCCAGAGCCAACACCTTGGGTCCCACCCGGGACAGGAGGTCCTCCCGGCACAGGCATGCCTCCATGTACGCGGACTGGGTCAGGGACGCAAACTCGCGCCGTTCGCCCGGACGTTCGCGCAGGACTTCGGTCCGGTGCAGCCACTCCGTCAGCCGGTCACCGAGCAGCTCCAGCGTCTCGCCGTCCCGCGCGGCGAAAAGGCGGTCCAACAACTGGCGGATCTGCCCGGGATCCGGTGGGTCTGCCGGACACTCGGCCTGCCCGAGCACCGGATCGAGGCGGGGCGCAGAACGGCGTACAGCCGCCTCGTCGGCCCAGAGCGGGCTGGGCGCGACGCCGGTCACGGGAGTTCGATGGTCGAACTGCCGAGCCTGCGGGTCAGCTCAACCAGGTGGTCGAGTTCCTCGCGCGTGGCGTCGGCCGGACACTCGATGCTGCTGCCGTCGGCGCCATGGAGAACGATCTTCGCGCCGTCGCCATTGGCGTCAGCCGTGGCGTCCTGGCCCTGCCGCGCGGTCAGCAGCGCGAACACCCCGGTGATCAGGGCGGAGAAAGCCGCCGCCCCGCCCCCGATGTACGCCACCAGTAACTCCGTCCCGGGCCCGCCGCGATGCGGGCTGGCACGTTCGTCGACGTCGAGCCGTATCTCAACACCGTCGATGAGAGGGGTCAGCGCGTCTTTCAGATCGGCGGGCGACAACCGCCCGCCGACGATCTCGATGGTGGATCCCACGGACCGCCCTTTCCTCGACGAGTTGCCGGTCCCAGTCTTCCGGGTCCTTCCTCATCCGTCAGGAAACTCACAGGATTTACTCGTTCACCGCGGATCCGGGCTGGTTCCGGGAAGGGGCTCGGGAGCCTGACTGTGCCCGTCTGCGTACGGGGGGTTCCATTCGGGGTTCCAACGGTGCCGATCAGACCCTGTGGACTCACCGAGACCCGTGGCTACCGGACGGACCCTGCCGCTCTGCTCAGCGCGCCCGCTGCATCGCGCCCGGCAAGGCGGGCTGTCCGGCCACCGGACCTCGCGGCAGTACGGCCCCGGTGAGCGCCGGACTTCACGGCGGCACGACCGCGGGTCGCACTGGACTTGGCGGCGGCACGACCGCGGGTGGCGGTGGTGCGGCCGCGGTAGGTCAGGGACGGCTTGCCGTGCGTGTCGGCCGCCGCGATGAGCAGGCCACCGAGCAGCGAGAGATTCTTGATGAACTGGGTACGCTGCGCGGCTCGGCGATCCGGGTCCTCCTCCTTCCACCAGGCGTGGCCGGCCAGGGTCGTCGGCACAAGGGAGCCGGCCAGCGCGAGCGCGGCGAAACGCGGAACCCGCCCAGTGGCGAGCATCACCCCGGCCCCCACCTGCACCGCACCGTTGAGGCGGACCAGGCGTTCGGGGTCCTCCGTCAGACGGGGAATCCGGGAACTCAGCGGAACCGCGACGGGCTCCGCGGTGGACGCCACGCGCTTGGGATCCCGGAGGGCACTGAGGCCTCCCGACAGGAAGACGGAGGCGAGCAAGGGGCGTGCGAATTTCCTGAGAACAGCCATGCCCCACGGTTTCCCCCGATACGGCCCCTCAGACAGCGTTTCGCGCGAAACCGTCGCCCGGTAGGGCGGCACTCGCGTGCCCGTCCCTCTGCGGCCCAGAGCGCCCTGGCCAGGCTCCGCCGAGGACTCTGTCCATGGGCAGGGTCCGGCCGTCCCGGAGACGAGTCCAACCGCTGCGCGGAGTAGCACGACCACGCCGTCCTCGCCGGGCATTCGGTAAGGCTGGGCCTTGCACAGGTTCTGATCTGCGAGAGCCGATCCATCCCACCCGTCTCATTCAGGTGTTCTCTATGTGAGACGGCATTTCGGGATCTCCGCAGGATGCTTATGGTGGTGCGCATGTTCGGACCCGCCCGTCAGCTCGCTCTCGCGCTCTTCGCGGCCACGCCGTGGAGCGTCGACGACGCGCTCTGTCACCGCTGACGCCTCGCTCCGCGCTCGCGCGAGCCCCGCCCGTCCGATCCCCCTCCCGTTCCCGGAGACCCCCTTGACCACCGCTGCCGATGCCGGGGCGCCGCCCCGGACCGCCTTGCTCACTCCTGCCCCCACCTCCTCCCCCGTCCCTCCGGCCGAGGCCGCGCCGCCGGTCCGGCGGGTGCCGCTGACGGTCGCCGGCACCATCGGTGTCGCACTCGCCGGTTACGTCTTCGCGGAGCACGGGGCCAAGCCGGGCGTCCTGCTGCTGCTCGGCCTCGGGCTGGGGTTCGCCCTTTTCCACTCCCGCTTCGGCTTCACCTCCGCCTGGCGGCAGCTGGTGGCTGTCGGCAACGGCACCGGGTTACGGGCCCACACCCTGCTGCTCGGCACCACCGCGACGCTTTTCGCCCTGGTCATCGGCACCGGCAGCGGCCTGTTCGGTTCAGTGCCCGCCCCCAGCGCCGGGCCGATCGGAGTGGCACTGCTCGTCGGCGCCTTCCTCTTTGCCATCGGCATGCAGCTCGGCGGCGCCTGCGCCTCCGGGACTCTTTTCGCCGTCGGTTCCGGCCAGGGCACCATCGTGCTCACTCTCTTCGGCTTCATCACCGGCTCCACCCTCGCCGCCTGGCAGTTCGGCCTCTGGAGCGACCTGCCCGCACTCGACCCGTATGTGCTGTCCGACCACATCGGCTGGTTCGGCTCCTGGGCCGCGACGATCGCGGTGCTCGCCGGGATCTGGTTCATCGCCCGTACCGTGCAGGCCCGCCGCACTCCCCCGCCGGTCGGCACCCCGCCCTCCGCGCGCGGCGTCCTTCGCCGTACGGTGCGGGGCTCCTGGCCGCTGGCCGCGGGCGCCGTGGTCCTCGCGTTGCTCGGCGCCGGCGTACTGCTCGTCTCGGGCGGCGCCTGGGGCGTCACCAGCGCGTTCGCCCTGTGGGGCTCGAAGGTCGTGGGCGCACTCGGCGGCGCACCGGAGACCTGGGCGTTCTGGCAACAGCCCGGCAGCGCGGCCCAGTTGTCGGGACCGGTACTGGCCGACAAGACCAGCCTCACCGACATCGGCATCATGGTCGGCGCCGCCGTCGCCGCGGCCGCCGGCGGCGTATGGCAGCTACACCGCAACATCCCGGCCCGCACCGCGCTCGCCGCCGTCATCGGCGGCATCCTGATGGGTGTCGGCGCCCGTCTCGCCGGCGGCTGCAACATCGGCGCCTACCTGGCCGGCATCGCTTCCGGGTCGCTGCACGGCTGGATCTGGGCCGCCGTAGCGATCCTTGGCACCTGGGCCGGCCTGCGCCTGCGTCCGCTGTTCGGCCTGGGCAACCCGAAGCCGACCGACAGCGTCTGCTGACCTGTCGGCGCGCAGGCGTCTGCGCAGCTTTCGGGTGGAGTCCCGCAGGTCGGCGGTGAAGAGGTCGGGCTGCTCGAAGGCGGCGAAATGCCCGCCGCGGGGCTGTTCCGCCCAGTGCACCACGTTCCACTGGCGTTCGCTCCACCGGCGCGGAGCCCGGGTCCTCTCCCGTGGATAGAGCGCGGGCCTTCAGTTCCGCCTCGGTGCGGCGCCATTCACAGCGATGCAGCCAGTGCTCGACGAGTTGCCGCAGCCAGGGCTGCGGCGTCCCCCAGCCCCTGGGGCGCAGACCTTCACATCACAGCTCCGGCCACCGCGCACTCGCGCGGTGGCCGGACTCTGCAAGGCTCTCCCGAGGCCCAAGCCCCTTGGATTTACTTGCAGTTGGGTACGAAGCCCTGCGCCTTGACGTAGCGAGCGGTGACCCATCCCTGGGGCACGTTGACCCGGTACCAGGTCCGGTTACCGCCGACCGACTGACCGGCCTTCTTGCAGGTCAAGGCGATGGTCTGCCGGTAGCGGTAGGTCCCGGTTGCAGTCGAGTTGGAGGTCGGCTGCCGGCGCACGAACAGCCCGGCCTTCGAGGTGACGGTTCCCTTGACCACCTTCGAGTTGGGCGCCGCAGGCACAGTGAACTGGCCCTTCGCCACCCACTTGCCGCAACCGATTCCCCCCACCACGACCTGGTGACCGCCAGGAGTGGCGTTCGCCTTCACCGCGGCCCGACCCGTGTACACCAGCGGCTTGGTCTTCTTCGTCAGCACCACCGGTTTGGCGAAGGCGTCGGACTTCGCCTGCACCGAACGGCATGTCTTGGGAACGCCCACAACCCGCACCGTCACCGCAGCCCTCTGCTTGACCGAGGCCGGGGTGACCGTGACCCTCGGCTCCGCTCTCGAAGCATCAGACGCCGATGCCGGCGCGACACCAGTGAACGCCACAGAGGCGAGAGCCACCATCGCACATCCGCTCACAGCACTACGAACCATGATTTCGCTTCTCCTTGGTGACGCGCCGGGCTTGTCGAAGGAGCCCGAACTTCTGCGCTGTGCGGGCAACATAGAACTGGCACCGGGAATACGACGCGACTGGTCGCCCGACACGCGCCTCATCACCAGAATGCAGGAGCTTGCAGCGGCGGCCGATCCTCTCCGCCCTCATCGTCCGCGCACTCTGCAGCAGGCATCCGTTTGGTGCGGGTATTGGCTTGAAGGCTCGCGAAACGGCCACGCCACGGTGGCCTGCCGATGTCACGCGTGCTGCACAGCCGAGTAGCCCGGACGACTCTTCCCGATTCCCGTCAGGCCTCCGGACAGAGCGACACACACCACGGTGACGCCGATACCCAGGCACGTTGCGGTGACACCTACCCCGGCTGCCGCGGCGGTGGCTGTGGCAGCCCCCAGCGGGCCGAGTGCGGAGTGGGTCGTCCAGAACGCAGCAGTCACCCGTCCCAGGAGGTGGCCGGGGGTGACCTCCTGGCGCAGGGACATGGAGCAAGTGCCCGCGATGCTGGTGCAGAACAGCATCGCGGCAGCGAGCACGCCGACCACGACGACGCTCTCCGACAGGCCCAGGCACAGCACGGCGGTACCGCACAGCACGAAGGCCCCGATCCAGCTGACGCCGAAGCCAAAGCGCTCGCGAACTCGCGCGACGGCGAAGGACGCCAGACAGCTGCCGAGAGTGCCGGCGCTCAGAACGAAGCCGACGGTGCTGTCGGGGTGCCCAAGATCTTCCTTGATGAGGAAGATGATGAGGTCGGTGAGCCCGTACGTGAGAAAGGTCAGCAGTGAGAGCAGCGCAGTCAACGGGCGCAGTACCGGGTGGGCCCACAAAAACCGTACTCCGGCGAGGAATTCGCCAGGCACACTGGCTCGTGCGGTCCCGCCAGAGGTGGTGTTCTGCTGGGCAGACCGGATCTTTACGAAGAGAATGCCGATGGCGGACAAGGCGAAGGTGGCAGAGTCGAAGCCAATGGCCGCGGCTGGGCTGAAGGCAGAGGCTATGAAGCCTGCCAACGCTGGGCCTCCCGCGCTGGCAGCCGCGTAAGTACCGAACAGATGACCGTTGGCCTTGGTGATCTGACTGGACTCGACGATGGCGGGGACGACGGTCACATAGGTCACCCGGAACAGCATCATGAACGCGCCTGCGGCCGGGACTACCGCGTAGATCAGCCACATCGGCGTAGCAAAGAGCCAGACCAGCGGAATCAGAGCGAACAGCAGACATCGCGCCCAGTCGGCCGTCATGAGGAGTCTGCGCCGGTCAACCCGGTCGACGATCACGCCGGCGAACACTCCGGTGGCGATTGAGGCCACGCCGGTCAAGCCGGTGACGAGGCCCATCTGCACGACCGAGCCGGTGCTTTGCAGGACCAGGAGCGGGATCGCTACGTATGAGAAGGAATCCCCGAGTGCCGAGAGCGTCTGGATGACCAGGAATATCCGGTAGTTGGTATTGGCCCATAAGCCGGGAGAGTTTTGTGCCCTCCTGTTCTCAGCCGGCGTCACGCCTTCGCGTGCATCACGTGTAGACACGAACCGCCCTTCTCGCGATGGCCGCAGCGATTAGATCACGGGCTATCGGTACGTGTCGCCGGCACAACTCTCCACCCTTGCGACAAGCGCACAAATACGAGAAGGCACTTGGGCTGGAGACCGCCGTCCTGACACGTAGCCTCAGTATGCCGGCCAACTGCCAACCGTGACCGTGACCGTGGCTTCGCTTCGGACCGGAGAAACGGATGCTGGTGCATGCCGCTTTCCTTAAGTGGTTTGTGTATCGACAGGAACAGCGGGTCGAGGAACGCCAGTTGTCGGCCGGGAGTTTGCACCACCGGTCACCCTCGCGGGTGACGATGAGCATCGCGACCCACTCGACCAGGGCATGCGGAAGGTCGAGTGCGGCAGGGTAGGGGACCAACAGGGCTCTTCTGCTGATGAGTTGGGACTTCGAACACGTCCTCCAACGGCACGGGAGCCCTGCCCGTTGCGGCCTTCCGGTCGATGCTGTCAGTCTCGTCCAATCAGTGGCCTCGTCGAGAACGCTCAGTGATCACCTAACCGAATACGAGCCCGGGGCCCACCCGCGGAGAGCACTCGTCGGGAGACCCGAATCGAAAGGCCAAGCGATGTTCGCGCGTACCCATTTACCTTCCTGAAGTGACGTGCCGAGCCGAACATGGAAGGCTCCGATGGCCGCGTTCCCGACGGGTAACCAGGTGAGGACACGGCAAGGACGAGCTCGTCGCCGAGTACCTGCGCAGATTCGACCCCTCCGTTCTGTCGGGCGTGTTCGACCGCGCCGACCTCACGCCCCGCGAACGGCTCCTCGCCGCCTTCGACGTCTCCCCCACCACTCCCCTGTGCCCGTACATCGCTGCCGCCGTGGAGCTCCACGACCCGCAGCACCCCGCGTCCCAGTGCGCACGTGACTACAAGAAGGCCGTTGCCGCGCGGCTCGCCGACACCGCCCGCGAGGCTGGCGCCGCCGACCCCGAGCAGCTCGGCGAGCAGCTCGCGCTACTCATCGATGGCGCCGCGGCCCGCACCTGGGTCCTCGATGCCGATGCCTTCCCCACCGCCGCCGCCATCGCCGCCGTCCTCATCGACAACGCTCTCCCCGCCACTGCGGGCCACAACCGCTGACGGGAGGAAGTGTCGAGTTGACCTGGCACTCCGGCCGGGCTGGACTCGTTGCCGGTCACGCTGCTGCACCCGCTGGTAGGCGACACCCTCCGTCCGCCACCTGGACCGGACCTGCTGGCTTTCACGGAACTGGCCGCCCGCTGAAGGCCACAGTAGAAGCCGCTGGGAGACCGGTGACCCGTGAGATCCGCCGCCGTGGTCGGCCGGAAAGATGCTGGCCCAGCACGCTGCCGTAGTGGCTGAACAGCCTCCGCGTTCTGCCGGACAGCTCAATGGCGCCGGGGGGCTTGTCCGTTGCGGACTCACCCTCACCCTGCCATCGACACCCGATCGGTGGCCACGCTGAAAAGGCTCACTGAGTTCCGCTGCCGCCCGGGAGGCCATCTCGATCCTGGTCCAGGACATCAGCCGGAACACCGTCCTCGTCTCGATGTGTTTGTCAGCCGCCTGTTGCGGGGTGAGAGCTGAGAGCCACAACTCGCTGGACGACCACGCCGGGCAGGTCGATCTCGTCTTGACTCAGTGCGCCCGGTTCCACGAGTTCCTCGACCTCGGCGATGGTCAGGCGACCGGTCATGGCGGCCAAGGGGTTGAGGTTGCGGGCGGACTTCTCGAAGAAACAGCGTGGCTGCCCCGTCCACCCGGCCACGCGCACAGACGCAATCACGCCGATACGGACAAGTCCGATCCCTGCGCCGCCGGCCCGGGGATCACACCAACCGGACGGTTCCGGGGCGAGGTTAGGGTACGTGGATACCGCCCGCCATCCCGCTCCGAAAGACCCGCGCCTTCATGGACCTCAACAGTCTGGGCCCGGTGATCCGCCGTCACCGAGTCGCACTGCAGCTGTGCTTTGCCATCCCTGGCCTGTCGCTCGCGACATGGGTCACCCGGACCCCCGATGTCCGGGACGAGCTCGATGCCTCCACCGCTGAGATGGGGTTGGTGCTCTTCGGCATGTCGGTCGGGTCGATGATGGGCATCCTGGTGGCCGGTGCCCTGGTGGCGCGGTTTTCCACCCGGCCCGTGATTCTCTGCGGCATGTCCCTCGTGCTGGCCAGCGTGGCCACGATGGCCCTTGGCACGGCCGCGTCCTCGGCGCCGGTGGTGACCTTCGGCCTGCTTCTTCTGGGCGCCGGGATGGGTCTCTCCGAGGTGGCCAGCAATGTGGACGGCGCCGGGGTGGAGCAGGAGCTCGGGCGACCCGTGCTCCCGGCCCTGCACGGTTGCTACAGCCTCGGCACGGTGGTCGGGGCAGGCCTTGGTGTGGTCGGCGCCGCTGCCGGTTTCCCGGTGTCCTGGCATCTCACGGTGGTGCTGGTCCTCGTGGTCGCGTTGTTCGCCTTCGTGGTGCCGAGACTGCGGACCGGTGTCGGCCGCAGCGTCGGATACTCCGGCACCGGGGCCGACGCCGACGACACCGGCGACCAGGTCCGGGAACGACGCCTGTACCTCGACCCGCGGCTGTTGCTGATCGGTGGCGTGGTGCTGGGCATGGCGCTGGCCGAGGGCTCGGCCACCGACTGGCTACCCCTCCTCATGGTCGACGGCCACCACATGCCCACCAGTCTTGGCTCATTGGTGTACGGCGCCTTCGCCGCGGCCATGGCGGTTGGCCGCTTCGCCGGGGGCCGCCTGGTCACCCGGATCGGCCGGCCCGCGATGCTCGGCGGCGGTGCGCTGATATCGACCGCCGGTATCGCCCTCGTCTCCTTCGTGGACTCTCCCGTCGCGGCCAGCTGTGCCGTGCTGCTGTGGGGGCTCGGCACTTCCCTCGGCTTTCCGCTGGCTCTCTCCGCGGCAGGCGAGTCCGGACCGGACACGACCGGCCGCGTCGCGCTGACCTCCCGGATCGGCTACGTCGCTCTCCTGGCCGGGCCGCCCGCCCTGGGATTTCTCGGCGAGCGCCATGGGCTGCGCTCCGCGATGGTTCCTGTCCTGCTGCTGATGCTCGTAGCCGCCGCCTGCGCACCCGCAACTGCCTCCCGTCGCCGACGAACCGCGGCGTCGGCCCCCCACCCGTCCGATGGGCCGGCCGCCCTGCTGACGCCCGACCGGGACGACGCAGGCAGTCCGGACCCCAAAGGCGGCGAGCCGCCGCTGGAGACCGGGCCGCCCACGCCGAGGTAAGCCGCCGCACTTCACCCAATCTCCGCCTGCGAACCAGGAGCACCGACATGAGACTCGACGATCACCGCGTCGTCATTACCGCAGCCGGCCGCGATTTCGGACGCACTTTGGCCATCCGTCTCGCGGACCTCGGCGCCGAGGTCTTCCTCTCCGCGCGCACTCTCGCCGCCGCGGAGCGCGTCCGCGACGAGGTCCGCGACCGAGGGCACCAGCGGGTCCACGCCTTCGCCTGCGACCTGACGGATCCGGCCTCGATCCGCGACTTCGCTGCCGGCGTCGCCCGGCACACCGACCGCATCGACGTGCTGATCAACAACGGCTCCCGCTACCTCGAAGGACCAGACCTCCAATCCGTCTCCGACGCCGACGTCGTCGACACCATCGCATCCGGCGCCACCGGCACCGTCCTGACCGTGAAGAACTTCCTCCCCCTCCTGCTCAACTCGGACAAGCCGGATGTGGTGACCATGGTCTCCGCCTGCGGTACGGCCGGTCATCACCGCTCGGACGCGCACGACGCCTTCTACGCGGCCAAGAGCGCCCAGGCAGGGTTCGCCGAGATCCTCTCCAAGCGCCTGCGGCCCCAGGGGGTTCGGGTGATATCCCTCTACCCGCCCGACTTCGACAACCCCGACCCGCTCTCCGAGGAGTGGGAGACCACACCGCGCGAGGCCCAGGACGCCCTCACCGCGCAGTCACTCGTGGAGTGCGTACTCTTCGCCGTCGCCCAGCCCCGCGACTGCTTCATCAAGGCGTTCCACTTCGAACAGGCCTGACCGATGCCCGGCACGTCCACACACGGCGAATGACACCGCGGTCCGAGCGGGCGCTCTACTCGTGGCCGCTCGTGGCGCGCGTCAAGTTTTCGCTGGAGTGGGCGAGGTAGCCCTGGAGCAGTTGCTCTGCCAGGGCCGTGTCGCCCTTCCTCAGCGTATCGAGCAGGGCGCGATTCCGTTCCAGGTACGGCGAGTGCAGAGCCTGCGGATCTTTCAACGCATGGAAGGCCAGCCGGAGTTCGGCCAGGACAGTGCGCATGCATTCGTCGATGCGGGGGCTGTCGGCCAGGGCGACGAGTTCTCGGTGGAAGTGGAAGTTCGCCGTCCCCAGCGCGTCCCAGTCCTCCGCCGCGGTGGCCCGCTCGCCGTCGGCAACGGCCGCCGCCAGGCCCTCCAGTGGGTATGGCGGCCGGCCGAGTGAGCGGACCACGGCACACTCCACCAAGAGCCGCACTCGGTAGATGTCCGCGACGTCCGCGGCGCTTGGCCTGCGCACGAAGACCCCCCGATTGAGCTCGTGGACCAGCAGACGTTCATGGGTCAGCAGGCGGAAGGCTTCGCGCAGGGTGTTGCGGGAGACTGCGAGGGCCGTGCAGATCTCGTCCTCGGACAGTTTCGCGCCAGGCTTGAACTGGCCCTCACCGATGCGTATGCGCAGCAGATCCGCGACCCGTTCGGAGATGCTCGAGCGCCCCAACAGGTATTTGTCACCTGCGAGTTGATCCGCTTGACGGCTCATGGATGCTCCTTCCTCAGACCTCAGGGCTGACCATATGACACCCCTCGGAGCGGAACAATGACGCATCCTCTTGTCGGATTGTTCACTAATCCCCTACGGTGACGATCCACCAACTCGCGGCCCCAGCAAGCCCCTTGAGAGGTGCACGGCCATGAGCATGAGTTCTCCCTCACCGGACAAGGCCACCTCCACGGACGCGACCACCGCCCCGGACCAGGCCACCGCGACGGATCGGCGGACCTCACGACCGCAGGAAGCGGGGCCGGCGCCGCACGGCGAACGCCGGTTCGCCTGGTTCCACGAGCTCGGCCCTGATGGGCGCCGCGCCTTCCTCGGCGCGTACGGCGGCTACGGCCTGGACTCCTACGACTTCTACGTGCTACCGCTGAGCCTGGCCGCCATCGGCGTCTACTTCGGGCTCGACAACGGTCAGACGGGCCTGCTGGCCACGGTGACTCTGCTGATGTCCGCTGTGGGCGGTGCCTTGGCCGGAGTCCTCGCCGACCGTATCGGCCGCGTACGCGCGCTCATGTGGACCGTGAGTGTGTACGCCATCTTCACGGTCGCCTGCGGCTTCGCACCCAACTTCGGCACCCTGTTGGCCTTCCGGGCGCTGCAGGGAGTGGGGTTCGGCGGGGAGTGGGCGGTCGGCGCGGTCCTGGTGGCCGAATACGCCGCCAGTCGTCACCGCGGGCGCACCCTCGGATGGATCCAGTCGGCCTGGGCCGTCGGCTGGGGACTGGCGGTCGTCACGTACACCCTCGTGTACAACCTCGTCGACGATGACATCGCATGGCGAGTACTGTTCTTCACCGGCGCGCTGCCCGCCCTGCTCGTGTTCTACGTCCGGCGCAATGTGCAGGACGCGCCCGCCGCGACCAAGCGGTTGAAGGCCGCAGCACGCTCGCGCTCGTTCGCGGACATCTTCCGTGGGCCTCTGCTGCGTACGACCCTGCTGGCCTGCCTGCTGTCCACGGGGGTGCAGGGTGGTTACTACACGCTGGCCACCTGGATTCCCAAGTATCTCAATGACGAGCGGGGCCTCTCGGTCACCGGTGTCGGTGGGTTCCTCGTCGTGCAGATCATCGGTGCGTTCTCCGGTTACGTGACGGGCGCTCACCTGGCCGACCGGCTGGGACGTCGGCTCACCATTCAGATCTTCGCCGTCCTTTCGGCCCTGTGCGTGCTGTGCTATTCCCAGGTCCCCGCAGGCTGGGAGGCGGCCTCTCTGCTGCTCGGCTTCCCGCTCGGGTTCTGCATGTCGGCGATCTTCTCCAGCTTCGGCTCCTTCCTCGCCGAGCTCTACCCCACCGAAGTGCGCGGATCCGGACAGGGGTTCACGTACAACACTGGCCGGGCCGTGGGAGCCGTCTTCCCCACCCTCGTCGGGTTCCTGTCCGACAGCTGGGGCGTGGGCGGTGCGCTCGGCTTCGCCGCCGCCGGCTATGCGCTGGCCTACGTCTCGCTGCTGGGGCTTCCCGAGACCCGCGGTATCGAACTGCGCTGAACCAGGCGCACTACGTCGAGTCGCGCTCAGCCAGCCGCACGAAGCCGCAACGCGACCCGCAACTCATTGCTCATGGAGGAGAGCTGGAGGCTTTCCATGAACCATCCAGTACCGCCGAACCGGCACGATCCCACGCTCGTGCACACAGATCGTCCAAGGCATGAGGAGAGGTTTCCGGCCTTTCCCGGTTCACGTGATTTCCTGCCCGCCTTCAGGAAGGCGGTGGTCCCTCCCCGGGCCGAGTGGAAATGTCTGCGGGACACGGTCCTACCGGCGATGCTGCTGGACACGGGCGATGAAGGCTTCTCGGACGAGCTCCTGAACAAATTCGCCTTCATTCTGGGCCCCGAGGAGAAACTGGTCGCATACGCCAGGGTACGCCGCCTGCCGGTTGCCCCTGCCCATCAGGCACCGCAGGTCTCTTTGACCCTACGGGCAGGCAACGGCCTCAACGGAGCCAGTCCTCCCCGAGTCGGGAAGCTGCGGCTGCGGACTTTCCAGCTGATGAAGGAGCTCGTGGAGCGGACCCAGACGGAGCAGGCTCGGGCAGAGCTGGCCCAAACACAGCAGACCCCGGCAGGCCAGAGGGTCCTCGATGAGAAGCCGCTGCGCGACCACATCTACTCGCTGCGTGCCAAGAGCGGTTTTCTTGGCGTGCTGACGAAGCTGAGCTGTGCGGAATCCGCACAGGTGGGTGGTTGGGTCGACAAGGTATGGCTGGTGGCCGGGCCGCTTCTCCATACCTTCCCACGGTGGTGCTGGGCGAGTTGGTGGAGCCGACGGCTCATCAGGACCAAGAACAGCTGGTTCGTATCCTGGCGAGGGATTGATTCTTCGGGCCGGCTCTTCGAGCGAGTGAGCAACCTGCTCACACTGCGGGACGGCGACCAGGGACAGTTGGAGATCTTCGAGGAACTCATGTTTCGCGCCCTGCTCGCGGACCTGGCCCGCGCCGGGCCGGGCTGGTTCGGCGCCTGGGCACGCCGCCGCAGGTCGCGGCATGTGGTGCTGTTCGACCTGCCCGCGGAGGGCTCGCCCGGCACGGAGCTGACCCGACGGTTCCTCAGTACGTATCTGAAGGTGGCGGCCGAGGCGGGCAGTGCCTCGCTGCTCCTTGTCGGCGCGGGGCATGCCGCCGCCTACGCGGACGAGGGCTGGCCGAAGTGCCGGAACCTGAACGAAGCGGCGGACAGGCTCTCCCCGCCCGCCGATCGTGCGCACCCCCCGCTGCCGCTACTGGTGTCGGCGCGACGGCCGTACTCCGCCACCGGGGCCGAGCCCGAACAAGGAGAACGTCTGCATCCGGCGCCGGTGAAGAAGTTCCGCTGGGGACCGCGGACGGAGCTGACCGGCGAACTGGCGATCGGCAGCGTGGTACTCGCCATGCTGTCCACGGCCGTGTACTGCGGGATCACTCCGCCGGCGGCCCAGGCATGCCTGGACGGAGAGATTGTGCCGGGGCAAGGCGCACCCGGTGCGGTGCCCGAGGCCGCGGACGAGGGCAAGACGCCTCAGGAGCAGTACGAGGAGGTCCTCGGCGCGATCAAAGCCCTCAACGCCAAGGCGCTGACCGCCGAGAGGAAGTTCCACAAGCCGGTGCGCAGGGTGGTCTTCCTGGGGGCGGGAGTGGACCCCGACCCGGATCAGGTGGTCATGAACGGCATGATCCCCGAGCTACGGGGGATCCTCTTGGCCCAGGAAGAGCTGAACCGTCTGGCGTCGCAGGACGAGGACCGGGTGCGGCTGTATGTCGAAGTCAGGGATACCGGAAGGAAGTTCAAGAACGTCGTCCGGCACGCACACGACGTCGTTCGGGATACCGAGGCGAACGAGGAGCGGCAGGACAGCCGGACGATCGTAGGTGTGATCGGGTTCAGGGAGAGCCGGGAGCTGACAAAGCAGGCCGCGCGGATCCTCAGCAACGGGAAGGTCCCGGTGATCGGCACGACGGCCACGGCCGACGCGATGCAGGAGGCCGGCGCGTACTACCGGCCGATGTCCCCGGACAACAGCCGTGAGACGGCCATCGCCGCGCAGTTCGCGCGGAAGGGGAACATCATCGAGACACAGCCAGGGAACTGCGCCACCTCCACGCGTGCCCTGGTCATCAAGGACCCCAACGATCTCTACACCCGCGAACTGGGCGGGAAGTTCGTCCACAACTTCGGCGCGGGCACGGAGACCTGGGAGTTCCCCGGCGGGGAAGGCACGGATGTCTCCGCCCAGGACACCGCCCAGCACGTGTGCGACGTCATCAAGAAGGACCGCCGCACAGTCGTCTACTGGGCCTCTCGCGTCGAAAGCTTCACCAAGTTCGTCAACACCTATGGGCCCGATTCCGGTTGTGCCGGGCTACCGCTGACGGTCATAGGCAGCAACGAACTCACCAATGCCGCACTCGGCGGCCAATACCTGGACGAGCAGTGGCTGCGGCTGTACCACACCGTGCATGTGCTGCCCAACGGGCACGCTGACGAGAACAACGAGGCCAAGGCGTTCATCACGCGCTACGTCCGCCGGTACACGGACCGCGACCCATGGATCAACGACGGACACGTGGCTCTGGCACACGACGCGCTCAAAGCACTGTCATCGGCGGCGGACAGGCAGTACACGAGCGTGGACGCTGTGGACGCCGAGGGGGTCAAGTCAAAGCTCGACGAGGGTATTCGCTTCGAAGGTGTCAGCGGAGAGATCAGAATTCCTCGGCGGCACGGTTCCAACCCACCCTTGGACAAAGCGCTCGTGATGCTCAACCACACGCCAGAGGGGCAACGGATGGTCCTGCACTGCGGCGCGTTCAAACAGAACGCCAAAGGCCCGGTAGACCACTGGGGCCCCGATCGTCAGTACGAATGCCCCCAGGACCAAGAATGACCTCCTGGCCGCGCTCGCCCCGTCAGCGTACTGGCCCTGTAGCTCGCGGACGTGCCGGCCGGTACCGACGCCTCCATGCCCGAGACGCTTTTCGGTGGCCTGACACACGGAACGAGCCTGCACCACGAACTGCGGTACCTGGTGAGGGCCAGCCTCACGCCGCGGCAAGTTGATTCCCGAGCTACTGGGAGCGGTTCACCGCGGGACGCGGGAGACGGTGTGGTCGATGGGCGGGACGGATGGGTGGTCTGTCCGTCCCGCCGGGCCGTTCGCTACGGAAGGCTGTGCACCTTCGGGCCAACGGAGTTCGACCACGCGTTGCCCGCCGTCGCGTCCCAGTTCGTGGACCACGTCATGGCGCCGCGCAGCCCCGGGTAGGTCTTCGACGGCTTGAAGGAGCCGCAGCCGGTGCCGCGGGTCAGGCAGTCGAGGGCGTTGTTCACGACCGACGGGGCCACGTAACCGCTGCCCGCGCCGCGCGTCGACGCCGGGACGCCGATCCCGACCTGCGAGGGATCGAGACCGCCCTCCAGCTGGATGCAGGCGAGCGCGGTCAGGAAGTCCACGCTGCCCTGGCTGTAGACCTTGCCGTCGCAGCCCAGCATCGAACCACTGTTGTAGTACTGCATGTTGACGACCGTGAGGATGTCCTTCACGTTGAGCGCCGTCTGGAAGTACCCGCCCGATGTCGACTGCATGTCGATGGTCTGCGGCGCCATCGTGAGCACCAGCTTCGAGCCTGCCTTCGCGGAGAGCTGGCGCAATGCCTTGGTCATGTAGGTGGGGTTGAGACCGTTCTCCAGGTCGATGTCGACGCCGTCGAATCCGTACTCCTGCATCAGCGCGTAGGCGCTGTTGGCGAATGCCGTCGCGGAGGCGTCGCTGTTGACCGAGATGGTGCCCTTCTCGCCGCCGACCGAAAGGATCACGGTCTTGCCCGCGGCGTGTTTCGCGGCGATGTCCGCCTTGAAGTCGGCGGTGGAGGAGTAGCCGACGGCCGGGTCGAGGTTGAAGGTGATCTGGCCCGGCGTGGTGGTGGCGTCGGCGAAGGAGACGGCGATGATGTCGTACTGCGAGGACACGTCCCGCAGCTTCTGCACGGTCGCACCGTTGTCGAAGTTCTGCCAGTAGCCGGTCAGCGCGTGCTTGGGCACGGTGCCACCGTCTCCCCCGCCGTCCTTGGCGGTCCGTGCGGAGACCGCCGTCGACTTCGCGGACTCCCCCGCCGCGTTCGTGGCACTCACCTGGAAGCTGTACGCGGTGTCCGGCGTGAGTCCGGTGACGGTCGTGGAGGCGCCGCCGACCGCGGCGACCTTCGTACCGTCGCGGTAGACGGTGTAGCCGGTGGCGGTGGACACCGGGGTCCAGGACAGGTCCAGCGAAGTGGACGTCGTCGTGCCTGCCTTGAGGCCGACCGGCACAGCGGGTATCTCCACCGGGTCGGTGCCGCCGCCCCCGTCGGGCCCGAGGACGCTCACATCGTCCACGTAGTACGCGCTCTGCCCGTACCAGCCGTGTGTGTACACGGTGACCGACGTGGTGTTCGCGCCAGTGGTGAAGCTGGTGGAGAGCTGCTGCCAGGACGAGTTGCCCGGCGTCCAGGTCGATACGTCGGTGGTGCCCGTACCGCGGGCGCCCAGATAGACGTAGCTGCCCTGCACCCAACTGCTCAGCTTGTACGCGGAGTTGGGCTTGACTGCGACGATCTGGGAACACTCGGCGTTGCTCTGGCCCGCCGGCGTGGCCTTGAGCGCCTTCGCGCCGCCGTGCACGGGGGAGGTGACGGTGACGCCGCTGTTCGCGGTGCATGTCCAGTTGCTCAGGTCCGACTCGAACCCTGCGTTCTTGGCGACGTTGACGTCCGCCGCCCTGGCGTCCGCCGCCCTGGCGTCCGCCGACTGCGCGGGCGCGGCGAGCGAGGTGACGGCGAGCGAGGCGGCCGCACCGACGGCGATGGCCGCACCGATTCTCTGGCGAACGCCGGATCTGCCCTTACGTACACGGTCCACGGAATGCCTCCAGGGAGAAACGAAGGACGAAGGTGAGAGCCGGTGGCCACCGCTACTGTGCGCAAAGCTGGTCCAGACCAATCAAGTTGTCAAGACCTCTGGCACATATCCGCCCACGGGCAAGGACGGCGCCACAGAGTTCGGTCGCTGACGCCCGCGGCGCGCTTTGCGCTCGGCCCCGCACGGCCTGTTCGGAGTGGAACGAGGCTGCCATCAGGGCGACGGCGAACAACGGCTGTACGACCAAGGACTGCTGGATCTCAGGTTGAGGGCCGTCAGGTCGCCGCGCAGGGAGCCCCCGAAGGCGGTGTACCGGTGTGCAGCCGACAACGGGACGGGTGCTGTCGCGAGCGTGGAAGATGCGTAGGTCCGCTGCCGCGCGATCCACCTGAGCACAGAGACGCAGGGGCGAGGCGGACGGTCCAGCGACAAGGGCGGCGTGCCGAGCGGCGCCACGGGGGGCCCGGCCCTCGCCGCGCTCGCCTCACCTCACCTCATATGGTCACGACGATCTTGCCCCGGGGGTGCCCCGTCTCCAGGTGCCTGATCGCGGCGACGGCTTCGGAGAGCGGGTAGGTGCGGTCGATGGCCGGTGCGATCGTGCCCTCCTCGGTGAGCTTCTTGAGGATCAGCAGGTCCTTGTGGCGCACGGTCGCGATCAGGCTGCTCAGCGTCTGGCCGAGGAACGGTGAGAGTGCGTAGCCGCGGAGCTGGCGGCCCAGGCCGCCCACCAAGTCACCGCCGCCTTCGCCTCCGGCCATGACCAGAACACCTTTCGGGGCGAGTGCGCGGCGCAGCAGGGACAGTGGGCGGTTGCCGGCGGCGTCGAGGATGATGTCGAACAGCTGCTTGCCGTCGGTGATTTCCTGGCTGGTGTAGTCGAGGATGTCGGTGGCGCCCAGGACCCGGACGAAATCTGCCTTGCCAGGGCCGCAGACGGCGGTGACCTCGGCTCCGTAGGAGACGGCGAGCTGGATGGCGTATGTTCCGATGCCGCCGGAGGCGCCGATGACGAGGACCTTCTGCCCCCGTTTCGGGCGTGCCCTGCCACTGAGGGCCTGATAGGCGGTGACGCCGGAGACGGGGAGTGCCGCGGCTTGTTCGAAGGTGAGGTTGTCGGGCTTGGGAGCGAGCTTGTCGGCCCTGGCGCTGGCGTACTCGGCCAACGAACCGTCTCCGCTGCCGAAGACCTCCTCACCCGGCTCGAAACTCGTCACCTTCGCACCGACCGCCTCGACCACTCCGGCGAGGTCCCAGCCGCGCACCGGGTTCCTCGGCTTGCGGAGTCCCAGGGCGAGACGGGCGATGTAGGGCTTGCCCGTCATGAGGTGCAGGATGCTCGGGTCCACCCCAGCGGCCCGCACCTGGACCAGCACTTCGTCGTCACGGGGATCGGGGCGGTCGAAGTCGCGCAGTTCCAGACCGCTGACGGTGCCGTACGAGTCCTGGGCGATGGCCTTCATGGGTCCCCCTGGTTGGGATGCTGCTCCTCAGCATCCCGTCGGCTCGAACCACTGACCAGCCTCTGAGCCCCCTATTTGTCCCTGATACGCCAACGCCGGCGGCCGAGTGCGCGACCTCCACGTCCTCCACCTCCTGTCGGCGTCGATTTCGAACTCGCTGATCAACACCTGCGCCCACACGTCGTACACGATGGCGCTCTCGTCTACGCCACCGTGCCGGCGCACATCCGCCGTGCCCTCAGGTGGGCCATGTCGTTGCAGAACTGCCGGGTTTGGCCCGCTCCCAGAACTGCATGCGCCCATGCACCCATGCGACTTCGACGAAAGACGACAGTGAGGTCCCGTGCCCCAGGAGATTCTTCATCATCTGCGCTACGCAGGGTTCTCGTACTACTGCCGCACAGTGATGTCGGAAAACCCATCGCTGGACCCCGTGGTCTTCCTTGGGGGCGCCTTCCAGGACATGCATGCATGGCTGAGACACGAGAGGGCGTTCCTGCCGCATGCGAGCGTGATCACGCTGGATCTGCCGGGGTGGGGTCGCGCCGATACTCTGCCGGATCGCTTTGGCGTCGATTTTCTGGCGCAAGCCGTGGAGCGCGCACTCCACCACCTCGGAGTCGCCCGTGTGAACGTGGTCGGCTGCTCCTACGGCTCGCTTGTCGCCCACCGCTTGGGGCAACGCCGGTCGCAGGCCATCGTTCGTATGGCGCTGGGTGGCGCGGCTGCCCTGACTCGTACGGACAGGCTGGACCTCCAGGAGATGACCGCCGCGCTCGCCCGCGGCGATATCCATCATTTCGCACGGGTTGCCACCGATCGACTCACTTGCTCGGAGGAAGGTAGCCGGGTACAGCGGCTCCGCACTGTACGACGCATGCTGACCGATCAGCTGTCCCAAGCGACGGCAGACACCCGGGAGAAGATCATCCACAACACCCGCAGGCTGTGGACGACTGAGGTGATCCACACTGACGCCGCTTCAGACGTACCGACCATGGTCTTCACCGGTGAACACGACACCTTCACCCCGCCTGCGCAGGGGTACCGCTTGGCTTCCACCTACCCCAAAGGAACGTTCGTGACGATCAGCGAAGCTGACCACCTCGTCCACCTTGAGCGCGACCGCGAGTACTGCCAACTGCTCCTGGCGCACTTCCGTGGCGCAGACGCCGTCGGCCTCCCGTTCTGCAAGCACTTCACAGCACCCATGGATTCCACAGCGTTCCGCCCCACGGATGGGGGTCAACAGCCCTCGGGCGCCTCGGACATGGCCTGCGTGGCTGTGGAGGGCAAACAGTGAGGGCGAGAACACCGCATCGCGTGATGCGGCGTTTCGCCACCAGCGAGGCACCCGCCTCCAGCGAGGCGCCCGCCTCCAGCGAGGCGCCCGCCTCCAGCGAGGCGCCCGCCTCCAGCGAGGCGCCCGCCTCCAGCGAGGCGCCCGCCTCCAGCGAGGCGCCCGCCTT
>NZ_JBVIPU010000017.1:0-37212 GCF_055577645.1 Streptomyces sp. NPDC033180 | reverse complement strand
CCTTCAGCGGGAGGTGAGAGGAAGCTGGTGAAAGCCAGCTGCAGCCGTCGTCACCGGAACAAGGAGAGAAGCAGCCATGACGGATGACTCAACAATCCTCGGCAAGCCGCAGGTCGTCGACCGGGCCACCTTTCAGGCCGAACTCGACAACCTGCGGGCCCGGGAGAAGGCACACACCCGGGAAGGCGACGCGATCGCCGCGACCCGTCGGCGCCTCCCCATGGTCGAGGTCGACCCCGAGCTCGAGTTGATCGGGCCGAACGGTCCGCTCACCCTGCGCGACGCGTTCGAAGGCCGCCGACAGCTCGTCGCGTACTACTTCATGTGGTGGCCGACCCGGCCCGCGCCCGAGCAGTGCGAAGGCTGCACGTTGTTCCTCAGCCAGGTCGCCGAGCTGTCGTACCTGCACTCCCGTGACATCACCTACGCAGTCTTCAGCCAGGGCCGCAACACCGCGTTCGGCCCCGCCGACCCACAGGTGTCGTACGACGAAAGCCTGCGCTACCGCGACTTCATGGGCTGGACCATGCCGTGGTACTCGGCGCAGCCCTCCCTCGATGCGCTCCTCGTCGGCCGTGAGATCGGGTTGTTCCACCTCGTGTGCTACCTACGGGACGGCGACCGCGTCTTCGAGACCTACTGGACGAACCGCCGCGGCGTGGAGGCGATGGACCACAGCTACGCGCTCATGGACCTCGCCGTCTACGGACGCCAGGAGCCGTGGGAGGACTCACCCGCCGGCTGGCCACAACACTGCTCCATGAGGACCGACAGCGGCTCACCCGCATGGCCGCCGGCGTCGGAGGAGTCGGGCGGGCGTCCCATCGCCCAGTGGCCGCGACTCGACGCCGGACACTCCGACGACCTTGCCGATGGAACTTGATCATCAGGGGGAAGCGATCACACCGCACATGGGTAGGCGGCACGCCGCGGTCTCGCCATCGCTCTTGGCGTTGTCGCCACACCTGCCCGGCCCGGCGCCAGAGCGAACGCAGGTGTTGATCAGTCCGGTGGGCGTGCTGGTGCAGGGTGCGGCCGGTCTCGGCGCTGCGCAGGCGTTGCACGGTCACCAGTGGCAAGCTCGGGCGCTCGACGTCAGCCACCGTGCCGGGAGGCCTGCTCGACGAACACGTGCACTGGGCGGTGGCCGTGCTCGCCCGTCCAGCGACGAACCATGCGCTCCTGGTCCACCAGACCGAACCCGCCCAACTGGCCCGCGGTGCCGACACGGACGTAACCCGCGCGCCTCATGTGATTGCCTTCAACGCGTGCAAACGCTCTCACCTGCGCTGTCACACCTCGGCCATGATTGAGTCACGTCGAACCCGATGTGAGGGCGCGTCAGCCCCGCCCCAGCGGGGCCGCCCGTGTTCGTGGGGGCTGGAGGTCCGCCGCTCATCCGGACTCCACGAATGAGCGGCGGTCGTTGTGGGGAGAGTGCAGGCGTCCGCCGGAGACTCCGGTGGAGAGAGGGGGACGAACCATGATCATAGAGCCGGGCCCGTTCGGGCATGCGGCGAACCGGGCCGCCGAGACAGCATCGGCGAAGAACCAGGACGGCGAACAGACCGAGGCTCTCGGCAAGGGACTGGCAGCCGTCGCGTACGCGCTGCTGGACGTGGCCGCCGCGATCCGCGAGGACACCAAAGCGCGCGGACACCGATAACCGCAAGTGCGCCCCGCCTCCACAGGCGGGACGTCACTGCCCTGCGATCAGCCGGAGAATCGGGGCGGCGTGGAGGTCCCGCGCGCAGCGGTACAGCATGCCGATGCCTCGGCCGCCGATCTGCTCGGGCAGTACCTCGAGGACACAGGTCGGCGGATCCGATACCTCCTCTTCGCCCACAACAACCCCGCATCCGTGGGCCGTTGCCACTTTGGTCGGAGGATCCACGACCAGGCTGGTTCTCTCCAGCCGGTCTGCATGTGTTGTTCTTTGCCAATGTCTCCTCGGCGCCGAACAGGGCGACGGGGCCGCCGCCCTTCCGACGAGCCGGTCATCGGCTCGACCGGCCCTGACTCGGCACGCTGGCCGTGGCCGCGGTGGGGTTGATCTCGGGCGGGCGTTGGCGGGCGAGAGCGGTGGCGGTCAGGGCGGTGACCGCCATCGCGGCGATGCCGACCAGCGCTGCGGTGGTGTAGGCGTGGTCGTTCGGGAAGAGATGACCGGTGTCGGTGCCGGTGGCCAGGACCAGGCCGCCTGTCGCGCTGCCCAGGGAGTACCCGACGCTGCGGACGACGTAGTTGAAGCTCATCGCGCTCGACGTCTCGCTCCTGGGCGTGACGGCCAGGATGACGCCGGGCATGGCGGCTGAGAAGCTGCCGACGCCGAAGCCCAGCACACCCATCGCGACGAGCAGTTCGGCCAGGTTCGACCGGGCCGCGGCGAAGAGGACGAACCCGCCGCCGACGATGACGGCGCTGCCGGCCAGGAGCACGGGTGCGTCGATCAGCGTCCGGACCCGGGGCGTGAGTTTGCCGGCGACGAACCCCAGCACCGAGAACGGGACGAGGACCAGCCCGGCGACGAAGGTGGTCAGCCCGAAGCCGTAGCCGGCGCTGTGCGGCGTCTGCGCGTACCGCGTGATGAGCGTGAGCAGGAGGTACATGCCGCTCCCGCCGACGAACATGGCGATGTTCGCTCCGGCGACCGCCGGGTGCCGTACCGCCCGGACATCGACCAGGGGTGCCTTGCTGCGCAGCTCGGAGGCGATCCAGACGCACAGCAGGAGCACGGCGACGACGGCGAGGATCACCGCCACGGCGAGGTGACGGCTCCACAGGCTCCGCTGGCCGACCAGGAACAGGACGAGGAACAGTCCGCCCGCGAGGACGAGCGCGCCCGCCAAGGTCACGTGAGCGGAGCGGCCTTCGGGAGCCGCGGGTATGGAACGCCACGCGGTCAGGAAGGCGACAGCGGTGACGAACAGACCGAAGCTGTAGGCGGCCCGTACGCCGCCGATCTCGGCGAGCAGTGCCGTGAGTGGGTAGCCGACGCCGGCGCCGATGATCGAGACCACCGAGATCAGGGCGATCGTCGCCGTGCTGCGCTCCTCGGGAAGATGGTCCCGGGCCACGCCCATCATCAGCGCCGTCAGACCGAGCCCGACGCCTTGGGCCGCCCTGCCGATGAGCAGCCCCGCGAACGGCAGCGGCAGCACGGTCAGCGCACTGCCGACGACGACGATCGCCAGCGTGGCGAGGATCGTGGCCCGTCGGTGCGGGCCGGCTCCGAGCCGGCCGAGCACCGGCGTGGCGACGGCGCCGCTCAGCAGCGCGACGGTCAGCGTCCACTGCGCGCTGTCGAGCGAGACGTCAAACGTGGTCGCCACACTGGTGATCAGCGGCGTCCCGAGGCTGGCGACCGCCGCCACGACCAGGGCGATGAACATCAGGGCGGGGGCCAGCAGCCGCGCCTCGGAGCGCCCCGGGGTGCGCACCGTCACCGCTTCGGTCCTTCGCGGTCATGGCTTTCGAGCTCTGCCAGGTGCACCAGCGCCGGAAGCGCCGCGACCAGGGCCTCGACCTCGTCCTCGGCGAGTTCGTCGATCAGCCGCGCGAACGCATCGACGCCCGCCTGGCGCCGCGTCTGAACGTACGACGCGCCGGCCTCGGTCAGACACACCAGCGTGACCCGCTTGTCGGACGCGTCGCCCCTCCGCTCGACCAGTCCGGACTCCTCCATCACCCGGACCAGCACGGTCATCGCGGGCTGGGTGACACCCTCGATCACGGCCAGATCGGTGATGCGTCGCGGACCGGTCCTGTGCAGGGTGGCCAGGGTGGCGGCGGACGTGATGCTCATATCGCGCGGAAGGCGTCTCACAGCCCTGGTTGCCAGCCCGTAGAGGGCCGAACCAACCGCAGTGGAAGCGCCAGGAGTGGCGTCTTGACGGCTCATGCGTGAAGCATACAATATTTATATGAATGCTTTATGCATCTCTCGCCCCGAACGCCATGCCCCAGCCCCGCACCCGGCGCACCCGGCGCACCAGACGGCGGTCGCCGTCGGCGCCATGCCGGACGCCGTGCGCCGTGCCCTGGCCGAGGACCGCGCCGAGGACGACATCACCACCCGCTGGGCGGTGCCGGACGACACCCGTGCTCATGCGCGCGTCGCCGCCCGCCAACACGGCGTGATCGCCGGCACGGCGGTGCCAGCCGAGGCGTCAATTCGAAGTCGGACATGTCCGACCGAACACAGGAGGTTCCATGGCTAAGGGCTACTGGGTCAGTGTCTACCGCTCCATATCCGACCCTGAGAGGCTGACTGCCTACGACAAGCTGGCCGGTCCGGCCGTCCAAGCTGGGGGCGGACGGCTCCTGTCCCGTGGCGGCCGAGTCGTCGCCCACGAAGCCGGAAACACGCAACGCGTCATTCTGATCGAGTTCGACAACTTCGAACAGGCCGTCGCGGCATACGAGAGCGAGACTTACCAGAAGGCGTTGGCGGTCCTCTCCGACGCCGTCGAGCGCGACTTCCGCATCATCGAAGGCATCGACTGACTGACGGGCTCAGCCATGGCTGAGCATCCGTCACCTGATACGCACACGACCCACGCAACGACTACGACACAGGCCGAGAGGCATGCGAAGAGGCCGGGGCTCAGGCACGCCGCCCAGGCCGCGGAACGAGCCGCCCGGCAGCACGCCTCACCTGCCGGGCGGCCCTTCACCGAAGCAACGGTCCCCCGCTCGCTCGTAGTTGAGTCAGTCGCAGTTGGTGGTGCCGGAACATGGACGGGTGGGGAAGATTCAGCGTGGTCGCCCTTCGCGACTGCCGCATTCGCCGGGGGCCAGATCTACTCCACCGTCTTGGCCTGTGAAGAACCCATCGCGTGGTCGGCGTGCCCCGAGCTGCGAAGCCATGCCGCCGACCGCGTAGGTATCGCATCCCTAGGCCAACGCGTCGTCCTGATCGCACACTTGAGACGACGCTGCACCAATCGGACCGCGACCCCAAGACGATCTCCGGCTACGGAAATCCACCAGGGCTCAGAACGATGTATGTGGTGATTCCTCAGCCGCTGGCGCCCGACCTGGCAGAAATCATGCTGAGCAGCGCGGTGGCGGACTCCTCCGCCAGGTCCTCGGCATGGGCTGGGAGGGGCTTGCCGGCTCGCAGGTGGCGGCGTACCAGTGCGAGGGGCAGGTCGACCAAAGCGAGCATGACGCCCTCCACGGCTTGGGGGTCCTCTGCGCCCAGAGCTGCGGCGACGGAGGCGAGTGCGGTGTGCACGCGCTGGTTGCCGCGGTCCGCACGGCGGATGAGTTCCTCGGACCAGTCGGAGCGCCCGAAGTCCTCGGCGCCGTAGAGGAGGAGAGCGGCTTCCTCCGGGTGCGCCCGGGCCCAGGCGACGACCCGGCGGGCCGCCGCCGCCCCGGCCCGCTGCGCGTCGGCATGCGCTTCGAGGGTCGCGAAGTAGTCCTCCTGGAACCTCTCGACCGTCCGCAGCCACACTTCGGCGAGCAGAGCCGTCCGTCCGGCGAACCTGTGGTAGACCGACCCGCTCGGTGCCCCTACCTCCTTGGCCACGGCGGACATGGTGACGCCGGCCGGGCCCGAGGCGGCGGCCTGTCGCACGGCGGCGTCGAGGAGCTGGTGCACGTCGAAGCGGGGTGGTCTTGCCATGGACCAGAGGGTATTCTCAAAAATATTAGAGACATGCCTCTAGAACCTTGTCTCTAGAATGGATTCCTGGGAGAGCGCATGGGCGTCTACAACGTTCACGACCGCCTGCTGGCCGCGAAGGAGAGCGAGGTGGGAGCACTGATAGACACCCTCGCCGGATCCGAGGACGCGCTGTGGCCGCGCGATGAATGGCCCCCCATGGCGTTCGACCGCCCCTTGGCGGCCGGAGCGGTCGGCGGCCACGGCCCTGTCCGCTACACCGTCGCCACCTACGTCCCCTCCACGTGGGTGCGCTTCGCCTTCAGCGGGCCTCGCGGCTTTCACGGGTTCCACGAATACGCCGTCCTGGCCGTCGATGAGGAGCACACGCTGCTGCGCCACACCCTCGCCATGAACGCTCGCGGCCTGGCCCGGCTCACCTGGCCGCTGGTCTGGCAGCCACTCCACAACGCCCTCTTGGAGGACAGCCTGGATCGCGCCGAACTCGCCTGTACGGGAAGGGTTGCGCGCCCGGCCCGAAGGGGCCGGTACGCACGTCTGCTGCGCGTTCTCGCCCGCTGACCGCCGAGCATCGAGCATCGAGCATCGAGCATCGAGCATCGAGCATCGGACAGATCATGACCGTCCGTCACATGGACCATTCGGGAAGGTACGTCCGCCGCGCGCCAACCCGAGGCGGGCCGCCGGTAGGCCGGATCGGCTAGGTCCTGAGACCACGGACGCCGTGGATGGGGCCGCCCTTAATCAGGTCAGTCGTAGAACTTCACACGCAGGGCCTCTGCGTCAGTGGTCTCGATGTAGAACTCCGCGCGATGGTTCGACCCGTCGCGGGCGCCACCAATGTTCTTCCACTTGACGCAGCCGCCTCCACCGTGGTGTTGCGCCACCAGGTCGTTGTCGTGGTCCGCGTCGGCTTCCCACAGCGTGTAGAACTCCTTCGTCGTTGCGGAGGTGGTGATGCAGGTAAGGAAGTCGCCGCCCGTCGACTTCACCGTCTTCGTCTTCCAGACATGGAATTCCGAAGATCCCACGTAGTTCCAGCCCGCGGCCGAGGCCGCGGGCGCCGACACCATGAGCAGTGATGCGACGGCGGCAGAACCGATCCCCAGCGTCGTCCATGTCTTTGACAAGGCAAGTCTCCTTGGTAGGCGTCATCAGGCGGGCAGAGAACCCGCATCAGGGGCTGGGGACTGCTTCCTGCGGGAAGCGGCGACCCCCAACCACTCATCCAGCATCACAACGCCCGCCAACGGTTCGCCAACATGCCGCGACGTACCGGAACTGGGAAGGCCGCCGGCGGCCGCCTGTGGGGTAACTGCTTCTGACAAAAGCGGTTGATCATGCGACTGTTGGCTGTTGACTGTTGGCGTGTCGGCTCGTTGGTCTGGTTGTGGCGAAACGTCAGTCGCGGCCGTGGATCGTGTCGGATGAACTGCGGTCGCTCATTGAGCCGTTGCTGCCCGGCCGGGGGCCAACTCCACGTCATCGTCGACGGCCAGGGCATCCCGCTCGCGGTCACGCTGACCTGCGGCGATCGCAACGATGCCACCCAACTCCTGCCGCTACTCGACAAGATCCCGGCAGTCGCGGGCCTGGTCGGCAGGCCGCGTCGACGCCCAGCAGCGCTGCCAGCCGACCGCGGCTACGACCACGACACGTACCGGCGCCTGCTCTGGCAGCGCGGGATCCGCCCGGTGATCGCGAAACGAGGCGAGCCGCACGGTACCACTGGCCTGGGCGTTTTCCGTTACGTCGTCGAGCGCACCATCGCCTGGCCGCACGGCTTTCGCCGCCTGCGCATCCGCTGGGAACGGCGCGATGACATCCATGAGGCGTTCCTCGGTCTCGCGGTCTGTCTGATCACTCATCGCCACGTCCAACGGCTTTGTCAGCGCCCTTAGGAGACCCCCGGACGCCTGTGCAACGCGATATCTCAGCGACGCCCCGCTTGGGCCCACGGCACCGGAACGGGCTGTGGGGCAGTGGGGCAGGTACGACATGTCCCTGCCCCACGCTGAGGAGCGTGCCCATCGATCCGCCGCCCCGGGCTGCCCGACCGTCCGACCGGAACACTGCGTTTCGCGCGCTGGCCTCAGACCTGCCGACCTCGGTTCTCAGCGACACGCGGGAGTCGTTTCAGGCGGGAGTCGTTGCAGGGTAACTGCTGTGCTTTGACAGCGCAGTTGTGCACTCAAGCGTCAATCGGGGCGGCACCGGACGGGAGGCGGGTCACCCCCGCTGGACGGGGAGGGCGGGTCACCCCCGGTTCAGTGGCTCAGGTCGAGGTGTGACCCGCGGTCCGGACGTGGCCGGGGCATTGGTCCGAAAGGGGTGTCAGTCCTGGTGGACTTCGTTGCGGCCCGGGCCGCCGGAGAGCTTGTCGGTGCCTGTGCCGCCCCACAGGACGTCGTCGCCGCTGTTGCCCCAGAGCGTGTCGTTGCCCGCTTCGCCGTACAGCTTGTCGTTGCCCTTGCCACCGTAGAGAACGTCGGCGCCGCCCTGGCCGTGCAGGATGTCGCTGCCGTCCTCGCCGTGCAGGGTGTTCTCCTCGTCGGTGCCGGTCAAGGAGTCATTGCCGGGACCGCCGAAGCAGTCCTGGCTGCAGCGGGTGAGGGTGTCGTTCCCGGCATCGCCCCACGGGCCGAAGCCGAACGGGCCGCCGCCGCCGTCGAGGCGGTCATCACCGTCACCGCCGTGCAGGAGCGCGGACTCCGACGCCTTGATTACGTCGTTGCCCTCGCCGCCATAAATACCGGCCCAGGCCTGGCTGTCGGGCGCGAGGGTCGCGGTGTCGTTCTCGTCACCGAGTTCGATGTCGTAGCTGTCGGAGTCGTCCGAGTTCTCCGGGATCTTGACCGCGCACCGTACAGCCGTGCGGTCGCCCTCCTCGGGGTACACGCACTCATCACCCTCCGCCGCGTCGGCGGAGATGGTGATGTCGTACTGGTCGTGGAAGGTAAGTACGTAGTAGGAGTCGTGCTCACCGCGGTGGTCGATCTCTTCGTCGACCGTCACCTTGTTCTGCTGACCGGGTGCCGCCTTGTACCAGAGCTCGCCGTCCGCGACGACGACGGACGCCGTGGTCCGAGCGGCGGACGGGGCGGCCTGGACGGTCGACGCCGATAAGGCGGCCGTGCCGAGAGTCAGGGCAAGGGTGGCGGTGGCTGCGATGGTCCTGTTGATGCGCATGCGGAAGTAGCCCTTCAGGGTGTGCGTGTGCCGTGGTGCTTCTGGTCACCCAGTTGGACAAGGGGCTCAGGAACGGAGTTGCCCGCCGGCTCATGAACAGCGACGGACGGAGTGGTGACCGGTACGTGGACGGCGCCACTCGCCCCAGTTCGGCCCATGCCCGTACACGCGGGGAATGGACCGGGGTATCCGGGGTCGCTGGAACAAGTCAGAGGCCCAGCCTTGTAGTTCCGCCGTCACCCCTCCTTGCGGTCAGTGGTGGCCGAGTGTGGAGCGGGTCTCGGCCAGGGAGCCACGCGCGGGTGATCGTGTCTCGGCCATCCTGCGGGAGGCGTGTTCGGGTGCGTGGGGGCGGTGCGGGTCGCGGGAGCCCCAGTGAGGGGATGTCGAGTGGTGTGAGGAAGGGCGTGTGACGAGTGAGGGTCATGGGTTCGGGCCGTTGAATCCTCGACAGTTTGTTGAAACTCGCTGGTGGAGCGAGGGGTTCGCGTCATCGTGGGGCGGTCGGCTGAGTCCGGCGGGGCCGCAGGGGCAGATTGGTGGGCGCGGGGCCGTCCAGCCCCGCGCCCGGTCGGCACTTCCACACAAGTGCCCGTGTCCGGTCGGCACTTCGACACAGGGAGCATGCATGAGTACTGCCACCACTGCCGGTTCGTGGCCGTCGATGAGCACCACCCCGCCGAACCTGGACGGCCTGGGAAGCGAACACGTCACCTGGGGCAAGCCCGTGGGCGGGGGCAAGAGCGGCTACGTGTTCCGCGGCGGCGCCGTCCCCGTGCAGCGTGACGGCTCGGAGTTCACCTTGGGCACCTTCACCCACGAGAACTTCCCCGTCGAGGGCATGCCGCAGCCGCAGTTCGATGTGGACCTGACGGTCCAGGTGGCCTTCGAGGACGGCACCACCGCCGACTTCACCTTCCGCTTCCACCACAACGAGACCCCCAACAACGGTCCCGCCCCCGACGACATCGTGGACCTGCCGAGTTTCGTCTCCCCGCAGACCGTCACCCTGGACGGTGAGGAGTACAGCGTCGTCCTGAGCGGGTTCAAGCAGGGCGGCAACGTCGTGCGGCAGTTCATCAGCCCCGAGAACAGCGCCAACAGCGCAGACGTCGTGGCCATCTTCGCGCGCGCCGGACGGCCCGACGTGCACATCTCCACCGTCCTCAACAAGGGCGAGGTCAAGCGCACCCAGGCCGACGAGTACATCGAGATCGTCAACCGGGGCACCGTCGCCGCCAACATCTCCGGCTGGGCCGTGGGCGCCGACGACGCCGGCCAGGACTTCGTCCTCCCCGCGGGGACGGTGCTGCAGCCGGGGCAGCGCATCCGCATCTACACCAACGAGAGCCACCCCGAGTGGGGCGGCTTCTCCTACGGCAGCAAGCGGCCCATCTGGAACGACAAGGGCGATCTGGCCCGCCTCCGCGACACCTCCGGCACGGTGGTCTCCGAGTTCGGCTACGGCACCAAGGCCCCCACCCCCTGACCCACTACTCCGCAGTCGAGTAACCCGCACTCCAGGCGGCGCACCAGCCGGGCCAACTCCGGGCCGGTGGCGCTCCGTTCACGTAGGTCGGATTCCTCAATGAGTGCCTCGCATCCGCGGGGCACTCACGGCCCGCACATCGCCGTGACCAGTGCCGTGACCAGCGCCGCCGTGAGAGGCCGTAAGGCAGGGACAGTTCCGTCACTCCTCAGCTCGACCACACTCTGGCCGGCGCGGGTATCACACACATCCATCACGGAAACCGGCCTCTGACGTTGGACGGCCACCCGGTCATCGGCCCCACACTGCGCGAGGGGCTGTGGGTGGCATCTGGCACCCACCGCGACGGTCTGCACGCCTCCCCCTTGATCGCCGCCACTCTCAGCGAGGCACTCCTCGCCCCGACCGCCATGACCGGCTCCTTGCCGGGCCCGCTGGCCGAGTTCGCACCATGTCGTGACCCTGATCGCCGACCTCACCGTCAAAGAGGCGGCCGCCGAAGCCGCCGCGCACCACGCGGCTCTCGCCTCCGAGGCGCGCATGCGGCCCCCGCTGACCGGCGCATGGCCCCAGGCTCTGGCCGACGGCTACGCCGGCCTGCTGGACCGCGCCTACGCCAGCATGCCCGACGGCTACATTCCGCCCCCGGGACCTCGCCCCGCTCGCCTACGAGAGCACCGGCCCGGCCCTGGCCGAGCTCGCCGCGTCCCACCTCGCCCGCCACGAACGCGCCAGCACCTGACGGAAAGTCACCAGGACAGCACAGTGGCGGTCTCCGCCCTGCCTGATGGTGGTGAGGCGCCGCACCGCGCCGGCGACCCGTCGTCGTATCCGGCATCTGATGGAGCAACCGCCAGTCGCGGCTGTGGATCGTGTCGGAGGAAATGTCGTCGCGGTGCGGGATCTTGTTCGTGCCGCACACCGGTGCCCAACGGGAGTGCCTGCCGCAGTAGTTGGGCTCCTGCTCGGACATCTCTACTGGCGGCGCCTGGCCGATCCAGTGCGCGGAAACCGCTCTGACGTGCACCGGCGGGCTGCCCCAGACGCCTCCCGGCCGACTGGGGTGCCGAGTGCGACTGAAGTATCAATAGGGTGTCCCCCATGTCTGCCACGCTGAGTTCCACAAGAGCCGCCGCCGCGCTCCGCAGGTCGGCACGGGTATCCGTCGAGTCGCTGCTGGTTCTTGCGGCCGCATCGGTGGCCCTGTGGGTTCTGGGTCGGATGTGGTCGGTCGTCTGGCCTCTCATAGTGGGCCTCCTGCTCACCACACTGACCTGGCCTCTGGCCCACTTCCTGCGCCGGCGCGGGTGGCGCCCCGCCCTGGCCGCCTCGGTCGTGACCGTGCTGTTCCTTCTGGTCGCCGCGGGCATCGTGGCGCTGATCGCGGTGCCGGTGGCGTCCGAGTCCGGTGAACTGGCCGACGGCGTGGCCGAAGGCATCGAGAAACTGCGCGAGTGGGCCGCCGGGCCGCCCCTGAACATCGACGACGCCCAGATCGCAGGCGGAGTCGACTCGGCGACCGCTCAGATCAAGGACAGCGTCGGCAGCATGGTCACCGCTCTCTTCACAGGCGTGAGCACCGTGTTGAACGGTGTGGTCACCGCGGTCCTGGCGCTCTTCCTGATGTTCTTCTTCCTCAAGGACGGCCCGCGTTTCCTTCCGTGGCTCGCCCGTCAGCTTCCTGGCCGGCTGGCCAACGACGTCCCGATCGTGGCGGCGCGCAGCTGGGACACTCTGGGCGCGTTCGTACGTTCCCAGGCCTTCGTCGGCCTGCTCGACGCGGTCTTCATCGGTCTGGGCCTGTGGATCCTGGGTGTGCCCCTCGTGCTCCCGCTGGCGGTGCTGACCTTCGTATCCGCGTTCGTGCCGATCGTGGGCGCCTTGTTCGCCGGCTTGGTAGCGGTGCTCATCGCGTTGGTGTCCAACGGTCTGACAGACGCGCTGATCGTGCTGGCGATCATCGTCGTGGTGCAGCAACTTGAGGGCAACGTGTTCCAGCCGATCATCCAAAGTCGCGGTCTTGGCCTGCACGCGGCGGTGGTCCTGCTGGCGGTCACCCTGGGTGCGAACCTGGCCGGCGTCGTGGGCAGCCTGCTCGCGGTACCGGCAGCCGCCCTGATCGCGGTGGTCTGGAACTATGTGCGCGAGCAGCTCAGCGACCCGCCGCAGGAGCCGGAGGCCGACGACACACACCCGGGTGCCGCAGTCCCGTCGTAGCTCCTCCTCGCAGCCTCGCCCCCGATCGCTGTGGTGGCCGAGCGGGTCGGCCATGGTCGGAGGCCGAACTCAGGACTGACGAAGTCCTGAGTTGAGGCGCCCGACCCGTGCCGCTCGCCTGCGGCTGCACGCCGAGAGAATCTTGAGCAAATCGGCCCAGGCTCGCGCCAGGCAAGGTGCTCAGGGTAAGTACGGTTGTTGCACGTGCTCACTTGGATCGCAGGGAGGGTCGCAGTGGTCTTTCTACTCGACCCAGTGTCCGGTGGGGTCCCACGGCAATGGCTCTTCTCCAGCATTCATCGCGTCTTCGCACTGCTTGATACGGGCCTGCACGTGAGGGTGCTCACGAAGGCTCTCGGGGATCTTTGTCGATTCGTAGATCCGCGCATGGCAGAGCTGTTCGACACGCAGGTTCCGGGTGTCGGTGAAGTCTGCCCCCGTGAGACTGGTGTCGACCAAGGTCGTGTTGGTGAGGTCCGCGCCTCGCAGGTCGGCTTCGTTGAGGTCGGCGTGTGCAAGGTTGGCTTCCTCAAGATTCGCAGAGCAGAGGTCTGCGCTGGAGAGCTTCGCTCCCAGCAGTTGGGCCGAATGGAGGTGGGCATGCCTGAAGCAGGCGTAGTTCAAGAGTGCGCCAGTGAAGAGGGCCCCACGCGCGTCAACTCCGCTCAGATCCGCGTGGTTCGCGGATACGTGTTGCAGTCGGCTCTTGCGGAGCCGGGCGTGTGCGAGGCTGCTGTGGCTGAGCTCTGCATTCACGAGGTAGGCGCCCTCCAGGTCCGCGCCGGCCAGCTGAGCTCCGGTGAGGACAACTTCGCTTGCGTCCCAGTGAGTTAGAACGATGCTTCGGAGGTCGGGGCTCCGCCCACCTTCGCTCCGGTTTCGCCCCAGGACGTTGAGGGTTGCCCTGATGTCCTCTGCGAGTGTGAGTAGTGATGGGGGCGCAACGTCTGGCCCCACCCCCCACGTGACCCGGCCGATTTCCGGGGATCGCCCGTTCAGGCGGGTACGGGCGTAGGCGGCGAGGACTTCGACGACGGTTGTCCTGTCTCGCGTCGAGTCCTTCATGATGCGTTCGAGGGAATAGATCCCTCCTAGGACTTCGTGCTGCTGCTTGGACGCGAGGAGCTTGATCGCCTCGACGTAGCGGCCGGTTACTTGCCCTTCTCGGGTGAGGTCGGCCTGACGCTCGTCGCGCGCCTGCGCTTCGAGCACCGTGGTCTCGAATTGCTTTCGACTCTCGTCGAATTGGTCTTGGGCATGCTTGAACTGCTCGCGCTCGAGCCTGTGTTTCTTGTGGGTGTAGTAGAGACCCGCTCCGGCTATCAGGCCCGCGGCGAGGGCGACAAGTCCGGTGCGAAAGCCCGTGATGACGACGCCGTCGGCGGGTTCCAGGTTGTTGCTGCGGATGTGACTCCTGTCGAACCACCAGGGGCCTTGCCAGAAGAGGACAACGAAGATGCCCGTGCCTGCGATGCCGCCGAGCCCTGCTCGTCTGGCTTGCCGCAGGGTCTGCTTCGTGAGTTCGTCGTCCCTGTCCGGGGCAGGTCTGCCGCGGTCCTGGTAGGCGGACCAGAGCACCCCGGCGAGGACGACAGTTGCGGCTATGAGCCCCGTGGCCGGTAGGTGGCTGGGCTCGATCCAGTTGACGAGGCGTGCGGGCTCCATGCCGGGCATGATGTCCGTCCGCGGCGGTCGCCATGCGGTGAAGGGGACGATTCAGAGGAGGAATTGAGGTCGTGAGCGTGAGTGGGTCCGGTGACCGCGGGTGCGGTTGCGCGGCACGAGGGCCATGTCAGAAGAAGGCTCATGAGGGTCAGAACTGCCGTGCAGCCCGACGCAGTTGGCCGTGTCCGCTCGGGACGAAAAGCAGACTTCGAGATCGAGTGCGTGGCCGAGGTCAGGAGACTGCGAAGCCGACGCGTTGCAGCCAGGCTTCGATGTCACCGTCTGCTTCGCCGACTTCTTCGCCCTTGACCGCCAGTCCCTCGGCGAAGGTCGCTCCGGCGCAGGAAGTGGCGTAGTCGCGCTCGGTGCTGCCCAGGCCGCTCATGGCGTGCGTGGTGAAGGGGACGACAGTCTTGCCGGAGAAGTCGAGCTGCTCCGTGAACGTCGTCATGATCATGGGTGCGCGAACGTTCCAGACGGGGCTGCCCAGCAGCACGGTGTCGTACCCGTCGAGGCCGGGCAGTGCGCCCTTGATGGCAGGGCGCGCGTCGACGTCCTGTTCGCGGACGTTGCGCTTGACGGTCGCGTCGTAGCTTTCCGGATAGGCATCGGCAGCCTCGATCCGGTACATGGCGCAGTGGATGAGGTCGCGGATCTTGCGAGCCATGACCTCGGTATTGCCGACTTTCAGGTTGGTGCGATCGCCGTAGTAGTAGTTCTCACCGGGCCGCGAGAAGTACGCGAGCAGCACCCTGCCCCGTGCCGTGCCACTCGTGGCCGGGTTCGGTGAGATGCGCCGGTCGGGTGCCGGTTCGTTCGCGGGCGAGCAGCTGGTGAGGTGCGGTGCGGTCATGGCGGTGGCTCCGGTCAGCAGCGCGGCGCGCAGGATGGTGCGGCGCCGGGCCGCCGTGCGGTTCAGCTGGTTCACGAAGGGGCCCTTCGCGCTGGGTGCGTGGAAACGGAGAGAGGGCTAGCGGGGGCCGGCGGTGCGGCCTGCTGCTGGCCGCTGGGTGGATGCGGTCAGGCGTCCAGGCGGCGTTGGGCGAGCCGGCCGACGATCTCGGGGTCGTGGTGGTCGAAGAAGAGGGAGCTGCCGGTCTCGAGGGTGGCGATCTGGGCCATCTGCTCGCCGGTGAGCTGGAAGTCGAAGACGTCGATGTTCTCGGCCACCCGCTCGGAGCGCACCGACTTGGGGATGACGATGACACCGCGCTGGGTGAGCCAGCGCAGCACGACCTGCGCAACCGACTTGCCGTACTCCTTGCCGATCTCGGCAAGCAGCGGGTTGGTGAACAGGGCGTTCTTGCCTTCGGCGAAGCCGCCCCAGGACTGGATCTGCACCCCGTACTCGCGCATGAGGTCCTGGTAGTCGGCGCGCTGGAAGAAGGGGTGGGTCTCGATCTGGTTGACGTGCGGGGTGATCTCGTTGTTGACGATGAGGTCGATCAGGCGGTCGGGGTAGAAGTTGGCGACGCCGATCGCCTTGGCCACCCCCTCGCGGTGGAGTGCCTCCATGGCACGCCACTGGCCGTAGACGTCACCGAAGGGCTGGTGCATCAGGTACAGGTCGAGGTGGTCAAGGCCCAGCTTGGTCAGGGACGTCTCGAACGCGCGCTTGGTGTTGGCCTCGGCGGGGGCGTCCTGGACCCACAGCTTGGTGGTGACGAACAGGTCGTCGCGCGGGACGCCGCTGGACTTGATGGCGCGGCCCACGGCTTCTTCGTTGCCGTAGGCGGCGGCGGTGTCCAGCAGCCGGTAGCCGGCGGCCAGTGCCTCGGAGACGGCGCGCTCGGTGTCCTCGGCGGGGATCTGGTACACGCCGAAGCCGAGGATCGGCATTTCGACGCCGTTGTTGAGAGTGACGGTCTGCATGAGCGGGATGTCCTTCACTGTGCGGGTGCGGGTGCGGGTGCGGGTGCCGGTGCGAGTGCGAGTGCGGGGTCAGGGGCGGATGAGGGCCTTGAGGACCTTTCGGTCGGCCATGGCCCGGTAGGCGTCCGGTGTCCGGTCCAGGGGGAAGCTCTGGTCGAAGACGCGGCCGGGGTCGATGGCGCCGTCCAGGACATCGGGCAGCAGCTCTTCGATATAGGCGCGGGCGGGGCTGGCGCCTCCCGTCAGGGTGATGTTGCGCATGAACTCGGCCGGGCCGATCGGCCCCTGCTCGTACTGCGGGACACCGAGCCGGCTGACGGTGCCGCCGTCCAGGACCGCGCCGAGCGCGGTGTCCAGGGCCTGGCGGGTGCCGACGGCCTCGATCACCTTGCCCACCCCGCCGGTCAGCTCACGGATACGGGCGACGCCCTCCTCGCCACGCTCGGCGACCACGTCCGTGGCGCCGAACTCGCGGCCCAGACCGGTGCGGCCTTCGTGACGGCCGGCCAGCACGATCCGTTCGGCGCCCAGCCGCTTGGCGGCGATCACCGCGCACAGGCCGACCGCACCGTCGCCCACGACGAGCACCGCGTCCCCGCGGCCGACGCCGACGGTGACGGCGCCGTGGTGACCGGTCGTCATCACGTCCGACAGCGCCAACAGCGACGGCACGAGCGCGGAGTCGGCAGCCACCGGCAGCTTCACCAGAGTGCCGTCCGCGTACGGGACGCGGACGGCTTCGCCCTGACCGCCGTCCACGCCGTCGAAGCCGTACCGGCCGCCGTTGCGGCACGAGATGTGAAGGCGCCCGGCGCAGTAGTCGCAGGTGTTGTCGCTGTAGGTGAACGGCGCGACGACAAGGTCACCGGTCTTCAGGCCGGTGACGTCCGCGCCGGTCTCCTCGACGACGCCGAGGAACTCGTGGCCCATGGGGCGGCCGGAGTCGGTGGCGGGCATCGACGCGTAGGGCCACAGGTCGCTGCCGCACACACATGCGGCCAGCGTGCGCACCACGGCGTCGGTCGGCTCGACGGCCTTCGGATCGGGCCGGTCCTCGACGCGGACGTCGCCGGCTCCGTACATCACTGCTGCACGCATGAGAGGTCGTTTTCTCCAGACAGGGGGTTAGGGCGCCGCGCGGGCGGCGGTCGGACGTGCTGCAGGGGTCAGCGTTCGAGCATCCGCCGTCCGGCTTCCGGGTGCGTCTCGCCCGCGGCCTGCGGCAGGCTGTCCAGTCGGGCGAGCTGCTCGGCGGACAGCTCGATCGCGTCAGCGGCGGTGTTCTCCTCGACCCGGTGCACCCGCTTGGTGCCCGGGATCGGGGCGATGTCGTCGCCCTGGGCCAGCAGCCACGCCAGGGCCACCTGCGCGGGCGTGGCACCGGCCTGTTCGGCGACGGCCCGGACCTCGTCGGCGATCGCGAGATTGCGCTGGAAGTTCTCCCCGGTGAAACGCGGGTTGCCGTGCCGGAAGTCGCCCTCCTTGAACCCGTCGGTGGAACGGATCTCCCCCGTGAGGAAGCCGTGGCCGAGCGGCGCGAAGGGCACCAGACCGATGTTCAGCTCCCGCAGGACGGGCAGAATGCGCTCCTCGATCCCGCGGGTCCACAGCGAGTACTCGGACTGCACCGCGGTGACCGGGTACACGGCATGGGCGCGGCGGATGGTGTCCGGGCCTGCCTCGGAGAGGCCGAAGGCGCGCACCTTGCCCTCGTCGACCAGTTCGGCGACGGCGCCGGCGGTCTCCTCGATCGGCGTGTCCGGGTCCACGCGGTGCTGGTAGTACAGATCGATGTGATCGGTGGCAAGGCGCTTCAGCGAGCCCTCGACGGCGGTGCGGATGTTGGCCGGGCCGGAGTCCAGGTTCCAGGCGCCTGCCCCGGCGTGCGCGACCATGCCGAACTTCGTCGCCAGCACCACCTGGTCCCGGCGCCCCTTCAGGGCCCGGCCCAGCAGTTCCTCGTTCGCGTAGGGGCCGTAGATTTCGGCGGTGTCGATGAACGTCACGCCCAACTCCAGCGCCCGGTGCAGCGTCCTGACGGACTCCGCCTCATCGGTGCCCGAGTCGGTGTAGCCGTGGGACATGCCCATCGCGCCCAGACCGATCCGGGCAACCTCCAGGTCACGCAGCTTGATGTACCGCATTTTCGCCCTCTCCGTATCGTGGCGTCTCCCGGCACCCTCACTATCGCCCGGGCGGCCGCATCGGGCCCGTGACGGGTGCTGGGGCGGTGATCCGGGGGTACCGGTGTCTTGCTCCCCCACCTTCGCCCGGTTTCCTCCGGTGTGGCAGGGCGGGCTCTTCAGGGGTAACGACAGGGCCCCCCTCCCGGCTGCACGGCACCTACCCGGCGCGTGAGACTGGAGCCATGACATCCGCGAGCGCACACAGCGAGGGCGCCGAGCTGGGTCGCTACCTGCGCGCCCGCCGCACCCAGACCAGCCCCGAACACGTCGGCCTCACCGTCGGCGCCGGCATCCGCCGCACCCCCGGACTGCGCCGCGAGGAGCTGGCCACCCTCGCCGGCATCAGCATCGACTACTACGTACGCCTGGAACGCGGCAAGGAGACCCGCCCCAGCCCCGCCGTTCTGGACTCCCTCGCCCGCGCCCTGCACATGGACGACCAGGAACACCACCACCTGCGCGAGCTCGCCGCCCGCGCCGCCCGCTACGTATCCGAACCACCCCCCGCACCGTCCCGCACCGTGCGCCCCCACCTCAAGTTGCTGCTCGAATCACTGCGCCCGAACCCGGCCTACGTCATCAGCCGCAGCATGGACATGCTGGCCTGGAACCCCGGCGGTCTCGCCCTCTACGCGGGCCTGGACGACTGGCCCGCCAAACACCGCAACCTCGCCCGCTACCTCTTCCTCCACCCAGCGGCCCGCGCCCTCTTCCCCGACTGGGACCGGCAGATCACCGCCTGCGTCACCCGCCTGCGCGCCATCGCCGGCGCCGCACCGGACGCACCCGACCTCACCAGCCTCGTCGGCGAACTCCTCCTGAAAAGCGCCGACTTCGCGGGCCTGTGGGAGCGGTACGAAGTGACCGGACGCAAGCCCGCCCACAAAACGTTCCACCACCCCCAGGTCGGCACACTCACCCTCACGTCCCAGTCCCTGCACGTGGAAGGCACCCCCGGCCAGCGCATCGGCGTCTACACCGCCGAACCCGACAGTCCCGACCACGACGCTCTGCTCCTCCTCGACATGACCGCACCGCCAACAACAGAACGTCCCGCTCCGAAAGCCACCGGGCAGCATCCGTAACCAACGCGACACGTGGATTCGTCCGTGCCTCTCAGGCCCCTGTCGTGCCTCTCAGACCCCTGTCGTGCCTCTCAGACCCCTGTCGTGCCTCCCACACTCCTGTCCGCGCCTCGGGTGGCGGCCCAGGACGCGAGGAGGCGCAGCCCCTCTTCCGAGGGTGAGCCGGGTTCGGCGGTGTAGACGGTGAGGGTGAGGCCGGGCTCGGCTGCCATCTCCAGCCCTTCGTAGGCGAGGGTGAGGTCCCCGACGGCCTGGTGGTGGAAGCGTTTGGTGCCGGCGCCGTGGAGGCGGACGTTGTGGGCGCCCCAGCGGGTGCGGAAGTCGTCGCTTCGGGTGGAGAGTTCGCCGACCAGGTCGTGGAGGCCCTTGTCGTGGGGGTTGCGGCCGGCTTCGGTGCGCAGGATCGACACGGCGACGTCGGCGGCCTGGTTCCAGTCGGGGTAGAAACGGCGGGAGGCGGGGTCGAGGAAGTTGAACCGGGCGAGGTTGGCCTGGTTGTGGGGTGTGGCGTAGACGTCGTCGTAGAACGCGCGGGCGAGTTGGTTCGTGGCGAGCAGGTCCATACGGCCGTCCCGCACGAAGGCGGGGCCCGCGGTGACGGCGTCCAGGACCCACTGCAGGCTGCGGTGCGCCTTCCACTGCGGGGTGCGCCGCCGGGGGCGGGTGAGTGCGTCGGAGCCGTCGGCCGCGTGCGCGAGGTTGAGCAGGTGGGCGCGTTCGGCTTCGTCGAGCCGGAGCGCGCGGGCGAGGGCTTCCAGGACGGCCGGGGAGGCACCGGCGAGGTTGCCGCGTTCCAGTTTGGAGTAGTACTCCACGCTCATATCGGCCAGCGCGGCGACCTCGCTCCTGCGCAGGCCGGGCACCCGGCGTCGGCTGCCGGAGGGCAGGCCGGCCTGTTCGGGGGTGATCTTCGCTCGCCGCGAGGTCAGGAACTCGCGGACCTCTGCTTGGTTGTCCACACCTTCGACGGTACGTCCCGCACGCGGCCACAGGGATGTACCGGCAGTACACCCCTTGACCGTGCCTCGCTCCGCGCGCCGAGAGCGGGTTACCTGGATGACGTGGTGCTTTTCGCCCAGCCGTGAGCCGGCCGGACCGGGCGCCACGTTGGCTCTGCACTCGGCGACGGCCGCCGACCCCCGGCACGTCGCCTCGGCACGAAAAGGAACCTCCCTCATGCGCGGCGCAATGATCTATGCCCCCGGCGACATCCGATTCGAGACGCTGGACGACCCGAAGATCCTCACTCCGACCGACGCGGTCATCCGCACGGCGGTGACCTGCGTGTGCGGCTCGGACCTGTGGCCCTACCGCGGCGCCGAGCCGACGGACGAGCCGCACCCGATGGGCCACGAGTACGTCGGCTTCGTCGAGGAGGTCGGCTCCGAGGTCACCGCGGTCAAGCCGGGCCAGTTCGTGATCGGCTCGTTCGCCACCTCGGACAACACCTGCGCGAACTGCAAGAACGGCTTCCAGTCCAGCTGCCAGCACCGTGAATTCATGTCCACCTGCCAAGCCGACTACGTGCGCGTCCCCAACGCCCAGGGCACCCTCGTCGCCACCGACCAGGTCCCGGGCGAAGATCTGTGGCCCAGCCTGCTTGCCGTCTCCGACGTCATGGGCACCGGCTGGTGGGCCGCGGACGCCGCCGAGGTGGAGCCCGGCTCGACCGCCGTGGTGGTCGGGGACGGCGCGGTCGGTCTGTGCGCGGTGATCGCCGCCAAGGAGATGGGCGCGGAGCGGATCATCGCCATGTCCCGCCATGCCTCACGGCAGAAGCTGGCCCGCGAGTTCGGCGCCACCGACATCGTGGCCGAGCGCGGCGAGGAGGGCGTGGAGCGGATCAAGGAGCTGACCGGCGGGATCGGCGCCGACAGTGTGCTGGAGTGCGTCGGCACCGGTGAGGCCATGCAGCAGGCCCTGCACTCGGCTCGCCCCGGCGGCAACGTCGGTTTCGTCGGCGTCCCCCACGACGTCGCCGTCGACGGCCAGGAGCTGTTCTTCTCCCACGTCGGCCTGCGCGGCGGCCCCGCCCCCGTGCGCCGTTACCTGCCCGACCTCATCGAACTCGTCAAGACGAGTCGCATCGACCCGGGCAAGGTCTTCGACCTCACCCTGCCCCTCGACCAGGTCGCCGAGGGTTACAAGGCCATGGACGAGCGCCGCGCCATCAAGACGCTCCTCAAGCCCTGACACCTGACCCGTGACACCTGACATCTGACCCCTGACCCCTGACATGGGGATGCGCCATCTGTCGGCACGCCGAATCCCGACGTCTCTTGATCATTCGGAGGAACCTTCATGACGACCTTCGCCCTCGTCGGCGCCGGTCCCGGCCTCGGCCTGGCCTGCGCCCGCCGCTTCGGCGCCGCCGGTCACACCGTCGCCCTCCTCGCCCGCAACGCCGAACACCTCGACCTTCTCGTGGCTGAGCTGGGCCGCGACGGTATCCAGGCCGGCGGTTACACCGCCGACGTCTTGGATCCCGGCTCCCTCACCACCGCCCTGCGGCGGGCCGGTGAGGAGCTGGGGCCCGTGGAAATCCTGCAGTTCAGCCCGGTGCCCCGCGCCGACTTCATGAAGCCGGTCCTGGACACCGGCCCGGCCGACCTCGACGATCCGCTTGCCTTCTCCATCAAGGGACCGCTGACCTGCGTGAACGCGGTCCTGCCCGGGATGCGGACACTGGGGCGCGGCACGCTGCTGTTCGTCAACGGCGGCAGCGCGGTCCGCCCGCATCCCGACCGTGCGGGGACCTCGATCGCGTTCGCCGCCGAGAGCGCGTACGCGGCGATGCTGCACGACGCGCTCGCGGCCGAGAACATCCACGCCGCCCAGCTCATCGTGCCAGGAGCCATCACGGCGGAGTCCGAGCACTCCAGCCCGAGCGTGCTGGCCGAGCGGCTGTACGAGCTGCACGCCGGCCGGGACGGCTTTCGGCACTACGCCGAGCCGATGCCCACCTGAGCCGGAGGCCTTCTGCCATGCCCCGCACCGCCCTGCGCACCAGGGCTCACCCGGCCCCGGCCGCGGCGCTGCTGCTGGCGGTGACGGCGTGCAGCACCACCACGCCCACGGCCTCCGCCTCCGCCTCCGCCTCCGCCTCCCAAGGCGCGACGGGCCACTCCGTGAGCAACCGGCCGCCAACCCAACCCTCCGAGGAGAACAGCGCCGCCACGCGCCTCCGCCTCACAATCGACCGCCACAGCGTGAACGCCCGCTTGAACGGCAGCGCCACCGCGCGGGACTTCGCCGCGCTGCTGCCCCTCACCCTCGATCTCGACGACTCCCAGCACACCGAACGCGTCGCCGACCTGCCTCCAAGCACGGCGTGATCGGCCTGACCGGCAGCGCGGCCCTCGAAAACGCGCCGCGCGGCATCCGAATCAACGCAATCTGCCCTGGCACGATCGACACCCCCATGGCCAACGACATGATCGCCAAGGGAGAACTCGACCACGCCGAAGCCGAGGCGAACCAGCCCATCAGCCGCCTCGGCACCGCGGAGGAAATGGCCCAGGCCGTCCGGTGGCTGTGCAGTCCCGGCGCCGGCTTCGTCATCGGCGTCGCTCTGCCCGTCGACGGCGGCTACGTCACCCAGTAACCACCACGGGCCCCCCAACCCACACGACCCCGTCAAGGAGCGACCTCCATGCCGAAGCAGTCAGCCCCCGAGGAACTGCGCACCCTCGCCCCCAAACTCGTCGACGTGACCAACGACGTCCTCTTCAAGGACATCTGGGAACGCCCCGGCCTGTCCCCACGCGACCGCAGCCTGGTGACTGTCAGCGTTCTGGCTGCCCTCTACCGCAGCGAACAGCTTCCGTACCACCTTGGCGTGGCCCTGGAGAACGGCCTCAGCGTCGAGGAACTTTCCGAGGCCATCACCCACCTGGCCTTCTACGCCGGCTGGCCCAACGCCATGACCGCCATTACGCAGCTCAAGAAGATCGCCGACGATCGCGCCCTCTGACACCGGCGCAGCCCCACGCCGCCGCCACCGCCCACCCTGCAACGCGAACGGAAAAGAACCATGGAACACATCAACTCCACCCCTACCGCCAAAGCCCCGGCAGAGCGCTTCACCGGCGACGTCTACCTCAACCCCATCGAGACGCCCACCGACCCCGCCCGCCTCGCCACCGCGCTGGTCCGCTTCACCCCCGGCGCGCGCACGAACTGGCACTCCCACGCCAACGGCCAGACCCTCTACATCACCGACGGCGTCGGTGTCGTCGGCACTCGAGACGGAAAGGTCGCACGCGTGAGCGCCGGACAGACCGTCAAGTGCCCTGCCGGCGAGGAGCACTGGCACGGAGCCACCGACACCACACTCATGGCCCACATCGCCATGGTCGTCGGCGACACCGATGGAGACGGAACCACCTGGCTGGAGCCCGTCAACGACGAGCAGTACACCCAGGCCCTGGTCCAGGCCGGCACGGGCTGAGGGGCCCGCCCATGGCCGGCTGACCTCCCGAGGCCCGACTCGACGGCTCCCCCTCCCTCTCCCCCACGACAGCCCCGGGGGTAAGCCCGCCGGCCGGGGCTGCCCTGAGGCCTGGCTACTTTCGCCAGAACAGGTGGTGGGTCACGCCGCTCGGGCTGGGTACGACATCGAGGTGGAAGCGGTCGAGAAGCTCATCGGGGGACTCCCAAAGTCGCACTCGGACCCGAGCTTCACCGGCGAGACCGCCACGTGCAGGGTGTCGACGAGGTCGGCGTCGAGGAACTGCCGGATGACGGAGGCCCCGCCGCCGAGTCGGACGTCCTTGCCCTGCGCCGCTTCCCGCGCCTGCTCGAGCACTGTGGCCGGGTCGCCGTCGACGAAGTGGAAGGTGGTGTCGGAGAGCGTGAACGAAGGGCGCTTGTGGTGGGTCATGACGAACACCGGAGTGTGGAACGGGGGCTCGTCACCCCACCAGCCCTGCCACTCGTGGTTCTGCCAGGGCCCGCGCTGCGGCCCGAACTTGTTGCGGCCCATGATCTCGGCGCCGATGTTGTGCGCGAAGTCCCGCGTGAAGTAGTCGTCGAGACCGCGGCTGCCCCCGGGGTCGGTGCGATTGGGCCAGCTTGCCGTGGCGCCGGCCCAGGCGAACATGTCCCCGGGATCGACATGGCCGAACGGCCTCTCAAGGGTCTGGTCCTCACCGGCGGCGATCCCGTCACTCGAGACGCCGAAGTTCTGGGCTCTCAGTAGCTGAGCCACGTGCTGACGCACGAACCGATGGACCAACGCTGCCGCTCGAAGTGAACGAAGCCGGACAGTGAACGCGGCGTTGATAGGTTCGGCTTTCATGAAACCGGTCACCTCCTCCGACATACGCCTCCGTCAGCGCGCCGCGAACGCGGAGGCGTGGGGTTCCGTGCTGCTGGCAGCAGCCGCCGCTCTGTGGGTGTGGTTCGCCGTGCTCCTGCTGGTGCCCTACGACAACGGCGGCACCACGTGCGAGTCCCGGCTGTTCACAGATCGCCCCACCGCCAACACGCAGGGCAGCTGGGGCCGTGAGTGCGGCGCGCTGCGGGACTGGCCCAAGTCGCTCGGCATTCTCGGGCTGTCGGTTCCGGTGTCCGTGGCCGGAGCGGTCCTCAACACCCGCGGCAAGGCTTCACTGCGGCTGAGCGAGCAGGCCGACGAGATCGCCCATCTCAAAGAGCTGATCAACCGTCGTACCTCAGAGTGACCCAGCGTGCGTCGCCCGCCCCGATGGCTGTCTTGGCTACCGTCGAGGGACAGTCAAAACACTGCCGAGGGGTTCCCGTGATGACGCTGGCGCCAGAGAAACTCGCGGTCATGTTCGCCGAGTTGATGGAGCTGGCAGCATCTGAGACCGGTCGACACGCAGAGCGTGCCGCGCGCGTGCACACGCAGCGGTCGGCGCATCTACGGTTCCCACGGCGCGCTCGTGCGCTTTCGACCGTGCGGTGGGTCAGCCGGGCAGACGGACGGAACCAACACCGCCCTGAAGTCCCTTGCGGACGATGCCCTGTTCTGGAACGAGGGGCCCGGCCACGATGCGCAGGCCGCGGGCTGCCCATTGGTCGATGTGGATGTGACCGACCGGAGCGTGCAGGCGCTCTGGCCACGGGGGGCCGCGTGCCGCGGCTCTGCGCTACGGCCGGGTCACGGCACTGCCACTGGCAACTCACGGCAGCCCGGTCGGCGCACTTGTGCTGCTCGGTGCGAAACCCTGCAGAGCCGGGCTCAGACCGCCCAACTGCAGGGCGCGTTGACCAGCCGGGTCTACATCGAACAGGCCAAAGGCGCCCTTGCCGCTCGGCATGGCCTCACTACGGATGAGGCGTTTCGGCTCTTGCGACAACACGCCCGCTCTCATCGACGCAAGGCAGTCGAGGTCGCCCGCGACGTCATTGAGGGGCACATCGACCTTTCCGGCCAGGCCGACACGGAGTTGACCGTCCGACATGCCGGGAGGTGTGGCCGGGCAGCGGCACGGTCCGTCGCTGAAGTGCCGGACAGCCCGTGGGGTTTCAGACCCGGTCGGCCACGGCACGCACTGCGCAGGGTGAGCGCCGCGCCGAGACCCACGGGCAGAGTCGAAACCCACGGGCAGAATCGCACGCGAGGGGTACCTGTCCTGTGTGGGTGACATTTTCGTGGGCACGTGCTCGTGGACCGACCCGGCACTGGTGCGCAGCGGTTGGTTTCCGAGGGGACAGCGGGATGCCGAGGGGCGGTTGCGTTACTACGCCGGTCGGTTTCCGGTCGTCGAGGCCGACGCGTCGTACTACGCCCTGCCACAAGAGCGCGTCAGCCGCCTGTGGGCAGAGCGGACACCTGACGGGTTCACTTTTGACGTCAAGGCGTTCTCGTTGCTGACCGGGCACCCCACACGGGAGACGGTGATGCCGAAAGGGCTGCCGGCCGACTCCCAGGACTGCGGCGTGCTCGACGAGGTGTGGTCGCTGTTCGCCGAAGGAGTCGAACCGTTGCGGAAGGCTGGGCGGCTCGGGAGCGTGCTGTTTCAGTTTCCGCCGTGGTTGCGGCCCGGTGCCCGGGCCGAGCGGATCCTGGCACAGACCGCGCGACGCACGGCCAACTGGCCCATATCCGTGGAGTTCCGGCATCCTGACTGGTGGCGTTCAGAGCAGGCCGCCTCATCCACTCGCGCACAGCTCGCCGAGCACGGCATGGCCGCCGTAGCCGTCGACATGGCTCAAGGGCTGCCTTCTTCCCTGCCGCCTGTCACACCTGTCACCACCTCCCGGCTGGCCGTCGTGCGGTTCCACGGGCGCAGCACGTCGTGGGGACGAGGGAGCAAGGAAGACCGCTTCCGGTACACGTACCGCGAAGATGAACTCGCCGCGTGGCTGCCCCGGTTACGCGAGCTCGCCGGGCGGGCGCAGCGGGTCCATGTGCTGTTCAACAACTGCTGCGGTCGCGCCTCGGTCCAGGCTGCCGAGCAGATGGACCGACTGCTGCACGCAGACCACCCGCACCCATGACCGGTGGCAGGTCAGCGACGCGCACGCGGGGCAGCTTCGGGCATGACCGCGGGCGTACCGCACGGGCACAATCGGCACCGCCAATGGGCCGACAAATGACGGACGTTCACGTCCCGTTGACGTGCGCCGTCCAGCCCGCCAGGCTCGGGGCTGAACGTGCGCATCCCCCGTCCCCCGCCCCTCATGGAGTGCTCTGATGCCCAGACGCACCACCGCACGACTCATCCTCTCACTTGTCATGCTCATTGCCGCCACCCTGGGCGGCGTCGTCGCTACCGCCGGAACCGCTCAGGCAGACGGCTGCTACACGTGGTCGCGCACCTTGTCCCAAGGAGCCTCGGGCGCCGACGTGACACAGCTGCAGATCCGGGTGGCGGGGCATGCCGGCAACGGCGGCGTGCTCGCCATCGACGGTGCCTACGGACCGGCGACGACTGCCGCAGTCAAACGGTTCCAGTCGGCTTATGGACTGGCCGCCGACGGCGTTGCCGGTTCGGCGACATTCAGCAAGATCTACGCCCTCCAGGACAACGACTGCACACCGATCCACTTCACCTACGCCGAGCTCAACACCTGCAACTCCACCTGGGCGGGAGGCGCGGTGAGCGCTGGCACCGCGAAGTCGAACGCGCTGCGCACCATGTGGAAACTCGAGGCATTGCGGCACGCGCTCGGCGACCAACCCATTCGCGTGACCAGCGGCTTCCGCTCGCATGCCTGCAACGACGCGGTCGGCGGAGCAGCCGGCAGCCGCCACCTGTACGGCGATGCGGCCGACCTCGGCTCAGGCCCTCACTCGCTGTGCCGACTCGCCCAGCAGGCCCGCAACCACGGCTTCAACGGAATTCTCGGCCCCGGCTACCCGGGCCACAGCGACCACACCCACCTCGACCACCGCGCCGGCCGCTTCTGGTCGGCGTCGAGCTGCGGCATCTGAACGCCCCGGTGGGTGCTCCCGGCCCGCCCAGGGGCACCTTCCGGACAACTCAGTTCAGAATGCGGCGAGTTCACCGACGCCGGCGAGGATCCACCGATCCGCTACCGTGTCCTGCTCCGAGCGTCGGTGCGTACTGCGGTGGTCGCCAGGGTGGTGTAGTTCATCAGGAAGCGTCCGCCCAGCGCGTCGATGGCTTCCCCCACCGCGTCCAGTACCTCGGTCAGTTGATCGGGTCGGAGCAGGGTGAGGCTGCCGATGGTAGGGAGCAGGTCCAGCCACTGGTCGCGTGTGTAGGACTGCTCCCAGTCGAATCGCCACTGTTCGGGCTCGTCGAATTGCTCGGTCTCACGGATCTTGTCGGCGTACGTCGCGTATCCCGCCTGGTAGAGGTGGAGCGGTCGCCGGGCCGACTGACCCGACCGACCCGACTGGGCCGACTGACCCGACTGGGTCGGTTGTCTGTTGAGCGGGGAGTCGGGGGCCACCCGTCGGTAAGCGGCGGCGAACGGTTCGGCCACCTCGGCAGGTGGCTCGTACACATGGCCGAAGATCGCCAGCCGTCCCCCTGGACGCAGCACATGTGCCGCCTTCATGGCGCCGGCCACCGGGTCCGTCCAGTGCCACGACTGGGCTGCGATGACCGCGTCGAATGTCCGGCCTGCCGTCTCCCAGGCTTCGAACGTGGCCACCTCGACCCGCAGGTCACCGGATCGTGCGAAGTCAGCCATCCGCGCATCGGGCTCGACGCCGAGCACAGTGCAGCCGGCGGCCTGGAACTGGCGGGCTGCGATGCCAGTGCCGCAGCCCACATCGAGCACGTCGGCCCCGGGGGCTCCCGTGACGATCCGCGCCACCAACGCATCGGGGTAGCCCGGCCGGGCTTGGTCGTAGCGTTGCGCGTCCGTTCCGAACGACTCGGCCATCCGCCGGACTTCATGCGGCCTCGCCGACGACGGCTCCGGCTGCTCTCGAGGTAAAATGGGCATGCGCCCACTCTAGTGGGCGCATGCCCACTAGGCAACGGTCGCCCTGCGGGCAGACGAAACGAGAGGATCTGTCAGTGCCGACTGGGGTGCACCTTCGCGACGCTCGGCAGCAGCTGTTCGAGGCTGCTGAACGCGTGCTGCTGCGAGACGGACCGAACGGGCTGACCAGCCGGGCCGTCACCGACGAGGCGGGCTACGCCAAAGGCGTCCTGCACCGGCACTTCACCGACTTCGACGCCTTCCTCACCGACCTCGTGCTCGACCGGGCCGCGCAGCTCGAGGTACAGGCGAGCGCGCTGCGCGAGTCCGCCGGCACCGGCACGGTGGCCGACAACCTCACCGCCGCGCTCACCACCCTGTTCGGGCCGATTCCGGTGGCGATCATCCCGCTCATCACCTTCCGGGACGAGCTGCGCGCACGACTGCGAAAAGCCATGCCCGCAGGCGGAATCGCGATCCTCGCCCAGGCCACGACGGCTATCTCCCACTATCTGGTCGACGAGCGGGAGTTGGGCCGCGTCGCACCCGACGCAGACATCGACTCCCTCACCCTCTCCCTGGTCGGTGGCGGGCATCTTCTGTTCGCGGACCGCGACCCCGGCCCGCCGACCACCGCAGCCGTCGGCCAACTCGTGACAGCAGTCATCACTGGCGTCGTAACCCTACGACCGGCCTAGAGCCTGTTCGATCCTGTTCCATGGGGCGTGATGAACGACAGGCCAAGTGCCGTCAGGCCGTGGCTGAGTGACTGTTTGAGATCTCTGCTCGCCGGAGCCAGCGGGTTGGACGCTGGGGGTATGGCCTTTGGCGTGATGCTCCGGCGGTACTGTCCGGGATGGGGGTGCCGCCGGCGCCGAAGAAGTCCCTGGCCGTGGCCGATCCTTCTGTGCCCGGACGCTGGTTGCCGCCCCGGCTACTTCGTGAGGTACTGCGCTGCCGCCAGGGCGTGGTTCGGACGGTGTGCGTCCTCGATCGCTACCGACTCGTTCGCCGCACTGCACTCGCTTCCTTCTGGGCCGTACCAGCTACGAACACCTCGTCCAGCATTCCGAGACCCGGATCACCTGGGCCGCCGTCACGCTCATGACCAGACGACCCACCCGGCCGAGCCCAGTACCACGACCCCTCTGACCTGCTGCCAAAACGATGTGCGGATCGCGCATTCGTCAGCACTCGACGGGCATCCTCACGCATCTGCCGAGCCCCTCTACAAGCTCAGACGGACGAGGTCACGTTTGGGAGGGGCTGCCCCCTGGGAGTGAATGGATCACAGGGCAGGGATGTGGCCTGCCCTTTTCCGAAGGAGAAGCCATGCGAGTCCGCATCGCCCTGATCGCGCTGGGCCTGGCCACTGTCGGCGCGCTAGGAGTAGCCGCTCCGGCCGCCGCGGCCGAGGAACCGTCGCACAAGCCTTGCGCTGGGATCCCGGCCAAGCAGAACGTCGGAAGCATCCTGGGCATCGTGCCCAACCTGAACGTTGAAGTCCCCATCCTTTCGAACCAGCAGACCCAGCCGTGTGTCGAAGGTGACCAGCCAGGGTGACAACCTCCGGTGCGCGGCGCCCTCAGAATCCCCACGGCCGAACCCACGGGCCAGGCAACGCCGGGCGCCCGGCGTTGCCTGGCCCGTGGGGTTGCGCAACTGAAGAGCGCTGTCTGCCGTCATTCACCAAGTAGCACGCTCAGGTGCCCGACGACCTACTTTTCCCGCGCCGGCTGGACCGGGTGGGGCCGAGTCGGGGTTTCTGGCGGCCTGGGCGTTCTTCCTGAGGACGAGGGTGGCCGTGAGCCCGACGGCCGGTGCGAGCATCAGCCCGATCCAGGAGAAGTTCCTGGGCCAGTCCTCACTCACATTCGGCGTGTGGGGCAGTGGTTTGTGGGCGTCAGGCCGGCGGCACAACAGGTTGCATCCACACAAGTACTGTTCGTGAGAGGGGGCTGGTGTACGACAGGAATGAGGATCCATGCCCCTGCGAAGTCTCACCCGGTCTGCCACTCAGCCCGGTAAGGCCACCGCGTTCCTGGCTCTGACGTTGGTCGTAGTGTCTGGATGTGCCTCCACGGCTCCCCCCGAGGGCACCCCCTCACCCTCTGCCGTGCTGACGTTGGCCCCCCTCACCGAGCAGATTCCCGAGCCGCTGCACACCTATTACGAGCAGCGCTTGCGGTGGCACGACTGCGCGGGCCAGGCAGGCTTTGAGTGCTCCACGATGCGGGTTCCACTGGACTACGAACGCCCGCGTGCGGGGGAAGAGGTCCGCATCGCGGTGTCGAGGAAGAAGGCGACGGCCGGTGACCGTATCGGCTCGCTCCTGGTCAATCCCGGCGGACCCGGAGGCTCCGCGGTCGACTACCTGCAGCAGGCAGCCGCCTCCAGCTATCCGGCGCCGGTCCGTGCCCGCTACGACATGGTCGCCTTCGACCCTCGGGGGGTGGGCCACAGCCATCCGGTCAAGTGCGGCAAGGAGTACGCGCACGATCCGACTCCCGACACCCCGGCCGAGATCAGCGGAGTAGTGAAGGCGGCCAAGAGTTTCGCCGCGGCATGCAAGAAGAACGGTGGCGAGTTGCTGGCGCATATCAGCACCGTCGAAGCGGCACGGGACATGGACGTGCTGCGTGCGCTGCTCGGGGACGACAAGCTGCACTACGTCGGCAAGTCCTACGGAACACTGCTGGGCGCCACGTACGCCGGCCTATTCCCTTCGCGCGTCGGCCGGCTCGTCCTGGACGGCGCCATGGACCCGACGCTGGACGCCCGGGAGAAGATGCGGGTACAGGCGCACGCTTCCAATGTGGCCTTCGACTCCTTCGCCGGCGACTGTGTGAAGCGTTCCGGATGCCCTCTGGGCTCGTCAGTCAAGGAGGTCGGGACCCGGCTTGACGCACTGATGAGGAGAGTGGAGGACAAGCCCATGCCCGCCAAGGACGGCGGCAGCACGCTGGATGAGCTGCACGCCTTCGCGGGGGTGCAGTCCGCGCTCGGCGATGCGAGTTCCTGGCCTGACCTGCGCACGGCGCTGCAGGCCGCGGAGCAAGGTGATGGCTCCGGTCTGGTGAAGCTTTCCGGTGAAGCCGAGAACCCGGATGACAGCAACATCGCGGTCCGCTGCCTGGACCAGCCGCCTGCCTTCGCCGACCCTCAGAGCGTCAAGGCTGCCCTGCCCGCTTTCGAGAAGGCCTCCCCACGCTTCGGCCGGGTGGGAGCGTGGGAGGGGCTGGACTGCACTTACTGGCCGGTCAAGGCAACCGGCGGCCAGCATCGCATCGAGGCTGAAGGCGCCGACCCGATCCTGGTCATCGGCGCCTCCCGCGACCCCGCCACCCCACACGCATGGGCGAAGGCACTGGCCGGCCAGCTGGACTCGGGGGTCCTGCTCACCTACGACGGAGATGGCCACACCGCCTACACCCAAGGCAGCGCGTGCATCGACGCCACCGTCAACGACTATCTCCTGCACGGCAAAACACCACAGAACGGCAAACGCTGCGGCTGACGAGCGAAAGCCACCGGCGAAGACGCTGGAGAGCGCTCGGCGAGGGCCGGTCGTCACGGTTCACCTCGGCACGGTCCGCTTCGGGAACGCGTCCGCTGTGCGCGCCCGGGCTGCAGGCCACCCGAAGTGATCCTAGTGTCCTCTTATGCGCCGCTATGGGTGGAAAGTTGAAGTGGGGGGCGCCCTCCTCGTCGCCGTACTTGTGGCGGGGGGCTGCACCGGCAGGATGGCGGCCCCCGAGCCACCGCCGGAGCTGGCTTGGCGGGCCTGCCCCCTGCCGGGGCAGAAGACACGTCAGTGCTCGACGCTCGCCGTTCCCCTGGACTGGAACCGTCCCGAAGGACAACAGATCGGCATGGCTGTCGCTCGCCTCCCGGCGAGCGAGCCGTCGCGACGCATCGGAGCGCTGCTGTGGAACCCCGGCGGCCCCGGCAACACAGGGCGGTATGTCCCCAGCCCTCTCCTGCCCGCTGAACTGGCCCAGCGTTTCGACTTGATCGGTTTCGACCCGCGGGGTGTCGGGCGCAGTGCCCGCGTCGATTGCGGCGAGATGCCCAAGGAATTCGACCGTGTCAACGGCGTGACGGACGTGGCCAAGCTGCCCCAGCGAGCAGTCAACGTCATCGACAGCGCCGCAGTGGACTGGACGAAGAAATGCCGGGCCAAGGAGGGAGGCCTGATCGGCCACCTGGGCACGCGTCAGGTCGTCGACGATGTCGACGCCCTGCGGGGCGCATTGGGCGAGGAGACCATCAGCATGCTGACGGTCTCCTATGGCACGCTCATCACACAGGCCTACTTGGAGCGCCATCCCCGCCGGGTGCGCGCGGCCGTGCTGGACGGGGTCATCGACGCGCCCAAGGACGGAGCCCTCCTGGCCGCGCAGGACGCCATCCCGGTGGATGAACTGCAGAGCGAGGGCACCGAGGAAGAGCGCCTGGCCAGTGAACTCCAGCTGTCTCTGGGCGGCGGCTTCGCCCCTTGGTGCAGTGCCCGACCCGAGCAGTGTCCAGTCGCCCCCGACCCCATCGGTAGAACAGTCGACGCCGCCCACCTTGGCTCACATGACGAGACACGAGCCAACACCGTGAGAACCGCGGCCAAGTTTGCCGGCTACCAACCACAAGAGTGGAAACGCTTCGCCCAGGCGGTGGCCGCTGCCAACGCCGACCCCGGCGACACCCGGCCGCTGGAAGACTTCGCGGCCCAAGGCTGGCCGAAGGCTCTGAGCAAAGAGTTCGGCGCCGCTCAAGGCGGCACCGCAGGCATCGCCATCCGCTGCAACGACGCCTCTTGGCCAAAGACGACCGGCGAACTCCTGCGCCGCTTCTCCAAGCTCGCCAGGAAAACAGGCAACGACGGCAGCGTCCACGACTACCTCGCATGCCCCCGGTGGCCCCGCCCCGACCGCCCGCTGGACACCCCGACCGCCCCCGGAACGCCACCTGCCGCCCTCCTGATCAACACTGAGCACGACCCACGCACCACTCTCACCGAAGCCCAGCACGTGGCCAAGCGTCTCCACGTTCCCCTGCTGACCGTCGAAGGCAAGGAACACGGCATCACCCTCACCGGGAACCCCTGCGTCACCAGAGCACTCCTCGACTTCCTTCTCCACAAGCACAAGCCCACCGAAGACTGCACATGATCAGCAGGGCACCCCGACTGCTGAAACCGGGCCCGCGCCGCTCCTCCCAGTCACGTCGATCGTTCGCCTCCCGCACCCTGAGACGGGCTCACGGTTGACGACACCCGGCCCGAGGCAGGGTGTCCCACCTGTTGGACATCGACGCCATCCTTGTCGACGTCGACGACGAGGATGACGTTGTCGAGGAGCGACGCGGGTTGCGGCTCGGTCGGGCCCGGCTCGCAGCCGGTCGTTCCGCTCCGCTCGCCGTCGCATCCCCGAGTCCGGAAGTCAGCAGCCTAGGAGGCTCTCCCAGAATCGGATCTCCCAGCCCGAGACGCCAAGTAGTCAGCGAACGACAGGGGCGGGTGGGCGCCAGCGCGCCCGTGCGGACAGACGTGCCGCCGAGAACATTGATCAACAGAGCGTGCCGCGGAACGAGTCGCCCGCCCACCCAGGACGGGTCGTACGGCAAAAGGGTGATCATTACACCGGCGGTCTCCAGGGGCGGTCACCGGCCGCCGATGAAAGGGGCCCGGGCCTGCGACTTTCCCCGGGCACCACCTCCCGATCGGCAAAGAGGAACTATGACCTTCAACGCGCACCGCACCGTCGGCATCGCGGCCCCGTTCGTCCTGGCGCTGGCCGCCCTCGCCTCGCCGGCGCATGCTGCCGCCGGACCTCACCACGGCGGCCCGAACTGCCAGGCCATCGACTCCTACGCTCCCAACAAGAACGAGGAGCACACCGTCGTCATCACCGACGGCCACGCCTACGCCGGCGCTTGGGACGAGAAGGCCAAGACCGTCGTGTGGCAGAAACTGTCCGACAACAAGGGCTACCCGGCACGCGCCTGCGACATCACTCTCAGCGAGCAGGGCCAGTCCGTCTGGATCAAGGCCATTACCACTGACGGCCGTGTGTACGAGACCTCGTGCGTCAGCCCCGGCAAGAAGCTCATCTGCGGCAAGCCCTGGAGCCGCCTCCACTGACGAGCCAAGCCGCACGCCGACGTCACCATGCAGCCCATGCACAACAGTCGAGGTCGATACCGAGGCAGGCGGCGTGGTCGACGAGGTAGCCGCGGTCGGACCAGCCGTCGCACAGGCCGGTCGGCTCCGGTTCTGCGGCCTTCTTCCTCGCGGACACGGCTCCGCGGCAGGGCGTTGAGCTGCTCGAAGATGCCGTCGCGTGCCCACCGACCGAAATAGTCGTAGACGGTGTTCCAGTGCGGATGGCCGTGCGGGAGATAGCGCCAGGGGATGGCGGTGCGGGCTGCGTGGAGGATCGCGTCGAGCAGGTCGCGAAGGTTGTGTGCGGGGGGTGCCGAATGCCAGGAGGCGACAGGTATGGATGGCCCGGCAGGGCTCGCGGGGTCGAAGCTGAAGCATTCGGAGTGCGGTGCCTCGTGGGATGAAACAGGAGCAGATGGGGCGCAACAGCAACCTCACGGCCTCCCGAGCCCCATCCGGCTCACTGTCCACGCTGACTTCTTCCATCACTCACCACGAAGTGATGCCAAGGCGGCCGTTTCGAGGATGGTCTCGACGAAAGCGCGCAGCCTCGGGGTGTTCGCCGCGGCCGGCCACAGGAGGCCGTACTCCACCGGAGGGGCGTCGCTGAAGGGCACGTAGACGATGTCCGGGCGGGAGTAGTAGTGCGCCGCGCGTGCGCTGGTGGGGGAAACCCCCTTGCCCGCGCCGACCATGGTGAGCACGTCCTGCCAGGCGGTGGTCGACGGGCCGCGGGGAATGAGGCGGCCCTGCGGTGTGCGGTGGGGGTAGTGGAGGTCGAGGAAGTACTGGGGCTGGCCGGTGATGGTGATCAGGGGGGCCTCGGCGAGGTCCTCAAGGGAGACCGTCTCCCGCTCGGCGAAGGGGTGGTCGGCGGGGACGATCAGCGCGCGAGGCTCAGTGAAGAGGACTGGACCGTTGACGATGTCGGGCTCGTCAATCGGCAGCTCGATGAGCTGAAGATCGCGACTGCCGTCGCGCATCGGGCCGAGCGGTTCGAGCAGGGGGGACTCGTAGATGTGGATCCGGCAGTCCGGGTGGCGGGCGCGGAAGGTGTCGGCGGCCGCCACGATGAGATTCCCGCACCACGCGGTGGCATAGCCGATGTGGAGCTCCCCGGTGATCCCCCGCCCGGCGGCGCTCGCGGCGGCCAGCGCCTCCTGGATGTGCTGATAGCCGACGGCGAGGCCGTCCCTGAGCTGCGCGCCGATGGGGGTCAGTTGGACGTTGCGGCTGGTGCGCTTGAACAGTTCGGCGCCGATGACGCGTTCCTGCTTCTTGATGGCCTGGCTGACGCGGGCCGGGGTGACGTGCAATCGGTCGGCCGTGCGCCCGAAATGCAGTTCCTCCGCCAGGGCCAGGAAGATCTCTATCTCCCGCAACTCCACGCTCCACGCCCCCGCATCATGAACCGCTGTGTTAAGTGTCGTTGCAGGATACGACGTTGATCTGCCGTCCCGCGTTGCCGATGCTGTTCCGTGAGGACAGACGGCTGCGCGGAAGGAGCTCAGTGCATGAACATCATGGCGTCGGCAGTGCTGCCGACCGTCGACGACGCCACGGTCTCGAGCCGGTTCTTCTCCGGCCATCTGGGGTGGGAGCAGGGGCGGAGGCAGTGATCCAGCTTCTGGAGTGAGTGCCACCCGTCGGCGCCTGACCGCACTTCAACTTCGTGCGCATGCCGCTCGCTGCGGTGATCACGTGCTCCGCCGTGTCCGCGAGCCCCGTCCTGGCCCACCTCAGCCACGACGCACTTCGACCTCCGACCTTCAAGCTTCAGCCCTTGTACCTACTGCCTTCAAACGGGAGGGCCACATGTCTTCTTCTGTCATGCCCACGACTGATATCGCGTCCCGGCAGGGTGGTGGACGCCCACCGACCGCTGCCATCATCGCCACTGGTCTGCACAAGTCGTACGGCGACAAGACCGTCCTCAACAGCATCGATCTCACCGTCCCAGCAGGGTCCGTCTTCGCGCTGCTCGGGCCGAACGGCGCGGGCAAGACCACCGCCGTGAAGATCCTCTCCACGCTCATCACCGCCGACGGCGGGGATCTGCACGTCGGCGGCCACGACCTGGCCGCCGAACCGCAGGCCGTGCGTGCCGCGATCGGTGTCACCGGTCAGTTCTCGGCCGTGGACGGTCTGATCACCGGCGAGGAGAACATGCTCCTCATGGCCGACCTGCACCACCTGCCCAAGCACGAAGGACGGCGGGTCGCCGCCGAGCTGCTCGAACGGTTCGATCTCACCGAAGCCGCCAAGAAGCCCGCCTCCACCTACTCCGGCGGCATGAAACGACGCCTGGACATCGCCATGACCCTGGTCGGCAACCCGCGGATCATCTTCCT